>NZ_JARUXO010000001.1:0-182886 GCF_031451275.1 Caballeronia sp. LZ029
CGGTGGCTCATCGTCTACGGCGACTGCGCCGCCCTTCGACTCCTCACCACCGGCCAAAACGATCGTCAACGACCGGCCAAAACAATTGTCGCTGCCCAAAGGACAACGCTTTCGAGCCAGTAGTCGATCAGATCCTGTTCGATGCGGCCCGCCAAATGATCCTTGCACGTTCTTACCGGCTAACCGACTCCGACATGCTCGACGCCCTGCGGCGCGCGCTCCGAGAGCACGGCTATCTTTCTGGAATAGTCATCGACGAGACGCCGGGCTGCCCGTCAAGCAGCGCATTTCGCGGCCGGTTTGGAAGCCTGCTGCGGACGTATTCGCTCATCGGCTATCGCCCGGACCGGGATTACAAGTATGTCGAGATCAACCGATGCTTGCGAGCCATGCATCCTGAGATTGTCCGGCGGGCAAAGGAGGCAATGCTCGCCGCTGGGGCGTCTATCGAGGCGGACGCGGATACAGGCCTTCTGTGGGTCAACGCCGAGTTCAAATCCTCTTTGGTCCTCTGCCGATGCCGCGCCACGTCTGGCGGCCGCCTTCGGTGGATTGTTCGGCTGGACCACGCGCTGCGGCCCGATCTGACCGTCGCCGTCCGAATGGAGCCGGACGCTCAAGCCATCCGCGACTACTACCTCCTGCCGGCATGGGGCATGGGCGAATCGATGCTGCGCATCGGCGAACAAAATGAGCGTGGCTTGGAGGCGTATCGCTTTGACGACCTGGAGATGTTGGCCTATTTGGGGCGAAGAGCGCCTTTGCGAGGAGCGTCTTATGGATGGTGAAACGCAAGAGTTGGGGGCCACGCTGCCCCGTGAGGAACTGATCACCTTATTACCAGCGGGGCGCCTTCGGGTCCTGAATCCGCGCACTCGCAACAGCCTTTTCTTCGCTCAACTCGTGGAGAATATCGCGACGGTTGGCTTGAAGCGCCCCATCACCGTGGCTTTCGGGGGCAACGACGAGGGCGGCCCTTGGCACGAGGTGCTGTGCGGTCAAGGGCGATTTGAGGCGCTGAAATCGCTTGGCGAGACAATGATCCCGTGTTGCGTGGTCGAGGCGGATCGAGTAGAGCGATTTCTCATCAGTCTGACGGAAAACATCGCAAGGAGACGCCACACGACGGAGGAGCTTCTCAGTGGCTTGCAGATCCTCAGAGATCGCGGATATACAAGCGAGCAAATCGCGAAGAAGACCAATTTGGATTCGAGCTACATCAACAACATCCTGCACTTGTTGGAGAAGGGCGAGCAAAGGCTGCTTCGTGCCGTCGAGAAAAAACAAATCCCCATGTGGGTGGCGCTCGATATCTCGCGCTCGTCAAGCGATGAGATCCAAGCCGCGATGCTCGCCGCCTATGAGAGCGGGACGCTTAAAGGCGACCAACTCATCAAGGTGCGAAAGCTGATCAGCAAGCGGGAAGCGATTGGGAAGGCCTACCACTCCAAGAAGCCGATGCCCAAGGACGCGCCCACCCCACAAAAATTGCTTCGAACCTATCAAACCGAGGCTCGGCGTCAAAGGCGGATCGTCCAAAACGCGGCTTTTCAAGAGCAGCGGCTTCTTATGATTACATCGACGTTTCGAAGGCTACTTGCGGACGAGCACTTCCGCACCCTGCTCCGAGCAGAAGGGATCAAAGACATTCCGCAAGCTCTCGCAAGCCGCATCCCCGAGGACCTACTGCCATGAGCGGCGTCAAGCACGGTTTTGAGCGGCAAATCATTGAAGTCCCTATTGCCCTTATCCATCTGAGCGCGCCCGTGGGACCGCGAATCTTGTCGACGCCGAAGTTTCGGACCATTGTTAGCTCCGTGCGAGAGCTGGGCGTGATTGAGCCTTTGGCTGTTTTTCGATCGGCTGAGAACGCGGGCGAATATTACCTGCTTGACGGGCGCCTTCGGCTAGAAGCGCTCAAAGAATTGAAAAGACAAACCGCGCCGTGCATGGTCTCGTCTGATGACGAGAGCTACACTTTTAATCGTCACATTAACCGGAGCACAGCCGTTCACGATCATCGAATGATCCGGGCGGCTCTGGCCAAGGGAGCTTCGGAAGAGCGCATCGCGGCGACGTTGCAAATGGACGTAAAACGCGTTCGGGAGAAAATTCACTTGCTCGACGGCATCGCTCCCGAGGCGGTCTCTTTGCTCAAAGACCGCATGGTGATTCCACGAGTTTTCTCGATCTTGAAAAGGATGAAACCAATGCGGCAAATCGAAGCCTGCGAAATGATGATCGCGGCGAATCGCTTCACGGCGAGCTACGCTGGGATGCTTCTGGCGACCACGCGCCCCGACGCATTGACGGAGCCGGCGAAAGCGAAGAAGGGCGGCGAGATCTCTCAAGAGGACCTCGCGCGAATGGAAAGGGAGATGGAGCGGCTGAACCTGGACAGCCAAGCGGCCGAGGAGAGCATCGGAGACACGATGCTCACGCTAGTCGTCGCCAAGGGCTTCACCACTCGACTGCTGCGAAACGAGACAATCCATGAACATCTGCGACGGCATCACCCTGACTTACTGGCGACACTGGTGGCAACGATGGAGGCCATCGCGGCGGACAGTCGCAGTCCAGAGCGCGAATAGCTCACCAAAGATTTTTATGTTGCGCCACTCGTCTTGCCATGAACTGCCGCACTATAAAACTTTTGATGGGCTATGGGTGCATGGCTATCGGCACGCCGCTCGGATCGAACTTGTTCATGCGCCAATGTTTGGTTTGATCGATGGCAAGTGCCATCACCTTCACAGGAGCAGGCACGGCGGAGGGAACAATGGCTCGAACGTCCTTGATGAAGGCATGAACCGCTTCGAGGTCGTAGACGGGCCGAAATGCGCCTCTATACCGACGAAGCGCAACAGGCAGCAGTTGTAACCCCGCTATGTTTTGGCGGCCTCTTATGTTGTCCGCTAGGAAATCTGACGAGTTGTGGTCTTCTGAACCGAGCTCGCTGTTCAAGAGGTGAATAGCAGCCGAGGCGGAGACTGTCTTGATCGTTGTCGTCGTCATTATGGGCGCCCTTGAATGTTGTAGGTCTGCTTTCTAGCTTTTGCGGTTTGCCGTTCTACCGCGACGTTGAATACTGAAATTCGTCTTGCTCCTGTAAGTTGATAGGCAAAGACAATATAGTCAGCTTTCACTATTGGTTTAGGGGCAGTTTTCTGGCGCGCCGCCATGTCCAGAGTTACTGGTTCGAAACGGCAGTCCTTAGCGGGGCCTTCGACTGTCGTCTACGGTATGCCCTTACGGGCAGTCGGCAATCGGGTTCTAGCCAGGCGAACGTGCAGAGAGGACCGGGAATGCTGCTGTCCCTGCGCTGGTTGGTGAGCTTCACGTTCTCCCGAGCAAGGCTTGGAACATACGTGGACGCGAGCGCCCATCTCTTCCACGGCACTGCCGCATAAGTTTTTGGAGGGGTTACTTTCCATAGGGGCGCCGCCGCGGCTTGCCGATACTTAGACGATGGGACGTCTATGGAGGGGCGTGAGTTTGGAGAAATAGGCCGGGGCTTGATTGGATTGGGCGTGATGGCCCATTCGCAGGGCTTTTCGGGCTGTCCTCTAAGAAAAATTCCTGGAACGTCGATTGAAAGACAACGATCAGGTCCAGCCACAAGGTCTCTTATAGACGTGACGACCCTCTCTTCACTTTAACCTCTACACTCCTAATACAATCTGTCTGATTCTCGGCTGGGACACTCCGAACTCCCTTGCGATTGACATGCCTGTTTCCCCTGCCGCGCGTCGTCTCCGAATCTCTTCTTGGTGTTCCTTCGTGAGACGGCTTTTTCTCATAATCGGGGTGGACTGAACTGCCGCGACTGCCTTCGGCGGTTTCACCTTGCGGATGAGCGTGCCATGGGCATACTTGTCCCCTGTGTCCCCTGTTTTACCTGTCGGTGTGTCGTATCGCAGATTCCCGAGCCGGCTGTTTTGTTGGTTTCGGTCGTGTGTGTGGGATACCTGCATTCCGGGCGGACACGGGCCGACGAATGCTTCCATCACTAGCTGATGCACATATCTCCGCTTCTGCACCCCGTTGCGGCTTAGCTCCACGACGAAATACCTTCCGCTCTCGGGAACGAGGCTCAGTAGCTTCCCGCGAATGACGCGGACTGTGCCCTTGTGGTTGATGTGATTGCGGTCTACTGATCGGACGTTGCCGAGGTCGCTTGCTTGGTAAAAGCCTTCGTAGCCGGGAATATCCCGCCAGAACTCGATCATGATTGTCACCGTAGTTGTCATCTCTCTCATTATTGCTACCGAGTCTTGGCGGGCGAGCAGGACCTTGCGTATGTTCCGGCGTCAGTATGGTTCGGATCGACGGTTCTCTAGGTATTGCTGGTGATGCGGATCGCCCGGGCCGTGTCTCTATTGCGGGTCGGGCCTTCTTCATGGTGGTCTGAATTGGCTGCGAATTGATCGCGTAAACGCGAGCATCACGGAAATACAATATTCTTGTTTAGAATCAGCAAGATAGCTTGCCTCGTCTATACTACGACTCGAAGCATGAAATAACACTCTGTATTTCATCCACGAACTGCCGTTCACATGCGTGCGCGGATCATCATTAGAAGGTCGAGACATGAGCCATCGATTGCTCAAAATGAGTGTCATCGGCATTGCTTTGATGAATGCCGCAGGATTCGCGTTTGCGGAAAAATGGATCGAGGTCGCCGCTTCCCCAAAGGTGCGCTATCTCGTGGACGAGGACAGTCTGGAGCGTCAAGGCACCTTGGTCACCGGCTGGACGAAGTTCGTGTTCCGGAAGAATCCACCAAAGATCGGAATGAAGCCCCTCGCCTATCAACTCTCGCATGAGACGTTTAGCTGCACCTCTCACGACTCAAGAGTGTTGCTTGCCGTCAGCTACGATAATGAAGGCAGCAGTCTCCAAGAGGTGAAGAACCTGCCTTATGAAGAGACGGTTCCCGGTTCAGCAGGCGAACTGATGCGGGCATTTGTTTGCGCCGCGCGCGTCTGGGAAGACGCGCCAAAAACTAACTGATAAAGGCTCGAATGATGTTTTGGAAATGGGTAGTCAGCGTGACGCTGGCAAGCGTCTCAGGAACGTGCTTCGGCTCGGATTGGCAACTGGTGAGCAGCGACGCTAAGTCCGACTTTTACATAGATGCCGCTTCGATTAGAAATCCGGAGGTTTCGTAAAGGTGTGGACCCGGTCAGTCTACAAGCCTCCTTACAGCGCGGACCCTGCGAAGCGACAGATTGGCGAAATAAAGGCAGTCTGGTCTTTCAACTGTGACGAGGGCACTACTTCTACGCTGAGCCTGCACTCATACAATCCGGCAGGCGAGTTGATCTATAGCGATTCGGACGCCACCGCACGACGTGACGTGACGCCGGATTCGGTAGGAGAGCACGTAATGAAACTCGTATGCGCTAAGTGAGAGCCTAACGCTGCGCTTAGAACAGTCGCGAGAGGTGGGCTTCGGCCCAGATGCGCAAGCGATCGTTCGCGACGTCGCGCCTGGACGCGTCGTGCCCGAGTCCGTGTCGACAGTCCATGCGAACCCACTGGACCTTGTGCCGGCGGCCCCATGCCATGACGTCTGCGAGGTCAGCAGGCATGCCGAGCTCCGACACCGACATCAGGTCTTCCGGCTGCACGTAGAGGAACCAGCCGCGCTCATACGCGGCGACGATCGTCCAGCTGTTCTCGCTGTCGCCAAGATCCAGCTGTTCAGCCGTTTCCTGCGAGACGTGGCAGGTCGAGATCGCGGGGATGATGTCCACGTTGAAGATCTGCGTCACTTCGCTCATGTGCTTCTTCAAGCCGCGCCCGGGCGCGCGGCCCCGGCATGTCAGGGGGTTATTCAGGCAGGAGCGCTTCGCTGAACGTTTCGAGCAGCGGCTCGCTGTCGTGGCAGATCATCGTCGTCAGTTTGTCGGTGAGTGGCACGCCCGCTTGACGCAGCGGGTAGCGCACGCGGCCTACAACCTCGGCATCAACCTCTGCGTCTTCGACGTGGCCACCTTGCGTCTCGACCAGGCGGCGCGCGAAGCACGCGGCCCACTCTTCGGGCGAGGAGCAGATGTATTCCCACGGGGACGCACCGTCCGCAGCGCAGTCACCGGACAGGTCGTAGACCAGCTTCCCCTCGGCTGCGCGCGCGAACATGACCTTCGCGGCTGCGTAAACCATAGAGACAGGCACGACGTCGATGCTGTGGTTGGATGGCGTCGATCGCATCCTCGTAGGCGTCGCGATACAGGTTGTCGAGCGTCTGCGGACACTCGCGGGCGAGCGCTTCAGCGGACGGCGCGAACTCGGAGGAGCCAAGGGAGGCGACGAGTCGTGCGCTGTATCGCGCTAAATTGAAATCTGAGCATCTCGGAGCAACTCGAATCGCGTGGTTCAGGACCGTTCTTCCTTTCCCGTTTCTTGTAGCACAATGCGTCGCGACAGGTATCACTGTAGAGACGGGTCTTCGGGCCCGGCGCTTGCATCTTGGACGCGTGAGCGCTGATAACGATTGCGCGCGACGCGATAGCACGCGAGCCTTGGCGTGGTGCTGGAGGCAAAAAAAGAGGCGCCCGAGGCGCCCCGAATACCAACCACTCATGGACAAACCATTACTTCGAGGCCTGAGTCACCTTGCAAGCCGTCGAGGCTATTCCTTCGTAGATGCTGCCGGGCGGCATGCCCACTTTCTGTTCCGTATCTTGCGTCGCCACCACGTTGCCAGCGGCGTCAAAAGCGGCAATGCTGTCGAGGATAAGGCTCGCGGCACCACACTTGCCATACGCATGGATGACCACCTGCGAAACCCCCGGCGCGACTTTCGGATCGCTGCCTGTCATCACGTATTTCATCCAAAGGCTGTAACCATTTGTGCCGGCGGACTTAATGGAATTAGCGTCGACATACCAGTCTTGGGCGGGCGCTTTCGAGTAGAAAATCCAATTGGGTGCCGCCACGACGTGCCCGCAGATCAATGCGCCGGTCAGCGCCGCCAGAATTCTCTTCACCATTTCCTCCTCTCAGGTATTCACGCTTGCTTATCGGCACCTTGTGCCTAAACTTTAGTCACCAACTCCCGGCGAGCGGGCTATCCATTGCCTCGATGCGCGCCTTCGTCGAGCGATTGTCCGAGCGCACCCGCGCGGTGGCGTAGAGGCTCAAGGCGACGTTCTCGCGGATCGTCTGTGTCTCGTCGGGCAGCTGATTGCACACGTAGCGGCGCGCGGCATAGTGGGTCAACTCGCGATCCTCCTCGAAACCCAGTTGAGAAAGGCGTCGCGCATCCCTTCTGCCACTTCATCGCATTCCGTCATCACCAGCTCCTAGCTAGGTCCGCGACGTCGGGGTCGATCGCGCATGTCTATCTTGCTCTCGCCCACATGCAGCCTGTTGCCATGCTCGACAAAGAGCGGCCCGCTCGCCCCGTTGGGCGCGGGTAACCACTCACAGCCCCGAAACGCCCCAGGGCGTGCTCATAGATGTCCGATCGCTTGTTGCTCGGTGTGGCAGTCGCACGTGACCGTCAGCTCGGACGTGAGGCGCGGAGTCGGGAAGCCTGTTCCCTTCCTGCGCACGATGTTCCCAAAGGTTCCCGTTCGACTGCGACACCGATGTTTTAGCGCTGCAGGAACACGGTTTCTCGATCTCCCGTGGTAGATCTGGAAGGCGAACCGCGCCTTTCTCCTGCTCGACTGGTCGTCGGGCGAGTCCAAAGAGGCCCCTTGCGCACACCCACGTGCTGCAGCGTCGAACAGAAGATCACGTCCGGTGACAACGGGAATCCAATCGAGGGAGAACCGCAACATGCCGAAGAAAGCAACGGTGACTGTCAGCGCCTCGAATTCGTGTTGGAACGCATGCTCGCCAAGCAACGATCGTTGAATCTCCTCGTCAGCTTCCGCAGCTGGTCGCGCGCGATTTCAGTCATCTCGGGCTCAATGCCAAGCACGCTGCTCTTTGAGCGCCACCTGCCACGACTGTCCCTTCTGCCCAGGTGATTGATGATGCATGCCGGGGCCGTCTCATCGACTCCACGCTGGCGGTAGTAGAGATGCCCGGGATGATCCCGCTTGACATAGAGTTCGGCCAGCCGGCCAGGTATGGGTGTTGCGAAGCGAAACAGGCCCGCCAAGCGTTCAAACCGGAACCCACCTAGCGAGTCGAGGTCCGAAAGGCCATAGTGATCGAGGTCTGACCCGGAGATGACCGCTTCGATCCGAGCGCGGTGCTGAGCCTCAGGAAGTGACCTATTGTTGTCGGTTGTCTTCTTGTAGGCCCGAATCCCCAAACCTTCGGCGGGAAGGCTATTCGTTCTTCCCCAATCCCCTATATAAAGCGTTGTGTTGCTGGACAGTGCGCATCGCTGCGCAGAAAGCAGCGGCCTTTCCCGACGGTCGGCACCCACGATCCTAGCGTTGCTGTAAATCATGGGAGGTAGTGTCTGCCGCATCAGTCGGAAGGTCATCATTTCCAGCGCTTCAGGATCCGGCTCACACGGGGTCGCGTCGAACGATATCTCAATTCCGTCGATCCGCGCGGGAGCCAACACTCCCTTCCACACGTTGATTTCGCCGAGGAGTTGTTTGACCGTGGAGAAGGCCTCAAGATCTTGGACACGCACCGAGAAGTTCGTCGCGGCGTTTCCCGGGCCGGCGTTGTGAGCTTGGACCCATGAGACACCTCGAGCCTCGAATCGTTGTTTGAACGCGGCCGCTTGAGTGGTTTCGGCCAGTCGCACTCGGAACGAGAGCCAGTCGACCGACATGCGAAACATGAACCTCTGACAGAGACTTCTTTGCGACTGCATAAGATACCCAAGGATGATGGAAAAAGGACGCCCGAAAACCACGGGCAAGGAAAGGACGGATGTCGTGCCACAGACCAGTATAGTCACCGCTTACTTATCTATTGCGACTTACCGTGGACGAGATAGGGTGGTTTTGGAATTGGAGACGAACTGACTACATGGGGGGCGTCGTAGCAAGACGAGTAAGGGGAGAGCTAGAGAGTGGGAGACGTCTGAGATGCTCTCCAAGGCGGTATTGAGAAAGGTAAGAAGGTAGTTATTAGCAAACGCTGCTCTCTGTGAGCAGAAACAAAGACATATGCAGGTCTGTGCGCCCGAAAACTTGGTTTCGCCGCCGGCGCCCGCCGGATGCGCGGCCCGCTGTGTTCAGAAGTGGCGCCGAAAGTTTCTGGGGCGCTCAGGGGCAATTCTCCGGATGGCGTGTAGGTAGTAGGTGGCCCCGCGCCGTGACGGACCGTGCCACGCGCCTCGTGGTTCGTCTGGAGTCCAGTGGCAGAGCGACGGGCCTGCTCGTCGCCACGACGTCTGTTAGGATTGACTCGTGACATCGCCACTGGGCATACAAAACTCGACGAATGTCAGTGAGTCGCGGTGAATGCCGAGAACTCGGCGCGAATAATTCGGTTTTAAGCTCGTCAGCGAATTGCCTTGATTTCGTTTCATCTCTGCAATGAATCGGATACCTAAGGTAAGTAACGGGTGACTTGCTTGTCAGCGGCGACGAATCTGGCGAGAATGGAACCCTAAGAATACTCATGCGGAATGGGGCCCGCTTGCTGCCAAAGAGTGGCCCGCGACGCCTATCGATTTCCTTCTGCGAGACCCGGGCGACGGCGGGTGACAAAGCAGGGCACTAAGCCCAATCGAACAGGGCAATTCGTGCCAGCAAAGATGAGGCACTTGTAAAACCGGAGGGACAATTGAACGAGTCCGAGGAAAGTGACCTGATCTTAGCCAAGCTGGCCGAGATAGAGCGGCGCGTCGACGAGTTGCGCGACATGCTCGACGACGAAGTCAACGGCATACTTGCGACGATAGACCGAATCGAAGTATCGCTACAACGGACGAACGAACTGATGCGAGAGCGCTTGGCTCAACGAAAAAATCCGTGAGAGAACAGTTACTAACGAGGGTGGTTCGTATAGTTGCAATTATTCAACCGATCAGCAGCCTGATCGCGAAACATTCGCTATGTCGAATCCGCTAACGAACCAAGAACATCCGATGTATCCCGCGTTCAATTACATGACCGAGGAGGAATACGACGAGTGGGCGCGAGAGCATACCCAGCGGGCACTCGATGATCCCCGCCCGAGTATCCCACACGACGTTGCAATGGCTGACCTGCGTGCGCGCATGGCGAAAAGACGAAAGCATCGCAAGCCTCGGCGGTGGGTCATCAGGCGTGACGCCTTCGCAGACGGCTGGTTTCACCGGACGGCCGGCGCGCCGATCGAGAAGAACCCGCACGATAGAAGCCGTTCGAGCGCGCGATGGCGTTGGTGGCGTCAAGGATGGTTGTCTGCCACCACGCATCCGAGCAGAGTCGGATGGACTGACTGTAACTAGCGGGAGGGCGGCGATGAGAGTTCCAATTGCACATATTCCGACCGATCAGGATTGCGTTGACGATGCAGTGGCTTATGATGCGTGGTGGTTCCGTCGCGAGGTCGCGCTGGGCCTCGCCGAAGCTGATGACGGCAAGCTCATTCCACACGATCAAGTCGTCGCCGAAATGCGTGTGCACATCGAAGAAAGGCGAAAAGCCCGTAAAGGACGTTGACCGAGGAAAACGGGCCCCGATGCGATAGATGAAGGTAGAGAGCGCCTCCAGCGGTCTAGTTGGGCGCGTCCTTGTAGCCCGTGCAGAACCGCAACTCCAGGATCGAAAGCTTCTATTGAAGCGGCGATCGTCTGTTTGGGTTGATCGGTCTAACGTTGTTCTGGGCGCGTTGTGACCTTCCGTGAAGGCGAGAGAGGGCACGAAACTTAACCACCTAGGGAACCTCATGGGATCCTCCGCATACGTCCAGATGCTTGGCAGATCGATGCAGATGGATTTGTTTTCCGAGGAGGAGGGGTGGGGTTCTCCGCGAACTGCACACGATCGCTTCCGAAGGGACGGCACTACGATAAGTATGGCCTGCGGAAGAGAGCATTGGTTTCAAGCGCTAAAGGGCGGTGATTCAATCCTCTCGCTGAATGAAAAATTCTATCGCCTTGATTCGAGCAAGGTAATTTGTGTTGTTGCCAAAGGTGTTTCCGAGGGTTTGACTGTCAAGACAGCCTACCGGTCCCTACGTTGCCCTGCGGATCGCCTGCTCTTGGCTAATGGTGTGTGGACAGATGCGAAAAGGATCAAGCTAGGCGACTTGGTCGCGGTTCCGAAGAGGCTGGCGTTCGGAGGACGTATCCTCCCTGGGCATGAGGTTGACCTTCTTGCCTTGTGGCTCGCAGAGGGGCACAACTACGGTATCTGCAATCAGACCCCCGAAATCATTCAAGTTATGGCGGATGCCGCCGCACACTATCGATTGATTCCGAAATCGACGGACGGGTTGAATTGGCAATTGACGAATGGAGATCGGACCGGCGGGCCTCAAGCGGGCTCAAAGAACGGCATGCGCCAAATGCTGGAAAGACACGGTGTATGGGGCTTGCGCAGCAAAACCAAATTCATACCTGACGAACTGTTCGATCTGCAGGAGCAACAGCTTGCACGCTTTCTCAACTTGTTTATCGCATGCGATGGATGCATCTGTCGCCGTTCCAAGGACACGTGGGCCCTTGAAGTTGGCCTAGCGAACGAACGGATGTTGTGCCAAATCGGAACGCTTCTTCACAAGTTCGGCATTCGAGGTCAAGTGCGGCATAAGGTGCATAAGGCGGTGAGTCGACGAGATGGCCGACCGTTTGAAAGTTGGCGCTTTATTTCGTCTGACCCAGATGCGCTTGAGGCGTTCGGAAGCAGGATCGGCGCGACATCCAAGGAACGGGCGGTGCAGGCAGCTCGAGAGGCCGCGATGTCTTCTCGGGGTAATTGCAACAGCTACCTTCCTATCTCACACGACGACTTTATAAAGCATCTCGTCTACACGTCCGTCTCTAAAAGCAAACGCAGTGGCCACAACTTCAAGGTTGCTCGAGACTTGCCTGAAGAGCTTCGGCAAGCTTTAACGAGTTGGCGCAAACAGACCCCGACTCGCGTTTCGCAACTACGCTATACAAAGCTGAAGGGCTTTAGTGACGGTTTCTTTTCCGCTATTGCTGAGGGCGATGTAGCCTGGGAGGAGGTGACTGCTGTCGAACCAAGTGGGCCGGCGCGATCCTGGAACCTCTCTTTGGCAGGAAACCGGAACTTCATATACGGTGGTTTTGTGACCAGAGGTGAGTGAGGTGATACAGTTCTCGGCCGCCGAGGCTTGATGGTGTGTTCGCATTCCGAGCACCCAGCATGGTCCATAGCACCGGCGCAGGCGGGGTGTTGCCGAGTCGCAGATCCGGGAGCGGCTACCATTCAGGACGTTCGAGAGGGGGCCAAATGACATGCACTCTTACGCTGTTCAAGCGCCTGCCCGCCGCACGAATGTCGCCAGATCGGGCCGAGGTTCTAGTAGAAGAGCTGTTGGAAATCCGGAAAGCCATGCCTCTGCCGCAGTCGGCATCGACGCTCCCCGCACGCTGCTTCGAAAATGCGCTTTGAAATTGGTATGTCGGAATCGCGTTACGGCACCCATTGTTGAACGGCATCGGAACGGGGCTATTCCTCGTCGCTGCCGAGTAGGTGGTGATATTTCCTTTGATTGATTCTCTTGCGAAGATCCTTCGCGGCCACTAGGCGATCTCGGCCGATTGATTGACTCGTAACGCTTTCGGCACCTGACTGACAAGACTTCCGCCTAGAAAGCTGCGGATCGCATGCGCGCTAATGACAGGGCTGGGTCGAATCGGCCATGCATGAGATCGAGAGATACCGGACTGCCGAGTGGAGCGCCGCGAACCGCCGACGGGGACGGAATGATGCGGGACCAAGAGGCGCTCAAGCTCTATTAGACAAACTTCTACTATTCTTATATTTGCTATTGAAAGACATCCGGAGCAGTCAAAGCTCTCCCAAACCCAGCTGCTTTCAGCAAGGTTCGGGCGAATTGACTGCCCGGCGTCTTCGATAACCTCTCGCGAGGCCATCCGTCTGCCCGGGTGGCGGAGAATTTGCCTTTCCCGCACTTGTGCTCAACCATCCGCAGACTTAAACACGAAGGCATCGTGTCCACTCTTGGGCTCTGCAAGGATACGCCCCCACCCTAGTCGCCATCGAGTTCCCACTTGCGACATCGCTGGCTAGAGAACGACAATTATCTTGGCCGGTCCTTTGACAGTTACCTTGGCCGGTGGTGAGGAGTCGAAGGCGGCGTAGCCGCCGGAGACGACGAACTACCGGCGGCGCCGGAGTAACGGGGTTTTACGATGGCTGATCGCGTCGAACAAGAAGCGAACAGCCATGCCTGGAACCTACGTGACGGACCAGCAGGTCCGACTCTATATGAGCAAGCGCAAACATCACACTCAGGAAGTCGCCGCGGCGATGGCGGGCATGAGCGTTCGCACGGCCCGGCGCATCGAGCATGAGGGCCGTCTGCCGTCGCAGAAGCCATCGCGCGCGTGGCGTACACGTCACGATCCGTTCGCGGAAGTTTGGGAGAGCGAGGTCGTGCCATTGCTGCGCCACGCGCCCCGGCTCAAGGCCATCACGTTGCTGTGCAAGCTGCAGGAGGCGCATCCGGGCCTCTTCCCTGACAGCATGCGGCGTACGCTCGAGCGGCGCGTCAGCCAATGGCGCGCACTCGAGGGCCCTGGCAAGGAGATCTTCTTCCCGCAGCAGCACTTGCCCGGCGTGCAGGGGCTCTCGGACTTTACCGACATGCGGGATCTGCGCGTGACGGTCGCCGGTGCGCCCCTCGATCACCGGCTCTATCACTTCGTGCTCGCGTTCTCGCACTGGGAATATGCCTATGTCGTCGAAGGTGGCGAGAGCTTCGAGGCCCTCTCCACCGGATTACAGAACGCGCTGTGGCAAGCCGGCGGCTGCCCGCATGAGCATCGCACCGACAGCCTATCGGCAGCGTTCAAGAATTTGCAGACTGAAGAGGACTTCACGGCTCGCTATGACGCACTGCTGGTGCATTACGGCATGGCCGGCACGCGCAATAACGTCGGCGTGGCCCATGAGAACGGTAGTGTGGAATCCTCGCACCGCCATCTGAAGGAGGCGATTGACCAAGCGCTGATGCTGCGTGGCCATCGCGACTTCGACGATCGGGCTGCCTATGAGGCGTTTGTTCGCGACGTCGTCATGCGCCGTAACCGTCGTAACGCAGCGGCGTTTAACGCTGAGCGCGAACATTTGCAGGATTTGCCCGCACATCGCACGACCGACTTCATCGAAGAGGAAGCACGCGTGACACGCTGTGGCACCTTCACCGTGCGGGGCATTCTCTACAGCGCGCCGTCGCGCCTGATTGGTCACCGTCTGAAGGTGCGCGTCTATGCCGATCACCTCGACTGCTATCTGTCCGGCGCGCTCGTGCACAGCACAGCACGGGGCTCGCATGCGGCCAATAGCCGCCGTCGCAAGCTCGACTACCGGCACTTCATTGAGGCGCTCAAGCGCAAGCCCCAGGCGTTCAAGGGGCTAGCGTTTCGCGACGACTTGTTTCCGCGCGAGGCGTACCGCCGGACGTGGGAGCGGCTTGAGGCTCGGCTCACGCAGCGCGAAGCCTGCAAGACCATGGTCGGCTTACTGGAACTGGCCGCGAATCACGGAGTCGAGGCCGTTCTTGCTGAGCGGCTCGAGGCGTTGCTCGCCGCTGGCGAGCTGCCCGATCTCGAGCAACTACAGAATGAATTTGCGCCGCGGCAGGCGCAATGCCCAGACGTGGCTGTGGACATGCCGACGGCCGCTCTCTACGACACGCTGCTTGGCGAGGAGGCATCAGTATGAACGCGCCCGCAATTTACGATGCCGCCCGTATGGGGCTGATGCTCACCGAGTTGCGCTTGCCGACGATCGCGCGGCTATGGTCCGAGTTCACACAGCGCTCCGACAAGGAAGGCTGGCCATCGACGCGCCTGCTCGGCGCGCTGCTCGAGCACGAACTGGCCGAGCGCGCGAAACGGCGCATCGAGCGGCATCGCGTCGAATCGCATTTGGACCCAAGCAAGACACTCGAGGCCTTCGACTTCGGCTTGGTACCAATGGTGTCCAAGGCACATGTAATGGCGCTCGCGAGCGGCGACTCGTGGCTCGAGAAAGGCGCCACGATCCTGCTGTTTGGGCCGCCGGGTGCCGGGAAGAGCCATTTAGGCTCCGGCATTGGTCATGCGCTGATCGACGCCGGGTACCGGGTGCTGTTCACACGCACCGGCGAAATCGTGCAGAAGCTGCAGGCGGCACGCCAAAGCCTGCAGTTGCCATCGATGCTCGCCAAGCTCGATCACTTCGATCTGATCATCCTCGATGACCTGTCGTACGTCAGAAAGGACCAGGCCGAAACGAGCGTGCTGTTCGAATTGATTGCGGAAAGATACGAGCGTCGAAGCCTTCTCATCACGGCCAACGCCGCGTTCTCCGGCTGGAATGATGTCTTCCCCGATCCCTCAATGACGGTCGCCGCCATCGACCGACTGGTCCATCACTCGACGATCTTCGAGCTGAACGTGGAGAGCTACCGGCGTCGCAGTGCCGACGACAACAAGCGCGCGCGGCGGCGTCAATTACCCCACCCCATCGGAAGGAGCGACAACTATGCCGAGCTGAGCAGCGACAACTAACCCCGTCGACCGGCCAAGATAGTTGTCGCCCGGGCGGCCATCGTAATTGACAATCTACAGCTGGCAGGCTGCTCTTTCGCTCGGGGCTCGCCCCGCCTGCATTTTCTGCTTCCTGAACGGCCGCGGTGGTTATCCTCCCACCTCCGCTCAGTTTCGAAACAGCGCTGGGGCTATTGTAAGTTACCGATTACTTATGAGCAATACTACTCAGTTTCGCCCCGCCGCTGATTGGTCGGAATAGCAAAACGAACGCCGCCCTTGGCGCGTCCTGCGAGGACGAGGGCTCATGGGTGCGGATCGGCTGGCGGATATAAGCTTGTGCTGCTCGACAATGGACGTTGCGTGCGCCGGTAGAATAGGGCCAGCTGCAAGAAACTACAATGGGCCTGTGGAGGGCGATAGGAAGGGGGTGACAGCGGCAGGGCTACACCTTGCTATTGCTGGGCTCGCGCAGGCGGGCCAATGCGAGAACTTCGACGCGCGGGCAAGCGCCTGCGAGAACTACGCGAAAACGGGCGACCCTCTACTACCGCATGGCGCTGCAGGGCAGGCGGCCCAAGCTGCACGATCCAGCGTGGTCGGAAGGGATGCGTCAGCACATCGAGGACGAAATCTACTCGAACACGGCGGCCTATGATCGGGAGAAGGCGGCGCGCTGGGCGATCTCGTATTGCCTGGACCACATCGACGCGGCGATCCACCAGGCACAGCGCGACGGCGAGCTGCCGCAGTAAGAGACGCACGCGGAGCGCCAGTCAGTGAAGAGGCACCTGCGCGCTCGCGAAGTTCACGATGGCGGAGAGCCTTAGAGGCGCCGGAATGGGATGACGGTTGTAGGTGAACGAAAATAACTCACCAAGCTAGGAAGTCTTCGAAGCAAATGAACAACGCAAGTGCGTGAAAAAAAATTCGAAAGGGTTTAGGATGATTTCAGGCGATCAACTTCTCGCCTAAAAGCAAAAGGGAGTGGTTTTCGCCACTCCCTTTCCCCAGGAAACACTCGCTCCGACCTCTCACAGTAAGGCGGGTGCCCCTGTTCGCCAAAAGCCCGGAGGACCTTGTGGCTACAGCACTGCAACTTGCGGCGGCAATCCTGCTCGCCGCGCATTACGTATGTCTTGCCTGTGCGTCAATCGTCGATCTATTTGCCTTTCTCTTCAGGTGAAGCTCGACGACACCGACGGCGCAATGTGATGATGATTTCGTCACTGTTGCGCTTAGCCTAACACAGTCAATTTGCGGAGGTAAATAGCGGCCCGTGATTCGGGCCGCTATCGTTCGAGGCGATATGGAACAAACGACCTACCAGATAACCCAAGCGGCCGCTCTGGCTTGCTCGCACCTTCCTCTGCCACCGGGCGGGTTTGAACTTCCAGCATTTCTGGAAAAGTGGCAGGATCTAAGTGGCGCGGTCATTGGTGGTTTGATGGGCGTGGTCGGTGCTCTCGTTGTCGCTGGCAACAGCGTCAGGCGAGAACAACGGATCGGCGCGCGATTGATTTTGGTCGACCTCGCGATCCTCGAGGCGTCGAATCAGCGATTCGCGCCGCTGCGCAACAACGAACAGGCTTTATGCGAAAGGCTCATCGCTGAACTGCCTGACGTGTCGAGCCTCGATGGGCCGCTGATAGGGCAAATCACCGATGTAAGCGAGCGTTTGGCCGCTCATTTGCACCTGTGTCAGACTCAATTTCGGGCGTTCAAAAAGGAATTGGATAAATTCGCTGCCCTGCAGAACTCGGTTGAGCGCAGGGGTGCACATGCGTTCCAGATTATGAGGACGAGCGTCAGAGTAAAGGAGCTGTGGGACTTGGTCTGCGAGCATGCGACATTGTCGGCCTATTACATCGACCGGTTTTTGTTCCGTAAGTGGCCGCGTTGGGCTTTTCGACTTTGTATGACGATCACGCCAAATGATTTCGATCAGCGCTCGAGGCACGTCCTCAAGAAAGGCAAAATCCTGAAACCTCCAAAGAAGGGCGCAGATGAAGGGGCGCGCCAGCGCCCCTAGCGCCGCCGGCCTATTCGTCCGCCAGGACGAAGAAGCCGTTTTTCTCGCTGAGATAGATGGGTGATCCATCCCCGCCTTCCAGCTTGGCGATTTCCCCCTCTGAAAGATCGAGCATCTGCTCGCCACCTTGCTCGTAGAACTGGTCCTCTGTCTCGTAGAACTGCTGGACTTTGCGCTCTGCCATTCGCCCTCCCCTTGTGGAATCTCGATCTTACGCTGCCCCCGCTCGGCCCTCTAAGGATCGACTTTTCCGCGGGCGCCAGGCTATATAAGGATCGGATCCGTCCGTGGAAAAAATTAGGCTTGAGGCCCCGACACTGAGACGTCTAGTTCTAAGACCACCATGGTGTGTGGCCGAGGTCTGTCTACAAGCGTTTCGTCGATCGCGAAGCCGTGCGTTGTCGCCTGAGTGAAACCATCTAAATAACTGTCTATTTATTTAATTTAAAAAATCGTATCTGCATGGCCCCGTTCCTCCCTTCGCTAGTCTTCTGAAGCTCTAGCTTGTTCAAGCTGTCCATTGCACGAGGCACGCTCTAATATGGCGTATCGTTGGGGATGTCTTTGTGCCTCGCAGATCCACTCGGTCGTGACTTAGGTCTTTCAAACCGTCAACGGTGCGGTGAGGCGCTCTCAGTCGAATTCGGCGCTGCTGCAGACTAGGAAATCACGTTCGGCCGGACGGTGCGCGTGGAATTGCCGGCCCTTGAAGCAGCCTCTCCGCGGGCAAGTTTCAGGGCGACCAAGGCAAGGCTCGCATTGCCGCTGCCGCAGACGTGCGTGCCGCGCCTGGTCGAGCACTGGTAGAAACGACCCCGAGAAATGCGTGCTTCACACCCTCCCCGGAGGCACCCATGCTTGCTTGGATTTCGACACTGCGGTCGGACTTAGAGCCGTATTGGGAGGTCATCGTTGCGGCCGCTGTTCCGATCGCGGCTGTTGTAGGCTTTCTCGTCAATTGGGGCTCGTTAAAGAAGGTCAGGCTCGAGAACCGAAAGCTTCTAAACGAATTGGCTAAACATCCGATGACGCTTGAGAAGCTGCAGATGGAAGTCGAGGCTCTTCGGGAAGAAAGAGGTGCGAAATCTCTCCTCGTCAAGCCGGCTACTTGGGAGGAAATGATTGAGGCTCAAAAGTTAGCTGACGAGGCGAACCGGCACGATACCGAATACGCGCGTGTTCACCGTGATCCGTCCCCGCGGATGGAACGCATACGCCCCTCGATTTTACTGCTGATCCTTTTTCTACTCATTGTTGGATTCGGCATTTACCAGGTCGCTGGTTTGGTCAATGCATTATTCCCCTAGGATCACATGCAACTAATGGTCTGTCGCCGACCCCATTATCCACAAAAACCGTGGATAAGCCTGTGGAGCCGTATGTATGAAGGCGACTCACCGAGAGTGGAAGCTCGACTCACACCCAGAGCACAAGGGCTTTCACTGGCGCGCATGGGTCGAAGTTGAGCGTGGCTCATGGGAGGATGAGGATTAAGGGCGGATCGCCCACTTTTTCGACATCGGTTACTACGACGCTCAGGCAGCCGCCTATCAGCGCGGCCTCGGCTGGCCGAGGGCGTGGCTCGACAGCAACTAATGAGGTGCGACGATGAACCTGCAATGCTTGGCATGTCAAAAAGTCTTCCTGCTTCCCGACGATCGGGAAAAGAAGTGTCCGTCTTGTCAATCGGGACAGGTCCAACTGCTGTCCAACGAGCTCTTGGAAAAGGCGCACAAGGCGGGTGCAATTTATAACATCGACTTGCGCACTGGCGGTCGCGCGAAAAAGCGACGCTGAGGGGAGATTTACGACAGTCAAAATCGAACTGGCGTTGCCCGATGAGGTCCACACGAGCCTGGTCTTGGTGGCGCAGCCTTGCAGTGTCGCAAGAAGCAGAACGCGGGGGCGACGACGCACGGCCCGCTCGACGTGAAGGCGCCGCTCACGATGACCCAAGGCCGTTAACAGCGCCGCTGCCGCAGCCGCCAGGCCGCGGAGGTGGGATGTGACTGATTTCCAAAAGCCCGGAAGTTCTTCTGCGTCGTCGTCGGCCATCGGATCGCGCCGGTAAAGTAGCCCTTACAGCGAAGCAAATCGCGTCAGGAATGCCGGCAATAGTCGTGTGGCAATTACGAGTTGGTGCCGGCATTCAATCGCGGCAGCAAAAGACGGAAAAGAGGATGCGCAATTGTGAATGAGGCACATGCGGCGACAGTTCGTATTCAAAAAACTGTATCGCAATGGATTGTTCACGCTCTTTTCAAATCTAACAAGCAAATCGAAGACCGGGCAATCTAAGGCTCCGGCGGAGAGCGTTTGTGAATGCAATCTCCGTGTTGCCTGTTGAAACTCCTAACATATTGCGTGCGTTTGGAGGCAGCCCAGCGACCATTGTTCCTTCAAAGAGGCCTCGATTTTGAAGCTGAAATATGCAATGCACGTCCTGCATACTTAGCTGCGATTACCGGGCGAAGATCCGCGCATTGATCTCACAAACGAATGGTTAGACACGATCTATACCTGTTTCACGGCGATCTTCAATGTTTTGCGTTACGCCCTTGACGAAGGCATCGGGGCAGCAGGACCGTGGTCGCGATTAACTTAACGAGTGCACATTTCGAGTGCACATTTGTTCGATCCCAAGGCCGTCCAACCCAAGGGAAAGGAGAAATTTAAAAAGGGGCGGATAAGAGTAAAAGTGCTTATTATGTCAATCGAGCAGCAAAAACAACCCGCTGGCGGACGGGCTATTGAGCTACTACCTCAGTGGTGAATAACCGTCAGAACGGCCGTCGCCGCCGCGATGGCGATCGCGATCGTAGACGCAACAAGCGCCATACGGCGGCGCACCTGCGCGGCCGCGCTGCGCGTTGCACGCGGCTGTAATCCGCTGGTCGTAGTCATGGATGGAGCCTCCCATGAATGTTAACAAATAGATATGCAGAAGCCAGAGTGACTATTATAGACCCGATCATCAGGTCGCTATCCGACTCTCCAGCATCTACCGTTTCGGAGGTAACAGCACCTCCAGCGGCAATAAACATGCCGAGTAGGATCATAACGTAGGCAAAGGCCTCGACCCAGCCGGCCCATTCAAAGTAGTGGTCCTCACGCCTTAAAAAGTCATGCAGTTCGTATAGCGCCAGGATGCAATAGGTTACCGATATCCAACACAGCTGTCCGTCCTTGATTGTGGTCATCGGACTAAGTCTTGCCCTCTGTGCGTCGGTCAGCGGAAATCCGGCAACCAGAAGCAATCCGCCGATTGGCACCACAATGGGGGCCACGACGTTCACCAGGAACCAGCCCAGCTCGAAGTCGAGCGGTTTGTCCATCCTCACCCCCATATGAAGATCGCGCACGAAATTTACAGCCTCGACCTGCATATCGATCACGCCATGCGGTCGTAGAGCTGCTGTAACTCGGCGAAGCTGCGGCACATTGTGAGAGCTCCCCCACGCTGTCCTCCAGTCCGAACAACCGCGCGGCCTGGCCCGTCTCGTGGTATCCCAGAACACATAGTCTAATCGCAGGTGAGCCGCCTGCGCACGCACGATGTCACGGGCGAAGTCAGATGCGGGCACACGCAGCGCTTCTTTCCGCCCGAGGATGACCGCGTGGTCGAGCGTGCCGTGGGTGTCGAGTGTGCATAGCATCGCTTGTTTGCGGGTATTCGGTAGCGGCTCGAGCTGCGTGCGCAGCTCGCCGAGTGTGAACCCACTATCGGTCAATGCATTGCTCCAGACCCCTTGCGTGAGCCAGTCTTGGCCATTCCGTCAAGTCGCGGGCCAGGGTTTGCCTGTCCTAGCGATGCCTGTCAGTTATTGTGAAGAGAGGGGTGGCCGCGAGACGATCAGTCTCGGTTCCGCGGGAAGTTTGAAGACGTTGTTTTCAATGACCGAGAGCATAACGTGATGGAAAATATGGTAAAAACTACGTTGTTAGATTGGTTCATTGCGCGGCTCCAATCGTGAGCGGGGCACGAACAGGGTAGGCGAGCACTGCTACGAGATCATGCGGTCTCACTGAGCGACATCAGATTCGGTGTCCACATACTGCGAGAGCGTGTCGTTGTTCAGGTTCAGAAGGGCCGCGCAACGTAATTAACCGCGACGTCCAGTCGCTATGGCAGGTCGCCCTGGACACACTCGCTCGTCAGTCGTGGGCGCGGCACCACTACGAGTGCTGGTTCGAAGGGGGAAACAGGCGCGTTCATGCTGCTTCTTTCTAAGCACGTGCCGCCGTCCTCTGCGACTTGGGGTCGCTGGGCCGCGCGCAGGGACGGATCGCCGCGCGTTTGGCGCAAAACTGCCGATTACAAGGAGATCCTCAGCGGTGGTTCTCGCCGGTGAGACCTCTCGAAGTCATCGCAAAACGACCCGACACTCAAAAAAAACGATGGCCTCGATCGACATTCGAATCGATGCACACGGTTAATGAACCAAATTTCTTCGCTCTCGAGTCGAAGCTGCGTCCAATATTTTAATCCAACAACAGGGCCGCGATAGTTTGCTGACGCGTCTAATGCATGACGCGTGTATGAAAAATTGCATAGACAATCGGAATCGATGCACTAATCAACCACAAGACGTTGATGTATCTGCGCATAAATCTTTCGCCCGGTCTTTCCTTTGCAAGCCGCTTCGCTCTTGCCTTGCGCAATTCTCGAAAACACATTTTAGTATCTACCTCCTGAATGTTCGGCGGTGTATGAGATTTTTACGCGAAACCCCATCTCGAATCAAGCAAGTCACCGCTTACTGATCACCGATCTTTTGCGCTACTTTGATTTCAAGATTCCTCGTGAATCTATCTCAAAAGAAATGCGACTCCCGCGGTTGTCCTGAGTCGCTTTGCAGCAAGAAAATTAGCTTGTGCGGACTTCTTCACATGGCGCGCCATTCCGCGTTCCGTCGAGCATGCTACGAAGCCTCTTGCCTGGGGACGGTTGCGGTATTGCATGCCTAGATTGCACCCGGCGACGGCAAAGTCACTCGCGCACCGTTCGTGCTGCATGCAGCGCGCGCGAAAACCGCCAATGTTCACCTCGGGAGCGCTCCGACGCGGCGAAGGTAGCGGATGTAGCCGGCTCCTTTCTTTCGCTCACTTGCCGCAACAGTGCCGCAATCGGGCTTTGGCAATGGCTTTGGCCGCGTCTGTTTAATAAATCGCCAGACATGGGCGACTTGGTGCAAACGCGTCAACGCGAGACGCCCAACACATTATCGCGCCGACGGTTCGGGAGTAACGAGCGGCATCGGTGAACCTGTTCATTTTGGACTAGGGTTGTGTATATCCTTGCACTGGCTCGCTGTTTGTTCCGCGTCGATAACTGAGTCAAGGCGCCTAAGCGCTCTTGTAATCTTTGAAAGGAGGGGATGTGCGCGCACAAAAATCAAGCCAAGCGGACCACAATCCTGCATCGGTGCGAGCTGATACACCGAATCAACGATCCCGCTATCCGCGGGCTATCGATGCACGCGTGGTGGAGCTGTTGACGCCTGCTGCCGTAGCGTATTGGCCTGTCGCTGCCAGGCAGTTATGCGACGCTGACGTATTGGATGCAATGGACGCTTGCGCGTTAGCATCATATTGCGAAGCGTTCGCTCGATGGTGCGCTGCCGGGGAGCAGGTTGCGCAAATGCTGATCGAATTTGGTGTCCGGTCGGGTAGGCGGACACGGGAGCAAGCTGACGCGCCCCAAGCTGTGGTGCAATCCGCCATGGTTGCTGCTGAACAAAGGGCTGAGCTAGGGCGACGCGCGCCTTACGCGATCATGCGTCGCCCAGAGGTCGAGCGCGAAATCGGTCTCTCCCGAGCGACCATTTACAGCCGCATGAAGGCCGGAACTTTTCCCGCTGCAGTGAGGCTCGGCGCGCGGTCGGTCGGATGGCGCGTCGCCGATATTGAAGCGTTTCTGGCGTCTCCGTCGGGCTACAAAGCAACTACCGGTGGCACCTGACGGCCGCCAACCGATGAAGTGCCCAGCTGTTTGTGGAGGGTGTGCGGAATGGCCGCCGCAATCCCGCCGTGCTACGTCGAGGCAGGCTGATCGCGGTCGCGTGCGGCATCTCATCTGATGCATGACGCCGAGGCGGGTCGGTTGCGGACAGGCGGCAATTACCGGTATAAGGTATCACATTCAGGTGTCCCGTTTCATTGGCTAAACTAGCCCCAAGCAAGACCGACAGCCGTCTGGATAGGTTGGTAGCTCAGCTGGGAGAGCGTCGCGTTCGCAATGCGAAGGTCGGGAGTTCGATCCTCCTCCTCTCCACCACGAATTCAAAGGGCTTGGCTCAAACGCCAAGCCCTTTTTTCATTCCCCCGCCCACCAGCCTATTCTCACCATCGCGCTAAACTGAACCTCACATCGACTGTGAGAGAGAGCGACATGCACATCCACATACGCGAAATCGATCACGTCGTGATCCGCTGCGCCGATCTCGACAACATGATGAACTTCTATCGCACGGTGCTGGGATGTCCGGTCGAGAAAGAACAGCGCGATCTCGGCCTCGTGCAGATGCGCGCGGGCCGTTCGCTGATCGATTTGCTCGCGGTCGGCGCGAAGATCGATCGGCCCGAGAGCGGCCAGCCGGGCGCGGGCCGCAACATGGATCACCTTTGTGTGCGCGTCGAGCCATTCGATGCGGATACGTTGCGCGCGCATCTGCAAAAGCACGGTGCGCGCATCGGGGAAGAGGCGCGTCGCTACGGCGCCGACGGCTTCGGTCCGTCGCTCTATCTGTTCGATCCCGAGGGCAACATGGTCGAACTCAAAGGGCCGCCCGAAGCCTGAACGCCAGCCATCAAGCCGCCCCCGCCTTGAGCACGTTCCAGCGAATCGCGACGGCATCGACGGTCTCGCTGCTCAGCGACACGTCCGCGTCCTGCACCATCAGCTGCAAACGCATTGTCCGTTCGGCCAGCTTGCCAAGCGCTTCGGCGACGCCATCAGCGAGCGACCACACCGTCACGTTTTGCAGTCGCTCGACCTTGCCCTTCACGCCGTTCCACCAGATGTCCGCGGTCCTGCCGGCATAAGCGATGACGATCACGCGATCCGAGCGCCCGCTCGCCTTCGAGATGCGTCGCTCGTCGGGCTGACCGACTTCGATCCAGGTCTGAATCTGGCCGGTGAGATCTTTCTGCCACAGGTCGGGCTCGTCGGTATCGGAGAGGCCCTTGCAGAATTCAAGTCGCTCGTCGGCGAACAGCCCGAACGCGGCAACCCGAACCATCATGCGGTCGTCGGTCTCCGACGGATGGCGTGCAATGGTCAGGGAATGATCGCCGTAGTAGTGGCGGTCCATGTCGGCGACTTGAAGGTCGGCCTTGTAGATCGTGGATTTGAGAGCCATTCAGCGTGATGCGCCGGTGCGTAGGACGGCGGAGAAGGTATGTCGAGGCGCGGCGGTGGATTGCGCGCGAAACCGACATTGTGCGGCGAATCGGCGGAAATGTGGAAGGCAGCGAGAGACGCGCGCTCGAAAGCGCGGAGGAGAAAACCGCATCCGATTCGCTCCGACGATTATTTCGCCGATAAATCGAAGCGCCGGCGCGATTCAGAAAATCGCGCCGGATTGCGGACTTGAATTAGACGCTAAAACCGCTTATTGGTCGATGAATCGATCCGCGGTCCACATGCCTTGCGTGTCGCTATTGGCGGCGTTGACGAATTCGACGTCATGGCCCACCACGCGAATCACGCGAAAATGCGAATCGACCGGAGTCGAAATGCATTCGAAGCCTTCGAAAAACTGCTGCATCTGTTGATGCTCGCCAGCTTTCGCGTGCTGATCGGCCGAATCGAACTTGTCCTTGGACAAGCAGCCATACGAATTAGGCCTGAAAGTGAATGTCTGCTGAGCCTGAATGACGCTGTCCTGGGCCTGCGCCGTGGAAACGACTGCAAACAAACCCATCATCGCGAAAAGAGTGCCGACGCGTTTCTGCATGTATAGCCTCCCAAACGAAGCCGTTTCGAAATTAGCTATGTATTTAAAAGCGGAAGACCGCAAGACTCATGCTAGATGAGTAAGGCAAACTTGCAAGCATATGTTGTGTGCGACCGCAACACGACAGACTGTCGCAGGCTTTTCAAGCAAATCTGGCAAACCGCGGATTAATTGAAAATCATCGAAATGCCGCTATGAGCGGAACGAAAGGCCGCATATATGCGAGCGAAAGTGCGGCAATTTGCCTCGCCTGCGTTTTGGTGCACCGCATTAGGCGATATCGAGGTGCATCCAACAGTTCGCGAGCGGAGACGCCATGGCGTCAAGCTGGCTGACCGGCCTATTGCAACTGCTCCGGGTTCATGGATAAATCCACCCATCGAACTCAGGAGAACGCGCATGACCCTTGCTCAATGGCTGCCGTTTGCGATAGCGTCGGCGATTCTTGTCGCGATTCCAGGCCCGACCGTGCTGCTCGTCGTGTCCTACGCGCTTGGCCACGGCCGCAAATATGCATTCGCGACGACCATCGGTGTCGCGCTCGGCGACCTTACCGCGATGACGGCGTCGATGCTCGGCCTCGGCGTGTTGCTGGCGGCATCCGCTGAACTGTTCATGGTGGTGAAGTGGATCGGCGCGGCGTATCTCGTCTACCTCGGCATCAAGTTGTGGAGCGCGCCGGTCGTCGATACGGACGCCGTGCAGCCCACCGGCGAACTTCGCACGAGCCGCATCATGGCGCACGCCTACGCTGTCACGACGCTGAATCCCAAGAGCATCATTTT
Organism: Caballeronia sp. LZ029; assembly: GCF_031451275.1. NCBI lineage: Bacteria > Pseudomonadati > Pseudomonadota > Betaproteobacteria > Burkholderiales > Burkholderiaceae > Caballeronia > Caballeronia sp. LZ029. Next base: position 26,380 of record NZ_JARUXO010000001.1, read on the forward strand.
CTTCGTCGCGTTCGTGCCGCAATTCGTCGATGCGCACACAGCGAGCGTCTCGCAGATCGCGATTCTCGAAGCGACCTTCGTCGGGCTCGCGGCGGCCAACGCGTTCGCTTACGCGCTGCTCGCGTCGGGCGCGCGCAAGGCGATTCGCAAGCCTTCCGTGCAACGGGCCGTGAACCGAACGGGCGGCGCGCTGCTGATGGGCGCCGGTGTTTTCGCGGCGGCGTGGAAGAAGGCGACATGAGCCAGCCTGACGATTGGACCGCGAGTGCGCGGCGCGTGTACGCCGGTCTGCTCGATGACTGGAACAGGCAGGACGCGGCCGCGATGGCGGCGCGTTTCACCGAGCGCGGCAGCCTGGTCGGCTTCGACGGCAGCGCGATCGATGGGCGTGCCGCCATCGAGACGCATCTTCGGCCGATCTTCGCGCAGCATCCGACACCGCGCTTCGTTGCGAAGGTGCGTGAGGTGAGATGCATGGCGAACGGGCAGACGCTGCTGCTGCGCGCCGTCGCGGGAATGTGGCCGCGCGGCGCGACGGAACTCGAACCGAGCCTGAGCGCGATTCAGACGATGGTCCTGTCGCTCTGCGATGACGTGTATCGGATCGAGATGTTTCAGAACACGCCGGCGGCGTTTCACGGGCGGCCGGAGGAGGCCGAGAAGCTCAACGCGGAATTGCGCGAAATCGGCAAACCGGAGGGCGCGTAGTCCGTCCGCGCTTACGATGCATAACCTTGCGAAACCGACCAACACCGTGCCTGGCGGACGTCGCATGAATTTCCTTTCGTTTTGTGTACTAACCTGTGTACTAAAAACGCGAAGTGTCTCTTCTTTCTGCGCGTATCGACCACGTTCGCATCGGCACGATGCGGGCGGCATGGCGCGCGCTTTCCGCGAGTACCAAAGGAATTCGGAGTGCTTCCTGCGGATACCCCTAACTTGCCCCTTTAAGCGAATGTGTCTTTCTGTGCGCGGGTAAACGCTCAACCGATTAGCCGTGCTACCAATACGCTCCCTCAGACACAGAGAGAGGCAGGAATTGATTCAAGAGATTCGGCTGGCGAACCGCTCGCTGACACTGCGTCGGCGGCGCGACGTCCATTTCACAAGCACGGCCGAAGAGCAGCGCGCCGAAAATGCGAGGCGAGAGTTTCTCGCTGGCTCGTTCGATTGGACGCGCGATCAGGCGCTGATGTCGAAGCTAAAAGAGCTGCTGAGCATTGACGAGGCCGACCCCTCGAATGTGCGATGGAAGGTGCAACGTGCCTTCGAGTTGGGTGATGTCGTGACGATTCCTGACCGACCGAGCAGCGGACTGCGTGGCGGGCGCGATGGTGATGCGCCAAGGCCGCGCTCGGCGACTTTCACACCGTCGCAGCTTTTCAAGGGCGCGCCACGCATAACGCGCACAGGCTCTTACTATGACCGCCCGGTCCAGCCACGACTTTTCGCGGACGATTGCATGGCGGCCTGGCTCGCCAAGCCCGGCGACTTGCTATCCGATGGCGGTGGCGAAACGATGCTGGACAGCTTCGGCGACTCAGGCGAGCGCGGCTCGATGCTCGGTGACGCTCGACCACTCGAATACGCGCCGGACGAACTTAGCGACGATTCGTTCGATATCGCGGCCAGCACGAACAATCCCAACTACGCAGCAAAGATGCTGGGATACGACCGCAACACGTTCGGCGACATGATCCACGCGATGAAGTACGACCTCGACTTGCGCGGTGACGATAATGTGATCTGGCATGACAACGGTGACATTGAATTCAAGAGAGGCATCATCGGCAACATGCACGATTACACGAACTGAAAGGCCCGCACTGGTGAATACACATCAACTTGCCCACGCTTCTTTTTTGATAGCGGGCGATACGCTCGTTCCTGAGTTCTGGACGTCATATCTCGGCGTGACGCCGGACACTACGATCGTCAAGGGCCAGCCGTTCACTACGCCGTCCGGTCGCCTGAGTAGCGTGCCGGGCCGCGTCGGCATATGGGGCATGAAGAGTAAAACGGCTGTACAGAGTGATGCCTTGGAGCCGCATCTGCGGTATCTGATCGCTCGACTGCGCTTTCCTGTTGCCGACCTTCGCGCGCAGCTCGAGCAACAGGAGGCACGCGCTCGCTTCTTCTGCTTCTGGAACAACTACGAGGGGAACCGCACACCTGAAGTACCGGAGGACATTCGACGGATGTGCGAAGCGATGGGCGTCGCAATCGAGATTGACGAATACCGATAGGCGGGGAGGGGAGCGCGGCGGCGCGTCGCCGGGCGCTCATCCCGATGCATTGCGTCCGGATACGTCAGGGCGGCACGACCGCCTTGCTCTTGTCGACGCGGCGACCACCTGACGACCCAGAGCCCCCAACCCTCCTGGCCGGTCAGGGTGCGGACTCGATGCGCTGCCTATCGTGATCGTTCCGCCGCAGCTCGCGCGAGTTGTCGGCGAGCCTCATCGTCTTGCGCCAGCTCGGCCTGGTAGCGTGCGGTCAGTCCAGAGACTTGCAACTGCAGATCGTGAACCGCTGCGAGCGCGGCGGTTGTCTCCTCGTCCGGCCGCGTGCGGTCGCTGTTAGGCAAGTCAGCGGCGGCGCCGTGTAACCGCGTCGCCTCCATTATGTCGGTCTGGATCTGGGTTTGCCATGCCGTCTCCGCGCCTGAGCGGCCGAGCCCGCGCGCGGCTAGAACTGCACTTCGTGACTTCCCTGCGCGTGCGAGCAGATCGAACAGCGCGATAGCTTCGTTCTGTACGGCGCTCGTCGCCTTGCGTAGTTCTAGTTGAAGTTCAAGCGCCTTGGTGCGATTGGCGCGCCGGTATGTGATAACGGAAAGGGCGAGGCTCGCAAGGCCCGTTACGGCGCCGATGCAACCCGTCACAACGGCAATGCCATCGCTCGAATCTGCTCCGCTCATAACCTTCTCCCCGAAGTGGTGGGAGCAGTAAGCATAGCGGGGCGACGGTGGCGCTGTCAGCGCGGCCAGCGGGTCACGCCTTTGGCGGCTCGATCAGCGCCGCCAGCGTGCGGATCTGTAGCGCCATGCCAAGGAACCGGGCGGCCCAGCCGGGTATGGGCGTGGTGCCCTTGATCCAGCGGCTGGGCGTGTTCTTGTCCACGTCCGCCATGCGGCAGAAGTCGGATTGTTTCCAGCCGAGCTGGGCGAGAGCGGTTTGAAATTCGTCGGGTGTCATGGTTCGGCGTGTGGGCGGCGCGGCCATTTCGGTGAGTGCGCCGAAATGGTGTCTCACGCGCGCGAGAGTGAAGAAGCGGTTATTGTATTGTCATTCTCTAAAAGCGGAAAGAAAGCACGATAACGTCCGCAATTTAACATAACGTCCAATTATCGAATGTCGACATGTGGACAAGTTTTCTCCGCTTTACGGGAGACGCCCGCCGCATAGGGCGCAGCGGGTGGGGCGGGTTTGCATTGTTTATGAGCAATCGCGCGGCGGCGAGTTATCCACATCGCCCGCGGAACCTTTCTGAACTGTGGGCGCGGGCGTGCCAACACCCCGGTTTCCGTGCGTACTTGTGTGCGTACTTGTGTGCGTACCTGAGTGCGTACCGCAGCCTATAAGCGCTCGCCGAGCAGGCGGCGCGCCATCGCGATGAACGCATCATTGCGTGCGCGCTCCACGCGGATTCGCTCATCCTCCAGCCGGGCACGCGTCGCGCTCGTCATGCGCTTGCCGGAAGCCAGGCGCGTTTCGATCTTGCCTTGCTTGCGCCACATGCGGTCGAGACGATCCTCGGATTGGCTCGGATAGGCAAGCCGAAAGCAGCGACGGCAGGCGACTTGCCGCGACAGGTACAGCAGCGCTACGCGCTGCCGACAGCACGGACATTCGAACCATGCCCGCCTGCCGCCGTAGGTGCAGGGCGTCTCCAGCAGGGCGATGCGCTGCTCGACGCCATCGCCGTTGATCACGTATTCGAGCGTGACGGCGCGCTCATGCGTGCGCACGTCGATGCTTGACGCCGGGTTGCCGTCCTCGTCCTTCCACTGCCAGCCATAGGAGCGGCCCGCGCTCAGCATGTTTTCCCGTTGCAGCCGCCGCACATCGATCGATCGGAGCTGCGACGTCTGCGGCTTCGTTCGCGGCCTGCCCGCATTCGCCCTCAATCCACCGCGCATTGCGCCTCCACAGAATACGAAATCATCAGCCGGAAAGACCGCGCCGGCGCGGATTTATGGTCCACCGAACGCGGCTCCGAGCCGTGTCCGGCGGGCCGTTTCAGCCCGGAGAAATGCGCGCTGTATTCGTCGTTTTCATTGCAGCTGTCAACCTCGGTTTCCCGTGGTAACCGCACTGGTAACCTGTGGTGGAAAGTGCGACCGGCAGCGCTCAAATATTCCGCGCCCCCGCCCTTTTTATAGACGGTAAAAACCCCGGTTTCCGTGGAAACAACACTGGAAACAGCCGCGTGGAAACACGGCCACTTTCACCAGATCGGGACAACCGGCGAACCTGGGCGCACCCTGAACATGATGTGCGCCGTTGTGCAGAGTATCTGGCCGACAATCGCCACTTGCTGCCCCGCATATTCGGCCAGCAGCCCATCGTCGTCGCCAATCTCCCGCGTGACATGCATCACGGACACGCGCTTGCCATCGCAAGGCGACAGCTCCGGCTTCATCAGATCGATTCGCGCATAAGGCCCGGACGAAAATTTGCCGTCATTCGTTCTCACGATCTTCCCAGCGAGCAGCATTTGCTTACCCTCGGGCATGGTCGCACTTTCGGCTCGGCCGGCATGGCCAGCGAACAGAAAGACGCTGGCGAGCAGCGACGCGGCAACACGTACAGCTTTCATTGCAAGGGACTCCCAAAAAAAAGCCGGCGCGGGATGCTCCGGCGCCGGCGATTATTGCTCGTGGACTCGTTACCTATTTCGCCCGCACAACCATTCTTCGCGTTGGCAGGCGAAATGCGCTTAACCCATGCTCTGAAGCGATCCCAGTTGAGCGCTTCGCTCGCGTATCCCGTCTTTGATGTCGGCTGCCACCTTCCTCCCGTTTCGCGCGTCGTCGGTTATCACGGTGATCTGGCCGATATGCGTCTCGGACTGATTGTTGATAACTGGGGCACCGTAGTTAGCTCGATTCGCTGCCGCGAGCATCGGCGCCATTGACGGACCATTCGCCGAACGGCTGGCGGACTGACCGGAGCCGCCGGCGGGCGAGGGAACCCCCGTTCTGAGTCCCGCCATGATCTGACGGGCGACGGCCGCGCGTTTTGCCCGCTCGTCCTTGGCGGGCCGCTCATACCGATGGGATACCGTGGCCGCTGCTTCTCCTTCCTCGCGCGTGTTCATCAGTTCCCGACCAGCGCGCCGCTCTAATGGGGAACCGTGGCGCAGCTCGTAATCAACAAAGGCGAGCTGCTCCGCGAGCGACGATCCGTGAATGTCCTTGCCGAACTGGCGTTTGAATTCTGCCTGTCGGTCGGGGTGCCATTGCGCGACGCCATACGCCAAACCGGAATCGCCTCTCGCTTTCGGATCCAGGCCGCTCTCAACGTGCAGATTGGCCACGATGCCCACCGCCTGCTCTTTCGTCCAGCCCTTGCTCATGAAGAAGTCGACCGCTCCCTTCTGGTCGCCGTTCGCCACTGAGCCGCCGCCCGCGTCCGGCGCGCTCACTTTGCTGTTGAAGAACTCGCCCAGGTCTTTCAACGTACAAACGAGGTCGACCGTCGCTTGCTGCTGCTTCTTGGTCGAATCCTCGATTGCCTTACTGGCGGCGCGTTGAGACTTCGCGGATTCCTTGATGTCATTCGCGGCCGTGAGTCGGCGTTGCGCATCCGCCGATAGCTTCGCGCCGCCGCCCGCCTTCACGCTGTCGAGCTCGTCCTGCGTGTATCCGCTCGTCGCTTTCAGGGCGTTGCGATGGGTGCCTGTGAAGTAGTCGCGCAGCGACCACCGATCGCCGCCCGTCACTTTACGGACGTACTTGTCGTAGTACGGGCGGATGACACTGCCAAGCGTAAATCCGCCCGCGGCGGCCGCTACTATCGGCGCCGCACGGCCACCGCCCGCAGCCGCGGCGCCGCCCGTCAGCGCGCGTATCGCCGCCCCGGTGGCAGCCGCGCCGCCCGCCGAAACAGCCACCGCGCCGCCTATGCCGATCTTGCCGGCCGCGCCGGGATTGGCTGCAATCCACTTGCTGAAGCCGTCCAGCAGCGTATTCACTTCCTTCAGGGCCGGCGTCAGATCGGTGGCAATCGTGGTGCCGATTTCGCTCAGGGTGTTTTCGAACTGTCGCCACACTTGAGCCGCCTCCGCGGCTTTCTGCGTGTTCTCTTCGGTGGCTTTCGATAGCGCGTACTCGTCGTCATAGAGCTGTTGCACGCCGGTCGAGCCCTGCTGAAGCAGGCGGATCATGCTGTCATCCAGACCAAGCCACCGGCTGAGATTGGTGTGTGAATCCGTCGCGCTCACCTTGGCCTGAGACTGTGCAATCTGCCGCATGATCTTGAGAACATTCCCTGCCTTAAGGTCGGCCGCATCCACGCCAAACATGTTCGTCAGCGTGCCCGCGAATTGGCGGTCCTGCATATCGGCCCGGCCTTGCTCCCAATCCGCTTTGAACCGCGCGACGCGCGCAGCGAACTTGTCGAAATCCGCGTCAGCGCCGCCGAGCTTGCGCACGGCGAGGTGCCACGCGTCGAGCTCGCGCACGGGCAAGCCGAGATTGCGGGCCGTGTAGCCGAGTTGTTCCAAGCCGCCGATCGTCTTGCTGACGAAAGCGCCGAGTCCCGTCGCGCCGAGCATTCCGGCCGTCATGCCCATGAGTTCGAGACGAACTTTCGAGAAGGACTCGCCGAGTTTCTTCGCCGACTCCTGGGTCTTTGCCATGCTCGCAACCTGCTGCGCGGATGCCCTTTTTGTCGCATCCGCGCCCGCTTTAGCGGCGGTCGCTTGTGTCTTGGCGAGTTTTTCGCCTGTGCTGTTGGCTTCGTCGGCACCGCGCTTATAGTCGCTTGGGTCAAGGCCCAATGTGACGATCAAACTATCGATGATGGTGGGCATTCGTTTTCCTTATCGACGGCTCTGATCCGCCGAGAGTCGTTTGTCGAAAATCAAAACTTTTTGAGGACATTGAACCCGACGAGCATCAGGTTCAGATTGGTGAACCACGGGCCGTCTGCCGTTTCGGTTGCAACGTCGTGTGTCAGGCCGCCGATCTGCCATACGCCACTGGCGCGGGGGATGATCGAAGTCAGCTTGACGGTCTGCGCAAACAGGTATGCAGGATCGAATTCGGCTTTGACCGCCACGCCGAACTCGGTGAACTTCGGATAACCGACTAGCCCTGATTCCGCGGAGAGTTCGAGCTCCGGAAAGTCAGGCGTCTGACCGTTCGGCCAAATGTGGATGACGCCGCCGTTATCGACAAATACCAAGGTCTGCGTGGCGCCGGCGATCGTCTGTATCTGTTCGAGGGCAGGGCCGTTCAGATACTGGCCATTGATCTTTGCCGTAACGCCGTGGTCGCGGAATGCGTAGCCGGCCTGCTGCGCCAGCCCCTTGATGATGCTCGCTACGTCTTGCGTGCCCGGATACGAATTTGGCGCGATCGGCGCCAGCCGATCGTATAGGCCACCCTGTGCCGTTACCACGAACGACGCTTCGGCCGCGTCCGATATTTCGACGATAGCCGAGTAGATGACGCCCATGAACACCATGTGCGCGAAGTCGTTTCCGCCTGTCGCGCGCGGATTGCTTTCGATACTGGCCGCGCTCAACGTCACCTCGTTCTCACCGATCATCACGTTCTCGGTGTTCCAGGTGGACAGCGTGTCCATGTCCTCCATGCGCATCCCGAAGATGCGCAGAACCATCGTGTACACCGCCAGCGGCCCATACATTTCCGTAGCGATCTGCGCTTGCACGCGATGGTTCTTGAGCGTGAGGGTTTTGCTCCCCGAGGGGAACGCTTTCGACGCAAGGTCAAACTTCACAGATAGCGCGCGTTTCGCGAGTGCCATCGATTTCCTCCCTGTTGGCAAGTTGCCGCCTCAGCTCGGAGGCTCTTGCTTGCGAGCATCCAAGGAAGCGGCGGATTTCTGCGACCGTGCCGCGCAGCCGTCCGTCCGATATCGCGATTCGCACGCGCGCGGCGTCGTCGACTGCCTCCGCGACTGGCTCCGCACGCGCGCGCGTGTCGCCGTCCGAAAACTCGGCAGCGGCGTCCGCCGTAACGTTCGTCTGTCTCGGCATGACTGGCGCGGTAACGGGTTGAGTCACGGCCTCGGGTATCGAGTCACGCGCCGCCGCCGTCTCGCGCGGCCGGATCGCTAGCAGCCAGCAGAAGCAGGCGACGCCCTCCAGTACCGCCGCGAACAGCAGCCCCGACAGCAGATCCACGCGAGCGACCGGCACGGCCAGCAGCGCGGCAATCCGGGCCGTGGCGGGGTCGTTGCGCGCCGTGTCGCGTTCGGCGTGCGTGCGGTCCTCCAGCGTCCTCGCGCGATCGATTGCGGCCTGTTCTCGCCTGACTTCCCCAGCCTCGGCGTCGAGCGCATCGAGTCGCGCTGACAGCACGCGTTGACGGGCGAGCGTTTTCACCGTGACGAGCTGCGCGACCACGGCGGCGCGCTCGGCGGTCACGCGAGTCAGCGAGCGGCCAGCCGTGGCGGTGGGCGTGACTGGCGGTGTGTCGGGTAACGTCGCCGCGCGTAACGCGCCCGCGTGCTGCTGCGCCATCAGAAAGAACGTGGCGTGCCCATTGCATGTCGCGAGCGTGCAGCCGATCCACAGCGCGCCGCCCACGCAGCGCAGCGGCCAGCGCGAGCCGCGGGAGAGTGCGGGCAGCAGATGGGCAGATACCACCAGCACCACGCCGAGCACGATCCACAGCGCCCGCTCGGCCGGCCAGCCGCCACGCTGCCACCCCGCGACGATCGACAGGCACGCCGCCGTGCCTGTGGCGGCGAAAGCGAGCAGGGCGGCGGCTCTGTCTTGCGAAGGGACGAAGCGCATCATCGGCCCGCCCTCCCGCCGCGAGCAGGCTTACCCGTGCCGCCCTCGATCGGATACCCTCGATTCGTCAGATCGTCGCCGGCGCGCCATGCGCGCCGACGCAGCAGGAACCGCGCTTCGCTCTCGGCGTTGTGGTCGCTCACGCGCTCGCGGAAGTGCGCCAGATTGGGCAGCAGATCGCACAGCGGACCGCGCATCGCCCGCGACAGGATTTCATCGCGGTAGGTCGCGGCCCAGTCTTCCAAATCCGCCAAGTCTTCGATTGCCTCCGCCAACTCGGCGCGCATCCGCACCACATCAGCCGACGATAAATACGGTCCCCACGGCAAATACGCGCTGCCGTCCGGGTCGATCAGCGCGCCGCCCGCCGCCCTCAGGATCGCCATGATCTCGGGCTTGTACTCGGCGATCTCCGGCTTGATCGCCGCGAGTGCTTCAGCGGGACCGCGCATGTTGATCAGATCGCCCTTAATGCGCAGACGAACACCGAGCGCCCGCGCCTTGCTCAGAATTTGCGCGACGCTCATAAGTCGATCTCCGGCTGATCTATGCGACGAACATTACGATTTTCTTTCGATATATCTTCTCGGCGATGTTGCCGCATGAGGTGATGTTCATCATGTTCATCAAGTACATCGGATGAGCCTCGATGATCGTTACAAAAGCCTTTCGATGTACCTTCTCCGGAGTGTTGCTGCGTGAGGTCATGTTCATGAAGTTCATCAAGTACATGCGCGCGCGTGATCGAACTCGCCGAACGCTGCGAATCAAGCTGACCTTCAGCAGCGGAATTCGCCGAATGCGTGCTGGCTTGGCTGACCCTGCGGAGCGTGCAGGCGTAGCCGTGCATTCCGCGCCGCTCGCTCGCCCATGCCGCGACGCCGATCTGGCGCAGTGCGGGCGCGAGTCGCCGAAAGGCGTCGCCCATGCCCTTGGCTGACTTCGGCCACGATTCCGCATCTTGTCGGAAGCCCGCCAGCACTTCGTGCAGACGGCCGATCGTGCCTTCAAACCCGCCGGGGTTCGCGTCGAGATAAGCCAGCATCGCCATTGCGACGGGCGACGCCTCCAGCGTGCGGTGAACGCTCTCGCGCCGACGTTCCTCGTAGTCGAGCAGGAACGCGCCGGCGGGCCTGCCGTGCGCGCGATAGACCGCTTCGCCGAGCTGCGCGAAGTCGGCCATGCGCGGCAGCTTCAGCGGCTCCGTGCGCACGGTCTGAAGCTCTGCAAGCGCCCGCGTCAGCAGATCGAGCAGCCCGCCGAAGATCGCGCCGCGGTGCAGCTCGAATGCCTGCTGAATCTGGTTCGCGGTTGCGCGCGCCTCAATGGTCGGCAAGTCGATGTGCAGCGCGCGATCGGACAGATCTTGCGCCGTCACGATGACGGCAATGCCGTTCAGCGCGATGGGCTTTTTCAGGTCGAGCACGGTTTCATCCGTGTTCGTGAACAGGCGGCGCGTGGAGTAGCCGCCGCCCGTCGCCAGCACGCAGAGCGCATCCTGATACGCCGCGGGCAGGTGCGACAGGTTTTCGAAGCTCATCAGGTGCGCGTTCTGCGCGGCCACGAAAACATCATCGACGTTCTTCGGCGCGGCCCGATTGTTCGAGCGGTTCGGGTCGATCAACTCGCGCAGGTAGTGCTGCGTAGTGGACTTCGCCGAGCCTTGCTCGCCGGTCAGCTCAAGCACCGCGTAGGGCGTCGCGCTGCGGAAACACTCGAGCATCCACGTCAGCACCAGGAGCCGATCGCTGTCCGGGATGTTCACGATTTCCCACAGCGGCGCGACGTTACCGCCCGCGACCGGCGACGGCAGCGCGCGCATGGTCGCCGTGCGGATGAAGTGCAGCGGCGGCGCGTCCACCACTCGCCAGCCCGTCGCGGTGACTTCCACGGCTTGCCACGCCTCGTTGCATAGGTCGATCCAGACCGCGCCCTCCAGACTCGCCACGCGCAGATGCGTGCGCCGCTCGTCGCCGTCGAACTTCGCCTTGCCCTCGATGGTGGCCAGTGCCGTGGTGATCGCGAGATCGGTCGGCGCGCGGCCGTGCTGCTGATAGAAGCTGTACGCGAGCCATTCGCGAAATCCGTCGCTGCGCACCGGCCAACACTGGCGATGTCCGCCGCCGTCGAGCAGCGCGTACGCCATGCGGTCGGGATCGCGGAACAGCTCGCAGCGTTCGTCCGCCAGCTCGATCAGCAGATCCGCAACCGACTTTTCATCGGTCGTATTCACGTCGCTGCGCATCTGGCGTTCGAGCTCGCCGATAGGCACGTCGCGGCATTCGCGGCGGATGCGGGCGCGCACGCGCGCATACTCGGCGGGATGATCGGCGCGCAGATCGCGCAGCGTGCCGACCACCTCGAACAGCGCGCCCGCGTCGCCGCCCGCCGTGCGCGCGATCGCAGCCTGAACAATTCTGAGCATCGTGGCGGCGGGCCGCTCGGCATCGATCGGCGTCGGCGTGTCGCTCGGCGGCTCCGCGTTCGCCTGCATCGGCCTGCCGTTGGCGGCGCGCTCGATGATGAGGCGCACCGCCTCCAATCCGGCGAGCGTGTGCAGGTCGTTGAAGTCCGTCGCGCCGTCCGGGCGGCTCTCGCCGAACTCAGGCACCGCCACCACGCCGCCGACCGCTTGCGCGGCCTCCCTCGCCTTCGTCAGCCCCGGATTTCCGTCCGTCTGGTGGTCGTCGTCGGCCAGCAGCACGATGCGCGCACCGGGCAGCTTCGCCCGCCAGGCGCGTGCCACGGCCAGCAGGTTCCCCGCATTGAACGCGCAGACGGCGGGTGCGCGCGTGGCCATGAACGCGCTGGCGCACGTTGCGAATCCTTCGCCGATCAGCAGCGCGCCCGTCGCGCTCGGCTCGCCGCCGAACTGGAACGAGCAGCCCGCCACCTCTGCGCCTGTCTTGAATCGTTTCGTGCCGTCCTTGTCGATGAACTGGACGTTCATCAGCTCGCTGGCGCTGTTGCTGATTGGCACGATCAACGTGCGCCTGTCGTGGAACTCCTTCAGACCGAACGGCTTGATGCCCTTGTGCTTGCAGTAGGGGTTATCGACCGTCGCCGCGCGTGCATGGTCCCACAGCTCGCGCGACTCCTTCGCGGCCTCCGCGCGCACGCGGGCGCGCTCCGCATCGGCCAACTCGCGCCGCCGTTTGATCCGCTCGCGCCACAGATCGCGTTCACTGTGCGTCATAGCGGCGGGCGCGCTGCCGCGCCACTTTCGCCGAATGTTCGTCTTGTAGCAGCCGAACGCGCCGCCGCCGATGCCATCCGCGTGCAACACGTACCAGCCGCTTTTCTTGCCTCGCTTGTCCTCCGGACCGTCGATGCGATGCAACTCGCCGTCCGCGATGATCTCGGCCGGCGGAAAGCCCGCCGCCGCGAGCGCGCCGGCGAATTCTGTTTCAATGTTATGGGTGTGGCTCACTGCGCCTCCGTCAGCGTGGACGGCAACCCGCCGCCACCAATCAACAAGTGGACTGCGTGCAGGCGCCTGTTCAGCAGCTCTACCGCATCGGAAACGAGCACGCAGAATTCCGCCGTGTCGAGCTCCACGCCGCTGAGCTGAAGCGCCGCGACCGCGGCCAGCGCGTGCGCGCCGTTCGCTGCTTCCTCGATTCGAAGCAGCGCCTTGTCGCGCAACACTTCGTTGGTCGTGTGCGATCCCGTCTGCTTGGGCTCGTCCAGCACCGTGCTGGTCCTTTCGCTGTGGTCAGGCATTGCGGCACTCCCGCGCGAGTTCGAGTTCTCGCGTGAGCGCGAACACGATGGAAGGGCCGTCGCGATTGATCTGCTCCGCGTCCGTCGCACGCGGATCGAAGCGCAGCGCGGCCAGGTTCATATGGGGGTCAAACGTCATCGGCTCCCACGGCTCATAAGCCATCGAGTAGTCGAAGCCGCGCAGCCGGTCGCGCTGGCGCTCGCAGATCTCCGCCAACAGGGGAATGAGCTCCGGCGCGCGCTCGTTCAGCGTTTCAGCCGTCGCGAGCTGCGTATCGAGCACGGCAGCGAACCGGTAGGGCCATGCCGCCGAAAAGACGATTGCCACGTCGCGCCGTTTGTGATCGTAGAGCCAGTCCGCAAAGAGGAGAGCGTGTTCAAGCATGTGCGCCTCCCATTGAGGAGTCCTTAAGGGCGCGCATATGCGAAAGCGCGCCAGCGGGCACACGCTGTCTCAATGCGGGTTCTGCCTCGCTCGCTTCGAATGCGAGCGCGGCCGGGATTGCCTTGTGGGTCGCTTTCATGCCGGCACCTCCGCGTCGCGAGCCACCGCCGTGGCGAGATCCGCGGCGAGGCTTTCGAACAGACCGAACATCGTTACTTGTTCCGTCACGTCGAGGCGGGAAAATGCGGCGGCGACTTCCTCCGCCGACAGCAGCACGGCCAGCGTTCGCAGGCGCGCAAGGATGATTTCGACCGGATCGAGTTGCAGGCGCTTAACCATGAAGCACCTCCGCCGCCGTGCGTGCTTCGTCGGCCGCGCGCGCGCCGAGCACGGCATGGGCGAGCGCCAGAACGATGCAGGGGTTATTTCCGACCAGGGCGGATTCAATGCGGCTGAAATGCAGATGTGCGCGCTGGAGCGCTGCGCGCGCCGCCTTGAGCTGTTCCGGCGCGATGTCGATCTGGAGCAGTGTGTTATCCATGCGCCACCTCCGCGCGGGCGAACTCCGCGAGCTGGCGCAGCGCGTCGCCGGTAATGTCGAGCGCGTCGACTACGGTAGGGGCCGTCGCGGCGTCGCGCAGGGCGCGGCGAATGATTTCGAGCTGGATGGGGGACTGCGTTTGCTCGGGGCGAGCGGGGATATGGCGCATAGTGCGGCCTCCATTTTGATTGAAGGCCCGCCGTCCACTGCTAAATGGGGTGGGCGGGCACGAAGCGGGGTTAGCAGACCGGAAATGGAGGCAACCGGCAGCCCGAAGGCTCCCCGCCAAGGCCCGCCCATGGAAGAAGGCGCGCGAAGGCGAACGGACATGAAAAAGCCGCACAGCGGCGGCAGTCCGCCTCTCATTTTCCGAGCTGCTAAACCCGTGGCCTGTTGTCTCAGGCGCGGATTCAGAATAGCGGCGAGCTGCTCCGACCGTCAATGCGGTGTCCGTGAATGCGACATTTTGCACCACATTCTCTATGCACTCGGGGAAAACAGTTAACGTCGCGCAGTGTTCGTGCAACAGCGCAGCGTCCACGGCGGGGCGTTTGCGCGCTCCATCGATGTACTTCATGAACGTCATGTACTTCACTTCATGTAGGGACATTCTGGAGAAGATATGTCGTAAGCCGTCTGTACATGCATGAAAAGAAATTGAAAGCAAGTTTGCACATGCGCCATGCCGAAAAAGGTTGCTCGCGCTCATCAATTCCCCTCCTTCGGATCGACCGAGCGCGCCGCCAGCGTGAGCGCTTGGACAACTTCGCCCACCTGACTCGCGCGCAGCGAGACGCCGGAGCGGCCCGGCTTCCATTCGCCGGCGTCCGTCAAGTACCAGAAGCGCAGATCGACCAGCGTTCGGCCGCGAAACTCAGAAAGGGTGACGCGCAATCGCTCGTGGTCGGAGCGGCGCAGGTCGAGCAGGGGCGCGGCGGTGGCGGCGGCGTGCATCAGGCGGCTCCCGTCGAGCTCGGCGCAGGGGCGCGGTAGTTGAGCGGGTCAGACAGCCATTGATGAATCTCGGCGTACTCATACAGGGAGCAGCGAATGCCCATTCGGATTGGTTGCGGGGCTTTTCCTTCGAGAACGAGCAGCCGCCACTTCTCGCGGCTGACGCCGACGAAGCGGCCGAACGTGCGCCATCGGCCAAGGCCGGTCGCTGGCATCGTTTCGTTGCTCGGGGTGGCGGGAGTGCGGGCGCGGGCGGCGCGCGCTGTATCGATGGATAGCGCGCCGCTTGTCGTGTTGGTGGTGGTTGCCATTGCTGCCCTCCGTGGGCGTTGGTTGCAATGGCCGTCAGCGTAGTGAGCGATTCAGCGTGACAAAAGCAGCGTGCGCCGAACGATCTGTACTGTTCGCTGCTGCGTCCGGATGCTACGGCGCATGAGACGCCTTACTTTTCAGCGCGCTCCCACAGGCGGCACCATCGTTCGATGGTCTGCTGGCTGCGTAATGTGTCGTTGGTGTCGAGCATCGATAAGGCAAATGCGGATTTGCTGCGATACAGGGAAGGGTGGGCCTGCCATCTTTTCCAACTCTCATGAACCGCGAGTTTTGCGGCGGCCTCCGGGCTTTTTGCGTGGCGGGCCTTCGCACGATCTCGCGCTGCGATAGTCGCGTCTACTGCCGCGTTAGCCCGAAAGAACGCCTTTACATACGCTTCTTCCCATACCGATGCGAACAAGTGAAAGGCTATGAGTTCCAATCCCGATGGTGAGTGAGCTGTTAGAGCTTTGTCGAGAGCGGAAAGGCGATTGCAGTCTCGCGTCACTTCCCTAAAAGCTTTGTACGCGAAGTCGGCCGCCCGGGATCGCAGTTCATCATCCAGATCGCCGTACAACTTTTCTAATAGTTCAATCGTCTTCGCTCGAACGGCGGGCATCATCGGGCCGTCCATTCCGTTTTTCTTTACATCGGCCAGCGCGAGCGGCAGCAGTAGTTTCCACCTTTCGGCATCAGTGATTTTGTCCATCTTCGCGTCCCTCGGCTCCTATAGAGAACCGCGCCAGCCGGATAAGGGCTCGATTGGCCGATGAAGGCGCGGCGTGCTGCTCGTTGTCGTTATGAGGCAACAATTGCGAACGATTGTAGGTCTGGTGCTGTTTGTCTGTACAGCTACCGGTCAGGCTACAGATCCGAAGTTGCCGATTACAACCTTCCGGCCTTCATCGATTTGCGCATCGACGAACTCGGCCCATAGTTGCAGGATGCGCTGGCGTTCCGCAGCGTATTCGGCGCGGTTGTACACGCCCTTGATTCCCTTGATCGTGTGCGCGAGTGCCTTCTCGATCGCGTCCGATGACTGCCCCATTTCGTGAAGGTGTGTGCTGGCGGTTCGGCGGAAATCGTGGAGAACGAAGTGCTGTACTTCCATGTCCAGAGCGCGGATGGCTTGGTTGAGTGTGGACTTGGCTATCGGTCGATCCGTGCCACGCACCGTGGGGAAAACATAGTCTTGGCTGGTGCGGTTCTCGTGCAGCTCGCGCAGCATGGCGACGGCTTGCGGCGCAAGGTACACCCAGTGCTCTCGATCCTTCTTCATCCGATGAGCGGGAATGCGCCATATTCCCGCGTCCAGATCGAATTCCGTCCACCGCGCCTCGATGAGCTCGGACTTTCGCACCATCGTCAGCACGAGGAGATGAATTGCGAGCTTCAGCGGCCGGCGGATGCTTGAGGCGTACACAGCGCGGAGCACTCGGCCTATCTCGTCCGGCGAGAGAACGCGCGCGCGGCTGTCTTGTGTCGAAATGAATCGCGCCACAATTGCAGAAGCCGGATTGATCGTCGTCAATTGTCGGGCAATGGCGTACTCAAACAGTCGCTTGATGACGTTCCGGGTATGCAGCGCCATCTTCGGCGCGCCTCGCTTCTTGATGCGGTCGCAGATCGCCAGTACATCGCCCGGCGTGACGTCGGCGAGCGCCTTGTTTCCGATTGCGGGATAAACGTCCTTGTCCAGCGCGCGGCTCGTGTTGCGTTGGTATTCGGCGGACTTGCTGCTCATCTGCTGCTCGGTCCAGTAGGCGCCGAACTCTCGAACCGTGTTCAGCGTCTTGACCGAACCACGATCCTTTTTCGCGTCCGCGACGGGGGAAACTCCCCCGGCCACTATTTCGGCATAGCGTCGCGCACGCTCCCGAGCCGCCAACAGGCTCGTCGCGGGATATTCGCCGATGGTGACGACTGGCTGTTGCTTGCCGTGCAGGGAATAACGGTAGCGCCAAAACTTCGATCCTGACGCCATCACTTCAAGCACCAAGCCGCCGCCGTCCGCGACGCTGTAACGATTGCCCTTCGGTTTCAGAGCCTTGATGCGTGTGTCGTTGAGCGGATTGGCGAGTTTCGGCATGGCATTAGTACACAGGGAAAAGTACACAGGCGTCTTGTGTACTGAACTGTGTACTAATGGGCCGTGGGCGTCAATTGCTATTCCTTGGCAAAGTTTGCACTGAGCGCTAATGCGGGCGGGAGTTTCAGGGTTTCGGCCTGTCGTCCTCGGGCATCCCTTGGCGACACGTTATTTTCCGATGCAGAAGCGGCTGAAGATCACGCCCAAAAGGTCGTCGGACGTGAATTCCCCCGTAATCGAATTGAGATCGTCCTGCGCGAGCCGCAGCTCTTCCGCGAACAGATCGAGCACCTGCGAATGCTGTTCGGCATGTTCGGCGGCGAGTGCGAGGTGCTCGCGGGTCTCGCGCAATGCGATCAGGTGACGTTCGCGCGCGAGATACACGCTTTCCGCGCCCGCCTGCCAGCCAGCGATTTTCAGCAGCACATCGCGCAGCAGCGAAATGCCGTCGCCGGTTTTCGCCGATAAGTTGACCTCGCGCGTGTGACCTTCATCGTCATGGGCCGAGGGCGGCGTGCCCGCGAGATCCGTCTTGTTCATCACCCGCACGACAGGTACGCCCGCCGGAAAGCGCGCCGCGATGGCTTGGTCCTCCGGTGTCGTGCCCTCGCGCGCGTCCAGCAGATGCAGCACGACATCGGCGCGCTCGATTTCTCCCCACGTGCGCTCGATGCCGATTCGCTCCACCTCGTCCTGCGTTTCGCGCAGACCGGCCGTATCGATGATGTGCAGCGGGATGCCTTCGACCTGAATCGTCTGCGCAACCTTGTCGCGCGTGGTGCCGGCGATCGGCGTGACGATCGCGAGCTCCGCGCCCGCGAGCGCATTGAGCAGCGACGACTTGCCCACGTTCGGCTGCCCCGCGAGCACGACCGACAAGCCTTCGCGTAGAAGCGCGCCCTGACGCGCATCGGCGAGCACGGTATCCAGCCGCTGCCGGATCCGCGCGAGTTTGCCGCGAGCATCGGCAGCTTCCAGGAAGTCGATCTCTTCCTCCGGAAAATCTAGGGTCGCTTCGACGAGCATGCGCAAAGTGATCACGTCTTCTACGAGCGCATGAATCTCACGCGAGAACGCGCCATCCAGCGAACGGCCGGCCGAGCGCGCGGCGGCCTCCGTGCTGGCTTCGATCAGATCGGCGACGGCTTCTGCCTGCGCCAGATCGAGCTTGTCGTTGAGAAATGCGCGCCGCGTGAATTCGCCGGGCTCGGCGAGTCGCAGGCCGAAGTCGCGCCCAGCTTCGATCGCGCGTTGCAGCACCAGTTGCAGCACGATCGGACCGCCGTGGCCTTGCAACTCCAGCACGTGCTCGCCCGTGTACGAATGCGGCGCGGGGAAATAGAGCGCAATGCCGCGATCGAGTGCTTCGCCGTTACCGTCGATGAACGGCACATAGCTCGCGTGACGCGGCGCCAGAGCCTGACCGCACAACGCGTGCATCGCTTTTTGCGCCGCGGCTTCGGCCCCACGGCCGAACGACAGACGCACGACGCCGATTCCGCCACGCCCGGGCGCGGTGGCGATTGCGACGATCGGATCGGTGTCGTTGCTCAGCATGTCGGCGGTGCAGTCGGATGGTTTCGGAGTGCGGGCATTGTATCGCGGGGTGCCAAGCGGGCCGCCTCGCGCTCGCGCTGCGATAGCGCGAGTGTTAGCTTTTTTGAGATAAAAAATTACACTGAACTTAAAATGGAAATTGTGCACCGATGGAATCGCCGAGGCGCGCGGTAACTCGCATCGCGTCGGAAATACGCTGCCAAACGGCAATCAAATCGAGTGCGTATTTAAGATAAAAATGTGCGGAGCCGCGACAAATGTAGCGCAACTGGTTGACTGGTAAGCAGCGATTGCCTCGCACAATCCAGCCCATGCCCACACCACAAGAAAAGGCCGATTTCTCCGAGCGGCTCAAATTCTCGATGACCCGTGCACCCGAAAGGATGCGCGGCGCGACTGACCTCGCACTGCATTTCAACCTGCGCTATCAAGGCGAGTCGGTTTCACCGCAGACGGCGCACAAGTGGCTCACCGGCCGCTCGATTCCAACCGTCGACAAGCTGGAGACGCTCGCCGAATGGTTCAAGGTCGATCAGCACTGGCTGCACTACGGGCCGCCGCCAAGCGGCAACCCGCAAGTGACGCCGAAGCCCCTCGCGCGCGACGAGCGATATCCCGCGTCCGAGGAGACGCTCGAGTTGGCGACGAAGATCGAGGCGCTGTCGCCGCATCATCGGTACTTGCTCGAAGAACTCATCGATCAGTTCTATGGTTCGATGAAGCGGTAAATCCTCTCCCACAAAAACAAAACGCCCGGCGAGCCGGGCGTTTTCACATCTGGGTGACCGAAGCAGCCGCTTACGCCGGCTTCTTCCTGTTCTTGCCCATCATGCGCGTGATGTAGTACTGCTGCGCGATCGACAGCACGTTGTTCACCACGTAGTACAGCACGAGACCGGCCGGGAAGAAGAAGAACATGACCGAAAACGCGATCGGCATGAACATCATCATCTTTGCCTGAACGGGATCCGGCGGCGTCGGGTTCAGCTTGGTCTGCACGAACATCGAGACGGCCATCAGCACCGGCAGGATGAAGTACGGGTCTTGCTGCGACAGATCGTGAATCCAGAGAATCCACGGCGCGCCGCGCATTTCCACCGACGACAGCAGCACCCAGTACAGCGAGATGAACACCGGAATCTGCACGACCACCGGCAGACAGCCGCCGAACGGATTCACCTTCTCCGTCTTGTAAAGCTCCATCAGCGCGGCGTTCATCTTCTGCGGATCGCTCTTGAAGCGCTCGCGAAGCTGCTGCATGCGCGGCGTGATTTCCTTCATGCGCGCCATCGACTTGTAGCTCGCCGCCGACAGCGGGAAGAACACGGCCTTGATGAGCAGCGTCAGGAGCACGATCGCCCAGCCCCAGTTGCCGACGTAGCTGTGAATCTTCTCGAGCAGCCAGAAGAGCGGCTTGGCGATGATCGTCACCATGCCGTAGTCCTTCACGAGCTCCAGACCCGGCGCGATGCCTTCGAGCATGCGCTCTTCTTCCGGACCGGCGAAAAGACGCGCATCGACGTTCGCGGACTGTCCCGGCGCGATCGTCTGCGCGGGCAGCGTCATGCCGACGCGATACAGGTCCGGATCGATCTTCTGCACGTAGATGTCGCGCTTCACGCCTTGCTGCGGAATCCACGCGGACGCGAAGTAGTGCTGGACCATCGCGACCCAGCCGTTATCCGACGAAGGTTCGAACGTTGCCTTGTTCTTGTCGATGTCGGAGAAGTCGATCTTCTGGAAGTGCTTCTGATCCGTGTAGACCGCCGGCCCGATGAACGTATGCGAGAAACGCGGCGTCTCGACAGGCGTGTTGTCGCGCACGAGCTCCATGTAGAGCTTCGGCGAAACCGGCGCCGTGCCGACGTTCTCGATCTTCGTGTCGACGTTGATCACATAGCTGCCGCGCGTGAACGTGTAGGTCTTGATGACCTTCACGCCACCCTTCACCGGCGATTCGAACGCGATCTTCAGCGTTTTCTCGTCGCCCGTCAGCGACGTCTGGCCGGGAACCGGCGTGAAGATGTCGTTGTGGTTCGGGAAGTCGCCGCCCAGGAGGCCCGTGCGCGCGAGGTACGTGTGGTTCGCGGTGTGATCGAAGAGCGTGATGTAGAGATCCGGCTGTTTGCCGTCACCTTCCTTCATCAGCGCGAGCTTCGAGAGCGTGCCGCCGCGCGTGTCGATTTCACCGGAGTAGACGTCCGTCGTGAACTTCACTACCTGGGCTTGCGCCGTGGCGGGGGGCGTCGTCGTACCGGGCGCGGCCGTGCCTGCG
Source organism: Caballeronia sp. LZ029 (assembly GCF_031451275.1). Taxonomy (NCBI): domain Bacteria; kingdom Pseudomonadati; phylum Pseudomonadota; class Betaproteobacteria; order Burkholderiales; family Burkholderiaceae; genus Caballeronia; species Caballeronia sp. LZ029. Next base: position 47,207 of record NZ_JARUXO010000001.1, read on the forward strand.
GGCGTGTTCGGAAGCTCCGACGGCTGCGCGCCGGATGCGGCCGAGCCCGGTGCCGGGTTGCTGGCGGTCTTGGCCGGTTGCGTCGCGCTCGGGAAGAACATCGACGGGCGCCCATGGTCCCGTTGCCAGTTGTCAAACAACAGGACAACTGACACGAAGAAGATGACCCATAGGACGGTGCGTTTGATATCCATGCGTTGTCTCAGTGTCGATCGGAAAGCGCTTCAGCGCCGTTTAGTGTTGAAAGCTTGTCTTGCCCCGAGTCCGGGCGCGATTCGGACGCGTCGTCAGTGCCGACGTGTCCGCGGGGAGGCGGCACGAGATCGACGCCGCCCGCCGAAAGGGGATGGCAGCGGCACAGCCGCTTTACGGCGAGATACGTGCCATGCGCGGCGCCATGATACTGGATTGCTTCGCGCGCGTAGTCGGAACAGGAAGGATAAAAACGGCACCGGTTGCCGAGCAGCGGGCTCACAGCAACCTTGTAGAAGCGCAACAACGCGATGAGTGCCGTTTGCATAGTCTTCGCGCCGCACGCCAGACACGCCGTGAAAGGCAAACGTCTGGCGCAACCGCGCTTCATGACCCTGACGGGCCGGGTGATTCGTCGACGGCGGGCGCCTCGGGCAGCACCGCCACGGTTTCGGCCCTGCGGCGCGCGGCTTCGCGCACGGCACGGTCGAACAATGTTTCCAGCTCGCTGCCGACGAGCGCCCGAAGCGGCGGAGAACTCGCGCTCGGCATCGCCTTGCGGTCGATCTTCGCGTGCAGCCGCACGAGGATATCGAACCCGTTCAACTGCGCGCGCCGCAGCCGGAACATGTCGCGCGCAAGCCGTTTGATCAGATTGCGCGTGACGGCGCGCGGCGCCTGCTTCTTGCCGATCACCAGCCCGAGCCGCGCTTCCTTCCCGGACGGCTTGCCGTACAGAACGAAGTGCGGCGAACGCCGCCAGGGGCGCAAACGAAAAACGGATGAGAACTCATCCGTTTTCAGCAGCCTTGCGGCCTTGGGGAACGTGGCCTGCGCCGGCAACTGAACGATGTCCTGTCTCAAGACTTCTCTGCGGCGCGTAAGCGGCTCGCCGTCGAGTGCAAGATCCAAACGCGAGCGTGCACTCGGCAGACTTAGATAGCCAGGCGCTTGCGGCCCTTCGCGCGGCGAGCGTTGATGACCTTGCGGCCGCCAGCGGTCTTCATGCGAACGCGGAAGCCATGGGTGCGCTTGCGGCGCGTCACGGAAGGTTGGTAAGTACGTTTCATGGTGCTCTCACTTGAGTTAATTGACCGCGCGGGCTTGGCTCCAGTGTGGTCACTGCAAGCGCGATGGCCGGAGGTTCAGGAATTCTGTTTTCGCGGAACCCGCTATTTAAACCGTTTTCCTATTGACCGTCAATAGGTTAGCGCAAGCGAGCGCGCATTCCGGCAGATTTCCGGCCTGTTGGACGTGCTGATTTGACCCTGTGGATAACTCGCGCGTCACCCTCTTTTGGCGTTAGAATCTCGCCTTACTCCCAAATATCCGCCCGCTGCTTCGGCCCGCCATCCGCCCGCAAACCCTTGCGGCGTAAGCCTCCGGAGCATGCCTGCTCGGCTGTGCCGGGACTTGTCCGAACGTTCGGCAAGCACGGCCTGCAGGTGCGGAGCAACCATAACGACCGCACTCGATGAACGATTTCTGGGAACACTGTTCCGCACTGCTTGCGCGTGAACTCACGCCGCAGCAGTACGTCACGTGGATCAAGCCGCTGACCCCGGTCGACTTCGATGCCGACGCGAACACCCTGCGCATCGCCGCTCCCAACCGCTTCAAGCTCGACTGGGTGAAGAGCCAGTTTTCGGGCCGTATCGCCGATGTTGCGCGCGATTTTTTCAGCGCGCCTATCGATGTTCAATTCGTGCTCGATCCCAAAGCGACCGCGCGCAACGCGATCGGCGGCGGCCTGAGCGCAGCGCCGCGCCCGACCGCGAGCGCGCCCGCCGCGCCGCGCGCTCCGGCGCCGTCGGCGGCCGTGCCGCAGGCGCCTTCCGTCGTCGCGCACGCGAACGCCACCGCGCACATCAACGCGCTCGCAGCCGAAGCGGCGCAGCAGGCGCAAGCGACGCAGGAAGACCAGGCCGATCTCGATCTCCCGAGCCTCGACGCCAACGAAGCCGCCGCTGGCCGACGCACGTGGCGCCCCGGCGGCGCTCCGTCGGCGGGTGGTGAAACCGATTCCGCCTACGAGCGTTCCAAGCTGAACCCGGTGCTCACGTTCGACAACTTCGTCACCGGTAAGGCGAACCAGCTCGCGCGCGCGGCCGCCATTCAGGTCGCCGACAATCCGGGCATCTCGTACAACCCGCTCTTCCTGTATGGCGGCGTGGGCCTCGGCAAAACGCACCTGATTCATGCCATCGGCAATCAGTTGCTGATGGACAAGGCGGGCGCGCGAATCCGCTACATCCACGCGGAACAGTATGTATCGGATGTCGTGAAGGCGTACCAGCGCAAGGCGTTCGACGACTTCAAGCGCTACTACCACTCGCTCGATCTGCTGCTCATCGACGATATTCAATTCTTCTCGGGCAAGTCGCGCACACAGGAAGAGTTCTTCTACGCGTTCGAGGCGCTCGTCGCCAACAAGGCGCAGGTCATCATCACGAGCGATACCTATCCGAAGGAAATCTCCGGCATCGACGATCGCCTGATCTCGCGCTTCGACTCCGGCCTGACGGTCGCCATCGAGCCGCCCGAGCTGGAAATGCGCGTCGCGATTCTGATGAGGAAGGCGCAGTCCGAAGGCGTGAGCCTCTCGGAGGACGTCGCGTTCTTCGTCGCGAAGCATCTGCGTTCGAACGTGCGTGAACTCGAAGGCGCGCTGCGCAAGATCCTGGCGTACTCGAAGTTCCATGGCCGCGACATCACGATCGAGCTGACCAAGGAAGCGCTCAAAGACCTGTTGACGGTGCAGAACCGGCAGATCTCGGTGGAGAACATCCAGAAGACCGTCGCCGATTTCTACAACATCAAGGTCGCCGACATGTACTCGAAAAAGCGGCCGGCCAACATTGCGCGCCCGCGCCAGATCGCGATGTATCTGGCGAAGGAGCTGACGCAGAAGAGCCTGCCCGAGATCGGCGAACTGTTTGGCGGGCGCGATCACACGACCGTGCTGCACGCGGTGCGCAAGATCGGCGCCGAGCGCGGCACCGATGCGCAGTTGAACCACGAACTGCACGTGCTCGAACAAACGCTGAAGGGCTGACGAGCCAACACACGCTGTACGACGGACGCACGCGTCATTTATTGCGTTCGAGAGCCTGTTTTTTGGTGAAATCGCCCCCAATTTTAGGGGGCGGTTCCGTTTTGAGGCACAATATAGGTTTAGCCGTCCGTGGCCTGGGCGGCTTTCGAGCGCAGTTTTCGCGAGTGACCGGCGGGGGGCCGGCAACGCGTGTTACGAGGTTGTCCGCTGGGCAAATCTGGTGGCGAAACCGGCGGACAGGCCGTCACATCAACGAAGGAACTCTATGCAACTGGTCAAGACCGAACGAGATAATCTTCTAAGGCCGCTGCAAACCGTGAGCGGCATCGTAGAACGCCGCCATACGTTGCCGATCCTCGCGAATTTGCTGATTACCAAGAACGGCGCCGATGTGTCGTTCCTCTCGACCGACCTCGAACTCCAGATCACGACCCGCGCCGATTTCGGCGTCGGCAGCGACCAGGTTGCCACCACGGTCGCCGCGCGCAAACTGCTCGACATTCTGCGCGCGATGCCCTCGGGCGAAGTGGTGCTGGATCTCTCCGACAAGCGCCTCACGGTGCGTTCCGGCAAAAGCCGTTTCGCGCTGCAGACGCTCGCCGCCGACGAATTTCCCACCGTCAACCAGGCTACTGACTTCGGCGCGAGCCTTTCGGTTCCGCAAAAGACATTCCGCCAGTTGCTCGGCATGGTCTATTTCGCGATGGCCCAGCAGGACATCCGCTACTACCTGAACGGCATGCTGCTCGTGGTGGACGGCGACGAACTGATGGCGGTCGCGACCGACGGACACCGTCTCGCGTTTTCGTCGATGAAGATCGAAGGCTCGTTTCCGCGCCAGGAAGTGATCATCCCGCGCAAGACGATTCTCGAACTCCAGCGCCTGCTCGAAGACATCGACGATTCCCTGAACATCGACATCGCGGCGACGCAGGTGAAGTTCAGCTTCGGCCAGGTGGAACTCGTGTCGAAGCTCGTCGAGGGCAAGTTCCCCGACTTCCAGCGCGTGATTCCGAAGTCGCACAAGAACACGTTCGAAATCGGCCGTGAAGAATTGCAGCGTTCGCTGCAGCGCGCGGCCATCCTGACTTCGGACAAATTCAAGGGCGTGCGTTGCCTGGTCGAACCGGGCCAGTTGAAGATAATGTCGACCAACGCCGACCAGGAAGAGGCGCAGGAAGAGCTGGAGATCGCATATCAGGGCGACACCGTCGATATCGGATTCAACGTCACGTATCTGCTCGATGTGCTCGCGAATCTGAAGGTCGACACGCTCAAGGTGAGCCTCGGCGATGCCAATTCCAGCGCGCTCATCACGATTCCCGAGAACGAGGAATTCAAGTACGTGGTGATGCCGATGCGCATCTGACGCACGCAATACCGAGAACACTCCAAGGGGCGGCGCGCCCCTTTGGCGTTTTTAAGGTGATTTGAAAAGTTCGAGCAGCAACCCAGGCAGTGACGCAGAACCGGAAAATTCCATGACTGAAAACACAAATTCGCAGCCCGACAACAAGCCTGACAATAGCTATGGCGCATCGTCCATTCAGATCCTCGAAGGTCTGGAGGCGGTGCGCAAGCGGCCGGGCATGTACATCGGCGATACGTCGGATGGCACCGGTTTGCATCACCTCGTTTTCGAAGTGCTGGACAACTCCATCGACGAAGCGCTCGCCGGCTATTGCGACGACATCCACGTCACGATTCACGCCGACAACTCGATTTCCGTGACCGACAACGGCCGCGGCGTGCCGACCGGCCTGAAGCGCGACGACAAGCACGATCCGAAGCGCAGCGCCGCCGAAATCGTGATGACCGAGCTGCACGCGGGCGGCAAGTTCGACCAGAACAGCTACAAGGTGTCGGGCGGCCTGCACGGCGTGGGCGTGTCGTGCGTGAACGCGCTGTCGGCGTGGCTGCGCCTCACGGTGCGCCGCGACGGCAAGAAGCACTTCATGGAATTCGCGCGCGGCGTCGTGCAGAACCGCGAGATCATCGAAGAGAATGGCGTGCAGTATTCGCCGATGCCCGTCGTCGGCGATACGGAGAATCGCGGCACCGAAGTGCATTTCCTCGCCGACGCCACCATCTTCGGCAATGTCGAGTTTCACTACGACATTCTCGCGAAGCGCATGCGCGAACTCTCGTTCCTGAACAACGGCGTGCGTATCCGTTTGACGGATCAGCGCACCGGCAAGGAAGACGATTTCGCGTTCGCGGGCGGCGTGAAGGGCTTCGTCGAGTACATCAACAAGGCGAAGCAGGTGCTGCATCCGACCGTGTTCCATGCGGTTGGCGAGCGCGAGAACGTGACCGTCGAAGTGGCGATGCAGTGGAACGACAGCTTCAACGAAAGCGTGCTGTGCTTCACGAACAACATTCCGCAGCGCGATGGCGGCACGCACTTGACGGGCCTGCGCGCGGCGATGACGCGTGTCATCAACAAGTACATCGTCGATAACGAGATCGCGAAGAAGGCCAAGGTCGAAACCACCGGCGACGATATGCGCGAGGGTCTGTCGTGCGTGCTGTCGGTGAAGGTGCCGGAGCCCAAGTTCAGTTCGCAGACGAAGGACAAGCTGGTGTCGTCGGAAGTGCGCGCGCCGGTCGAGGAAGTCGTGGCGAAGGCGCTCGAAGATTATCTGCAGGAGACGCCGAGCGACGCGAAGATCATCACGGGCAAGATCGTCGATGCGGCGCGTGCTCGCGATGCGGCGCGCAAGGCGCGTGAAATGACGCGTCGAAAGGGCGTTCTCGATGGCGTCGGCTTGCCGGGCAAGCTCGCGGATTGCCAGGAGAAGGATCCGGCGAAGTCCGAGATTTATATCGTCGAGGGCGACTCGGCGGGCGGATCGGCCAAGCAAGGGCGCGATCGCAAGTTCCAGGCCATTTTGCCGTTGCGCGGGAAGGTGCTGAACGTCGAGAAGGCGCGCTTCGACAAGCTGATTTCGTCCGAGCAGATCGTCACGCTGGTGACGGCGCTCGGCTGCGGTATCGGCAAGGATGATTACAACCTCGACAAGCTGCGCTATCACCGCATCATCATCATGACCGATGCTGACGTCGATGGCGCGCACATCCGCACGCTGCTGCTGACGTTCTTCTATCGGCAGATGCCGGAGATCGTCGAGCGCGGGTTCATCTATATCGCGCAGCCGCCGCTTTACAAGATCAAGGCGGGCAAGGACGAGCGGTATATGAAGGACGCGCACGAGCTCAATCAGCATATGCTGAAGCTGGCGCTGCAAGGGTCCGAACTGATTCCGAACGAGGGCGCCGATCCCATTTCGGGCGATGCCCTGGGTGAGCTCGCGCGCGCGTATCTGCTCGCGCAGGCGGTTGTCGATCGTTTGAGCCGCATTTATGACGCGGCCGCGCTCGAATCGGTGATGGATGGCATCGTCATCGATCTTTCGTCGCAGGAGGCGGCCGATGCATCGGCGAAGCGTCTGGAAGCGCGGTTGCGCGCCGATCCGTTGAAGCCGGAAGTGACCGTCGAGGCGGCTTACGATCAAGTGCGCGAGTTGCGCTCGCTACACGTCAAGCGGCGTCATCATGGCAACGTGAAGGTCACCGTGCTCGATGAAGACCTTCAGTTGACGGCGGACTACAAGCAGCTCGTCTCGACGGCGGACACGTTCAAGGGCTTGATCGGCGAAGGCGCGTTGATCAAGCGCGGCGAACGGTCGATGGCCGTGACGGATTTCAAGACTGCGATGAAGTGGCTGATCGCCGACGCGGAACGCAATGTCAGCAAGCAGCGGTATAAGGGGCTCGGCGAGATGAACCCCGAGCAGCTCTGGGAAACGACGATGGATCCGAACGTGCGGCGTCTGTTGCGCGTGCAGATCGAAGACGCGATTGCGGCGGATGGCATCTTTACGACGCTCATGGGCGATGATGTCGAACCGCGCAGAGCGTTTATCGAGAGTAATGCGTTGCGGGCGGGGAATATCGACGTTTGAGTGTTTGCTTGACCCACTCCCGCTTCATTCAAACCCGTGTGCGCGCAGAGCCACACGGGTTTTTCTTCGTCGCCGATTATTTGTTCAAACCATGAGTGCTGCCAGCCTTCCTGAAATTCTTCAGCGCTTCGCGGAGTTGAAAGTCTGGCAGAGCAACGGCGAACGCGCGCCTCATAAGCCGCTTCTCGTCTTGCTCGCGCTCGGACTCTTCTCGCGGGGTATCAAAGATGTACCTTTCCGAAACTACGAGCGCAAACTGTGCGACCTTCTAAAAGAATTCGCGCCCCAACGTCGCACGCTCTACCCCGAGATGCCGTTCGTTCGATTGAGAAACGACGACATCTGGGAAGTCACCGCAGGCGTGACGCCCAATCCGATCGCGCGACGAAACGATGTGAAAAAAACGGAACTGCGAGAGCTGAACGCAACGGGACATTTCTCGCGTGAGGTACAGCAACTTCTGCAGCACGACCCGAAAGCGATCGACGCAATCGCTCGCTTGCTGCTCGCCCGGCATTTTCCGGAGAGCATTCACAGAGACGTTCTCGATGCAGTCGGCCTTACGCTCGACGACGAAGCAACGCTCGCGCTCGTCGACGACAAGTCCGTTACGCGCCGGCGCCGCGATCCCGAGTTTCGCGGCCAGGTTCTCACAGCCTATCAATATCGATGTGCGTTATGCGATCTCGATTTGCGCATCGGCAATGTGACGATCGGCCTCGAGGCAGCGCACATCAAATGGCATCAGGCGAGTGGGCCGGACGTCGTCGAGAATGGCATCGCGTTGTGCTGTCTGCATCACAAGCTCTTCGATATCGGCGCGTTCACCTTGGGCGACGATCGTCGTGTCCTGGTTTCGGAAAAGGCGCACGGAAGCCAGCGCTTCGACGAGATTTTGCTCAGACATCACGGCGGACAACTGAACGCGCCCGTGCGAAAGGAGCACCACCCCGCGAAGCCATTCGTCGATTGGCATCGCGAGCAGGTGTTCAAAGGCTGCGCGCGGCCGCTCTGACGTCACGCTGCCGTTTTCAACGGCATCCAAATCTCCGTCACCAACTCACTCGCCACCGTCTCCCGCGGATCATTCACATAAATCTCGAACACGGGCGCCTCGCCCGTTTCCCGCCCCGACTTCGGCAGCCATTCCCCATAAAGCCACTGATACGCGAAGCAAAGCTGCGCATACGGCCCGACATGCGTCAGCACCGCAAACTCCCCACCCGCGACCTCGACGCGCGACACCGGCGCTTCGAACTTCACAGCATCCGCATCGAACAACTCGCAACAGGCCATCGAACGCAAATCGTCTTCGGCGACGGCGGAAGGATCATCGAAATAAATGCCGAGCGAACGCGCGCGAGGATCGATCAACTCGCGCGTCGCGAGCCAATGAAACAGCATCTCGAACGCCCGCCCGATGTTCATATACGATCCGCGATGCTCCATCGCGGCGACGGTAAAACCATTCTGGGTACGAATATCGACTTGATGCATCGCCGTATCTCCTGATCGAACTTCATCGAAAGGGACAAACATGGACGCGCCGCCTTCGTTGCGAAACTGCCCCGGCGCCATCCGGTAACTCGCCTGAAACGCCCGCGAAAACGCCTGCACGCTGCTGTATCCGGCGCGCTCGGCAATAGAGTCGATCGGCACGGCGCCATGCACGAGCTCATTCGCCGCACGATGCAACCGCAACCGCCGCACGGTTGCCGCCGCCGTCTCGCCATAAAAAGCGTGATAGATCCGATGCCAGTGATAAGGCGACAAACACGCGACCTCCGCGAGCCGATTGAGGTCCAGTTCATCATCGAGATGATCGTGAATATGCGCGACCACGCGCGCGAGTCGCGCCTCATAGAGCCTGCTGCTCATCGTTCGCTCCGGAAAGAAAACTCGATGAAAGAAAAGTAGCACGACCCGCTTTAGCATTTCTTGCGGACTTGCGTGGACCGCGTCGGCACGAGACACGCGTACACTTTCGCCTTTGAGCGCACGATCGCGCCACGAACCAGAGAATTACGAACATGTTTACCTGTCGAAACCAGTCCTGCGGCGCAGAGTGGGCGCTATCGGACGTCGTGATCAAGAACGAAGGCCAGGGCCTGCTGTTCCGCTGCCCGATGTGCGGCGCGCGCAACTACGTCTCGCGCACCGACGCCGACGACGGCACCGCCACGTACGAGCAGATCACCGACATCCCGCCGCGCGGAACACGCTGAAATCATGACGACCGAAACCTCCTTCAGCAGTCTGCCGCTCTCGCCGGCGATGCAGTCGAACCTGCAGCAACTCGGCTATCTGTCGATGACGCCGATCCAGGCCGCGAGCCTGCCGCCGGCGCTCGCGGGCCACGATCTCATCGCGCAGGCGAAAACGGGCAGCGGCAAGACGGCGGCCTTCACGCTGCCGCTGCTTTCCAAACTCGACGCGAGCCAGTTCGATGTGCAAGCGCTCGTGCTCTGCCCGACGCGCGAACTCGCCGATCAGGTCACGCAGGAAATCCGCCGCCTCGCGCGCGCGGAAGAGAACGTGAAAGTGCTGACGCTGTGCGGCGGCACGCCGATGCGCCCGCAGATCGCGAGCCTGGAACACGGCGCGCATATCGTCGTGGGTACGCCGGGCCGCATCATGGATCATCTCGACCGCGCGACGCTCACGCTCGACGCCGTGCGCACGCTCGTCCTCGACGAAGCCGATCGGATGCTCGACATGGGCTTCTTCGACGATATCGCGTCAGTCGCGCGCAAGTGCCCGAAGGATCGCCAGACCTTGCTGTTCTCGGCGACGTATCCCGAAGGCATCGCGAAACTGAGCCAGCAATTCCTGCGCAATCCGCGCGAGATCAAGCTCACCGAACAGCACAGCAACGCGAAAATCAAGCAGCGCTTCTATCAGGTCGAGGATCACGAGCGGCTTCACGCGGTCGGTCTGCTGCTCGATCACTATCGCCCGGTGAGCACGCTCGCGTTCTGCAACACGAAGCAGCAATGCCGCGATCTGCTCGACGTGCTGCTCGCGCAAGGCTTCGAAGCGCTGACGCTGCACGGCGAACTGGAGCAACGCGAGCGCGATCAGGTGCTCGTGCAGTTCGCGAATCGCAGTTGCTCGGTGCTCGTCGCAACCGATGTCGCCGCGCGCGGTCTCGACATCGCGCAACTGGAAGCGGTGATCAACGTCGACGTGACGCCGGACCCGGAAGTGCACGTGCATCGCATCGGTCGCACGGGACGCGGGGAGGAGGAAGGCTGGGCGCTGTCGCTCGCGAGCATGGACGAGATGGGCCGGGTCGGTTCGATCGAACAGGCGCAGCGCGCGGAAGTGGAATGGCATCCGCTCGACGAACTGACATCGGCGGAACCGGGTCATCTGAAGCCGCCGATGGCGACGCTGCAAATCCTCGGCGGCCGCAAGGACAAGATCCGTCCCGGCGACGTGCTCGGCGCGCTCACCGGCGAAGCGGGTTTCGACGGCAAGCAGATCGGCAAGATCAACGTGACGGACATGGTCACGTACGTGGCCGTCGAGCGAAAGGTTGCGGACGACGCCGTGCGCAAGCTGGGCGCGGGAAAGCTCAAGGGCCGCAAGGTGAAAGTGCGGCGGATGTGAGCGCGCTCAGGTCTCGCGCGACGGCCCTCCGACGATTCGCTCCGACGACGGACCGCGCGTCACGAGGCGCAGACCGCTCGCGACACTGCCCGCGCCCGCGAACGCCGCACCCAGCGACAGCGCGAGCGCCGGGCCATGTTTCCCGGCGATGCTGAAGCACAGCGCGACGAGCGCCGCGCCCGTCGCCTGCCCGATCAGCCGCGATGTCGCGATCGTGCCGCTCGCGCCGCCGCTGCGTTCGCGCGGCGCGCTCGACATGAACGCCTTCAGATTCGGCGACTGAAAGAACCCGAAGCCCGCGCCGCAGATCGCCATGCGGATGCAGATTTCCAGCGCGTGCGGCTGCGCCGGCAGCATCGCGAGCGACACCATCCCGACGCATAGAATGGCCAGCCCGACGCCGCCCAGCAAGCCGGGCGCGTGGCGATCGGAGAGACGTCCCGCGATCGGCGCCATCAATGCGACGAGCGCGGACCACGGCGTCATCAGAAATCCCGTCTCGACCTGGCTGCGGCCCAGCACGCTTTCGAAGAAAAACGGCAGCGACACGAACGCGAGTCCTTGCGCGGCGAACGAGCAGATGGCGGTCATCGTCGAGAGCGCGAACATCGGACGGCGAAAGAGATCGACGGGCAGCATCGGCGCGGGATGGCCGCGTTCGCGTCGCAGCAGAAGAACGCCGGCGACGAGCGCGACGCCGAATGCCGTCAGCACGGTATGAGCCGGAGCGCGCTGGGCCGCTTCACCGAGCGCGAAAATCAGCGACGCGAACGTGACGACGTTGAGCAGGGCGGCGATGCGATCGAAGCCATGCTCGGCGCGTTTGGTCTGCGGCAGCGACGGCCACGCGATCATCAGCGCGAACACGCCGACGGGCAGGTTGACCGCGAAGAGCCACGGCCACGTGCCGAGCGAGAGCACGATCGATGCGACCGTCGGTCCGACTGCGAACGCGATGCCGACGACGAGCGCATTCAGCCCGACGCCGCGCCCCAGCCGATGCGGTGGAAAGATCGCGCTGATGAGCGCCGCGTTCACGCTCATGATCGCGCTCGCGCCGAGGCCTTGCAGCAAGCGCGCGGCGACGAGCGTCGGCAGCGACCACGCGAAGGCGCACACCGCCGACGCCACGAGAAACACGACGAGCCCGCCGAGATACACGCGCCGATGACCGAGGATGCCGCCGAGCGCCGCGAAGGGAAGCAGCGTCGCGACCATCGCGAGCTGATAGGCGTTGATGATCCAGACCGACGCGGCGGGCGTCGTATGCAGATCGGCGGCGATGGCGGGCAATGCGGTATTGGCGATCGCGGTATCGAGCGTCGCGAGCGCCACCGAGAGCAGGATCGCGGCCATGCCACGGCGCTCGAGCGGGGTCATCGGGGCGTCGGGATCGTGCGGGAGATTTTCGAGGCGTTCTTCGGTGGGCACGGCGGGAATTCCGGATGTAAGCGAACGGAGAATAATCCGAAACGATACGGGAAGATGGCGGGTTTTGCTTTGCGGATGCCCGGGAGCTTTCAAAGCGATGTCAGCGGTTATGCTTGGCGGACGAGTATCGAAGGAGAGCGGGGAATGAGCATTCGAATCGTCAGATTGGGGACGCCGCGCGCCGAGGATGAAGGGTTGCGCATCGGCACGGTGCGTCGGCCGCCGCGCGGAGTGCCGAAGGCTGAATTCGCGAAGCGCGATTTTTACGACGTGTGGTATCCGGTGCTTTCGCCGACGCAGGACTTGGTGACGGAAGCGCTGCACGTTGAAGACGACAAGGCGTGGCGCGCGTTCGTGAAGAAGTTCAAGGCGCAGATGGCCGAGCCGGATGCAAGCAAGACGCTCGATCTGCTCGCGGCGTTATCGCATCGGACGAATATGTCGGTGGGGTGTTATTGCGAGGAGGAGGCGAGATGTCATCGCTCGGTGTTGCGCGAGTTGCTGGCGGCGCGTGGGGCGGATGTGGTTTAGGTTTTTCGCCATCGCTTATCGACATAGATACAGGTCGGGCACTCAAAGAAAAACACCCCGGAGTTTGGACTGAAGGTCAACTTCCGGGGTGCGTTTCAGTGTGCATGCACGGATCGCCAGTTCCGCGCGGCTCTCGTTCGGCGCAAGCGCTACGCGTCTGACTCGAACTGAGATTGCCTGAATTTGAGGGTATTGCAGTTTTCACGCAGCGTGCGCTGGAACTCTCCATCGAAGCCCGAGGGCGACTTCGCTTGAATCTCGATTGTGACGGTCACGTCCACGCCTGACCGGTTCGTCAGCAACTGAAGCACCTCGTCGGAAACATCGCCGATATGCTTCGTGATCGTGTACGGATTTAGATCAACCGAGCCGAAGAAGCGTGTGATGGGCCTTGGTGATGGCTCGGGTTTCGGACCCGGCTTGGAATTCGCACTCGGATTCAGCGCTGGGTGAAGCTCAGGCTTAGTGTGAGGGCCAAGGTCAGGGTCGGATTCTACGACCCTGGTTGACTCTAGAAATGCCGCCGCCGCCTTGGGCTCGATGAGCAACAACGCATCATCCAGAATCGGCGCAGTTCGTGTGCCGAACGTGAAGCCAAGATAGCGATTCTCTTCCCTGCCTTGCGCCAGCCCGAAGAAATCCTGGTTATCGGTGCCCATAGCGATCGCGTGCTGAAACACGCGGTCATCTGCGAGTCGCGGCAGATAGAGATACTGACAACTCTGCTGCCATACAGTCAGGGCTTTTGCGTCTGACGCATCCTCCTTCCAGAACCAGCGGGCCAACTCTGCATGAAGGTGAATGGGCGACCATTGGGTGATGAGCGCCTCCGTATCCTTCAGCACGCGTTCGATGTCCTGCGCGAGATTCGGCGCGCCCGGGTTGATCTCGCACACGTCCCATTCGATGTCCGGCTTTACGCGTCCGCCGCTAACCCCCTGCAATGGCGCAAGCACCCACTTGTACGTTTCGCGCAGCATTCGGCTCAACGCATCCTTGGCGGCGCTGAGGCTCTTGCTCGCATGCTTCGCCTGAATCTGATCGAGGATCAGCTTGGTATTCTCAATGTCGCTGACGATCGATTGCCACGCCAGAACCGAGCGCGTCTGATCCCTGAGACGGCTCACGCTGTCATAGTCGGGTGCAAGAAAGATCAGGCGGTTTTGCTTGTGGCGAGGTAGATCGCCGCGATTCTCCAGAATCGTCTGAGCGCGCTCGAATGCTTGCCGATGAGTCGCGCTTCGGCTATACGAAGCGTCCGGCGGCAGGACAATGAGCTTCAGAGCAAAGTCGTCGGGAACGTCGCTGCTTCTGGTGAACACATGCACGCGGCCAAACACGCCACCCGCACGCGCAACGCCCCGCATGCCATCTTCGATGGCCTTGAATACGTCGATATTGTCGCTGAAGCGTCTTTTGCGATCTTCCATTTCGCGCCGCAGATTCGGTCGCGTATCGAACCAGAAACGGTTGTTGGCGCTGTTGAGATAGTGCAGGCGATCACCCATGCTACTCAGCCCGTCCTTGAATTTGACGACCTGCTGCCCCGGCTGCACAACGCCCAGCATGACTCGCTCAAGTTCGATTCCGCGCACCATCTGATTCGACGTGCTCGGCGCGCTGCCGAGAAAGATTGCGCGCGCCGATCGCCGACAGGCCTGCACGCTCCCGAGCAGCGTATTGACGTTTTCGATCTCGGTGGTTTCAGCCTCGTCGCCGTCGACATTGCGTGTGATCACCGGATCCCAGCCCGGCGCCAGGTGATACAGCAACTCGTTGCGGGTTGCGCTGTCCTTCAACGGAAAGCTGCCGGGCATGATGAGCAAGTCCTTGTCGTTCTCCTTCCACAAACAATGGATCACCTTCGCCATCAGTTTCAGCACGCCGCGCGTGCGCTGGAAGTTGTCGAGCGACGACCAGTCTTCATACAGGCGATCGAAGACCTCCGGATGAATGGGATACGCGCGCATCAGGCGTTCGAAATAGCGGCTCTCCTGTGTCTCGCGCGGGAAGTCATTGGCATGATCGAGATAATAATCGGCGAAGGCCCGGCAGACGGTTTCGGCGGCGAGCGGATCGGCGGGCGTTTCGAATAGGCGCCGGCGAACGATCTCGAACGCTTCCTCCGTGCCGACGGGTTTCCAAAGCGCCTGGACACGGCCGAAATAGCGTTCGAGCGAATCGAGTGCCTTGGCGCCGTGATCGCTGCCGGCTTCACGCTTCGATTCCGGCAACGATGCCAGCAGCATGCCGGTCGGCACCGCCTTCAGCGCTTCGGTCAGCGCCTGCACGAACGTGAGGTTCGAATCGAAACTGCCGCCTGTCAGCGTCTTGCCGTCCTCGAATTGACGCACATAGGCGACGAGTTCGTCGATGAGAATCACGCAGGGCGCGTAGCGAGACAGCAGCGTTTCGAGCACCGCTTTGCCCGGCGATGTGCCGGATGCGTCGGCGGCGGCGACGATGGCGTAGCCTTCGGCCTTGCCGAGTTGCCAGGCGAGGTCGCCCCATAGCGTGTTGATCGCCTGACCGTCGCGAATAACCGGCTGATTCGGCGATGACTTGATGCCATCCAGCACGGCGATTCGTGCGCGCGGTAGTTCGGTGATGCCGACCGCATCGAGGATCGATCCGATGCCGGGCATGTCGCGCGGCGACGCCTCGCCTTTTGCGAGGTGATAGACCGCGAGCATGGTGTGCGTCTTGCCGCCGCCGAACGCGGTCTGCAACTGGATGACGGGATCGCCGCCTTTGCCGCTCAGCCGCTTGACGACGGATTCGAGCAGGAGGCGCATGCCTTCGGTGATGAAGGTGCGCTCGAAGAAGAGCGTGGGGCTCTGATATTCGGCCGTGGCTGTGCCGTCGTGAACACGCGACAGGTCCGCCGCGAATTCGGACTGCTGGAACATGTTCTCCCGAACGTCCTTGTGAGGAACGGCGATTTCACGCCAGGGTTTCAGGTTCATTTTTATTGTCCTCGTGAAGATTGAATTCGCCTTGTGAGTACAGCTCGCCCGCTTCCTCCGAGGCCTTGTCGATGCCCGGCCACGCCATGACCAGTTCGTTGTATGCGCGCGCTTCCTCGGCCCAGCCTTTGCGTTCGCAGAGGGTATAGAGGCGATAGGCCAGCGCGCGTACCGGTTCGCGTCGCGTGGGCATGCGTGCGAGCAGCGCGCCGGCGGCGCGTTCGCCGTCCTGATTCAGTGCGCGGATCAGTTGATGCAGCGCTTCCCACACGGGCGTGCGCGTGTCACGTTCGGGCGACCAGTCGCGCGGCAACTCGGCCCAGCGCAGGAGGCGCAATTTGCCCGCGCCGCTCTCGACGACGCCTGCTTCCTGCAGGCCCTGCACCGTCGTGCCCTTGGCAGTGGCGAGCACTGCGGCCTCGCCGTATTTGCCTTCGGCCCATCCTTCCTGTGCGAACCACTGGAGACAGAAGTGCGTGTCGGCGTCGAAGTCGTCGTCGGCGAGGAAGCGGTTGATCAGTTGCAGCGCGGTGCGTACGGACATCGGCGTGCCATCGGCTTCGCGGACGGCGGCGTATTGGCTGAATACCGCCATGCCTGGGCCGATGATGGCCTGCGAAAGATCGACGGGTGCGATCGGCGAGTTGACGCCGCCTCGGGTCATTTCGTCGAGGGCTTCGGTGAGCACGGCGTCGAGTTGACGCAGGAACTCGCGGCGGTTGACGGTGGGGGCGTCGGCGGGGCGTTTGCGGCAGACGAGGACGATGGAGGAGGCGAGGGCGTTGGTGCCTGAGCTGATCATTCGATTGCTCAGTTCAGTCCGCATGGGCCATGTGCCGGTGAGGGCGAAGCCGGCTTTTAGTACTGCCTCAAGAAATGTTTCCCAGCCCGTGCTGGAAGTGCCCTGTTCATTCTTCGTCTCGGACTGTTTGAACGCGTAATAGATCGTGACCGGAAATGCGGGATGTGCTTGTTCTGCCAGGTTGTGAATGGCGCGAGTCATTCCATCCAAGAAGAACGATTCCGCCTCTTTCTTGCCTCCGTGGCGATATGGCGTGGCTACGAGCTCTTCCGCCTTCGGGACAGCTACTGTCGCGTAAAGATTCGGGAAGATTGGCCGTAGGCATTTGCGCAGCCATACGTAGAAGAAGTCTGAAAGATCCGCGTAGCCGATGTTGTCGTAGTAGGGCGGGTCCGTGGAGATCAGTTTTAAGGAACTGATGTTCTGGGTTTGCGCGTCTGCTTGGGTAGCCAAACCGAGGATCGTAGCTGGGGCGTTGGCGAGAAATTCGACTATCCAATTCAGCAGATCTTCGAAGTTGCCCGTTGAGTCGGAAAATGGATTCCCTTCGCAGTAGTCCCAGGTCATTGGGATAGCCTGTCGACCAAATGTGTTGCGAATCTTCGTGAATCCTGTGTCCCAGCCACAGATCGTCGAGCTACGATCTGCTAGTCGATCAACCCCTAGTGCAAGGTAGATGCCAATTGCATCAGCGTAGCTAATTGAATCTGCTGGATTTTCTTTTCGTTCCAGCTTGTCTTCGCTGTCATGTACGCTGAAGTCTCCTCGGCACTTCGCAATGGCCTCCTGCACCAAGTCCGAAAAAGCCGTCAGCGCCACTACTTGCCGAGGGGTAAAAAGATCGCCATAGGCCTTTAACCCATACAAGGGCGGCGAAAACCAGCGAGGATTCCCGGGCATTGCAAGATCAGGTTTCCAGTGCGGCCGCGCAGTTTTCGCTGCGATTTCATGCTGAGAGTTCGGAGCAAGATAAACCCGACCCTTTGACCCTTCCGCTACGATGGCCATGAGACGCGCACCCATTCGTCCCGCATTTGCCTCGGCATAGATATGCTTCGATTCAATCGGACCCGCCGACATCAAGCATCGAAAATTCGCCCCCCGCCCAAGCTTCGTCCCATTCTCAGCCCCCTCCGGCAACTCCCCCACCCGAACCTCAAACCGATACCCATCCCCTTCGACAACAGGCTCGACATAAGCCTCCTTCCCCTTCTTGCTGGAAAGCACGAACGTCGAAGCAAGCGGCACCTCGACATGACTGAACGCCGGATTCGGGCTCCTGACCGTGCGCGCCCAGATCCATGCGATAACCGTCAATTCCTTCCCAACCAGCGGCCTGAGATCCGCGCGTTCCTGCGCCATCTCCGCCGTCACACCGATCTTCGGATACAGATGCCCGATGCGCTTCTCCGCCTCCGCACGCATCCACGCGCCATACCGACGCACGTCCTCGGCGAGCCCCTTCGCGCCCGACCAGTCCTCGTGCAGCGTCGCCTGTTTCTCATCGGCCGGGATCGGTCCCACGGGCTTGCGGCCAGCGAAGCGCGGCGGAATCTCGATCATCGCCTTGTTGATCGTTACGGCCACCGGGTTGAGATCGGACGCGTAACTTTCCAGCCCCAGACGCTGCGCTTCGAGTGGCAGCGCCCCACCGCCGGCAAACGGATCGTGAAAGGCCGGCAATCGCTCCGGATCGAAGAGTTCAGCGGCTTGCGGATGCCGCTTGTTCAGTTCGCACGTCTCGCGCCACGAGTCCCGAATCGCCGCTCGCGCACGCCCGAGCACTTCTTCGTTGTTGGTGTTTTCCCACTTAACCAGGTCCTCGATGATGTTGAACAGGTCATCGCGCTTCGCCTTGGCCTGCGCCTTGGTCATGCCCGCGAAATATCCGCGCTCGCCACCCGGATCGTTGACCATCTGCGCGAAGATCACCGCGCGCGCGGCCGCGAGCGGGCGACGCGCCCACCACAGATGCAGCGTCGACGGATGCCCGTGTCGAATCGACTTTTCTCGCGCCGCTGCGGCATTGATGGCATCGAGCGGCAAAGCAACTTCGATAAGTTTTTTTGGTATTTTTACTGCGGTCAAAAGCGCCTTCCTTGTGAGTGTTATTCGGCATGTGTCGCCCGGCTCAATAGCGCTTGGAGATTCAGTTCGACTCTGGTTTCGGCCCACCCCGGCGAGCGGTCGAACGGTCGGGCGACATAGAACGGCCCTTCGTGCGTGTCGTCATCGACAAGCACGATTGCCAGATGAAACTTGTCCTGCTGATTGAAGCCTTCGCGCATTTCGTTGGCGGTGACGACCACCGTGTCGCTGCCTTTCGCGCGCCCCTTCACTTCGATGTGCCGCGGCCACGGCAGCTTTCCGTCGCGCGCTTTGGGCTGGCTGGTGATGTCCCAGCCGCACTTCTGTGCGGACACATCGATGACGTCGTGACCGAGCGTCCGCTCGGCCTCTATCACTGCGTTCATCGCAATTTTTTCGATGCGTGCGCGCGCCGCGGCATCCGCGCTCCAGCCGCCGTCGCCTCGCAGCTTCGCCAGCAGCCCTGCGGGAATCACCAGTGCGCGACCCACGACGCGCGGCGTCGCGGCTACGATCTCGCGCATGGCATTCAACTCTTGCTCGCGGGTTTCCAGGCGCTGGCCCAGTTCGTCGATCGTGCGACCGACGTTGCTTAGCGCGAGACGAACATCCTTGCCCGCGGCAGATTCCTTGCGCAGCTCGCTGTAGCGTGCCGACCAATGGCGAATCTCGCTCTCCAGCCGCTCGCGGACGGCCTTAAGCGTCCTGCCGACGTCGTGTTCGCGGCGGCGGCGCACTTCGTTCAGATGTTCCGTGGCGATCTGTGCGCAGGCATCGGCCAGTGGGATATGCGCGGCGTCCCGACCGAGCCAGGGTTCGTCGAGCAAATAGGCGATCGCCTCGACGTCGGCAGATGTCGCCGCGTCGAGCGCAAGGTGAGGGGAGAAGCCCGCGTTGGCGGCGCGGCCATCGCGCGGGATCTCGATGAACTGGATGCGGCGCGACACGAGATTCGCCGGATCGTCTCCCTGGTACACCGAGTGGTCGATCATGAAGAGCGCGCGAGGCACGATGCCCAAATCGCTTGGGTCGATGAGCACCGCGCCATCGGCAAGCTCGTGGCGATGGCGCTCGAGGATGAGATCGGTGACCGCGCGCATCAACGGATGGGCTGGATGAATCAGGGTTGCGACGGGCGTGTCGGGACGCTCGGCGAGCCGCACGTGCTGCTTGTCGAAAGCGATGCGCTCGTAACGCGGCAGCACCGCCTGCGCCTTGCGCCCCTCGCGATCGGCGACCCGCCGTGCGTGCTCGCGGATTTCGACGGGAACGTGCGTGATCTCGAATCGCCCCGCCTCACGCGGACGCAAGGCACCGCCGAGTTCGTCGAAGGCTCGCTCGAAGAACGCCTGGATGAAGTAAGGCTGGAGCTTGCGAGCCTCGGCTTTCTCCATGTCCTCACGCACCGCGAAGAGGCGAGTCTCGTCTATCACCTGCTCGCAGAGGGCGACGCGCGCGATGATCGATTCGAGATGACGTCGGTCGAGTGCGTCCTCGACCGCGTCGATTGGATTTTTATCTGACTCGGGATGGATGTCGTTGCGGATTGCATCGACCAGCAGGTCTTTCAGACTGCGATTCTCGAAGACCTCGCCCAAAATGTCGAAGACCCGACCGCCGAGCGCTTCCCGTTCGACATCGAGCTTCTCGAAGAGACGGAGGAAGACATCGCCTTCGCGCGTGCCCGCGGCAACCATGTTCCACAGATGGCAGACCGCCGTCTGGCCGATTCTGTGTATTCGCCCAAAGCGCTGCTCCAGACGGTTCGGGTTCCAGGGCAGGTCATAGTTGACCATCAGATTCGCGTTCTGAAGATTGATGCCTTCACCCGCCGCGTCCGTCGCGACCAGCACGCGCACCACGGGATCGTTACGAAACAGATCCTGTACCTTGCTTCGGTCCTCACGCGTCACACCGCCGTGGATGACCACGACCGCTTCTTCGTCGCCCATCAGGCCGCGAAGTTTCAATGCGAGGTAGTCGAGGGTATCCCGATGCTCGGTAAAGACGATCAGCTTGCGCTGCCGACCGTCGCGCTCACGCATTTCAGGTGTGTTTTGCAGCAGATTCGACAGCTCGCTCCACTTCCTGTCCTGCCCGCTATGCACTACGTCGCGCGCCTGCTTTTCCAGCGCTTCGAGCACGGCGATTTCGGCTTCGAGTTCTCGAATGGTCTGTGCCGCGCTGGCCTGGCCGACGAGCCGTTCTTCCTCGGCTTCGTAGTCGGCCGACGCAAGCGAATCCGCCGATTCCCACAGGTCCTCGGCGGCGGCGCTGAAGGCGTACGCGATCGGTTCATCCCGACGTCGAGAGTGCTCATGCTCGATGCGTTGTCGGAACTTTTCACGACGACGCATGAGCGAGCGACAAATGGCCTCCGGACTCGACGCGAGCCGCCGCTGCAACGACGTCAGCGCGAAGCCGACAGCACTTCGTCGCGCGCCGTCGTGTAACGAGTCAGCGCGGCTCATCTCTTCGCGGACATAGCCGGTGACGGCATCGTAGAGCGCGGTTTCCTCATCCGACAGGGAGTAGGTGGTCGTGTATGCCCGGCGTTCGGGGAACAGGCGCGTTCCGTCGAAGCGCAGCATTTCCTCTTTCACCATGCGATGCATCAGATCGGAAATGTCGGCGCGCTGTGCGCCGTCGCGCATCTTGCCGCAGAAGCGATCAGCGTCCAGCAGAGACATGAAAAGCTGGAAGTCTTCTTCCTTGCCGTTGTGTGGGGTCGCGGTCAGCAGCAGGAAATGCCGCGTGAGGGTTCCGAGCAATTCGCCGAGCTGGAAGCGTTTGGTTCTGTTGACGCGATTGCCGCTAGAGGTGGCGGAGAGCTTGTGCGCTTCGTCGACGACGATCAGATCCCAGCGCGAGCGCCGCAACTGATCGAGGAGGTCGTCGTTTCGAGCAAGCTGGTCGATGCGTGCGACCATGAGATCCGCTTCGTGGAACGGATTCGCATCGAAGGAGGTCTTCAATGACTCGCGGCCGGCTATCGCGAAGTCGAGACCGAATTTCGTCGATAGTTCGTCCTGCCACTGGTCGACGAGACTGCCTGGCGCGACGATCAGCACGCGCTCGGCGTCTGCGCGGATCAGCAGTTCGCGGATGAGAAGCCCTGCCATGATCGTCTTGCCCGAGCCCGGATCGCTTGCAAGCACGTATCGCAAAGGCTGCCGCGGCAGCATCGATTCGTAGACTGCGGAGACCTGATGAGGCAGCGGTTCGACGTTCGATGTCTGAATCGCCATCATCCGATCGAACAGATGCGCGAATTGCATGCGATAGGCCTCGGCAGCCAACTTGAACGTCTCGCCCGATGCACGGAATGCCGGAAAGCGGCTCGTCTTGGATATGAACGTGTTCGACTCCATTACGTAGGTATCCGAATATTCTGGAATATTTCTTTCCGAGCATCTCAGGGTGGCAGGCGTTTCTTAGATTAGGCGCAGGCTCGGGCTTGCTATAGGTAGCAAGGATACTTACTGGGTGGAAATCGACAAGCGATTAATCGCGAAATTAGGCTTTTAGTCTTTTTTTATCTTAAGATAAATAAGAATTTTGACGGAAAACTCTGACTAATTTGAAAAAAATAGCCTTATATTGCCTCGAGTCAGCGATCTGGCAGCGCCAAATGGCGGGAAATGCCGCGCGTGCCTTTGCCTCGGAACGTGCACGAAAGGCGCGAATGGATACGCTGGATCAGCGGAGTGCAGCGACTTTGCGTTTGGAGTCCAGGTCCGGACCTGCGAGGAGAGCACAAGCAAACGAAAAAGCCCGGTCAGCTTTCGCTAACCGGGCTTCGTAATGCTTGGTGGGGCGTGAGTGACTCGAACACTCGACCTACGGATTAAGAGTCCGCTGCTCTACCAACTGAGCTAACGCCCCAACAGAAGCGAAATTATAGCGGGTGCTTTTGCAGAAGCGCAAGCCCCTAGTGCAAAAAAATTCGTATATTTCCGACGAACCCACCCATCGCGCGCCTCCGCACGCAACTTACGGCCGGTATCATGACGCATCCTCCAAGGCCATGAAGCCTGCAAATCAAAAGGAACCATGGACGAAACCGCCATCAGCGCCTTGCTCGACAGCATCCTGGCCCCGTGGGTCAAGGAGTTGAACCTCGCACCCGAATCGATCGCCGAAAACGCCGTTACGCTGCGTTTGCCGTATTCGGACCATTTGCGCCACGCGGGCGGCGTCATCTGCGGACAGGTTTTCATGGCCGCCGCCGACACCGCGATGGTCGTCGCCGTTTCGCACGTCATGGGCGGTTTCTCGCCGATGACAACCGTATCGCTCAACACCACGTTCATGCGGCCCGTGAAAGCAGGCGACGTGCTGATCACCGCCCGCATCCAGCGTCGCGGACGCAACCTCGTCTTCGGTGACATCGACATGCACGACGACCAGGGCGAACTCGCCGCTCAGGCAACAACCACCTACGCGCTCATCAACAAGTAAATGTTCGACCAAGTCGTATTCGCCGGCGGCGGAAACCGCTGTTGGTGGCAAGCCGGATTCTGGGACATCATCCGGCCGGAATTGAATCTCGAGCCGCGCATCATTGCGGGCATTTCGGCGGGCGCGGCCACCGCCTGCATGCTCTACACGAACGATTCGCGCTGGGTCATGGACTACTACGCCCACGCGCTGCGCGACAACACGCGCAACGCCTATTGGGGCAACCTGCTGCGCGGACAATCCGTGTTTCCGCATTACCGCATCTATCGGCAAGCGCTGCTCGACATCTTCGCGGACCGTTTCCACGAACTCGCGAAAGGGCCGGAAATTCGCATCGGCGTATCGCATCTGCCGCGCTGGCTCGGCGCGCGCAGCGCGGTCGCGGCGGGGCTGATCGCGTACAACATCGAGAAATATGTCCGCAAGACGCTGCATCCGACGCTCGGTCAGACGCTCGGTTTTCATCCGGAATTCGTGAAAGCGCAGGAATGCGCGACCGTCGAAGACCTCGCCGATCTCATCCTGCAATCGTCGAGCACGCCGCCGTTCACGCCGATCCTGCGACGCAACGGCCGTCCCGTTCTCGATGGCGGCATGGTCGACAACGTCCCGGTCGCCGCGCTCGATGCGTCGCCGGGTCTCGTGCTCGTAATGGTCACGCGCCTGTATCCGCGCGAGCGCATGTTCGTCGTGCCGCACGGCGCGCAGAAGCGCATCTACATTCAGCCATCGCGCAAGGTGCCGATTTCGAGTTGGGACTATACGAGCCCGTCCCAGATGCAGCATGCTTATGATCTGGGCCGCGCGGACGGCGAGGATTTTCTCGTGCGCCTTCCGCGTCTCCTGGAAACCGCTTCGCATTCAGCTTGAGGAGCAGACCGTGGCGAAGAAGCATACGTACGAACTGACCGTCGACTGGACGGGCAATCTCGGTTCCGGCACATCGGCTTACGATGCGTACTCGCGAGACCATCTCGTGCGCGTCGGCTCGAAGACGGCGATCGAGGCGTCGAGCGATCCCGCGTTTCGCGGCGACCCCGCGCGCCACAATCCGGAGGAGTTGTTCGTGGCGTCGCTGTCGTCGTGCCACATGCTCTGGTATCTGCACCTGTGTGCAACGAACAAGGTCGTCGTGACCGGTTATGTCGATGAAGCCATCGGCACGATGCAGGAAGAGTCGAAGGGCGACGGGCGCTTCGTCGATGTGCTGTTGCGCCCGCGTGTGACCATCGGCGCCGGCGGCGATGTGGATCTCGCGGCGCGCCTGCACGAGGAGGCGCACCGTTTCTGTTTCATCGCGAACTCGGTGAATTTTCCGGTGCGCTGCGAGCCGTCGATCGACATCTCGACCGTCTGAAGCCGAAGCCGAATCTCAACGACGGCGCACGTGCTGAAGCGCTTCCTTGTTGAAGACGCTCGACGTGTCGCCCGCATCGAACGCGAGGATGTTCCTGAACGCCGCGCCGAAATACAGCTCGTAGCTCTCGCGCTCCACATAGCCGATGTGCGGCGTGCAGATCACGTTTTCGAGGCGCAGCAGACCGTAGCCTTGCAGAATCGGCTCGCTCTCGAAGACATCGACCGCGACCATGCCCGGCCGGTTGTGATGCAGCGAATTGAGCAGCGCGTTCTCCTCCAGCAACTCGGCGCGGCTCGTGTTGACGAAGAGCGCGGTAGGCTTCATGCGCATCAGATCGTCCTGTTTGACGATGCCGAGCGTGTCATCGGTCAGGCGCAGATGCAGCGTGAGCACGTCGCTCTGCTCGAAAAACGCTTCGCGGCTTTCCGCGACCGCGAAGCCATCTTCGCGCGCCGCGCTTTGCGAATGCTCGCGCCCATAGACGAGCACATTCATGCCGAACGCCTTGCCGTAACCGGCCACCAGTTTGCCGATCTTGCCGTAGCCCCAGATGCCGAGCGTCTGCCCGCGCAGCACCTGACCCAGACCGAAGTTCGGCGGCAGCGCGGACGTCTTCAGCCCCGACTGTTGCCACGCGCCTTGCTTCAGGTTTGCGACGTACTGCGGAATGCGCCGCTGCGCCGACATGATGAGCGCCCACGTCAGCTCCGCGGGCGCGACCGGCGAGCCCGTGCCCTCCAGAACCGCGATGCCGCGCTCCGTACACGCATCGACATCGATATGACCGCCGCCCGCGCGTCCCGTCTGACTGATCATGCGCAGTTTGGGGCACTTGTCGAGCAATTGAGAACTGATGCGCGTACGTTCGCGAATCAGCACGAGCGCATCCACTTCTGAGAGCCTGCTCGCCAACTGACCGAGACCACGCACCGTGTTATTGAAGACCTTCACCTCATGGTCATCGAGCAGATGGAAGCAATCGAGCTTCCGTACGGCATCCTGGTAGTCGTCGAGAATGGCGATTTTCATGGGCATTGATTGGCTTTTGTTAGGCATCAAACGTGCTGCTTTTTTATGGAGAGCGAGAATGGAGTACTTAAATTCGGGTAAATACCGATAAATTGCGCTCTATTCCGCTTTATTGCGCTGCATCACATGGTTCACGCAATGCGGTGTTATGCTTGACTCCCCTTTTTTTCGGGAGCCTCGTACGTCCGCGCCAATAGAGAAAGAAATCCAGCGCAACTAGCGGAAAACACGATGATCCGCGAAGAGACAGGCCACTTAGTATCTCTTTTTAACAGTTTGTTCCTTTGCGACGCAAGCCGCGAGGAATACGTTTGCTGTGTAAAGAATTCAGGCCCGTGACGCCGCATTGGCTCGCGAACCGCATTTCGTGCGATGAAAGCGCGTATAGAAGCGCACGAAAGCGCCCGGCGGTTCGAGTCGCAAACGCCTCTCGCATGCAGCGTCAGTTGGGTGATTGGTTTTCATTGCAGAAGAACGGAGACAGCTCGATGAACCAGCCCGCAGTAGTCGAAGACAACAATAAGAATGCCGTCGACATCAAAACGCCGGCCTATGTCCGGCACCGAAAACTCATCGAATGGGTCCGGCAGGTCGCGGCCCTGACCAAGCCGGATCGCGTCGAATGGTGCGACGGTTCGCAGGAGGAATACGACCGGCTTTGCCAGCAGATGGTGGAAGCCGGCACGATGAAAAAGCTCAATCCCGAGAAGCGCCCGAATTCCTTCCTCGCGTGCTCGGATCCCTCGGATGTGGCGCGCGTCGAAGACCGCACGTTCATCTGCTCGCAGCGTCGTGAGGACGCAGGCCCGACGAACAACTGGATTGATCCGCAGGACATGCGCGTCACGCTCGACGGCCTGTTCGACGGCTCGATGCGCGGCCGCACGATGTACGTCGTGCCGTTCTCGATGGGCCCGCTCGGCTCGCCGATCGCGCATATCGGCGTCGAATTGTCGGACAGCCCGTATGTCGTGACGAACATGCGCATCATGACGCGCATGGGTCGCGCCGTGTACGACGTGCTCGGCGCCGACGGCGAGTTCGTGCCGTGCGTGCATTCGGTCGGCGCGCCGCTCGCGGATGGCCGCAAGGACGTGCCGTGGCCGTGCAACGACACGAAGTACATCGTCCATTTTCCCGAATCGCGCGAAATCTGGAGCTTCGGCTCGGGCTATGGCGGCAATGCGCTGCTCGGCAAGAAGTGCTTCGCGCTGCGCATCGCCTCGACGATGGGTCGCGATGAAGGCTGGCTCGCCGAGCACATGCTGATTCTCGGCGTGACATCGCCGCAAGGGCGCAAGTATCACGTCGCGGCGGCGTTCCCGTCGGCGTGCGGCAAGACCAATTTCGCGATGCTGATTCCGCCGAGCGATCTCCAGGGCTGGAAAGTGACGACGATCGGCGACGACATCGCGTGGATCAAGCCGGGCCGCGATGGCCGTCTCTACGCGATCAATCCGGAAGCGGGTTATTTCGGCGTGGCGCCCGGCACCAGCGAAAAGACCAACTTCAACGCGATGGCGACGCTGAAGGAAAACGTGATTTTCACGAACGTCGCGCTGACCGACGACGGCGACGTCTGGTGGGAAGGCATGACCGACAACCCGCCCGCGCATCTGATCGACTGGCAAGGCCGCGACTGGACGCCCGAAATCGCGAAGGAAACGGGCGCGAAAGCCGCGCATCCGAACGCGCGATTCACGGCGCCGGCGTCGCAATGTCCGTCGATCGATCCGGACTGGGAGAACCCGGCCGGCGTGCCGATCGACGCGTTCATCTTCGGCGGACGCCGGTCGAACACCGTGCCGCTCGTCACGGAGGCCCGCGACTGGAAGGAAGGCGTCTACATGGCCGCCACGATGGGCTCCGAAACCACCGCCGCCGCTGCGGGCCAGCAAGGCGTCGTGCGCCGCGATCCGTTCGCGATGCTGCCGTTCTGCGGCTACAACATGGCCGATTACTTCGGCCACTGGCTGAAGATGGGCGAGCGTCTCGAAGCGATGCACGCGAAGGCGCCGAAGTTCTTCTGCGTCAACTGGTTCCGCAAGGGCGACGACGGCAAGTTCGTGTGGCCGGGCTTCGGCGAGAACATGCGCGTGCTGAACTGGATGATCGGCCGCGTCGAGGGCACGGCGAAGGGCGAGGAGCACGCCTTCGGCATCTCGCCGGGTTACGAGGACATCGACTGGGGCGCGCTCGGCTTCACGCGCGAGCAGTTCGAGCAGGTGATATCCGTCAACGATGCCGCCTGGCGCGACGAACTCGCGTTGCACGACGAACTTTTCACGAAGCTCAAACACGGTCTGCCGGCGGCTCTGACCGCGGCCAGGGCCGGAATGGAGAAGCGGCTCGCCGCCTGAGTGAAACGCCCGGCGTATTTTCACGCCGGGCTTTGTCTCACAAACTAAATCAATCCCCATATTTCGGGCCCGCATCGACGGGCCCGATTTTTTATCGGCTACACCGTCAAAATTGACGAGGCCAGCTTTTTTAAAATTGCGTCCATCGGAATTTGCTTAGCCGAGTGTTGTGCCGATGACAACAGTCGGTGATCTTTCATCCGCGTAAGACGCCTAACTGTCAGATTTTTTTCGACTTTTTCGCGCTTCCCGGCAACTTCTGCACGAAAGTGCCGGTCCTAGGATAATCCTGAATTGCTTTGCAGCAGAATTCGAGCCGTGTAGCGGCAGGAGTTGTCTTATGGATCATTTGCAGTCGATGAGGGTGTTTGTCCGCGTCGCCGATCTCGGGAGTTTCGCCCGGGCCGCCAGCGCGATGGACATCTCCAATGCGGTAGCTACGCGCCACGTCGCGGACCTGGAAGGCCGCCTCGGCACGCGCCTGCTCAACCGCACGACGCGCAGCCTCTCGCTCACCGAGTCCGGCCAGGTGTATCTGGAACGGGCGCGGCAGATTCTCGACGAACTGGAAGACGTCGAACAGATGGTGGTGGCGCGCAATCACGAACCTCTCGGTTCGCTCAGGATCGTCGCGCCCGTCGTGTTCGGTCTGCATAATCTCGCGCCGGTGTTGCAGACGTACGCGCAGCGCTATCCCAAGGTCGTGCCGGACGTGACACTCGTGGACCGTCAGGTCGATCTGGTCGAGGAAGGTTTCGATGTGGGCATTGTCATCGCGCGTCAGGTGAAAAGCGCGAGCGTTGTCACACGGCGTCTGACGACGGGTTGCATGACCGTCTGCGCGACGCCGGCGTATCTGGAATCGCACGGCACGCCGACGCGCCCCGAGCATCTGCTCGAGCATCCGTGTCTGAGCCTGCCGTCGGAGTATTGGGGCGACGAGCGCGTGTTCACCGGCCCGGACGGCGAAGTGCGCGTGCGGCCGCAGAACGTGATCATCGCGAACAATACCGAGATGCTGCGGCAGTTCGCGTTGCTCGGCATGGGCATCGCGATTTTGCCGAGCTATCTGATCGGCAACGACACGACGCGCGGCCAGCTCGTGCGGCTGCTCGGCGATTTTCAATTGCCGCAGGTCGAAATCAACGTCGCGTATCCGAGCCGTCGTCATTTGCCGGCGAAGGTACGCACTTTTATCGATCATCTGGTCGAGCATTTCAGCCAGACGCCGAATCATCAGCTCGGCGAGCAATGGATTCGCGATGGCCGTGGCAGACCGGGCGCGCATCCGCACTACGAGCACGCCACTGAAACGGCGACGCCCGCGCCGCGTTCGCGTCCCATCGACGGTGAACTGGCGCCGAAGCTGTCGAAGCCTTCGCGCTCGCGCGGGCGCTTGCCGGCGCCTTCGCCGTTCTGAAAGGCTCGCGCAAAGCGCAAATGAAAAAACCCCCGCGAAGCGATTCGCGGGGGTTTTTCCTTTCAGCGGGAGAAGAGGGCGATCAGCTCGCCTTCTTCGCCGCGGTCTTTTTCGCTGCCGCCTTTTTCGCGGGCGCTTTCTTCGCAGCGGTCTTCGCGGACGTGGTCTTGGCGGCTACGGCGACATCGCTATCGCCGCTTTCGTCGCCGCTGTCGGCCTGAGTTTCCGCCGTCGCGCCACGTTTGGCCGCCGTTTTCGCCGCCGGCTTGCCTTCCTTCTTCTCGAACTCGAAGCCGATCTTGCCGTCCGGCTGCTTCACGAGAAACGCCTTGAAGTTGCGCCCCGTGCGCGACGACTTGAAGTTCGTGAGCAGATCGGTGCGGCCTTCGTTCAGCAGCTTTTCCATCTGATCGCGGCCGATTTCCTGCTGGAGAATCACCTTGCCCGATCGGAAATCGCACGTCTTCGGATTCGACACCGAGTTCTCGCACACATAGCTCATGCC
The DNA here is from genome assembly GCF_031451275.1 of Caballeronia sp. LZ029. NCBI lineage: Bacteria > Pseudomonadati > Pseudomonadota > Betaproteobacteria > Burkholderiales > Burkholderiaceae > Caballeronia > Caballeronia sp. LZ029. The sequence continues at coordinate 76,984 of NZ_JARUXO010000001.1, forward strand.
GTGCTCGAACACGCGCGACTGGCACTTCGGGCACGCGCCGACCGGCGTCTGCTCGGAGAAATCGGGCGGTTCGCCGTCTTCGCCGCCGGAATCCTGGCCGAAGTCGAATTCGAGCTTGTAATTCTTGATCTCGTCGTCGAGCGAGAGTTTGAGGATGGCGGAGAACGGACGTCCCATCTTGCTGCGGAAGCCCGACAACGGCCCGATGGTTTTCTCGCGCAGCAATTCCTCGACTTCCGGAATTTCGAACTGCCGGCCGCCCGGAATCTTCGAGATCGAGAATTCGCACTTCGTGCAGGCGAAACGGCGATAGTTTTCCTTCACCTGCGCGCCGCAGTTGGGGCACGGCGTTTCGAGCGTCGCGTAATCGCCGGGGATCGTGTCGGAGTCGTATTCCTTCGCGCGCTTGACGATGGTCTGCGTCATGCGCGCGATTTCCTGCATGAACGCATCCCGATGCAGATTGCCGCGCTCCATCTGCGAAAGCTTGTGCTCCCACTGTCCGGTCAATTCCGGCGCGGTCAGTTCCTCGACGCCGAGGCCGCGCAGCAACGTCATCAACTGGAACGCCTTCGCCGTCGGAATAAGCTCGCGGCCTTCGCGCACCATATATTTCTCGCCGAGCAGCCCTTCGATGATTGCCGCGCGCGTGGCCGGCGTGCCGAGGCCCTTCGCGGCCATCGCATCGCGCAGCTCTTCGTCTTCGACCAGCTTGCCCGCGCCTTCCATCGCCGAGAGCAGCGACGCTTCGTTGTAGCGCGCGGGCGGCTTGGTCACGAGGCCGTGCGCCTGGACCTTCTCGACATCGACCTTTTCGTCCTTCTGCACCGGCACGAGGTTGCCGTCTTCGCCCGCGGCTTCGCGGCCGTAGATCTGCAGCCAGCCCGGCTCGACGAGCACCTTGCCTTCCGTCTTGAAGTGATGTCCCGAGACTTCGGTGATGCGCGTAGTCACGAGATATTCCGCCGCCGGGAAGAACACCGACAGGAAGCGCTTCACGACGAGGTCGTACAGCTTCTGCTCGGGTTCCGACAGCGACTTCGGCGCCTGCAGCGTCGGGATGATGGCGAAGTGATCGCTGATCTTCGAATTATCGAAAATGCGCTTGTTCGGCTTCACCCAGCCCTTGTCGAGCACCTGCTTCGCGAACGGCAGATAGTTGTTGCTCTCCTTGAGCATGGTCATCGTGTCCTTGACCGTGCTCATGTAGTCCTCGGGGAGCGCGCGCGAATCGGTACGCGGATAGGTCAGGACCTTGTGCTTTTCGTACAGCGCCTGCGCGAGGCCGAGCGTGTTCTTCGCCGAAAAACCGAAACGGCCATTGGCTTCGCGCTGCAAGCTGGTCAGATCGAAGAGCAGCGGCGACATTTGCGTCGACGGCTTCGATTCCTCGGTCACGACGCCGGTCTTGCCGCGGCACGCTGCGACGATCGTTTCCGCCGCCGGGAGACTCCACAGGCGCGAATCGCGCTGTTCGGGATCGTTTTCGACGCGCTTGAACTTCGGGTCGAACCAGCGGCCTTCGTACAGGCCCTTCGCCGCGATGAACTCGGCGCGCACTTCCCAGTAATCGCGCGGAACGAAGCGACGGATTTTTTCCTCACGTTCGACGACGATCGACAACGTAGGCGTCTGAACGCGACCGACAGTCGTCAAAAAGAAGCCGCCGCCCTTGCTGTTGAACGCGGTCATCGCGCGCGTGCCGTTGATGCCGACGAGCCAGTCCGCTTCGGAGCGGCAGCGGGCAGCATCGGCGAGCGGCTGCATGTCGGCGTCGCTGCGCAGGTTCGCGAAGCCTTCGCGGATCGCGGCGGGCGTCATCGATTGCAGCCACAAACGTTGCACCGGCTGTTTCGCCTTCGCGTGCTGCGCGATCAGGCGGAAGATCAGTTCGCCCTCGCGCCCCGCGTCACATGCGTTGATGAGCCGGTCGATATCCTTGCGCTTCATCAGCTTCGTCAGCACCTTCAGGCGCGACTCGCTCTTGGCGATCGGATTCAGGTCGAAATGCGGCGGAATCACCGGCAGATTGGCGAAGCTCCATTTGCCGCGCTTGACGTCGTACTCTTCCGGCGCGGCGATCTCGAGCAGATGGCCGACTGCGGACGAGAGCACGTAGTCGTCGCTCTCGTAGTACTCGTCATGCTTGGTGAAGCCGCCCAGCGCACGCGCGATGTCGTTCGCGACGGAGGGCTTCTCAGCGATGATCAGGGCTTTGGACATGACTCAAATAGTTGGTAACTGGCAGCGGCCCGGTTTGGACTGCTTTAACGCCGCTTTATAGCACACGCTTTGCGCGGCGGGCGTCGAAGCTGGAATCGGGGCGGTTCAATATCCGGCTCGCGAAGCGCATGGCGAGAAGCGCAAAACGCGCGTTTCGCGTGCGCCGCGATCAGGCCGTGGCAAGCGCCGGGCGCAGTTTGGGCGCCCCGACCATGCCTGGCAGCGCGGTCAGATCGGTCAGCATCCGATCGACGATGGACGCCTGCGGCAGCACCGTGCCGAAGAAGCGCGTCGTAACGGCGTCCTCGATCAGGATGGTAGGAAAATTTTCGACGTCGAGGTCGTCGAAACGATCGGCGTGATTCTCGATATCGATCCAGGCGAAGCAGATTTCCGGATGCGCAGCCGCCAGCCTGTCGAACCCTTCGCGATATTCGCGACAGGTTCCGCACCATTCCGCGCACAGGCAGGCGACGAACAGCGTGCCGGGCACGGCGATGCGCTCCGCGATGCGATCGGCATCGGTATCGAGATTCAGCGCGGACATGGCGGGTGCGAAATCCTTTTATTGGTATCGACTGCGGGGATTGCTCATTTTTCCGCGAATGTAGCACGATGCGGCATCACGAGCGCTCCACCGCCGTGTAGCGGCCGCCTGCAAGCGCGGCCACGCGGCCCGATAGTTCCAGTTGCAGCAGCGCGCCCTGGAGCGCCGCTCCATCCAGATCAGTGCGCATCGCGAGGATTTCAAGCGTCGCGGGCGCGTGGCCGAGCGCGTCGAGAACACGGCTGGCGTCGCCGTCGATCGCGCTGTCGGCTTCATCCGATCGCGCCGATGCCCACGACGCGCTGACCGGACGCGGCCTGGCGCGTCTCGCCGCCGCGGAAGCCGCGCGTGCCGTCGCGGGCGAAAAACCGAACTCTTCGAGCACGTCTTCCGGCGTTTCGACGAGTTTCGCGCCCTGCTTGAGCAGCCGATGACAACCCTGCGAGAGCGGCGCGTGAATCGAGCCGGGAATCGCGAAGACATCACGCCCCATTTCGTTGGCGAGCCGGGCGGTGATGAGCGAGCCGGAACGCATCGCGGCCTCGACGATCAGCACGCCGCCCGACATGCCCGCAATCAGCCTGTTCCTTTGGGGAAAATTGGCGGAGCGCGCCGGCGTGCCGAGCGGCCATTCGGAGAGCATCGCGCCGTCGCGGGCGATTTCATGCGCGAGCGTGTGATGTGCCGCCGGATAGACCAGATCGGCGCCCGTGCCGATCACGGAAACGGTACCGGTGGCACCTTCCAGCGCGCCGCGATGCGCGGATGCGTCGATGCCGAGCGCGAGACCGGACACCACCGCGAGTCCCGCATCCGACAGTACGCGGGCAAAGCGGCGCGCGTCTTCGAGTCCTTGCGGCGAGGCGTGCCGGCTCCCGACGATAGCCACCGCGCGCGCCTGAAGAAGTTCGAGCCGGCCTTTCGCGTAGAGCAGCGGCGGCGGGTCCGGCATCGTGAGCAGCGTCTGCGGATAGGTGGCGTCGGCGAGCGTGAGAATGTGATTGCCTGGTTCGGATGCCCACGCGAAAGCCGCTTCAATATAGTCGTCGAACGGAACGCCTTCGATTTCCTCCGGCGGCGCGAGCACGGCCTCGGCGGCGCGGGCGTCGGCGATATCGGCGAGCGACGCAAAGCTCGCCGACAGAACTTCGAGGGGACCGCCGAAAGCACCGAGCAACGTGCGCAGCGCGAGTGGCCGAAGCCCCTTTGCGTGCGCGAGCCGCAGCCATGCGCGCAGTTCGTCGGCATCGAGTGTCGGGGCGGCTTCCCCGGTCGGCAGGTCGGCGGTCGTCATGTTAAGATTTTTGATCCGGAACAGATAAAGAAAGGTCGCTCAGGCGCGGTTCAAAGCCCGACGCGACGCCCATTGGCCGCTTGCCGGCGGCGTTGAATCCACTGGATTCGCCCGCATATCTTCGGCATGCCGCCACTCACCCGCAACCTGGCCGAATGGCCGATTTACACGTGCCGCGGCGCGCGTAGACAATCCGAATCATGGCTCTGCTCAAGATACTCAACTACCCGGACAAGCGGCTGAACAAGGTGGCGAAGCCCGTCGCCGTGGTCGACGACCGCATCCGCAAGCTCGTCGCCGACATGGCCGAGACGATGTACGCCGCGCCCGGCGTCGGGCTCGCCGCGACGCAGGTGGACGTGCACGAGCGCGTGATCGTGATCGATGTCTCCGACGCGCACGACCAGCTCATGGTGTTCATCAACCCGGAACTCGTCTGGACGAGCGACCAGAAGAAGGAATGGGAAGAGGGTTGCCTCTCGGTGCCCGGCATTTACGATTTCGTCGAGCGTCCCGACAAGGTGCGCGTGAAGGCGCTGAACGAGAAGGGCGAAACCTTCGAGCTCGATTGCGACGGTCTGCTCGCGGTCTGCATCCAGCACGAAATGGATCATCTGGCGGGTCACGTGTTCGTCGAATATCTGTCGTCGCTCAAGCAGACGCGCATTCGCGGCAAGATGAAGAAGCTGGAAAAGGCGCTGTAACCGATGACTCAATCGTTGCGCGTGGTTTTCGCCGGGACGCCGGAATTCGCTGCCGCGGCGCTCGCGGCCATTCATGCGGCGGGATTTTCCGTGCCGCTCGTGCTCACGCAGCCCGATCGGCCCGCCGGGCGTGGCATGAAGCTGAACGCAAGCCCGGTCAAGCGCTTCGCCGTCGAGCACGGTTTGAAGGTCGCGCAACCCACTTCGCTGCGGCGCGCGGGCAAATATCCGCAAGAAGCGGCGGAGGCCATCGACCTGTTGCGCGCCACGCCTCACGATGTCATGGTCGTCGCCGCTTACGGGCTGATCCTGCCGCAGGAAGTGCTCGATATCCCGCCGCGCGGCGCGATCAACATCCACGCGTCGTTGCTGCCGCGCTGGCGTGGCGCTGCGCCGATCCATCGCGCGATCGAAGCGGGCGACGCCGAAACCGGCATCACGCTGATGCAGATGGACGCCGGCCTCGACACCGGCGCGATGATCCGCGAAGCCCGCACCCCGATTCTCCCCGACGACACCACGGCCACGCTGCACGACCGGCTCGCGCAAATGGGCGCCGAGTTGATCGTCGCGGGATTGCGTGATCTCGAACGCGATGGTTCGCTGCCGTCCACGCCGCAGCCCGAAGAAGGCACGACGTACGCCGAAAAGATTGCCAAGAACGAGGCCGCGCTCGACTGGCGGCGTCCGGCGGAAGAACTCGCGCGCCAGATTCGCGCGTTCGATCCGTTTCCCGGCGCGTTCGGCACACTCGACAACGCCGCGATCAAGATCTGGGCCGCGCAACCGGTCGCGGCTTCATCGAATGCGGAACCCGGCACGATCATCGAAGTTTCATCGGACGGCATCGTCGTGGCCTGTGGCGGCGGCGCGCTGAAACTCACGCAACTGCAAAAGCCCGGCGGCAAGCGTCTGCCCGTGCGCGAATTTCTCGCGGGCGCGTCGCTCGCGAAAGGCCAGCGTTTCGCGCTCCAGTAAGGGACGGCGAAACGGGCGCGGCGCTAAAATAAATAGTTGTCACCACGCACTCGCCCGTCTGGAGTTTTCGATGCTCGGCATCACCGGTTTTGCCTTCTTCCTCGTCGCCGTATTTCTTCTCAACGTCACGCCCGGCCCCGATACTGCGTACATCGTCGGGCGCAGTGTCGCTCAGGGGCGCGGCGCCGGCATCGTGTCGGCGCTCGGCATTTCGGCTGGCTGCATCATCCATACGCTCGCGTGCGCGTTCGGTCTGACGGCGATCCTCGCCGCATCGGCGACAGCGTTCACCGTCATCAAGGTTGCCGGCGCGATTTATCTGATTTATCTCGGCGTGCGTCTGATTTTCACGAAGCATGACGATGCAGAGCCCTCCCGCGCGGCGCAGACAAACGAAAAAGCCCCGCCGAAATCGCTGCTCCAGCTTTTCGCGCAGGGTTTCGTCACGAATGTGCTGAATCCGAAGGTCGTGTTGTTCTTCGTATCGTTCTTTCCGCAATTCGTCGCCGCGGACAGTCAACACAAAACGCTCGCTTTCCTCACGCTCGGCATTGTTTTCATCGCGATGAGCACGGTCTGGAACAGCTTCGTCGCATGGATCGCGGGCAGCGTCACGGAGCGCTTCGCAGGCAAATCCGGCGTGAAAAAGTGGCTGGATCGCGGCGTCGGCAGCGCGTTCGTCGGTTTGGGCATCAAGCTCGCGACTTCGCATCGATAAATCGCCCAACTGCGGATTGAATTATTGATGGACGCCCATATCTAACATTTTGCTTACAATCGTGGCTCCGGTCGTGTCGGCCGGGTAACCGCGCACTTCGCGCAGCGTATTAGGGAGAGGAGCTCCGGAAATGTTCAACTGGGTCAAAACCGCGATGCTGATGGCTGCGATCACGGCCCTCTTTGTCGTGATCGGCGGTGTAATTGGCGGGTCGAAGGGCATGATGCTCGCGCTGATCATCGCGCTCGGCATGAATTTCTTTTCGTACTGGTTCTCGGACAAGATGGTCCTGCGCATGTACAACGCGCAGGAAGTCGACGAGACCACCGCGCCGCAGTTCTATCGCATGGTGCGCGAGCTGGCCACGCGCGCTCAATTGCCGATGCCGCGCGTCTATCTGATCAACGAAGACGCGCCGAACGCGTTCGCCACGGGCCGCAACCCCGAGCACGCGGCGGTCGCGGCGACCACGAGCATTCTGCGTGTGCTGTCCGAGCGCGAAATGCGCGGCGTGATGGCGCACGAACTGGCGCACGTGAAGCACCGCGACATCCTGATCTCGACGATCTCCGCGACGATGGCCGGTGCGATCTCCGCGCTCGCCAACTTCGCGATGTTCTTCGGCGGGCGCGACGACGAAGGCCGTCCGTCGAATCCGATCGCGAGCATTCTGGTGGCGATTCTCGCGCCGATCGCGGGCGCGCTGATCCAGATGGCGATTTCGCGTGCGCGCGAGTTCGAAGCCGATCGCGGCGGCGCGGAGATTTCAGGCGATCCGCAAGCGCTCGCGAGTGCGCTGGAGAAGATTCACGCTTACGCCACCGGCGTGCCGTTCCCGACGGCGGAAGCGCACCCGGCGACCGCGCAGATGATGATCATGAATCCGCTCTCGGGCGGCGGCATCGCGAATCTGTTCTCGACGCACCCGGCGACGGAAGAGCGCGTCGCGCGTCTGATGGAAATGGCGCGCACGGGCCGCTTCTAAGCCCGCTTCCAAGACAATCGACGTTTTAACGAAGGCCGTTCCGGTTGCGCCGGAACGGCCTTTTTGCTTGTCGTCGGCAGCCCGTCCGGGCGCGCGATCCCCGCAAGTTACAATCCTCGTTCACGCAAGCCGTCCGCTTGCCGCTCGACCGTTCTCGTTTCTCAATGACCGACAAGCCTTCCCGGCGGCCCGCCGCCGCGCATTCCCGCCTGAGCGCTCTCCATCTCGCGCCCGATTCGCTCGCGTTCGCGCTGGATTGCGCGGCGCAGGCCGTGGGCGCGGTGCGCGCGGGCTCGGCGCTGCCGGCCGCGTTGCAGACCGTCATCGCGTCGGCGAAGCATGCGGAGGCGCGTGGGGCGGTGCAGGACATCGCGTATCGCGCGATGCGCCGTCTCGCGCTCGCGGATGCGCTCCTGCGCAAACTCGTGAAGAAGGCGCCGCCGCCGCATGTCGCGAACGTGCTCGTCTGCGCGTTCACGCTGCTGACCGACGACGAAGCGCACGCGGCCTACGCGCCTTTCACCGTCGTCGACCAGGCGGTGAGCGTAATCGCGGCGCGGCGCGAATTCGCGTTCGCGAAAGGTCTGGTCAACGCGGTGCTGCGCAATTTCCTGCGCGAGCGCGAAACGCTCATCAATGAAGCGCGCAAGGATCCCGTCGCGCGCTGGAATTATCCGCAATGGTGGATCGATGCCGTGAAGCGCGGACAGCCCGAAGCATGGGAGCGCATTCTCGAAACGGGCAACGAGCAAGGGCCGCTGACGTTGCGTGTGAATGCGCGTCACGCCACCGTCGATCAATATCTCGCGCGCCTCGAAGACGCGCATATCGAAGCCGAAGCCGTGGGCCTTCACGCGGTGCGCCTGAAAACGCCGATGCCCGTCGATCGCATTCCGGGCTTCGACGAAGGCGTCGTCTCGGTGCAGGACGCGGGCGCGCAACGCGCGGCGCAACTGCTCGGCCTGAAAGACGGCATGCGCGTACTCGACGCGTGCGCCGCGCCGGGCGGCAAGACGGGGCATATTCTCGAACTCGCGAACGTCGATCTGATCGCGCTCGAAAGCGACGCGGAGCGCTCGGGCCGCATCGGACAGAATCTGAGGCGCCTGAAACTCGAGGCGCAAATCGAAGTGGGTGACGCGGGCGATCCCGCGCAATGGTTCGACGGCGTGCCGTTCGATCGCGTTCTCGCCGACGTGCCGTGCTCGGCGTCGGGCATCGTGCGCCGTCATCCGGACATCCGCTGGCTGCGGCGCCCATCGGACATCGATGCGCTCGTCGCCGAGCAGCGGCGCATCGTGAGCGCGCTGTGGCCGCTCGTCGCGAAGGGCGGCGAACTGCTGTACGTGACATGCTCCATCTTTCCCGAGGAAGGCGAAGAACAGGCCCGCTGGTTTGGAACCGCGCATGAAGATGCGGTACGATTGGACGCGCCGGGGCAATTGTTACCGACAGCGGCGCGCGCGAGCGCGGGCGCGGTGCAAGGCTCACCGGACGGTACAAATCTCGCGGACCCGGGCCGGGACGCGGAGACCTTCGCGGACCACGACGGATTTTTCTACGCGCGCTTTCAGAAACGGTGACGATCAAACGCTTTTTTCCGCTTCGGCTCGCGGCCGTCATCTGGACTGCGCTGACGCTCTGGCTGACGTTCGCCGCAGCCGACCCCGCGTTTGCCGAGACGATCGCCGTGCAGCGCGCGTCGCTTCAAGCGGACAACGCCGGCTGGAGTCTCGACGCGCATTTCGACTTCGACCTGAACAACAGCCTCGAAGATGCCGTGAACCGCAGCGTGCCGCTCTATTTCACTATCGATTTCAATCTGTCGAGGCCGCGCTGGTATTGGTTCGACGAAGAGCCGGTCAATGTGTCGCAGAGCATCCGGCTTTCCTATCAGCCGCTGACGAACGAGTATCGTGTATCGACGGGCGGCCTGCAGTTGCGTTTCGCCTCGCTCAATGAGGCGCTCGCGGTCATCAAGCACGTGACTTCGTGGCACGTCATCGACCGGAATCAGGTGCATGGCGGCGAAACCTATACCGCATCGGTGCGCATGCAGCTCGACATCGCGCTCATGCCCAAGCCGTTCCAGATCGACGCGGTGAACAACCGAGACTGGAACCTTTCCTCGGACTGGAAGCGTTTTACTTTTACGGCGGCAGAACGTGCGAAATAGATTTCGACGCGGCCGCACGGACATCAAGAGTTTCGTCGTCCGTTTGCTGGTCTCCACGGTGGCGCTCACGGCAGTTCTGCTGCTCGTGATGCTCGCGCTCGCGAGTGCGAACACCGAATTCTTCGACCGCTACTACGGCTGGCTCTACGCGGCGAACGTCGCGGTGGCGGTCGTCTTCATGCTGATCGTCATCAGCCTGTTCATCATCATCGTGTCGCGGGTGAGGCAGGGGCGTTTCGGCACGCGATTGCTCGCGAAGCTCGCCTTCATTTTCGCGCTCGTCGGTGTCGTGCCGGGCGCGATCATCTACGTGGTTTCGTATCAGTTCGTGTCGCGAAGCATCGAATCGTGGTTCGACGTGAATGTCGAGACAGCGCTCTCGTCGGGCCTGACGCTCGGCCGCGGCATGCTCGAATCATCGCTCGCCGATTTCAAGAATCGCGGCCGGCAGATGAGCGATCAGCTCGCAAGCGCCGATCCATCGAGTCTCACGCTGTCGCTCCTGCGCCTGCGCGATCAATACGGCGTGCAGGACGCGGTCGTGTTCGAGCGGCCGCGCGATCAGTACAACCGCGAAGATCTCGCATCGAACAACAGCTCGCTGAGGGTGCCGGGGCTTCGCACGGTCGCGCAGGCATCGGGCAATTACTACGCGCTCCTGCCCGCCAACGAACCGACCGGCACGATGCTCAGGGAGGCGCAGGATCATCCGTATGGCGCGATCGAGGGCGAGATCGACGGCGATCCGAAATCGAATGGGCCGAAGGGCGCGCTGCGTCTGCGCGTGGTCACGAAGATCCCCGATCCGACTACGACCACCGAATTCCAGCATGTCGATCGCTTCCTGCAGATCGAGCAACCCGTGAGTCAGGAACTCGCGCGCAATGCCGACGCCGTGCAGCGCGCGTATCGCGAGTATCAGGAAAAGCGGCTCGGGCGCACGGGCTTGCGCAAGATGTATATCGGCACGCTGACGCTCGCGCTCTTTCTCGCGACCTTCATCGCGATGATGCTCGCACTCGCGCTCGGCAATCAGCTCGCGCGGCCGCTGTTTCTGCTCGCGCAAGGTACGAAGGAAGTGGCCGAAGGCGACTACACGCCCAAACGAGAGATCAATTCGCGCGACGAGCTGGGATTCCTTACGCAGTCCTTCAACGCGATGACGCGCCAGCTTTCCGAGGCGCGCGCGGCGGTCGAGAACAACCGCGTCGCGCTGGAGCATTCGAAGGCGTATCTCGAAAGCATTCTCGCGAATCTGACGGCGGGCGTGTTCGTGTTCGACCGGCAGTTCCGCTTGACCACCGCGAATCGCGGCGCGGAGCGCATCTTCCGCCAGCCGTTCGGCGCGCTGCTCAATCAGCCGCTCGATCAGATCGGCGTTCTCGCCGAGCTCGGCACGATGGTGAAGAAGGCCTTCGCGGAGCGCGATGCGGCCGAAGTCGGCAGCGGCCATCCGATCGGCGATCGCGGTCACTGGCAGCAGCAGGTCGCGGTGACGGTGCCCGGCGAGAACGATCCGCTGACGCTCCTCGTGCGCGGCACGCAGTTGCTGAGCGTGACCGAAAGCGATAGCGACGATGCCGAAACCACCGGCTACGTCGTCGTGTTCGACGACATCTCCGACGTGATCTCGGCGCAGCGTTCGGTCGCGTGGGGCGAAGTCGCGCGGCGTCTCGCACACGAGATCAAGAATCCGCTCACGCCGATTCAGCTTTCCGCCGAGCGCTTGCAGATGAAACTCGCGGACAAGCTCGCGCCGCCCGATGCGGACGTGCTCAAGCGGGCGTCGACGACCATCGTCAATCAGGTGCAGGCGATGAAGCAGATGGTCGACGATTTCCGCGAATACGCGCGCACGCCGCCCGCGGTGCTCGGCAATCTGCAACTGAACGATCTCGTCGCGGAAGTGCTGACGCTCTACGGCATCGAGGACGGCAAGACGCCGATCAAGGTGGACCTCGCGAAGCTGCCCGTGATTCGCGGTGACGCAACGCAGATCCGCCAGGTGATCCACAACCTGCTGCAGAACGCGCAGGACGCGGTGGCGGACGTCGCGGAGCCGCGCGTGCTGCTCGAAACGAGGACAGTAGAATATGGCGAGCCCGATGCTTCGGGACATGCGCGTGTCGCGGTTCGCCTCACGGTCTCGGATAACGGTTCGGGCTTCCCGGCGCGTATCCTTTCGCGTGCTTTCGAGCCTTACGTGACGACGAAGGCAAAGGGCACGGGCCTGGGACTTGCAACCGTGAAGAAGATCGTCGACGAGCACGGCGCGCGCATCGACATACGCAACCGCTCGAAGACCGCGGATGTGATCGAAGGCGCGCAGATATCGATTCTGTTTCTACAACTCGCGGACGATACCGCGGCGCCCGGCGCAACACGTCCGGGTGCCGGTTCGGCGGCGAATCAGGGAACGACAAAAGCAACAGTGCAGACAAGGGCAGCGTAAATGGCAACCATCCTGGTGGTAGACGATGAAATGGGGATCCGGGAACTGCTCTCCGAGATCCTGAGCGACGAAGGCCATGTTGTTGAAGTAGCGGAGAACGCGCAGCACGCGCGCGACTACCGCCTGCAGCAAACACCCGATCTCGTTTTGCTCGACATCTGGATGCCCGATACCGACGGCGTGACCCTGCTGAAGGAGTGGGCCGCGCAGGGCAAGCTGACGATGCCGGTGATCATGATGTCGGGGCACGCGACCATCGACACGGCCGTCGAGGCGACGAAGATCGGCGCGCTCAACTTCCTCGAAAAGCCGATCGCGCTGCAAAAGCTCCTGAAGGCTGTCGAGCAGGGACTCGCGCATGGCTCCGCGGCGGCACCCGTGTCGACGATAGCGAAGCCTCCGTCGAGCGCGATGGCATCGGGCGTGCCGGTGGCGGCCGCGCTGCCGACGGCTTCGTCGCTGAACGCATCGGGCGACGCGGCGGCAGGCGGCGCGCCCCAGAGTCAGGCGGGGCAGACGGCATCCATCTCGTTCGATATCCCCTTGCGCGATGCGCGCGATGCGTTCGAGCGCGCTTACTTCGAGTATCACCTCGCACGCGAGAACGGCAGCATGACGCGCGTCGCCGAGAAGACGGGGCTAGAGCGCACGCATCTTTATCGCAAGCTGAAGCAACTGGGCGTCGATCTCGGAAAGAACAAGAACGAGGTTTGAGCGCGGCCCCCGGACATTTTCAGAAAAATGCGCCGGGGGGCTTGAGGGGCGCAAATGAGTCTGCTATAGTTTCACCTCTTCGTTGGCCCGGTAGCTCAGTTGGTAGAGCAGCGGATTGAAAATCCGCGTGTCGGTGGTTCGATTCCGCCCCAGGCCACCAGAATGCAAGAAGCCCGAGAGTGTCATCGCTCTCGGGCTTTTTCATTTTCCGCATTCGAAAAACGGGCACATTCGCGTGAGCGGACTGCCCGTTTTTTTTCAGCTATCCGATCCTCACTTCGGATTCGCGGCGACGAAATTCTTGAACGCGGTGTAGGCCGCCTTCTGCGTCTTGCCGTCGTTCTTCAGGAGACCGTACGCGCCTTCGCCGCCCGCGGGATCGTCATACAGCTCATACGTCTGAATGGCCTGGATGTTGTACTTCGACGCCACCGCGACGAACTCCGCCATCATCTTGTTGCCGACGAGATAAGCCGCGATCTGCTGATCGCTGCCGAGCCACGGGCGCACGCCGAACTCGTTGATCCAGATCGGCTTGCCCATCTGCTGCAACGTCGCGAGCACGTCGTGGCAACCCGTGCCGCCGCACGCGTTCGTGATGTCGCCCATATTCGAGTACCAGTGCCACGCGGTGATGTCCCAGCTCACGACCGGATGACCCGTCGTGCCGTCGGGTTGCGTGCCGTTCGCGAGCATCTGATCGAGACCGTAGTGCAGCCACGTGCCGCCGCCCATGACGATCTTGCCGTTCGGATCGACCGACTTCACGCCGGCGATCATCCCGCGAATCACGCCGCGCGCGATCTGGAATTTGGCGTTGTCGAATTGCTGCGGATAGACGCCGTCGACGTTGCCGGTAAGCGCGTTGGCGTCGAGTTCGTTCGTCACTTCGTAGTACGGGTATTGGTACGCTGTCGCCGTCCAGACGCCGAGCTGGTAGCCCGCGTTGTAGGCGTCGGTTTCGCTGTTGAAGGCGAGGCTCATCAGCATCACCGGATATACGGTCACGCCGCCTGCGGCCATCGTCTTCGCAATGCCCGCGAGCTTGTTGGCGGTCCCCTGGCTGTACACCTCGTTCCGATAAAGCTTCACGCCGAGATCCTGTAACTGCGAGAGCTGTAGCGCCGGGCTGGAGATGTCGTAGGCGCCGCCCTCGTTGTTGTGGCCGTTCGCGCCGTAGAAGATGCTGCTGCCGGCCGCAGCATTCTTCACGGCGACATTCGAGTTGCGATTCGCCGCGGCAGCCGCTGCGGTGGAAGCCGTGTCGAAGGCTTCGTTGCTACCGCCTCCGCACGCACCGAGCAGCAAGCTGGTCGTGACTGCGACGGCGATCAGGTTCGCTCTGGGCCCGGAAAGAGCGCCGATCATGCTGTTGGCCCGAAAGTTGGTCTGAATGTAATTTTTCATTGTGTGTAGTACTAATTAGAGAGTTGTGCATCGGCGAAATCGGTGCAGTTTCCGGAGCGCCGTTGGCAAAGAGCGGATCGGAAACAGACCTGCGGTTCCGCGTCTCCCCGCGGAAGGGTTTGGAAATCAAAAAAACGTTCGTTATGCGAACGAATAACTCCCGTGCGATCCAATCGAGCGATCGCGCTATTACGTGGAGTTAGCTGAAACCCGGAAGGAATTGCTGGTCTTGTTTTTGTTCAGGCGGTCATTTGTCTGTATAACGACCAGACGCCGACCGGGTTAAGCGAATTTCCATAAATTGCCGGATCGACTGGCTTGGCGACGGCAAATAGTTCCGATATCGCCGCCAAACAAGGAACGTCCGTCGAAGCCACGCGCGCCGAGCTCGGCGAACAACCGTGCTCCGTGCTAAAATTCCCGCCGAATTAAGGACTTGCCTCGTCCTCGGACCCGCAAGTCCTTTTCTTTTCGACGCTCCGAATCGCTCGTGCGACGCGCCGGAACCTTCACCGGCGCCCGTCATCTGTCTCGAATTCCGCTATCGGCGACATAAAGGGCGTGCGCGTCCAGGCGAAGGTCGCCGGCCTATACTGGACTCGCGGACGTCGTGCCCGCGCCGCGCATGGCGAAGTCTGGTCGTTCCGACCACCTGTGCGACGTGCGACGCCATTCATTCACGGAGTACGGAGTTTTCACGGTGACTCGGATAGACGCTAAAGACAGCGCGCTCGTGCTGTTCTCCGGCGGCCAGGACTCGGCCACTTGCCTCGCCTGGGCGCTCGAACGCTACAAGACGGTAGAGACGCTCGGCTTCGACTATGGACAACGCCATCGCGTGGAACTCGAATGCCGCGACGGCTTCCGCGCTGCGATCGCGCGCGAGTTTCCGCAGTGGACCGAGCGCCTGGGCGAAGATCACATGATCGATTTGTCCGTGCTCGGCGCGATCAGCGATACCGCGATGACGCGCGAGATCGAGATTCAGGCGAACGCGAGCGGCTTGCCCAACACGTTCGTGCCGGGCCGCAATCTGCTGTTCGTGACGATTGCCGCGGCGGTGGCGTATCGGCGCGGGTTGAAGGTGATCGTCGGAGGCATGTGCGAGACGGACTTTTCCGGCTATCCGGATTGCCGCGACGACACGATGAAGGCGCTGCAAGTCGCGCTCAACCTCGGCATGGAAACGCGCTACGCGCTGGAAACGCCGCTGATGTGGCTCGACAAGGCCGACACCTGGCGGCTCGCGGAAACGCTCGGCGGCGAATCGCTCGTCGAGTTGATCCGCGTCGAAACGCATACGTGTTATGTCGGCGAGCGCGCCGAACTGCACGATTGGGGCTTCGGTTGCGGTCAGTGCCCGGCGTGCAAGCTGCGCAAGCGCGGTTACGAGGCGTATCGTGCGGGCGAGCAGGTCACCATCGCGCCGGTTTGATTTTTACGACGGGTTTCACGAGATTCACAGGGCAGTCATGACGTACGCGGTAAAGGAAATCTTCTACACGTTGCAGGGTGAGGGCGCCAATGCCGGGCGCCCGGCCGTGTTCTGCCGTTTCGCGGGCTGCAATCTGTGGTCGGGGCGCGAGGAAGATCGCGCGGATGCGGTGTGCCAGTTTTGCGATACCGATTTCGTCGGCACGGACGGCGAGAATGGCGGCAAGTACAAGACGCCGGCGGAACTCGTCGCGAAGATCGCATCGCTGTGGCCGGAAGGCGCGGCGCACAGGTTCGTGGTGTGCACCGGCGGCGAGCCGATGCTGCAGATCGACCAGCCTTTCGTCGACGCGCTGCATGAAGCCGGCTTCGAAATGGCGATCGAGACGAACGGCTCGCTGCCCGTGCTCGAGAGCATCGACTGGATTTGCGTGAGCCCGAAAGCCGATGCGCCGCTCGTCGTCACGAAGGGCAACGAATTGAAGGTCGTCGTGCCGCAGGACAACCAGCGACTTGCGGACTACGAGAAGCTCGACTTCGAGTACTTTCTCGTGCAGCCGATGGACGGCCCGTCGCGCGACATCAACACGAAGCTGGCGATCGACTGGTGCAAGCGCCATCCGAAGTGGCGCCTGTCGATGCAGACGCACAAATATTTGAACATCCCCTGATAAGACGGTCAGCCGACGTGCAGACGATTACCCGAAAACTCGAATTCGATGCGGGCCACCGCATTCCCGATCACCGCAGCCAGTGCCGCAATTTGCACGGGCATCGCTACGTGCTCGAAATCACGCTGCAAGGCGATCTCGTCGACGTGGAAGGCGCGCCCGACCGCGGCATGGTGATGGACTTCGCCGACGTGAAAGCGCTGGCAATGGAACATCTCATCAACAAGTGGGATCACGCGTTCATCGTTTATGAAGGCGATGTCAAAGTGCGCGAATTCCTGCAAACGCTGTCGGATCACAAGACCGTTGTCCTGGATCGCATTCCGACTGTAGAGAACCTGGCGGCGGTTGCCTTCAACATTCTCGCCGAAATCTACGACGCCCATTACGGCGTCAATCTCAAGCTGAAGCGCGTGCGTCTCTTCGAAACGCCGAACTGCTGGGCCGACGTCGAGCGCGGCTGATTTCCCGCGCGCGGGCGGCCCGGAGCACGTCCGGCGCGCGCGCGTTCGTCACGGTATGATCGTCCGATGAGTCGCCCGCTACCCGAGGCGACGAGACACGGAGCGCACGCATGCCGTCACTTCTTCTGTCGTTTTCACTAGTGCGACCGCGCGCGGTCATCCTTCTAACTGTCGAAGGAGCCGCGCGATGAGCACATTCACCAATCCCCTGAAGCAGCGCTTTTCCGAACCGGGCACGTTGTTCGGACTGTGGCTGTCGCTCGGCAGCGCCGATGCCGCCGAAGCGCTCGCACATGCGGGCTTCGACTGGTTGTGCATCGACATGGAGCACTCGCCGAACGATAGCGCGGACGTCGTCGCTCAACTGCGCGCGATCGCCGCCGCGCATCTGCCGAGCGAGCCGATCGTGCGGGTGCCGGCCAACGAAGGCTGGCTCGTCAAACGCGCGCTCGATGCGGGCGCGCGCACGCTGATGTTCCCGAACGTGCAATCGGCCGAAGACGCGGCGCGCATCGTGCGGCTCACGCAGTATCCGACGGAATCGGCGCTGCAAGGCTTGCGCGGCGTCGCGGGCGCGGTGCGCGCGGCGGCATACGGCATGCGCCGCGATTACATGGCGAGCGCGAATGCGCAGATCGCGACGATCGTGCAGATCGAATCGGTGGCGGCGCTCGAAGCCGTCGACGAAATCGCCGCGACGCCGGGCGTCGATTGCCTGTTCATCGGTCCGGCGGATCTGGCGGCAAGCCTCGGTCATCTCGGCGACGGCAAGCATCCCGACGTGCAGGCGGCGATCACGAAAATCGTCGATGCGGCGAATCGCGCGGGCATCGCGAGCGGCATCTTCGCGCTCGATGCGGCCAGCGCGAAGCAATACGCGACGGCGGGCATCAAGCTCGTCGCGATCGGCGCGGATGTGATGTGGCTGTTGAAGGCGACGCGCCAGGCGTTGCAGGAGGCGAGATCATGAAAACCGCCATCGCGTCGGCTGTCGCCGCGGTGAGCCTGTCGATATCGATCGGCGTCGCGCACGCCGACGACGCGCCCAAGCCGACCGACATCACCACGCAAAACGCCGTGGCCGATTACAACGCGGGCAATCTCGTCGCGGCGCGCTCGGAGTTCCGGCGCGCGGCGCAGAAGGGCAGCCGCCTCGCCCAATTCAATTACGCGATGATGCTGCTCAACGGCGAGGGCGGCGCGGCTGACGTGCCGGAAGGCAAGAAATGGTTGCGTCGCGCAGCCGACGCGAACATGACCCACGCGCAATATGTGTACGGCAAGATGTACGACGATGGACAGTTCGTCGAGAAAGATCCGGCGGAAGCGCATCGCTGGTTCCTGCGGGCGGCGAATCAGGGGCACGTGCAGGCCGAACTCGCGCTCGCCAATCAGTTTCTCGATGGACGCGGCACCACGCGCGACAACACGCAGGCGTTCACCTGGTACAAGAAGGCTGCACAAGGCGGCGACATGACGGCTCAATATGTCGCGGGTTCGTTCTATGAGCGCGGCGGCGATGGCGTCGAGCGGAACTTGAATGTCGCGCGTGCCTATTACGCTGCTGCGGCGGCGCAGGGCGATCCGGCCGCCAAGCTGAAATATCTGCAGTTGAGCGTGGAACTGGAGCAGCAGAAGCCGCAGTGAAGGCAGGCTGCAAAAAGCAAAAAGCCGCGGGAGAGCCGCGGCTTTTGCGTCTAAAAGAAGGACGGCGAAACGCTAACTCTGCATCAGCCGTTTCTGACGAGCGACGCTCATGATCAGCCCGACCGCGACGCCGAGCGTCGTCAACGCGGTTCCGCCGTAACTCATGAACGGAAGAGGCACGCCGACCACGGGCAGAATGCCGCTCACCATGCCGATATTGACGAACGCGTACGTGAAGAACGCGAGCGTGAGCGAACCGGCCAGTAATCGCCCGAAGAAGGTCGCGCCGTTCGCCGCGATGAACAGCCCGCGCGCGATGAGCGCCATGTAGAGGAAGAGCAGCACGAGGCCGCCCGCGAGCCCGAACTCCTCGGAGAACACGGCGAAGATGAAGTCGGTGTGCTTTTCTGGGATGAATTCGAGGTGCGCCTGCGTGCCCTGCAACCAGCCTTTGCCGAAGGTGCCACCCGAGCCGATCGCGATCACCGCCTGAATCGTGTGGAAGCCTTTGCCGAGCGGATCGGACGTCGGGTCGAGCAGCGTGCAGATGCGGTGCTTTTGATAGTCGTGCATCATCGGCCAGACCACATCCGGCTGACAGATCTTGTCCTGAAAGACCGCGATGCTCGCCACCGCGATGACCGCGGCAATCAGCACCGGCAGGATCAGCTTGAAACTCAATCCGGCGAAATAGATGACGAACATGCCCGCCGCGAACACGAGTACCGCCGTGCCCAAATCCGGCTGCTTTGCGATCAGACCGACCGGTAGCAACAAAATCACAAAGCCGACGATGTAATCCCACCAGCGGATATTGCTCTCGCGCTTCTGGTAGTACCAGGCGAGCATCAGCGGCATCGCGATCTTCATGATTTCGGATGGCTGAATCACGACGCCGACATTGAGCCAGCGTTTCGCGCCCTTGCGCGTCAGCCCGAACGCGGCGACCGCGACCAGCAACGCGACGCCGACCGTATAGAGCGGCACGGCGAAGCGCATCAGCATCTGCGGCGGGATGTTGGCGAGTACCCACATCAGGCCGAAGGTGAGCATGATGTTGCGCAGTTGGTCTTCGACGCGCCCGGGCATATCGAGACTGGCGCTGTACAGCGTCACGATCCCAACGCCGAGCAGCAGGAACACGATGAGCGCAAGCGGCTTGTCGAAGCCCGCGAACATGCGCTTGGCGCGGTCCAGCAGCTCGCGTCTGTCGAATTGCATGTGCAGTTGCATGGCGGTTTCCTTTACTCGTCGATGCCGCCGGACGGCGCGAGAACGCGCACGCCGTCGTTTTCATTGCCGCGCACCATCGAGGGCGTCGGTTCGGTCGGGCGCTTTTTCGGCGCGGGCGTGCGGCCTGGCGCGGACGCGGGCAGTGCCGCTGCGGGCGCTGCGGGCGTCGCCGACGCGGCGCGCGGCTTCGAGGTTTTCGGGGCGGAAGCGGGAAGCGCCGGCGCGGAAGCCGCCTTCGCGACCTCGGGATTCGACGCGGCCTGAGGCGAAAACGCCGGCGACGAATTCGCAACGGACGCAGGCAATGCGATGGCAGCGGGCGGTTGCGTGCCTCCGATCGTCGGCAGACCGGCGTCGGTCGTCGCCGAGGCCGCCGCCGCGACAGCCGCCGCTTCCGCGCCCGGCTTCAGACGGTCGACCAGATAATAATCGAGCACCTTGCGCGCGATCGGGCCTGCGGATTCGGCGCCCCAGCCGCCGTTCTCGACGATCAGCGCAAGCGCGATCTTCGGCTGCTCAGCCGGCGCGAACGCGATGAACAGCGCGTGGTCGCGCAGATGCTCCGCGAGCGCGTGCCCCTTGTAGTTCGCGCCTTGCAGCGAGTAGACCTGCGCGGTACCGGTCTTGCCTGCCGCCAGATACGGCGCGCCCGCGAACACCTTCGCCGCCGTACCGTTGGTCACGACGCCTTCCATCGCGCGCTTGATGAAATCCACGTCCTTCTGCTGTACGGCGATCTTGTCGCTCGGATCGCGCACCACAGGGCGCGTCACCTTCGAGATCGGATTTTCGATATCGCGCACGAGGTGCGGCTTCATCACGACGCCATTGTTCGCGAGCGTCGCAGTAGCGTGCGCAAGTTGCAGGATGGTGAACGAGTTGTAGCCCTGACCGATGCCCAGACTGATCGTTTCGCCTTCGTACCAGCGCTGCTGCTCGGGCTTGCGGTACGCCTTGCGTTTCCATTCCGTCGACGGAAGGATGCCGCGCGCCTCGCCCGCGATATCGATGCCAGTGATCTGCCCGAAGCCCCACGGCTTCATGAAGCCGGCCATCGCGTTCACGCCGAGATCGCGCGCGAGCATGTAGAAGTACGTGTCGTTCGAAACGACGATCGCGCGGTTCATGTCGACCCAGCCCTGACCCGAGCGCACGTCGTTGCGGAACGTGTGGCCGCCGAACGTGAAGTAACCCGGATCCTGGAAGCCCCAACCCGGCGTGCGCTTGTGCAGCGTCAGCGCGGCGAGCGCCATGAATGGCTTGTAGGTCGAACCCGGTGGATATGTGCCGTGCAGCGGACGATTCAGCAGCGGGTGATCCGGCGAATTGTTGAGCGCGTCCCAGGTTTGCTGATCGATGCCGTCGACGAACGAATTCGGATCGAAGCTCGGCGCGGACACGAACGCGAGCACGTCGCCGGTGGAAGGTTCGATCGCGACGAGCGCGCCGCGCTTGCCCGCGAACGCCTGCTCGGCGACCTGCTGCAAGCCGATATCCAGCGACAACTGAAGATTGTTGCCCGGCGTTGCCTGCGTGCGCGACATCGTGCGCACCGGGCGGCCGCCCGCCGTGACTTCCACTTCCTCGAAACCGGTCAGGCCGTGCAGCTCGGTTTCGTAACTCTGCTCGACACCGATCTTGCCGACGTAATCCGTGCCCTTGTAGTTGTTGGCGTCGAGGCGCGGATCGTAGTGATCCGAGCTTTCGTCGTTGGCATCGCTCGCGTCGTCGATGCGTTCCTGATCGCGCTGCGAAATGCGCCCGATATAGCCGATCACGTGCGCGGCAGTCGTGCCGAGCGGATATTGGCGGAACAGGCGCGCGCGTACTTCGACGCCCGGAAAACGGAAGCGCTGCGCGGTGAACTTCGCGACTTCCTCGTCGGTGAGACGCGTGCGGATCGGCAGGCTTTCGAAATTCTTCGAGTCTTCGAGCAGCTTCTTGAAACGGCGACGGTCGCGCGCGTCGATCGGAATGACTTGCGAGAGCTCGTCGATCGTTTCGTCGAGCGTGCCGTTGATCTTCGAACGCGTGATTTCCAGCGTGTACGCGGAGTAGTTCTTCGCCAGCACGACGCCGTTGCGGTCGGTGATGATGCCGCGGTTCGGCACGATCGGCGCAACGGAAATGCGA
Organism: Caballeronia sp. LZ029; assembly: GCF_031451275.1. Taxonomy (NCBI): domain Bacteria; kingdom Pseudomonadati; phylum Pseudomonadota; class Betaproteobacteria; order Burkholderiales; family Burkholderiaceae; genus Caballeronia; species Caballeronia sp. LZ029. The sequence continues at coordinate 98,764 of NZ_JARUXO010000001.1, forward strand.
TTCTCGTTCGCCTGCAACGAGTATTTGCTGAAATGCCAGACCTGAAGATAGAGAAAGCGCAGTCCGATCAGCCCGAAGCAGACGAACACGAACAGTCCCGCCGCCGCGACGCGCAGGCGGAACTTCGACAACTGTTGCTCGGTGTTCTTTATTTCGGTCATGCAACTTTCGCGGTTTGCTCGCGATTCAAGTGTAGTTCGCGCGCGACGGTTTATCCGGTCATGCGGCGTTGCGCGGCAAGGCTCAGATTGGACGCGTGTCGTCCGGGTCGGCGGCGCGGCGCTGCGGCATCAGCAAAAGGAAGCTCGCGATCGGCCAGAGCAGCGCCTCGACGAATCCGTTGATCAGATAACTCCAGCCGGGGAACGCCGCGCCCGTCATCAGGCGGATGATGAAAGGCACGAGATGCGCGCCCACGAGGAGCGGCGCGACGACGAACATCTGCACGGGCAAGGTCATCCACAACACGCGACGGTGAATGGTGATCGCGCCGTACGAAAGAAGCGTGTAAGCCAGCGCGTGCTCGCCGAGCAGATTCGCGTTGTGGACATCCATCAGAATGCCGAGCATGAACGCGATGCCCATGCCGACCTTGCGCGGTTGATGCACGTTCCAGAAGAGCAGTACGAGCGCGACGAAATCCGGCACGCCGATGAGCCGTCCCCACGGCATCAGGTTCAGCAGAAACGCAGCAGCCAGACTGAACGTAATGAAGTACGGATTGACCGGCTGAAGGATGTATTGCGGGCGGTTCATCGCGCGGCTCCCGAGGATGCGGGTTTCGGCGCATGCGCCTTCTTCGAAGGCTTCGCCGCCGCGCCCGATGCCGCCTTGGGCGCCGCGGCCTTCGCCGGCGGAGCCTCGACGGGCTTGGCCGGCGCGGTCGCCGCGACCGCGGAGCCGGGCGTCGGAGCGGACGCGCCCGCAGGCGCCGATGCGCCGCTTGCGCCCGCCGCTGCCGCCGCCTTGGGCGCGGCCTTCTTCTTGCCCTTGTTTTCCTTCGCTTCCTTGGCAGCCGCGGCCGCTTCGACTTCGATCGGATTCGGCGGCACGTTGACGTTGTAATGCAGCACGAGCAACTGACGCGCGCCGCGCACCGCCGCGATCGGCACGCAGACGACGCGCGCGAACGCCGTGTCCGCCTGCTTGTCGACGCGCAGCACCTTCGCGACCCGCAATCCCGGCGGATAGATGCCGTCGAGGCCGCTCGTGACGAGTTCGTCGCCGGCTTGCACATCGGCGCTGATCGGCACGAAGCGAAGATCGAGCGTGTCGCCCTTCGGCGTCCCGTAGATCACGCTGCGCAATCCGGTGCGCGCAATCTGCACCGGCACGGCCTGATCCTTGTCCGTGAGAAGCGTGACTTCCGATTGCAGCGGAAACACGCGCGTCACCTGGCCGATCACACCGTCTTCGGTGACGACCGGCGCGCCATCCTGGATATTCTGCTGCGAACCTTTGCCGATCACGACTTTCTGCGTGAACGGATCGCGCGTGTCGTACTGGATTTCGGCGGGGGTTTCTTCAGTGGTCGCGCGCGATTGCAGATTGAGCAGCGCGCGCAAATGCGCGTTCTCGATGGCGAGCTGGGCCGAATCGCCGGCTTTCACGGACAGTTCCAGATTTTTGTCGGCCAGTTTCGCGTTCTGGCTGCGCAGGGTCGCGCTCGTCACGGCGAGATCGGCCGCGCCCATGAAGATGTCGCGCGGCACCAGCGCGGCGCGCTGCAACGGGTAAAGCCCCGCGCCGAGCATCCCGCGAACGATTTCCAGCGTGCTGTAGCGCGCATCTGAAATGAGCAGCGCGATGGCGAGCACCACGAAGAAGATCAGGCGCGCGAGCGCGGAGGGGCCTTGCTTGAAAAGTGGCGGCGGACTGTATTCCATGGTCGGCGCCGAGGGCGTGAACGGATGGATCGATGCTGCAGGTTTTATCGCCGGTGGCGAACCTGCCCTACGCTGTTTCGACAACGGCCCGGACAGATGCCGGGCCGTGCGCCCGCCGCGTTACGCGGGCGTGTTTCGTTGTCGCGTCGAAGACCATTGCGCTCAGGGGACGGAGAGCGAAAGCCTTCAGCAGGGAGATCACTCGTACGAGAAGATGCTGCCGAGCTTGTCCATGCGTTCGAGCGCCATGCCCGAACCACGCACCACGCAGGTCAGCGGATCTTCGGCGACGAGTACCGGAAGGCCGGTTTCTTCCGCGAGCAGGCGGTCGAGGTCGCGCAGGAGCGCGCCGCCGCCCGTCAGCATCATGCCGCGCTCGGCGATGTCCGCGCCGAGTTCCGGCGGCGTCTGTTCCAGCGCGATCTTCACCGACGACACGATCTGGTTCAGCGGGTCTGTCAGCGCTTCGAGAATTTCGTTGCTCGAAATAGTGAAGCTGCGCGGAATGCCTTCGGACAGGTTGCGGCCCTTGACTTCCATTTCCTTCACTTCGGAGCCGGGGAACGCCGAACCGATTTCCTTCTTGATGGCTTCGGCGGTTTGCTCGCCGATCAGCATGCCGTAGTTGCGGCGGATGTAGTTGACGATGGCCTCGTCGAACTTGTCGCCGCCGACTCGCACCGAGCCCTTGTACACGATGCCGCCGAGCGAGATCACGCCGACTTCGGTCGTGCCGCCGCCGATGTCGACGACCATCGAGCCGGTGGCTTCCGAGACCGGCAGGCCCGCGCCGATTGCAGCGGCCATCGGTTCTTCGATCAGATAGACCTGCGACGCGCCCGCGCCGTGTGCCGCTTCCTTGATCGCGCGGCGCTCGACCTGCGTGGAGCCGCACGGCACGCAGATGATGATGCGCGGCGACGGCGAGAACATGCGGGATTCGTGAGCGGTCTTGATGAACTGCTTGATCATCTGCTCGGTGACGGTGAAGTCGGCGATCACGCCGTCCTTCATCGGGCGGATAGCCTCGATGTTGCCCGGCACTTTGCCGAGCATCTGCTTGGCTTCCTTGCCTACCGCCTGAATCGTCTTCTTGCCGTTGGGGCCGCCTTCCTGGCGAATGGAAACGACCGAAGGCTCGTCGAGGACGATGCCCTTGCCGCGCATGTAAATCAGCGTGTTGGCGGTGCCGAGGTCAATCGCCAGGTCGTTGGAGAAATAGCTGCGCAAAAAACCGAACATTCAAAAATCCTGTCTCGCTGGGTGGCCGTTCGTCGCGAGGAGCGCCGGGGACGGCAGCGGAAAAAATAACGGTTTGCCGGGGCAGCGAACGCTCGCCGCGAAGTGCAAATCCGGGAAGAAATCTACCGCAGAATGGAACGCCGTACGCAAACGTTTCTCGCAATTCAATGATTTGGGGAGAAAGCCGCTGACAAGCCGTTCCAGGGGTGAGTCGAACGTGTAATGATACCTTATAATTTGTGGGCATCTATAGGAAAAGGATGGCACTTTATGCCATCGCCAGACCTGCTTCCGAGGGCTCCTTTCAAGATCGTAACTGGCTGTCACAGCGAAGGTTTTCGAGATTGAGGCTGTCCACGCTTTCTCCGGTGATTCCATGTCTTTGACCCTGACCGACGTAAAACGCATCGCGCACCTCGCGCGGCTCGAATTGCCCGACCACGAAGCCGAACCCACGCTTGCGCGCCTCAACGATTTTTTCGGTCTCGTCGAGCAGATGCAGGCCGTCGATACGACCGGCATCGAACCGCTCGCGCATCCGATCGAGCAGATCGAGGAAGTCGCGCTGCGTCTGCGTGACGACGCTGTCTCAGAGCGTGTCGAGCGCGAAGAGTTCCAGCGTTCCGCGCCTGCCGTGCAGGACGGGCTCTATCTCGTGCCGAAGGTGATCGAATAAGGCGCTTTACGCGCCCATCAAGTGACATTGCGCGCGGATCGAATGCCCGCGCTCATCAGGGAACTGCAATGCATCAAAAGAGCTTGACCGAACTGCGCGCGGCGCTCGACTCGAAGGAAGTCTCCGCGGTCGAACTGGCGCAGTCGTATCTGCAACGCATCGAGGCCGCGAAGGCGTTGAACGCGTTCATCGGCGTCGATTCCGAGCTCACGCTCGAACAGGCGAAAGCCGCCGACGCGCTCATCGCGCAGGGCAATGCCGGTGCGCTCACGGGCCTGCCGATCGCGCACAAGGACGTGTTCGTCACGCGCGGCTGGGCGTCGACGGCCGGCTCGCACATGCTCGAAAACTACGCGAGCCCGTTCGATGCGACCGTCGTCGATCGTCTGAAGCACGCCGGCATGGTGTGCCTCGGCAAGACCAACATGGACGAGTTCGCGATGGGCTCGTCCAACGAGAATTCGTATTTCGGCGCGGTCAAGAATCCGTGGGATTCGAAGGCGGTGCCGGGCGGCTCGTCGGGCGGCTCGGCGGCTGCCGTGGCCGCGCGTCTCGCGCCCGCCGCGACCGGCACCGATACCGGCGGCTCGATCCGCCAGCCCGCGTCGTTCACCGGCATCACGGGCATCAAGCCGACATACGGCCGCGTTTCGCGTTACGGAATGATCGCGTTCGCATCGTCGCTGGATCAGGGCGGCCCGATGGCGCAGACCGCGCACGACTGCGCGCTGCTGCTCAACGCGATGGGCGGCTTCGACGAGCGCGACTCGACCAGCCTGCAACGCGAGAACGAAGACTACACGCGCTATCTCGGCAAGACGTGGAACGGCGGCGATGCGGGCAAGCCGCTCGCGGGCCTGCGCGTCGGTATGCCGAAGGAGTACTTCGGCGCCGGTCTCGCCGACGATGTGCGCGCGTCCATCGACGCGGCGTTGAAGCAATACGAAGCGCTCGGCGCGACGCTCGTCGAGGTGTCGCTGCCGCAGACCGAGCTGTCGATTCCCGTGTACTACATCATCGCGCCGGCGGAGGCATCGTCGAACCTGTCGCGCTTCGATGGCGTGCGCTACGGGCACCGCGCGGCCGAGTACCGCGATCTGCTCGACATGTACAAGAAGTCGCGCGCGGAAGGCTTCGGGCCGGAAGTGAAGCGCCGGATTCTGGTCGGCACGTATGTGCTGTCGCACGGCTATTACGACGCGTACTACCTGCAGGCGCAGAAGATCCGCCGCATCATCGCGCGGGATTTCCAGGAAGCGTTCAGGCACTGCGACGTCATCATGGGGCCGGTCGCGCCGTCCGTCGCGTGGAATCTCGGCGAGAAGACCGACGATCCCGTGCAGATGTATCTCGCCGATATCTACACGCTGTCCGTCAGCCTCGCGGGCCTGCCCGGCATGAGCGTGCCGTGCGGCTTCGGCGCGGGCGCGAACGCGAGTCGTCCGGTCGGCCTGCAGATCGTCGGCAACTATTTCAACGAAGCCCGGATGCTCCAGGTCGCCGACGCGTTCCAGCGCGCGACCGACTGGCACCGCAAGGCACCATCGGCATCGGGAGTGTGAACATGCAGTGGGAAGTCGTCATCGGTCTGGAAACGCACGCGCAGCTTTCCACCGTCTCCAAGATTTTCTCGGGCGCGCCCACTCAGTTCGGCGCGAGCCCGAACTCGCAGGCGAGTCCCGTCGATCTCGCGTTGCCCGGCGTGCTGCCCGTGATGAACCGCGGCGCCGTCGAGCGCGCGATCCGCTTTGGTCTGTCGATCGGCGCGCACATCGCACCGCGCAGCATCTTCGCGCGCAAGAACTACTTCTATCCGGATCTTCCGAAGGGCTATCAGATCAGCCAGTACGAGATTCCGGTCGTGCAGGGCGGTCAGATCACGATCCAGGTTCCGGCCAACGAGAAGACGGGCAAGGAAGCGTATTCGAAGACCGTCAACCTGACGCGCGCTCACCTCGAAGAGGACGCGGGCAAGTCGCTGCACGAAGACTTCGCGGGCATGACGGGCATCGACCTGAACCGTGCGGGCACGCCGCTGCTCGAGATCGTCACGGAGCCGGAAATGCGCAGCGCGGCGGAAGCGGTCGCGTATGCGAAGGCGCTTCATGGCCTCGTCGTGTGGCTCGGCATTTGTGACGGCAACATGCAGGAAGGTTCGTTCCGTTGCGACGCGAACGTGTCGGTGCGTCCGGTCGGCCAGAAGGAATTCGGCACGCGCGCCGAGATCAAGAACCTGAACTCGTTCCGTTTTCTCGAAGAAGCGATTCAGTACGAAGTGCGTCGTCAGATCGAACTGATCGAAGACGGCGGCACGGTGGTTCAGGAAACGCGCCTCTACGATCCGGACAAGCGTGAAACGCGTTCGATGCGCAGCAAGGAAGACGCGCACGATTACCGCTATTTCCCGGACCCCGACCTGATGCCGCTCGTGATCGAATCGTCGTGGGTCGAGCGCGTGAAGGGCGAAATGCCCGAGCTTCCGGCCGACATGCAGAAGCGTTTCGTCGATAGCTACGGCCTCACGCCGTATGACGCGGGCGTGCTGACGTCATCGAAGGCGATGGCGTCGTATTTCGAGGCGCTCGTGCAGAAAGCGGGCGCGGCGCAAGCGAAGATCGCCGCCAACTGGATCATGGGCGACGTCTCCGCGCAACTGAACCGCGAATCGCTCGACATCGGCGAATCGCCGGTTTCGAGCGCTCAACTCGCGCTGATCCTTCAGCGCATTGCCGACGGCACCATCTCCAACAAGATCGCGAAGGACATCTTCCAGACGATCTGGGACGAGAAGGCGACCGACGACGCAGCCGCGGATCGCATCATCGACGCGAAGGGCCTGAAGCAGATTTCCGACACCGGCGCGCTCGAAGCGATCATCGACGAAGTGCTCGCGGCGAACCAGAAATCGGTCGACGAATTCCGCGCGGGCAAGGAGAAGGCGTTCAACGCGCTGATCGGCCAGGCGATGAAGGCGACCAAGGGCAAGGCGAATCCGCAGCAGGTGAACGAGTTGCTGAAGAAAAAGTTATCCTGACAGCTTGTCCCGACGCGGGATGAATGGGCTGCTGCCGGTTGAGCCTGGCAGCAGCCCGTTTTTCATTGGCGAACCCAAGAACAAAGAGACATGGCTAAGAAACCCGGACTCGACGACTTTCGCGTGCCATTCTTCGACGGCGGCAAGAAGCTGAAGCCGTTCGACCTGAGCGCGATCGATCCCGCCGCGAAGCCGTTTTCGAGCGGCTCGAAAGATGAAGATCGCGAACGCCTCACGGCGATCGGCGTGCAACTCGACGACCTTCAGGAGAAGCTTCACGCGCAGCGCCGCCGCCGCGTGCTGCTGGTGCTGCAAGGCATGGACACGAGCGGCAAGGACGGCACCGTGCGCGCGGTATTCCACGATGTCGATCCGCTCGGCCTGCGCATCGTGCCGTTTCGCGCGCCGTCGGAGCGCGAGGCCGCGCACGATTTCCTGTGGCGCGTGCATGCGCAGGCGCCGCAGGCCGGCGAGTTCGCGATCTTCAATCGCAGCCACTACGAAGACGTGCTCGTGCCGCGCGTGCTGAAGCAGATCGATGCCGACGAATGCGAGCGGCGTTATCGCCATATTCGCGACTTCGAGTCGCTGCTCGCCGATAGCGGCACGACCATCGTCAAATGCTTCCTGCACATTTCGAAGGACGAGCAGCGCGAGCGCCTGCAAGCGCGCATCGACGATCCGACGAAACACTGGAAGTTCGACGTCTCCGATCTCGACGCGCGCAAGGAGTGGGACGATTATCAGGCGGCGTATGCGGATACGCTCGGCGCGACGTCGACCGAATATGCGCCGTGGTACATCATTCCGGGCAATTCGAAGACGCATCGCAACGTGATGGTCGCCGAACTGCTGTTGCGCACGATGCAGGACATGAAGCTCGAATTTCCGCCCGCGAAGGAATCGCTCAAGGGCGTGAAGGTCGAATAAAACGAACTCAAAAAAAGAGGAAGCGTATGTTTCGCGTGATTACCGCCAATCTGAACGGCATCCGTTCGGCCGCCAAGAAAGGATTCTTCGACTGGTTCGGCGAGCAGAAATCCGACGTCGTCTGCGTGCAGGAAATCAAGTGCTCGCAAGACGACCTGACGCCGGAATTTCTCGCGCCGCACGGCTTTCAGGGCTATTTCCAGCACGCGGTGAAGAAGGGTTACAGCGGCGCGGGTCTTTACACGCGTCACGAGCCGGACGACGTGATCATCGGTTTCGGCTCGGCAGAGTTCGACCCGGAAGGGCGCTACGTGGAAGCGCGTTTCGGCAAGCTGTCGGTGGTGTCGGTGTACGTGCCGTCGGGGTCCAGCGGCGACGAGCGTCAGCAGGCGAAGTATCGCTTCATGGACGAGTTCATGCCGCATCTCGACGCGCTGTCGAAGGAGCGTGAGGTGATTCTGTGCGGCGACGTGAACATCGTGCACAAGGAAATCGACATCAAGAACTGGAAGAGCAACCAGAAGAACTCGGGTTGCCTGCCGGAAGAGCGCGCGTGGCTCACGAAGCTCTTCGACGACGTCGGTTATGTCGATGTGTTCCGCACGCTGGATCAGCGTCCCGAGCAGTACACGTGGTGGAGCAATCGCGGTCAGGCGTATGCGAAGAACGTCGGGTGGCGTATCGACTATCAGATCGCGACGCAGGAAGTTGCGGCAACCGCGAAGAAGACGTCGATTTTCAGGGATATCAAGTTTAGCGATCATGCGCCGCTGACTATTGATTACGACTGGAAAATCGCGAAAGGGAAGAAGTAAGGTTCTGGCTTCTATGGATGGCCTGTATTCATGTTGGTCTATTAGCACTGCCCCTCCCCGGGGCGGGGGTCACTTTCTTTGCTGCTGCAAAGAAAGTAACCAAAGAAAGCAGCTCGTTCAAGCCCGCGGTCACACGCACGTTGGCCATGCTTGCCAGCCCGCGGTGGCACTCGCCTAAGTGTCGCCCTCACAGGCCCAGTCGGGCTTGGCTCGCGCACGGTCTGACGCGCTAGTTGTTTTCGGGCGCTGGTTCAGCACGAAAGAGCTTCGGCACAGCGCTGCGCGCTGCCGTTGGGTATGCGAGGGAAACCGAAGAGGAAGCGCGCGCGCACCCGATTGACCCATCGGCCGCGAAGCGGGCTGGAGCTATTTGGTGCTGAACCAGTTTGTTGTGTGGTGCGATGAGTCAGACCGTGCGCGGTCCAAGCCGTTATCTGCTTGTGGGGGCACTCGCTACAGCCGGGCCATTAGGCCAATCGCCTGTGCCGCGGCCGGTGTGAAGTGCTTAGGCTGGGGATAGCTGTTTCTTTGGTTACTTTCTTTGCAGCAGCAAAGAAAGTGACTGCCGCCCCGCACAGGGGCAGTGCCAATAAACCGACACGAAATCAGGCCATCCCTCGAAGCCCAAGCAAACAAAAAACCCCCTAACGCCCGCTCTTCTTAAACCGCCCCATGCCCGCATAATTCGGCAACTGATCAATCGACTTGCCGACCGCCTTAGCATAAAGCGGCATCATGTCCGACATGCGCTTGAGCAAATCCTGCCTGCGATCCGGACCATACGGATGCAACCAGATAAAACCGACATCCGCGCGCCGCGTTCCCGAATCGATCTTGTTCCACAACGTGACGGCCGCACGCGGATCGTAACCCGCGCGCGAAGCGATCTCGCTGCCGATCACATCGGCTTCGGTTTCATCGGCGGGGGAATAGCGCATGGTCAGCAACTCATCGCCGATATCGGACTGTTGCGACGCATAGTTCGAGAAACCGAACAACTGCGGCGGCGCGCCCGCCGAGAGTTGCGCCGCCTGCTGCCGGCCGAGCCGCTCGCGCGCATGTTCGCGCAACGCGTGCGCAATCTCGTGGCCGATCATCATGCCGATCTCGTTATCGTTCAGATGCAGCTTCTCGATGAGACCGCTATACACGACGATCTTCCCGCCCGGCAGACACACCATGCGCTCCTCGGGCGACTTGATGACATTGATCTCCCACTTCCAGTTCTTCGCGCGATCGTTCCACTTGAGCGCGAACGGAATCTCGTGATTCGCGATGTCGCGCACGCGCTTCACGAGCGGGTTGCTGTCGGGAAGCAATGTCTTCGCGCGTTCGGCATCGAGAATGACCTGCGCGTATTCCTCGGCGGACTGCGCTTCGAGCGTCGCGGGCGGAATCAGATTGCGAAACAGCGCCGTATTGCCGAAGCGGATCTGGTTGTTCGGTGCGGAGTAAGGCGGCGGCGTCTTCTGTTCGTCCTGAGCATGCGCGGACAAGGGCGCGAGCGACGCCCATGTCAACGCGCAAACCAAGGCGCGAAGCGTGAAAGAAACCGTCATCGTTGAGTTCTCCAGGGCGCGATCTTGGGCAACAGTAACATGCCCGGAATGGACAGCACGACGCAGATCATGAAGTACGGAAACCATCCCGTTTCGTTCACGATGTAGCCGCTGCCCGCCGCGGCGAACGTGCGCGGCACCGCCGCTAGGCTCGTGAAGAGCGCGAACTGCGTCGCGGTGTAGCGCGGGTCCGTCGTGCTCGCAATGTACGCGGTGAAGGTGGCGAGCGTGAGACCTGTCGCGAAGGTTTCGAAGCCGTACAGCACGGCGAGCGCCGCCGGCGACGGCCCGATCTTCGCGAGCCACGCAAAGCCCAGCGTCGCGATAATCTGAAGCACGCCGAAGATCCATAGTCCGCGCGCGATGCCGATCTTCACCAGCGCGATCCCGCCGAGCAATCCGCCCGCGATGCTCGCCCAGAACGCGACCGCCTTCGCGATCACGCCGATCTGCGCGAGCGAGAAACCGACGTCGATGAAGAACTTCGTGGCGAGCGCGGTCGCCATCGTGTCGCCGAGTTTGTAGAGGAAGATGAAGCTCAGCACGAGTAGCGCCGCGCGCCAGCCATCGCGCGTGACGAACTCGTGAAACGGCTCGACGATCGCCTCGCGCAGATTCTTCGGCGGCGCGCCGTGAATCTCCGGCTCCTTGACGACGAGCGTCATGATGAGACCCGGCAGCATGAACGCGGCGGTGATCAGAAACACGGTCTTCCACGGCAGGACGGTCGCGAGAATCAGCGACAGCGAGCCGGGCACGAGTCCCGCGACCTTGTACGCGTTGACGTGAACCGCATTGCCGAGCCCTTGCTCCGTATCGGCGAGAAGTTCGCGGCGATACGCATCGATGACGATATCCTGACTCGCGCTGAAGAACGCGACGAGCGCGGCCACCGCCGCGACGGCCCACAGATTCCGTTCAGGTGAGAAGAAGCCGAACGAGCCGATCGCCACCATCACGAGCACTTGCGTGACGAACATCCAGCCGCGCCGTCGGCCCGGACTCCAGCCCGGAAAGCGCGGAATGTAACGGTCCATCAGCGGCGACCAGACGAACTTCCACGTGTACGGCAATCCGATCAGCGCGAAGAGGCCGATCTCCTTGACGTTGATGTGCGCGGTCGTCAGCCACGCCTGCAGCAGGCTGTAGAGCGTGAAGAGCGGCAATCCCGACGTGAAGCCGAGAAAGACGCAAATGAGGATGCGCTTGTTGAGAAACGCGCGCCATCCGGGATGTTCTTCGTGAGCAGTTAGAGCGGGCGCCTCGTGTGGCGTATCGGGCATGTCGTATAACGGGCAGTTGTCGATGCGCGAGCGCGCCGGTCATCGTTACCGGCGCTTCACGCGATAGACCGCAAGACTACCACGCCAGTTCGCGCCCCAACGGACCGGCTGGCCGTCGTGCAGCACCACGCGGTCCAGAATCTCGAGGCCCACCTCCGGTGCGAGCGCCTCGAAATCCTTGATCGTGAGCACGCGCACGTTCGGCGTGTTGTGCCATTGATAAGGCAGCGATTTCGACACGGGCATGCGCCCTTGAATCACCGACAGCCGATGTTGCCAATATCCGAAATTCGGAAACGACACGATGCATTGGCGCCCGACGCGCACCGTCTCGCGCAAGATCGCGGCGGTTTGATGAATCGTCTGCAGCGTCTGCGACAGAACCGCGAAATCGAAGCTGTCGTCTTCGAAGAGACGCAAGCCGTCTTCGAGATTCTGCTGGATCACGTTCACGCCTTTTTGCGCGCACGCGAGCACGCCGGCATCGTTGATTTCGATACCGTAGCCCTTCACTTCGAGTTCTTCGCCGAGCAGCGAAAGCAGCGAGCCGTCGCCGCAGCCGAGATCGAGCACCGTCGAGCGCGGTTCGACCCAGCGGGCGATCGCCCGAAAGTCCGAACGCAGCGCGAGCGAATCGAGAGTGTGCTGGTTCATGCGCCGATCTCCGTGGCAATGCGTTCGTAATAGGCGCGCATGAGATTGTGATAGCGCGCGTCGTCGAGCAGGAAGGCGTCGTGGCCGTGCGGCGCATCGATTTCCGCGTAGCTCACCGTGCGCTTGTTGTCGAGCAGCGCCTTCACGATTTCGCGCGAGCGCGCGGGCGCGAAACGCCAGTCCGTCGTGAAGCTGGTGATGAGATATTTCGCGCTGGTATTGGCGAGCGCTTTCGTGAGATCGCCGTCGAACGCTTTGGCGGGATCGAAATAATCGAGCGCGCGCGTGATGAGCAGATACGTGTTCGCGTCGAAGTATTCGGCGAACTTGTCGGCCTGATAGCGCAGATACGACTCCACTTCGAACTCGACATCGAAGTTGAAGTTGTACGCATCGAGCGCGCCCTCGGCACGGCGCAGCGCGCGGCCGAATTTCACGGCCATGTCGTCGTCCGACAGATATGTGATGTGGCCGATCATCCGCGCGACGCGCAAACCGCGACGCGGCTTCACGCCGTGCGCGTAGTAGTCGCCGCCGTGGAAATCGGGATCGGAGAGAATCGCGGAGCGCGCCGTTTCGTTGAACGCGATGTTCTGCGCGGAAAGCTTCGGCGTCGATGCCACGACGATGCAATGCGCGAGCCGCTCCGGATACATCATGCTCCACGCGAGCGCCTGCATGCCGCCGAGGCTGCCGCCCATCACGGCCGCGAAGCGCTCGATGCCGAAGCGGTCCGCGAGACGCGCCTGCGCGTTCACCCAGTCTTCGACCGTGACGACCGGAAAGCTCGCGCCGTAGGGCCTGGATGTCGCGCCGTCGATGCTCATCGGTCCGGTCGAGCCGAAGCACGAGCCGAGATTGTTCACGCCGATCACGAAGAAGCGGTTGGTGTCGAGCGGCTTGCCGGGACCGACCATGTTGTCCCACCAGCCGACGTCCTTCGGGTTATCCGCGTGAATGCCCGCGACATGATGCGACGCGTTCAGCGCGTGGCACACGAGCACGGCATTCGAACGCGCGGCGTTGAGTTCGCCGTACGTTTCGACGACGAGCTCGTAGTCGCCGAGCAGCGAGCCGTTCTGCATCTTGAGCGGCTCGGTGAAGCGCAGTGTTTGGGGAGTGACGATGCCGATCGATTCCATTCATTCCGCCTTTGACCAAGCGGCTAAACGGTGTCGGCGATGCGCGGGAAAACATTGATGGCGCGGCTGACGACCTCTTTAGCCGCATTTATAGTGAACGCCCGTGAATCATCACTGAGGTTCGCGCGCCCGCAATCGAGTCAGCAAATCGGCGCGTCGTTGATGTTCGAGAAAATCTCGTTAGCGATGAAGTATAGCGGAAAACGTAATTGAGCCGCCATTTACGCGGTCTTGGATGCGGCCCGCTTTTACGTCTATATTGACTAATCGTCTCGTCTTGCCAGGGAACGGAAATGAAACCGAGCCGGGTCAGACCGCTGAGTCATCTGAAGAGCCGCGCGGCCGAGATGATCCGCAACATCGTCGAGAGCCGCGAGCCGATGCTCATCACGCAGAACGGCGAGGGCAGGGTGGTCGTGCAGGACGCGCAGTCGTACGAAGACCTGCATCAGACGCTCGCCTTGCTGAAGATTCTGGCGATGGGACAGAAGATCATCGAGGCCGGCCAGTGCATGAACGCGGCCGATCTGTTCGCCGAGATCGAGCGGCTGGACCGCGAAGAAGGCGTCGAATGAAGACCGTCTTCCTCGATCCGGTGCGCCAGGATTTGCACGACTTCCGGCGCTACGTCATCAACAAGTTCGGCGGCACCGCGTGGACCGCGACGCGCAACAAGTTCGCCGATACCATCGCCGAGATCGAAGCCGCGCCGCGCAATGGCTCGACGCCGCCGGAACTCATCGACTTCCGCATGTCGGGCTACTACGAAGTCGCGAGCGGCACGAACCGCATCATCTACAAGGTCGATGGCGACACCATCTACGTGCATCTCGTCGTCGATGCGCGCTCGGACCTCGAAGACATTCTCGCGCGGCGGCTATTTCGAATGTAGGCGCCGCCCATGCGATGACGTCAGCGCGCGCAGCGAGCGCACCGTGCGATCCACGTAATGCGGCCTGCCGATGCCCGGCATGCGCACCGACATTCCGCCGCTCGACGTCTTCGCAACCGGCAGATGCCCGACGATCCACACCGTGCGAATCCCCAGCCGCCGATAGCTTTTCAGATGCCCGCGCGTGTCCTCGACGAGAATCGCGTCTTCGAGACGCACGTGCGCGCGGCGCATTGCACGGCGAAGCATCGGCGCGTCGGGCTTCGCGCGCCAGTGAGCGCCCTCGCGCATGTCCTCGATCGCGATCACGCGCTCGAACAGCTTCGCGATGCCGAGTTCCGCGAGCACCGTGCGCGCGTAGAGCGTCGGCGCGTTGGTGAGGACGATCTTGCGGCCCGGCAGCGCGCGCAATATCCGCGTGAGGCCGCGCTCTGCGCGCAGCATCGACGGCAGATCGGCGAAGGTGTGAACCTCGCGCAGGAAGTCGGCCGGATCGACGCCGTGATGCCGGACGAGCCCGAGCAGCGTCGCGCCGTAACGCACCGTGTACCCGACGCGCAGCCGGTTCGCTTCGTCGATATCGACGTTCAGGCGATCCATGATGTATTGGGTCATCCCGCGATTGATCGCCGGGAAAACCGCGTGCGACGCGTGATGCAGCGTGTTGTCGAGATCGAAGAGCCAGACGGGGCCGCGCGTTTTCACGCGGCGTCGGCGGGACGGGCGATGCGGACTCATATCAGCGTTGCACCAAAAGAAACGCCCGCGCATCGGCGGGCGTGAGAAGCGAAAAAATGTCGTTCAATGCGAGCGGATCATCGTGCCGAACGGCTGCTCGGTCAGAATTTCGAGCAGCACCGAATGCTCGATGCGGCCATCGATGATGTGCACCGAGCGCACGCCGCTCTTCGCCGCATCGAGCGCGGAGGAAATCTTCGGCAGCATGCCGCCGGAGATGGTGCCGTCCGCGAAGAGGGCGTCGATCTCGCGCGCGGAAAGGTCGGTCAGGAGGTTGCCTTCCTTGTCCATCACGCCGGGGATGTTCGTCATCATGACGAGCTTTTCCGCATTCAGCACGACGGCGAGCTTGCCCGCGACGAGATCCGCGTTGATGTTGTACGAGAGACCGTCCTCGCCGAAACCGATGGGCGAAATGACCGGAATGAACGCGTCGTCCTGCAGCGCCTTCACGACGGCCGGATTGATCGACTCGACTTCGCCGACCTGTCCGATGTCGATGAACTGGCCCGGATTGTCGCGGTCAGGCATCAGCAGCTTGCGCGCGTGAATCAGCCCGCCGTCCTTGCCCGTCAGACCGACCGCCTGACCGCCGAAGTGATTGATCAGCGTGACGATGTCCTGCTGCACCTCGCCGCCGAGCACCCATTCGACGACTTCCATGGTTTCTTCGTCGGTGACGCGCATGCCCTGGATGAAGGTGCCCTGCTTGCCGATCTTCTTCAGCGCCTGATCGATCTGCGGGCCGCCGCCGTGCACGATCACCGGATTGATGCCGACGAGCTTCAGCAAGATGACGTCGCGCGCGAAGCCTTGCTTCAGGCGCTCTTCGGTCATGGCATTGCCGCCGTATTTGATCACGACCGTCTTGCCGTGATATTGACGGATATAAGGCAGCGCCTCGGCCAGAATTTCAGCCTTCAGGGTAGGCGCGATTTGCGTGAGGTCGGGTTGCTCGGACATGGCGGCAAATGGGGCGAGGAGCGTTTAAACACGCCGAATTGTACAGGACCGACGCATCGCGGCAGGACGAATTGCCGCGCCGGCGCGACGTTTTCCGGCGCGCGGGCCGACATGCGATCATCGTTCGGACGGATTGATGACAAGATGATGAACGTATCGCCTGAAACGAACGAACGGGAAGCGCCGGGCTCGCTGATTTGCGTGCGCTGCGGCGCATCGTTTCGCTGCGGCATGCTCGCGGGCGATGCGGCCTGCTGGTGCGCGGCGCTTCCCGCGTTGCCGCTCGACCGTCTGCGGCCCGACATGAGTTGCATGTGTCCGGCGTGTCTTGCGGGGGAAGTCGGACACGCCGCCGCGCTCGATTAGCCGACCGCGCGACCCGGGGTGCGACAAATCGTGCCAGATGCGGCTCGAAGCCCGATGCAAGCGGGATAATGTCGCGGGAAGCGTAACCACGCCGTCAAGCACTCAACGAGATGCATCGCATAACCAATACCGGTCGGGTCAATCTCGGTCACCTCTTCTGGCTTCGCTCGCTCGCGATCATCGGCCAGTTGACGACCATCGCCGTCGTGCAGATTTTCTTCGGCGCGAAGCTCCCGCTGCCCGCGATGCTGCTCGTCATCGCGCTGGAGATGATGTTCAACGGCCTCACGTGGCTGCGCGTCGCGCGGGCGCGGCCCGAGACGAATCTCGAACTGTTCGGCCAGATGTGGGTCGATCTCGGCGCGCTCTCGGCGCTCCTGTTCCTCTCCGGCGGCGCGACCAATCCGTTCGTCACGCTCTATCTGCCGTCGCTCGCGATCGCCGCCGCCGTGCTGCCGTGGACGATGATGGCCTGCCTCGCGCTCTTCGCCGTCGCCTGCTACGCGCTCCTCAGCTACAACTACGTGCCGCTCAATATCGAGAATCCGGCCAATCTTTTCGATTATTTCCGCACGGGCCTGTGGGTCAACTTCATGGTGAGCGTCGGGCTGATCGGCTGGTTCGTCGCGCGCATGTCGCGGGCGCTGCGCGCGCGTGACGCCGCGCTCGCGGAAGCCCAGCAACGACATCTTCGCGATGAGCGCGCGGTCGCGCTCGGCGTGCAGGCCGCGACCGTCGCGCACGAAATGGGCACGCCGCTTTCGACCATCGCGATGCTTTCCGAGGAATTGCGCGATTCCGCCGCGCACGACAAGAACCTCGCGCCCTACGCCGCGGACTTCGAACTGCTGGAACAGCAGATGGCGCTCTGCACGTCCGCGCTCGCACGCCTGCGCAGCCGCGCGACGGGTCCGTCGAGCCGACAGGGACTCGACGAATGGCTGTCGAGCTTCATCGAGCAGTGGCGTTTGCGGCATCCGCAGGTGAAATTCGCGCAGATCGACGGGACACCCGAAGATGCGTCGATCGACGACGCGGTGGCCGTCGGCCAGATCCTCACGATCCTGCTCGACAACGCCGCGCGCGCGAGCAGCGAATCGGTGACGCTGCAGGCGTCGGCCGAGACCATCGACGAAATGGACTACGTGCGCTTCGACGTGTGCGATCGCGGCCCGGGCATTCCGCCCGCGCTGCGCGCATCGCTGGGCGCGGGCCCGGTCGACAGCACCCAGGGCGGGCACGGCGTCGGGCTATATCTGGCGTTCGCGGCGGCGGCGCGGTTGTCCGGATCGATCGAACTGATCGACGGCAAGCCGCGCGGCACGTGCGCGGTGTTGCGTCTGCCGAACCGCGGCGCGGTCGCGGCGCCGGCGGCGAGAACTGAACGAAGCGGCACGGCCTGAACTCGAACCCAGGCGCGCCCGATCGGCATTACGGAGAAAAACCATGAGCGATACCAACTTCCTGATCATCGACGACGACGAAGTCTTTTCCGGCATTCTCGCCCGCGGCCTCACGCGGCGCGGCTTCACGCCACATCAGGCCCACGACGCCGACGAAGCGCTGAAACTCGCCAACCAGCACAAGTTCGGGCAGATCACGGTCGATCTTCATCTGGGCAACGATTCCGGGCTGCGGCTCGTCGCGCCATTGCGCGACCTGCAACCGGATGCGCGCATTCTGGTGCTGACCGGCTACGCGAGCATCGCGACGGCCGTTCAGGCGGTGAAGGATGGCGCGGACAACTATCTCGCCAAGCCGGCGAACGTCGAGTCGATTCTCTCCGCGCTCCACGAGCAGGCGAGCGAGCAGACGGCGGAGGAAGCGATCGAGAACCCGACGCTGCTGTCGGTCGCGCGGCTCGAATGGGAGCACATTCAGCGGGCGCTCGCCGAGAACAACGGCAATATTTCGGCGACGGCGCGCGCGCTCAACATGCATCGGCGCACGTTGCAGCGCAAGCTGGCGAAAAAGCCGGTGCGGCAGTAAGGCGAAACGACGCCCGGGCGACACTCGGTCGGGCGGCAGTTCGATATTGACGGGGAACGGCTTTGGCCGACGCGCTCGGAACGCACCGACGATAAAAAAGCGAGCGCCCAAAAAAGAACCGCCCAAGCCGGGTGCCAAGGGCGGTAATCGGAGAGTTGCAACAACATGCGTGTACATGGAACACGCATGTAGAAAGCATACGTCGCACGGCTGTACGCCCAAATCAGAAAACTCCCAATTAAGAAAAAGCTTAGTTTGTCTGCTGATGGGCAGCAATCGGCGGATTTCTTTCGACTGTCCTTTCGCGGGCCTTTCGTCGATATTTCGACGCTCATCCTCGCGCCGTTATCTCCTTCATACGCGCTCAAGAAAAATGAAACGAGCGCCGTAAAGCCACTCTGTGCGCAAACCGGAGTTTGCGCCGCGCCGTCCGCGGGCGTCGTCCGCGGGGCGTGAAAGAGGAGACATCGATGAAATGGTTTGACCGCCTGTCCGTGCTCAGCAAGCTGTTGCTGTCTTTCGCGGTCGTGATCCTGTTCTGCGCGTGCGTGGGCGTCACCGGCGTGGTTTCGCTCGCGAAGATGAACGGCCTGATCGAGGAAATCGGCCAACGTCATATGGACGGCCTCTATTGGGTCGAGGAAGTCAACAAGCACAAGCTCAACACGGATCTCGCCGCCGCCAACCTCACATTCGCCGACGACACCGGCAAGGCAAAGCTGAAGGAAGGCATGTCGTCGTCGCTCGACAGCATGCACCGCGCGTTCGAGCTCATGCGTCCGACGATGCGTTCCGCCGAAGGCATCGCGCTCTACGATACGGCGAGCAAGTCCGTCGCCGCGTGGGAAGACATCGTGCTGATGCAGATGGGCAGGAAGCCGATGCCGATCGACGTCGATCAGATGGGCCTCATCGCGCGCGCGATCGCCGCGAGCGAAAAGGCGCGCGATTCGCTGGAACGCCTCGCCGACTTCAAGCGTAAGCGTGCAACCGACGCGCGCCGCGACGCGGCATCGGAATACGAAACGATGCGCATCGTCATGCTCGCGCTCGTGTTCGGCGCGATGGTCGCGGGCGCGCTGCTCGCGGTTCTGATCGGCCGGCGTCTTTCCGCGCAGCTCGGCGGCGAGCCGGCTTACGCGGCGGACATCGCCGACCGCATCGCGCGCGGCGACCTGTCGACGCGCGTCGACACGCGCCCCGGCGACGACCGCAGCATGCTCGCGAGCCTCGGCAACATGAGCACGAAGCTCGCGGATATCGTCGGCGGGATTCGTCATTCGAGCGATTCGATTCTGTTCGCATCGCGCGAAATCGCGCAGGGCAACACCGACCTGTCGCAGCGCACTGAAGAACAGGCCGCGTCGCTGGAGGAAACCGCGTCGAGCATGGAGCAGCTCACGCAGACCGTGAAACAGAACGCGAGCAACGCGGACGAGGCGAGCGGCCTCGCGCGCGGCGCGTCGGACGTGTCGGCGCGCGGCAGCGAACTCGTGGGCGAAGTCGTGGACAACATGCGCGAACTGGCGTCCGGCTCCAAGCGCATGACGGACATCATCGCCGTGATCGAGGGCATCGCCTTCCAGACCAATATCCTCGCGCTGAACGCCGCAGTGGAAGCGGCGCGCGCCGGCGAGGAAGGGCGCGGCTTCGCGGTGGTCGCGGGCGAAGTGCGCTCGCTCGCGCAGCGCAGCGCGATGTCGGCGAAGGAAATCAAGGAACTGATCGAGGCATCGACGGCGCGCGTGGACAGCGGCGCGGCGCTGGCCGAGCGCGCCGGTGCGACGATGGCCGAAGTCACGCAGGCCGTGCAGCGCGTGACGGACATCATGGCGCAGATTTCATCGGCGTCGCACGAGCAGAGCGCGGGCATCGAGCAGGTGAACCGGGCCGTCGCGCAGATGGACGAGGTGACGCAGCAGAACGCGGCGCTCGTCGAGCAGGCGGCCGCCGCCGCGGGCGCGATGGCCGATCAGGCGGAGCAACTGAAGAGCGCGGTCGCGGTTTTCGAACTGGAGCGCGGCGTCTGACGCGGCGGGCAGGCGTGACACGTCGCGGGCATGCGACGGCCAAACGGTCGTAATATCGGCTCGCTTGCCACCCGAGAGCCCGCTCCGTACACTCGCGCCTGATTTTTCAGATCAAGCGCGCCGCACGGACGGCGCCTCACCGCCGAGAAGGAGCCCCGCCGATGTCCGATTCCTATTTCCCGCGCTGGCCAGTCCAGACGGATGCTCAGGAGGGGCGCATCGTCGCGCCCGACGAGCGCCTCGCCTGGCCGCAGATGATCGCGATGGGCATTCAGCACGTCGTCGCGATGTTCGGCTCGACCGTGCTCGCGCCGCTCCTGATGGGCTTCGATCCCAATCTGTGCATCTTCATGTCGGGCATCGGCACGCTGTTGTTCTTCGTGCTGGTCGGCGGGCGCGTGCCGAGCTATCTCGGGTCGAGCTTCGCGTTCATCGGCCTCGTGATCGCCGTGACGGGCTACGGCGGTCATGGCCCGAACATGAACATTCCGGTTGCGCTGGGCGGAATCATCGCGTGCGGCGTGGCTTACACGGTCATCGGCCTGATCGTCGCGGCGGTCGGCACGAAATGGATCGAAGCGCTGATGCCGCCGGTGGTCACGGGCGCGATCGTCTGCGTGATCGGGCTGAATCTCGCGCCGATCGCCGTGAAAGCCGTGATGGGCAGCAGCTTCGAATCGTGGATGGCGCTCGTCACCGTGCTGTGCGTGGGCGGCGTCGCGGTGTTCGCGCGCGGCATGGCGCAGCGCCTGCTGATTCTGATCGGCCTTGCGATCGCGTACGTCATCTATGCCGTGCTGACCAACGGCATGGGCATGGGCAAGCCAATCGATTTTTCGATCGTCGCGAACGCCGCGTGGTTCGGCATGCCTCACTTCACCGCGCCCGTGTTCGAAGCTCCGGCGATGACGCTGATCGCGCCGGTCGCGATCATTCTCGTCGCGGAGAATCTCGGGCACATCAAGGCCGTCGGGGCGATGACGGGCAAGAGCCTCGACAAGTACATCGGCCGCGCGTTCGTCGGCGACGGGCTGGCGACGATCGTCTCCGGTTTCGCCGGCGGCACCGGCGTGACGACGTATGCCGAGAACATCGGCGTGATGGCCGTCACGAAGATCTATTCGACGCTCGTGTTCGTGATCGCGGCGCTGTTCGCGATCGTGCTCGGGTTTTCGCCGAAGTTCGGCGCGGTGATCCAGACGATTCCGGGGCCGGTTCTGGGCGGCGTTTCGATCGTCGTGTTCGGCCTGATCGCGGTGACCGGCGCGCGCATCTGGGTCGTGAACAAGGTGAACTTCTCGGATAACCGCAATCTGATTGTCGCGGCCGTCACGCTCGTCCTCGGCACCGGCGATTTCACGCTGAAGCTCGGCGGGTTCGCGCTCGGCGGCATCGGGACGGCTACGTTCGGCGCGATCATCTTTTATGCGCTGTTGCGACGGCGCGGCGGCGGCGTCATCTGATGCTTGAACTCACGCGCGCCTCTCGGCGCGCGTGATGCTTTTAGGCAGGCATATTTGCTTCGTTCTGTATTTATCAGACACCTTCAGAATTATCGGCTGTTGCGCCAATAAGTCGCTCGCTAACATCGGCTGTCATCCACGGCGAAGAATGCATTTTTCCTTTAGAGCGCCGTGGTGATTAGTTCGGAATGCGAATAATGATAAACAGATTGAAACGTATCCAGAAGTCTGATTCGGCTGATTTGCCGAAGGCTGCACCAGGGCGCGGCAAGGCTTCGTCGAGACGGCGGCGCACGCCGGGCGTTCCGCGCATCCTGGCGATGCTTCTCTCCGTGACGGGTCTGGTCTTCGCCGGCGACGGTTTCGCGCAGGCGCAAGCGCAAGCGGTGATCAACGGAATCGGTGCGACCGCCACAAACCTGACGGGGGGCGCCGACAACGGCGTTGCATTGGGAGTGGACGCGCACGCCGACACGACGGCTTCCCCCGGTGCGTCGCCGGTCGCGATCGGGGCCGGCGCCAACGCGACCGGCGCGGCCTCGCAAGTGGCAATCGGCGATGGTGCGACAGCCAGCGGCGAAAACGCGATCGCGATCGGCGGTCATCCTTATTCCGACGTCACAACGGCGACCGGCGACTATTCGGTGGCGATCGGCGCATCGTCGCAGGCGACGGGGCGAGGCTCGTTGGCGTTCGGCGGAGATCAGGACAACAGTTCGGGCGCCAACGCCTCGGGTGATTACGCGCTGGCGTTCGGTGCAAAGTCCAACGCATCCGGCACCTCTTCGATGGCATTCGGAACGAATGCGCAGGCGCTCAACGCCAACGACGTCGCGCTCGGTTCCGGAAGCGTGACGGCTGCCGCCGTGGGCACCTCGTCGGTGAACATCAACGGAGTGAGCTACGACTTCAAAGGCACGGCTCCGGCCAGCACCGTCAGCATCGGTAGCGACGGCGCGGAGCGCACCTTGACCAACGTCGCCGCTGGCCGCATCGATGCGAACAGTACCGACGCCGTGAACGGCTCGCAACTGAATGCGACCAATCTGGCATTGGAGGCCGGAGGCGCCAAAGTGAACACGTTTGGCAGCGGCGCGGCGCAGGCGTTGGGCGGCGGCGCGCAATTCAATCCGGCGGACGGCACGTTCAGCGCGCCGGCCTACAACGTCTACGGGCAGCCCCAGTCGAACGTCGGCGACGCGTTCGTCGCGTTGCAGAATCTCGCGCCCCTGCAATTCTCCACTGCCGCTGCACCCACAGTCGGCCTCGGCGCCAATGGCCAGCCGATGTCGAACGACGTCACGCTGGTTGGACCGATGGCCGGCGCCGTCACGCTGCACAACGTAGCGGCCGGCGTCGATCTGACCGACGCGGTCAACGTCGGGCAACTGAACGGCGCGATCAGCGCGGCGGTCTTCAACGTGAGTCCCAGCGGCGCGGTTTGGGCGACAGGCAATCCGGACACGTATGCCGTTCCGGTCGCCACCGGCGCCAACGCCACGGCGATCGGCAGCGGCGCGGTTGCGTCCGGCCAGTCCAGCACGGCGATCGGCAACGGCGCAGCGGCAAACGCGGATAGCTCGGTCGCACTGGGCGCGAACTCGGTCGCGAACGAGGCCAACACGGTTTCCGTCGGCGCGGCGGGCAGCGAACGCCGCGTGACCAACGTTGCGCCAGCCGTGAACGGGACCGATGCCGTCAACCTGAATCAGATGAACGCGGGCCTCGGCAATCTGCAGAATCAGGTGAGGGATAACCTGAAGAAGTCATACGGCGGCACCGCTGCCGCCATCGCGATTTCGGGACTGCACTACGACGATCGGCCCGGAAAAATCTCCGCCGCGGTGGCGACGGGCTATTACCACAACCAGATGGGCCTCGCGATGGGCGTGGGCGGCACCTCGGAGGATGGCCGTTGGCGCGTGAATGGCGGCCTGACGCTGGCGCCTACGTTGTCGTCGCCGGATTTCGGCGCGGTCGTCGGCATGACGCATACGTTCAACTGAACGTAGCCAGCGCCTGAGAGCCGGACGCATCTTCGTCCGATGCGTCCGGCAGTTGCACGCGCGTCACGCGCCCGTCCCTCTCTTGCGGTTGACGATCGCCGTCTCCGACAAATCGACTTCCCGCATCAGCTTGTTCAGCGTCTCGTCGTTGATCTCCTGCAGGGACCGCAGCCGCAACAATTCCGCGCGCTCGGCCCTCAGCGCCGCCATCTTGAGCCGCGTCTCCACCAGTTCGCTCTTCTTCGCCGCCACGCGCGGTGCTTCTTCGTCGCCGAGCGATTCCAGCCGTCGGCGATACATGCCCATCACGCGCGCGGTCGAATCGGCGCAGCGCGCGGACCCGGCTTCATCCATCTGCTCGATGAGCTCGTCGTGCGTATCGTCGATCGCGCGGATCGCCGCCTGCGCGGCGCGGCGGCGCGCCATGCGTTCCTCCGCCGCGTGCGGATTCTTCTCGCGTTCGATGCCGCGCAGCATCAGCGGCAAGCCCACGACAGCGATGAGCAGCGACACCAGAATCACCGCCGACGCGATGAAAATGGCCAGGTCGCGCCCTTCGAGCGTCACGGGCAGCGACAGCACGCCCGCGAGCGTCACGGCGCCGCGCACGCCGCCGATCGTCGTCAGCGCGAGCGTGCGAAAACCGGGCGCGGCGCTGTCGATGCCGCGTTTCGCCGTCTTGCGCGCCGCGACCCAGCGCAGCGAATACACCCAGACAAATCGCAGCGAATAGAGCGCGACCAGCGTCGCGACCACATAGCCGATCAGGAGGCCCACTTGCGCGTCGCTGTCGTGATGCGCTTCGATCAGCGCCTGCCCGAGGATGTGCGGAAACTGCAACCCGAGCAGGATGAAGACCATGCCGTTGAAGACGAATTCGATCATTGTCCAGGTGCTCGTCATGCGCACGCGCACCGCGCTCGGAATGCCTTCGCGCAGGCTCTGGATGTTCATCATCATGCCGGCCGACACCGCCGCCAGAATGCCCGAGCAGCCCACATGCTCGGCCATGACATACGCCGCGAACGGAATCAGGAGCGTGAGGATCACGCCCGCGGCCGGGTCGTCGTCCTCGGAAAACTTCAGGAGACGCGACGGAATCTCGGTCAGCGCCCAACTGATCGCCGCGCCGATCGCGATCCCGCCCGCCGCGATGATGAAAAAGCTGATCGTCGCGTCGCGCAGCGAGAACACGCCCGTCAGCGCGGCCGCGATCGCGAACTTCAGCGCGACGAGGCCCGACGCGTCGTTCATCAGCGCTTCGCCTTCGAGGATATGCATCAGGTTCGCCGGAATCCGGTTGCGTCCGGCGATGCCGGTCAGCGCGACGGCGTCGGTCGGCGAGAGCACGGCGGCGAGCGCGAACGCGATGGGCAGCGGCATCGTCGGAATCATCGCGTGCAGGAAGTAGCCGAGCAGTCCGACGGTGATGAACACGAGGCCGAGCGCGAGCATCAGGATCGCGCGCCGCTGCATGTAGAGCTCGCGCTTCGGAATGCGCCAGCCGTCCGCGAACAGCAGCGGCGGAATGAAGAGCAGCATGAAAAGCTCGGGATCGAACGTGACGTGCAGCGCGAAGCCCGGCCACGCGAGGCACGCGCCGAGCGCGATCTGGATGAGCGGCAGCGGCAGCTTGACCGGGAGCAGGCTCAGGCCGAATCCCGACAGCGCCACGACCAGCAGAAGAATGAGGACGGTAAAGACGATTTCCATGTGTGCGCTACTGCACGACGCGCGCGAGCGGCCGGCGCACGCGGCGTCTAGCATTGATTCGATGAGCCGAAAGTTTAGCCTCTGCAAGCGATATGGGCAGCAGCGGTGGCTTCCGGTTTTCGCACCGAGACGGTGCGCGTGCACAGGAAATCGCCTGTTGGCGGTGCATGTGGCGGGCAAACCATCGACGAATCGACCCGCGCGCTGCGCATGGAGCTTGCTTTAACGAAGGCCACGGGACACTGAGACTCCCGACGAGATCATCGAGGGCTGTTCTTATGACAACGGTATGGGACGGGCCCGGCGCGGGTCCGGTGGCACGGATGACGCAAGGCAGGCGCAGGTCGACCGCGCATCGCCGGGACATGGAGGCGAGAGGATCGGCATGGTGATCGCAAACCCCGAGAAAGCGACGGTTTCCGCGCGCAGCTTCGAGCTCGGCGTGACATCGGGCTTCGACCGCTATTCGGTCGAGCATGGCGAGTTGACGCTATCGAGCGTCTTCCAGCCGGTGTTCAGTCTGTCGCACATGCGCGCGGTCGGCTACGAGGGCCTGTTGCGCGCGCACGATGCGCTCGACCGGCCGGTGTCGCCGCTCGATGTGTTCGGGCAGGCATCGCGCGTCGGCGAAGCATTGCTGATCGACCGGCTCGCGCAGGCGCTGCATCTCGAGAACTTCAAGATGCTCGGCGCGCAGACCGAATGGCTCTTTCTCAACGTGCATCCCGGCGCGCTGATCGAGCCGTACCACGCGGCAGCGCTGCTCGCGAATCTCAAGCGCCTCAATATCGAGCCGCGCCGCGTCGTGCTCGAAGTGCTCGAACAAAGCGCGGAAGATGTCGAGCGGCTCGCGCTCGCGGTGCAGCAGTTCCGCGATCACGGCTTTCTCATCGCGCTTGACGATTTCGGCGCCGGGCACACGAACATAGAGCGTATCTGGCAACTCGATCCGGACATCGTCAAACTCGATCGCGTGATGCTCTCGCACGCCGGCCACAACGTGCATGCGCCGCTATCTGCGCGCTCGCTCAAACAGCGGCGGAACATGGAGGCGGTGTTGTCGGGCATCGTGTCGCTGCTGCACGAGGCGGGCAAGCTCGTGTTGATCGAGGGCGTCGAGACCGAGCACGAAGCGCAACTCGCGCTCGCGAGCGGCGCGGACTTCGTGCAGGGATTTTTCTTCGCGCGGCCGCATCCGGGGCTCGCGGACAGCGCGCACGCGCAGACCGTGATCGGCGAGCTGACCGAGCGCTACCGCTTGCAGACCGAAGCGCGCGAGCGGCGTGTCGCGACGCGCCTCCAGCCGTATATCCGCGCGTTCGAGCGCGCCGCCGAGCGGCTCGCGGCGGGCGAGCCGCTCGAAGAAGTGTGCTGGAACTTCCTCGCGCTCGACAACGCCGCGCGCTGCTTCCTGCTCGATCAGAACGGCAAACAGGCGGGCCGCAACGTCGTGCTCCGCGCGGATCGCGCCGCGCACGAGGCGCGCTTTCTGCCGCTCATCGACGCCCAGGGCGCGAACTGGCTGCGCCGCCCGTACTTCCGGGCGGCGCTCGGCGACCCCGAGCGCGTGCATGTGACGAAGCCGTATCTGTCGATCAACGAAGCGATGCCGTGCGTCACGCTGTCGGTGGAGACGCGCTCGCAAGGCAAGCGCTGCGTGTTGTGCGGCGACGTCGACTGGTTGCCCGACGACGACATCGAATAATCACTTCGCCACGACGACCGGAATGCCCTTGAGCGAGGCCGCGCCCTTCATCGTGTCGATGGCGGCGCGCACGGCATCGCCCGTCGCCGCTTCGATACCGATGCGCGCCGCGATGTCGCGTTCGCTGCGCTTGACCATCGCGACGTTCGCGAGCTTCACGTGACCGTAGCCGCGCACGCGCTCGAAGAGGGCGGCGAGCGCTTTGATATCGCCCGCGCTGGCGGCGTCGAGCTTGCCGAGGGCGCGCGTCATCGTGATCTCGAAGTCGTCGGCGAGCTGGCGTTCCATGCGGCGTTCGAGCGTCTTGCCGAAGACATCGAGCGCCGTGCCGCGCAGCGCGCGAATCTTCGCGAGTCCGCCGAGCACCGGCCACATCCACTGGCCGAACACCTTCTTCTTCGGCGCGCCATGCGATAGGGCAGGCGGCGCGAGGTTGAACTTCACGGTATAGCTCTCGCCCGCCGTGCCGTCGAACTGCGCGCCGAGCGCGGCGCGGAACGCCGGGTCCGCATAGAGGCGCGCGACTTCGTATTCGTCCTTCACCGCGAGCAGCTTGTAGAACGAAATCGCGATGGCGCGCGCGACGGCCTCGTTGCCCGCCGCCTTGTTCACCAGCTTGCGATAACGCGCGACATACTTCGAACCGCCATAAGCCAGCAGACGTTCCTCGCGATCGCGGATCAGCTCGGGCAACGACATCCGGTCCATTACCACGCGCTTCGCCAGCACCTGCGCGGTCAGCGCTTCGAGCGCGCCCATGTCCGCCGCCGCGAGACGGCCGATCGAGAACGCCAGCTTGTTCGCCGCGACCGCGACATTGTTCAGCTCGATCGCGCGCATCAGCGCCGCGAGCGACAGCGGCACGAGGCCGAGCTGCCACGCGAAGCCGAGCATCAGGATGTTCGCGCCGATCGTATCGCCGAGAAAACGCTGCGCGAGCGCTTGCGCGTCGCAACTGCGCATCGCGTCGTGCGCGCCGGGGCCGGCGGCGTGACGCATCTTGTCGAGCAGCGCATCCGCGTGCAGATTCGCTTCCGGGTTCTGCACGAAGCTCGCGTTCGGGATCGCGTGCGTGTTCACGACGATCTTCGTGCGATCGTGCCGCACCGTCTGCAACGCTTCCGGACTCGCGCCGACGACCATGTCGCACGCGAGCAGCAAGTCCGCCTGTTGCGTGTCGATGCGCACCTGATTGAGCAGCGCGTCCGTCGCGGCGAAGCGCACGAACGACAGCACCGAGCCGCCCTTTTGCGCGAAGCCCATGAAATCGAGCACCGAGGCGCTCTTGCCTTCCAGATGCGCCGCCATGCTGATGAGCGCGCCGACCGTCACGACGCCCGTGCCGCCGACGCCCGTCACGAGAATGTCGTACGGCGCCTGATCGAGAAGGCCTGCCGGTTGCGGCAGCGCATCGACGCGGCGCGCGAGTTCGGCCGGGTCGAACGCGTGACCTTCGGCCTTTTTCAGCTTCGCGCCTTCGACCGTGACGAAGCTCGGGCAGAAGCCGTTCACGCACGAATAGTCCTTGTTGCACGACGACTGATCGATGCGCCGCTTGCGGCCCAGCTCCGTTTCGACCGGCTCGACCGAGAGGCAATTCGACTGCACGCCGCAATCGCCGCAGCCTTCGCACACGGCTTCGTTGATGAAGAGGCGCTTGTCCGGATCGGGAAACTCGCCTTTCTTGCGGCGACGGCGCTTTTCGGCGGCGCAGGTCTGATCGTAGATCAGCACGGTGACGCCCGGCGTGTCGCGCAGGCGGCGCTGCACGTCGTCCAGCTCGCTGCGATGATGAAACGTCGTGCCGCGCGGAAACTGATCTTCGTGGCCTTGATATTTCTCCGGCTCGTCGCTCACGACGACCAGGAGCGCGATGCCTTCCGCTTCCACCTGCCGCGCGATCTGCGGCACCGAAATGCTGCCGTCGACCGGCTGGCCGCCCGTCATCGCGACGGCGTCGTTGTAGAGAATCTTGTACGTGATGTTCGCCTTCGCGGCCACGGCCTGACGAATCGCGAGAATGCCCGAATGGAAGTAGGTGCCGTCGCCGAGATTCTGGAAGACGTGCGGCGTTTTCGTGAACATCGAATGCGACGCCCAGTCGACGCCTTCGCCGCCCATCTGTATCAGGCCGGTCGTATCGCGCTCCATCCACGACGCCATGAAGTGACAGCCGATGCCCGCCTGCGCGACCGAGCCTTCCGGCACTTTCGTCGATGTGTTGTGCGGGCAGCCCGAGCAGAAGTAGGGCGTGCGCTTAACTGTATCGGCGACATTCGAGAGGATGTTCGGCGCGACCAGATCGACGACCTTGTCGCGGCGATCGAGCGCAGGTTTGTGACGCGCGAGCCAGTCGGCGAAAACCGGCAGCACGCGCGACGGACGCAATTCGCCGAGCGCGGACAGAAGCTGCGCGCCGTCGCGCGCGTTCTTGCCGATCACGATCGGCCGCGCGCCTTCGACGCGGTTGTACAGGTGATCCTTGATCTGCTGCTCGATGACCGGTCCTTTCTCCTCGATCACGAGCACTTCGCTCAAACCTTCGACGAACGTCTCAAGCCGCGTCGTTTCGAGCGGATACGACAGCCCGACCTTGTAGATGCGCACGCCGGCGGCGTCGAGATCGTCGATGGTGAGTTCGAGACGGCGCAGCGCTTCCATCAGATCAAGATGCGCCTTGCCGCATGTCACGATGCCGACGTTCGCACGCGGGCTCGGCGCAATCCACTTGTCGATGCTGTTCGCGCGGGCGAAGTGACGCACGGCTTCGATCTTCGCGGCGAGGCGCGCTTCGATCGTCAGGCTCGGCAGGTCGGGCCAGCGGTTGTGCAGGCCGCCCGGCGGCGGCGTGAAATCGGCGGGCGCTTGCCAGTCGGTGCGGATCGCGTCGAGATCGACGGTCGAGCCGGATTCGACCGTCTCCGAAATCGCCTTGAAGCCGATCCACGCGCCCGAGAAACGCGACAGCGCCCAGCCGTAGAGGCCGAACTCCAGCATGTCCGCGACGTTCGACGGATTCACCACCGGCATGTGCCACGAGATCATCGTCTGGTCGCTCTGATGCGGCATCGACGACGACACGCAGCCGTGATCGTCGCCCGCTACCACCAGCACGCCACCGTGCGGCGACGAGCCGTACGCGTTGCCGTGCTTGAGCGCATCGCCCGCGCGATCGACGCCCGGGCCCTTGCCGTACCACATCGCGAACACGCCATCGACGGTGCGTTCTTCATCCGATTCCACGCGCTGCGTGCCGAGCACGGCGGTGCCGCCGAGTTCCTCGTTGATCGCGGGCAGAAAGCGCACATCGTGCGACGCGAGCAGTTTCTTCGCCTTCCACAATTGCTGATCGACCATGCCGAGCGGCGAGCCGCGATAACCGCTGACGAAACCGGCGGTGTTCAGATTGGCGGCGCGATCGCGTTCGCGCTGCATCAGGACGAGGCGCACGAGCGCCTGCGTGCCGGTGAGGAAGATTCGGCCTTTGGTGGCGCTCAGGTTGTCGCTGAGCTGGTAGTCCGACAGCGCGGGAGGAAAAAATGCATCGGCGGGGACGCGCGCGTTCATGAAATCTCCAGAGTCTTTTTTTGAGATGCGGGGCAATGCGACATTCTTTGCCGACAAATGCAGAATGTTTTTGCGCACTCGTCGCGATTCCGCGCACATCGAGAAGCAATGGCCTCATTTTTGAGATTAGCGGGAGGAATTTTTCTCGATCCCTTTTGCTTACGCGTAAACCCGATGCCGTGCGCCGCGCGATTTGCGGGGTTTTGGGGCTAACCTGAACGCATCGAAAGACAACGAAAACGACGCCGATGAAGCTCTTCTACTGGCCGAAGACGCGCGCCTTTCGCGCACTGTGGATGCTCGAAGAAATGCGCGTGCCGTATCAGCTCGAGTTCGTGAATATTCGGGCAGGGGCGCAGAACGATCCGAACTTCTGCCGCGTCAATCCGATGTCGAAGCTGCCCGCGCTGGAAGACGGCAGCGTGCGCGTGGCCGAATCGGGCGCGGTGCTGCTTTATCTCGCGGATCGCTATCCGGAAACCGCGCTCGGCGTGCCGATGCACGACCCTTCGCGCGGCCGCTTTCTTCAATGGATGTTTTTCACCGGCTCGTGTCTCGAACCCGCGATGGCCGAGCGCATGACCGGCGCGCCGGGCAACACGGTGAGTTTCGGCTGGGGCGATCTGACGCGCGTCGAGCAAGCGATCGAGAACGCGCTGGAAGAAGGGCCGTGGCTGCTCGGCGAACAATTCACCGCCGCCGATATTCTCGCGGCGAGCACGCTGCGGATCGCGTTCATCGCGAAGCTGCTCGAACCGGAGGGCGTGCTCTTCGATTACGTCGAGCGCTCGCTCGCGCGAGAAGGTTACGAACGCGCGTCAGCGATCGATCATCGCGAGGCCGAGCGGCTCGCGTTGAATACGCACGTGGGCCTCGCGCAGCCGTCGAACGAAAATTAGGGAAACGCTCGTGGTTTCGGAATGCCCGCGCCGGCTTCGATATCTGAGACGGCGCGCTGATGCGCGAGTTCGACGGCTTCGGCCTTGTCGGCGAGACCATCATCGCCGCCGACGGTCGTCCACGGCTGAACGGCCTTGTCGTGATGACGGATCTCGTATTCCGCGTCCCAGCGCGAGCCTTGCAGCTCGACCGCCCTCACGTGGATGGCGTAGACGCCGTATAGGAAGATCTGTTCCGGCATATGTCCTCCGATGCAGCCGGGAGGCGCCGCGAAGCTCCAGCGCCACGCGCCGCCTTGGCGGCCTGGCTACAGTTCGATTTCCCCGAGGATGCGGTGCGCGAGCGCGCGCGCTTCGTTGAGCGCTTCTTCTTCGTTGCCCGATTCGGCTTCCACTTCGTAGAGCGTCGCATCGGTATCCTCGCCGTCGTCGCGGGCGAGCGAGACGAGGCCCTGGAACTTGCCGCCGTCGACGGTGCGTACACCGATCGTCGCGGTATAGATGCCTTTCGTGTAGGTGGTGTCTTCCATGTGGATTCGCCTCCAGGCAAGGACGAACCCATGCTAGCACGCTGATATGTAACGCGTGCGACGCGCTTTCCAGATCACGTCAACAGATCTTCGACCTCTTCCAGCGAAGGCGAATGCGCGCCCGAATGACGGCACGCAGCCGCGCCCGCCGCGAGCGCGAACTTCAGGTGATCGGGCCAGTCGCCGTGGCGCGCCATCAGGCTATAGAGCAATCCGCCGATGGACGCATCGCCCGCGCCGACCGTGTCCGCCACTTCGACGCTCGGCGGGCGCGCGCTGTATTGCTGGTCGCCGGCGTAGAGCGTCGCCTGGCCCGACCCGCGCGTGACGAGCACCGTGGCTTGCGGATTCATCGAGCGGATTTTCGAGAGCGCGTCCGCTTCGGGCATGCCCTTGAAGAGCATGTGCAGATCCTCGTCCGATACCTTGATGAGATCGGCGAGGCTCGCCATGTTGCGCAGGATCGGCTCGTAGCCGTGCTCCATCAGATTGCGATAGTTCGGATCGAAGCTGATCTTCACGCCGTGCTCGCGCAGTTGGCGGGCGAGCGCGGCGAGCGTCGCGCCGAGCGGCTGGCGCACGAGGCTGATGCAGCCGAAGTGCGCCCACTTCACGCGCTCCATCCATCCTTGCGGCAGCCGCGACGGGTCGAACGCCAGATCCGCGCCGTTCTCGCCCATGAAGTAATACGTCGGCGGTTGCGTCTTGTGGACGATCGCGAGCAGCGGCGGGCGTTCGACGCGCTGCATGAAGCGCATGTCGAGCCCCGCCGAGGCGCTCGCTTCCCACAGGTCGTCGGAGAAATTGTCCGTGCCGAGCGAGCCGGCGCAGGCCGTCGGCAGCCCGAGCCGTGCGACCGCGCGCGCGACGTTCCAGCCCGCGCCACCCGGACGCGAAAGCCAGCTCGACACGTCGGTGCGGATCATGTCGGTGAGGATGTCGCCTGCCGAGACGAATTGCGGGAAGGTGGTTTGCTCGCTAGCCATTCGGGTCACCGTTGAGTCAAAGTCGGGCCGAGCGCGTTCAGCACTTCGTAGCACGCGCCCATGGTGTGATAGTCGGTCTTGCCGGCGGGACTTTTCTCGTCGCCGTACTTGCGGTTGTCGCACGTGAGAATGCGATACCACGCGCCGTATTCGTGATCGACGAAATGCGCCCAGCTATAGCGCCACAGTTCGTCGTAGCAGTCCCAGAAACGCTCGCGGCCCGTGCGCGCGCCGAGCAGCGCCGCCGCCGCGAAGCTTTCCGCCTGCACCCAGAAATATTTGTCGTGGTCGCAGATGGTGTCGTCCGGGCCGAAGCCGTAATAGAGGCCGCCGTGTCGGCTGTCCCACGCGCGATTGAAGCCGGCATCGAACAGTTCGACGGCGCGCGGCGCGAGCCACGGCAGCGCGCGATGCCGCTCGAGGATCAGCAGAAGCTTCGCCCATTCGATTTGATGCCCAGGCTGGAAGCCCCACGGACGGAAGATGTTCGAGCTGTCCGATTCGTTGTAGTGCCAGTCCACGGACCAGTCGCGGTGAAAGTGCTCCCAGACGAGCCCATTCGACAGCCTCGCCTGACGCAGCGTGATATTGCCCGCGATCTTTTCCGCGCGATCCAGATAGATGACGTGGCCCGTCGCCTCGTACGCGGCGAGGAGCGCCTCGGTCGCGTGCATGTTCGCGTTCTGGCCGCGATAGTCCGAAAGCTGCCAGTCGGGCGTGGCTTCGTCGGCGTAGAGGCCGGCGTCGGCGTCCCAGAAACGCCGCTCCATGAGCGCGAACGTTTCGTCGATCATCGGCTTTGCTTCGTCGATGCCCGCCATCGCCGCGTGCGCGCATGCGAGCAGCACGAACGCCGTGCCGTAGCAATGGCGCGTGCCGTCGAGCGTGCGCTTCTGCCCGTCGCGCCACTCGACTTCCCAGTCGTAGCCTTCGTTGGCGGCGTCCCAGTGCGCGTCGCGCAGGAATTTGAAAGCGTGGCGCGCGTCGTCTTGATAGCTCGCGTCGCCGAAATGGCGGTATGCCATCGCGTAATTGAAGACGAAGCGCGTGCTGCTGACGAGGTGGCGCGTTGTGCGGTCGTAGACGCTGCCGTCGTCCTTGAAGAAATGAAAGAAGCCGCCGGACGGGTCGCGTGCGTTGGGCGCGTAGAACGCGAGCGTGTCGCGCACGTGCGAGAGCAGGAAGTCGCGGCTGCGGAAGTCGATCGCGCGTTCTGCTGGCACTGCTTGCGCGACGGCAGGTGAGGCGGTCATGTTCATGGCGTGCTGATGTCCTGTTTCGTGCCCGAGCTCGCGCGAGGAACGAAATTGACGGCGACGAGCGTGTCGGCCTGGCTCGGCGGGCTCGATTGATCTTCCAACAGCAACTCGACGCCGCGGCGCCCGAGCGCTTCCTTGTCGACGGTCACGGTCGAGAGCGGCGGTGTGCTTTGCGCGGCGGCCGGAATGTCGTCGAAACCGACGAACGCGACGTCATCCGGCACGCGCAGCCCGTGCGCGAGACAGACACGCATCGCGGCGAGGGCCGCTGCATCGTTATAGGCGAAAACCGCGTCGGGCAGGGGACTGGATTGCGCGCGGGCGTCGGCGATCAGGCGCTCCATCGCGTCGGCGGCGGCGAGATCGGCGGGCAAGCCCGGCTGCGTGACGATTTCGAGTGTCGGATCGAAAAGCTGCCCGGCATCGAAATACGCCTTGCGATAGCCGAGCGCGCGCTGCGCGATGCTGTAATGCGCGAGCGATCCGCCGATGAACGCGATGCGCCGCCGTCCTTGCGCGAAAAGATGCTGCATGGCGAGCGACGCGCCTTTCACGTTGTCGATATTGACCGAGCGAAAGCCCGGCGCGCGCAAATCGATGAGCACGGTAGGCCGCGCGAGCGAATGCAGATGCGCGAGCAGTTCCGGCTCGACGAAGCCCGCGACCGCGATGGCGTCGGGCGCGTGCAGGCGCATCTGCTGCGCGAGATCCTGCGTCGGGCCAGCCGTGAGCACGGACGGGACGAGCCGCCGCTCGCGACACGCTTCCTCGAAACCGTTCAGCACGTGCGAGAAAAAAGGGCTGACGGCGAAATTGTTGTGCTGCCGATGCAGCAGAAAGGTCACGCGACGAATGCGCGTGCGCAACTGTCCCGAGTCGTAGCCGAGTTGCTGCGCGACTTCGACGACGCGCACGCGCGTCGCCTCGGACAAGCCCGGTTGATTCTTGAGCGCGCGTGACACCGTCCCGATCGAGACGCTTGCCGCACGCGCGACATCGCGAATGGTGGTGGCCATCGTGGTGTTCTCTGTCTCCGCCTGTTTTCGGCTGTTCTTTTGGTCCGCGCGAATGTTTATCGCGCGTGACCGGTTCGCATTGTTGGGGCGATTGTATAGTAAAAAAGCCGGAATTTACGCGTAGATTAGATTGGAGAAAACCAGTAGAGCCTTGTTGTATATGAGATTCCTTGCAGTCTGTTTGTTTAGTAAAAGTCAGAAAACGCTATACCGATGCTTCCCGGTCGTGGATCGAGCGCTTATCGGGCGTCCACACGTCGAGAACCAGGTCGTCGTCCCAATAGTGGCTGAGCAGCGGCAGACTCATGCGGCCGCGCAGCTTCGCGTGCACTTCGTCGCCGTGCTGCTCCCAGCCTTCGATCGGCCGACGCCAATGACACGCGACGACAGCGCCATCCCGCGACAGCGTTTGATGTATGTGCTCGACGATATGCCAAAGCTGCGGTTCGTCAAGGTAATAGCCGATCTCGCTGATCACGACGAGATCGAACTTGCCGCTTGGCCAGACATCGGGCAAGAGCATCTGCTGGACGGTTACGTTGGAACACTCCGCGACGCGTTGCCGGGTGAGCGCGACGGCGTCCTCGGCGATATCCGTGGCGACCAGTTCGTCGCAGCGCTGCGCCAGCAGGGCGGTCAGTTCGCCGTTGCCGCAGCCGGGCTCGAATGCACGTGCGTACCGCTCATGGGGAAGCGACGCGAGCATGAGCGCGCGCTTGCGCCGTTCATACCATCGATTTCTGATCTTCCAGGGATCGTCGTCGTGTCGATACAGGTTATCGAAGTACTGCTTAGTATTGTCGCTGGTGTTGTTGTTCATATGAGTACGACTTCGAAAGGCCGAGTCAGCCGGGCCAGCACATGCTCGGGTAGCACTGGCGCCTGACCGGTCGTGGTATCGGGATCGAGTTGGCTCCGAAAAGCCTGCACGGCCCGAAGCTTCCGGGCATGCGTTGCGGTGTCGAGGACGATGCGGCGAGCACGGCTCCATGGCACGCGCGTATCGTCCGGCGACGCCCAGTGCCAGGTCCAGAGCGGCACCTCCACGCAGGGCAGATCGAGCGCTTGTGCCGCGGAATGAACGGCGCGCCCGGCCGCTTCGTGGTCGGGGTGACCATCATAGCGCCAAGTCGTGAAAACGATATCGCCGGGTTGAAGAAATTCGGATAGTGATCCTGACAAAATTTCTTCGATGCGACCCGGCGCGCCGTCCGGAAGTCCGAGCCTGACCACCTCCACCTGCCGCAGATGCAGCCGTTGAAGCGCTGTTCTGGTTTCCTGCGGACGCACGCGCGCAAGGCGTTCCGGCGGCCATTCGGTCGAATCCGGGTGACTCGCGGTGCCGTCGGTGGCAGCAACGATGAGTATGCGACGGCTGATTTCCGAGAGACGGGCGAGCAGCCCGCCGGTGCCGAGCACTTCGTCGTCGGGGTGTGGCGCAACTACGACAGCCCGTCCGCCGAGCGGCACCAGTTCGGCGGGATCGACCTCGGGCAGCGCGTTGAGACGCGCCCATCCTTGCCACGCGGCCTCGGGCGTGCCTTCGCCGGATATCGTGCGGTTGGCGGCCTGTTTGTCTGTCGGCGCTTGCGTGGTCACACTTGCCATGAAGTTAGTCCCTCCTCTAAGACGCGCTCGGCGAGCGATGCTTCGTCGCGCTCGGCGTGGCTTTGTCGAATGAAAACCGGCAGATCGGCCATGAGTTGCGCGAAGTGCGCGTCGCGGCATAGCGGCGCTGCGCCCAGCGCGCGGCCGGCGCGCGCCACGACGAGCGCCGCCGCATGTTCCGCCGCGAGGCGTGCGCGCATTGCGGCTGCCATCGCGTCGGCGTGCGGCGACCGGTCGATGTACTCGGCCGTCTCGCGCAGCAACGCGGCCGTGGCGCACATGGTCGTATCGATGACACCAAGGTGCGCGAGCTTGTGCGGACCGGCGCGCTGCCTCGCGTCGCGCGCGACGAATGCGGCGATGCCTGCCGCCGCGCCGAACCAGCACGCGGCGATACCCGCGCCGCCGTGCCAGAAGCCGGGACGCTCGACGTACGCTCGCGGCGAACCGATCCGAAGGGCGGGCACGCGCTCGAAGGACACATCGACGCTCGCGCTCGCCTGCATGCCGACCGCTTGCCAGCCAGAGTCGGTGATCCGCACGCGGTCGTGTCTCAGATCGACGGCGGCAAGTACCGGTTCGTCGCGCTCGTTCCACGCGGTCACGAGCGCATGTGTGACCGACGCCGCGCCGGAGCACCATGATTTCGTGCCCTGCAAGAGCACGTTCTGCGAATCGATGTCGCCGAGCGCCGCTAGCCGCGCGTTCGGTGGCTCGGCCGCCCACACGGCCCACGCGCTGCCGTAGTCCGGTTGTTCGGCACCGAGCTCGGCGAGGATCGCGAGCGCGTCGGTGTGACCTTCGTAGAGCTTGACCAGCGACAGGTCGAACGCGGCGACCGCACCGAGCGAGCGCCAGCGTTCGGACGTGTTTCCGTGACCCGGCAAGGGCAGGCGATCCAGACCCTCGCTGATCAGCGCATGCAGCGCGTGACCTGCGTCTTTCGCGCTGCCACGCTGGAACGGCATTTCGTCGAGGAAGGCGCGCAAGGCGGATGCCGTCGTGTGTTGTTCGACGTGATTCATCGTTCCTTCCGCCTTTGATGAGTGACGCGTGATGTGCGCATGCTTGTCCTATGCCCGTTTCTGCACGGTGTTGAACAAGAGTGTGGCAAGGCACATGCCCGGCAAGAGTGTGGCAAGGCACATGCCCGGGCGCCATTCGGCCGAAAGGTGTAGGCCAAAGCGTCGGACGCGAAGCAACGTAGCTTCAAAAATCGATGCGAGAGGTCAGGCGTTTGAGCCTATGCCATCCGGCCGAGTCGACATCAACATGCGGACGGGCTCAAATGACGCAAAGGCCGCGCAGGGCGGCCTTCGGAAAGGAGGGTAACGATGGCGAGGCAGACGACGCAGCCTGCGCTCAGGCTCGAATCAGCGGCGCGCGGGCGCAGCGACGTTCTTGTCCTTGCGCACCGGTTCGGGCGCCGTCTTGCGCGCACCCCAGCGCTGCGCGAGCACTGCGCACACCATGAGCTGGATCTGATGGAAGAGCATGAGCGGCAGCACCACCGCGCCCACCGCGTGCGACGCGAAGATCACCTTCGCCATCGGAATGCCG
Organism: Caballeronia sp. LZ029; assembly: GCF_031451275.1. NCBI lineage: Bacteria > Pseudomonadati > Pseudomonadota > Betaproteobacteria > Burkholderiales > Burkholderiaceae > Caballeronia > Caballeronia sp. LZ029. The sequence continues at coordinate 137,275 of NZ_JARUXO010000001.1, forward strand.
GAGGCGAGGCTCTTCTTCGAGCCGCAGAAGATGATCGTGATCTGGTCAGCGCGGGAAAAGCCGAGACGCTTCGCGGTGAAGGCCGTGATGAAAAGCGCGGCCGCCAGCAGCAGGATATTGACGGCAAGCAGGCCCGCGAGCGTCGAAAGCGAGATCGAATGCCAGATGCCTTCGTTCACGGCCTCGCTGAACGCCACGTACACGACGAGCAGGATAGAGCCCTGGTCGACGAACTTGAGCATCGCTCGGTGCTTGTCGATCCATTTGCCGATCGCTGGCCGCAACAATTGCCCGGCGATGAACGGCACGAGCAGTTGCAGCGTGATGTTGCCGACGGTATGCCACGGCGAGCCGGTCGTCGCGCCGTGATTACTCACGACGAGTCCGACCAGCGCCGGCGTGATGAAAATGCCGAGCAGGCTCGACGCCGACGCGCTGCACACGGCAGCCGGCACGTTGCCTTTCGCCATCGACGTGAAGGCGATCGACGATTGCACCGTGGACGGCAGCGTGCAGAGAAAAAGGATGCCCGTGTAGAGCGCGGGCGTGACAAGCGGCATGAGCACCGGCTTGAGCACGAGGCCAAGCAGCGGGAAGAGTGCGAACGTGCTGAGCAGCACGACGAGATGCAGCCGCCAGTGCGTCGCGCCGGCAATGATCGCCTCGCGGGAGAGCTTAGCGCCGTGCAGGAAGAACAGCAAACCGATGGCGATATCGGTGATCCAGTTGAACGCTACCGCCGCGCTGCCGCGGCAGGGCAGGACGCTGGCGATGATGACCGTGCCGATGAGCGCCAGCGTGAAGTTGTCGGGAAGGAGTTTGGGCCGTGCCATCAAAGGTTCTCGTACGTGAACACGCCGGACGCGCTGCACGGTGTATTCGTCGTCAAGTCAGTAGAAACCATGATTTTCGCTCGTGCCCGATTAAATTGGCAAATTCATTTACCAGATCGATTGATTCCCAATGCGCATGAAAACAACATACTTTCGCGCGGGCCGGAGTTGGAAGCCAGCAACATCCGGGCCGTGCACGCGTCGATTTCACGGCTTCCGCAACCGTCTGTCCAGCAAAAATTTCGTCACATGATTGGCGATCCGAAACAGTCGGCCAACACGAAAAAACTCTGACGTAACATGGTGTTACAACCATCGAGCAGGCCTAACACTTTTTGGCTCGACTGCCGCGACGGTGCGAAATAAATTGTTGGGTACACCGGTTGGCGGGTTTTTGCATTGCCTCGATGCAGCAACCCGGATGTTCCGACTACGGCCGGTTGTCCGCCTGAATCGGAAGCACCGCTTTCGACGCACGGACGGGAATATCGGTCGGAGCAGGCAGTTTCGACATGACGCTCACTGGCTTTCGCAAGACTACCCGGCTTTTCGCATCCGCTGCGCTCGGCGCGCTGGCGGTGGCGGGTTCGCTCGCGCTCGCGGGGCCGCGTGTCGAGTGGCTGTCGTCGGCGGTATTCAGCGATTCCACCGCGAGCCGTCAGTCATTGCACTACACGCCGGTTTCCGCCAAGGACGGTCTCACGCCCGTGAGCGCCGAAGTGCGGCCCGGCCCGCGCGCCGATCAGGCAGTGCCCATGCGCGGCACTGGTTCCATTCGCGCCGACATCACGCGCTACAACGAAGAGCGCAGCCTGCCACGCCCACCCGGGCGTCCGGCGGATGACGGCCGCACGCCGGCCAACGCGAACTATCGCAATTGAATCTTCGGTCCCGTCGCCAATAGTTGTCGTTCGGCAATGAACGCAAAACTATTGGCGCGTCTAGTTTCGCGACCAAGATGACGTAATCACGCCACACTCAGGCAGCGATTTTCTTCCAGACATTCCGCTCTTTTTTCCGTGCACGGACAATGCGCCGTGCGCGGGGAAATGTCGTATTCCCGATATTTCGAATGGCTTTCGACGCTCCGACAGGCGCGCCGGTGCTCGCTCTGCAAAGCGTCGGGTTTCAAGAACAATCAGCGCGCGCGTGCGATACGACGCGCTCCGCCGCATGCCCAGGCGGTCGGCATTATCCGAACCGCTATACCCGCAATAACCAGAAATATTTTTGACCGGAAAAATGGTCCGTAAAGATGGTGCCGCTCCACACGCGATGCCACTCTCGCCCAAAAAACCGTCAAGCCGGTCAGACGAGGCGAGTGCAACGCTCCTCGCCCGCCAAGCTTTCAATTTTCGACAAAAGACAGGAGAGTTCATGAAGTCAACCGTCAACCGTGCGCCGAAGACTACGGTGAAAGCAACGGTCAAGGCCACCGCAGTCGCCGCAGCGATGCTCGGTCTATTCGCCGCGGGGGCGGCGCACGCGCAATCGAGCGTTTCGCTGTACGGGCAGGTCGACGAATGGGTCGGCGCTCAAAAGTTTCCGGGCGGCGATCGCGCGTGGAACGTGAGCGGCGGCGGCATGTCGACGTCGTACTGGGGCTTGAAGGGCGCTGAAGATCTCGGCGGCGGCTACAAGGCCATCTTCACGTTGGAAAGCTTCTTCCGCGCGCAGAACGGCCAGTACGGGCGCTTCCAGGGCGACACCTTCTTTGCGCGCAACTCGTACGTCGGCATTCAAGGTCCGATCGGCACGTTCACCGCTGGCCGCCTGACGACGCAACTCTTCGTCTCGACGATTCTTTTCAACCCGTTCGTCGATTCGTACGTCTTCTCGCCGATGGTCTATCACGTGTTCCTCGGCGCAGGCACGTTCCCGACGTATCGGACGGATCAGGGCGTGGTCGGCGATTCGGGCTGGAACAACTCGGTGCAGTACACGTCGCCTGACTTCAACGGTCTGTCGGGCAGCGTGATGTACAGCTTCGGCAACACCGCCGGCGACGGCCGCTCGAAGAAGTACAGCGCGCAGTTCCTGTACTTCCACGGCCCGTTCGCGGCCACCGGCGTCTATCAGTACGTGAACTTCAACAACACGCCCGGCGACCTGACTTCGATCGACGGCTTCGCGACGCCCGGCTACAAGAGCCAGAGCGTCGGCCAGTTGGGTGCATCGTTCGACATGAAGTGGGTCAAGTTCTTCGCGCAGTACATGTACACGAAGAACGACTTCGAAGGCCCCGGCACGTTCCACGTCAACACCGGTCAGGGCGGCGTGACCGTTCCTCTCGGCCCGGGCACGGTGATGGCGTCGTACGCGTACTCGCGCAGCAACGGCGGCCTCGACCAGACGCACAAGAGCTGGGCGCTCGGCTACGACTACCCGCTGTCGAAGCGCACCGACGTCTACGCGGCGTACCTGAACGACAAGTACACGAGCCTGTCGTCGGGCGATACGTTCGGCGTCGGCATCCGCGCGAAGTTCTAAGCAGCGCGTACGCCAAAACGAAAACACCGCGCTTCATGCGCGGTGTTTTTTTGCGGCTGGCGGAAAACAATCAGCCGATCGCGAGGCGCGTCTTCGCGTCGTCGTACTCGCGTTTCAGGCGCTGGACCAGCTCCGCGACGCTCGGCACGTCCTCCATCAGGCCGACACCTTGCCCCGCGCCCCAGATTTCCTTCCATGCCTTCGCCTTGCTCGTGCCTTCGGCGAAATTCATCGCGTCCTTGTTGGACTCGGGCAGCGCGTCCGGGTCGAGCCCCGCATTGACGATGCTCTCGCGGATGTAATTGCCGTGCACGCCCGTGAAGAGATTCGTATAGATGATGTCGGCGGCTTTCGCATCGACGATCGCGCGCTTGTACTCTTCCAGCGCGTGCGCCTCCTTCGTCGCGATGAAGCGCGTGCCCATGTAGGCGAGGTCCGCGCCCATCGCCTGCGCAGCGAGAATCGAGCCGCCGTTCGCGATCGCGCCCGAGAGCACGATCGGACCGTCGAACATGCGACGCACTTCGCCGACGAGCGCGAACGGCGAGGTCGTGCCCGCGTGGCCGCCCGCGCCGGCCGCGACGAGAATGAGGCCGTCCACGCCCGCTTCGAGCGCTTTCTGCGCGTGTCGCAGATTGATCACGTCGTGCAGCACGATGCCGCCATACGAGTGCACCGCATCGATCATTTCCCTGACCGGCGCGCGCAGGCTCGTGATGAAAATCGGCACCTTGTGCTCGACGCACACGCGCACGTCCTGCTCCAGCCGCGCATTCGACTGATGAACGATCTGATTGACCGCGATCGGTCCGATGACCGCATCGGGATTCGCCGCCTTGTGCTCCGCGAGCGAGGCCTGAATCTGCGTGAGCCACTCGTCGAGCAATTCGGCGGGGCGGGCGTTCAGCGCCGGAAACGAGCCGACGATCCCCGCCTTGCATTGCGCAAGCACGAGTTCCGGATAACTGACGATGAACATCGGTGAACCGACAACGGGCAACGTGAGGTGCTGCAAGACGGCGGGCAGGGCCATGGCGCGAATCTCCTGAGTGAATCCGGGCAGCATTGAAAGCATTCTACGAACTGGCGCTCGTTTTCGGGGAAGCGTGCGCACCGGATCAGCGAACGATCGTTCGATTATAAGCGTGACAACGTTCGCGACATATTCGTCATTTCCCGAGGAACTCTTCGGTTTCCGTGTTTGCGGGCCCTCCGGCACCTCAGCAACCGCGCCCCCGCGCCTACAATGATCCGCAACGCCACGAACAAGAAAACATCATGTCTTTCGGAGACTACGAACCGTTTCGCGTCGATGCGGGGGGCGTCGAAATCGTTGGAATGAAAGGCGGTGACGGGCCGCCGCTGCTCCTCATGCACGGTCATCCGCAAACGCACGAGATCTGGCACAAGTGCGCCGACGATCTCGCCAAGCACTTCACCGTGATCGCGACGGATTTGCGCGGCTACGGTGCGTCGGGGAAACCGAAGAGCGACGCGCGTCACACGCCCTACTCGAAGCGCGCGATGGCCGCCGATCAGGTCGCGGTGATGCGTCACTTCGGCTTCGAGCGCTTTCTCGTCTGCGCGCACGATCGCGGCGCGCGTGTCGCGCATCGCATGGCGATGGACTTTCCCGATGCCGTCGATCGTCTGATGCTGCTCGATATCGCGCCGACGCTCGCGATGTACGAAGCCACCGACCGCGCTTTCGCGACCGCGTACTTCCACTGGTTCTTCCTGATTCAGCCGTCGCCGCTGCCCGAGTTGCTGATCGGCGGCAATCCGAACGCGTATATCGATCGCGTGATGGGAAATCGCCATGCGGGACTTGCGCCGTTCGCGCCGCATGCCTTGCAGGCGTATCGCGATGCGCTCGCATCGCCCGGCGCGATCTTCGCGATGTGCGAGGACTATCGCGCATCGGCGAGCATCGATCTGGATCACGATCGCGCCGATCTCGAACGCGGATTGAAGGTCGCGTGTCCGCTGCGCGTGTTGTGGGGACAAGAAGGCGTGATCGAACGATGCTTCGATGCGCTCGTCGAATGGCGGCGCGTCGCACGCGACGTGAGCGGCCGCGCGCTGCCGTGCGGGCACTACATTCCCGAGGAACAGCCCGACATGCTGCTCGCGGAAATGCTTGCCTTCTTCCAGGCCGATGCACCCTGAAACCCGCGCCGGCATTGGGTCTTACGCCGATTCAGGTGATCGTTAAAGTTTTGTAGGGAAAGCACCGATGCACGTGCAATAGCGTCGCGTTACGATACGTTGGACGTTGATCACGTCCATATGATTCTGCCGCTTGCCGTAGCTGACAAGCGGCTTTCTTTTGCGCGTCCGCTTTGATTCAGGCCGCCGACACCATCGCGCCGTTCACATTCACCGAACCGCCGCGCGCCAGTTCCCCGATGATCGTCTCGATGAGCCTCCGACGCTCGTTCGCCGGCGCGAGCGCGTCTGCGGCGGCACGCATCGCGCGGGCTTGCTCCGTCATCGTGAGCACGGCATCGAAGGACATCGCGCGCACTTCCATCAGCTTGAAGACGATCAGCACCTTGAGCGCGTTCTTCGCGTTGCGCGCGGGATCGGCTTGCAGGTAATCGAGCCGCGACGACGCAGTATCGAGCGCGCGCGCGACATCGGTGAAAGGCGCGCCGTGGCCGGGAATCACGATATCGACGTCGAGCGTCGAGATCAGTTCGAGCACCGCGCGCTCTTCCGCGAAACCGCTGTCGCCTTCGAGCTCGGGAAAGATCACGCCGAAGCCGTTTTCCCACAACGCGTCGGCGCTGATGAGCACGCGCTTCTCCGGGCAATGTAGCATCAGCGAATGCGGATCGTGTCCCGGCGCGCCGAGCACGTGCCAGTCGAAGCCGCCGAGCGCGAGCGTCGCGCTGTTTTCGATCGTGCCCGTGAAGCCGAAGCGCTCGCAGCGCTGGCCGGTTGCGCGGAACGTCAGCGCGTCTTCGTCCCACGCGCGCACGGCGTGCGCCTCGCTCGCGGGAATCAGCGTGTCGCACGCATAGTTTTCCTGAAGCAGCGCGTTGCCGCCGCAATGATCCGAATGCAGATGCGTATTGACGATCAGATCGAGCGTGCGCGCGCCGAGCTTCTGCTTCACGAGCGCGAGCGTTTGCGGCGCGTGCGAGGCATAGCCCGTATCGACGATCGCCGTGGCTTCGCCGCTCGTGAACAGCACATTGTTCGACGAGAGCCAGCCGCGCTCGAACACCGTCATGGATTCCGGAAGCGCCCTCACGCGCGCGGCTCCTTCGGCATCACGACGATGGTCGCCGTCGCCTTCATCACCGTCTCGCCATGCTGATTGCACGCGCCGCCTTCGAGCTTCACGAGATCGCCGCCGAGGCTCGCTTTCCACTTCGCTTCGGTGACGCGCCAGAACATCGTGAGCACGTCGTTCGCCTTCACCGCGCGCGTCAGCTTGATGCCGAACTCGAGGCCGAGCGGCTGCGCGTCGCGCGAGAAATGCGCGGCGAGCATCGCCATCAAATGCGCGCTCGGCTGCGTGCCGGATGCGATCAGCGAACCGAAGCGGCTCGCGCGCGCGTAGGCGTCGTCGTGATGCAGCGGATTGAGATCGTTGACGAGCGTCGCGAAGTGTTTGATCGAATCGGGCGGCAATGCGAGTGTCGCTTCGAACGATTCGCCGATCGTCACGACGCGCGCGCCCTGGCGGCGGCTTTCGACGCGCGCCAGCACCGCGCGTTTTTCGTCATCGTCGCAGGAGGCCCACGCGGCTATCTCTTCGATGGTGCGCAGGCAGCCGTCGCAAAAGCCGGTCTCCGGGTTCATGCGGCAGACATCGACGCACGGCGACGCCATGCCGGTCATGACTCGGCCGTCTCACGCAAGGCGACATCGACGACCGGCGCGCCCGTCAGTTCGATCAGCTCCTGCGGCGACAAATTGAACACCGCGTGCGGATGCCCGGCCGCGGCCCAGAGACTGTCGAGCGCGAGCAGGTCTTCGTCGATCAGCGTAACCGGCTCGACCGCATGGCCGATCGGGCACACGCCGCCGATCGCATAGCCGGTCTTTTCGCGCACGAACTTCGCATCCGCGCGCGCCAGTGCGCCGACGCGCGCCGCGACCTTCGCCTCGTCGACGCGATTCGCGCCGCTCGCGATCACGAGCACGGGCGCATCGTCCTCGCGGCGCCGAAAGAGGATCGACTTGGCGATCTGCGCGACCGAGCAGCCGAGACCCGCGGCGGCTTCGGCCGAGGTCTTTCCGGTTTCGGGCAGCATCACGACATCGTGCGGATGGCCGCGTTCTTTCAGCAAAAGCGCGACGCGGCGCGCGGAGTCGGGTAAGTGGTCTGTCATCGTGTTCCCTTTTCAGACGCAGGCAGCCGCGCCGTCGCGTTTCTTCGTGAAGATTGCCTTGCCCGCGCGCGACGAACTCGGCTTGCCGATTGCGCGCGAAATGAAATCGCCGATATCGACGAGCTGATCGAGATCGACGCCCGTCTCGATGCCGAGCCCGTTCATCAGATAGACGACGTCTTCCGTCGCGACATTGCCCGTCGCGCCCTTCGCATACGGACAGCCGCCGAGCCCCGCGACCGATGCGTGGAAGATCTCGATGCCTTCGAGCAGCGCCGCATAGATATTGCCGATGGCCTGGCCGTACGTGTCGTGAAAGTGCCCGGAAAGGCGCTCGCGCGGAAACACCTTCTGCGCGGCCGCGAGCACTTCGCGGGTGCGTTTGGGCGTGCCGACGCCGATGGTATCCGCGATGTCGATCTCATCGCAGCCGAGCGCCTTCATGCGCTCCACGACATCCACGACCGACTCGATGCTCACTTCGCCCTGATACGGGCAGCCGAGCGTGCACGAGATGCTGCCGCGCAGGCGCACGCCGGCGTCCTTCGCGGCTTTCGCGACCGGCTCGAAACGCGCGATGCTCTCCGCGATGCTGCAGTTGATGTTCTTCTGCGAGAACGCCTCGCTCGCCGCGCCGAAGATCACGATCTCGTCGGCCTTCGATTCGAGCGCGCCTTCGAAGCCGCGCATGTTCGGCGTCAGCACCGAGTAGATCGTGCCCGGACGGCGCTCGATGCCGGCCATCACGGCGGCGGCGTCGGCCATCTGCGGCACCCATTTCGGCGACACGAACGACGTCGATTCCACATTCACGATGCCCGCCCGCGCGAGCCGGTTCACGAGTTCGATCTTGGTTTCGGTCGGCACGAACTCCTTCTCGTTCTGCAGGCCGTCGCGCGGCCCGACTTCGACGATTTTCACTTTGGACGGAATCATGGCTGTCTCCCTTTATTTGCGATGCGATGCGTTCAGTATCCGCGCTTGAAATCGACGATGCCGCTGATCGGCTCGCCGCGCGCGAGCGCTTTGATCTTGCCGGCGATCTGCACGATGCTTTCGTCGCGCAGCGTTTCCGCCGAAATGTGCGGCGTGACCGACACGCGCGGATGCGTCCAGAACGGATGATTCTGCGGCAGCGGTTCCGTGTGGAAGACATCGAGCGTCGCGGCGGCGAGCTGGCCGCGGTCGAGCGCGGCGAGCAGATCGGCATCGACGAGATGCGGCCCACGCGCGACGTTCACGAGATACGCGCCGCGCGCGAGCCTGCCGAACGTGCGCGCGTTCAGAATGCCTTCGGTGTCCGGCGTATGCGGCAACAGGTTGATGAGCACCTTCACGCCGTCGAGAAACGTGTCGAATTGTTCCGGGCCCGCGTGGACCTGCACGCCTTCGATCGTCTTCGGCGACCGGCTGTAGCCGCGCACCGGCACGCCGAGTTTCAGCAGTCCCTTCGCGACTTCAGCGCCCAGCACGCCGAGCCCGAGCACGCCGACCGTGAACGACTCGCGCGCATGTTGCGGCAGTTTTTCCCAGCGGCCTTCGCGTTGCAGGGCGTCGTATTCGTCGAAACGGCGCAGATAGCGCAGCACGCAGTAGGTCGCATATTCGACCATCTGCTGCGCCATGCCGGTATCTTCCAGACGCACGAGCTTTGCGTTCGGCGGCAGCGTGCCGGGCTCGTTGCGTTCGACATCGAGAATCGCGTCGACGCCCGCGCCGAGATTGAACACGGCCTGCAGGTCGGGACGGTTCGCGAAGAGTTCGCGCGGCGCGCGCCAGACGATTGCGTAATCGGCGGGCGCGGTGTCGCCCGGTTCCCACACGCGCAGGTCGGCATCGGGCAACTCGCGTCGAAGGCCGCCGAGCCAGGCGTCGAGATCCGCGCCTTTTTCGTAGAAGATGATTTTCATGCGTGGCCGTGTCCGCACGAGCGCTCCGCGCTTTCGACGCCGACGTTCTGCGCCGACTCCGCGCGCATCCCGAGACGCTCGATCAGCTTGCGGTCCGCTTCTGCTTGCGGGTTGCTCGTCGTCAGAAGCTGGTCGCCGTAGAAGATCGAATTCGCGCCGGCGGCGAAGCACAGCGCCTGCAACGCTTCGTCCATCTGCTCGCGTCCGGCGGACAGACGCACCATCGCTTTGGGCATCGTGATGCGCGCGACCGCGATCGTGCGGACGAACTCGAACGGATCGAGCGCTTCGACGCCGGTGAGCGGCGTGCCTGCGACCTGCACGAGATTGTTGATCGGCACCGATTCCGGATACGGCTCCATATTCGCGAGCTGCGAGATCAGCCCGGCGCGCTCGCGCCGCGATTCGCCCATGCCGACGATCCCGCCGCAGCACACGTTGATGCCCGCATCGCGCACGTGTTCGAGCGTGTCGAGACGATCCTGATACGTGCGCGTCGAGATGATCTGGCCGTAGAACTCAGGCGACGTGTCGAGATTGTGGTTGTAGTAATCGAGACCGGCGTCGCGCAGTCCTTGCGCCTGATGCGCTTCCAGCATGCCGAGCGTTACGCAGGTTTCGAGGCCCATCGCCTTGACGCCACGGATCATGTCCTTGATCGGCTCAAGATGACGATCCTTCGGATTGCGCCACGCCGCGCCCATGCAGAAGCGCGTCGCGCCGTTGGACTTCGCGGTTTCGGCGGCCTTCAGGACTTCGTCGACGTCCATCAGCTTTTCGGCCTTGAGGCCGGTGTCGTGATGCACCGACTGCGGACAGTACGCGCAATCTTCCTCGCAGCCGCCCGTCTTGATCGAGAGCAGCGTGGAAAGCTGCACCGCGTTCGGATCGAAATTTTCGCGATGCACGGTCTGCGCGCGATAGAGCAGATCGTTGAACGGCAGGTCGTACAGCGCGACGACATCGGCGACGCGCCAGCGCTGCATCGGTTGCGGCGTGGTCGTGGTGGTCGTGGAAGTGGTCTCTGCGGCGGTTTGCTGTGTCATGAGGTCAATCCTTTCGATGAAGCTGGTCTGTCAGAAGGCCGATGTCGAGCGAATCGGCGGCGCGCCGTGCGTCGTTCGGCGCGAGATGCGGAATCACGCCGACGAGCGGCGCGTCGATCCGTTGCCTGAGCGTTGCGATATTTTCGTCCGGATACAGCATGTTCGGGTCGACGCGATTCGCGACCCAGCCCGCAAGCTTCAATCCGCGCGACGCGACGGCTTCCACGGTCAAAAGCGCGTGACTGATGCAGCCGAGCCGCATGCCGACGACGAGCACCACCGGCAGATTCAGCGCGATCGCGAGATCGGCGGTGTCGTGCGTGTCGGTAAGCGGCACGCGAAAGCCGCCGACGCCTTCCACCACGACGATATCCGCTTTCGTCATCGCATGGCGATGCGCGTCGACGATGCGCCCGATATCCAGCGCGATGCCTTCCCGCGCGGCGGCGATGTGCGGCGCGATCGGCTCGCGCATCATGAACGGCGTGCGGATGTCGTTCGGCAGCGCGACGTTCGCGGCGGCGTCGAGCTGATCGGCGTCTTCGTTGTGCAGCACGCCGTCGCGCTCGATGGCGCCCGACGCGATCGGTTTCATCGCGGCGGCGCGCAGGCCCGCGCGCGCGAAGCCGTGCAGCAGCGCGGCGGAGACGAAGGTTTTGCCGATTTCCGTATCGGTTCCGGCGACGAATAGCGATAAAGCAGTCATAGCGTGTTCAAAGCGTGATCGAGGCGCGCGAGATCGTCCTCGCTGTGCGCGGCGGAAAGCGAAATGCGCAGGCGCGACGTGCCTTGCGGAACGGTCGGCGGACGAATCGCGGGCACCCAGAGGCCGTGCTTGTCGAGCGCGGCGGCGATTTCAAGCGTTTCGTCGTTGCCGCCGATCACGAGCGGCTGCACGGCGGTGTGTGAATCGACCGGCATCCAGCGCGTGCGTTTGAGCATCGCGCGCGTAGTTTCGATGAGCGATGCGAGATGCGCGCGTCTTCGATCGCCCTCGTCGCCGCCGATGATCTTCAAGCTCGCCGACACCGCATGCGCGACAGCCGGCGGCGACGCCGTCGTGAAGATATACGGACGCGCGCGCTGCACGAGCCATTCGACGACGGTTTCATCCGCCGCGACGAACGCGCCCGCGACGCCCGCCGCCTTGCCGAGCGTGCCGACATAGACGAGATGCGGCGAGCGCAGCGCGTAAGCGGCGAGTGCGCCGCGCCCTTGCGGACCGAGCACGCCGAAGCCGTGCGCATCGTCCACGACGAGCCACGCGCCGTACTTTTCCGCGAGCTCGACGAGACGCGTGAGCGGCGCGATATCGCCGTCCATGCTGAACACGGTGTCGGTGACGATGAGCTTCGTCGCCGCTTCGTCGCGCGAGGCGTCGAGCATCGCGTCGAGCGCTTCCATGTCGGCGTGCGGATAAATCTGCGTCTGCGCGCGCGACAGACGCACGCCGTCGATCAGCGATGCGTGGTTCAGCGCATCGGAGAACACGATCGTGCCGCGCCCGGCCAGCGCGGTCACCACCGCGAGGTTCGCCATGTAGCCGGTGCTGAAATAGAGCGCGCGCGGGTTGTCGACGAAACCGCCCGAGAACGCGGCGAGATCGTCTTCGAGTTGCGCGTGCGCGCGCGAATGGCCGCCGAGCAGATGCGATCCGCCGCTGCCCGCGCCGTATAGCGACGCGCCTTCCGCGAGCGCCGCGCGGATCGCTTCGTGCGCGGCGAGGCCGAGATAATCGTTGCTCGCGAAGCCGATGATCTCGCGGCCATCGACGGTCATGTGCGCGGAGCACGCGCTGTCGATCGTCTTGCGGCGGCGTCGCAGGCCGCGCGCGTCGATATCGGCGAGACCTTGCTTCAGCGTTTCAAACAGCGCCTTCGATGTGTTCGTCATGCGGCGTCTCCGGCAAGCGTCGCGTCGAGCGTGTCGCGCGTGCGTTGCGCGAGGAGCAGAAGTTCGTCGTCGGAGAGGATGTACGGCGGCATCATGTAGACCGTCGTGCCGATGGGGCGCATCAGCAGTTCGCGCTGCAAGGCGTTCGTGAAGAAGCGGCGCGAGAACGTCTTGTCGTCGATATCGACATCGAACGCGAAGATCGTGCCGCGCTGGCGCAGATTGCGCACGCGCTCATGTTCGAGCAGCGGCTGCAACGCTTCGTGCAGCAACGCGGACTTGCGCCGGTTTTCCGCCAGCACGTTCGCGCGCTCGAACAGGTCGAGCGTCGCCAGCGCGGCGCGGCACGCGAGCGGGTTGCCCGTGTACGAATGCGAATGCAGAAAGGCGCGGGTGATGTCGTCGTCGTAGAAGGCGGCGTAGATGTCGTCGCGCGTGAGGACGATCGAAAGCGGCAGATAGCCGCCGCTGATGCCCTTCGACAGGCAGATGAAATCCGGCCAGATGCCCGCCTGCTCGCACGCGAAAAAAGTGCCGGTGCGGCCGCAGCCGACGGCGATTTCATCGGCGATCAGATGCACGCCGAATTCGTCGCACAACGCGCGCAATTGCGTGAGATACGACGCGTCGTACATCGCCATGCCGGCCGCGCACTGCACGAGCGGCTCGACGATGACGGCCGCGAGTGTCGACGCACGTTGCGCAAAAAGCGCGCGCATCGCAGCGATGGCTTCATCGACGCCGACCGCAGCCGGCGACGCGACCACGTGCGCATGACGAATCAGCGGATCGTAAGCGTCCTTGAAAATGGCGACGTCGGTGACGCCGAGCGCGCCGATTGTTTCGCCGTGATAGCTGTTCGCGAGGCACGCGAACTCGCGCTTCTCGCTCTGCCCGCGATTGCGCCAGAAGTGAAAACTCATCTTCAGCGCGATCTCGACCGCCGACGCGCCATCGGAGGCGAAGAACGCATGTCCGAGCGTGCGGCCGGTGAGCGCGGAAAGACGCTCGGCCAGTTCCACGGCGGGCGCGTGCGTGCAGCCGGCGAGCATCGCGTGTTCGAGCGTGTCGAGCTGATCCTTCAGCGCCTGGTTGATGTCGTCGTTAGCGTGGCCGAAGAGGTTCACCCACCACGAGCTGATCGCATCGAGATAGCGGTTGCCCTGCGGATCGTAGAGCCACGCGCCCTTGCCGCGCGCGATCGGCACGAGCGGCACGCGCTCGTGATGTTTCATCTGGGTGCACGGATGCCACACGGCGGAAAGCGAGCGTGCAACCCAGTCCTGATTGGCTTCTGTGTTCAAAAACGGCTCCCAGGCCCGCGCGCGCGGTGCGGACCGGATACGTCGGGCAAGCGTCTGGACGCTTGCGTTGCTGGGAAAACTGCGCGATTCAATTATCGCTAAAAGATGGCCAACCTTCCGTAATCGGAAGGTTTTTTGCCCATGCGCGCGCGCCCAACGGAAATGCGAAAACGCGCTATCGCGCGCAACTTCGTTCATTTCGAAGCGTTGTCGACGGTTTGGCGCGGAAGATGCAGATTCGACAAAAGCGAACGCCGGCGCGAAGGCCGGCGTTCGAATAAAGCGGTAAGGGCGGGTTCAGCGCGACGCGGTCTGCGTTTCAGCCGCCTGATCGTTCCAGACGACGCGATTGTTCACCGCATAGAGCCTGCACGGATCGGCGCTCTGCTTCTGGCAGCTCGCGATGGCGACGGCCATCGGATCGTCGCCGCCTTCGGCCCACGACCACGCGCCGGAATCCGACACGGCGAACGCGCGGCTCGAATACTGCGAGAGAAAGTTGCGATATCCGGCGCGGCCGGTTTCATCGACGTACGGCACGGCCTGAACCGAATCGAGATCCGCGAAGTTGGTCGCTTTCGGCATGTCCGGCTCGGAAACCTGATACTGCACGGCGGTCGGCATGCCGATCTGCGCGAGGAAGGCCTTCACGCGCGGCCACCAGATCTGCACGCCGTCGCGATCGCCGACGAGACGATGCGCGTCGTTCTTGTAGGTGCCGAAATCGACCATGTTCGCGCGCGCGCCGTGCGACGTGAAGGCGGTGAACATCTGCACGGAAAGATCGCCTTGCCAGACCGAATCGTTGTCGCCGTAGAGCCACAGCGACGGCAGGCGCACGTTCTGGCCGTAATCGCCGAACGCGCTGACGAGATTCTTCTGCCAGCCCGTGCATTCGTCCTGGCGCAGGCCGCCCGAGAAGTTGATGAGGCCGCGCACGCCGGGCGCCGCGACGGCTTCGCGCGCGCCGTAGGCGATGGTCGTCAGGCCGCCATGCGAGGTGCCCGCGACGACGATATGCGTCTTGTCGATATACGACTGCTCGCTCATGTACGCGACCGTCGCCGCGACGTCCTGCGCCTGTGCGAAGCCGTTCGCCTCGACGTCGCAGCCGTGGCCGGCGTATTCGCCGCCCGAGCCCGCGAAGCCGCGGCGATTCGGCACGACGACGACATAGCCGTGGCGCACGAATTCACGCGCGAGCGCGACCGGACGATTGCGCGGCTGCGCGTGCGAGTCGCCGGGCAGCTTGCCGTGATTGAAGACGATCATCGGGAACGGGCCGGCGCCGTCCGGCTTGAACACGGTGGTTTCGAGCGCGATGTCGGCTTCGGGAATTTCGATGACGGCTTCGTTCAGACCATTCGACACGGCGGGCAGGCCGGCGTCGAGCGAATCGGGAATGCGGGACAGCGGCTGGCCGAATGCGGGCGCCTGGAGACCTTCGGATTGACGGACGCCGCCGATCGGTTCGGCGCGCACGGCGGACGTGACGAGTGACGTCGCGAGCGCGCACACCATGCTGCATCCGACCAACCAGGTTCTGATCGCCATCCGTGAACTCCGACTGCGCTTCCGATAAACGTTGATACGGCGTGCCCAACGCTTTTTGAAGTCACAAACCTACCGCGCTGCTCGTGATGAGCAGTATCGACTGCGGGTTCCGGGAGTCATGCCAGGAAAAGGCATGACAATTGGCTTCAAAACGGGGCTTCGCTGCGAGCGCCCGGGCACGAAGATGACTGCGCCCTGACGTGAACAGAGATTAACCGTTCAAAATTGCACTGCACAATAAGTGCTACCCCGTAACTGTTTAATCTGAAAGGAAATTCTTAGGAAATTAATACCGTGCACCACCTCATATTTCTTAAAGACATATTTACTTTTCTTTTATCTGACCATCGACGTAAATCCAGTTTCCGTCGCTGTTGCGCGTGAAGCGGCTGGCCTCGTGCAGCCGATGCGCGCGCCCGCCAAACTTGTAGCGCGCAACAAACTCGACTTCCTCGTGATCGGCGTCGATCGGCGTGTGACGTTTGATCTGCAGGCCGAGCCAGCGCGTGTCGTTGTCGGACGCGTCGAGATCGGGCGGGCAGGTCGATTCGGCCCACGTCGCACGAAGATAGACCGTGTCGCCGAGCACGTACGCGGTGTAGCGCGAACGCATCAGTTCCATCGCGTTGGCGGGCTTTTCGCCGCCGTCGATGAAACGCCCGCAACACGTTTTGTAGCGCGGCGCGCGCGCATTCGGACGCTGGTCGGGCGCGGCGCCGCCGCAGGGACATTCCACCGGCTTCATTGATCGACGCCCGGCATCTCGACGTGCAGCGGCTGGCTGCGCACGCGTTCGAGCCACGCGCGGATCGCCGGATAGCGCGACAGGTCGACGTTCGCTTGATCGGCGACGTGCGTGTAAGCATAGAGCGCGATATCGGCGACGCTGTAACGCTCGCCCGCGAAAAACGTGTGCGTGGCGAGATGCTGCTCCATCACGTCGAGCGCGCGATAGGAACCGGCGATTTTTTCG
This sequence comes from Caballeronia sp. LZ029, assembly GCF_031451275.1. Taxonomy (NCBI): domain Bacteria; kingdom Pseudomonadati; phylum Pseudomonadota; class Betaproteobacteria; order Burkholderiales; family Burkholderiaceae; genus Caballeronia; species Caballeronia sp. LZ029. The sequence continues at coordinate 153,624 of NZ_JARUXO010000001.1, forward strand.
GGCAGGCGGGCATCGCCGGGATTCTTCTGAAACTGCAGGATGAAGCGCGCCACGGCGACGAACGGCTCATGGCTGTACTGCTCGAAGAACATCCATTGCAGCGCCTGCGCGCGTTCGAGGCGATCGGTCGGCATGAGCGGCGTGCCATCGGCGAGATAGCAGAGGATCGCGCCGGATTCGGAGAGCGTCGTGTTTTCGTCGATGACGAGCACCGGCACCTTTCCGTTCGGATTGAGCCGCTTGAATTCTTCCGTGCGGGTCGCGCCGTGCATCATGTCGACTTCATGCCACACGTAAGGCAGGCCGAGTTGTTCGAGGATGAGGCGAACCTTGTAGCAGTTGCCCGATGCGGAAACGCCGTGTACCTGATAAGTCACATTCCCTCCGGTTTCACCATTCGAGCTTCGTGCCGTCGTACTGCACGAAGGTTCCGTTGAACGCGTCGCGCATCGCGCCCGCTTCCGCGATCACCGCGCGCATGCCCGACACGCTGTGCGCGACGTCGATCGCCGCCGATGGTCCGCCCATTTCGGTACGCACCCAACCCGGATGCAGCGCGATGCACGCCGAATGACGCGATTCCAGCGACGCCACCTTCAACGCGGAATTGAGCGCGGCCTTGCTTGCGCGATACAGCCAGCCGGTCGTGCCGCTCGTCTCGCCGATGCTGCCCATCTTGCTCGACACGACCGCGAACACGCCGTTCGCGGCATCGGTGAGCGGCAGCAGCACGGGAATCAGTTGCATCGGGCCGCGCACGTTGGTGTGCATCACCTGATCGAAATCGTCTGCGCCGATGGTTTCGACGCCTTCCGTGCGCGGACCGTACACGCCCGACACGACGATCGCCACATCGAGCTTTTCCTCGTCGAGTTGCCACGCGAGCGCGGCGATCTGCTCGGGCTGCGTGACGTCGAGCGGGAAGGTTTGCGCGCCCATCGCGTCGAGCGCGGAGAGCGAGGATTTGTCGCGGGCCGTGGCGAGCACGCGCCAGCCATCGCGACAATATTCGCGCGCGAATTCGTGGCCGAGGCCGCGCGACGCGCCGACGATCAATACCGTTTTCATGACCGACATGTTCCTTGTGTGGACGACCTTGCGACTATAGCGCGCGACCCGCTGTCGCTGCTCGTTCGTCAGCCGTTCGGCTATCGTTGTGCGCTTTCAGAAAAGTAAGACCGGAAAGATGGTGCATACCGATATCGTGATCGTCGGCGCGGGGCCGGCGGGTTTGTGTCTGGCGAATGCGTTGAGCGGGGCGGGTGTGTCGATCGTGCTCGTCGAGCAGCAGACTCACGACGCGCTGCGCGAGCCCGCGTTCGACGGCCGCGAGATCGCGCTGACGCAAAAGTCCGTCGCGTTTCTGAAGACGCTCGGCGTGTGGGAGCGCATCGATGCGCACGCGAAATCGCAGCTCGTGGATGCGCGCATCTTCAACGGGTCGTCGCCGTTCTCGATGAAGATCGGTCATGCGCTCTCGGGACATGCCGAGCTGGGCTGGCTCGTGTCGAATCATCTGATCCGGCGCGCGGCGTTCGACGCGTTCGAGCGTCGCCGGGCGGCGGGCGCGGATATCCGGATCATCGCGTCCGAGCGCGTGATCGATCTCGATACCGATGCCTGCGGTGCGCGCGTGCGGCTCGAAAGCGGCGAGACGATCGCGGCGCAGCTCGTCGTCGCGGCGGACAGCCGCTTCTCCGCCACGCGGCGCATGGCTGGCATTGCCGCCGACATGCACGACTTCGGCAAGTCGATGCTGGTCTGCTGCATGACGCACGACGCGCCGCACGATCACGCGGCGTGGGAATGGTTCGGTCATCGGCAGACGCTCGCACTGCTGCCGATGAATCCCGATCCGCAGACGGGCGCGCATCGGTCGTCGGTCGTGGTGACGCTCGACGCGCGCGACACCGAGCGATTGAGCGCGCTGGATCCCGATGCGTTCAATCGCGAGATCGAACGCCGCTTCGAGCGCAGGCTCGGGTCGATGACCTTGCGCACGACGCGGCATGTCTATCCGCTGGTGTCGGTGTATCCGAAGCGATTCGTGGCGAAGCGTTTCGCGACGGTCGGCGATGCGGCGGTCGGCATGCATCCGGTCACGGCGCACGGGTTCAATTTCGGGCTGGCTGGCATCGAGTTGCTTTCGCGCAGCATTCGCGATGCGCGTGCGGCGGGGCGCGATATCGCCGGCGATGCGCTGCTTGCGCGATACGAGCAAGAGCATCGGCGGGAGACGCGGCCGCGTTATCTGCTCACGCGATTGATCACCGAGATCTATACGCGCGACTCGTTGCCTGCGCGGATCGCGCGTGATGCGATGTTGCGCATCGGCGAAAGATTGACGCCGTTCAAGCGCGCAGTGGCGATGTCGTTGGCGGGGCGGTGAAGGGGTCGTTGCAGTAAATTCCTATATCGTTTGGATGACTAGGGATGCTTATTAAATGGGAGTAAAGTCACGCTACTCGCAACGCTCAGACGAGGAGCAGACCATGTTCAAAATCATTCAGGGAACTTTACCGTCGAATATCGACGAGGAAGAGCTTCGGGAGATACAGGCGGATGCCGCCCGACGGCGGAAGATCGAGGCGGAGGTGCGAAGGCAGATGGGCGAGCCGGACGATGACGATAACGCAGGCTTCATCAGAGCCCTCCTGAGTTTTCCGAAGATCGACTGCGACGACTCCATTTTTGATCGTCACGCCAGCAACGGAGACTCCGATGTTTCTGGCTGATACCAACGTCATCAGCGAAACCAGGAGAGAAGAGCGCGCGAACGAAGGTGTTCGCGCGTTCTTCGACGGCGCTGAACGAAGAAACGAAGGGGTGTTTCTGTCCGTGGTCACCGTCGGCGAACTTCGACGTGGCGTCGATTCACTTCGTCTCAAAGGTGACGCCCGGCAGGCGGCAAACGTGGAGGCGTGGCTGAAACGTGTTCTGCGCAGATATGAAGGGAAGATCGTGCCAGTGGACAGGAACATCGGAGATTTGTGGGGGCGTCTCCGAGCCCGGCACCCGGAGCCTGCAGTAGACAGGCTCATCGCAGCAACGGCCCTGGCTCACGGTTTGACGGTAGTCACGCGCAATGTCAGGGACTTCGAGCGCGTGGGAGTGAAAATGCTGAATCCCTTCGACTAGCAACCACGCCGGCCCCGGCGCACAGCACCCGGACCGGCCCGCACGACTCAAACCAGTTCCAACCCCATCGCCGTCGCTTCGCCGCCGCCGATACACAAACTCGCGACGCCACGCTTCAACCCGCGCGTCTTCAATGCGCCGAGCAAGGTCACCAAAATGCGCGCACCCGAAGCGCCGATCGGATGCCCGAGCGCACATGCACCGCCATTCACATTGACCTTGTCGTGAGGCAGATCGTGTTCGCGCATCGCGGCCATCGTCACGACGGCAAACGCTTCGTTGATCTCATACAGATCGACATCGCTCGCGCGCCAGCCGTTCTTCTCGAAGAGCTTCCTGATCGCACCGACGGGCGCAGTCGTGAACAACGCAGGTCCCTGCGCGAACGTGCTGTGCCCGACGACGCGCGCAATCGGCTTCACGCCAAGCCGCTTGGCGGTCGATTCGCGCATCATCACGAGCGCCGCCGCGCCGTCCGAAATGGATGACGAATTGGCCGCCGTCACCGTGCCGTCCCTGGCGAACGCGGGCTTGAGCGACGGAATTTTCTCGATGTTCGCCTTGAACGGCTGCTCGTCGCGGTCGATCACGGTATCGCCTTTCCTGCCTTGCACGGTGACCGCCGCGATCTCCCACTTGAACGAGCCGTCTTCGTTCGCCCGTTTCGCGCGCCGCAGCGATTCGACCGCGAACGCATCCTGCGACTCGCGCGAGAACGCATACGATGAGGCGCATTGCTCCGCGAACGTGCCCATCAGGCGGCCCTTTTCGTAGGCGTCTTCGAGGCCGTCGAGGAACATGTGATCCAGCACCTGACCGTGGCCCATGCGCATGCCGCCGCGCGCCTTCGGCAGGAGATACGGCGCATTCGTCATGCTTTCCATGCCGCCCGCGACGATCACGTCGACCGATCCGGCCAGCAGCATGTCATGCGCAAACATCGCGGCGCGCATGCCGGAGCCGCACATCTTGTTGATCGTCGTGCAGCCGGTCGACAGCGGCAGCCCGCCGCCGAGCGCAGCCTGACGCGCAGGCGCCTGGCCTTGTCCGGCGGGCAGCACGCAACCCATGATCGCTTCGTCGATCTGCTCGGGTTTCACCCCCGCGCGCTCGACCGCGGCCCTGACTGCCGCGGCGCCGAGTTGCGGCGCGGTCAGCGAAGCGAAGTCGCCCTGAAACGCGGCCATCGGCGTGCGCGCCGCCGAGACGATAACGACGGGATCGGTTTGTGTCTCACTCATGTTTCAACTCCTTGATGACGCCTTGAATAACGGCGGGAATATCGCCCAGACGCGCCGCATCGGACGCGAGTACATCGTTCTCCGTGGAATGCGCGCCGCCGCGGCTCATTTCTGCAATGCCGGCGCGATACACCGGATCGATTTCGTCCGATGCGCTGATCATCATGCCCATGTTGCGCAAACGGCCATCGTGCACGCCGTAGGTCCAGCCATGCACGGTGAGTTCCTGCCCGCGCGCCCACGCATCGTTGACGACGGTCGTGCGGCACACGTTGATGGTCTGCTCGATCGTGTTCAACTCGACGAGACGACGATGCCGCGCATCGCCCATCGGCCATTCGTCGAGCAGCGCGGCGTGCTTCTCGCGCACGTCTTCGACATGGCGCAGCCAGTTGTCCGCGAGACCGACGCGCCGCCCGACGAGCGCCGCGCCCACGCCCGAGCAGCCGTAATGGCCGACGACCATGATGTGCTTCACCTTCAGCAGATCGACAGCGAACTGGATGACCGACAGACAGTTGAGGTCCGAGTGCACGACCACGTTCGCGATGTTTCTGTGCACGAACACTTCACCCGGCGGCAGGCCGATGATTTCGTTGGCGGGCACGCGCGAGTCCGCGCAGCCGATCCACAGATACTCCGGCGTCTGCTGATGCGCGAGACGCTTGAAGAAATCGGCGTCCTCGGCGAGCTTGCGCTCAACCCATTCCTGATTGTTCGCGAACAGATGGGCCAGCGGAGTCGGGGATTCGTTGTTGTCGGGAGTGTGGTTCATAGTCGATAGTCAAAGCGGGACGGCGCGCGTCAGGCGGCGCGCGCGTCCTGTCGACCGGACTTCTCGAAGCGCTCCGGATACCGGATGCTGAATCGGACGTCCCGGTCATAGGGAAAGAAATCGGCGAGCTCGCCGCGCTGCAGTTGTTCCTTGTAGCGCTGCCAGAGCGCGGGATCGAAAAAATCCGCGTGATGGCGCATGAAGGCCTCGCGCACGCGCGGATCGCCGAGCAGAAATGTGCCGTACGTTTCGGGAAAGATATCGTGCGGCCCGACGGTATACCACGGCTCGCCCGACAGCTCGTCTTCCTCGTTGCGCGGCGGCGGCACGCGGCGCACGTTGCAATCGGTCAGATACTCGATTTCGTCGTAATCGTAGAACACCACGCGACCGTGCCGCGTCACGCCGAAATTCTTGTACAGCATGTCGCCGGGGAAGATGTTGGCCTGGATCAACTGCTTGATCGCATCGCCGTATTCCTTGATGCCGTGATCGATTTCGTCATCGCTGCCGTCTTTCAGGAAGAGATTCAGCGGCACCATGCGGCGCTCGATATACACGTGTCTGATGACGAGATTGTCGCCTTCGTACTCGATCATCGACGGCGCTTCCTTCTCCAGTTCGCGGATGAGCGCGTCGTCGAGGCGCGAGACGGGCAGCGCGACGCTTGAATATTCGAGCGTATCGGCCATGCGGCCCAGGCGATCGTGACGCTTCACGAGCTGATACTTGTCCTGAATCTTCTGTCGCGTGGTTTCCTTCGGCGGCGGAAACGCGTCCTTGATGAGCTTGAACACGTAAGGAAACGACGGCAGCGTGAAGACGATCATCACGAGCCCCTTGATGCCGGGCGCGACGATGAACTTATCGCTCGAATGCGACAGGTGATGCAGCAAGTCGCGATAGAAATCGTTCTTGCCCTGCTTCTGCAGGCCGACCGACGTATAGATTTCGGCCTTCGGCTTGCGCGGCATGATCGTGCTCAGGAACTGCACGAACGCCGACGGCACCTCCATATCGACCAAAAAATACGAGTGCGAGAAGCTGAAGATGATGAGCACCTGCTCGCGCGACAGCAGCACGGTATCGAGCGCAAGCAGGCCGGGCGACGTGTGCCGGATCGCGATGGCGAAGGGCAGCAGCGCATCGCCGTTGATGACGCGCCCGACGATATACGCCGCCTTGTTCCGGAAGAACAGCGATGACAGCACATGAATCTGAAAATTCGGCGCGGGCGTGAGATCGCCGAAGGCATCGCGCATCGCGTCCATCACGCACTGCACGTCGCGCGGCAAGTCCTCGAACGGCGGCTCTAGCTGAAAGTTCGTGACGATGCGTTCGAGCGTCGCGGCGAGGCCGTCGTTCTGCGGGTAATACGCGCGATACGTGGGCTTCGCGGCGGGTTCGTCGTTCTCGATGTATTCGGTCGAGATGGCCGGGCGCACGAAGATGAAATCGTTGTTGAAATACGAACGATGCAGAATCTTGCAGCACACGGAATTGAAGAACGTCTCAGCGCATTCGGGCTGCCGGTGCGTCGTCAGCAAGCCGATGTAATGCAGCTTGATCTGCTGCCACACGTCGTCGTCGATGTTCTCGGCGTCGTATTCGTCTTCGAGCGACGTCACGCATTCCGCGACGCGATCGTCATACGACGCGATGCGGTTTCGCGCCAGTTGCTGCAACGCGAGCCATTCGCCGCGCTCGAAGAGACTCTTCGCGTCGATCGCGGCTTCGCGGAACACGCGGTAATGATGCTCGAAGCCTTCGAGTATCGTCTGCGCGACATCGAAGCCGATTTGCGACGAGAGCAGCTTGGGGAAATGATTCATGTCGACCCTTCGCTTCGCGTGTGACAGTCACATCATGCTGCTTTGGGCTTGCGTGTGCGCTTTTCCGTTCCCGCAGCGATCAGCGCGCGGCCTTGCTCCTCATAAGCGGCGAGTTCGGTGAGTGTCGTGTTCAGGTCTTCGAGCTGACGTTCGAGCACTTCGCGATGCGCCGCGATCGTATCGACGAAAGCTTGCAGTTGCGTGGTCGAGCCGGTGGGCGAGTCGTAGAGATCGAGCAGCGTGCGGATTTCCGACAGCGTGAAGCCGAGCCGCTTGCCGCGCAGCGTGAGCTTGAGGCGCGTGCGGTCGCGCGGCGAATACACGCGGCGCAGGCCGTTCGAGCCTTCGCGCTTCGGGGCGAGCAGGCCCTGATCTTCGTAGAAGCGGATCGCGCGGGGCGTGATGTCGAATTCACGCGCCAGTTCGGTGATGGTGTAGTGCGTCGGCTGAGTCATCGCGGGCCGGCAGCGCAATTGCGCGCGCAACGTTAGAATGGATGTTTACGTTATCGTCAACTTCGCCAAATTGCAACGCGGCGCAAACCCGGAGGCACGGACCGAATGAACGCCCTCGAACACCAGCTCGATTATGTTTTCGCCGACACACTGCCCGAATCGGGCGGCGTCAAGGAAGTGGCGCCGGGCGTGTTCTGGTTGCGCATGCCGTTGCCGTTCGCGCTCGATCACATCAATCTCTGGCTGCTGCGCGACGAAATCGACGGCGTGAAGGGCTGGACCGTCGTCGATTGCGGCATTTCGAGCGACACGATCCGAGCCAACTGGGAGCGCGTGTTCGATTCCGTGCTCGATGGCCTGCCGGTGCTGCGCGTGATCGTCACGCATTGCCATCCGGACCATCTGGGCCTCGCCGACTGGATCTGCAACGGCGGCGACAAAAAACGCTGGAACGTGCGCCTGTGGATCTCGCTGGGCGAATACGCGATGGGCCGCGTGATGGCCGCGGGCGATGGTTCCAACGCAGGCGGCGAGCGCGCGGCGGCGCATTTCGCGGCGCACGGTCTGACCGACGAAGCCTCGCTCGATGCCCTGCGCAAGCGCGACAGCTATTACCCGACGCTCGTGCCGTCGATTCCCGCCGAATACCGGCGCATCCGCAACGGCGATGTCATTCATATCGGCACGCGCAATTGGGAAGTGGTGTCGGGCTACGGCCATTCGCCGGAGCACAGCGCGCTCATCTGCGCGGCCGACAAGCTGCTCATTTCCGGCGACATGGTGTTGCCGCGCATCTCGACGAACGTGTCCGTGTTCGCGGTCGAGCCGGAAGGCAATCCGCTCGCGTTGTATCTGGAATCGCTCGGCCGCTATGAAACGATGCCCGCCGATACGTTCGCGCTGCCGTCGCACGGCAAGCCGTTTCGCGGTGTGCAGACGCGCATCGGGCAATTGCGCGAGCATCATCGCGCGCGGCTGGCGGAGGTGCGCGAGGCGTGCGCCGCGAAACCGTGCAGCGCCGCCGATATCGTGCCGATCATGTTCAGGCGCAAGCTCGACATTCATCAGATGACATTCGCGCTCGGCGAAGCGCTCGCGCATCTGAACCTGCTCTGGCTCGATGGAACGTTGAAGCGTCAGACCGGCGACGATGGCGTGATCCGCTTCACGCCGGCCTGACATTATTCACTGCACCGAAACGCCGCCGAAGTTCACGCGCCCGAACGGACTCACGTTATAGCCGCTGACATTCGCACGCGTGAGCGCGGCGGCCGTCGGATACACGAGCGGAATCCACAGCGCCTGATCGTGGATGATCTTCTGCGCATCGACATACGCCTTCGTGCGCTGCGCGACATCGGCTGTCGATTTGCCGTCGGCGATGAGTTTGTCGAGCTGGCTGTCGCAATAGCGCGCGAAGTTGATGCCCGACTTCACCGCGTTGCAACTGAAGAGCGGCGACATGTAGTTGTCCGGGTCGCCGTTATCGCCGGCCCAGCCCATGAACAGCATGTCGTGCTGACCTTGTTTCGCTTCCTTGATCAGTTCGCCCCACTCGATCACCTTCACCTGCGCCTTCACGCCGATCTTCGCGAGGTCCGCCTGCAGCAGTTCGGCGCCGGCTTTCGGATTCGGATTCAGCACGCTGCCGTTCGGGCGGACCCAGATCGTCGTGTCGAAACCGTTCGGGAAGCCGGCGTCGGCGAGCAGCTTCTTCGCATCGGCGGATGAATACTTGTACGCCGTGACGTTCTTGTCGTAGCTCCACGTATTCGGCGGATACGGATTCACCGCGGGCGTGGCCGTGTTGTCGAACACGGTCTTCATATACGTCGTGCGATCGAAAGCCATGTTGATCGCCTGACGCACCTTCGGATTATCGAGCGGCTTCTTCTGCGTATTGAGCGCGACGAACGCCGTCATGAACGCGGGCGCCTCGCTCACTTTCAGCGATTTGTCCTTCTTCGCGTCGAGCACATCCTGCGGCTTCGGCGACAGCGCGATCTGGCATTCGCCCGCCTTGATCTTCTGCGCGCGCACGGACGCATCCGGCGTGATCGCGTAGATCAAACGGTCGATCTTCGGCTTCGGGCCCCAGTACGCCGGATTGACGTCGTAGCGGATCACCGAATCCTTCGTATAGCTTTTCAGCACGAACGGCCCGGTGCCGATGGGCTTGCTGTTCAGATCGTTTTGCTGGTTCGCCTTCAGCAGCTTGTCGGCGTACTCGGACGAGTAGATCGAGGCGAATCCCATCGTGAGAATCGGCACGAAGGTCGCGTTCGGCTCGTTGAGCTCGAATTTCACGGTGTGGTCATCGACCTTCGATACGGCCTTGATGAGCTTCACGAGGCCCATCGACTGCGCGTGCGGAAAGCCGCTCGCGCCCGCGACCTTGTGCCAGGGATTGCTGTCCGACAGCATGCGCTCGAACGTGAAGACGACGTCGTCGGCGGTGAGCGGACGCGTGGGCTTGAAGTAGTCGGTCGTCTGAAACTGAACGTTCGGACGCAGATGGAAGGTGTAGGTCAGGCCGTCGCTGCTCACGTCCCACTTTTCCGCGAGCGAGGGCGCGACCTTCTTCGCGGCTTCGTCGTAGGAGACGAGCGTATTGAAGATGACATCCGCCGACGCATTGGTCGTCACGAGCGAATTGAATTGCACGACGTCGAAGCCATCCGGGCTCGATTCGGTGCAGACGGTAAGCGGCTTGGACAGCGCAAGCGTCGGCGTGGCGAAGCATGCCACTGCGGCGGCTGCGGCAAAAAATTTCAGGCGCATGAGATCTCCCGATCTTCATTTTTGTTCGTGGATGAGCATGGCGCGCACGCAGCAAGCGACGCGCCCGGCGCGGCTAGATTAGCGAATGCATCGTGCGCCGACAACGATTCGATCGGCATACGCATATTCATGACATTTCTCCGCCGCACATGCGCGGCTTGCCCAAACCGGGCACAGCAGGCTAAACTTGCGCCGTCTTTGGGGAGTAGCCTTCCTTCGTGAGCGAAGGAGAACGCGTCAACATCCTCGGCCCTGCTGCCGTGGCGCGTTCGACCGGAACGGTTTGGCGAGACCATCGATGCGCTATGTCGTTCTTGGTCGGACGGCGCGTGGCGCATCGTGGTTCGCTTGACGTCCGGCCGTGGAATCATCGTGTCCCCGCAACTACAACATCCCTGTCTCTCGCGCACGCTTGCGCGCCTGTCGCATGTTTCGATGCGAGGTGCCGCATGACGATGCTCTTCCTCGAACTCGCGTTGATGCTCGCGATCATTCTGGTCGCCTCGGAGCTTTTCACGAATGCGCTCGAACATCTCGGCGAACGGCTCGGCATTTCCGAAGGCGTGACCGGATCGCTGTTCGCGGCGGTCGGCACGGCGTTGCCGGAGACGACGGTGCCTATCATCGCATTGCTCGGCGGTACATCGAGCCGTGCGGTCAACGAAGAGATCGGCGTCGGCGCGATTCTCGGCGCGCCGCTCATGCTCGCGACGCTTTCCACTTGCCTGATGACGGTCGCGATTCTCAAGTCGCGCGGCTTGCGTGGACGGATCATGCCGGAGCGCAGCGGCTTCACGCGCGATCTCAACTTCTTCCTGTGCGCGTTCCTGATCGCGTGCGCCGCGATGTTCGTGCCGCATCATGCGTGGCAGGTGCGTGCGCTGTTTGCGGCTGGCCTGGTCGGCGTTTACGTCGTCTATGTGATTTCGACGTTCAGGGCTTCGGCGAAGCTCGTCGAGGGCGGGCATGGGACGGAGGCGCCCGAGGCCCTGTTCGCGTCGCGTCTCGGTTTGAAGACGTCGCTCGGCACGATCATGCTGCAGTTTCTCGTGGGCATCGTGTTGCTCGTCGGCGGCGCGAAGGGGTTCATTCACGGCGTCGAGGGCGTGTCGCATGCGCTGGGGATTTCGGCGCTGCTGCTGTCGCTCATCATCATTCCGATCGCCACGGAATTGCCCGAGAAGGTGAACAGCATCATGTGGGCGCGCAGAGGGAAGGACACGCTCGCGTTCGGCAACATCACCGGGGCGATGGTGTTTCAAGGGACGTTGCTGCCGGGAATCGGCATCATGCTGACGCCGTGGGAGCCGCGGGTCGAGGTGCTGACCGGCGTGCTGATCACGCTCGCGGCGGCGGCGTGGCTGCGGTTCAACGCGAAGGATAACGGCGTCGTGCTGTGGGCGCTGCTCGGAAATGGCGTGCTGTACGCGGCGTATCTCGCGTTGACGCTCGGGCGCTGAGAAATAAGAAATGCCCGCCGAAGCGGGCATCAAGAGCGAAGCAGCGCGCCGGACATCGGCGCGTTGTTCTTGTTGTTCTTAGAAGTGTTATCGGCGCGGAAAAAGAAAACTTTAGAACCGCGCTGCCTGTTGATACCGGCTCGCGGCCTTCGCTCCGTCCATCGAACGGCGATAAGTCTCCGAAAGCGCCGTTTGCGCCGTGTGGGCACGCGCGGCAACTGCATCGATGCTTGCCTGAATCTTGCGAATGACGATGAGCGCCTCCGCAGGCTGCTCGGCCTGCAGCGCCATCACGAGCGGCGCGCGCGCTTGCGCGAGCTCGGCGGCATGCGCCCAGTCGTCCTTGCCGACGGCTTCGTCGATCGCTTCGGTCAACGCCCAGGCGTTCTGGATCAATTCGTTCTGGTTCATGGTCCGGTGCCTTCCCGTTACTTCGAGTTCGTAGCCAGCGCGCCCGCGCTGTTGGTGCCGCCGAAGAGCGCGGTCAGATAGCTCGATTGCGTGGCCATCGACGACATCAGCGAGTTGAGCGCCGTGAACTGGGCGTTATACGAGGTCGTCAACTGCTGCGTGTACGAGGTGAGCTGCGTCTGCTGATCCGCGATGCTCGTCAGGTCGTCGTTGAGCGCGCTCGTGCGCGTGTCGATGATGCCGCCCGTTTGCAGAAACGCCGTGAGGCTCGTGTTCAGTTGCGCCGCGACGCCGTCGGTCGAATTGAAGAGCGAAGCGACGGTGCCCGAATTGTTCGTCAGCGCGGCGGTGAGCGCGTCTTCGTCCGTGCTGAGCGATCCGTCAGGCTGCAACGTGATGCCGATCGACGCGAGGTTCACCTTGCCCGTTCCCGCGCCGATGCCCTTGCTGATCGTGCTCGCGAGCGTGTTCTTGATCGTGTTCATCATCGAGTCGCCGAGCAGCGCGCCTTGCGAGCTGGCCGTCGAATCAAACGAGGTGAGGGATGCCGCCGTGCTGATGAAGTTGTTGTAAGCCGTCACGAACGAGTCGATGGCCGTCTTCTGGCCGCTGACGTCCTGGCCGATCGTGAGCGTCTGCGTCGTGCCGACCGAGTCCGCCGTGATCGTCATCGAGACGCCCGTGACCGCTTCCTTGATCGTATTGCTCGCGCTCGTGACCGGCGTGCCCGCGACGGTCAGATGCGAGTCCACGCCCGAGCTCGACTGCGCCCAGCCGTTCGCGCCGTCGATCGTCGTGTGCTCGGCAACGGTAATGGTCTTCGTCGAATCGTTCGGATCGGGGTCGGTCGTCGTGGTGGACGATTTGACCGCGAGCTTGTTGATCGCCGAGCTGCTGTCATCCGCGTTGACGGTGACGTTGATGGCGTTGGCGAGTCCCGTCGACGTGGAGCGCAGCACGAGGTGCGCGCCGTCCGAACCGTTGACGATGGTCGCCGAAACGCCGGGATTGTCGGACGCCGAATTGATCGCCGACACGATGCCCGAGAGCGTGTTGTTGGTGTCGTCGAGCTTGATGGTGCTCGTCTTGTCGCCGACCTTCAGCGTGATCGAGCCGGTGCCGAGCTTGTCGGTCGACGAGAACACGCCGGACGTGAGCGATTGCGCCGACGCGACATTCGTCACCTTCACCGCGTAGCTGCCCGCGACCGCGGTGGTGTCGGCGCTGCCCGTGAGGCCCTTGCCGTCGGCGGTGGCGGTGAACGAGCCGAGCGTCTTGCCGTTGGCCAGATTCGTGATCGAGCTCTGTAGCAGCGAGAGCACGGACTTGAGCGTGCCGATCGCGGTGAGCTGCGTGTTGTCGGCCGTTTTCTTGTTGTTGAGCGCGTCGGTCTGTCCCGCGACCTTCGCGTTGACGATCGCGGTGACGAGCGAGTTCACGTCCATCGTCGAGTTCGTGGAACCGCTGATGATCGACTGCGCGGCCTGCTGGACGGCGCTCGTCGGATCGACAGTGGAACCCGTTGACGTGGCTACGGTGGTCATGTGTACTCCGGTCGTTTTCGCTTCGCGATCGTTGGAAATTGGGCGGGAGGCGTCATCTCCCGGAAATGCGCACAGGGAGACGAGCTCCCGGTGCGCTGACTGCTTGTGCTTCTTTGCTGCGATGTTTTGTTACATCCGGCGCGCATTGTACTGATGACGCGCGCCGGTTACAGCGTCGGCGATGATGCTTAGCCGAGGAGCTTCAGAACCTGCTGGGGCATCGAGTTCGCTTGAGCCAGCACCGAGATACCAGCTTGTTGCAGCACTTGAGCCTTCGAGAGGTTCGCGGTTTCCTGCGCGAAGTTCGCGTCGGTGATCTGCGACTGAGCCGACGACAGGTTGGTCGATTGTTGCGTCTGCGTTGCTGCGATCGACGAGAAGCGGTTCTGTGCAGCGCCCAGACCTGCCTGGATGCTGTTCACCGCGTTCAGCGCGTTGTCGATCGATTCGATCGCGACGTTTGCGCCGTTCGCCGTCGTCAGGTCGATGCTCGACACGGCAACCGGGTTGTTGGTCGCGTTCGCCGTTGCGATCGCTGCGCGGCTGGCCAGTTCGTTGGCCGTGCCGAAGCCGGTCGGAGCGGTGGCGCCGAGAGCGCCGGCCGCGGTGAAGGCGAGCGTCGAGCCGGCGCCAGCCGTGCCCGGCGTGACCGTGAACAGCGAAGCTGCGCCGCTCGAGAGCGCGTTGCCGCTCTGGTCGGTGAACTTGAAGCCGCCGCTACCGTCAGCGAGAACGTTGATCGACGTGATCGCGGCGGATGCGCCGGTTGCTGCCGTACCGTCTGCATTCAGCGCGACGCCGGAGATCGTGCCGAGGTTCTGGTTCGCCGTCGCATACGTGCCGGTGCCGGTCGCGCCGTTCGTCGAGCTGATCGTGCCGAGAGCCGTTGCGGCAGTGCCCTGAGCCGTCGCTTGAACCGTCTTCGCGAACGCGTTCGAGCCCGACAGCGTCAGCGGCTTCGGATTCGTCGTCGAACCGGCCGTGCTCGAACCGAACAGCGACGTCGTCACGCTCGACGACAGCGCCTGGTTGTTCTGGTCGGTGAACGTGAAGCCGCCGTTGCCGTCAGCCAGCACGTTGATCGACGTGATCGCCGGGGTCGTGCCTGCCGAAGCGGCTGCGCCAGCGCTGTCGAGGCTGATGCCGCTGATCGTCGAGATCGTCGTGCCCTTTTGCGGCACGCCGCCGCCGAGCTGAGCAGCCGAGACGCCCTTGCTCAGGTCGATGCTGATCGTCTGACCGACGTTCGCGCCGACCTGGAAGCTGACCTGGCCAGCCGAACCGTCGAGCACGTTGGTGCCGTTGTACGTGGTTTGCGAAGCGATACGGTTCACTTCAGCGATACGTTGCGTCACTTCCTTCTGCAGTGCTGCCTGGTCGGTCGACGAGAGCGAGCCGCTCGAAGCCTGCACGGCCAACTGACGGATACGCTGAAGGTTGTCCGTGATCTGGTTCAGGCCGCTCGATGCCGTCTGGGTCATCGACACGCCGTCGTTCGCGTTCGAAACGCCTTGGTTCAGGCCGTTGATCTGCGAGGTCATGCGCGAAGCAATCGCTTGACCGGCGGCATCGTCAGCAGCGCTGTTGATGCGCTTGCCCGACGACAGGCGGGTGATGGCCGACGACAGCGCGCTTTGCGTGTTGTTCAGGTTCTGCTGGGCAACCAGCGAGTTGATATTGCTATTGATACCGATCATTTTTTGCTCTCCTGGGAGACTTGGTCTGGCTTTGGCTTTGGCACCGAGTGTTGCCTGGCGGTCCTGCGCTCGGTGATAGCCGGCCGCCTACTTGTGGTTATCGGGCCCCTCGAAAAAAACTTAAGCCCTGCGCAAACGATTTGTGTAACGAATGCGCTCGTAAGCCTGCGAACGCTCGCCCAGCAAGGCGCAGGTTTCGCGCGTATGCTTTTCGATCCGTTCTTTTCGCGCATTCGGAGCACACATGCAGACACGCAGCATCGGCACATCGGACCTGAAAATTGCGCCGCTCGTCTTCGGCGGCAACGTATTCGGCTGGACTGCCGACGAGCGCACATCGTTCTCGATCCTCGACGCGTTCGTCGACCACGGCCTGAATTTCATCGATACCGCGGACGTCTATTCCGCCTGGGTCGAGGGGCATCAGGGCGGCGAATCGGAGACGATCATCGGCAAGTGGTTCAGGGAAAGCGGCAAGCGCCATCGGGTCGTGCTCGCGACGAAAGTCGGCAAGCTCGGCACGCGCGCCGGGCTGACGGCGGCGAACATCGCGGCGGCCGTCGACGATTCGCTGCGGCGTCTCAAGACCGATTACATCGACGTCTACTTCTCCCATTACGACGACGAGAACACGCCGCTCGATCAGACGCTCGACGCGTATCAGAAGCTCATCAAGGCGGGGAAGGTGAGGGTGATCGGCGCGTCGAACTACACGGGCGAGCGGCTCGACGCGGCGCTTGCGATGGCGAAGGAGTCGGGCCTGCCGGCTTATCAGATCCTTCAGCCGGAATACAACCTCTACGATCGCGAAGGCTACGAAACCGGTCTGGAGCCGGTGGCGCAACAGCGCAAGATCGCGGTCGTGCCGTACTACGGGCTCGCGAGCGGTTTTCTGTCGGGCAAGTACCGGTCGAAGGAAGACACGCGGCACAAGGCGCGCGGCTCGCGCGTCGAAAAATATCTGAATGCGCGCGGTTTCAGGATTCTCGATGCGCTCGACGAAGTCGCGAAACGCAACGACACGACGCCCGCAACCGTCGCGCTCGCATGGATGATCGCGCGCCCGAGCGTGACGGCGCCGATCGCCAGCGCCACGTCGGTCGCGCAACTCGAAAGCCTCGCCGCCGCGACGCGCCTGCAACTCGCCGCCGAAGACATCCAGCTCCTCGACGAAGCCAGCGCGTGGCAGAAATAAATCTGTTGCATCAATGGGTTGGATGGATCGGGGGAGTTGGCAGTGGTGCGGTGTTCTGGTAACATCGCGCCCGAATCGAGAAATGTGCCCGATTTCCTGCCTTCGTCGCTGAGAATGACAACGTCAACAAGCAGCGGCGAACGGCTCCGAAACGCGCGTTCGTGTGGTTCCTTCGAAAGCGCATGCCGCTTTGGCGGCTGAATCCCAACGATCTCTTTTCCGGCCTCCGTGGCCGCTTTGCTCGTGTCCGCCGCGCCATTCATGTCCGGCGGACGATCGGAGTGCCGGGGCGCGGCAGCTCTATCGTCGCGCGCTTGAAAATACGTTTAGCAAACTCAGGATTTACATGACCACTATCGTCCTCAAAGAAAACGAGCCGTTCGATGTCGCGATTCGGCGTTTCCGCCGTACCATCGAGCGCAATGGCCTCATCGCCGAACTGCGCGAGCGTCAGTCGTACGAAAAGCCGACCACCGAGCGCAAGCGCAAGAAGGCAGCTGCTGTCGCGCGTCTGCGCAAGCGCCTGCGCAGCCAGATGCTGCCGAAGAAGATGCACTAAGCATCTTTGGCCGGCGAGAGTTTTCGGATTCTCGTCCGCATGGCAAAACGGCGGTGCGACCCGTATGGGCGCACCGCCGTTTTGTTTGTGCTTCGAACTACGCTATTGCGCGTGTCACACGAACGCGTGACGCTTTCCGAGCGCGGAGAGCAGTTCCGGCCACTCGTCGATATCGGCGTAATCGTGCACTTCCTCAAGCTCGATCAAGAGATCGATGATGTTCGGATCGTAGGCATTCACGTTCGATGCGTAGAGCGCGCGCAACAGCCCGCCGTCCCGCGCATGACGGTAGTACGAGATGCCGACGCCTTCCAGCTCGGGCTCGTACAGCTCGTCGCGCACGAGCGAGCCGATCGCGCACTTGCGGCCTTCCGGACTGCGGAGCCGGCACGAACCGTTGTCGTCTTCGGACACCGCGCGCTGCATCAGCAAGTGCTCGCTGACGCGCTCGTAAATCTCCTTCGGGCTCAACATCGTAATGGGGCTCAACATCACAGCACCTGCGATATCACGCAGCCGTTTTGAGAAGTTCGGCGGACAGCCCGAACTGACGCGCGATCGACGTCAGACGCTCGCGCCACTCCCACTTGCCGAAGACGTCGTGCACGTTCTGCAGACAGGAGAGCAATTCGACGGTATTGGGATCGAACACGTTGATGCGCGCACGAAGCAGCGCGCGCCTGAGCGCCGCGACGCCGACATCCATGTACGCCGGCACCTGCTCGGGCGGCTTCGCGATATAGCGAATGGGCACGCCTTCCATCGCGGTGATGTAGTCGCGCGGCTTGATGAAGCTGCCGACAGGACAGCCGCCGCAGTAACCGCGATAGGCGCCGCCGCCCTGCGGCAGCAAAGCCGCTTGCCCTTGCACAAAAAGATGCTGTACGGCGCCGTTGAAAATCTCCTGATGGGTCAGGAAGTTCAAGCTTTTCATGATCATCTCCCCTGCGCCCCTGCGCAGCGGCCGTGCGTTTGAGTTTTCGAGAAGCTGCACCTGCTTACCGGAGCGGCGGCGTCGTTGCGAATGTGGCGCAACCTGAATGAACGCTTCGCTGCTCGGACACTGCATCGAGCACGGCGGTTTCCCGGCCTGGCTCGCGTCGGATTTCTACACTCAGTGAACGATCCGTACACCGTCAGTTATAACGGTTCGGTCCGGTAAAAAGGTGCGCCAGCGCACGCGAGGACGCCATTTTTACACGGCTCGTACGTTCGTGCAGTGCGGAAAACCCGGCAAAAAGCCTTGCAGTTCGGGGCATTGCGCGTGCTTCACTGCAAAAAAATCGGCTTCTATAGGTGTTTACGCCGAGAGGCGTATTTTGTACTCAGACGTGTTGCCAAAAAGCAAAAATTTCCCGCATACGAATGTCTTCAGCGTGTGGATTTGGCGGCAGTCTTCCTTTTTGTCTTAGGTTTTCCTCGCGATATGCAACCGGCGGCGTGATCGTTGACCAAACCGGTGGCTTGCATGAAGGCGTAGCAAATGGTCGTGCCGATGAACTTGCAGCCGTACTTCTTGAGCGCCTTGCTCAAGGCGTCGGATTCGGGCGTGGACGCGGGCGTGGGATTCGCGACATCGCGCGGTGTATCGATGGTTTTGCCATCGACGAAAGACCAGACGAAGTCCGCGAACGAGCCGTGTTCCTGCTGGATCTGCTGCACGGCGCGCGCATTGAGCACCGCCGATTCGATCTTCGCCCGGTTACGCACGACGCGCGCGTCCTGCACGATCCGTTCGATGTCTTTCTCGGTGAAGCGCGCCACCTTGGCGATGTCGAAGCCCGCGAAAAGCGTCCGATAACCCTCGCGCTTGTTGAGGATCGTCGACCAGGAGAGCCCGGCTTGCGCGCCTTCCAGAATCAGCATTTCGAACAGATGCTGGTCGTCGCGCGAAGGCACGCCCCATTCGTCGTCGTGGTACTGGATCATCGCGTCGGTCGTGGCCCAGGCGCAGCGGGTGTGATCGGTGTCTGCCATTGCGAGTCCTCGTCGTTTTTTTGGATCGCGTCAGCATAGCCGAACGTCCGCGCCGCGCCACCTCTGCCATTCGGCCAATTGGCGCGCGCCGTGGCCACCGGTAAGCTTGCGTCCATGACTACATCCTCGACATCGGAATTCAACGGCTTCCTGCTCGGCATCGACGGCGGCGGAAGCGGCACCCGCGTCGTCCTCGCGGACGCCCACGGCACCGAGCTCGCACGCGCGAATGGCGGACCGTCGGGGCTCGGGCTCGGCGTCGAACGTGCGTGGCAGTCCATCGGCGATGCGTGCCGGCGCGCGTTCGACGCAGCCGCGCTGCCCTTCGACTGGCGCGACTGCGTGCTGGGCTGCGGACTCGCGGGCGTGAACAACGCGGACTGGCTCGCGGCCTTTCACGCGTGTGCGCCGGACGTGCGCGCGTTGCGCGTGGAAAGCGACGCCTACACGACCGTCCTTGGCGCGCATGGCGGCGAATCCGGCGTGATCGTCGCGCTCGGCACGGGCAGCATCGCGGCGTCGCTGGACGAGGCGGGCGTGTGCCGCATCGCGGGCGGCTACGGCTTCCCGAGCGGCGACGAAGCCAGCGGCGCGTGGCTCGGCCTGCGCGCGGTCGTTCATCTTCAACGCGTGCTCGACGGCCGCGCGACCGAAGACGCATGGTCGCGCGCGCTGCTCGCACGCACCGGCGCGACGGATCGCGACAGTCTCGTCGTGTGGCTTTGCGCCGCGAACCAAACGGGATACGCGACGCTCGCGCCGACCGTGTTCGAGTTCCACGATCATCCGGTCGCGGCGCGGCTGCTCAAGCGCGCGGCGCTCGAAATAGAGCGTCTGGTCGCAGCGCTCGATACGGCGGGCGCGCTGCCCGTCGCGCTGTGCGGCGGACTTGCCGCGCCTTACGAACCGTTCGTGTTGGACGTGTTGCGGGAGCGGGTGCGGCCGCCGCGCGCGGATTCGGCAGCGGGCGCGCTCGAACTGGCGCGGCGCGCGGCGTGCGCATTCGGAGCTGCCGGTAGCACGGCGCGATAAAATAACGAGCTTTGCAGCACCACAAAGGCAGTCATGTACTCGGTCATCGCTACTGATCTCGACGGTACGCTTCTGAACAGCGACCACCAGCTCGACCCCTTCACCGCCGAAACCGTGCGCACGCTGGCGGCGCGCGGCGTGCCCATCATCATCGCGACGGGCCGGCATTATCGCGATGTCGCTGGCATTCGCGATCTGCTCGGCGTCGACGCGTATCTGATCACGTCGAACGGCGCGCGCGTGCATGCGCCCGGCGACGAGCGCATCTATTCGCGCGACCTCGATCCCGCCGCCGTTCGCCGTCTCGTGCAGCCGGAACTCGCGGGCGCGCACGGCCGCGTGATCGTCAATCTGTTCGCCGACGACGCCTGGCTCATCGACCGCCACGCGCCTGAACTGCTGGTTTTCCACCAGGATTCGGGCTTCAAGTACGAGGTAATGGATTTGCGCGAGCATGACGGCGTGAACATCGCGAAAGTGCTGTATATCGGTGAGCCGGCGGATCTGAAGGAAACCGCCGCGAATCTGGAACGTGAATTCGGCGACTCGCTCTACGTCACGTATTCGCTGCCGGATTGCCTGGAAGTGATGACGTCGGACGTATCGAAAGGGCGCGCGCTGCGCTTCGTGCTGGAGCGGCTCGATGTCGATACCGCGCAGTGCGTCGCGTTCGGCGACAACATGAACGATATCGATCTGCTCGAAACCGCCGGGCATCCGTTCATGATGAACAACGCCAACCCGGACCTCATCAAGCGTCTGCCGGACGTGCCGCGCGTCGGAAACAACTTCGAAGCGGGCGTCGCGCATCAGTTGCGCAAGCTGTTCGGCATTCGCGACGAACTGGCGTCGCCGGGACAGACGCCCGACTGAGCATCGGGCGCGGCGGGCCGCCGGGTTTGCCGGCAGCCCGTTTTCGCTTATCCGCGATGGCCCCAGTTGTTGCCGTAGCCGCCGTGGTTCCAGCCCGCGCGGTTATAGCGGCCGTAATCGTGGCCGTAGCCACCGTGCCAGCGCGGTTCCTCATGGCGATAGTACGGCGCGCGATACGCCGGCGCCGCAGGACGCACGTACACCGGAGCCGGCGCCACATAAGCCGGCGCGCCGAGCGAAACGCCGATGTGCAGATCGCTGTGAGCCTGAGCCGCTCCGACAGCACCGATTGCAAGGCCGGTCGCGACGAGCATTTGGGTGACGATGCGCTTCATTGTCTTTCTCCTTTAAAGCGACGTGTGTCGCATGAGTTCAATGTAAGCGTCCGCCGTCTTACATGCTTCGAGGACTTGTTACGGTGTGCAAGGGCGGCGTAAGGACGGCGGAAAGGGAAGCCGGACGGGTGACATCGCCGGAAGCCTTGTCGGACGGCCCTTCCGCGTTTTGCTCTGTGTACAAAAAATTGGGATCGCAACAATTCATAAGCATGCTGCGTAATTCTGCATTACATTTGTCGCGCGCTTTTAATCATTCGAATGCGCGGCGTAGCGTGAAAACAAAAACGGGCGCATGTAGCGCCCGTTTTTTATTTTGCCGCCGACGCTTACTTCTGGCGCGTCAGAGCCGGATACAGCAGACCGGCGAGAATCGCACCGACGATCGGCGCGATCCAGAACATCCACAGTTGATCGAGCGCCCAGCCGCCGACAAAGAACGCCTGGCTCGACGAGCGCGCCGGATTCACCGACGTATTGGTGACCGGAATCGAGATCAGGTGGATGAGCGTCAGACACAGGCCGATCGCGAGCGGCGCGAAGCCTTTCGGCGCGCGGTCGTCGGTGGCGCCGAGGATCACGAACAGGAAAAAGAACGTCATCGCGACTTCGCAGACGAGCGCCGCCACCATCGAGAAATGACCCGGCGAGTGCTCGCCGAAGCCGTTCGCGGCGAACCCGCTCGACGTGAAGTCGAAGCTCGGGTTGCCCGTCGCGATCAGGTAGATGACCCATGCGCCGAGCGTCGCGCCGATCACCTGCGCGACGATGTACGGCACGAGATCGCGCACCGGGAAGCGGCCAGCCGTCGCGAGACCGATGCTCACAGCCGGATTCAGGTGGCAGCCGGAAACGTGTCCGATGGCATAGGCCATCGTCAGCACCGTGAGGCCGAACGCCAGCGCAACGCCAGCGAATCCGATGCCGAGTTGAGGAAAGGCCGCGGCGAGCACGGCGCTTCCGCAGCCGCCCAGCACGAGCCAGAAAGTACCGAAAACTTCAGCGCCGAGACGCTTCGACAAATGCATGATTCTGCCTTCGTGAAAAATTGAAAAGCCATTGATTTAAAACAAGAACGCGTGTTGCGCTTGCGGAGCGGAGTTTAAGCGCGGAGTCTTTGGCGAACTGTCAAAAATGGTGGATCGGCTCTCAATTCACGGGCATCGAAACGAAACTTCGGATTGTTCCTTATAGGGTGTGTAAAAACGCGCGGAGCGCTCGAACGGTGTGCGCAAAAAAATACCGCCCGGCAAGCGGGCGGTATTCGATGCGACCTGAAAGTCAGGCGAGCGGTTGACTATTACCCCGCCGCGACTTGACGCAGCACCGGGCGCTTCGCGGCCTGGAGCAGCGCGGTATAGCTCTCGACGTAGTTCTGCGCCATCGTGTGCGCGCTGAAGCGGCGTTCGAACTGCGCGCGAATTTCCGTGCGCGAGAGTTCATCGAGTCGTTGCAGCGCGCCGACTGCGCCCTGCACATCCTCGCAGATGAAGCCCGTCACGCCGTGATCGATCACTTCCGGCACCGAGCCGCGATTGAACGCGATCACCGGCGTGCCGCAGGCCATCGCCTCGATCATCACCAGGCCGAACGGCTCGTTCCAGTCGATCGGGAAAAGCAGTGCCTTCGCGCCCGACAGGAATTCCGGCTTCTGCGCCTCGTTGATCTCGCCGATGAACTCGACATGCGCCTGCGACAGCAGCGGCTCGATCGTCGACTTGAAGTATTCCTGGTCGACCTTGTCCACCTTCGCGGCGATCTTCAGCGGCAGACCGCTTTGCGCCGCGATCTTGATGGCGAGATCGGCACGCTTTTCCGGGCAAATGCGGCCCAGGAACGCGAGATATTCCGGCTTCTTGTGCGGCTGCGGCGTCAGCAGTTCGTTCGGCAGACCGTGATAAACGGTGTTCAGCCAGTTCGCCTGCGGCAGCGGGCCACGCTGATTGTCCGAGATCGAAATGACGTTCGCCTTCGTGAACGTGTTGAAGATCGGCTGCAGTTCCGGCAGATCGAGACGGCCGTGCAGCGTCGTCACGAACGGCGTATCCATCTGCGTGAACAGCGGGAACGGCATGTAGTCGAGGTGGAAGTGCAGCACGTCGAACTCGTGCGCGCGCTGGCGGACGGTTTCGAGCAGCAGCATGTGCGGCGCGAGCGCGTCGCGCACGGTCGGGTCGAGACGCAACGCACGCGGCCACACCGCGTCGAGCGTCGCCTTGGTTTGCGAATCGCCGCTTGCGAACAAGGTTACATCGTGGCCGAGCTCGACGAGCGCATCGGTCAGATAAGACACGACGCGTTCAGTGCCGCCGTAAAACTTCGGAGGAACTGCTTCGTGCAACGGTGCAATTTGTGCGATTCGCATAACGTGACTCTCCATGTAGGTGAGGCATTGCAGTCACGCTCCGGTCGAGCGCTCAACACATGCCATTCGGGCGGGCCGCGTGTGGTGTAGACGCCGCCCGAGATCGGCCCGGAGATGAAAAACATCGCGACCGGGTTATCCCTTACTGCCCATTATCGGGATCGAGAGCGGCATTTCACGTCATTTTTCAATCGCTTATCGTTGTTACAGCGCGAAACATGTGCTGTTACGAAGTCAGAAATTGCACCAAAAAAGATGATGTAGACGGATTTGAAGCGTGGAACACGCCGCGGGGTTCTTATAAGCAATTTGCGGTCCTGCGGGCCGAACATTGTAGCTATTGACGGTCTGACGCGGCCCACAACGAAACGCCGAAACACCGGCATTAAGTCAGACGAATAATTGCCGATAACTTATGTCTGCCGATCGGCAAGCGAAGGGCGTGGGCGTGTAAGAAATATTCCTACACGAATCTTCGCGAAACTCCGTCGTTGCGTCGGAAGGTTTGTCCGACAGGCGCGGCCGCGGGCATCGGCGACAATCGAATCGAGACCAGACAACGCGCGCGGGGCCGCATTCGCCTGTCCTTTGCGAATTCGAGCAAACGTTCACCCGCCGGGCCTGACCAGCCAAGTATCGATTCGGGGAAAAAAATGACGATCAGCAATACGAATACGCTCGCGGAAATCCGCGAGGTGAATCTGTCGTACTTGCTCCTCGCACAGCGGCTCCTTCAGGAAGACCGCGTTTCGGCGATGTACCGCCTCGGGCTTTCCGCGCAGGTCGCGCAGGTGCTGACTTCGCTGACGCTCGCGCAGGCGGTGAAAGTGGCGTCGTCGAGCCATTTGCTGTGCCGCTTCCGTTTCGACGACCACACGCTCCTCTCGTCGCTCGCCGACAAGGACAAGAGCGCGGCGCTCGCGCACGCCCACGCGGCGATCCTGCTGGCCGACGGTCCCGTCGAGCAGATCGGCTGAGCCGCGCGCGACAGCCCGATGGCGACAAAAAGCGTGGTCGCGGAAGTCCGCGAAATCACCCTGGCTATTGAACTGATCGAGCTGGGTGCGCGGCTGCAGTTGCTCGAAGCGGAAACGAGCCTTTCACGCGACCGTCTCATCAAGCTCTACAAGGAGCTGAAGGGCGCGTCGCCGCCGAAGGGCATGCTGCCGTTCTCGACCGACTGGTTCATGACCTGGCAGCCGAACATTCACTCGTCGCTGTTTCACGCGATATATCGCTTCGTCGATACGCACGGCGATGTGAAGTCGACGATTCAGACGATCGTCAAAAGCTACCGTCTGTACCTCGAACATCTCGAGATGCACGGCGACGAGCCCGTCCTCTCGCTCACGCGCGCGTGGACACTCGTGCGCTACTTCGAATCCGGGATGCTGCAGACCAATGCCTGCACGCGCTGCGGCGGACGCTTCGTCGCGCACGCGTACGAACTGCGCGCGGGCTATGTCTGCGGCCTGTGCCAGCCGCCGTCGCGCGCGGGCAAGACACGCAAGGCGATTGCATCGTCCGGCGCGACGGCGCGCGCACCAGGCATCGCGGCCTGACGCCGCACTTCCGGCACGGCCCTGCTGCCACGCGGGGTTTACCGTTTGCCGTCCCATTGGATTTGCCCCCAAAGTTTTTCAGTCGAGTGCCGTAAACCACTTAACGGCGGTCTTACCGCATCAAAACGTGAGGACTCGACTGTGCTGATTTTCGTTGGATCGCTCGTGACATTGCTGTCCGTTTTCGGCGGTTACGCGCTCGAAGGCGGCCACCTTGGCGCGCTCATGCAGCCGGTCGAGATTCTGATGATCGCGGGCGCGGGCGTCGGCGCGTTCATCCTCGGCAACAACGTCAAGACCATCAAGGCGACCATTCAGGTTCTGCCGACGCTCTTCAAGGGCGCGAAGTACGACAAGAGCATGTACATGGAGCTGATGGGCCTGCTCTACGTGCTGCTCGCGAAAGCGCGCAAGGAAGGCACGCTCGCGCTCGAAGCGGATATCGAAGATCCGGCGAAGAGCCCGGTCTTCAGCCAGTACCCCAAGATTCTCGACGATCACCATATCGTCGAATTTCTGACGGATTATCTGCGCCTCATGGTCAGCGGCAACATGAACGCGTTCGAAATCGAAAGCCTCATGGACGAGGAAATCGAGACGCATCACGTCGAGGGCGAAGCGCCCGCGCACGCGCTGACCAAGGTCGGCGACGCGATGCCCGCGTTCGGCATCGTCGCGGCCGTGATGGGCGTCGTGCACACGATGGCCTCCGCCGATCAGCCGCCCGCGATTCTCGGCGAGATGATCGCGCAGGCGCTCGTCGGCACCTTCCTCGGCATTCTCCTTTCCTACGGTTTCATCGGGCCGCTCGCGAATGTCGCGGAACAGCGCGTCGCGGAGCAGACCAAGATGTTCCAGTGCATCAAGGTGACCATTCTCGCGAGCCTGAACGGCTACGCGCCCGCGATCGCGGTGGAGTTCGGCCGCAAGGTGCTGTTCTCGACGGAACGTCCGTCGTTCTCCGAACTGGAAGAACACGTGCGCCGGGTCAAGTCGAAGTGACCGGAGCACAGCGATGAGCAACGACAGCGAACGGCCCATCTTCATCAAGCGCATCGTCGCCGGCAAGAAGGGGCATCACGGCGGCGCGTGGAAGCTCGCCTACGCGGACTTCATGACCGCGATGATGGCGTTCTTCCTGCTGATGTGGCTGCTTTCGTCGACGTCGCCGGTGCAGCGGCGCGGCATCGCCGAGTACTTCAACATGCCGCTCAAGGCTGCGATGGTCGGCGGCAAGTCCGTCGGCATGGACAACAGCATCCTCACCGGCGGCGGCCGCGATATTTCCAGCAACGAACCGGGTTCGGCGCGCAGGTCCGACGGCAGCACGCAACTCGCGCAGCGCGCCTCGTCCAACAACGACGAAGAATTGCTCAAGGCCGCGCAAGGCGAGCTCGAACGGCGCGAGCAGGTGCGCCTGCACGATCTTCAGGTGAAGCTCATGGCCGCGATCGAGGCCAATCCGACGCTGCGCCAGTTCAAGCAGCAGATCCGCATCGAATCGACGGAGCAGGGCTTGCGCATCGAGATCGTCGATACGCAGAAGCGCCCGATGTTCGCGCTCTCCAGCAACGCCGTGCAGCCCTACATGCGCGACATCCTGCGCGAGATCGGCAAGACACTCAACGACGTGCCGAACCGCATCGTCGTGCAAGGACACACCGACGCCGTGAAGTACGCGGGCGGCGAGAAGGGCTACAGCAACTGGGAGCTGTCGGCGGACCGCGCGAACGCGTCGCGGCGCGAGCTGGTCGCGGGCGGCATGGACGAAGCGAAGGTGATGCGCGTGCTCGGGCTCGCTTCGACGCAGAACCTGAACAAGAAGGATCCGCTCGATCCGGAGAACCGGCGCATCAGCGTCATCGTGCTCAATCGCAAGACGGAAATGTCGATGCTGCGCGACGACGGCTCGCCGGGCGCGACGCTCGACAACGGCACGGACGCGCAAGGCGCGCCGGCGACGGCGCTCGGCCAGCTCATCCCCGGCGTCGCGGCACCGCGCGCCGCGCATTGAGCAAATTCCCCGAAAAAGACGCTCAAGACTCGGCACGTTTCGACCGTCATCACGGCAAGAGACAAACATGATCAAGAACATTCTGGCAATCGACGATTCAGCCGCGATGCGGCAAATCCTCTCGGCGACGCTGGCGACGGCGGGTTACGAAGTGACCGTCGCGTCGGACGGCGACGAAGGGCTGGAGTGGGCGCTCGCGGAGCGCTTCGACCTGGTTCTGACCGACCAGCACATGCCGGGCAGAAGCGGACTCGATCTGATCGTGGCGCTGCGCGCGAACCACGCCTATCGGGCGACGCCGATCCTGGTCCTCACGACCGAAGGCGGCGAGCCTTTCAAGGACGCGGCGCGCTCGGCGGGCGCGACGGGCTGGATCGAGAAGCCCCTCGATCCGGACCTGCTGACCGAACTGGTCGCCGCGCTCTCGGAAGACACGCAGCACTGAAGCGAAAGCAAAAGACAACCCGCGCACGCACGCGCCGACGGTGACTCAAGCATGACACTCGACATTACCCAGTTCTATCAAACCTTCTTCGACGAAGCGGATGAACTGCTCGCGCAGATGGAGCAACTGCTGCTCGTTCTGGACATCGCGAATCCGGACCCGGAAGACCTCGCGGCGATCTTCCGCGCGGCGCACTCGATCAAGGGCGGCGCGGCCACGTTCGGCTTCACCGCGCTCACCGAGACGACGCACATCCTCGAATCGCTGCTGGACCGGGCGCGCAACAACGAGCTCGTCCTGCGCCGCGACATGATCGACACGTTTCTCGCGACCAAGGACGTGCTCTCGGATCAGCTCGCCGCCTATCGCGCGAGCACGGAGCCGGATGCAGCCGCGGCCGCGGCGATCTGCGCGAAGCTGGAGCGCCTGAAGAACGAGCAGGCCGAGGGCGGCCAGCCGGGCCAGATCGAGCCGCCCTCGCTGCCGGGCACGGCGAAGAACGCGGCGACGCTGAACGTCGCGCCCGCCTATGAAGGCCCGAACGCGCCGCCCGCGCACGTGATCGCACAGGCGGCGGACGTGATCGAGGACGACGGCAACTGGGACGGCGCATTCGAACTCACTGATGGATCGACACATGCGGGAACCGCTGCCGATGTGACGCCGGGACACACCGGCGCGCTGGCGGCGGATGCAGGACCCCACCTGAAAATTACGCTACGGGGGGTGGGCGAGAAGGACCTGGCGACTCTGATCGAGGAGCTGGGGAATCTGGGAAGCATCGTCGGAGAAAAGAAGACGGACGCCGAGTATGTGGTTTGGCTCGACTCGGACGTCCCGGCCGACGATATCGTCGCCGTGTGCTGTTTCGTGATCGATGAAAAGCAGATCGCGATCGGCCGTGGCGACGCGGCGGCGCAATCCGCCGAAGCAGCGCCAGCAGTACCGGCAGTGCAACCCACGCTACACGAAGAGCCGAAGCAATCGCAGGCGCATGCAGCGCCCGCATCCGCGGCTGGCAAGGAAGCAGTGAAAGAAGAATCGGCGGCGGCGGCGGGCTTGCAGGTCCCGTCCGCTGCCCAACCGACGAAATCCGCGGCGAGCGACGCCGACAAGAAGGCGCGTCCGCAGGCGGCCGCATCGGCGGAGGGCAGCTCGATTCGCGTCGGCGTGGAGAAGGTCGATCAGCTCATCAATCTGGTGGGCGAGCTCGTCATCACGCAGGCGATGCTCGCGGAAACCACGAGCACGTTCGATCCCGCCCTGCACGACCGTCTTTTCAACGGTATGGCGCAATTGGAGCGCAACGCGCGCGATCTGCAAGAAGCCGTCATGTCCATCCGCATGATGCCGATGGACTACGTATTCAGCCGCTTCCCGCGCCTCGTGCGGGATATCGCCGGCAAGCTCGGCAAGGAAGTGGAACTCGTCACGTTCGGTCAGGCGACCGAGCTCGACAAGAGCCTGATCGAACGCATCATCGATCCGCTCACGCACCTCGTGCGCAACTCGCTCGATCACGGCATCGAAACCGTGGAAGCGCGCCGCGCGGCGGGCAAGTCGACCACCGGC
>NZ_JARUXO010000001.1:183371-385473 GCF_031451275.1 Caballeronia sp. LZ029
GCTGCATCGCGTGTTCGATGTCGAAGGCGCGCGCACCGAGCCGACGCAGGGCATCGTCACGATCATGCAGACGGAAGGACGCCGCTTCGCGATGCTGATAGACGAACTCGTCGGCCAGCAGCAAGTGGTCGTGAAAAACCTCGAAACGAATTACCGCAAGGTGCACGGCATTTCCGCCGCGACCATCCTGGGCGACGGCCGTGTCGCGCTGATCGTCGACGTGGCCGCGCTCAACCGCGAATCGCGCGCACAGCACGGCGCGCACTCTCACTAACACCGAAGGAGCCATTCATGGCAGACGTTCAAACGATTCATACCGCTGCGCCTTCGCGACGTGATGCGGGTCACGCCGAAGCGGCCGGACAGGAATTCCTCGTGTTCACGCTCGGCGCCGAGGAATACGGCATCGACATCCTGAAGGTGCAGGAAATTCGCGGCTACGACAACGTTACGCGCATCGCGAATGCGCCCGCGTTCATCAAGGGCGTGATCAATCTGCGCGGCATCATCGTGCCGATCGTCGATATGCGCATCAAGTTCAATCTGGGCCGCGTCGAGTACGACAACCAGACCGTCGTGATCATCCTGAATGTGGCGCATCGCGTGGTCGGCATGGTGGTCGACGGCGTGTCGGACGTGCTCACGCTCGCGCAGGAGCAGGTGATGCCCGCGCCGGAATTCGGCGGCACGCTCGCGACGGAATATCTGACGGGTCTCGGCACGGTCGACGGCCGCATGCTGATTCTGATGGACATCGAAAAGCTCATGACGAGCCGCGAGATGGAGTTGATCGACTCCGTTGCCGCATAACGAGCGAAGAGAAAGAAGCCATGCTGAAGAAGTTGTCGATCCGCACGACGCTCACGCTCGTCGGCCTGCTGTTCACCGGATGCGCTGCGCTGATCGGCGCGCTCGCGCTCGCCGGACTCAATTCCGCCAACGCGTCGCTCTCGTCGCTCGCGCAGGAAGACCTGGTCGCGATGCGCGCGCTCTCGGAAACGTCGTCGTATCTGCTGCGCTCGCGCATCACGCTCGACCGCGTGCGCTCGCTCGCCGAAGCGGGCAGCACGGAAGAAGCGAAGAAGGCGATCGATCGCGGCCAGTATCTGCTCGACAAGAGCAATGAAAATTGGAAGGTCTATCTCGACACGCCGAAACCGACGCTGCCGAAGGAAACGTTCGACGCGCTCGTCGCCCAGCGCGACGCGCTCGTGAAGACCGGCGTGGAGCCGGAATTCGCCGCGATCCGCGCGAACGACATGGCCGCGTATCACGCGATCGCCGACACGAAGATCAGCCCGATGTTCGTCTCCTTCGATCAGGCCGTGACGGCGGCGGTGGCCTCGCATCAGGAGCACGCGGAGACGTCGCGCGCGAGCACGGCCTCGCATATCGCGGCGCTCAACATGACGATCGGCGCGGTGCTCGTGCTCGCGGTGCTGATGCTCATCGGCACGCGCATGGCGCTGTCCAGCCTGATCGTGAAGCCGATCAACGATGCCGTCGATCACTTCGACCGCATCTCGCGCGGCGATCTTACGCAGTCCGCGCATACGGACCGGACCAACGAAATCGGCCGCCTGTTCGCGGGCATCGAGCGCATGCGCGGCAACCTGACGGCGATGGTCGGCTCGGTGCATCGCGGCGCGGAATCGATCGATGTCGGCGCGCATGAAATCGCGAGCGGCAACACGGATCTGTCGCAGCGCACGGAAGAGCAGGCGGCGTCGCTGCAGGAAACGGCGTCGAGCATGGAAGAGCTGACGAGCACCGTGAAGCAGAACGCCGACAACGCGCGCCAGGCGAGCCAGCTCGCGGTGAGCGCGTCGGATATCGCGTCGCGGGGCGGCGAAGTCGTCGAGCAGGTCGTCGAGACGATGCACGCGATCGCGTCGAGTTCGAACAAGGTCGTCGACATCATCGGCGTGATCGAAGGCATCGCGTTCCAGACCAACATTCTCGCGTTGAACGCGGCCGTCGAAGCGGCGCGTGCGGGCGAGGAAGGCCGCGGCTTCGCGGTGGTCGCGGGCGAAGTGCGCTCGCTCGCGCAACGCAGCGCGGCGGCGGCGAAGGAAATCAAGGCATTGATCGGCGATTCGACCGCGAAGGTCGACAGCGGCACGGAACTCGTCGCGCGCGCCGGTCAGACGATGGGCGAGATCGTGCAGGCGGTACGCCGCGTGACCGACATCATGGGCGAGATCAGCGCGGCGTCGGAGGAGCAATCGGACGGCATCGAGCAGGTCAATCGCGCCGTCACGCAGATGGACAGCGTGACGCAGCAGAACGCCGCGCTCGTCGAGCAAGCGGCGGCTGCCGCGGCATCGCTCGAAGAGCAGACGCGTCAACTGAAGGACGTGGTCGCGCAATGGCGTCTGGAAAGCGCGGCGCCGGTGCGCGCGAGCGCATCGACGGCAGCGGCGCGTATCAAGGCGTCGGCGCCGGCTGCGCGCATCGAGCCGTCGTCGGCTGCGGTTGCGTCGAAAGCCGAAAAGCACGCGAAGTCCGCTCAGAACGCGAAAGTTGCGCCGGAAGCGGCCGTTATCAAGGAAGCAGGCAAGGCCGCGAGCAATCCGGCGGTCAAGCCGGCGAGCGCCGTAAAGCCCGCGCCCGCGCCGCGCGCCAAGGCGACGGTCGCCGCCGACGGCGACTGGGAAACCTTCTAACCGAATCCGAAAACGAACACGACCATGCAGGCATCGCGCATCACGATCGATAGCCGGCGTTTCATCGAAACGCACGGCATGCGCGAGTCCGCAGGGTCGAGCGCGAAGAACGCGCCACATCGGGCGCCGCTAAGGGTGTCAAGGAAGCACGAAACATCATGATGGCAACGCGCAACCCGCGTATCGACCTGGGCGCCAGTGTGCGCGGTCCGGAAGTCGAGCGCGATTTCGAATTCACGGCAGCGGACTTCGCCCGCATTCGCGAGCTGATTCATCGGCGCGCGGGCATCTCGCTGTCGGACCACAAACGCGACATGGCGTACAGCCGGCTCGCGCGCCGTCTGCGCGCCTGCGGCATCGATACGTTCAGGCAGTATCTCGATCGCCTCGAAACGAACGACGACAACGCCGAATGGGAAGCGTTCGTCAACGCGCTGACCACGAATCTGACGGCGTTCTTTCGCGAGTCGCATCACTTTCCGATTCTTGCGGAATTCGTGAAGCGCAGGAGCCAGCCGTTCTCGGTGTGGTGCTCGGCGGCTTCCACCGGGGAAGAGCCGTATTCCATCGCGATGACGCTCGTCGAAGCCTTGGGAGAACATGCGGCGCGCCAGTGCACGGTGTTCGCGAGCGACATCGACAGCCAGGTGCTCGCGAAAGCCGAAGCGGGCGTGTATTCGCTCGATCAGGTGAAGGCGTTGTCCGTCGAGCGTCTCAAGCGCTTCTTCCTGAAGGGCACGGGTTCGCACGCGGGTCTCGTGAAAGTGCGACCGGAACTGCGCGCGATGGTGAATTTCGGCCGCGTCAATCTGACGGACGCGCGCTACGACCTGAAAGGCCCGTTCGACGCGATCTTCTGCCGCAACGTGATGATCTACTTCGACAAGCCGACGCAAGGACAGGTGCTTTCGCGCTTCGAGCCGCTGATGAAGCCGGGCGCGCTGTTGTTCGCGGGACATTCGGAGAACTTCACGTATGTGTCGCAGGCGTTCAGGCTGCGCGGCCAGACCGTGTACGAGCTGTCGCGCGACCTGAAGCAGACGGGCAAGCCGCAGCGCGCGCTCGCAGGGGAGACGGCATGAGCGGACTGCCGATCGCGTCGAACCTCTATTTCGACAACCATTTCAAGAAGCCGGGCGTGAAGCTCCTGCCGAACGAGTTCTACATGACGAGCGAAGACATGGTGCTCGTCACCGTGCTCGGCTCGTGCGTGGCGGCGTGCATCAACGACCGCACGGCGGGCATCGGCGGAATGAATCACTTCATGCTCCCCGACGACGGCTCCGACGCGTCGCATGCATCGTCCGATTCGATGCGCTACGGCGCGTACGCGATGGAAGTGCTCATCAACGAACTCATCAAGCGCGGCGGCCGGCGCGAGCGCTTCGAAGCGAAGGTGTTCGGCGGCGGCGCGGTGCTCGCGGGCATGACGACCATCAACATCGGCGATCGCAATTCGGAGTTCGTGCGGCGCTATCTCGCGCTGGAGAAGATTCGCATCGTCGCCGAGGATTTGCAGGGCATGCATCCGCGCAAGGTCGCGTTCATGCCGCGCTCCGGTCAGGTGATGGTCAAGAAGCTGAAGACTGCGCACGATCCGATCGTGGTCGAGCGCGAGCAGGCGCTCGTGCAGCGCTCGCCCGAAGAGCGCGCCGAGCGGCTCGCGAAGGCGCGTGCGCGTGTCGAGCTGTTTCAGTCGAACGCGACGGCCGCGAAGCCGCGCGCGGAATTGTTCACGACGAATGCGTCGAACGTGAAGCGCCCGCGCGTGGAACTGTTCACGTCGCGCATGAAGACCGTGGAGGAAGCATGACACTCAGCCACGCGCCGAAAATCAAGGTGCTGTGCGTCGACGATTCGGCGCTCGTGCGCAGCCTGATGACCGAGATCATCAACTCGCAGCCCGACATGCACGTGTGCGCGACCGCGCCCGACCCGCTCGTCGCACGCGAACTGATCAAGCTGCACAACCCGGACGTGCTCACGCTCGACGTCGAAATGCCGCGCATGGACGGCCTCGACTTTCTGGAGAAGCTGATGCGCCTGCGGCCGATGCCGGTCGTGATGGTGTCGTCGCTGACCGAGCGCGGCAACGAAATCACGCTGCGCGCGCTGGAACTCGGCGCGGTCGATTTCGTCACGAAGCCGAAGGTCGGCATTCGCGACGGCATGCTCGACTACGCCGAAAAACTCGCCGACAAGGTGCGCGCCGCATCGCGTGCGCGCGTGAAGCAGGTGAGCCACGTCGCGCAGACGCAGACGCATGCAGCGCACAAGCCAGCGCCGCATTTCAACAACCCGCTCGTGTCGACGGAAAAGCTCGTGATCGTCGGCGCATCGACGGGTGGCACCGAAGCGATCCGCGAAGTGCTCGTGCCGCTGCCGCCCGATGCGCCCGCGGTGCTGATCGCGCAGCACATGCCGCCGGGCTTCACGAAGTCGTTCGCGCAGCGCCTGAACGGGCTGTGCCGCATCACCGTGAAGGAAGCGGAGCACGGCGAGCGCGTGTTGCCGGGCCACGCGTATATCGCGCCGGGCCACGCGCATCTGGTGCTCGCGCGCAGCGGCGCGAACTATGTCGCGCATCTGTCGGACGCGCCGCCGGTGAACCGGCATCGGCCATCGGTGGATGTGCTGTTCCGCTCGGCGGCGCAGCACGCGGGCAAAAACGCCATCGGCGTGATCCTGACCGGCATGGGCCGCGACGGCGCCGCCGGTCTCCTCGACATGCAGCAGGCGGGCGCGTACACGCTCGCGCAGGACGAAGCGAGTTGCGTGGTGTTCGGCATGCCGCGCGAAGCAATTGCAATGGGCGGCGCAAGCGAAATCGCGCCGCTCTCTGAAATGAGCCGGCGCGTCATGGCGCGGCTTGCCTCGATGGGCGAACGCGTGCAGCGCGTCTGAACTTTTTGGATTGAGCGGCGCCGCCGCATGAGAACTCAAGGGAGTAATGATGGACAAGAACATGAAGATCCTCGTCGTCGACGATTTTCCGACGATGCGCCGTATCGTGCGTAACCTGCTCAAGGAGCTGGGCTACGGCAACGTCGACGAAGCCGAAGACGGCGCGGCCGGCCTCGCGCGCCTGCGCGGCGGCGGCTTCGACTTCGTGATCACCGACTGGAACATGCCGAACCTCGACGGCCTTTCGATGCTGCAGCAGATCCGCGCGGACGCGGCGCTCGCGCATCTGCCGGTGCTGATGGTGACGGCGGAGTCGAAGAAGGAAAACATCATCGCGGCGGCGCAAGCAGGCGCGAACGGTTATGTGGTGAAGCCCTTCACGGCCGCCACGCTCGACGAGAAGCTCACCAAGATTCTCGAGAAGATGGCCAAAGCCGGGAGCTGATCGTGAACGATCTGACCACTGAACTGGCAGCCGCGGTTGCCGAAGCTGAAGCCGATCCATCGAGCGACCGCATCCTCGCGCGCATCGGACAGCTCACGCGCACGCTGCGCGACTCGATGCGCGAGCTCGGCCTCGACAAGCAGGTCGAAGCCGCCGCGCAAGCCGTGCCCGACGCGCGCGATCGGTTGAAATATGTCGCGACGATGACCGAGCAAGCGGCGGAGCGCGCGCTCAACGCGATCGAGCTCGCGAAGCCGATGCAGGAAGCGATGCAGACGGAAGCGCAGGCGCTCGACGCCCGCTGGGCCAAATGGTACGACGCGCCGCTCGCGCAGGGCGAGGCGGGCGAGCTTCTCGCGCAAACGCGCACGTTCCTGCAGAGCGTGCCGGAGCGGACCCAGGCGACCAACGCGCAGTTGCTGGAGATCATGCTCGCGCAGGATTTCCAGGATCTGACCGGGCAGGTGATCAAGAAGATTACGGACGTCGTGTATCTGATCGAGCAGCAATTGCTGGGCGTGCTGCTCGAAAACATCGCGCCGGAGCGGCGCGAGCAGTTCGCGGCATCGGCGGCGGCGCTGATGTCGTCGGCGACCGGCAGTCCGGAAAGCTTGCTCAACGGGCCGCAGATCAAGCCGGAAGGGCGCAGCGACGTCGTGCAGGATCAATCGCAAGTGGACGATCTGCTCGCCAGCCTCGGCTTCTGAGGCGCTTTCAAATAGTCGTCGTTTCGACGTACTCAGCGTTACAAAGACACGCGGAGCGCATACCATTGCGCTCCGCGTTTTTTATTGTGTGCGCTTGCGAACGTTAGGACTATTCCTCGCGGCTGGCATACTGATGGTATTCGCGCTCGAAAAAACAGGGGCGAAATGCGGTGGCGCATCTGTCACTCAATCGTCAAGAGCCGGTCGCGAGCAGGGGCACGCGGCCGATCGAAAACCGATAGGAGGCCCAGTGAAGGCACCGAAGCAATCCCGTCATGGGCATCTTGTAAGCGCGCTCGCGTTCGTCGCGGGCGCATTGAGCGTGTGTACGGCGCCAGCCTACGCAGTGCTCGGCGGCGAGCCGATGAGCGCGCCGCAAGGCGCCGCCACGGCGTCCACGACAGCAGTCGCTCGGGCCGCGGTCGCGAGCGGCGCATCGAACGCATCGTCGGCAGCGGCAACGTCGGCGTCGAACTACACCGTTCTCACGACCACGCTCGCGAGCGGCACGGTCATCAACGAATACTTGTCCGCGCAGGGTGTGGTGTTCGGCATCGCGTGGCACGGGCCGCGCGTGCCGGACCTCGCCAGCCTGCTCGGCAGCTATTTCCCGCAGTATCAGCAGGGCCTGAAGGCACAGCGCGCCGCGCGCGGCGGCCGTGGGCAGGTAAGCGTGCAGGATTCCGGGCTTGTCGTGGAATCGGGCGGTCACATGGGCTCGTTCGCGGGCAGCGCGTATCTGCCGCAATCGTTGCCCGCCGGCGTATCCGCCAGCGATATCCAGTAAGCGACGGGAGACTCAGTATGCATCGAACGACACTCGGCCATCCCGCCCTCTCTTCATCCCGACGCGGCGGCTTCGCCCGCTGGCTCGGCGTGCTTTGTCTGTCCGTCATGCTCGCGGCCTGCGGCGGCGGCAGCGACAACAACTCCAGTTCCAGCAGCGGCGGCTCGTCGTCGGGCGGCGGTTCCGGCGGCGGCTCGGGCGGCGGCAGCTCCGGCACCAGCAGCGCGAACGCGCAGCCGATCGCGCCCAACGGCACGAACGCGGTGCCGATCAACGTCAACACCGGCGTCGCGGGCTTCGTCAATATCCCGAACGTCTCGGTGACGGTGTGCGCGCCGGGTTCGACGGTATGTCAGCAGATCGACAACATTCAGCTCGATACGGCGTCGTTCGGCCTGCGCATTCTCGGATCGGCGGCGCAGTCCGTGCTCGGCAATCTGCCCGTTTCGCAAGCATCGAACGGCGGTCAGCTCGCCGAGTGCGCTGGCTTCGCCGACGGCTATACGTGGGGCACCGTGCGCACCGCCGACGTGAAGATGGGTACGGAAGTCGCGTCGAACGTGCCGATTCAGATCATCGGCGACCTGAACGCATCGGCGGCGCCCACCGGCGATAACGGCTGTCCGTCGGGCAACGACGAGAACACCACCGGCGACATCGGCGCGAACGGGATTCTCGGCATCGGCCCGCAGACGTACGACTGCGGCAACGGATGCGTGAGCACGTCGCTCAACGCGATGTACTTCGCGTGCAGCAACGGCGCGAACTGCTCGCCGGTCGCCGTGCCGCTCGCGCAGCAGGTGACGAATCCCGTCACGAAGTTCGCGGTCAACAACAACGGCGTGATCGTGCAGTTGCCGCCGGTTCCGGATAACGGCGCGGCCAGTGCGACCGGCGTGCTGATATTCGGCATCGGCACGCAGAGCAACAACACGGTAAGCGGCGTGACGAAGTACGGCACGGACCCCTACGGCGACCTGAACGGCACCTACAAGGGCAAGACGTACAAGACGTTCTTCGACACGGGATCGAACGGCAATTTCTTCCAGGATAATTTCCCGCAGTGCTCGAGTTCGACCGCGTTCTATTGTCCGAGCTCGCAGCAGTCGCTGTCGACGACCATCGTCGGCACCGAAGGCAACAGCGCTGTCGTGCCGTTCCTGCTCGCCAACGCAAGTACGCTGACCTCGGGCAAGAACAAGTTCGCGTTCAATAGCCTCGGCGGCCAGTTGAGCATGTCGAACTTCTTCGACTTCGGTCTGCCGTTCTTCTTCGGCCGGCATGTGTACGTCGGATACGAGTTGCCGAACAACCCGGCTTACGTTGCGTTCTGATCGGCCGATGACCTGACCGGAGATCGATTCCGGTCAGGCGGTCCGCAAATGAAAAACCGGCTGCGTTTTTGCGCAGCCGGTTTTTTTGTCACTCGCTCGCACGCGGTTTGCGTGGCGCGCGTTCGGCGAGTGCATCGTAGAGCCAGCGCGGGAGCGCGTGCATCAACATGCCCGCGATGCGCATCTGCCAGGGAAAGGTCGCATAACGCACCTTGCGATTGATGGCGTCGGCGGTTTTCGCGGCGAAGCGGTCGGCGTCCATGAGAAAGGGCATCCGATACGGATTGTGCGCGGTCATCTCCGAGCGCACATAACCCGGTGCGATCGTGACGACGGCCACGCCGAGCGGCCGCATCTCGACGCGCAAGGCTTCCAGATACTTCGCCACCGCCGATTTCGACGCGCTGTATGCGCCGCCGCCCGGCAACCCGCGCACGCCCGCGACGCTCGCAATGCCGACGAGCGTGCCGCGCCGCGCGGATGTCATCGACGCGACGAAGGGCTCGAACGTCGCGACCATGCCGAAGTAGTTCACGTCCATCACGGTGCGGAAGGTGTCGAGATCGCCGTGACCCGTCAGTGCGCCGCGGCTCATGCCCGCGTTCGCGATGACGATATCCGCCGGGCCATGCTCCGCGATGAAACGGCGCGCGGCATCGGCGAGCGCATCGGCGTCGCGCACGTCGGCGGGGTAGATCGAGATGGCGCTTTGCGGATGGCGGGCCGCGAAGGCCGCGAGGGAATCGGCGCGGCGGGCGACGAGGCCGAGCACGGCCCCGCGCTTCACATATTCCTCGGCCAGTGCGAGGCCGATGCCGCTCGATGCGCCGGTGATGAAGACCTTCAGGCGAACTGCAGTCATGCCGGCGCGAACGGCATTTACAGCTTCTTGTCGCGGACTTGCTGGACGAGGAAGTCCATCACCTGCGTCGTGCCCGGCAGGCTGTTGGTCATCGCCGGACCGGTTTCGTACTTGCCCTGCACGATGACCGTCGGCACGCCGTCGATCTTGTAGTCCTGCAGGAGCTTGGCGTCGCGCTGCACCGCGCTCTGCGTCGAGAACGAGTTATACGCGTCCATGTACTTCTTCGGATCGATGCCCTGCGTCTTGAGGAAGTCCGCCTGCGCCTGCGGCGTCAGCAGATAGTTCTTCTTCACGTGGATTTCGTTGAACACGGCCGGCGTGACCTTTTCAGCGACGCCGAGCGCGTCGAGCGCGTGATACATCTTCGAATGCGGAATGAAGTCGTCGCGGAAAGCCACCGGCACGCGCTTGAACACGACGTCCGGGCCTTGCTTCTTCGCCCATGCCTCGATGTACGGCTCGAACTCGTTGCAGTGCGGGCAGCCGTACCAGAAGAACTCGATGACCTCGACCTTGCCCGCGGGCGCCGCGACCGGCTGAGCCGCCTGCAGCACCGTGTAGTCCTTGCCGGCGGCGGGCGCGGCCATCGCCGAACTCGCGACGCTCATCGATGCGGCTGCGATGCCAAGGGAGAGAGCCAACGCGCTAAAGATTTTTTTCATGATTGAAGAGGGTACGCAATGGATACGCGACGGAACAAAAGCAGGTTCGTCAGTGGGACATACGACGCTTAAACCACGCTTAAATGTCAAAGCGCTCGCGCGGCCGCCTTGCAGCCGCGCAGGCGCTTTGTTGCGTTATTGCTTCGAGAAACGGATCACGGCGGTATCGACGCCCGCGTCGGACAGGCGCTGACGCGCGGTATTCATGTCCTCGAACTTCGCGAACGGTCCGATGCGCACACGATAGTACGTCACGCCGCCCGCATCGCGCTGCGTGACCTTCGATTCGAAGCCCTGGAAGCCGAGGCGTGCGCGCTGCTGCTCCGCATCCGCCTGCGTCTTGTATGCGCCCACCTGCAGGAAATAACCGGTGTTCGGCTCGCCAGGCGCGGGCGGCGTGGCCTTCGCCGTCGTGGGCGCCGAGCCGCCCTTCGGCGGCGTGGCCGTGGCGTTGCTCGTCGCGTTCGGCGCGGCTTCAGGCTTCTTCGCGGGCGTCGTGCTCGCGGTCTTCGGCGCGGATGCCGTCGTGCCCGAAGGCGGCACTTCGACGATCTGCGGCTCGTCGAGCATGCCCGACGACTGCGTCTGATTGTTGGTCTGGCCTGGCGCGGTGTTCGGCGGCGTGGGCTGCGCGGCTTGCGGCACCGGCTGGCCCGGCGTCTTGCCTTGCAGCGGACGGTTCGGATCGTACGGCTGCGCGGCGGCGGGCGCGGAGTTGGCCTCCGACGGCGGCGCGACCTTCGCCACGAACGGCGTGGGCGCACGCGTGATGTATAGCGCGACGATCACGGCGATCGCGAGGCCGACGATCAGGCCCAGCACGATGCCGATAAACGTTCCCCCGGTTTGTTTCGACTGCTTCGATGTGCGGCGTGGTTTTGCCATCGTATGAATCACCTGCGAGAAAGTCTTCTGGTTGGGCGACGATTATAGCCGTGGGTCAAGACACGCCTGCGCCAGGCTCCCGTCCGCGCACGCCGAAAACTCCTAATTTCGGCGTGTGCAACGGGGCAGCGGGCGATTACATCTTTTGAGGAGCGGAAACGCCGATGGTCGCGAGACCGTTTTCGAGGACCTGGCGTGTCGCCGCCAGCAGCGCGATGCGCGCGGTGCGTTCCTTCTCGTCGTCCACGAGCACGCGCTCCGCATTGTAGAACGAGTGAAATTCGCCAGCGAGGTCGCGCAGGTAGAACGCGACCGCGTGCGGCGCGAGTTCCTCGGCGGCGTGGGCGAGCATCTCCGGGAACTCGGCGAGCTTGTTGAGCAGCGCCATCGCGCGATCGCTCGACAGCGGCGAGAGGTCGGCTTGCGCCGCCTTCGACACGTCGCCGGCGTAGCGTTCCTTCCAGTCGCTCAGAATCGTGCAGATGCGCGCGTGCGCGTATTGCACGTAGTACACCGGGTTTTCGTCGTTCTGCTTGAGCGCGAGGTCGATATCGAACACGAATTCGGTATCCGCCTTGCGCGAGATCAGGAAGAAACGCACCGCGTCGCGGCCGCGGCGGATGGTGTCCTCGTCGATCTGGTCGGGCGCGGGCTCGTGGCCCGGCGTGAGACCGCCCGACCATTCGATCAGATCGCGCACGGTCACGTAGCTGCCCGCGCGCTTGGAAATCTTCACTTCCTGGCCGTCGCGCATGACGGTCACCATCTTGTGCAGCACGTAGTCCGGATAGCCCTTCGGAATGCCGACGCCGAGCCCTTGCAGGCCGGCGCGCACGCGCGCGATCGTGCCGTGATGGTCCGAGCCCTGGATATTGATGACCTTCGTGTAGCCGCGCTCCCACTTGGTCACGTGATACGCGACGTCCGGCACGAAGTACGTGTACGTGCCGTCGGACTTCTTCATGACGCGGTCTTTGTCGTCGCCATTGTCGGTGGTGCGCAGCCACAGCGCGCCGTCCTGCTCGTAGGTCTTGCCTGCATCGACGAGCGCCGCCACCGTCTTCTCGACGCGGCCTTCCTTGTACAGCGACGACTCCAGATAGAACTGGTCGAACTTCACGCCGAACGCGGTCAGATCCATGTCCTGTTCGTGACGCAGATACGCGACCGCGAAATGACGGATGGCGTCGATATCCTCGACGTCGCCCTTGCCCTTCACCGGCTCGCCGTCTTTCGCGGTGACCGTTTCGCCCGCCATGTAGTCGCGCGCGATGTCGGCGATGTACTCGCCGTTGTACGCGGCTTCCGGCCACTCGGCATCGCCCGGCTTGAGGCCGCGCGCGCGCAACTGAGTCGAGGCGGCGAGGTTGGCGATCTGCACGCCCGCGTCGTTGTAGTAGAACTCGCGATGAACGTCGTAGCCCTGCGTTTCGAGCAGGTTCGAGAGCGCATCGCCGAGCGCCGCCTGACGGCCGTGGCCGACGTGCAGCGGACCCGTCGGATTCGCCGACACGAATTCGACGAGCACGTGCCTGCCCGCGTCGCGCGTCGAGCGGCCAAAGCTCGCGCCGTCGCCCAGCACGGCCGGGATCACCGCTTGCTTCGCGGTGGCTGCAAGACGCAGATTGATGAAGCCGGGACCCGCCACTTCGGCGCTCTCGACGAGACCTTTCGCGGCCGGAAGGCCGAGCACCGCATCGACGATCTGCTGTGCGAGCTGGCGCGGATTCGCGCGCAGCGGCTTGGCGAGCTGCATCGCGACATTCGACGCCACGTCGCCGTGCGCCGCGACCTTCGGTCGTTCGAGGACGATCGTGGGCGTGACGAAGGCCGCTTCGCTGGCGCCTTGAGTGGCTTGCGCGACCTGCTGGACCGCGTCGGTGAGGAGCGTTTCGAGAGTGTGTTTGTGTGCGGGCAGCATGCTGAATGTGATCCAGTGGAGCGGGCGCTGACGCGGCGCGTACCGGCGTCTGCATCGACTCGGACGGGCGACTGTGCGGCGCGTCGGCCCCGGTATGTGATGTTCGCAGCCGAACAGAATCGGCTACCACATAAAGTGGGGATTTTAGCAGGTGCTAATATGTCGAATCAGGGTGTCGTCATGTTGTCAGGGAGACCGGCTCGTCTGCGCGTTTCGTTTGCAAACCGCCAATGACCCAACATAAACAAAAGGACCATGCCATGCTCATCACATTCAAAACCTCGGCCGCACCGGATGTCATGATGCTCGAAGACCTCGCGGAGTACTTGCTCGGCATCATCGGCAAGCAGCTCAACGAGCGCGGCGTCATCACTCACGACGAACTGCCTTCGGCCATTCAGAAACTCGAATCCGCCATCGTCACCGACAAGAAAGTGCGCGCCGAGCACGACGGCCATTTCCACGAAGGCGAGGAAGGCCACGAGCCGCACGAGATTCCCATCGGGCTCGCACAGCGCGCCTATCCGTTCCTGGATATGCTGCGCCTCGCGCAAAAGGACAACACGGACATTCTCTGGGGCGTCTGATTCGCGCTATTCGCAGCGCTCGCAAACAAAAAACCCGCATCGTCGCCGATGCGGGTTTTTTTCTTCCGATGAAACGTCTGACGGCTTCGGTCGCGGTGCTGCGAATTACTGCGACTGACCGCTTTCCGCGCCGGCGGGTTTCGCAGGCGTATGCGGCTTTTTCGGCTTCTTCGGCTTCTTCTTGTGCTCCGACTGCGGCGGCGAGTAGGAAGACGCCTGAGTGCTGCTCGCTTGCGCGAAAGCAGCGGAGCTCGATGCTGCGAGCAAAGCCGCGGCGATCGCTACGGTTACGGCGGACGTCATCTTCTTCATGCGACTTTCTCCGTTGACGAAAGGATTGCGTGAGCCGTCATGGCGACGGCTTTTCGCGCTGACAAGTCTACGGAAACCAAAATTTTCCCGCCGGTTCCGTGCATATTTCCGCCATCACGCGCGGCATATGTTGTCTCGCCGTCAGCGCTGCGGCGCGAGCGCGCGTTCGGCATCCGCGATCGGCATTGCCATGCGTTCGGCGTAGCTCGCGAGCTGATCGTCGCCGATCTTGCCCACCGAAAAGTACGTGCTGTCGGGATGCGCGATGTAGAAGCCCGACACGCTCGCGGCCGGCAGCATCGCCAGCGATTCGGTCACGCTCATGCCGATTTCTTCCGCCTGAAGCACTTCGAACATATCGCGTTTCACGAGGTGATCCGGGCACGCCGGATAGCCCGGCGCCGGACGAATGCCGACGTACTTTTCCGCGATCAGCGCATCGTTGTCGAGCGTCTCGTTCGACGCATAGCCCCACAGTTCGCGGCGCACGCGCGCGTG
The DNA here is from genome assembly GCF_031451275.1 of Caballeronia sp. LZ029. Taxonomy (NCBI): domain Bacteria; kingdom Pseudomonadati; phylum Pseudomonadota; class Betaproteobacteria; order Burkholderiales; family Burkholderiaceae; genus Caballeronia; species Caballeronia sp. LZ029. The sequence continues at coordinate 197,945 of NZ_JARUXO010000001.1, forward strand.
CAGCGCTTCGGCGAACGCTTCCGCGAAACGGTCGGCCAGCGCCTTGAGCATGATCGCGCTGTAGTCGTCGTGATCGGCTTCGAACTGTTGTTCCTTTTTATCGACGCCCAGGCCCGCCGTCACCGCGAAGAGGCCGATGTAATCTTTCACGCCCGAGTCCTTCGGCGCGATGAAATCGGCGAGCGAGCGGTTCGGACGCATCACGCCATCGACGACCGGACGCACGCTCTGCTGGCGCAGATTGCGCCATGTCATCGCGACCTGCGAGCGCGATTCGTCCGTGTAGATTTCGATGTCGTCGTCGTTCACGGTGTTCGCGGGCATCAGCATGATTACGCCGTTCGCCGTGAGCCAGCGGCCCTGAATCAGGCGCGAGAGCATCGACTTGCCGTCGGAGAACACGCGCCGCGCCGATTCGCCGACGATCTCGTCGTTGAGAATCGCCGGATAGGGGCCCGCGAGATCCCACGTCTGGAAGAACGGACCCCAGTCGATGTAGTTCGCCAGTTCCGCGAGGTCATAGTTCTTGAACATGCGCCGGCCGATGAAGGTCGGCTTCTTCGGCGTGTACGCGCTCCAGTCGATCTTCGTCTTGTTGGCGCGCGCCGCGTCGTACGTGACCATCGGCTGCGCTTTCCGGTTGGCGTGCTGCGTGCGGATGCGATCGTAGTCGCTCTTGAGTTCATCGAGATACTTGGCCGCGCCTTCGTCCGACAGGAGACTCGACGCAACCGACACCGAACGCGACGCGTCCGGCACGTACACGACCGGCCCCTCGTAATGCGGCGCGATCTTCACGGCGGTATGCACGCGCGAAGTCGTCGCGCCGCCGATCAGCAAAGGCGTCTGCTTGCCGCGGAAATAGTCGTCGCGCTGCATTTCCGACGCGACGTAGGCCATCTCTTCGAGACTCGGCGTGATCAGGCCGGAAAGCCCGATGATGTCCGCGCCTTCTTCCTTCGCCTTCTGCAAAATGGTCGCGCAGGGCACCATCACGCCCATGTTGACCACTTCGAAGTTGTTGCACTGGAGCACGACCGACACGATGTTCTTGCCGATATCGTGCACATCGCCCTTCACGGTCGCGATGACGATCTTGCCCTTCGGCCGCACGTCCGCGCCGGCATCGGCGAGACGCTTCTTCTCTTCCTCGATGAACGGAATCAGATGCGCGACCGCCTGCTTCATCACGCGCGCCGATTTGACGACTTGCGGCAGGAACATCTTGCCCGCGCCGAACAGGTCGCCGACGATGTTCATGCCGTCCATCAACGGCCCTTCGATCACGTTGATCGGACGGCCGCCGGCGGCGTCGATCTTCTGACGCACTTCCTCCGTATCCTCGACGATGAAATTCGTGATGCCGTGCACGAGCGCGTGCGACAGACGCGCCTCGACCGGCTGATTGCGCCATTCGAGGTTCTCTTCCTTCTTCGCGGCGCCGGTCTTGAACTTGTCGGCGACTTCGAGCAGACGGTCCGTGCCGTCATCGCGCCGATTCAGCACGACGTCTTCGACTTTTTCGCGCAACTCGGCGTCGAGATCGGCATACACGCCGAGCTGGCCCGCGTTCACGATGCCCATGTCCATGCCCGCCTGAATCGCGTGATACAGGAACACGGTATGAATGGCCTCGCGCACGGGATCGTTGCCGCGAAACGAGAACGACACGTTCGACACGCCGCCGCTCACCTTTGCGTGCGGCAGGTTCTGCTTGATCCAGCGCGTCGCGTTGATGAAATCGACCGCATAGTTGTTGTGCTCTTCGATGCCCGTCGCGATTGCGAAGATGTTCGGGTCGAAGATGATGTCCTCGGGCTCGAAGCCCACTTCGTTCACGAGGATGTCGTAGGAGCGCTTGCAGATTTCGGTCTTGCGCTGGAACGTGTCGGCCTGGCCTTTTTCGTCGAACGCCATCACGACCGATGCCGCGCCGTATCGGCGGATCAGCTTCGCGTGATGCCTGAACGCGTCCTCGCCTTCCTTGAGCGAGATCGAGTTGACGATCGCCTTGCCTTGCACGCACTTCAGGCCCGCTTCGATCACCTCCCATTTCGACGAGTCGATCATGATCGGCACGCGCGCGATGTCGGGCTCCGACGCGATCAGATTCAGAAAGCGCACCATCGCGGCTTTCGAATCGAGCATGGCCTCGTCCATGTTGATGTCGATGACCTGCGCGCCGTTCTCGACCTGCTGCCGCGCGACGGCGAGCGCCTCGTCGAACTGGCCGTTCAGGATCATGCGCGCGAACGCCTTCGAGCCGGTCACGTTCGTGCGCTCGCCGACGTTGATGAAAAGCGAGCCGTCGTTGACGTTGAACGGCTCGAGGCCGGAGAGACGCATCGTGTGATCGGTCATGGTGTCTTTGTCTTTGATTCGATGTCAGGCGCGCTGTTTTACGCAACCTCGCGATACTGCGAGGGGAAGGCGCGCGGCTTCACTTGCGCGAGCGCTTTCGCGATTTCCGCGATGTGCTCCGGCGTCGTGCCGCAGCAGCCGCCCGCGATATTCACGAGGCCCGCCGTCGCGAATTCCTTCAGCAATCCCGATGTGACGTCCGGTGTTTCGTCGAAGCCGGTGTCGCTCATCGGATTCGGCAGGCCCGCGTTCGGATAGCAGGACACGTAGGTGTCGCACAGCTTCGACAGTTCGGCGATGTACGGGCGCATCAGCGCCGCGCCGAGCGCGCAGTTCAGGCCGAACGTGAGCGGCTTCGCGTGACGCAGCGAGTTCCAGAACGCTTCCACCGTTTGCCCGGACAGAATGCGGCCCGATGCATCGGTGACGGTGCCCGAAATCATGATGGGCAGGAGTTCGCCGGTATCGTCGAAGAGCTGATCGAGCGCGAACAAGGCGGCCTTCGCGTTCAGCGTGTCGAAGATCGTTTCGACGAGAAACAGGTCGCAGCCCGCGTCGAGCAGCGCCTTCGCCTGTTCGTAGTACGCCTCGCGCAGTTCGTCGAACGTGACGTTGCGCGCGCCCGGATCGTTCACGTCGGGCGAAATGCTCGCGGTCTTGGGCGTCGGTCCGATCGCGCCCGCGACGAAGCGCGGCTTGTCCGGTGTCGAATATTTGTCGCCGGCTTCGCGCGCGAGCTTCACCGACTCGATGTTCATCTCCGCAGCGAGGTCTTCCATGCCGTAATCGGCCTGCGCGACGCGCGTGGCGCCGAACGTGTTCGTTTCGAGAATGTCGGCGCCCGCAGCCAGATACTGCTCGTGAATCTCGCGGATGACCTGCGGCTGCGTGATCGACAACAACTCGTTGTTGCCCTTGATGTCGCGGCCGTAGTCCTTGAAGCGCTCGCCGCGATACGCGGCTTCGTCCAGCTTGTAGCGCTGGATCATCGTGCCCATCGCGCCATCGAGGATCAGGATGCGTTTTTGCAGCAGCGCGGGCAACGCGGCGCCGCGCGTGTAGGCGCGCGCGAGGGATTTCGGAAGGGCGTTCTGGGTCATGACGGACGAGGCCTGCACCAAAGGTGAAATAGCCTGACATTGTAGCCGCAGCGCGGGGCGCTCGCCTTCGGCGGGCGGGCACGCATGGCGTTCGATGCCGGCAAAAAAAGAACCCCGCCATTGCGGGGCGGGGTCTTTGGGAACGGCGAGTGTCGCCTGAGCCGCGGGTCCGCGCGGCGGCGGGCGCGGACGGCGACGAGCCGCCCGCGCGCGTGCATGCATCAGTGGAGCACGACGGGTTGATTCATCAAGATATCGAACTGTCCGAGGAACTCATCCACATCTTCTAGCGACGGCTCTTCCGAGATCAGTTGCTGCACGTGCTCGCGAAACTTCGCGGCAAGCGCGCCGTCGATGAAAATCTCCCGCTGCGTGTTCTTGTCGACGATCTCGTAACCGCCCGCCTTCATGGCGAGATGGTTGTCTTGCGGTGGAAATTCGACGACGCAATAGTTGGGGCTGTTGTAGATCATTTGCATGGCGACACTCCTTATTCCTCGTTTGCTCCGTGGCAATCCTGACGCTTAGTTGGAGCGACTGGGTTGGAATTCAAGGGGTGGCCTCGATGTGATGCCGATTGTATCGAGGCTTTCTTCTGCAACAAAAACGGGAGAATCAAGTGGAATCGCGTAAAAAGGCCGCCAGTAAAGCGGAAAAGCGTTGCGATTCCTCCACCGGTGAAAGGTGCGCCGCGTTGAGTAATTCGAATTGCGCGCCCGGCACCGTGTCTGCAACCACCCGAGAAGCAGCACGCGGCGTGCCAACATCGTGCTCGCCCGCGACAACCAGCGTGCGCTTCTGCACAGAGGCCAGTTTGTCTCGCGCATCGAAACGGCTGACCGCCTCCGCTGCGCGCGCGAACCCCTCGGCGGGTGTGCGCGCGATCGTATCCCCGATTTGCTCGACCACTTCGGGATGCGCCTTGCGGAATTCAGGCGTGAGCCAGCGTTCGAGCGTCGCTTCCACGATACTCGCTGTCCCGTGTTCGCGCACGGACGCTGCCCGTTGCGCGAATGTCGGACGCGCGTCCTCGGGAATAAAGGCCGGCGCGCCCACAACCGTCAGCGATTCCACTTTGTCCGCATGGTTGATCGCGAACTTCTGCGCGACCATTCCGCCGATCGACAGCCCGACCACATGCGCCGACGGCGCGCCCAGCTTGTCGAGCAATTGCGCGAGATCGTCGGCGAGATCGTCGATCGTGAACGAATCCGTCGACACGGCCGTTTCGCCGTGACCGCGCAAGTCGTAGCGCAGGACAGTGAACTCATGGCGGAAGTAGCCGGCCATCTGATCCCAGACAGAGAGATCGCCGGCAAGCTGATGGACGAAGACGAGCCAGGGACCGCCGCCTTCGTTGTCGAGAACATAGCGTGTATCGATGCGATTGATCGTCAACTGCATATCGGCTCCGTAAAGACTGCGGTTCGCGATTGACTGCGCCTTCGTCGTGCCCGGTGTCACGGAGTGTGACGGCCGCGTTACGGTCTGTCCGACTCGGGCGTTTCGGACGACTCGGGCGCAGCGGGCGCGGTTTCCTCAGACGCATCTTGCGTGCCCGGCGTGACAGCTTGTCCTGTCGACTGCGATGGCGGCGTGAGTTTGCCGGCCCAGAGCAGTTCGATTTGCATGCCGTTCGGTTCGGTTTGCAGAATCCGCACGGGCAGCCAGCCGATCGACGGCGCGAGCCAGATGTCGAGCTTGCGGCGGTCGCCTTCCTTGCGCGGCAGGCGCGTGAAATGGCGCGCGGTCGTGAAGCCGCCGCGCGCCTGCACGGTTTCATCGCCGACGGTTTCGATCGGCCAGATTTCGTTGCTGTCGTTGTCCGCGACGCTGAATTGCCGCGTGACGCCCGGCTTGTACTTGTCCGGCGCGCCGCGCACGAGACTCGCCAGTTGCATGACGACGCTGAAGCGGTCCTGCGCGCCGTCCGTGAGCGGCTGACTCTGCGGCGTCTTCGTGTAGACGATCTGCTTCGTCTCGCGATTGAAGATGGCGATGTCGGCGGCGCGGCGGCCGCGCTGTTCGGAATACTGTTCGGGCGCTATGCCGAAGCCGTCGATATGACCCTTGCTCGAATACACATACGGACCGACGAAGGGCAACGGGATCGAAACGACCATTTCGTAATGCTGGCTGTCGTTGATCCAGTGGATCGTGCCGGTCTGATTCATCACGCCATTTACGAGCGTGTCGTAACGTAACTCGCCCGAGGGCGGAACACTGAACTTGTCGCCCGACGCGGCTGCGGGTTGTGCCGCGGACGCTGGCGTTTGCGTTTGCGCCTGCGCGGGCGCGGATTCCGCCACGCCCGACGCGGCGGCGGGCGCGTCCGGCTGCGGCGTCGCCGCGGTCAACACCGGAGCGGGCGCGGGCGTCGCTTTCGTTGCGGGGGCGGGCGCGGCGGGCTTCGGCGGCGCCGGCACGGGAGCGGCCGGTTTGGGCGGCGTCGGCGCGGGCGGCGCAATCGGCTTGGGCGTCAGCAATTCCACCTGCACGGGCGGAGCCTCCGGCGGCGCGTTCGTCGGCTGCCGATTATGTTCGATCCACCGCATCGCGCTCCAGTGCAGGCCCGCGACGATCAGCACGGCCAGCACCCAGCGCGGCCAGCGTCGCGGCGTGGCGGATTCGGAAGCGGGATCGGGCGGCTCGCCCGACGCGGGGCGAGGACGGCGGAACTGAAACAGTGGCATCGTGCGGGGGGTGAAAGACGTGAGTTGCGGGTCAGGCGAAACGCATAAGACACGCGCGATGGAAGCGATGTTCCTCGCCCGCGTCGACGAGCGCCGTCAACGCGCTCCGGCCTTGTACCCCAGTTCATACGACAACCCGCGCGCGCATTCGCGCAGAGCCGAATCGATTTCACCGTCCCAGCGCGTATCGAACGTACCTTCGTGACCGAGCGCGATGAGCCCCAGCGCCAGTTCGCCCGTCGAGTCGAAAACGGGCGTGCAGAATGCGTGGATCGTCGGCAGCAGCATGCCTTCGACGCGCGCCGCGCCATGCTCGCGCACTTCGGCGAGCAGCGGCTCGACATCGGCCATCGTCCGCTTCATGGCGGCGAGTTCGCGGTCGAGCATCGCCTGCGTCTTGCTGCGCGGCAGATACGCGGCGAAGAGCAGCCCGGTCGCGGACGAGAGCAGCGGCATCACGTCGCCCAGCTTGAGCGACGCCTTCGCCGGATGACTCGATTCCATCCAGTGCACGACGGTCGGCCCCTGATTGCCCCACACGGCGATACCGACCGTCTGATCGAGCCGGTCGCGCATTTCGGCGAGCGCGATACGCGCGAGCCTCACGCCATCGACGCGCGCGAGCCGCGCCAGCCCCATCTGCAACGCGAATCCGCCGAGCTCGTAGCGCCCCGACACCGGATCCTGCGACGCGACGCCGAGCCGCAAAAAACTCACGAGATAGCGATGCGCCTTCGCCGGGCTCATGCCGGCGCGCTGCGCAAGATCGCGCAGCATCATCGCGCGCGGCTCGTTGGTGAGCACGTCGAGCAGCCGGAAGCCGACTTCGATCGACTGAATGCCGGAGCGTGTTTTTTCCTCGGCGGTGTCGGTGGCGTCGAGGTTGTCTTCGTCGTCGGGAATGGCGGATTGGGTCGATTGCATGAAGCGCGAAAGCACAGCCGAGGGATTCACCATCGTAAAATAGATTTCCCTTAACGTCATCCCAAGTCACCCACAACCGCCCTATGAAACTTGCCACGCTGAAGGACGGCACGCGCGACGGCCAACTGATCGTCGTTTCACGCGATCTGCGCACGGCGGCCATCGCCGATGGAATCGTATCGACGCTGCAACGCGCGCTCGACGACTGGACCTTCTACGCGCCGCAACTCATGGACGTCTACGAAGCGCTGAACCTCGGCCGCGCGCGCAACACGTTCCAGTTCGATTCGAAGGCCTGCATGGCGCCGCTGCCGCGCGCGTTCCAGTGGGCGGACGGCTCGTCGTATGTGAATCACGTCGAACTCGTGCGTAAGGCGCGCAAGGCGGACATGCCGCCCGAATTCTGGACCGATCCGCTCATGTATCAGGGCGGCAGCGACGACTTCATCGGCCCGACGGACGACATCGTGTGCGCGACGGAATCGTATGGCATCGACTTCGAGGCGGAAGTCGCCGTCATCACATCCGATGTCCACATGGCCGCGATGCCCGACGAAGCGCTGCGCAGCGTGCGTTTGCTGATGCTCGTGAACGACGTGTCGCTGCGCAATCTCATTCCCGCCGAACTCGCGAAGGGCTTCGGCTTCTTCCAGAGCAAGCCCGCGACCGCGTTCTCGCCCGTCGCCGTCACGCCCGACGAACTCGGCGACGCGTGGCGCGAAGGCCGCGTGCATCGGCCGATGATCGTGCACTGGAACGGCAAGAAGGTCGGCCAGCCGGATTGCGGCACGGACATGGTGTTCCACTTCGGGCAACTGATCGCGCACGCCGCGAAGACGCGCAATCTGCGCGCGGGCTCTATCGTCGGCTCGGGCACGATCTCGAACAAGGACACGAAGCGCGGCTACTGCTGCATCGCCGAGAAGCGCTGTCTGGAGACCATCGAACACGGCGCGCCGCAGACGGAGTTCATGAAGTTCGGCGATAGCGTGAAGATCGAAATGTTCGACGAAGAGGGCAAATCGATCTTCGGCGCGATCGATCAGGCGGTCGTCCAGCCGGAGCACTGAACGGGTTTCGCCCGATGCGGCATGCGCAAGGCTCGCCTTACACTTTGCCGGGCTGCTTCGCGCAGCGATAAAACGATCAAAAGAAAAGGAGACATCGATGGCGGCAGGCAAGTGGACATTTCTGGCGGGCGCGGTGCTCACGCTCGCCGCGACGACAGCGGCATTCGCGCAGACGGCGCAGCACGTGAAGATCGGGCTCGTGCTGTCGCTCACGGGACCGGCCGCGTCGCTCGGCATTCCCGCGCGTGACACCGTGGCGCTGCTGCCGAAGGAGATGGGCGGCAAGCCCGTCGATTACATCGTGCTCGACGATGCATCCGACACCACGCAAGCCGTTCAGTCCACGAAGAAGCTCATCAGCGAGGATCAGGTCGATGCGATCATCGGCTCGTCGATCACGCCGAACTCGCTCGCGATGATCGATGTCGTGGCGCAAGGGCAAACGCCGATGATCTCGCTCGCGTCGTCGTCGAAGATCATCGAACCTGTCGACGACAAGCGCCGCTGGGTCTTCAAGACACCGCAAACCGACGCGATGATGGCCTCCGCGATCGCCGAGCACGCGAGCAATCACGGCGTGAAGACGCTCGCGTACATCGGTCAGGCGGATGCGCTCGGCGAGACCTTCTATGCCGAAGTCGCGAAGTTCGCGCAACTGCACAAGATCGAAGTCGTCGCGAACGAACGCTTCAACCGCACCGATCCGAGCGTGACCGGGCAGATCCTCAAGATTCTCGCGGCGAAGCCGGATGCGGTGGTCGTCGGCGCGGCCGGCACGCCCGCCGCGTTGCCGCCGAAGACGCTCGCGCAACGTGGCTACAAGGGCAAGGTCTATCACAACCACGGCGTGGGCAACCGCGACTTCCTGCGCGTGTGCGGCGCGGACTGCAACGGCACGTTCCTGCCAGCGAGCCCGGTGCTCGTCGCCGCGCAGTTGCCCGACGATCATCCGGCCAAGCGCCTCGCGCTCGAATACATCAAACTGTACGAAGCGAAGCAGGGCGCGGGCACCGTATCCGCATTCGGCTCGTATGCGTGGGACGCGGGCATGCTGCTCAATCGCGCGGTGCCGATCGCGATGAAGGCGGGCGCGCCCGGCACGCCGGCATTTCGCGCCGCGCTGCGCGATGCGCTCGAAGGCACGAAGAATTTCTCCGACACCAACGGGCAGGTCAACATGACGCCCAACGATCACATTGGCCTCGACCAGCGCGCGCGCGTGATGGTCGAGATCCGCGACGGCAAGTGGCTCTATCAGCCGCGCTAACTCTCGATTGAACTGGATCATGAGCGATCTCTCCCTCTACGCGAGCTACAAGTCGCTGGAGTTGCGCCGCCATCCGCACGGCGTGCTCGAAGTGGTGATGCCCGGCGCGGGCGCGAACAAGAGCAACCTCTCCACCGCCGACGCCAACATGCATCGCGAACTCGCGGATATCTGGCGCGACATCGACCGCGATCCCGATACGCGCGTCGCGCTGATCCGCGGCGAAGGCAAGGGCTTTTCGGCGGGCGGCGATCTCGGGCTCGTCGAGGAGATGGCGAACGACTTCGATGTGCGCGCGCGCGTATGGCGCGAGGCGCGCGATCTCGTCTATAACGTGATCAACTGCGGCAAGCCGATCGTCTCCGCGATGCACGGCCCCGCGGTCGGCGCGGGACTGGTCGCGGGTCTGCTCGCGGATATCTCGATCGCGACGAAGTCGGCGCGCATCATCGACGGGCACACGCGGCTCGGCGTCGCGGCGGGCGATCACGCGGCGATCGTGTGGCCGTTGCTGTGCGGCATGGCGAAGGCCAAGTACTATCTGCTGCTGTGCGAGCCGGTGAGCGGCGAGGAGGCCGAGCGCATCGGCCTCGTGTCGCTCGCCGTCGACGAGAACGAACTCATGCCGAAGGCGATCGAAGTGGCGAATCGTCTCGCGCAAGGCTCGCAAACCGCGATCCGCTGGACCAAGTACGCGCTGAACAACTGGCTGCGCTCGGCGGGGCCGACATTCGATACCTCGCTCGCGCTCGAATTCATGGGTTTCGCGGGGCCGGACGTCCACGAAGGCATGCGTTCGCTGCGCGAGCGGCGCGCGCCGGACTTTCCGGGCGGCGCGCCGTTCTGAGCCACGCGAATCTCACACGCAAGAAAACAAGGAGAGTCGAATGACCGATAACGCCGGCGGCACGCCGCCCTACACGATTCCCGGTTTTCCCGGATTCGGCCAGGCCGACATGATGGGCAAGATGTGGGAGCTGATGCGCCTGAATCCGTTCGCCGCCGCGATGCCGGGCGGCGGGCAGGGCATGGGTCCCTCTCTCTCGATGATGTCCGACATGCTCGCTCCGCTCACCAACATCGAAGAACTCGACAAGCGTGTGACGGATATGCGCGCCGTCGAGCACTGGCTGAAGCTCAATCTCAACATGCTGCAATCGGCGATTCAGGCGCTGGAAGTGCAGCGCGCGACGCTCGCGACGCTGCGGGCGTTCGGCGCGTATGCGCAGTCGTCGGTCGAGAGCGCGCAAGGCGCGGCGGCGGAAAACAAGAAGACCGTTGCCGCCGGCTGGCCGATGGGCGGCACGGCCAAAGCGGACGCGCCGAAGCAGGAGCCGGCACGTGAAGCGCCGGCGAGCGCGACAGCGGCTGAAGGCGAGGACGTGGCAGGCGACGCCGCAACGCCGCCCGGCTTCGATCCGACCGGCTGGTGGAACGTGCTGCAATCGCAGTTCAATCAGCTCGCGCATCTCGCCATGCTCCAGCCGGGCATGACCGGCCCGTTCAACGCGACGGGCGGGGAAGGCGAGCAGCTCGCCGCTGGCGAAACCGACGCCGGGCAGGCGGCGAACGACGCCGCGGACAAATCTGAGTCCGCCGCGAAGAAAACGCCCGCGCGCAAGGCCGCGCCGCGCAAGAAGCCCGTCTGATTTTTATGCCCGGCGGCGTGCAACGCGTCGCCGGGCACACCATTCGTTTTCCTTCGATGCAAGACTGCATCGGACCGCGTCTCGCGTCATCTGATCCAAAGTAGTGCGGAAATGTGTCTCAGCACCGACGCACGTTTCGATTTTGTCTATGATGAAACATCGACGGCGTATAAATTTGTCCACCATGCGGGGTCGGGCACGTAACCTGCATCGAGTGAAGCGCGTGTCTTTAAATCGATCTGTCTATGACAAACACATCAGAACAGGACTTCGACTCTGACCCGGCTTCCGATGGCGCCGAACTGCCGGAACCCGTCCCGCCGCGCGCTGCGCCGTCAGGCACAACCGGAATCGGCATTGGCGCGATCGCTCAGGAGATTGGTCTGACGAAGGACACATTGCGTGTCTGGGAGCGTCGATACGGCTTTCCCCAGCCGATGCGTTCGCCCGGCGGCGAGCGGCTCTACCCACAGGACCAGGTCACGAAGCTGCGGCTCGTGAAGCGCCTGCTCGACGCGGGCCACCGGCCGAGTAAGGTGCTTGGACAATCGATCGAACTGTTACAGCAACTGGCCGAGAGTTCGGGCGTCGGTCAGGACGCGCCGGACGCGGAACTCGATCATCTGATCTCGTTGTTGCGCGCAAGCGCCTACGATGAATTCCGCTTCGGACTATTGAAGCGCGCGACGCGCGACGGGCTCGAGCGCTTCGTGCTGGACGTGGCGGCGCCGCTGTCGGCGCGGGTCGGCAATGCGTGGGCGGCGGGCACGTTGCAGGTCTATCACGAACATTTGTTCAGCGAAGCGATCCAGTCCGCGATGCGCACGCTGATGCGCCCGCTCTCCGACGCCGTTCGTGGGCGCGGCGGCCGTCCGCGCGTGCTGCTCACGACGCTCTCGGGCGAAGGCCACGGCCTCGGCATCCTGATGGCCGAGGCGATGTTCACGCTCTCCGATTGCGATTGCGTCCAGCTCGGGCTGCAAACGCCGCTGCACGATATCGTCGATGCCGTGGCGGCGCACAAGGTCGATATCGTCGCGCTGTCGTTCACGGCGGTGCTGCCGGCGCAGTCCATCGCGAACGGCCTGACCGATCTGCGCAACCTGCTGCCCCCGCACGTGCGCATCTGGGTCGGCGGCAGCAGTCCCGCGCTGCGCCGCAAGTTCAACGACGGCGTGCACTACGTCACGGGGTTGACCCCGATCGATGAAACCGTCGCGGATTGGCGCCAATCGGCCATGCTATGATGAAAAACGCTCGCTGCGGCGAGCATTGGCGCGGAATTCGCGTGGCATGCGCATCGCTGTCATGTGAGAACGTCATATTGCACGGCCGGCGCAGTGCCGGCAGCAGGTTCGGCGCCACTCGACCATACCTCAGGCACAGGTTTCGCTCCTCACCCACGGTAGAACAAGACGCACAACAGCAACATTTGCACAAGGAAGTGCAGTGTTTTCGCGGCGCGACGCGTCGCCGCAGCGCCGAATTTCAGCGCTCGTTGTCGCTTTTGGTCTTAGGCCGACCGAATCCCGCGTAAAATTGAAAGCTTGGCTGCTTGCGCGCAGGTTTTCACGCGCGTCCCGGCCGAAGTCATTAGATATAACGTCGCATACGTGGCATCAGGGGTGGACAATGAACACCATGCTTTATCCGGAACTATATAAATCGCTGGAATCCGTCCGCTGGGATATGGAGAAAGACATTCCCTGGGACAAATTCGATGCGTCCCTGCTCACCGACGAGCAGGCCAGGACGATCAAGATGAACGCGATCACCGAATGGTCCGCTCTTCCCGCAACCGAAATGTTCCTGCGTGACAACCACCATGACAGCGACTTCTCCGCTTTCATGAGCGTGTGGTTCTTCGAGGAACAGAAGCATTCGTTGGTGCTGATGGAATACCTGCGGCGCTTCAAGCCGGACATGGTCCCGAGCGAAGAGGAGCTGCACGCGGTGCGCTTCGAATTCGATCCGGCGCCGCCGCTCGAAACGCTGATGCTGCATTTCTGCGGCGAAATCCGTCTGAATCACTGGTACCGACGCGCAGCCGAGTGGCACACGGAACCGGTCATCAAGCACATCTACGAAACCATCTCGCGCGACGAAGCACGCCACGGCGGCGCTTATCTGCGCTACATGAAGAAGGCGCTCGCGAATGCGGGCGACACCGCGCGCGCGGCGTTCGCGAAGATCGGCGTGCTGATGGCGTCGGCGCGCCGCACGGAAAAGCCGCTGCATCCGACCAACCTGCATGTGAATCAGGCGCTCTTCCCGCGCGACACCGTGCAGTCGCGCCTGCCTGATCCGGAATGGCTCGAACGCTGGCTGGACGACCAGATCCGCTTCGACGATAGCTGGGAAAAGAAGGTCGTCGAGCGCATCCTGCACAACCTGTCCATTCTGTTCGAGCGTTCGTTCGTGACCGCGCAGGAATTGAATCGCTATCGCAAGGAAGTGACGCTGCGTCTGCAAGCGGCGCCGGGCGGCGCGGCCGAGCAACCGGCCTGAGCGTTCAGTCCTTCACGCCTTCGACGAAACGGCCCGCCTGGTAGAACCGGCGGGCCGTTTGCATTTCTGCCCGCATCGATTAGATTCGATTCGCGTCGAAAGCGCCGTGGCACAATGCGCGCTTTCAGCACATCGCAACGAGCGCCGACATGTCCGCCATTTTCGAACGCAAGATCATCACGCGCGAAGCGCTCGCCGCGCGCCGTCCGGCTCTTGCCGGTCCCGTCGTCTTTACCAACGGCGTCTTCGATATTCTTCATCGCGGTCACGTGAGCTATCTCGCCGATGCGAAAGCGCTCGGCGCGACGCTCATCGTCGGCGTGAACAGCGATGCGTCCGTGCGCACGCTCGGCAAGGGCGACGATCGCCCGATCAATCGCGAAGACGATCGCATGGCGTTGCTCGCGGCGCTGGAAAGCGTCGACTGGGTCGTGAAGTTCGAGGAACCGACGCCGCTGGAACTGATCGATGCTCTGCGCCCCGACGTGCTCGTGAAGGGCGGCGACTACGACATGGACAAGCTGGCCGAATCGGCGCTGGTGCGCGGCTGGGGCGGCAAGGCGCTCGCCATCGCGTTCGAGCACGATCGATCGACGACCGCGCTGCTCAAAAAGGTCCGCGCGCAGTCCTGATTCGCGCTCGCGGAATCACTGCCCGAGCGGCGCGGACTGCACGTTGGCGGCAGGCGCCGGTCCGCCGACGCGCGGCTGATCGAACGCTTCTTCGGGGCTCAGCGGTCGCGTAGCGAGCGCTTCGGGATGAACCTGCTGCAACAGATGATGCGGCTCGCGCGCGCCCGCGGCGGGAAGCGGGCCGAACATGCCGCGCATGACCGCGAACATCAGCAGGTTGCCGAGAATCAGAAGGGCGATCAGCCAGCGCAGCATTCTTTTGCTCCGTCCATCAAACAAATCGGTCAGTCAGACGACTGGCGCGCCGTCGCGTCGCGCGCGATGAGCGCGAGGCCGGACAGCACGAGGGAATCGTGTCGCGTGTACGGCACGTCGAGTGCCCCCGCGATTTCATTTGCCGCGCCGCCGCCGAGCACGAGCCGGACGTCGGCGTGCCAGTCTGCTTTCAGGTCGCGCCACGCGCGTTCGATCAGCGCCGCCTGCGCGAGCAGGCATCCGGCGGAGAGCGCGGCGGCGGTGTCGGTGGCGAAGAGACTGCGTGTCTGATTCAGGGCCTCACGCGCCGATGCCGCGTCGAGCGTCGGCAACTGCGCGGTGTGGCTGCCGAGCGATTCCATCATCAGCGACCAGCCGGGCGCGATCAGGCCGCCCGTGAAGACGCCGTCGGCGCGCAATGCTTCGAGCGTCGTCGCGGTGCCGAACGTCGCGACCAGCAGATGCTCGCCCGGATAGGCCGCCCGCGCGGCAATCATGCCGGCCCAGCGATCGCTGCCGAGGCGCGTCGGATCCGCGTAAGTGTTGATCACGCCGCACTGCTCGGCGCGCGCGCGTACGACGGTGCGCGGGAGCGTCGGCCAGCGCGCGTCGATCAGACGCTGGATGCGGTTCTGCACCGGCATGCCCGCGACGTTCGAAATCCATGCGCTCGAAGGCGTGGGCAACCCGGACCAGGCGTCGAGCGCGGCGTCATCGGCGGCGGTCGAATGATGCGCGTGTTCGAACGCGCCGTTCGACAGCGACGCGCCGGTTTCATCGACGAGCGACCACTTGATACGGCTGTTGCCCGCATCAATGAGCAGGTACGGCGCTTCGCTCACGGACGCTCCCGCGCGAGGCGCAGCGTGAGTTCGCCGGTCGTGACGGTGCGCGGGCCCTCGGGCGCGTCGATCAGCAACTGGCCGCTCTCATCGACACCCGATGCAATCCCGCGCGTCACTTCCATGCCCTGATCCATCAGCACGACTTCGCGTCCGGCCCAGGCGTGCGCGTCGAGCCAGCGCTGGCGGAACGGCCGGAAGCCTTCAGTTTCGAAACGCGGCAGCGCGGCGTCGAGCGCGTTGAGGAGCGCGGCGAGGGTGTCGGTGAGATTGGCGTCGGGCCATGCGCGCGCGAGCGCCGCGGGCGTGGTGCCGGGCGCGGAAGACGTGGCCTGGCGGTTGGCATCGTCGACCTGAGCGGCCAGTTGCTCCGCGCCATGCAAATTCACGCCGATGCCGATCACGACCGCCGTCGCGTTCGGCGTATTCCACGCGGTTTCGATCAGGATGCCGGCGAGCTTGCCGTCGTCGAGCAGGACGTCGTTCGGCCATTTCAGCGCGGGTCGCGCGGATGGCGAGAGCGGCAGATGCGCGAGCGCATCGAGCACGGCGGTGCCGATGGCGAGACTCAGACCCGACAGCCCTTCGATCGGCCGCTTCAGCACGCAGCCGACCGACATCAGCAGCGCATTGCCCGGCTCGGCAAGCCATGCGCGGCCGCGCCGTCCGCGCCCGGCGGTCTGCGAATACGCGACGCGGGCGAGCGGCGCGGGCGTGCTGCCGCGACGCGAGGCGCGCAACTGCTCCATCACGTCGGCGTTCGTCGAGCCCGTTTCGTCGACGATATCGATGGTCCAGTCGCGGGCGGGCCGTTCGGCGAGCGTCGCGAGCCGGGTGCGGTCGATGCGCCAGGGCGCATCGGGGGCGAAGGGAGTTGAGTTCATGGCGGATATTGTAGCGGCGCTATGCGGGTTTTTCGCTTGCTGAAACCTCGCCTTGTAAGCTGTGACGCCGATTCCGGGCTTTCGCGGCGCGAGATCATCCCCTCGCCCCCGCGACACACTTCGCTACAATGTCCTCTCCCGTTCAACCGCGTCTCACCGCGCCATCGATCCTTGGACTTCGACACGCCGCCGCGCCTAAGAGTGGAAGCCGGTCAGCAGGGCAAGGTGGTCCGGCTCTCGGGCCAGTGGACCGCGCTCGCGCTCGCCCGCGACCGCGCGAAGAGCGGCGTCACGCGACGGCTGCGCGCCATCGGGCGCGAGGCGATCGGCCAGTGGGATCTGCTGTCGATCGAGCGGCTCGATCACGTCGGCGGTCAGGCGCTGTGGCGCGTGTGGGGCCGCAAGATGCCCGCGACCATCGCGCTGTCCGATACCCAGCGCGAAATCTTCGAGCGCGTCGCGCTGCTCGACGCCGAGCGCGAGGAACCCGAGCCCGTCGATCGCGTCGATCCCGTCACGCGCCTCGGCCAGCTCATCTTCGATTTCTTCGATCACCTCTACGGCGGCCTCGCGATGTTCGGCGCCTTCGTGCTCGATCTCGTCGGGCTCGTGCGGCGTCCGCAGCGCATTCCGTGGACGGAAATCTCCGCCAACATCTACAGCGCCGGCGCGCAGGCGCTCGCGATCACCGCGCTCGTCGCGTTTCTGATCGGCATCGTGCTGAGCTATCTGTCCGCGCAACAGTTGCAGGCGTTCGGCGCGAATCAGTACATCGTCAACATTCTCGGGCTTTCGGTGATCCGCGAGCTCGGACCGGTGCTCTCCGCGATTCTCGTCGCCGGGCGCTCGGGTTCCGCGATCACCGCGCAGATCGGCGTGATGCGCGTCACCGAAGAGCTCGACGCGATGCAGGTCATGGGCATTCCCCACGGACTGCGGCTCGTGCTGCCGCGCGTGATCGCGCTCGGCATCGCGATGCCGCTGCTCGTCATGTGGACCAATATCATCGCGTTGACGGGCGGCGCGCTCGCGGCGAAGCTCGTGCTGTCGATCGACATGAACTTCTTCATCCGCTCGCTGCCATCGGTCGTGCCGATCGCGAATCTGTGGATCGGGCTCGGCAAGGGCGTCGTGTTCGGCATGCTGATCGCGCTCGCCGCGTGTCACTTCGGTTTCCGCATCAAGGCGAATTCGCAGAGTCTCGGCGAAGGCACGACGACATCCGTCGTGACATCGATCACCATCGTGATTCTCGCGGACGCCGTGTTCGCGATCCTGTTTCAGAACGTCGGACTCTGACCGCCATGTCGACCACGCTCGCCACAGCCGTTCGCCATCAGCCGCCGCCCGTCATCGCGGAACCGGTGATCGAGGTGCGCGATCTCACCAAGCGCTACGGGCGCACGGTGATCCACGAGCATCTGAATCTGGATGTGCGGCGCGGCGAGATTGTCGCGCTGCTCGGCGGATCGGGCTCGGGCAAGACCACGCTCGTGCGGCAGATGCTCGGGCTGGAATCGCCGACATCGGGCACCATCCGCGTGCTCGGCGAGGAATGGGCGCAGATGGACGAGGAAACGGCGAAAATGCTGCGCACGCGCTCGGGCATGATGTTCCAGCAAGGCGCGCTGTTCTCGTCGCTGACCGTGTACGACAACATCGCGCAGCCGTTTCGCGAACTCGGCAAGATTCCCGAGGACCTGATCCGCGAATTCGTGATGTTGAAGCTCGAGATGGTCGGGCTGTCGTGCAAGCACGCGAGCAAGATGCCGTCGGCGCTGTCGGGCGGGATGGTGAAGCGCGTGGGCATCGCGCGGGCGATCGCGCTGGAGCCGGAACTGCTCTTTCTCGACGAACCGACCGCCGGCCTCGATCCGAAGGCATCGGACGAGTTCGTCGATCTGATCGCGACGCTGCATCGCGCGCTCGGGCTGACCGTCGTTCTCGTCACGCACGATCTCGATACGATGGTCGCGCTCTCGACGCGTGTCGCCGTGCTCGCGGAACGGCGCGTGCTCGTCGCGGCGCCGGTGGAGGAGGCGTGCGCGGTGGATCATCCGTTCATCCGCGAGTATTTTCTCGGGCGGCGCGGGCGTCGCGCGTTGCAGGCGCTGCCGCCCGAGCGCCGCGCGAAACTGCCGCCGGCCGCGCTCGAGGACGCGCCGATCGCCGTCAACAAATAGCCGAACGACGCCTCACCGACGCCGCCGCGAAGTCAAAGGAACCTGCCGATGGAAAACAAATCACACGCGTTCTGGACCGGTCTCTTCACGATCGTCCTCGTGCTGGCCATCGCGTTCGCCGTGTTCTTCTTCAACGTGGACCGCACCGTGCGCGTGCCTTACGACCTGATCGCGCGCACCAACGTGACCGGCCTCTTCACGGATGCGGCCGTGCGTTATCGCGGTCTGGGCGTCGGCAAGGTGCAATCGATCCGCTTCGACAAGGAGCATCCGGGCCAGATCCGTATCCGCATTCTCGTCGACAAGAACGCACCGATGACGCACTCGACCTTCGCGACGCTCGGCTTTCAGGGCGTGACGGGCATCGCGTTCGTGCAACTCGACGACACCGGCAAGGACACCTCGCCGCTCGATTCGTCGCCGCAAAATGTTGCCGAAGTGCCGATGCGCGCGGGCCTCTTCGAACAGTTGCAGCAGCGCGGAGACGTGATCCTGAAGAAGTTCGAGCGCCTGTCCGAGGACGCCGACAAATTCCTTTCCGACGACGTGCGCGATCAGCTCATGGCCACGACGAAAAGCCTGCAGGGCGCGGCGGACAGCATCACCGCGCTCGCGGGTCAGGTCCAGCCTGCGGTGGCCCAGTTGCCGCAGACGCTGAAGCAACTCAACACCACGCTCGCCTCGACCAACCAGTTCGTGCAGAACCTGAATCGTCCGGATGGCCCGTTCGTCGCCAATCTGAACAAGGCGGGCAAGGCCGCCGAGGAAGCCGGCGCGGCGCTCGCGGACATGAACGAGTCGCTGCGCTTCGTGACGGCGCGCGTCGGCTTCGAGGCGTTGCCGCGCTTCTATTCGTTCGGCGACGACGTGAGCGCGGCGGCGCGTTCGGTCGATCGCGCCGCCGACGCGTTCAGCACCAATCCGCGCAGCGTGCTCTTCGGCGCGCCGCAAAAGGAGCCGGGACCGGGCGAGCCGGGCTTCACGTGGCCCGCGAAAGCAGCGCATTGATCGAGAAAACGACATGGCAGACATCGACATGAAAGGAGCAGTCGCGGCGTTCGCGCTCGCTTGCGTCACGCTGCTCGCGGCTTGCGGATCGACGCCGACCGCGATGCCCAACGCGCATTACGATCTCGGCGCGCCGCCCGCCCTCGACGCGACGGCCAACAGCCTGCCGATGCCGCCGGTGAAGGTGCTCGCGGTGGGCGCGCCGCGCAGTCTGGAAACCGACTCGTTCGCGTATCGGCTGAGCTACGTCGACGCACAACGCACCGGCAACTACTCGGACAGCCACTGGACGATGCCGCCCGCGCAACTGCTCACGCAGCGGTTGCGCGAGGCGCTCGCGGCGCGCGGCCCGATCCTGTCGGGTGCCGATCCGGTGCGCGCCGTGCCGCTGCTCGAAGTCGAGCTGACGAGCTTCGAGCAGGTCTTCGACGCGCCCGAGCAAAGCCACGGCCTCGTGTCCGTGCGCGCGACGCTCACGCAGCAAGGCCGCGTGATCGGCCAGCGCAGTTTCGCCGCGAGTGCGCCTGCGCCGAGCGCCGACGCATCCGGCGGCGCGCGGGCGCTCGCGGCCGCATCGGACGACGTGATCGCGCAACTTTCCACGTGGCTTGCCGCGCAACCCCTTTCCGCTTCGCGATGACCTTCGGTAGTTTCACCATCCGCCCAGCACGGAGGCGTCCGGGCGGCTCATGACGATCAAGCAATGGCAGCGCCGCCCGTCGGCGTTTTCCCGGCAGGCGCTCGCCGCATACGCGGTGCTCGTGGTCTACGGTTCGCTCTATCCTTTTTCCGGCTGGCGCTCGCTGGGCCTGAGCCCGCTCGCGTATCTCGCCGATCCGCTGCCGCGGTATCTGACCGTCTTCGATGTCGTCACGAACGTGCTCGGCTACATGCCGCTCGGTTCGCTGATCGTGCTCGCGCTGTATCCGCGTGTGCGCGGCACGCTTGCGGTGGGCGCGGCGCTCGTCGGCGGCGCGTTGCTGTCCGGCACGATGGAAGCCATCCAGACGTATCTGCCGACGCGCGTCGCCTCGAATCTCGATCTCGCCGCCAATGCGTTCGGCGCGCTTGTCGGCGGCGTGCTGATCGCGCCCGCGACGAGCGCGCTGCTCGACCGGGGCCTCCTGCGACGCATCCGCTTCACGTGGTTCGAGCGCGACGCGGCGTATGTCATCGGCTTGTCGGCGCTGTGGCCGTTCGCGGCGATGTTCCCCGCGCCGTATCTCTTCGGCGGCGGCGATCTGCCGCGCGTGCTATGGGACGAGCTCGACCCGGCGATGCAGGACGCGATCCTCGCGTGGACGCCCGCCGCATGGGACGTCGAAAGCTGGCCGGACCGGATCGGCGCGCTGCTGCCCGACGACGCGTGGGAAGCGCTGATCACATCGACGAGCCTGTTCGCGGCGCTCGTGCTCCTGACGCTCCTCACGCGCCATCGCGCGCCGCGTATCCGGCTGATGCTCGGCCTCGTCGCGATCACGCTTTTCGCGAAGGCGGGCGCGACGTTCCTGCAATCGCGCGCGGGCCTGACTTTCGACTGGGCGACGGACGGCGCGCTCGAAGGCATCGGCATCGCGATCACGGCGGGCGTGCTGTCGGTATCGCTGCCGCGCGGACTGCGGGCGGCGCTCGCGGGCGCGGCGCTCGTCGTTTCGCTCGCAATCGTCAATCTGCTGCCGGTGAATCCGTATTTCGATATCGTGCTCGCCGACTGGCGGCAGGGCCGCTATCTGCATTTCAACGGGCTCGCGCACTGGCTCGCGTGGGTATGGCCGTATGCGGCGCTCGGCTGGCTCGCGTCCGCGGCGGAGCGCGCGTGGCTCGCGCGGCGTCGCGCGCGCAAGGCGAACCGGCCGGTGTGACGCGGCGGGCACGAACATCGCTCGCTATAATCGACCGACACTCTCATCGCCCACGCTCATGGATTCCTTCTACAAGTACCACGTGTTCTTTTGCCTGAACCAGCGCGATGCCGACGCGCCGCGCCCGAGCTGCGCGAACTGCAACGCGCAGGCCATGCAGGAGCACGCGAAGAAACGCGTGAAGCAACTCGGCCTCGCGGGCGAAGGCAAGGTGCGCATCAACAAGGCCGGGTGTCTGGACCGCTGCGAACTCGGGCCGGTCGTGGTCGTGTATCCGGAAGGCACGTGGTACACGTATGTCGATGAAACCGACATCGACGAAATCGTGGAGTCGCATCTGGCCAACGGCAAGATCGTCGAACGTCTTCTCATCGATCAACCCGCATAACGGCAGCCATGAACGCGCAAACCGAAAAATTCCTGATCGACGGGCCGGTCGGCAAGATCGAGTGTGCGCTCGATCGCACCGATGCCAACAGCCAGCCCGCACGCGGCATCGCGCTCGTCGCGCATCCGCATCCGCTCTTCGGCGGCACGATGGACAACAAGGTCGCGCAGACACTCGCGCGCACCATGGTCCAGCTCGGTTACGTGACGTATCGCTCGAATTTTCGCGGCGTCGGCGCGACGGCCGGCGAGCATGACAACGGCATCGGCGAGCAGGACGATCTGCTCGCGCTGATCGACCACATGCGCGCGCAACCCGGTCAGGCCGACGTGCCGATCGTGCTCGCGGGCTTTTCATTCGGCACGTTCGTGCTGTCGCATGTCGCGAGGCGCATGCTCGAAGCGGGGAAGGACATCGAGCGCATGGTGTTCGTCGGCACGGCGGCGAGCCGCTGGGAAGTCGCGCCCGTGCCCGACACCACGCTCGTGATTCACGGCGAAGTCGACGACACCGTGCCGATTCAATCCGTCTACGACTGGGCGCGGCCGCAGGAATTGCCCGTCGTCGTGATTCCGGGCGGCGAGCACTTCTTTCACCGCAAGCTGCATATTCTCAAGCGCGTGATCGTCGACGCGTGGCGCTGAGCATTTCATCCTCGAACGAGCGTCGCAAGGTGCCTGAAGGGCTTTGTTCGCTCATCGTTTCGTGACCGGTAAAAGCGGCTAAGCGCAGCCTGAAAAACGTTAAAACCCACGGCAACAGCGCAGATTCGAAGGAAAACGGAAGCGGGCCGCGCGTATAATGGCGCAGAATTTTTTCGCTGTTTCCGGCCGTGCGATGCCGCCGAATTTCTCGCAGTCATCGAAACGCCGGCTTCCGAGAACCGTTTTCGCGTCCGTCTGTCGAACGAGCGCTTTTCGCCGCGGCGCCGCGCGTGCCGCTGTCCTGGCGATAAGCCCGATCAACAGCGACGGTCAGCCTGTTCAACCCGTGCTTCGCCGATCATCCGATCCCCGATCGTCCTCGTCGCAGCCTGCTTTTTCCGCCGATCGATCCTATGCGCTTTGTCCCTGCCGGCCTGTCTTTCCCTTCTGTTTCCATCGTTCATCATCGAACCATCAAAGCCGCACTCGTGCTGCCCACCGTGCTGGCCACCGCGAGCGCGTTCGCGCAAGTAGCCCCGCCCGAGGTGACCGCGCGCTCGTGGGTGCTCGTCGATGCCACCAGCAATCAGGTGCTCGCGTCGGGCAATCCCGATGAGCGCGTCGAGCCTGCATCGCTCACAAAGCTGATGACCGCGTATCTCGTTTTCGATGCGCTGAAGGCGAAGAAGATCAACATGGACCAGACGGTCATGCCGAGCGAGGCCGTGCGCCGCGTGCGCACGGACGAGTCGCGCATGTTCATCGAAGCGAACAAGCCGGTCACCGTGCACGATCTCGTCTACGGCATGATCGTGCAGTCGGGCAACGACGCGGCTATCGCGCTGGCGGAGCTCGTCGGCGGCAGCGAAAGCAACTTCGTGCAGCTGATGAACGCGGCGGCGAAGCGCATCGGCATGAAGAACACGAATTTCGCCGATGTGAACGGCATGCCCGATCCGCAGCACTACACGACCGCCGGCGATCTCGCCGTGCTGTCCACGCGCCTCGTGCGCGACTTCCCCGAGTACTACAGCATCTTCTCGGTTAAGGAATTCACGTACAACAAGATCAAGCAGCCGAACCGCAATCGCCTGCTGTGGCTCGATCCGACCGTCGATGGCCTCAAGACCGGCCACACGAAGGCCGCGGGCTACTGCCTGATCGCGACCGCGAAGCGCTCGCTCGTCGGCGTGCCCGATGCGAGCCGCCGTCTCGTCGCCGTGATGATGGGCGAGCCGAAAGAGCACAACCGCGTGCAGGACAGCCTGAAGATGCTGAACTACGGCTACACCGCGTACGACGCGCTGCGCCTGTACAAGGCGAATCAGGTGATCGACTCGCCGCGCGTGTACAAGGGCGCCGCCGACAGCGTGCAGGCTGGCGTCATGACGGACCAGTACATCACCGTGCCGAAGGGTCTGGGCGAGAAGGTCAAGCCGACGGTCACGCACAGCGATCTGCTCGTCGCGCCGATCAAGAAGGGCCAGCAGATCGGCTCCGTCAAGATGATGGCCGACGGCAAGGAAGTCGCGCAATTCCCGCTCGTCGCGCTGCAGGACGTGCCGGAAGCGGGCATCTTCGGCCGCCTGTGGGATTCGGCGCTGCTCTGGTGGCAAAAGCGCAAGTAATCCAAGTAAGCGAAGTTGAACGACAGGTTGAGAAAGGAGCGGTCCCGATGAGCCAAGCCGAAGTCTTCGATCCCACGGTTTATCTGAACGGCGAGTGGGGGCCGCTTTCCGAAGCGCGCATTCCCGTGCTCGATCGCGGGTTCATTTTCGGCGACGGCGTGTATGAAGTCGTGCCGCTCTACGCGCAAGCCGATGGCGCTCGCCTGCCGTTCCGCCTCAAGCAGCATCTCGCGCGGCTGAATCGCAGTCTCGGCAAGATCCGCATCGACAATCCTTTCGACGACGCCGGCTGGCGCGCGTTGATCGATCGCGCCATCGGCGAAAACGTCGGCACCGGCGACGCGCTCGTCTACATTCAGGTCACGCGCGGTGTCGCGAAGCGGCGCGGGCATGCATTTCCGGCGGGCATCACGCCGACCGTGTTCGTCATGCTCGGCCAGCTCGTGTTTCCGAGCGTGGCGGATCGTGCGCGCGGCGCGGTGGCCGTGACCGCCGAAGACAAGCGCTGGCTGCATTGCGACATCAAATCGGTATCGCTGCTCGGCAACGTGCTGATGGCGCAGCACGCCGCCGAAAACGACGCGCTCGAAACCATCCAGTTGCGCGACGGCTTGCTTACCGAAGGTTCGTCCTCAAATGTGTGGATCGTGAAGGGCGGCACCTTGCTGGGCGCGCCGCGCGGGCCGCGTATTCTGGAAGGCATCCGCTACGGGCTCATCGAGGAACTGGCGCGCGAGGCGGGCATTCCGTTCGAGGAGCGCGATATCGCCGAAGCCGAGTTGCGTTCGGCCGACGAAGTCATGATCAGCTCCGCGACCAAGGAAGTCATGCCGATCACCACGCTCGACGGAAAAAGCGTCGGCGACGGCCGGCCCGGTCCGATCTATGCTGCACTTTATGACGCCTACCAGCGGGCCAAGGCGCGCGAGTTCGCGGAAGAGGCCGCGCGGGCCAAATGAAGCGCGAAGTGAAGGAGAAAGCCATGACCGACAAGCAACAATCCACCGATCCTACCGATTCCGCCGCGCACAGCGCCGACGAGTTGTTCGACTTTCCCTGCGATTTCCCGATCAAGGTGATGGGCAAGACGCATCCGGAATTTCACGACACGATCGTCAGCCTGCTCAAGGAGTTCGACAAGGACTTCGACGCATCGCGTGTCGAGGCGCGTCCGTCGTCCGGCGGCAATTACACGGGGCTCACCTGCACCGTGCGCGCGCAGAATCGCCCGCATCTCGACGACATCTATCGCGCGCTCACCGGCCATCCGATGGTCAAGGTAGTGCTTTGATCTTGCCCGCCGGCGCGTCGCACACCGCCGGCGTGCGCTCGTAGAGCAGCCTGAACTGCTCGGCCTCCTCGAAAACCCATTCCCTGAACGCCTGCACGCGCTTCGTCTGAAGCAGCGCCGTTGGGCACACGAAGTAGTACTTCCACGGGCTCGGGCCGTCGATATTGAACAGCCGCACGAGCCGTCCCGCACCGATTTCCTGCATCGAGAGCGAGCGGCGCACGAGCGCGATGCCCTGACCGTCGATCGCCGCCTGCAGCAGATTCGACGAATCCTCATACAGAACGCCGCGCCTCGGTTCCTCGATATCGGTAAGCCCGGCCGCGTCGAACCAAGGGCGCCAACGCTCATCTTCCGAGCGCAATAACGGCAGGTTCGCGAGATCGCGCGGCGTTCGCGGCAACTCGCCGCCGCGAAAATTCGGCGCGCACGCGGGGAAGAACACTTCGTCGAGCAATTCCTCCGAGTGCAGCCCCGCGTACTTGCCGAAACCGAAGCGGATCGCGACATCCACGTCGTCGCGGTTGAAATCGGTGAGCGCGTTCGTCGACAGCAATTCGAGATCGATTTCCGGATGCTTTTCGATGAACCGGCCCACGCGCGTCGTCAGCCACCGCGCCGAAAACGACGACAGCATCGAGACGATCAGCCGGCGGTCGCGATCGCCCGAACGGATGCGCCGCGTCGATTCGGCCAGTGCGACGAGCGCCGCGCGCACTTCCGCCGCGTATTGCCTGCCGCGGTCGGTGAGACGCACGCGCTTGCCGTCGCGCGCGAAGAGCGACACGCCGAGTTCGGCCTCCAGCGCGCGGATCTGATGACTGACCGCGCCGTGCGTGACGAAAAGCTCGTCGGCGGCGCGGGAAAAGCTCTCGTGTCGGGCGGCGGCTTCGAAGGCGCGCAGCGCGTTCAGAGCGGGAAGCTGTCGAAGGTCCATGTGGATTGTCGGCGTTGTCGTTGTCAATACAGCTCACATAGCAGTGAAAATTGATCGTTTTGCCTGATGCCTTGCCACGCCTAGGATTGTAGTCATCGAAACGTTCCCTTGGCGGAGTCGATCATGCGAGAAATATCAACAAGCGTCACCTTCGAAATCAAGCCCGGCGAAACCGTGCCGATGCGCATCGCACGCGGTACGCGTCTCACAGTCCACGGCAGCGCCGTCTGGGCGACGCGCAGCAATGACATCGAAGATTACTGGCTCGTCCCCGGCGATAACCTCAAGCTGCGCGAACGCGAGCGGCTCTGGCTTTCCGTCGAAGGCGACCGTCCGGCTTATGTCGTCTTCACGATCCTGCCGCGCTGCGACGAGCGTGCGATGCACTGGGTTTCGACCAGCATCGAGCGCCTCGCGCAGCGGTTCCGCGCCGGATGGCGCACCGTCTGAGCCAACTATTCGCATTTGCCATCGAAGGCATGCGAATTCACCATCGGCGGGCATGGGGCTATTTCGGTAAACTACCGGCACCATGTCCGCCACATCGCTCGCAGTCCCACAAGAATTCGACGACGCGCCCGACACCGTGCTCAGTTCCGGTGAGTTTCCGGTCGCGTTGCGCTGGCGCGGCCTCGAGCCGTACGGCCAGAGTTTCGACGCGATGCGCGCCTTCACCGACGCCCGCAGGCCCGAAACGCAGGACGAAATCTGGCTCGTCGAGCATCCGCCCGTCTTCACGCTCGGTCTCGCGGGCGATCCCGCGCATCTTCTGCTCGCTCAAAGCGGCATTCCGCTCGTCAAGGTGGATCGCGGCGGACAAATCACGTATCACGGGCCGGGGCAGATCGTCGCTTATCTGCTGATCGATCTGCGGCGCCGCAAACTGATGGTGCGCGAGCTCGTGCGGCGCATCGAAGAGGCCGTGATCGAAACCCTCGCGACGTATAATCTCGCGACCGACCGCAAGGCCGGCGCGCCGGGCATCTATGTGGCGCGGCCATCGGCGCGGCAGGCCGAACGAGGCGCGAACGTTCGTTCGCGCGAGCTCCATCAAGGCGCGAAGATCGCCGCGCTCGGACTCAAGATTCGCAACGGCTGCAGCTATCACGGCGTGAGCCTCAATGTGAGCATGGACTTGCAGCCGTTCCTCGCAATCAACCCGTGCGGCTACGCGGGACTCGAAACGGTCGACATGGCGACGCTCGGCGTCGCGGCCGACTGGCGCGACGTAGCTCTCGTGCTCGCCGAACGGCTGGCACTTCAAATCGGCGGCCTCCCCGCAACTTCCGCCGCAACAACCGGATCGACCGAATGACTGACGCAACCGCAAACCTGGCCGGCGATACCGCTGCTCCTGTCTACGACGCCACTGCAAAGCAGAAGGCACAAGCGAAGACGTCGCGTATTCCGATCAAGGTCATCCCGATCGAGAAGCTGAAGAAGCCGGACTGGATCCGCGTGCGCACGGCGACCGGCAACTCGCGCTTCAACGAGATCAAGCACATCCTGCGCGAGCACAACCTGCATACGGTGTGCGAGGAAGCGAGCTGCCCGAACATCGGCGAATGCTTCGGCAAAGGCACCGCGACGTTCATGATCATGGGCGACAAGTGCACACGCCGCTGCCCGTTCTGCGACGTCGGCCACGGACGCCCCGATCCGCTCGACGCGGACGAGCCGCTGAATCTCGCGCGCACCATCGGCGCGCTGAAGCTGAAGTACGTGGTGATCACGTCCGTCGATCGCGATGATCTGCGCGATGGCGGCGCGGCGCACTTCGTCGAGTGCATCAAACAGGTTCGCGAGCATTCGCCGGAAACGCGCATCGAAATTCTGACGCCCGATTTCCGTGGCCGTCTGGATCGTGCGATCGGCATTCTGACCGCCGCGCCGCCCGACGTTATGAACCACAATCTCGAAACGGTGCCGCGCCTCTACAAGGAAGCGCGTCCGGGTTCGGACTATCACCATTCGCTGAAGCTTCTGAAGGACTTCAAGGCGCTGCATCCGGAAGTCGCGACGAAATCGGGCCTGATGGTCGGTCTGGGCGAAACGGAAGAAGAAATCCTTCAGGTGATGCGCGATCTGCGCGCGCACGACGTGGATATGCTGACGATCGGTCAATATCTGCAACCGTCGGAACACCATCTGCCGGTGCGGGCTTATGTGCATCCGGATACGTTCAAGATGTACGAGGAAGAGGCGTACAAGATGGGCTTCACGCACGCGGCGGTCGGCGCGATGGTGCGTTCGAGCTATCACGCGGATTTGCAGGCGCACGGTGCGGGCGTGGTTTGAGCGCTTCCGGCTCTGCCTGAAAAGAAAAAACCCACGGGCGACCGTGGGTTTTTTTATGCTTGAATGAATGTTGCAGCCGTCCAGATCATCGGACACCCGCATTCCGGATTTCCAGAAACCCGGATTGCGCATGATCATGCACTAAGAAATATCCCAGCGAATCAACGACTTAAAAAGCACGAAGCCTGGCATCGCCCTTGCGATATAAACGGCACGGCCCATGAGCCGCCCATAAAAGTCAAGGAGACAAACAGATGAACCCTCTCGCATCCAAACGTCCCTGAGTCCGTCGACGAAGCGGCTTTTCGCTTACGCGGCGCGATTCAGCGTGCGCATCCCACAGATTCATCCGCGCACCCAGAAAGCTTCTCCACGTCCAAGCTCGCCGCTGGCTGTACCTCTGCCAATCGCTTGTTATTGCCTGGAACCATCGTGAAAAAACCTATCCATAAAGTCCTGTACGTGCAGGTGATCGTGGCCATCATCATCGGCATCGCGCTCGGGCACTTCTATCCCACGCTCGCCACGGACATGAAGCCGCTCGGCGACGGGTTCATCAAGCTCATCAAGATGGTGATCGGACCGATCATCTTCTGTACCGTCGTCACCGGCATCGCCGGCATGGAAGACATGAAGAAGGTCGGGCGCGTCGGCGGCAAGGCGCTTCTGTACTTCGAAATCGTGTCGACGTTCGCGCTGATCCTCGGCCTCGCCGCGACGCACATCCTGAAGCCCGGCGTCGGCTTCAACGTCGATCCGGCCACGCTCGACCACAAGGCCGTCGATTCGTTCGCGACGAAGGCGCACGGTCAGAGCACGGTCGACTTCTTCATGCACATCATCCCGGACACGCTGGTGTCGGCGTTCGCGCAGGGCGAAATCCTCCAGATCCTGCTGATCGCGCTGCTGTTCGGCTCGGTGCTCGCGCATATCGGCGAGCGCGGCAAGGTCGTGACGAATTTCATCGAAGGGCTGTCGAGCATCCTGTTCGGCATGGTCGGCATCATCACGAAGCTCGCGCCGATCGGTGCGTTCGGCGCGATGGCGTTCACCATCGGCAAGTACGGCATCGGCTCGCTGCTGCCGATGCTCAAGCTCGTCGGCACGTTCTATCTGACCTCGATCATCTTCGTCGTCTTCGTGCTCGGCGCGATCGCGCGCATGGTCGGCTTCAGCATCCTGAAGTTCGTCGCGTACATCAAGGAAGAAATGCTGATCGTGCTCGGCACGTCGTCTTCGGAAGCGGCGCTCCCGCAACTGATGCTCAAGCTCGAAAAGCTCGGCTGCTCGCGCTCGGTCGTGGGTCTCGTCGTGCCGACCGGTTATTCGTTCAACCTCGACGGCACCAACATCTACATGACGATGGCCGTGCTGTTCATCGCCCAGGCAACCAACACCGATCTCACGTGGGGCCAGCAGTTGACGCTGCTCGCGGTGACGATGCTCACGTCGAAGGGCGCGAGCGGCGTGACCGGCGCGGGCTTCATCACGCTGGCGGCGACGCTCGCCGTCGTGCCGACCATTCCGCTCGCGGGCATGGTGCTGATTCTCGGCATCGACCGCTTCATGTCGGAATGCCGCGCGCTGACGAACATCGTCGGTAACGGCGTGGCGACGGTCGTCGTGTCGGCGTGGGAGAAGGAACTCGACCGCAGCAAGCTGAAGGCGGCGCTGTCACGCGAAGTCGACGTGACCGACCGCAACGAAGCCGAAACGGTCTGAGCGCGAGCACATCATGAACGCGGCGAAGCCTCGATCCACGAGCGCTTCGCCGCGTTCGCTCGCCGGCTCGTTCTCGAAGCCTTACCCAGAAGGCGCGTATGCCACAATGACAGATCCTCATTCGCGGGATTCTGCTCACGTGACGCGTCGCATCCTCGTGTTTTTCGCGCTGTGCGCCGCGCTCGTGGCGTGCTGCGCGCTCACGTGGCATCTCGCGTGGCAGAGCGGCATCGACGAACTGAGGCTCAATGCCGCCGCGCGCGTCGATCGCACGACGAACACGCTCAAGAGCACGCTCGACCGCTACGAATATCTGCCGTATCTGCTGTCGCGGCATCCTGTCGTGCAGAACGCACTCGATCATCCCGATAAAGCCAACGTCGAGCGCGCGAACCGCTATCTCGAAGATCTCAACGCGCGCGCGCATGCCACGGTCACCTATCTGGTCCGCTCGAACGGCATCAGCGTCGCCGCGAGCAACTGGAACGCGGCGGACAGCTTCGTCGGCGTGGACTATAACTTCCGGCCGTATTTCATCGATGCGATGAAAGGCGGCGTCGGCCGCTTCTTCGGCATCGGAACCATCTCGATCGAACCGGGCTATTACATCTCGCAGCCGGTCTATCGCGAGGGCACGCGCGAGATCATCGGCGTCGCGGTGGTGAAGCTCAATCTCGAATGGCTGCAAGGCGCCGATGCGTCCGAGCCGCTCATCGTCACGGACGATCACGGCGTGATCTTTCTTTCGTCGGTGCCGGCGTGGAAATATCACACGGTGCGGCCGCTGCCGCAGAACATCGAGGCGTCGGTCTATGCGACGCGCCAGTACGCGCAGCAAGCCATCACGCCGCTGCCGATGACCGTCGTGAAAACGCTCGAAGGCGGCGCGCAGATCGTGCGTGTCGGCGGCGGGCGCAAGGCGCCGGCGTATCTCGCGACGCATCGTTCGATCGGCGAGCCCGACTGGCAACTGATCACGATGGCCGCGCTCGATCCCGTCGAAAGCGCGGCGCAGAACGCGGTCATCGTCACGGCGCTCGTGTTCGTGTCGCTGTGCCTGCTCGCGTTCTACTGGCGCATGCGCCGCGCGCGCGTGCGCGAAATGATCCGCAGCCGCGAGTTGCTGCAGACCGCGTACGCCGAGTTGAATCAGCGTGTCGCGGAGCGCACGGCCGACTTGTCCGAAGCGAACGCGCAACTGACGAAAGAGGTCAACGAGCGCACGCGTGCGGAGCAGGATTTGCGCGCCGCGCACGACGAACTCATTCAGGCGAGCAAGCTCGCCGCGCTCGGCCAGATGGCGGCGGGCATCACGCACGAACTCAATCAGCCGCTCGCCGCGTTGCGCAGTTTCTCCGACAACACGCGCGTGCTGATCGATCGTGGCGATCAGGCGGCGGCGCGCGAGAATCTCGAAGCGATCGCATCGCTGACCGAGCGCATGGGCAACATCACGAATCAGTTGAAGCTCTTCGTCACGAAGGCGCGGCCGAAGAACGCGCGCGCGGACGTCGCGCGAGCGCTGCGCCAAGTGTTCTCGATGCTGCGGCCGCGCACGAAGAATGTCGCCGTCGATATCGCGCCCGAGCTTGCGGAAGGCAGCGCGCCCATGTTCGTGCGCTGCGAGGATTTGCGGCTCGAACAAGTGTTCATCAATCTGATCGGCAACGCGCTCGATGCGGTCGCGTCGTGCGACAAGCCGCGCATCGTCATCGAACTGAATGTGCACGCGGACACGATCGAACTCGTGGTGCGCGATAACGGCCCCGGCATTCCCGCCGACGCGCTGCCGCGTCTTTTCGAGCCGTTCTTCACGACGAAGGAAATGGGGCAGGGCCTGGGCCTCGGGCTCGCGATCTCATCGGCGATTGCACGCGATTACGGCGGCACGCTGCTCGCGCGCAATCGCGAGGCGCCGATCGTCGCGGACGGACCCGAAGGCGGCACACAGGCCGACGCGGACGGATCGTACGGCGCAGAATTCGTACTGACGCTGCGTCGCGCGTAGCATTCGAAACATTGAATCGAGACAAGACAATGAGCACCGGTTTGCAGGTGATCTTCATCGAAGACGACGAACTCGTGCGCCGCGCGAGCGTGCAGACCCTGCAACTCGCGGGTTTCGACGTGACCGGCCACGGCAGCGTCGAATCCGCCGCGCGCGCGATCGACGCGAGTTTCCCCGGCGTGATCGTGAGCGATATCCGTTTGCCCGGCGCGAGCGGCCTCGATCTGCTCGCGCAATGTCGCGAGCGCGCGCCCGAAGTGCCGGTGATCCTCGTTACCGGCCACGGCGATATCTCGATGGCCGTGCAGGCGATGCGCGACGGCGCGTATGACTTCATCGAAAAGCCGTTCGCGTCCGAGCGGTTGATCGAAGCGGTGCGCCGCGCGCTGGAGCGCCGGTCGCTGGTGCTCGAAAATCAGGCGTTGCGGCGGGAGCTGGCGGGCCAAAGCCGCATCATCGGGCGCAGTCCGGCGATCGAGCAGGTGCGGCGGCTGATCGCGAACATCGCGCCGACGGATGCTTCCGTGCTCATCAACGGCGATACGGGCGCGGGCAAGGAACTGATCGCGCGCAGCCTGCACGAAATGTCGCCGCGTCGCGACAAGCCGTTCATCGCGGTGAATTGCGGGGCGCTCCCGGAGCAGATGTTCGAATCGGAGATGTTCGGCTACGAGGCGGGCGCGTTTACCGGCGCGCAGAAGCGGCGTGTCGGCAAGCTGGAACACGCGTCGGGCGGCACGCTTTTTCTCGATGAAATCGAGAGCATGCCGCTTTCGTTGCAAGTGAAACTGCTGCGCGTGCTGCAGGACGGCGTGCTGGAGCGGCTCGGCTCGAATCAGCCGGTGCGCGCGAATCTGCGCGTCGTCGCGGCCGCGAAGGGCGACATGAACGAACACGTCGCCGATGGCACGTTCCGCCGCGACCTGTTGTATCGGCTGAACGTGGTGACGATCACGCTGCCGCCGCTCAACGAACGCCGCGAAGACATCGTTCCGCTCTTCGAACATTTTCTGCTCGATGCAGCCGTGCGCTACGAGCGCCCCGCGCCGCTCATCACGGATCGTCAGCGCGCGGATCTGATGCAGCGCGACTGGCCCGGCAACGTGCGCGAGCTGCGCAACGCGGCGGATCGCATGGTGCTCGGCATTCTCGATGACGGCGGCGCGGCCTCGCTCGATGTCTCGACGCAATCGCTCAAGGAACGCACCGAGCAGTTCGAGCGCGCGGTGATCGCGGAAGCGCTGGAGCACTGCGGCGGCGCGGTCGCGGTGGCTGCGGACCGGCTGCAGCTCGGCAAGGCGACGCTGTACGAGAAGATCAAACGATATGGAATCGTCGTGAAGGGCGATTCGTCCGAGCGATAAAAAAGGCCCGCTGGTTGCAGCCAGCGGGCCTTTATCTTTTGCCTTGTGTCGAGCGTGCTTAAGCCGAACCCAGCGCCTTGTCGAGCAGTTGATCCAGTTCCGCGAACGTCGGCTCGCCGACATAGCGCTTCAGAATCTTGCCGTTCTTGTCGATGACGAAGGTCGTCGGCGTCAGTTGCACGTTGCCGAACTGCTTCGCGGCGCTGCCGTCGTCCATCGCGACCTTGAACGGCAGGTTGCGCGTCTGCGCGTAGTTGCTGACGTACATCGGCGCGTCGTAGTTCATCGCGACCGCGACGAATTCCAGGCCACGGCCCTTGAACTTGTTGTACGTGTCGATCATCTGCGGCATTTCCTTCATGCAGGTCTCGCAGCTCGTCGCCCAGAAGTTGACGAGATAGACCTTGCCCTTGAGATCGCCGGATGTGGAAATCTTCTGTCCCGAAAGCAGCGTGAAGGTCGCGTCCGGCACCTTCTGCTGGCCGCCGAAGGCGAAATACCCGGTGCAGGCGATCACGCCCGCGACGAGCGCCATCACGATGTAGCGCAGTGGGCTCTTGGCGCGCGTGGATGTGTCTTGCGTGGATTGGGACATGTCGAACCTCGTGTTGCTCTCCCGCAAACGGCGGACACCGCCGCGATGGAGACTGCTGCGTATTTTAGCGCCAATTTCGGGATGGCTTCATGACACGCCGATAAGCCCGGCATTGCAGCGCGATAATGATGGTTTTCACGTAGTGGTTCCTCATGAAACGAGTTTTCTCCGTGTTTCCGTCCCTTTTGCATCGCGCGACTGTGCGCTTTCTTCCGAACATTGCTTCGGCGAACAAACTGGTGTGCGCATCTGTCGCATGCGGCGCGCTGCTAGCCTGCACGCCGTCATACGACTGGCGCACCGTGATGAACAACGACGACGGCTATGAAGTGACGTTGCCGGCGAAGCCGCGTTCGGATGAGCGCAAGATCGAAATCGCCGGCCAGCCGATGACGATGCGCATGCAAACCGCCGAAGCCGGCGACGCTGTGTTCGCCGTCGGCACGGTAGTGCTGCCGAGCGCCGATCCGCAATTGCAGCGCGCGACGCTCGATTTCCTTCAGCAAGGGCTCGCGCGCAACGTCAACGCGCAGCCCGCCGCGCGCGCGACGCAAATCGAGCTTGCCGCCGGTGGGCGCGTGCTGGGGAGCGAGATGGAAGTGAAGGGCGAAGGCGGGGAGAGGCGCGAATCGCGGACGATCCAGGCGCGATTCGTCGCGCGTGGCGCGCATGTCTATCAACTGGCGATCGTGTCGGACAAAGCGCCGCCACGGGAGCAGGCGGATCAGTTTTTTACGTCCTTCAAACTCTTTTAGAGGAAGGCCTCGAAATTCTGCAGGTACTGATTTAAGAGTGCCTTAGTGCGGCAGAGAGAAGCTAAGTTCCTTCGTAAGTTTACGCGCTAATTCACGGATTCGTATGGACTTTTTCCGCTATCCACAATGTCTGTGGATAACATTGTGGAAAAGAGTGTGCGGTGCCGCGCAAAAGCCCAGTTCATACGGTTTACCTTACTTTGCCTTTGTTCGTGGCAAGTTAAATAATTCAATAAAATCAATGGTCTGCAAAATCAACTGAAAACAGGGGTTTGATCGGATGAAAAAGCGCCCCGGATCGCCTCAGTGTGCATAAGTCAAGTCTTGACAAGCGCTTTTCCGCTAGCAGGGCGTGGGCCAGCGTCCGCCCTTAGGGCATCACGCGGCCGTCAACAGGCGGCGATACTGAACCGCTTCGGCGACATGCGACGCATCGGGCATATCGGCGCGGGCGAGATCGGCGATCGTCCGCACAACTTTGAGCACACGGTAATACGCCCGCGCCGACCAGCCGAAACGCTCGCCTGCCGCGCGCAGCAACGCTTCGCCCGCGGAATCGGGGCGGCAGACTCCGTCGGCTTCGCGGCCATCGAGATCGCGGTTGATCTTGCCCTGACGCTGCATCTGGATGTCGCGCGCTGCCGCGACACGCGCCGCGACGCTGGCGCTCGACTCGCCGCGCTCCACCACA
This sequence comes from Caballeronia sp. LZ029, assembly GCF_031451275.1. Lineage (NCBI taxonomy): Bacteria > Pseudomonadati > Pseudomonadota > Betaproteobacteria > Burkholderiales > Burkholderiaceae > Caballeronia > Caballeronia sp. LZ029. The sequence goes on from NZ_JARUXO010000001.1 coordinate 233,504, forward strand.
CGCGCCGACAATTCCGCGGGCGACAACGCCGGCAATTCGATCTGAATGTCGATGCGGTCCATCAGCGGACCCGACAATTTGCGCAGATAGCGCGCGGCGACATCGGGCGAGCAGCGGCAACGTCCGCTCGGATCGCCGCGCCAGCCGCACGGGCACGGGTTCATCGCGGCGACGAGCTGGCAGGCCGCCGGAAAATCCGCCTGATGCGCGGCGCGCGAAATCGTGATCTGCCCGACTTCGAGCGGCTCGCGCAGGGTTTCCAGCACCTTGCGATCGAACTCGGGAAATTCGTCGAGAAATAAAACGCCGAGATGCGCAAGCGTGATCTCGCCCGGCTGCGGCGGATTGCGCCCGCCGACGAGCGCCGCCGCGCTCGACGAGTGATGCGGCGCGCGAAATGGCCGCCGCCGCCACTGCTCGGGCGTGAAGCCGATCGAACTCGCCGAGAGGATCGCCGCCGAGGTGAGCGCTTCGTCGTCGTTCATCGGCGGAAGCAGACCCGGCAGGCGCGCGGCGAGCATCGATTTGCCCGCGCCGGGCGGCCCGACCATCAAGAGGTGATGTCCGCCCGCCGCCGCTACTTCGAGTGCGCGGCGCGCGGCGGGATGACCGATCACGTCGGCGAGATCGGCGGCTGGCGTATTTGTCGGGGCGAGCGGTGCGGCGTGAATCGGTCGGAGTCGCGCATCGGGGACATCGTTCAGATGCGCGCAGAGCGTCGGCAAGTCCGCCGCGCCGAAGACATCGATGCCCGGCACCAGCGCCGCCTCCGCCGCGCTCGCGAGCGGCACGTAGATTTCCGGGATGCGCGCGTCCGAAGCGCGCATCGATGCGTAGTGACGCGCCGCGCCGCAGACCATTGCGAACGCGCCGCGCATCGGACGCAGCGCGCCGGTCAGCGACAGCTCGCCGGCGAACTCGCGATGCTCCAGCGATTCGGCTGGAATCTGCCCGCTCGCGGCGAGAATGCCGAGCGCGATCGGCAGATCGAAGCGACCGCTTTCCTTAGGCAGATCGGCGGGGGCGAGATTGACGGTGATTCTGCGGACGGGAAAGTCGAAGCCGCAGTTCTGAAGCGCGGCGCGCACGCGCTCGCGGCTTTCGCGGACTTCGAGATCGGGCAGACCGACGATGGAAAACGACGGCAACCCGTTGGCGAGATGGACTTCGACGACGACTTCGGGCGCGCGCCCAGGAGCGGGCGCGCGGCTGCGTACCACGGCAAGCGACATGATTTCACCTGAAACGGCGCTTCAACCGCGCCGGCAATAAAACTGGAGACTCACGGCTCGCTAGCCGAGGTATGCGATGAGGCTGGCGCTTAGTCCTGCGCGGTGCTGGCGCTTCCGCCCGCGAGACGCTGCTCCAGTTGCGCGACGCGCTTCTCGAGTTCCTCAAGGCGTGCGCGCGTGCGCACGAGCACTTGCGTCTGGGTGTCGAATTCCTCGCGCGTCACGAGATCCAGCTTCGAGAACCCCTGCGAGAGCATCGCCTTCATGTTTTTTTCGACGTCCTTCGCAGGCGAGTTCTTGAAGAGATCGCTCATCTTCTGCTGCAGATCGTTGAACACGTCGTTGGGCTGCTTCATCGTTTTCTCCCTTCTTGCACTAAAAAAGTGCATTCATTGTTAGGTCAGTGCCCCGAATTATCGAATGTTCGATCTTGGTGCGTGCCGCCGAGTGTGCCGGCATGCCCGGAGCACCGTTGAGGCGCCGCGATTTTAGCGCTGCCGCTCACTCGCGTTGTCCGCCCATGCCCCTTTTTGCGGGACTTCGAGACCACTCTAGCAACGAACACACCCCGGCGCCAGCACGCGCGGCGCACGTTGGCCGTTCGGCATACCCCGCAACGGAAGGTTTCCGTAAACCGCCGGAATCCCCCATGAACACTCGCTTGGCATACGAGTTGCATAACTGGCGCGGACCTTTTCTGCACGCTTCTCTGAGCGGCCCGGCAGGGCAGACGTCGCGGTAGCACCCAGCGCATCCCGCTTTAGAAGGCATCGAAGGATCAGCACACCACAGCGAGGGACACATGAAGCTCATTACCGCAATCATCAAGCCGTTCAAGCTGGACGAAGCGCGTGAAGCGTTGTCGGCCATCGGCGTCTCGGGCATCACGGTGACCGAGGTGAAAGGCTTCGGCCGACAGAAAGGGCACACCGAGCTCTATCGGGGCGCGGAATACGTCGTCGACTTCCTGCCGAAAGTGAAGATCGAGGCGGCCGTTTCGGACGACATCGTCGATCAGGCGATCGAAGCCGTCGAACGCGCCGCGCGCACGGGAAAGATCGGTGACGGAAAGATCTTCGTCACCGCGATTGAACAGGTCATTCGCATCCGCACCGGCGAGACCGGCGCCGACGCGCTCTAACAAGAAATTGGCGATAAGAGGAACCAGAAGAATGCGTAACTTTTTGATGTCACTGTTGGTGGCGGGCGCGCTGGTCGGCGCGAATGTCGGCACCGCTCTCGCCCAGGATGCGTCCGCTCCGGCCGCTGCCTCGGCACCCGCGTCGTCCGATACCGCCGCAAGTGCACCGGCCTCCGCCAACACGGCGATGGCGTCGTCCGCCGATGCCGCATCGGCTGCGGCGGCAGCATCGGGCGCATCCGATGCCGCGCCCGCCGCGCCGACCGAACCGGTCATGGTCGATTCCACCAAGATCAGCTCGGGCGACACCGCCTGGATGCTGACCTCGGTCGCCCTCGTGCTGTTCATGACGGTCCCGGGTCTCGCGCTCTTCTACGCGGGCATGGTGCGCAAGAAGAACGTGCTCGCCACGGCGATGCAGAGCTTCGCGATCTGCTGTCTCGTGACGATTCTCTGGACCGTCGTCGGGTACAGCATCGCGTTCACGCCGGGCGGTTCGTTCCTCGGCGGCTTCTCGCGCGTGTTCCTGCACGGCATGGCCTACATCAAGGGCGACAAGGCGACCACGCTCACCGTGAGCCACCTCGCCACGACCATTCCGGAGTCGGTCTACTTCGCGTTCCAGCTGACGTTCGCGATCATCACCCCGGCGCTCATCACCGGCGCATTCGCTGACCGCATGAAGTTCTCGGCGATGCTCGTGTTCATGGCGCTGTGGTCGCTGATCGTCTACTCGCCGGTCGCGCACATGGTCTGGGAACCGACCGGCTGGCTCGCGTCGGCTGGCGTGCTCGACTTCGCGGGCGGCACGGTGGTTCACATCAACGCCGGTATCGCGGGCCTGATGTGCTGTCTGGTGCTCGGCAAGCGCGTCGGTTACGGCCGTGAAGTGATGGCTCCGCACAACCTCGTGCTCTCGCTGATCGGCGCATCGATGCTGTGGGTGGGCTGGTTCGGCTTCAACGCGGGTTCGGCAGTCGCGGCTGACGGCCGTGCCGGCTTCGCGATGCTCACGACGCAGATCGCCACCGCCTTCGCCGCTTTCGGCTGGATGTTCGCGGAGTGGATCACGAAGGGCAAGCCGTCGGTGCTCGGCATCATTTCGGGCGCGGTCGCGGGTCTCGTGGCGGTGACGCCGGCTTCGGGCTTCGTCGGCGTGACGGGCGCGATCGTGATCGGTATCGTCGCGGGCGTGGTCTGCTTCTGGTCGGCGACGTGGCTCAAGCACAAGTTCAACTACGACGATTCGCTCGACGCGTTCGGCGTGCACGGCGTGGGCGGGATCATCGGCGCGCTGCTGACGGGCGTGTTCGCGGTGAAGGACATCGGCGGCTTCGACGGCAGCGTGCTGGTGCAGGCGAAGGGCGTGCTCGTCACGCTGGTCTACAGCGGCGTCGTCAGCTTCGTGTTGCTGAAGATCATCGACATGACCATGGGCCTGCGCGTCACGGAAGAACAGGAACGCGAAGGTCTCGACGTCACGCTGCACGGCGAGCACGTCGAGTAAGGCATTCGTCGCCAGGCGGACGTCGCGGGAGGACGTCCGTTTCGACGCAAAGAACGAGCGCAGCGACTTCGCCCGCCTTCATGGCGGGCATTTTTTTGCCCGACCGTTTTTCGTCGGGTTTTCGTCAAGGCACGCGCGGGCGGCAATTGCCGGGAAACCTTGTCAATTGGCGGTTCATACCCAATTAGGCAAAGCAATTGCTCTACAATCTTTCGTCTTCCGTCCGCGAGTAATCAATGGTTCCGCACCTAGTTACGGCGTTAAGTGGCCCGCTGCTCGACCTCGAGCGGAAAATTCTCGAGGCCATGCCTGCTATCGAGCGGTGGTTCCGGCTCGAATGGCAAGAGCACACGCCGCCGTTTTACTGCTCGGTCGATCTGCGCAACGCGGGGTTCAAGCTCGCGCCCGTCGACACCAATCTCTTTCCCGGCGGATTTAATAATCTGCCGCAGGAAGTGCTGCCGCTCGCGGTGCAGGCGGCGATGGCGTCCATCGAAAAAATCTGCCCCGACGCGAAGAATCTGCTCGTCATCCCCGAGCGCCATACGCGCAACGCGTTCTATCTGGAGAACGTCGCGCGCCTCGCGCTGATCATGCGGCAGGCCGGACTCAATATCCGCTTCGGGACGCTCGACGAGAACATCCACGGTCCGGTGACCATCGCGCTCGCGGATGGTCAGAAAATCGTGCTGGAGCCGCTCGAGCGCACGCCGCGGCGTCTGGGCCTGAAGAACTTCGATCCCTGCTCGATCCTGCTCAACAACGATCTCTCCGCCGGCATTCCGCATGTGCTGGAGAATCTGCACGAGCAATATCTGCTGCCGCCGCTGCACGCAGGCTGGGCCGTGCGCCGCAAATCGACGCACTTCTCCTGCTATGACGACGTCGCCAAGAAGTTTTCGAAGCTCGTCGAGATCGATCCGTGGATGGTGAATCCGTATTTCGCGCACGTGGAAGGCGTCGATTACGAAGCGCGCACCGGCGAGGAAGCGCTTGCCGAAGCGATCGACGGCGTGCTCAAGAAGATCGCGAAGAAGTATCGCGAGTACGGTATCAGCGAGCGTCCGTATGTCGTGATCAAGGCGGACGCCGGCACGTACGGAAAGGGCGTGATGACCGTCCACGACGCGAGCGAGGTTGCCGCGCTGACCAAGCGCGAGCGCACGAAGATGAACGACGCGAAGGAAGGGCTGCAAGTCCACGACGTGATCGTGCAGGAAGGCGTGCATACGTTCGAGCGTGTGGAGAACGCGGTCGCCGAACCGGTGGTGTACATGATCGACCGGTACGTGGTCGGCGGCTTTTATCGCGTGCACGACTCGCGCGAACGCGATCAGAACCTCAACGCGCCGGGCATGCACTTCGTGCCGCTCGGCTTCGAGCACACGGCGCTGCCCGACACGCACGCCAAACCCGGCGCCGCGCCGCCGAATCGCTTCTACATGTACGGCGTGGTCGCGCGGCTCGGGCTGCTGGCGGCATCGCTCGAACTCGAGAAGACCGATCCGGAAGCCATTCAGGTGTGAACAAGGTGAGAAGCGGCGGCTTGCGGTAAGCTCGCAGGCCGCGCACCGAACTAGCGAATTCTCATGAACATCCTCTTTATCGCCGACCCGCTCGATCGTTTCAAGATCTACAAGGACACGACCTACGCGATGATGGCCGAAGCCGCGCGGCGCGGCCACGTGCTCTATGCGTGCGAGCCGCAGCATCTCGCGTGGACGGGCGTCAAGGTCGAGGCGAGCGTGCGGCGAATCGCGATCGTCGGCGACGAGGCGAACAGCGACCGCTGGCCGTGGTACGCGGCCGAGCAGGCGGAGCATCTGCCGCTCACGCATTTCGATGCCGTGCTGATGCGCAAGGATCCGCCGTTCGACCTCGAATACGTCAACGCTACCTGGCTGCTGGAGATCGCCGAGCGCAACGGCGCGCGCGTTTTCAACAAGCCGCAGGCGATCCGCGATCACTCGGAGAAGCTCGCGATCGCGGAGTGGCCGCAGTTCGTCACGCCGACGCTCGTCACGCGCGATGCGGCGCGTCTGCGCGCATTTCACGCCGAGCATGGCGACGTGATCCTCAAGCCGCTCGACGGCATGGGCGGCATGGGCGTGTTCCGTGTGAAGGCGGATGGCATGAATCTCGGGTCGATCGTCGAGATGTTGTCGGAAGACGGCGCGCGCACGGTGATGGCGCAGCGGTTCATCCCCGAAATCACGGACGGCGACAAGCGCATTCTCGTGATCGGCGGCCAGCCCGTGCCTTACTCGCTCGCGCGCATTCCGCAGGGCAGCGAAGTGCGCGGCAATCTCGCGGCGGGCGGACTCGGCCGCGCGCAGCCGCTGTCGGCGCGCGATCGTGAAATCGCCGAAACGCTCGGGCCGGTGCTGCAAGCGCGCGGCTTGCTGCTGGCCGGGCTGGACGCGATCGGCGACTACCTCACCGAAGTCAACGTCACGAGCCCGACGTGCTTCCGAGAGATCATGGATCAGACCGGCTTCGACGTCGCCGGCATGTTCATCGACGCGCTGGAGCGCGCGGTCCACTGAGTCCGGCGACGCACGGAACGCGTGCGGACACCGCGTCAAACTCATCCCGGCGACACTGTTACAATTGATTGACCGGCGCCCGCTGTTTGGGGCGCCATCGCGTCTTAAAGCGTGGTTAAGCATCGAGGCGCAGGATGGGTAATCGAGTGGGACGCTGTTGATTTATGCCTGACCGGCGCCCACGTACGTGTTGTGTTTCGCGTCGCTCGCGCGTTTTCGAGCGAAATCTGACGTTATCGTCTGACTTTTGTCGATAAATTGTCGCTGGGGCAATATCCTGACATGGCTGGCATTCTGATCATCGCGCATGCACCTTTCGCCACCGCGCTACGCGAGTGCGTGGCTCATATCTACGGCGGCCTGCCGGCGCGCATCGGCGTCATCGATGTATCGCCGGACTGCGATCCTGTCGAAGTCCGCGCGTTCGCGCGCTCCGAAATCGATCGTCTGAAGGAAGACAACGGCGCGATCGTGCTGACCGACGTGTTTGGCGCGACGCCCGCGAACATCGCGGCGAGCCTGCACGATACCGACGTGCGCGTGCTTGCCGGCTGCAACCTGCCGATGCTGGTGCGCGCCGTCTGCTATCGCGCGACGCCGCTCGACACGCTGACCGAAAAAATCCTGCAGGGCGGCTCGAAGGGCATCCAGGAACTGGATTCGTCCACGCCGCTCAATCCCTGCGCCCTTGCCACGAAAGCAGCCGGCTCGCCCGATCCGGCCTGCTCGGCGAGCGCGGATCTCGTCAGCGCGAAGGCCGCGAGCCACTGACGCCGCTCAATTCATCCATCTAGCGCTCGGAGCATCATGCTGCAACAAGAAACAACAATCGTGAACAAGCTGGGGCTCCACGCACGCGCTTCGGCCAAGCTCACACAACTGGCGGGCAACTTTCAATGCGAAATCTGGATGAGCCGCAACGGCCGCCGGATCAACGCGAAGAGCATCATGGGCGTGATGATGCTGGCGGCTGGTATCGGCAGCACGGTGACGATCGAAACCGAAGGCGCCGACGAAGCCGAAGCGATGCAGGCGATTCTCGCGCTGATCGCCGACAAATTCGGGGAAGGCCAGTAAGCGCTTGTCGTCGAATCGAATCAATGAAAAGCCGCGCATCGACGCGGCTTTTTCGTATCCGCATCACGCGTTCGCGTAATTCCGTGCAACCGTTGCGGCCCTGATGCCGCAGTGTGTTCAGGGACTTACCACGTCAATCGAACTTATAATGGACGCGCGGTTTGCGCCCGCCGAGGGGGCTCCTTGGCAGACCGCGACAATCAAAATTAGAGGAGGTGCGCGTGTCCTTCACGCTGCATGGAATTCCCGTCTCGCGCGGCATCGCCATTGGGCGCGCGTACCTGATCGCGCCCGCAGCGCTCGACGTAGACCATTATCTGATCGAACCGGATCAGATCGACGCTGAAATCGCGCGTTTTTACACGGCGCAGGCGGGCGTGCTCGCTGAACTCGAAACACTACGCGAAGATCTTTCCGCCGACGCGCCCAGTGAAATGAGCGCGTTCATCAATGTTCACACGATGATCCTGAACGACGCCATGCTCGTGCAGGAAACCATCGATCTAATCCGCACGCGCCGTTATAACGTCGAGTGGGCGCTCACCGAGCAACTGGAAATCCTCGGCGGCTATTTCGACGAAATCGAGGACGAATACCTGCGCGAGCGCAAGGCGGACGTCGAGCAGGTCGTCGAACGTCTGCTGAAGGCGCTCGCGGGCGCGCCGACGGCCGCGTCGCTCGTCGTGCATACCGCCGCGAGCAACGGCCATAACGAGATGATCGTCGTCGCGCACGATATCGCGCCGGCAGACATGCTTCAGTTCAAGACGCAGGCGTTCAAGGGTTTCGTCACCGATCTGGGCGGACGCACGTCGCACACGGCGATCGTCGCGCGCAGCCTTGGCATTCCGGCGTCGGTCGGCGTGCAGCAGGCGAGCGCGCTGATTCGCCAGAACGATCTCATCATCGTCGACGGCGATCATGGCATTGTCATCGTCGATCCTGCGCCGATCGTCCTCGAAGAATATTCGTACCGGCAAAGTGAGAAGGTGCTGGAGCAGCGCAAGCTGCAGCGCCTGAAGTTCTCGCCGACGCAAACGCTTTGCGGCACGAAGATCGAGCTGTGCGCGAACATCGAACTGCCGGAAGATGCGCAGGTTGCGGTCGAAGCGGGCGCGATGGGCGTGGGCCTGTTCCGCACCGAATTCCTCTTCATGAATCATAAGGATCAGTTGCCGGAGGAAGAGGAGCAGTTCGAGGCCTACAAGCGCGCGGTCGAGCTGATGAACGGCAAGCCGGTGACGATCCGCACGATCGACGTCGGCGCGGACAAGCCGCTGGATTCGATGAGCGGCGGCGACGGTTACGAGACCGCGCCCAATCCCGCGCTCGGCCTGCGCGCGATCCGCTGGAGCTTGTCGGAGCCGCAGATGTTCATCACGCAGTTGCGGGCGATCCTGCGCGCGTCGGCGTTCGGTCCGACCAAGATCCTGATTCCGATGCTTGCGCATGCGCAGGAAATCGACCAGACGCTCGATCTGATCCGCGAGGCGAAGCGTCAGCTCGATGAGGAAGGCGTGGCGTATGACCGCCAGGTACAGGTCGGCGCGATGATCGAGATTCCCGCTGCGGCTATCGCGGTGAGGCTGTTTCTGAGCCGGCTCGATTTCCTGTCGATTGGCACGAACGACCTGATCCAGTACACGCTCGCGATCGATCGCGCCGACAATTCGGTCGCGCATCTCTACGATCCGCTGCATCCGGCGGTGCTGAATCTGATCGCGTTCACGTTGCGCGAGGCGAAGCGAGCGGGCGTGCCGGTGTCGGTGTGCGGGGAAATGGCGGGTGATCCCGCTGTCACGCGCTTGCTGCTCGGGCTTGGGCTGACCGAGTTCTCGATGCATCCGAGCCAGTTGCTTGTCGTGAAGCAGGAAATCTTGCGCTCGAATCTGAAGGCTTTCGAAAAGCCCGTCGCGGATGTGATGGCGGCTTATGAGCCTGCTGAGTTGCAGGCGGCACTCACCGCGTTGCAGAAGATTTAGGGTCTCGCCGGATCCCGTTGGCGTGTCGGTCTATTGGCACTGCCCCTCCCCGGGGCGGGGGTCACTTTCTTTGCTGCTGCAAAGAAAGTAACCAAAGAAAGCAGCTCGTTCAGGCCCGCGGTCACACGCACGTTGGCCATGCTTGCCAGCCCGCCGTGGCCCTCGCCTAAGTGTCGCCCTCGAAGGCCCACTCGGGCTTGGCTCGCGCACGGTCTGCCACACCAAATGTTTTGGCGTGCTGGTTCAGCACGAAACAGCTTCGGCACAGCGCTACGCGCTGCCGTTGGGTATGCAAGGGAAACCATCGAGAAGAGGCGCTCGCGGACCCGATTAACCGGTCGGCCGCGTAGCGGGCCGGAGCTATTTGGTGCTGTACCAGTTTGTTGAGTGGTGCGATATGTCAGACCGTGCGCGGTCCAAGCCCTTGTCTGCTTGTGGGAGCACTCGCTACAGCCGGGCCATTAGGCCAATCGTCTGTGCCGCGGCCGGTGTGAAGTGCTTAGGCTGGGGATAGCTGTTTCTTTGGTTACTTTCTTTGCAGCAGCAAAGAAAGTGACCCCCGCCCCGGGGAGGGGCAACGCCAATAGACCACCACGAAATCGGGATCCGGCGAAAGCGCCAAACCCGCTCTAAACCAACCCGTGATCAACGATCACCCGTCCCACCTGAGCGATGACCTGCTCAGGAGATATCGCCGTGCTGCATTGAAAGCGCGCGAGCGTGTCGCGACGGCGCGGACACCACAAAAAGTCCCGGTTATCGTAATCACAGGCCGTATCGTTGAAGCAACTGTTGCACGCGTGAAAGTTGATCACACGATACGGCGTGCGGAATTCGGTATGCGGATGACTGAAGCCGCTGATCATCACCACCGGCGTGGCCATCGCCCACGCAAGCCACGACAGGCCACTGCCCAGTCCCACGAAAAAATCCGCGTGCTTGAGCAGACTCGCGCGCTCCTCGAGCGGATGATTCCCCGTGAAGTCCTCGCAGCCTTCCGGCATCGTGTTGATGACGCCATCGACACCGTATTCGCGATGCTGATCGATGCAGAGCACGCGATATTCCCGCGATTTCAGATGAGCGATCAGCACCGGCCAGCCGCGCGGGTTGTTCCAGTACTTGCACTGTGCCGTCGATTGCGTCGCGATGCAGACGTAGCGCTCGGCCACGCGCCGCGCCGACTCCGCAACGACGATGTTCGGCCGCCGCTCCTCGCACGGCACGCCGAGCATATAAGCGGCCGCGTCCTGCAGGCTGCTCATCCGCGGGTCGGTCGGCTGGTGATCGCGATCGGTGTACGGAGAGAAAAAGCCGAGATGGTAGGTGGCGTAGAACGGTTCGTCGAGCGAATCGGCGGATTCAGACGACACGAACCGGACCGCCGGGTAGCCCCTAACGAATAGCCCTTGCAGATGCGCGGGCAGCACGACGTGAACTTCGCACTGCTCCTGTAGCCGGAAGGCTTCCACGGCCGGCATCCACGCGAGCGTGTCGCCGAGCGCCGTGCCGGAAGGACGGATCAGGACGCGGCGGCCGCGTGCGTCGTAGGCGTGGTGAAAAACGAGGCGTTCGCCGTCGAACACCTGGAGTTCGAAGCGCACAAAATACTTGCGCCGGCTCGTGATGATCGAATTCGCTTCGACGGGCTCGTCGAAAACCTGGCTGAAGGTGTCCAGATCGACCATGCGGACTCGCCAGCCGTCGACCGGAACCTGCACCCGGCAACCGTAATTGAAATCGTAAAGGATGCCTTCCGGTCCGACGAGTTCAGGGGGCGATGGCCGGACGAACGCGCTGTGCGTGAGTCCGCGCTGCGTGCTTGGCGCTGAAGTGACGATGCTCAAGTGACGATCCGGTCTGTGACGGATCGGACAGCTTAAGTGGATCGTCCAAAAGGCGGCTTAGGACTTGACCTAATCAGCGCGCCGCTTCCCGCATCGTCGTGTTTCCGCAGACTGCGCAATCCGGCTGCCGCGCGATCTTCATCGTGTTCCATTCCATGCGCAGCGAGTCGAGCATCATGAGGCGTCCCGCGAGCGTCTCGCCGAAGCCGCCGATCACGCGCAGCGCCTCGGCCGCCTGCATCGCGCCGATAATGCCGACCGTCGGCGCGAACACGCCCATCGTCGAGCACGCGACTTCCTCGAACGGCTGATCCGGCGGAAACACGCACGCGTAGCACGGCGAATCCGGCGAGCGGAAGTCGAAGGTGCTGATCTGCCCGTCGAAACGCAACGCCGCGCCCGACACGAGCGGCACGCGATGCGCGACGCAGGCCGCGTTGATCGCGTGGCGCGTCGCGAAGTTGTCGCTGCAATCGAGCACGACCGAAGCGCCAGGCACGTTGGCGTCGAGCCATGCAGCATCCGCGCGCGCGGCGACCGCGATGACTTCGACGCCGGGATTCAGTGCGTTCAGCGTCTCGCGCGCCGATTCCACCTTGAGCGTTCCGACCGATCGCGTCATGTGCACGATCTGCCGCTGCAGATTCGTGAGATCGACGGTATCGGCATCGACCAGCGTGATCTTTCCGACACCCGCAGCTGCGAGATACATCGCCGCGGGCGCGCCCAGGCCGCCAGCGCCGATGATGATCGCGTGCGCGTCGAGAAAACGCTCCTGCGCCTCGATACCGATTTCATCGACGAGGATATGGCGGGAGTAGCGAAGGAGTTGATCGTCGTTCATTGCGGGAAGAATCGGCTTGCTCGAACGAAGCATTCTAAGCGCGCAAAAGAGAAAAGGCTTCGCAACGTCATGCTGCGAAGCCTTTTGCAGGACTACAGGAAAATTACTTCGATTGCTGCGCGGTCGGCGACGAAGCCGGTTGCGCGCCCGACGCCGGCGCGGAGCCCGGCGTGGCCGGCAGCGCCGGAGGTGCCACGACAGGCGCGGAAGCCGAACGCGGCGGCTTGTTCTGCGCGAGCTTGCGTTCGCTGTACGACTTCGACTCCACGACCTGCTTGCCTTCGAGCTTGTTCAGCCCCTGCTGGAGCATGAAGTCGTCCGAACTGCCGAACTCGACCGGCTTGCGCTCGCGATCCTTGCGGCGCTGCTCGGGCGTCTTCTTGTCGTTCTGCTCTTCGAGAATGCGCAGTTGCTCCAGGCGATCCGCCTCGCGCTGTTCCTGCTCCTTCTTCTCGTTCGGATCCTGCGTGTTGGCGAGGTGGTTCGAGTAATCGACTTCGCGCGTGACGAGCGCGTCATCCGGATCGCCGTCCGCGTATTGGTCGACCGGAACGTCCGGGCGCACGCCCTGGTTCTGAATCGACTTGCCGCTCGGCGTGTAGTAGTAGGCAGTCGTCAGGCGCAGCGCGGAGTCGGCGGTCATCGGGCGAACCGTTTGCACGGAACCCTTGCCGAAGGTCGTCTTGCCCACGATCAGCGCGCGGTGATGATCCTGCAGCGCGCCCGCGACGATCTCCGAAGCCGACGCCGAGTAGGCGTTGGTCAGCACGACCATCGGCACCTTCTTGAAGATTTCCGGCACGCTCTTCAGCGGATCGGAATCGAAGGAGGGCAGACGGTAGTTGTCGTAGGTGTCGCGGAAAGTCTGCTTCGCGTCCGCGATTTGTCCATTGGTCGACACGACCACCGCGTTGTCCGGCAGGAACGCGCCCGCAACACCGACCGCGCTTTGCAGCAGTCCACCGCCGTTGTTGCGCAGATCGAGCACGAGGCCCTTCAGATTCGGCTGCTGACGCGCGAGATCCTGCAGCTTCGCGGCGAGATCAGGCACCGTGCGCTCCTGGAAGCTCGTGATGCGGATATAGCCGTAGCCCGGCTCCGGCACTTTCATCTTCACCGACTGCACGCGGATCACGGCGCGCGTCACGGTGAGCGGGAAGGTGCGGTCGTCGCTCTTGCGGAAGATCGTGAGCGTGACCTTCGTGCCCGGTTCGCCGCGCATCTGCTTCACGGCTTTATCCAGCGTCATGCCGCGCACCGGCTTGTCGTTGATGCGCGTGATGAGGTCGCCCGGACGAATGCCGGCGCGGAACGCGGGCGTGTCCTCGATCGGCGAGATCACCTTGATGAGCCCGTCTTCCGAAGAAATCTCGATGCCGAGGCCCGCGAAGCGACCCTTGGTCTGCTCCTGCAGTTCTTCGTAATCGGTCTTGTCGAGATAGGACGAGTGCGGGTCGAGGCTCGACACCATGCCCTTGATGGCGGCGGTGAGGAGCTTTTTATCGTCGACCGGTTCGACGTATTCGTGTTTGATTTGCCCGAAAACTTCGGCGAAAAGCCGCAATTGTTCGAGCGGCAGCGGCGAGGAGGCGGATTGCTGTGCGGATGCGGAAATCTGCAGCGTCGCGAGTGCGCCGGCAGCAATGCCTGCGGCGATCAGGCCGAAATTTTTCAGGTTCATTCGCATAGAGAGTGCGGTCGGACTCGAATGAGCAGCATCGTAGGTGACGGGCCAGTATACCCGGTCGTCTCAATTAACGACTTAAACGCAACTTAAATGCCCGAGGCTTCGACGCCTCGCAGCGTAGGGTTGCGCACGTTTCAACGCGAATATGTCGATGCCGCCGGCAGGCCGTCAGCCGCGCGTCATATGCGTCGAGGGCGCTTTTTACAGCACGCTCGACGCGCGGATTGCATCGCGGGATCAGGACACTGCGGCCCGCGATACGACGTCAGCCTGCCTTGCCCTGCTTGGCGACAGCGGCCTGCGCGGCCGCGATGGCTTCCGGATCGCCCAGATAGTAATGCTTGATGGGCTTCAGGTTTTCGTCGAGTTCATAGACGAGCGGCACGCCGTTCGGGATGTTCAGCCCGACGATGTCGTCATCGGAGATATTGTCCAGATACTTGACCAGCGCACGGATCGAGTTGCCGTGCGCCGAGATCACGACCTGCTTGCCCGACTTGATGGCCGGCGCGATCGACTCGTTCCAGACCGGCAGCACGCGCGCGACGGTGTCTTTCAGGCACTCGGTGAGCGGAAGCTGCTCGCGCGGTACCTTGGCGTAGCGCGGATCGTTGAACGACGCGCGCTCGTCGCCCGGTTCGAGCGCGGGCGGCGGCGTGTCGTAGCTGCGGCGCCATACGAGCACCTGATCGTCGCCGTACTTCTTCGCCGTTTCGGCCTTGTTGAGGCCCGCGAGCGCGCCGTAGTGCCGCTCGTTCAGACGCCACGAATGCACGACCGGGATATACATCTGGTCCATCTCGTCCTGCACGTGCCACAGCGTGCGGATCGCGCGCTTGAGCACCGACGTGTAGGCGATATCGAACGTGTAGCCAGCTTCCTTCAACAGCACGCCGGCCTGGCGCGCTTCCCGGTTGCCCTGTTCGGTCAGGTCGACGTCGACCCAGCCGGTGAAGCGGTTTTCCTTGTTCCACGTCGATTCGCCGTGGCGGATGAGCACTAGCTTGTACATGATTTCGGTCGGTCAGTTGAAAAAGCGGGTGCGCCGATCGCACCCCGCCATTCTGCGCGTGCGGACGGGGTGTCGCCATCGGCCGGACGGCGGAGGCCATCGCGGGAAACGGTTATTTTATAATGCTCCGATTGCGCCTATTTCCCTTTCTTCCTTTCCTACTAAATTTCGGCGGCCCTGACGTGAAGTTTTTCACCAATTACACGAATATCGCACTCATCGTCGTCGCGCTCGTTTCAGGCGCGCTGCTCCTCTGGCCCGCCATCATGCGGCGCGGGCGCGGCGGCATTTCCCCCGCTGAAGCCACCACGCTCATCAACCGGCGCAACGCCGTGATCGTCGATCTGCGGCCCGCGGCCGAATTCGCGAAGGGACATCTGCCGCAGGCGCGTAACGTCGAATTGACGGAGCTTCAAGCAAAAATCGGCCAGATCGCGAAGAATAAGAGCAATCCGGTCGTGCTCGTTTGCCAAACCGGTCAGGAATCGCAGCGCGCGAGCCGCGCCGTGTCTGAGGCAGGTTACGCCGAGGTCCACGTTTTGCAAGGCGGAGTCGACGCCTGGCAAAAGGCCGGCATGCCGGTGGTGAAACAAGGAGCAGTCAAGTGAAGAAAGTGGTGATGTACAGCACGGTCGTGTGCCCGTATTGCCAGATGGCCGAACGTCTTTTAAAGTCCCGCGGGGTCGAAACAATCGAGAAGATCCTGATCGACCGTGAACCGGGCCGGCGCGAGGAAATGATGACGCGCACGGGCCGGCGCACCGTGCCGCAGGTTTATATCGGCGAAACGCATGTCGGCGGCTACGACGATCTGTCCGCGCTCGACCGCAAAGGCGGTCTCGTGCCGCTGCTCGAATCCGCGTGAAGACACACTCGCGGCGCGCTTCTACGTGAAAACGCGCGCCGCATACCGATTTACCTAGGAAATCACTATGTCCGACGAGAACAATCAGCCGTTTTTCAACATCCAGCGCATCTATCTGAAGGACATGTCGCTCGAGCAGCCGAATTCGCCGGCCATTTTCCTCGAGCAGGAAATGCCGTCGGTCGAAGTCGAAGTCGACGTCAAGGCCGACCGCCTCGCCGAAAGCGTCTTCGAAGTGCTGGTCACGGGCACCGTGACGGCGAAGGTCGCGGGCAAGGTCGCGTTCCTGATCGAGGCGAAGCAGGCAGGCATCTTCGATATCCGCAACATTCCGGCCGATCAGATCGATCCGCTCGTCGGCATCGCATGCCCGACCATCCTGTTCCCGTACCTGCGCTCGAACATCGCCGATGCGATCACGCGCGCCGGTTTCCCGCCGATCCACCTCGCGGAAATCAACTTCCAGGCCTTGTACGAGCAACGTATCGCCCAGCTCGCGAGCGCGCAGGAAGGCGCGGCGAACGGCGCGACGCATTGACGTCAACTCTGCCGAACCGGAGCCGAGCATGAAAGTAGCCGTTCTCGGCGCCGGCGCGTGGGGCACCGCTCTTGCGGGCCACCTCGCAACCCGGCACGACACGAAGCTCTGGGCGCGCGACGCCGCGCTCATCGAATCACTCTCCCGCACGCACGAAAACACGCGCTATCTCGAAGGCGTGGCGTTGCCGCACGCGCTCGATTTCGAGGCGGACTTCAACGCGGCGCTCGCGCATGCGTCGGCGGACGACGCGCTGTGTGTCGTCGCGACGCCCGTCGCCGGCTTGCGCGCGCTGTGCCGCGCGATGCGGCAGGCGGGCGTCGTGCCGGCGCATATCGTCTGGCTGTGCAAAGGTTTCGAGGCGGAGACGCAGTGTCTGCCCAATGAAGTCGTCGCAGCCGAACTGCCCGGGCATCGCAGCAACGGCACGCTGTCCGGCCCGAGCTTCGCGCGCGAAGTGGGGCAGGGTCTGCCGGTCGCGCTGACGGTCGCGAGCGCATCGGAGCAACTGGGCGCGCGCACGGTCGCGGCGTTCCATCACGGCGCGATGCGCATCTATACCGGCGACGACGTGATCGGCGTCGAAGTGGGCGGCGCGGTGAAGAACGTGCTGGCTATCGCGACAGGCATTTCGGATGGCCTCGGCCTCGGCCTGAATGCGCGCGCGGCGCTCATCACGCGCGGGCTCGCGGAGATGTCGCGTCTGGGCGTCGCGCTCGGCGGCCGCGCGGAGACGTTCAACGGTCTCACCGGGCTGGGCGATCTCATTCTCACCGCCACGGGCGATCTGTCGCGCAATCGGACGGTCGGCAAGCAACTCGCGAGCGGACGCACGCTCGATGAGATCCTCGCGGCGCTCGGCCACGTCGCGGAAGGCGTGCGATGCGCGCGCGCCGTGCTTGGGCTCGCGCAATCGCGTGGCATCGACATGCCGATCACGCAGGCGGTATGCCGCGTGCTCTTCGATAACGTGGCGCCGCGCGATGCGGTGCAGGCGTTGCTCAGCCGGGACGCGAAGGCCGAGTAGCGCCGCGTTCATCCGCGCGGAGGTTGCGATGGTCAAGCTGGAAGCACAGGTCGTCGACATCACCACGCTGGAAGTCGACGCCATCGTCAACGCGGCGAACAAGTCGTTGCTGGGTGGCGGAGGCGTCGACGGCGCGATCCATCGAAAGGCGGGGAAAGGGCTGCTGCTTGAGTGCGAGACGCTCGGCGGCTGCGAAACCGGCGACGCGAAAATCACCGGCGGCCACGATCTCCCCGCGAAGCACGTGATTCACGCGGTCGGTCCACGCTGGAGCGGCGGCCACAAAAATGAGCCGGGATTGCTCGCGAGCTGCTACCGGCGCTCGCTCGAACTCGCTCAGGAAGCCGGCTGCACGTCGATCGCGTTTCCTGCGATCAGCTGCGGCATCTATCACTTCCCGCCGGAGCAGGCCGTGCAGATCGCGGTGCGCACGGTCATCGAGACCCTGCCTTCCACGCCGGCCGTGCAGCACGTGATCTTCGCGTGTTTTCAGGACGACATGCTCGCGCTCTATCGAGCCGAGCTGGCCGCTCAGGCGCCGCCTTCGAAACCCGCCTGACGCCACGCTTCGAACGTCACGATCGCCACCGTATTCGACAGATTCAGGCTGCGATTGCCGGGCCGCATCGGCAGGCGCACGCGCTGCTCGGTCGGAAAGCGCTCCAGCAATGCGGGCGCGAGGCCGCGCGTCTCTGCGCCGAACACGAACCAGTCGCCCGTTTTGAACGCGTGATCGAAGAACGGCGTCGAGCCGCGCGTCGTGAAAGCGAACATGCGCGTGAGATCCGGTGCTTCCTTGGCGATGAAGGCGTCCCAGTTCGCATGGACGTTCATTTCGGCGTACTCGTGATAGTCGAGGCCGGCACGGCGCATCTTCGCATCGTCGAGCGGAAAGCCGAGCGGCTCGATCAGATGCAGGCGCGCGCCCGTGTTCGCGCACAGGCGGATCACGTTGCCGGTGTTCGGCGGAATTTCGGGTTCGACGAGTACGACGTTGAACATGGATTGCTGTGGATGAAGGTAGTTAATCTTTTGGCGTACGGAGCGCCACGAAATTGGTCACGCGCCGCGCGCCGGCAAGCTTGAGCGTGCGGGCGAGGGCGTCGAGCGTTGCGCCGGAAGTCATCACGTCATCGACGACGCCAATGTGCCTGCCGCGCACATCGCCCGAAACGGCGAACGCGCTCGCGACGTTGCGGCGGCGCGTTTCCTGATCCAGCCGCGATTGTGCCGACGTATGCCGGACACGCGTGACGATCGACGCATCGGCTCGCACGCTCATCATGCGCGCAAGCGGACGCGCGATGGCCCACGCCTGGTTATAACCGCGCGCGACGAGCCGCGTATGCGACAGCGGCACCGGCACGATCAGGTCCGGCGCGGGCAGATCGCTGTCCTCGAAGACCGCACGCAAATGCCGCGCGAATGTTTCGCCCGCCGCAAGACGCGCACGAAACTTCAGTTCGACGGCGAGTGTATCGAGCGGCGCGCGATAGTCGGCCAGCGCGAGCGTGTCGTTGAACGCGGGCGGCGATTCGAGGCACGCGCCGCAGTGCAGGCGCGCGTTCTCGCGTTCACGCCGAATGGCCGACGCCGCCATCGGCAACGCGCATGTCGCGCAGCGCAGACGCGGCTCGTTCCAGTACTGTGCATCGCAACCGTCGCACAGCAGGCTTTGCGACAAATTGCCGCATAACGCGCATTGGCTCGGCAGCGCGCGGGCGGCGAGCCGAAGCGCGGCAGACGCGAGTTCGCGAACGCGCGCTGCCACGGGCGTCTGGAATGGAAGGCGGATGCTGTCGGCTTTCATGACGGCGAGATCGGAAAAATGACGGCTCGAAGCGCTAAACACGCGCATTCTTTGCGCTTCATGATGCGTTTATGCTTCGTATCAGCACTTCGCATGGGTTGTTTTCGAGACGACCGAGTATACTTCGCACTCTCCGCAAAAAGATCGACATGTCCCCGACATCCCCTGAAACCAGCCGTTCGGCCTATGATCCGCGTCGTTTGCGCGCGATCTTCGATGGTCGCGCCGCCACCTTCGACGAGGTCGCGTTCCTGCCACGCGAAATCGCGGAGCGCATGCGCGAACGGCTCGAATACATCAAGGTTGCGCCGATGCGCGTCCTCGATGCGGCGTGCGGCGTCGGGGCGGACCTGGGCGGTCTGCGGGAACGTTTTGCAGAGGCGTCGGTGACCGGCGTCGATATTTCGTCCGCGATGCTCGCGCGCGCCCGCGTCGCCGAAGCCGCGGACCTCGACAATGGCGCGGGCTGGCGTCGCTTTCTCCCATCGACGCTCGCGAAGGCGTTCGGCGCACGCGGCCCGCAACTCGCGCAGGCCGATTTTTCCGAGTTGCCGTTCGCTGCGGGCGCGTTCGAGTTGCTGTGGTCGAACCTCGCATTGCACTGGCATCCGCGTCCGGACCTCGTTTTCCCTGAATGGCAACGCGTGCTCAAGGTGAATGGCCTGCTGATGTTCAGCACGTTCGGCCCGGACACGCTGCGCGAGCTCAGAGCCGCGTATCGCGAAGCCGAACGCACGCTCGGACTCGAACCCGAACCGCACACGATCGATTTCGTCGACATGCACGATCTCGGCGACATGCTCGTGGAAAGCGGCTTCGAAATTCCGGTGATGGATCAGGAAGTGCTGACCATCACGTACAAGTCGCCCGAATCGCTCTTCGCCGACGTGACGCGCTGGGGCGCGTATCCGTTCGCGCGCGCGTCCGGCGCAGGCCGCGCGGATGCGAAGGTCGTGCGCGGCGCGATGCATCAGGCGCTCGAAGCGCTGCGCCACGACGACGGCACGATCCCGCTCACATTCGAAGTGATCTACGGTCACGCATGGAAAGCAGTGCCGCGCACGACGGCGGAAGGACACGGCATCGTGCGTCTGGAAGATATTGGACGAGGCTCGAAACCGAAACGCTGAATCGGTAAAGAGCGCGGTTGTTATGTCTGAAATTTGCGCAAAAAAAGCGCGCAAAAAGGTGCGTCAAAAAGGCGCAGAAGCTTGTGGCGCTTGGCTCTGCGAGGTTACGACCCTTGCTTGTGGATGCCACTTAAGACGCCTATAATGCGTCAGTTTGTCGCCTGGTCTGTCACAAATTTGGGCGAAATCCGAGCGAAAGTATGCGATTGCGTGCGGATTGATGGAGGCAGCGATGCAAGCCAGCCAGACGCTGACGGAGTCCGAGCCGGTCATCAAAGACTGGCTGATGAAGCGAAACTGCTCGGTGTCGCCGCGCCAGTTCGTGGGCTTCTATTTGTCGCTTGCGCTGTTTTCGCTGGCAATCGCAACGCCGCTGTTCCTGAATGGCGCCTGGCTGGTGCTGCCGTTCACCGGAGTCGAGTTGACGGTCGTGGGCATCGCGTTCCTGATTTACGCGCGCCATGCGGTCGACTACGAACGGATCCGGTTGTATCAAAACCGGTTGTTGATCGAACAGATGAACGCCGAAGAGCTGACGCAGTTCGAGTTCAACCCGCGCTGGGTGCGGGTGGAAACGGGCGCGACACCGAGGGAGCCGCTCACGATCGTATCGCGCGGTCAATCGGTGAAAATCGGACAACACCTTGCACAGCATCGTCGCAAACAATTTGCTGCCGAGTTGCAGGCGTCGCTGAGACGCCTTTGAGAGGAGCCGGCAGGCGCGCGATGTCACGGGGGTCGAGGGTTTGAATGGAAAATTTGGGTAAGGATGCTATGAAAACAATCAAGCGAGCCCTCTCGGGCGTGCTGGCGGCAGGCACACTGCTCACCGCCGGCGCGGCCCTGGCGGTCGAAAACAGTCCAGGCGGTCCTGCTGTCAACGAGATCAACTTCCAGCAGCCTGTGACGAAGATCGCCGAGGAGCTCTACGGCCTCCATATCTTCATGCTCATCATCTGTACCGTCATTTTCTTGGGCGTGTTCGGGGTGATGTTCTATTCGCTGATCGTCCATCGCAAGTCGAAGGGGTTCAAGCCGGCCAATTTCCACGAAAGCACCACCGTCGAAATCATCTGGACGATCGTGCCGTTCGTCATCGTCATCCTGATGGCGCTGCCGGCAACGAAGGCCGTCGTCGCGATGAAGGACACCTCCAACGCCGACCTCACGGTGAAAGTCACTGGCTACCAGTGGAAGTGGGGCTACGACTACGTGAAGGGGCCGGGCGAGGGCATCAATTTCCTCTCGACGCTCTCCACGCCGCGCAGCGAAACGAATGGCCAGAAGCCCATTTCGACGCTGTATCTGCAGGAAGTCGACAACCCGCTCGTGGTGCCGGTCGACAAGAAGATCCGCATCATCACCACGGCGAACGACGTCGTGCACTCGTGGTACGTGCCGGCGTTCGGCGTGAAGCAGGATGCCATTCCGGGCTTCGTGCGCGATACGTGGTTCAAGGCCGAGAAGGTGGGCACGTACCGCGGCTTCTGTACGGAACTGTGCGGCAAGGAGCACGCGTACATGCCGGTGGTGGTCGAAGTGCTGTCGGCTGACGACTACGCGAAGTGGGTCGATGCGCAAAAGAAGAAAATGGCCGCTGGCACCGACGATCCCCTCAAGACCTACACTAAAGATGAACTGATGGCGCGCGGCCAGCAGGTCTACACGTCGAACTGCGCGGTCTGCCACCAGCCGACCGGCAAGGGCGCGGGCCAGTTCCCGGCGCTCGACGGCTCGAAGATCGCGAACGGTTCGATCGCTGACCATCTGAATATCGTGCTGCACGGCAAGGGCGCGATGCCGCCGTGGCAAGGCGTGCTGAACGATGTCGAGATCGCGTCGGTCGTCACGTTCGAGCGCAACAGCTGGAGCAACCACACCGGCGACCTTCTCCAGCCGAAGCAGGTGATCGACGCCAAGGCGGGCAAGATGCCGCAAGGCGGCGGCAATGCGGCGGCGGCATCGGCGCCTGAAGCGGCGAGCGCCGCGCCTGCCGCAGCCGAGGCGAGCGCGCCGGCGGCATCGGGCGCGGAAGCTGCGCAAGCCGCCGGCCTGCCCGCGAGCATTTACTTCGAGACGGGCAAGGATGCGCTGCCCGCCGACGCGAAAAACGCGGTGGACGCCGCGGCGGCCTACGCCAAGGCGCATCCTGACGCGAAGATCGCGCTGTCCGGCTTCACGGATGCGACCGGCAACGCCGATCTGAACGCCGATCTCGCCAAGCGCCGCGCGCAAGCCGTGCGCGACGCGCTGAAGGCCGCGGGCGTGTCGGAAGACCGTATCGTGTTGAAGAAACCGGAAACCATCACCGGCGGCGCCGATAACAAGGAAGCCCGCCGCGTGGAAATCAGTCCGGCTGCTTGACGTGCCGAGCGTGCAGCTTTCCTTCGCCCAACAGCAACGGAAAGCCACGCGTCATTGCCAAGTGCCCCGAGTATTCGCTTTAGGAGATGATTGTCATGTCTAGCATCGGACACGATGTAGGCGCAGGTCACGACCACGCGCACGACCATGCGCACGAGACGCCGCATGGCTGGCGCCGGTGGCTCTTCGCTACCAACCACAAGGACATCGGTACGCTGTACCTGCTGTTCTCTTTCATCATGTTCCTTTCGGGGGGCGTGATGGCGCTCGGCATCCGTGCCGAGCTGTTCGAGCCGGGCCTGCAGATCATGCGCCCCGAGTTCTTCAATCAGCTGACCACCATGCACGGCCTCATCATGGTGTTCGGCGCGATCATGCCGGCGTTCGTCGGTTTCGCGAACTGGATGGTGCCGCTGCAGATCGGCGCATCGGACATGGCGTTCGCGCGGATGAACAACTTCAGCTTCTGGCTGCTGCCGGCCGCTGCGGTGCTGCTCGTCGGCTCGTTCTTCGTGCCGGGCGGCGCGACTGCCGCGGGCTGGACGCTGTACGCGCCGCTCTCCACGCAGATGGGCCCGGGCATGGACTTCGCGATTTTCGCGGTCCACATCATGGGTGCGTCGTCGATCATGGGCGGCATCAACATCGTCGTGACGATCCTGAACATGCGCGCGCCCGGCATGACGCTCATGAAGATGCCGATGTTCGCGTGGACGTGGCTCATCACCGCGTACCTGCTGATCGCAGTGATGCCGGTTCTGGCCGGCGCGATCACGATGGTGCTGTTCGATCGCCACTTCGGCACGTCGTTCTTCAACGCGGCGGGCGGCGGCGATCCGGTCATGTACCAGCACATCTTCTGGTTCTTCGGTCACCCCGAGGTGTACATCATGATCTTGCCGGCGTTCGGGATCGTGTCGCAGGTGATCCCGGCGTTCTCGCGCAAGCCGCTGTTCGGCTACAGCTCGATGGTGTACGCAACTGCATCGATCGCGATTCTGTCGTTCATGGTGTGGGCGCACCACATGTTCGCGACCGGCATGCCGGTGACGGGCCAGTTGTTCTTCATGTACGCGACGATGCTGATCGCGGTCCCGACGGGCGTGAAGGTGTTCAACTGGGTGGCGACGATGTGGCGCGGCGCGCTCAGCTTCGAAACGCCGATGCTCTTCGCGATCGGCTTCCTGTTCGTGTTCACGATGGGCGGCTTCACGGGCCTGATCCTGTCGATGGCGCCGCTCGATATCCAGATGCACGGCACTTACTACGTGGTGGCGCACTTCCACTACGTGCTGGTGGCGGGTTCGCTCTTCGCGCTGTTCTCGGGCTGGTACTACTGGGCGCCGAAGTGGACCGGCTGGATGTACAACGAAATGCGCGGGAAGATCCACTTCTGGGCGTCGATGATCTTCTTCAACATCACGTTCTTCCCGATGCACTTCCTGGGTCTCGCGGGCATGCCGCGCCGCTATGCGGATTACCCGGCGCAGTTCACGGACTTCAACCAGGTCGCGACGATCGGCGCATTCGGCTTCGGCCTCGCGCAGGTGTACTTCCTGTTCGCGGTCGCGCTGCCGACGTATCGTGGCGGCGGCGAACTCGAAAAGGCGTCCGACAAGCCGTGGGATGGCGCGGAAGGCCTCGAATGGACCGTGCCGAGCCCGGCGCCGTTCCATACGTTCGAGCATCCGCCGACGGTCGAATAAACAGTTTGTTGTCTGGTTCGCGGGGCCGCGTCGAGTGTGCCCCGCGAATGAAAAATCAGGAAAGCATGTCCCCGAATCCACAAAAAAGACGCACGCCCGAGGAAATTCGCGCGGGCAACAAGCGGCTCGGAATCATCATGATGTTGATTGCCGCCGTCTTCTTTCTGGGTATCGTCGTCAGGCAATACCTGTTGTCGCGAGGGTAGGAAAGCAACGTGTCCACTCAGCAGGAAAATTCGCATGTCGACCGGTCCTTCAACCGGTCGATGCTGGTGAAGCTCTTCGTCGTGGCGGCGCTGATGTTCGGCTTTGGCTTCGCGCTCGTGCCGATGTACCGCGCGATTTGCCAGATCACGGGCATCAACAACCTCGTGCAGAAGGACGTGGGCGCGCGCGAGGCGAAGAATACGCAGGTCGACATGACGCGCACGATCTCGATCGAGTTCGACGCGAACGCGCGCGGCCCGCTGCGGTTCAAGCCCGAGCAGAACTCGCTGGATATTCACCCCGGCGAAGTGATGACGGTGATGTACGACGTGACCAACGAGCAGGGTCGCACGGTGAACGCGCAGGCGATCCCGAGCTACGCGCCGAAGCAGGCCACCGAGTACTTCAAGAAGATCGAATGCTTCTGTTTCACGCAGCAGACGCTCGCGCCGAACGAGACCAAGCGCATGCCGGTCGTGTTCGTCGTCGATCCGAAGCTGCCCAAGGATGTGAAGACGATCACGCTGTCGTACACGTTCTTCGAGTTGAACGCGCCGAAGTCGGTCACGAAGGGTTCATGACAGCCATGAGCGCGGACACGCCGAAAAAGGCCGGTTTCCTGAAGCTCTTGAAGGCGGTGTTCTGGTCGTTCTTCGGCGTGCGCCGCCGGGCAGACCTGGAAAGCGACGCCGCGCAGTTGAATCCGCTGCATCTGATCGCGGCGGGCGTCATCGGAGCGGTGCTGTTCATCGTCGTGTTGCTGCTGATCGTGCGCGCGGTAGTGGGATAGACGGACAACGTCGGGCAGCCGGCGGCAAAAGAAAATTCAAGCAACTGGATCGAAGTGGAGAATCAATAATGAGCGGTCAAAACGAGAGCCCGTACTATTTCGTGCCGCATCCGTCGCGGCATCCGGTGATGGCTGCAAGCGGCTTGCTGATCATGCTGGCCTCGCTGGCGTCGTGGGTGAACGGCCATAGCTTCGGGCCGATCGGCACGTTCATCGGCCTGCTGTTCGTGTTGTTCGTGCTGTGGCACTGGTTCGGCGACGCGATCTCCGAATCCGAAGGCGGCATGTACGGAAAGCGTGTCGATGTTTCGTACCGCTGGAGCATGAGCTGGTTCATCTTCTCCGAAGTGATGTTCTTCGCGGCGTTCTTCGGCGCGCTGTTCTATGCGCGCGCAATCGCGATGCATCAGCTCGGCAGCCTCGACTACAAGCTCATTTGGCCCGACTTCACCGCCGTGTGGCCGAACAACGGCCCCGCCGCGCTCGTGCCGCATTTCCGCGCGATGGTGCCGTGGCCCTTGCCGACCATCAACACGGCGCTGCTGCTGTCCTCCGGCGCGACGCTGACGGTGGCTCACCACGCGCTGCGTGAAGACCATCGCAAGAAAGCGATCATCTGGCTGGGCGCGACCGTCCTGCTCGGCCTGATCTTCCTGTTCTGCCAGGGCTACGAGTATTTCCACGCGTACAACGAATTGAACCTGACGCTCAATTCCGGCGTGTATGGCTCGACGTTTTTCCTGCTGACCGGCTTCCACGGTTTCCATGTGTTCCTCGGCGGCACGATGCTGGCCGTGGTGATGTTCCGGCTGATCCGTGGCCACTTCACGGCGGAGCACCACTTCGCATTCGAGGGCGCCGCGTGGTACTGGCACTTCGTCGACGTTGTGTGGCTGGGGCTGTACATCGTCGTCTACTGGCTGTAAGCGATTATCGAAGCGGGCGCGCGATGCGCCGTCCGCTATGCAAGGCCGGCGGCGACGCCGGTCCGAGAGCAAAGAAGCAGTGATCAACACGCCGCCCTCGATGTCTCAAGGGGCGGCGTTGTCGTTTCGGGGAGCGTCGAATCGGGCGGCGCGGCGCGACAATACGTCCCGTAGGGCAGTGCCGGCGCGGTGGGTTATCGTCCGATGGGAATGCCCGACGATTGAATCCAGCCCATCCAGTGCGCGAACAGGATGAAGAGGAAGAGCGAGATGGACAGCCCGACGCGAGCGGCGAGCGACCAGACCATCCGCTTCGTCTTGCCCCGGTCGGTCATCATGAAGTAGAGCGCCGAACCCAGGCTGCCGATGATAAGGATGAATGCGATAGCAACGATGATGTGCATGAAACCGGCTAGCGTTTTTGCTCAGGAACCACAGCGAGCAGTATGAATTTGGATCATCTCATTATCTCACTCGACCGATCTCGCCGTGCAGCGCCCGACCGGATTCCGGCGGTAAGGCTCGCAGCATGAAGATTCGATTCTGGCCCGCGCTCGTGATTCTGATCGTCGTCGCGGTGACCGTGCGCCTCGGCTTCTGGCAGCGCGATCGCGCGCATCAGAAAGAAGCGCTCAACGCGCAGATCGTCGCGTTCGAGAATGCGCCCGAGCAGGAAGTCGGCGTCGAGCCGATGCCGCTCAAGTCGATCGAATTTCATCGCGTGGAAGCGCGCGGCGAGTTCATGCCGGAGCATGTCGTGTATCTGGACAATCGTCCGTATAACGACCAGCCAGGCTTTTATGTCGTGATGCCGCTTAAACTCGAGGGCGGCGGCTATGTGCTCGTCAATCGCGGATGGCTGCCGCGCAACATGGCGGACCGTACGGGCATCGAGTCGTATGAAACGCCGAAGGGCGTCGTCGAGGTGCGGGGCATCGCGCGCGCGAACGCGTCGCAGGCGTTCGAACTGGGCAGCGGCGGATCGGCGGCGCACAAGGAAATTCGTCAGAACCTCGACATCAGGTCGTACGCGGCCGAAACCGGGCTTGCCTTCCAGCCGTTCGTGATACAGCAGACGAACAATGCCGGCGACAAGCTCGTGCGCGACTGGCCCGCGCCGACGCTCGGCGTCGAGCGCAATTACGGCTACATGTTGCAGTGGTGGGGCATGGCGGCCGCGGCCATCGCGTTCGGCCTGTATGCCGCGCGCCGTGCCGCGAGGAAAGGCGATCAATCCGACGAGCCTGACGAGCGCGACGACGAAGCCGAGCACCACGCCTGACAACCGACCGAACCGAGACACACTTTCACCGATGCAATCACAACGTCACACTGCCGTCGCGCAGCAACGAACCGCCAAGAAAGGCTCCTGGATCAGCGGCCGCTGGATGCTCCTGCTGCTCGCGCTGGTGTGCGCCGCGCCGGTGATCGCGTCGTATCTGATGTACTACGTGTTCAAGCCGGCGGGCGGCACGTCGAGCTACGGCGCGCTGATCGATCCGCAGCGGCCGATACCGGCGCAACTCGTCGTCACCGACGAGAAAGGGCAGAGCGTGCCGTTCAAGTCGCTCGAAGGCAAATGGCTGATGATCACGGTCAACGGCAGCGACTGCGACGAGCAATGCGCGACGCGCCTCTATTTCATGCGTCAGGTGCGCGCGCTGCAATCGGGCGAGCGCGACCGCGTCGTGAACGTCTGGTTGCGTACCGATGACAAGCCGGTCTCCGACGTCATCAAGACCGCATATCCGCAGCCGGACACGCGCATGCTGGTCGCTAACGAAAAGTCGATCGGCGCGTGGCTGCCTGTCGACGACGGCACGAAACTCACGGATCACATCTTTCTCGTCGATCCGAATGGCAATCTGATGATGCGCTTCCCGAAGAATCCCGATCCGAAGAAGATCAACGCGGATCTGGCAAAGCTTCTGAAGTGGTCGCGTATCGGTTGAAGGTCAGGTAGAAACACATGTTCGTATTGCAACTCGCTCTGATCGGCTTGTGCATCGCGCTGCTGCCGCTTTCGTTTGTCTGGGTGAAGGCCGATGACAACAAGTTCAGGAAGCTCGTCTGGCTGACGACGTTCCTGACGCTCGATCTCATCATGTTCGGCGGCTTCACGCGTCTGACCGATTCCGGCCTCGGCTGCCCCGATTGGCCCGGCTGCTACGGCACATCGTCGCCGTTCATCGCGCATGCGCAGATTTCGGCCGCGTATCAGGCGATGCCGACCGGCCCCGTCAGCATGGTGAAGGCGTGGATCGAGATGCTGCATCGTTACTTCGCGATGGCGATCGGCGTGCTGATCATCGCGCAGGTGATCATTGCGTGGACTGCGCGCATCAAGAAGCGTCCGCTGCATGTGTCGCCGTGGTGGCCGACCGGCATTCTGCTGCTCATCCTGCTGCAAGGCGCGTTCGGCGCGTGGACCGTCACGCTCAAGCTGCAACCGGTGATCGTCACGACGCACTTGCTGCTCGGCCTCGCGTTGCTCGGCGTGCTCGGCTGGCTCGCGGCGCGCATGACGCCGATTCCGTCGCTCGATTCGGCCGCCGCGCGCTGGATGCCCGCCGCGGCATTCGGGCTGCTGCTGCTCGTCGTGCAGATCGCGCTCGGCGGCTGGGTCAGCACGAATTACGCGGTGCTGGCATGCACGGACTTCCCGCTGTGCAACGGCCAATGGGTTCCGCCGATGAACTTCGAGCACGGCTTTCACCTGTGGCGCGCCCTCGGCATGACCGGCGACGGCGACGTGATCTCGCAGGATGCGCTCGTCGCGATTCACTGGACGCATCGCACGTTCGCGGTGGTCGTCGTGCTGTATCTGCTCTGGCTAGCTTCGAGACTGCGACGTTTCGAGTCTCTGCGAAAACCCGCAAACGGCGTATTGTTGCTGATCGTCGTCCAGTTCCTCACGGGCATGTCGAACATCGTGCTGCAATGGCCGTTGCCGGTCGCGGTGGCGCACAACGGTGGGGCCGCCATCCTGTTGCTGCTACTCGTTATGCTAAACTTTCGAATCTCTTCCAGCCGTCCCGGCCGCGCCGCAGTTCCCGCGCGCGACGTCGTTTCAGCGTGACTCCACATCATGGATAGCACGACACTACATTCCCCCCTCGGCAGCCGCGCTTCGCAATATCTCGCGCTGACAAAGCCGCGCGTCACGCAACTCGCCGTGTTTTGCGCCGTCATCGGCATGTTCCTGTCCACGCCCGGCATGGTGCCGTGGGACAAGCTGATCGGCGGCGCCGTCGGTATCTGGTTGCTGGCCGGCGCGGCATTTGCCATCAATTGTCTCGTCGAGCAAAAAGTCGATGCGAAGATGCGCCGCACCGCATGGCGTCCCTCGGCACGCGGACAGATCACGTCGACGCAGATTCTGACCTTCTCCGCAGTGCTCGGCGGCATCGGCATGTGGACGCTCTACAGGTTCACCAATCCGCTCACGATGTGGCTCACCATCGCCACGTTCGTCGGTTATGCGGTCATCTACACGCTGTTGCTCAAGCCTTATACGCCGCAGAACATCGTGATCGGCGGCGCGTCCGGCGCAATGCCGCCCGCGCTCGGCTGGGCAGCGGTGACGGGCACGCTGCCCGGCGACGCGTGGATTCTCGTGCTGATCATCTTCGTGTGGACGCCGCCGCATTTCTGGGCGCTCGCGCTCTATCGCCGCAAGGACTACGAGAACGCCGGCCTGCCGATGCTCCCGATCACGCACGGCGAAAAATACACGCTGCTCAACATCTTCCTCTACACGCTCGTGCTGTTCGCGGTCACGCTGATGCCCTATATCTCCGGCATGAGCGGCGTCGTGTATCTGGCGTGCGCGATTGCGCTCGGCGCGGGTTTCATCGGCTATGCGTGGAAGATGTATCGCGGCTATTCGGACATGCTCGCGCGCAAGACCTTCCGTTACTCGATCGTGTATCTGTCGCTGCTGTTCGGCGCGCTGCTCGTCGATCATTACGTGCGCACGGTGATCGGCGCATGATGGTCGTTCTTCGTCGTCTACTCGCGCTGGTCTTTTTCGCGGCGCTGCTTTCGGCGTGCGAGAAAGCGCCTGATTTCAAGAACCTCGATATCACCGGCAACAAGCAATTCGGCAGCGATTTCTCCTTGCCCGACACGCACGGCAAAACGCGCACGCTCGCCGATTTCAAAGGCAAGGCTGTCGTACTGTTCTTCGGCTACACGCATTGCCCGGACGTGTGCCCGACAACGCTCGCCGAACTGTCACAGGCGATGCAGCAACTCGGCGATAAATCGAAGGACGTGCAGGTGCTGATGGTCACCGTCGATCCGGCGCGCGACACGCCCGATCTGCTCGGCCAGTATGTGGCGGCGTTCAACTCGTCGTATGTCGGTTTGCGTCCGGCGAACGATGCGCAACTCGCGCAAATCGCGAAGGACTTCCGCGTGTACTACGCGAAGTCGCAGGGCAAGACCCCCGACGATTACACGATGGATCACACCGCCGCGAGCTACGTGTTCGACAAGGACGGCAAGCTCCGTCTCTTCGCGCGCGACGGGCAGGGCGTCGAGCCGTGGGTTCACGACCTGAAGCTGTTGGTCGACTGATTGCGAAAGTGGCCCGCCCGGGCCACTTTTCATTTCAAGCGTCCGAAGATGGTTCGGGCAGATTCAAGCCGGGCGTAACCCGCGTCGCCTTGAATTCGGTGATCTCATAATGCGCGAGTCCCTGCTGCGCGAATGGATCTTCCGCGATGATCGCATCGAGCCGATCGCGTTCGATGCCCGAGGCCAGAATGATGCCGCCGTCACGCGGCACCTTCGGCCCTGCGATGACGAAGACGCCCGCCGCGAAATAGCGTTCTAGATAAATGCGATGCGCGTCGAGAGCTTCGTCGATCTCGGCGAGTGCGCCGGTATATCGCAGATTGATCACGTACATGATGATGTTTGCCTCCAGCGAGAGAGTTCGTGATGCTTTGTGGCGATTCTATCCGCCCGCTGCCGAAGGTGATATTCACATGAGCATTCTGTATTTCACGTCGCACGGATGCTGTGCGAACATCCGTCACCCGGTTTGAATCGCTCGCCGGGAACGAATCAGGCAATCCCAGCAAGAACGCATTATCGAAACAGGAACACCATGCAGCGCAGAAATTTGCTCAAAGCCATTACCGTCGCCGCGGCGTCCGCCGCGTTGTTCACGAGCCTCGCCGCTCACGCCGATGACAAGGTGATCAAGGTCGGCACGATCAGCGGCCCGGACGCGCAGATCTGGCAAGTCGTACAGAAGGTCGCGAAGCGCGACGGACTCAACGTGAAGGTGATCGAGTTCAACGACTACATTCAGCCGAACGCCGCGCTCGACGCCGGCGATCTCGATGCGAACAGCTTTCAGCATCAACCGTATCTCGACAGCCAGGTCAAACAACGTGGCTACAAGATCGTGAACGCGGGGCTGACGTATATCTCGCCGCTCGGCGTTTATTCGAAGAAGCTGAAGTCGATGAAGGACTTGCCGCAGGGCGCGAAGGTCGCGGTGCCGAACGACCCGTCGAACGAGAATCGCGCGCTTCTGCTGTTGCAATCGCAAGGCGTGATCAAGCTCAAGGCGGGCGCCGGCACGAACGGTAACAACGCGACCGCGCTCGACGTGGCCGAGAATCCGAAGAAGATCAAGCTCGTGGAACTCGATGCCGCGCAACTGCCGCGCACGCTTGCCGACGTCGATGCCGCCGCGATCAACACGAACTTCGCGCTCGCGGCAGGCTTGCAGCCGACGAAGGATGCGATCGCGCTAGAGGACGTGCATAGCCCGTACGCGAACCTGATCGCGGTGCGCGCGAAAGACAAGGACCAGCCGTGGGTGAAGAAGCTGGTCGCGGCGTATCAGTCCGACGACGTGCGCCAGTTCCTCAAGAGCGAGTTCAAAGGCTCGGTCGTGCCGTCATTCTGAGAACGATCGCGCACGGATCTGCAACGGCGTCCCGCGGGACGCCGTTTTCATTCGTGCCGCGGTTCAGTCGACGAAGACAGGCTGTAGTTCCCGTTGCCACACGATGCCTGTGGCTCCTTCCTGCGAGGCTGTGAAACCGGTTCGCAGCAGGAGCGCGCAAAGCTCTTCGTGCGGTTCATCCAGGCGGCAGATCACCTGATCGTAGCGAGCGCCGTGCGCGAAGTTCGTGCACGCCGCGACGAGCCGCTCACCGAGCCCGCGCCGCCGCGCCCCCGGCTCGACGAACAATAATTCGATGCGCGCCTGACGTTCGGACTCCGCAGTAAGCAGGGCAGCACCGACGCGCATGGCGCTGCCTTGTTCGGCCACCCAGCAGGCGATGCGCGGCGTGCTCACCTGCATCTCGGCGAGAAAGCGCGCCACCGTCTTCGCCGTGCGCGCCTCGCTGAAAAGCTTTGGCCGCTCACCCGAATAGAGATGAGCCTGCCGCTCGATCATCCAGCCGAAGTCTCCGGCGCGCGGCACGCGCAGCCGGGTTTCTCCCTCGACGCACGCAGGCGAAAGCAGCCGCTCGACGTCCGCCATCGCATTGCATAGCTGATCGATCTCGGCGGTGGTCAGCCGTTTGAGCAGCGTGGCGGTTTCCGCCGACACATGCAGGTCGATCTCGTCGACCCTGGCTTTCGCCTCGGGCGTGATGCGCAGCAAGTGCGCGCGACCATCCAGCTCGTTCTTTCGCCGGACCACGAGGCCGAGCTTCTGAAAGTTGTTGATCAGCCTGCTCAGATAGCCCGTGTCCAGCCCGAGATTGCGCGACAAGTCGGCGGCCGTGGTGGCCCGTGCTTGCGCGAGTTCATGCAGGATGCGTACTTCGGTCAGGGAAAAGCTGCTTTTATGCAGCCGCTCGTGAAGGGCGCCGGTATGGCGCGCATAGAAACGGTTGAAGCGGCGCACGGCTTCGACGGCCCGGATCGGATCAATACTGCCCATCGTGTCAGTCTCTCATCAATATTGTTGGAATTAATTTTGAATCCGAACTAATGAGAGCATTGTGCCAAAGAAGCACGAGCGTGCGAATACGAAAATGCCCGAAAAGCGCTTCGTTTGACGATAAGGGACCAGTTCAGTAATTGGACTGCCTGTAGGGGAAAATCCCGATAGGAATCTTGTTTCAAGTCGAGCAACTAAACGTTGCATAAATCATTGATTTATATGCATATTTTGCGATGTGCCTAAGACATGACCTCAACGTTGACTGGTATTATGTTGGTTATATAATGGGCTCCACTTCAGCACGTGAGAGCGTTCGATGGAGCACCGCTGGCAGGATCTGACGCCGGACGCGCAGATCGATACGCCGCTTTATCTACAGTTGGCTTCTCGTCTCGCCAAGGCAATCCACGCGGGTAACTGGGCGGCCGGCGAGGCGCTGCCTTCGGAGCGCACGTTGTCCGAAGGCGTCGGTGTATCGCGCATCACGGCGAGAAAAGCCATCGCGCTGCTCGTCGAGCAAGGCTTGATCCGGCGCGTGCGCGGGGCGGGCAGTTTCATCACGCCGCGCGTCGAAGACCCGCTTTCCCGGCTCACCGGTTTCACCAGAAAGATGGAGCAGCGCGGCTTCACGCCCGACTCGGTCTGGCTCGATCGCGGACTGCGCGCAGCGAATCGTGACGAAACCGTGCGGCTGGGTCTGTCGCCAGGCGCGGCCGTTGCGAGCCTCAGGCGTCTGCGGCGCGCGGACGGCATCGTGATGGCGGTCGAGCATTCGACCTTGCCCGTCGCCGTGGTGCCGGACCCGCTCGCGATCGGCGCATCGCTGTATCGGTATCTGGAAGGGCGCAATTTGTCGGTGGTGCGCGCATTGCAGCATTTCCGCGCGGTGAACGCGGGCGCGGACATCGCGCGGCTGATGGGCGTCGCACCGCGCGCCGCGTTGCTCGTGATTACGCGCATCGGCTATTGCGCGGATCAGCGCGCGATCGAATTGACGGACACCTACTGTCGCGACGACTACTACGACTTCGTCGCGGAACTGCATCGATAAGCGTCGGCACAGACGCGCATGACCCGAAACGCTTCGAGAGAGCAAACAAGAGAACGAGAGGACCCAAGGAAGCCGTTCGCTTCTTTCGCGACGAAAGCCTGCTCGCAGCATGGCGCGGACGGCACTGAACCTCATTCATGCATCGCGTACTTCCAGAGAACTTCATGCTGAAAGGAAACATACTCACCACCGACGGCTGGATCCACGGCTCGGTCCGCTTCGAGAATGGCCGCGTGACGGCGCTCGAAGGCCATATCGCTGATCCGCTCGCCA
Source organism: Caballeronia sp. LZ029 (assembly GCF_031451275.1). NCBI lineage: Bacteria > Pseudomonadati > Pseudomonadota > Betaproteobacteria > Burkholderiales > Burkholderiaceae > Caballeronia > Caballeronia sp. LZ029. The sequence goes on from NZ_JARUXO010000001.1 coordinate 267,988, forward strand.
ACGACGCGCCGTACATCCTGCCCGGCTTCATCGATCTGCACGTGCATGGCGGCGGCGGGCGCGACATCATGGAAGGCGGCGATGCGGCGGACACCGTCGCGCGCCAGCACGCGCAGCACGGCACGACGAGCCTGCTCGCCACCACGATGACGGCGCCGCGCGACGAACTGATGGAAGTCGTCGCGGGGCTAGGCGAACAGGCGAAACATCGCGCGGCGGGCGGCGCGCGCATGTTGGGCGTGCATCTGGAAGGCCCGTATATCAATCCGGGCAAACTCGGCGCGCAGCCGGACGCCGCCGCCGTCGCGGTGCGCGACGAAGTGCTCAAATATCTCGAACTCGCGCCGATCCGCGTCGTCACGATCGCGCCGGAAATCGCGGGCCATCTCGACATCATTTCCGAACTGGCTGCGCGCGGCGTGCGCGTGCAGCTCGGCCATTCGCTCGGCACGTACGACGACGCCGTCAACGCGCTCAAGCACGGCGCGCGCGGCTTCACGCACCTGTTCAACGCGATGTCGCCGCTGCATCACCGCGATCCCGGCATGGTCGGCGCGGCGCTCGCGCATGCCGAATACGCCGAGCTCATCCCCGATTTGCTGCACGTGCATCCGGGCGCCATCCGCGCCGCGATGCGCGCGATCCCGCGTCTCTATGTCGTGACCGACAGCACGTCGGCGGCCGGCATGCCCGACGGCGAATATCGTCTCGGCAGCCAGCACGTCACCAAGTGCATGGGCGGCGTGCGTCTCGCGGACGGCACGCTCGCCGGCAGCACCCTGACGATGGATCAGGCGCTGCGCAATCTCGTCTCGCTGGGCATTCCGCTCGCGGACGTCTCGAATCGCCTGTCGCGTTTCCCCGCCGACTATCTCGGACTCGAAGACCGCGGCCGCATCGCGCGCGGCGCCTGGGCCGATCTCGTCGTGCTCGACCGGGAACACGCGCTGACCGCCACGTATGTCGAAGGAGAGTCAATTGTCGAATATGCTTAATGAGGCGCTGGAGTCCGCCGACGTCGTCGCGGCCCAGCTCGCCGATACCTCGCGCATCGAAGAGCTCGCGGTCAAGCTCGCCGAACAGCCGCGCCATGTCGCGCTGACGGTCGCGCGCGGCAGTTCCGACCACGCCGCCAGTTATTTCGCAAGCCTGACGATGAGCCGCATCGGCGTGCCGGTCGCGTCGCTGCCGATGTCGGTCGCCACGCTCCAGCAGGCGCCGTTGCGTGTCTCCGGACAACTTGCCGTCGCGTTCTCGCAGTCGGGCAAGAGCCCCGATCTCGTCGGGACGATGCAGGCGCTGCGCGACGCGGGCGCGTTCACCGTCGCGGCGGTCAACGTCACCGGTTCGCCGCTCGAAAGCGCGTGCGAATACTTCCTGCCGCTGCTCGCCGGTCCCGAGCTTTCGGTCGCCGCGACCAAGAGCTATATCGCGATGCTGTCGCTGTCGGCCATCGTCATCGCGCACGTTCAGCGCGACGTCGAATTGCTCAACGCGCTGAAATCGCTGCCGGACGCGCTGCGCGCCGCGGGCAAGCTCGACTGGACGCGCGCCGTCAGCGAGCTTGCGAACGTCGATCGCATGATCGTGATCGGCCGTGGCCTCGGCCTCGCGATCGCGCAGGAAGCCGCGCTCAAGCTGAAGGAGACCTCGGGCATCCAGGCCGAGGCGTTCTCCAGCGCGGAAGTGCGCCACGGTCCGATGGAAATCATCGACCGCGACTATCCGCTGCTCGTGTTCGCGCCGCGCGGGCCGGAGCAGGCGGGTCTCATCCAGCTTGCCGCCGATATGCGCGCTCGCGGCGCGCGCGTGCTGCTCGCCGCGCCGGAGGATGTCGCGGAAGCGGAGCTGCCGCTCGTCGCGACCGATCACCCGGCGCTCGATCCGATCGCCGCGATCCTTTCGTTCTATGTAATGGCCGCGGGACTGGCCGCCGCGCGCGGGCGCAATCCCGACGCGCCGCGCCACCTGAACAAGGTCACCGAAACCCATTGAGTGAGATAGCCGATGCGCCGTGCCGAGGAGTCACTGTTGAACCATTCCATCGATAACCCGAACGACGTCGTGCTGCTCTCGCCGTTCACCGGTCCCGTCGTGCCGCTCGCCGATGTGCCGGACCCCGTGTTCGCCGAAGGCATGTTCGGCGACGGCATCGGCATCGATCCGCTCGATAACGTGCTCGTCTCGCCCTGCGACGGCACGATCACGCATCTCGCGCGCACGCATCACGCGGTGACGCTGCGCACCAAGGAGGGCGCGGAGATTCTCGTGCATATCGGCATCGACACGGTCGAGCTGAGCGGCAAGGGCTTCACGCCGAAAGTCGGGCAGGGCGCGACGGTGCGCGCGGGCGATCCGCTCATTGAGTTCGATGCGGACTTCGTCGCGCAACACGCGCCGAGCCTCGTCTCGGTGATCGCGGTCGCGAACGGCGATGCCTTCGACGTCATCGATCGCGCCGGCCGCGGCGTGCTCAAGGCCGGCTCGCGCATGCTGGTGCTGCGCGCGAAGCAAGGCGAGAAAGCCGAGACGGCGCGCACGGGCGTCAACGTGCTGGAAGAAGCACGCCGCAGCCTGACGCTGGCGCACGCGGGCGGTCTGCATGCGCGTCCGGCGGCGCGGGCGCGCGAAGCGGCGCGCGGTTTCGACGCGAAGGTCGAAGTGCGCTACGAAGGCAGAAAGGCGCCCGTGGAAAGCGTGGTCGGGCTGCTCGGTCTCGGTGCGGGCGAGGGCGCGACGATCGAACTGGTGGCCATCGGCGGGCAGGCGCAACAGGCGATCGAAGCCGTCGCCGCCGAATTGCTGCGCGCGGCGCTGGGCGAAGTCGAAGAGACGCCCGCGCGCGCGAAGTCGCCCGCGCCGGTTGCCAAGCCGGCCGGATCGGGCGAGCCGCTGCCGCCCAACACGCTCGCCGGCGTATGCGCGGCGCCGGGCATCGCGGTCGGCAAGCTCGTGCGCTGGGACGATCAGGAAATCGTGCCGCCCGAACAGCCGAGCGGTTCATCGGCGACGGAAAGCCGTGCGCTCGACAAAGCCATCGCTCAGGTCGATGCCGAACTCGGCGAAACCGTGCGCACGGCGTCGCAGCGTGGGGCCGTCGGCGAAGCGGGCATTTTCGCGGTGCATCGCGTGCTGCTCGAAGATCCGACACTCCTCGATGCCGCGCGCGATCTGATCAGCCTCGGCAAGAGCGCGGGCTTCGCATGGCGCGAGGCGATCCGCGCGCAGATCGCGCTGCTCTCGAACGTGCAGGACGACTTGCTCGCCGAGCGCGCCGCCGATCTGCGGGATATCGAAAAGCGCGTGCTGCGCGCGCTCGGCCTGAGCAACACGGCGGCGCGCGAGCTGCCCGAAGAAACCGTGCTCGCGGCCACGGAATTCACGCCGTCCGATTTGTCCTCCATCGACCGCACGCGCGTCACCGCGCTCGTGATGGCGCGCGGCGGTGCAACCTCGCACGCGGCGATCATCGCGCGGCAGATCGGCATTCCGGCGCTCGTCGCCATCGGCGATGCGCTGCACGCGATTCCCGAAGGCACGCAAGTGGTCGTCGATGCATCGGCGGGACGCGTCGAGCATGCGCCGACCGCGCTCGACGTCGAGCGTGCGCGCAACGAACGCGAACGGCTCGCGGGCGTGCGCGAGGCGAATCGCAAGCTCTCGCAGCAAACCGCATCGACGAAGGATGGCCGGCACATCGAAGTCGCCGCGAATATCGCGACGCTCGACGACGCGAAGGCCGCAGTCGAAAACGGCGCGGATGCAGTCGGCCTGTTGCGCACCGAACTGCTGTTCATCCATCGCCAGTCGGCGCCGACGGCCGCGGAGCACGCACAAAGCTATCAGGGCATCGTCGATGCGCTGCAGGGCCGCACCGCGATCATCCGCACGCTCGATGTCGGCGCGGACAAGGAAGTCGACTATCTGACGCTGCCGCCCGAAGAAAACCCGGCGCTCGGTCTGCGCGGCATCCGCCTCGCGCAGGTGCGCCCGGATCTGCTCGACGATCAGTTGCGCGGCCTGCTGGCGGTCAAGCCGTTCGGCACGGTGCGCATCCTTCTGCCGATGGTGACGGATGCCGGCGAGCTGCAGCGCCTGCGTGCGCGCATCGACGAACTGGCGCGCGAAGCCGGCCGCACCGAGCCGGTGGAAGTGGGCGTGATGATCGAAGTGCCGTCGGCGGCGCTGCTCGCGGATCAACTCGCGAAGTACGCGGATTTCCTCTCGATCGGCACCAACGATCTCACGCAGTACACGCTCGCGATGGACCGTTGCCAGCCCGATCTCGCCGCGCAGTCCGACGGCCTGCATCCCGCCGTGCTGCGCCTCATCAAGGCGGCGGTGCAGGGCGCGGAAAAGCACGGCAAATGGGTCGGCGTGTGCGGCGCGCTCGGCGGCGATCCGGTCGCTGCGCCTTTGCTCGTCGGACTGGGCGTGACCGAATTGTCGGTCGATCCGGGTTCCGTGCCCGGCATCAAGGCGCGCGTGCGCAATCTCGATTACCAACTGTGCCGTCAGCGCGCCGAGGACTGCCTCGCGCTCGAATCGGCGCAGGCAGTAAGAGCGGCAAGCCGCGAAATCTGGCCGCAGGACTAGTTCGCGGATGTCTTTTCAGCAATCCCCGAAGCAGTAACGACAAGACCTATATTTTTGGAGAACCCGATGGACGCCAACCCGTTTGCAAAGATGCAGCGACTAGGTCGCGCGCTGATGCTGCCAATCGCCGTATTACCGGTGGCCGGCCTGCTTCTGCGTCTCGGCCAGCCCGACGTCTTCAACATCAAGATGATCGCCGACGCCGGCGATGCGATCTTCACCAATCTGCCGCTGCTGTTCGCGATCGGCGTGGCGGTGGGCTTCGCGAAGGACAACAACGGCACGGCGGGTCTCGCCGGCGCGATCGGCTATCTCATCGAAGTGGCCGTGATGAAGGACATCAACGACAAGCTCAACATGGGCGTGCTGTCGGGGATCATCGCCGGTATGGTGGCGGGCTACATGTACAACCGGTACAAGGACATCAAGCTGCCCGAGTATCTGGCGTTCTTCGGCGGCAAGCGCTTCGTGCCGATCGTCACAGGCGTCGCGTGTCTGATACTCGGCATCGCGCTGGGCTATATCTGGCAGCCGGTGCAGGCGGCCATCGACACGGCGGGCAACTGGCTGACGACGGCCGGCGCGCTCGGCACCTTCGTGTTCGGCGTGCTGAACCGGATCCTGCTCGTGACGGGCCTTCACCACATCATCAACTCGCTCGCGTGGTTCGTGTTCGGCTCGTTCACGCCGCCCGGCGGCGGCGCGGTGGTGCACGGCGACCTGCATCGCTTCTTCGCGGGCGATCCGACCGCGGGCGGCTTCATGACCGGCTTCTTCCCGATCATGATGTTCGGCCTTCCGGCCGCGTGTCTCGCGATGTTCCATGAAGCGCCGAAGGATCGCCGCGCGGTCGTCGGCGGCCTGCTGTTCTCGATGGCGCTGACCGCATTCCTGACGGGCGTGACCGAGCCGATCGAGTACAGCTTCATGTTCCTCGCACCGGTTCTCTACGCGATCCACGCGGTGCTGACGGGTCTGTCGCTCGCGATCTGCTCGGCGCTCGGCATCCATCTGGGCTTCACGTTCTCGGCGGGCGCGATCGACTATGTGCTGAACTACGGCCTGTCGCAGCGCGGCTGGATGGCGCTCGTGATCGGTGTCGTCTACTTCGTCATCTACTACGGTCTGTTCCGCTTCTTCATCCGCAAGTTCAACATGGCGACGCCGGGTCGCGAGCCGGCCACGACCGATGCGCAAACCGATGTCGATACCACGGTCGCGGGCGGCCTGATTCCGCCGGTTCCGGGCGCGGCGGTGGCGGCATCGAACACGCGCGCAGCGAAGTACATCGCGGCGCTGGGCGGCGCGTCCAACCTGACGCTCGTCGATGCCTGCACGACGCGTCTGCGTCTGTCGGTGGTGGATACGGAGAAGGTGTCGGAACCGCAGTTGAAGACCGTCGGCGCGCGTGGCGTGCTCAAGCGCGGCGCGACCAACGTGCAGGTGATCATCGGGCCGGAAGCGGACCTGATCGCCGATGAAATCCGCAGCGAACTGGAGCATTCGTCGACGCGCGGCGCAACGCCCGCTTCATCGACGCCGGCGCAACCGGCGGCAGCGGTGGCGAGCGTCGATCAGACGCCCGGCCCGCTCGATCCGGACCCGTTCCGCTGGCTCGCGGTGTTCGGCGGCGCGACCAATGTCGCATCGCTCGACGCGGTTGCCCAGACGCGCCTGCGCGTGGTCGTGCGCGATCCGTCGTCGGTGGATCGTCAGCGTCTGTCGACGCTGGATGTCGCGTGGGTGTCGGCCGATACGTTCCACATCGTCGTGGGCGCGGCGGCGCAACGTTATGCGACGCAACTGTCCGCGCGCCTGTCGGGCAGTGGCGGCGGCGCAGCGCCGATGCCGGCCTGATGCGGTGATCGATGGTTGAAAGCAGACGGCACCTTCGGGTGCCGTTTGTGTTTCCAGCGCAGGCAAAAGAAAAAGCCCGCTGTCTCATCGACGGCGGGCTTTTCAATTTTTGCTACGACACAGTCAGGCGTTACGCGAACTCGTGCAGCGCCGAGCGCATCTTCTTCATTGCGCTCGCCTCGATCTGGCGAATGCGTTCCGCCGATACACCGAACTCGTCGGCCAGTTCATGCAGCGTCTTGCCGCCCGAGCCGTCGTCCTGCACGTCGAGCCAGCGCGCCTTGATGATGCGGCGGCTGCGTTCATCCAGCGATTCGAGCGCTTCGGCAAGGCCGTCGCTCTGCAGCTTGTCGAACTGGCGCGCGGCAATCACGTTCGTCGGCTCGTTGTGCGAGTCCGCCAGATAGGCGATGGGCGCGAACGCTTCCTCGCCGTCATCAACCTGGCCTTCGAGCGCGATATCGCCGCCCGACAAGCGGGTTTCCATTTCCGCGACTTCCTCGCGCTTCACATTCAGCTCGCTCGCGAGACCGTCGATCTCGTCCGGCGTAAACGCCGAGTGGCTGGTCTTGTGGCTGCGCAGGTTGAAGAACAGCTTGCGCTGCGCCTTGGTCGTCGCGACCTTCACCATGCGCCAGTTGCGCAGGATGTACTCGTGGATCTCGGCCTTGATCCAGTGCATGGCGTACGAAACCAGGCGCACGTTTTGCTCGGGGTCGAAGCGCTTCACGGCCTTCATCAGACCGATGTTGCCTTCCTGGATCAGGTCCGCGTGCGGCAGGCCGTAACCGAGATAGTTACGGGCGATCGACACGACGAGCCGCAGGTGCGAAAGCACGAGCTGGCGCGCGGCGTTCAGGTTGCCCTGCTCGCGGAACTCGGTGGCGTACTGACGTTCCTCCGCCTGCGAAAGCATCGGAATACGGTTCACTGCTTGTATGTAGGAATCGATGTTGCCGATCTGGCCGGTCAGCATCGACGACTGTGCGTACGTCAGCGCGCCTGCCGAAGATGCCTTGGCAGGTGCCGAGTTCACGACATTCGGAAGGGTCATCGCATTGGTCACGCTCATAAGCTCCTTATCAACAATTCACTCGCCGCTTAACACCAGCGGCAGTCAGACACGATATTAGCACTCCGGTTCATCGAGTGCTAAGTGTTAGAGCGGAGGGGAGTGTGGGAGTTCCCACAAAAACTATCGAATTAGCAAGGTCAATAGGACAGACCGTTGCATGATAAGCGGAAGAAAGTACCGGTGATGAAGCTGCTTTCGAATCCGTTACCGCTTTTGTGCGCTGCGGAGAAAGAAAATTCAACAAACGGAGAAGGTGGTTGCGATTCCTGCAAATTCTGAAAAACGTCTCTAGAATCGCGAGACAACGCTCTTAATGAAACACGCCCGTCATCGGAGTAATTGGGGTGCTCATGCATAAAAACAAGAGTTCGTGGCAACGTCCGCTCTCGCGCGTGGCGGTTCTTGCCGCATTCGGCCTTGCATCGGCGGCAGCTCACGCCGATCGTTTCGGCCTTCAGATCGCCGGCGGCGTCGCCGATCGCGACATCAAGAAAGCCGACCTCGGCGTCGCATGGGATCCGGGCCTCAACTGGTGGGAGATCGGCGGATTCCACTTCACGCTCATCGGCGAAGGGCACGTGTCCTACTGGCACACGACCGAGGATAACGCCGTCCACCCGAGCATCTGGGAGGTCGGCATTACGCCGGTGGTGCGCTTCGTGAAGAGCTCCGGCTACTTCCGGCCGTTCATCGAGGCGGGCGTCGGCGTGCGGCTGCTTTCGCATACGCGCATCACGGAGAATTTCTCGGTGGGGTCGGCGTTCCAGTTCGCGGACATGGTGGGCGTCGGCATGATCTTCGGCGCGCAGCAGAACTATCAGGCGGGCTTTCGTTTCCAGCATCTGTCGAACGGCGGTATCAAAGAGCCCAATCCTGGTATAAATTTCAGCCAGCTATATCTGCAATACAACTTCTGACGAGGCGCCGGCGCATCGGTTCCTCGACGCAAGAGGACGCGACAGATGCCGGCAAAAACCATTGAGGCGATCCGCGGCCTCGAGCGTGACCGTTTCCGTGCGATGGTCGAGGGCGACGGCCCGGCGCTGGACGCGCTGCTGGCCGAAAACGTCAGCTACGTCCACACGAACGGCAAGCGGGAGACGAAGCGCCAGTTCATCGACGCGATTACCGCAGGCCGCCGCCGCTATCGTCAGATCGAGATCCAGTCGCAGGATGTGCTGCCCGCCGGCCGCGATACGTGCCTCGTGTCGGGCCGCGCGCTGATCGAGATGGAATCGAAGAACGGCGCACTGCTGTTTCCGATCGCCTACACCGCCGTTCACGTGCAGACCGAGGGCCAATGGCAGCTCCTCGCGCTGCAGGCGACGCGCGTGGCGCTCGAATAGCCGCGCGCGCGGTTCGTCAGGCTTCGACCGCTTCGTCCTGCCGCACGTCGTCCACGACGCGCCCGGAGCGGTTCACCGCGCTCACGACCGCATCGGCGACAGCGAGCGCCGGATTCGCATGGACAGCGACGCCGAAGCGCGTCTGCCCGTCGCCGACGCGGCAGCCGACGAACGCCGCCGTATCGCCGCCCGCCGTCACCGCTGTTTCGAACCAGTTCACGATTGCGTCCACGCCGAGCGCCGCGGCGACCGTCTGCGCGTAAGCGTCGCCGCTCGTCGTGCCGGCTGGCGGCGCCACCGCGACGCGCTTCCCGAATACCGACAGCGTCGATACGTCCACGCGCGAAACCGGCCCGCCCGCGTCGAAATACTCGCGCTTGAAGAGTTCGCAAATGGCGTCGCCGCCGATTTCCGCGCCGGATGCATCGGTGATCCGTTGCACGGCGTGGCTAAACTCGATCTGCACGCGGCGCGGCGGCGTGAAGCCTAAGCCGCGTTCCAGCAGGAACGTGGAGCCGCCCTTGCCGGACTGGCTGTTCACGCGGATCACGGCATCGTAGCTGCGGCCGAGATCGGCGGGATCGATCGGCAAATAGGGCACTTCCCACGCCGTGCCCGGCACGCGCTGCGCGAAGCCTTTGCGGATCGCGTCCTGATGCGAACCCGAAAACGCCGTGAACACGAGGTCGCCCGCATACGGATGACGCGGATGCACCGGAATCTGGTTGCAGCGCTCGACGACGCGGCGCACGGCGTCGATGTCGGAGAAATCGAGCCCCGGATCGATGCCTTGCGTATAGAGATTCATCGCGAGCGTGACGAGATCGACATTGCCGGTGCGCTCGCCGTTGCCGAAGAGACATCCTTCGATGCGGTCCGCGCCCGCGAGCACCGCCATTTCCGCCGCGGCTACCGCCGTTCCGCGATCGTTATGCGGATGCACCGACAGCACGATGCTGTCGCGATAGCCCATGTTGCGGTCCATCCACTCGACCTGATCGGCGAACACGTTGGGCATCGCGGCTTCGACCGTCGCGGGCAGATTCACGATCATCTTGTGATCGGGCGTCGGACGCCACATTTGCGCGACGGCGTCGCAGACTTCCCGCGCGAACGAGAGCTCCGTCATGCTGAAAGTCTCGGGCGAGTACTGATAGGTCCAGTGCGTTTCAGGCCGTGCCGCCGCGCATTCCTTGATGAGGCGCGTGCCTTCGACGGCGAGCGCCTTCACTTCTTCCTTCGACTGATTGAAAACGATCTTGCGGAACGACGGCGCGATCGCGTTATAGAGGTGCACGATCACCTTGCTCGCGCCCGCGACCGCTTCGAACGTGCGCTCGATCAGTTCGCGGCGCGACTGCACGAGCACTTCGATGGTCACGTCGTCCGGGATGCGCTTTTCGTCGATCAACTTGCGCACGAAGTCGAAATCGGTCTGCGATGCCGACGGGAATCCCACCTCGATTTCCTTGAACCCGATTTTCACCAGCATCTCGAAGAACTCGAGCTTCGCGGCGATGCTCATCGGCTCGATGAGCGACTGGTTGCCGTCGCGCAGATCGGTGCTCATCCAAATCGGCGCCTTCTCGATCGTGCGGTTCGGCCAGCGGCGGCCATTCAGACGGACTTGCGGAAACGGGCGGTATTTCTCGGCGGGGTTCGGCATCATGATCGTCGATCTCTCTTCGGACGGTTTGCGTAGCGTCTGCGAGAGAGGCCGTGTCCGGCGGCTGGCCGGGCGTGGCGGGATGCACGTGAGGCGGTGCGGCGCGCGCGTGTCGTGGAATCACCAGCGATGGTGACGCCTGTGACCAACGTGAACGTGCGCGGAGCAACGTGCATTTGACCCTCGCGTTTCCGTTTCGCGGGATGCGCGAACGAAAAGCTGACGACTACAGGTGGTAAGAAAGGGAACTACAGAGACTGCTGGCAGGACCGGGCGCCTTGCGACGCACGGCGCTACGTCTGGCGACTTACGCTAGACGTAGCGATAGGGGCCGCGCTAGGCGGCCCGGGATAATTCGGAGGGAGGAAGGCTGGGTAAAGCTCATGCGACGACTTTAAACCAGCGTTGAATACCGTGTCAAATGGGATTTGACTGATCGACGACAGGTTTGCGCACCACTTCGACGATCACTTCGACCTGCCGCACGACCGCGGGGGGCACCGGCACGTCGCCGCGCAGCACGCATTCGATCCATCGCGCAGTGGTCGCGGCGTCGAGCGTTTCGGGCAGTTCGATATGGGGCGCGTGCGGCTGCGAGTGCTCCGGCGAGATCAGCGTTTCGACGTGGCCGTCGTGGAACCAGTCGACCTGCACCTGGCGGCGCGTGTCCGCGACGGCTTCGCCTTCGGTGCCGCGCGCGAGCAGTGCGCCGCCCGCCGCCGCATCGGGATGCTCGGTGAAGAGTCCCGTGAGACTCTCGCGATACTCCGGATGCGTGTAGTTGACGAGCCTCAGGCCCGGATCGGCGAACGGCTGAAGGATCTTCACAAGCGTGTGCGTCGAATTGCGCACGCCCATGCGGCGTCTTAGCGCCAGCAGCCGGGCGAGCTTCGGCGCGAGCACGGCGATCGGCGCGAACGCGAGTCGGCGCGACGCGAGGCTGTCCTCGATTTCATCGTGCGAAGCCGCGTGCGCGATACCCAGCTCGGCGAAAATCTCGGCGCTCGTCACGCGGCCTGGATCGTCGGTGACGCCGTGCACCAGCACCGGCACGCCTTCGCGCGCGAGCAAGAGCGACAGCAGCGGCACGAGATTCGGCGTCTTGCGCGCGCCGTTGTAGCTCGGAATCGACACGGGCCGCGCGTGCTCGCGGCCATCCTGAACATGCAGCGGCTCGAAAGAGCGATGCGCGGCGGAAAGCATGGCAGCGAGCTCGGCGGCGGTTTCGCCCTTGACGCGATAGGCGAGCAGCACCGCGCCCAGTTCGAGTTCGGAGACGCGATCTTCGAGGATCGCTTCGTAGAGCGCGTAGGTGTCCTCGTGCGAGAGCGCGCGCGCGCCGTTCGGCCCGCGGCCGATTTCCTTGATATAGCGCGCGCAGTTGAAAGCGGGGGGAGCGGAGTCGGTCATCGGATAGTTGTGGCGGATCGGGTGCTCAATTCCGTACTGTGAGCGATGCCGTCGCGCGTTTTAAGGTGCAGGAAGCTTATTGAGTACCGTATTTGACGAGCGCTGGCAAGCTGCACCGAGCGAGCGTTTCGCCCGTATTTCCTCCGATGCTTACGAATAACGCCGCGCCCGCCGACCCGGCGATGGCTTGCCGAAAGCTCGCAAAGCCGCGCCCGACAAGCTTCGCCACGATTTGCGCGCGCACGTTACACTCCCTTTTCTCGCCGGCCGTCCGCGCTGGCGCATTCGTCCATGAATCTGCACATCAAAACAGCAACAGGAGAGCGGGATGAGTTACGTGTTTCCTCCGGCACCGGCCGCAGCGGTGCCCGTCGATGGTTCGAATGAGCAGTTTCCGGTGCGCCGCATCTACTGCGTCGGCCGCAACTACGAAGCCCACGCGCGCGAAATGGGCCACGATCCGGACCGCGAGCCGCCGTTTTTCTTCAGCAAGCCCGCGGATGCCGTGCTGTACGTCGCGCCGGGTTCGACGGGCGAATTCCCGTATCCGTCGCAGACGAAGAATCTGCACTTCGAAATGGAGCTCGTGGCCGCGATCGGCAAGCAGGGCAAGGACATTCCCGCCGATAACGGGCTCGACTACATCTACGGCTACGCGCTCGGCCTCGACATGACGCGCCGCGATCTGCAAGCCGAAGCGAAGAAGCTCGGCCGTCCGTGGGACACGGCGAAAGGCTTCGACCGCTCGGCGCCGATCGGCCCGATTCATCCGGTGTCGAAGGTCGGGCATCTGGAAAAGAGCGCGATCTGGCTGACCGTCAACGGCGAGGAAAAGCAGCGTTCGGACATCTCGCAACTGATCTGGTCGGTGGGTGAAACCGTCGCGTATCTGTCGACGCTCTTCGAGCTCTTTCCCGGCGATCTCATTTTCACCGGCACGCCCGAAGGCGTCGGCGCGGTCGTGAAGGGCGATCTGCTGAAGGGCGGCGTCGACGGCATCGGTGAATTTTCGGTGCGCGTCGTATGAAGCTTTACAGCTATTTCCGCAGCTCGGCGGCGTATCGCGTGCGCATCGCGCTGAATCTGAAAGGGCTCGACTACGACTACGTCGGCGTGCATTTGCTGCGCGACGGCGGGCAGCAGCTCAAGCCCGAGTATCGCGCGGTGAATCCGGACGGCATCGTGCCCGCTCTCGTCGATGGCGACGACGTGCTCACGCAGTCCCTCGCGATCATCGAGTATCTCGAAGAGACGCATCCCGAGCCCGCGCTTCTGCCGAAGAGCCCGTCCGATCGCGCGTTCGTGCGCTCCGTCGCGATGCAGGTCGCATGTGAAATCCATCCGCTCGACAATCTGCGCGTGCTGAAGTATCTGAAGCATCAGGTCAAGGTGCCGGACGAGGCGAAGGACGCGTGGTATCGGCATTGGGTCGAGATCGGCTTCGAGTCGCTCGAAAAGCGGCTCGCCGCCGACAAGCGCGTGGGCGCGCTGACTTTCGGCGACACGCCGACCGTCGCCGATTTGTGCATCGTGCCGCAGGTATTCAACGCGCGGCGCTTCGGCATCGACGTGAGTCCGTATCCGACGATCGCGCGCATCGCCGATCACGCCTGCACGCTCGACGCCTTCGCACGGGCCGCTCCGGCGCAGCAGCCGGACGCCGAATGACGGCGGCGGATTCTGCCGGAGCGCTGTCGGGTTATCTGTCGGGTGCGGGTCTGGGAGCGAGCCTGATCGTCGCGATCGGGGCGCAGAACGCGTTCGTGTTGCGGCAGGGATTGAAGCGCCGCCACGTGGGCATCGTCGTGTCGATCTGCGCGTTCATCGACGTGCTGTTGATCGCGCTCGGCGTCGGCGGAATGGGCGCGCTCATCGCGCGTGCGCCTGTTCTGCTCGACGTGATTCGCTGGGCAGGCGCGATCTTCGTGTTTCTGTATGGCGTGCGCGCGTTTCTCGCGGCGTGGCGCGGGCCGGGGCATCTGAACGCATCGGACAGCGATTCGCAGACGGCGATCGGCGCGGCGTCCACCGTGCTCGCGCTGTCGCTGCTCAATCCGCACGTCTATCTCGATACCGTGGTGTTGCTCGGCGGCATCGGCGCGCAGCGCGGCTGGCCGGGCAATGCGTGGTTCGCGGCGGGCGCGATGTGCGCGTCGGTCATCTGGTTCACGGCGCTCGGTTACGGGGCGCGTCTTTTGGAGCCGTGGTTCGAGAAGGACGTGTCGTGGCGCGTGCTCGATGTGATCGTCGGCTGCGTGATGTGGTGGATCGCGGCCTCGCTGATACTCGCGCGATAAAAAAAGGCGTCCGACTGGACGCCCTTTTCAGGTTCAACCGAGCAACGCGTCCGCGAACTCCTCCGCACTGAACGGCTGCAAATCCTCGACTTTCTCGCCCACGCCGATGAAATACACCGGAACGGGCCGCTGACGCGCGATCGCGGCGAGAATGCCGCCTTTCGCGGTGCCATCGAGCTTGGTCACGACGAGGCCGGTCAGACCCAAAGCATCGTCGAATGCCTTGACCTGCGCGAGCGCGTTTTGGCCCGTGTTCGCGTCGATCACGAGCAGCACTTCGTGCGGCGCATCGGGCATTGCTTTGGCGATCACGCGGCGCACCTTGCGCAGTTCCTCCATCAGATGAAGTTGCGTCGGCAGACGGCCGGCGGTGTCGGCCATCATCACGTCGATCTTGCGTGCACGCGCCGCGCCGACGGCGTCGTAGATCACGGCGGCGGCGTCGCCGCTTTCCTGCGCGATCACCGTCACGTTGTTGCGCTCGCCCCAGACCGTCAGTTGTTCGCGCGCGGCGGCGCGGAACGTATCGCCAGCGGCGAGCAGCACCGACTGATTGAAGCGCTGCAGATGCTTCGCGAGCTTCCCGATGCTGGTCGTCTTGCCGACGCCGTTCACGCCCGCGATCATCATCACGAGTGGCTGCGCACGTCCGAGCATCAACGATTTTTCGAGCGGACGCAGCAGGTCGACCAGCAATTCGCGCAGCGCGGCCTTCACTTGCGACGCGTCGGTCAGACGCTCCGCGCGCACCTTCTCACGCAGCGATTCGAGCAGAAACTCGGTTGCATCGACGCCGGCATCGGACATCAGCAGCGCGGTTTCGAGTTCTTCGTACAGGTCTTCGTCGATCTTCGCGCTGACGAAAATCCCGGTCAGATTGGAGCTCGTCTTGGAGAGACCGTGACGCAGACGCGAGATCCACGATTTTTTCGCGGCCGGATCGGCCTCGGGCGGCGGCACGATTTCCTCGTTCGCCTGATCCGTTTCCGGCCCGCGCGCCCATTGCGACTGGGTGCGGCCTTGCCAGTATTCCTTCGATTCTTCCGTCCGAGGCTCGACGGGCGGTGTGGGCGCGACAGGCGCAGCGGGTTTCGGGGGCGCTTCCGGTTGCGCTTCTTCCGACGGCGTATCGACGACGCCAAGCGCCTGCCGTTCGAGTTCGGCGTCGGAGATTTCTTCGTCCTCGGCCGCCTCGACGAAATCGTCCTGAGGAGCGTCGGGCGGCGCGTCAGCCGGCTTTTTGAATTTCTTGAAGAAGCTGAACATGGATTTTGACGATGATGCGCGCGTGAACCGATGGCCTCTTGCGCGCGTTCGAGTCGCTCCGCGCGAGGCCCGCGCGATGGGATAGTAGCCGCATATTTTATCAGGCGCCGCCGTCCGCGCCCGTGCGGCTCCCGGCATGGCGTGCGCGTGTGGTAACGTTGCCTTCATCGCCCGGGCCGGCTGATCTTCAGGCAAAAATGCCCGGCGCGCTTCACTCCAACAATCTGTTTATGCCCCGCACGTCCGCTACCCGATCCACCTTGCCGAGCCATACGCCGTCGCGCGGAGGCAAACCGCACACGATCCGCATCATCGGCGGAGAGTGGAAACGCACGCCGCTGCCCGTGCTCGATCTCGATGGCCTTAGGCCCACGCCGGATCGCGTGCGCGAGACGCTCTTCAACTGGCTGGGACAGGATCTGAGCGGCCAGCGTTGTCTCGACATGTTCGCGGGCAGCGGCGCGCTCGGTTTCGAGGCGGCGTCGCGCGGCGCGGCGCGTGTGGTGATGGTCGAAAGGAGCGGGAAGGCAGCCGCGCAGATCAGGGCGAATCAGGCGAAGCTCGGCGCGCGCAACATCGAGGTTGCGGAAGCGGATGCGCTGCGGCTCGTCGCGAGCCTCGCGCGTGGCTCGTTCGACGTGATCTTTCTCGACCCGCCGTTCGGCGATCAGGCGTTGCTCCTGCGCGCGCTGGAACTGGCGGCGCCGCTCGTCGCGCCCGACGGGGCGATTTACGTCGAATGCGGCGATGCGCTCGACCTGACAGGCATCGATGCACTCGCCGGCTGGAGCGTCGTGCGTGAAGGCAAGGCGGGCGCGGTCCGCTATCATTTGCTGCGTCGCGAAAATGAGGAATAATGCGCGTTCCCGATTTTGGTACAGCCAATCTCGCGGGGAATGAGGGAGAGTTGGTCGTCGCAGCCACGCGGCCCAATGTAAATAGAAGAGGAGAAGCTCATGGTTGTCGCCGTGTATCCGGGTACGTTCGACCCGCTCACTCGTGGGCATGAAGACATCGTCCGGCGCGCATCGAGCATTTTTGATCAGCTCGTCGTGGGCGTCGCGCACAGCCAGGCAAAGAAGCCGTTTTTCTCGCTGCAGGAGCGGCTGGATATCGCGCACGACGTGCTCGGGCATTATCCGAACGTGCAGGTGAGCAGTTTCACCGGGCTACTGAAGGATTTCGTCCGCAAGAACAACGCGCGCGTGATCGTGCGCGGACTGCGCGCCGTGTCCGATTTCGAATACGAGTTCCAGATGGCCGGGATGAACCGCTATCTGCTGCCCGACGTCGAGACGATGTTCATGACGCCATCGGATCAGTATCAATTCATCTCCGGCACCATCGTGCGCGAGATCGCGCAGCTCGGCGGCGACGTGAGCAAGTTCGTGTTCCCGTCGGTGGAAAAGCGGCTGATCGACAAAGTCGGTATTCTGTCGCAGAAGGACCCCGCGGCGCCCTGAGCGCCGGGCCCGTGCGCTTCGTCGTCATTGAACGTCGCGCGCGGGCGTCATGCCGGACTCGAAACCGGCGCAAGAGAGTGAAGCATGTCTTTGATCATTACCGACGAGTGCATCAACTGCGACGTTTGCGAGCCCGAGTGCCCGAACGACGCCATTTCGATGGGTCCCGACATTTACGTGATCGACCCGAACAAATGCACGGAATGCGTCGGCCATTTCGACGAACCGCAGTGCCAGCAAGTGTGTCCCGTGGAATGCATTCCGCGCGACCCCGCGCACGTCGAGACGCCTGAGCAGTTGATGACCAAGTACCACGCGCTGATGGCGGCGAAGGGCCAGTAAGCCCTTCGCGTCTTATCCGATCAGCCCGGTCAGGGCGGCGACGAGCGCATCGCATTCGGCGGGCGTGCCGATCGAGATGCGCAGATGCTGATCGATGCGCGGCAGCTTGAAGTGGCGCACGAAAATCTCTTTCGATTTGAGCGCGGCGGCGAGTGCCGCGGCATCGTGCGCGGGATGCTTCGCGAACACGAAGTTGGCGGCGGACGGCACCACGTCGAAGCCGAGCGCCTGCAGTTGCGCGGTCAGTTTCTCGCGGCTTGCGACGACCTTCGCGCAGCCTTCTTCGAACCACGCCTGATCCTCGTACGATGCAATCGCCGCGACCTGCGCGAGGCGATCGAGCGGATACGAGTTGAAGCTGTCCTTCACGCGCGTGAGCGCTTCGATGAGCGCCGGATCGCCGAACGCGAAACCTACGCGCATACCCGCCAGCGAACGCGCTTTCGAAGTCGTCTGCACGACGAGCAGGTTCGGATACGCGTCGATCAGATTCACGGCCGATTCCGCGCCGAAATCGACATACGCTTCATCGATGATCACAGGCGCGTCCGGATTCGCTTTCAGCAGGATTTCGATTTCCGAAAGCGGCAGCGCGCGGCCTGTCGGCGCATTCGGATTCGGTAGCAGCACGCCGCCGCTCGGCGCACGGTAATCATCGACATCGATTGCGAAATCCGCATTCAAAGGCACGGTCTCGTAGGCGACGCCGTAAAGCTGCGCGTAGACCGGATAGAAGCTGTAGGTGATGTCGGGGAAAGAAATCGGCTTGTCGTGCTTCAGCAGCGCCTGGAACGCATGCGCGAGCACTTCGTCGGAACCGTTGCCGGCGAACACCTGCTCGATACGCACACCGTGATGCTTCGCGACCGTTTCGCGCAACGCACGGGCGGTCGGATCGGGATATTTGCGCAGCGACGCGCCATCTTCGCCGAGCTCGCGCCGAATCGCTTCGACGACACGCGGCGACGGCGGATACGGGTTCTCGTTCGTGTTGAGCTTGACGGGATGTGCCAGCGCGGGTTGCTCGCCCGGCACATAAGGCGTCAGACGATGGACGATATCGCTCCAGAAACGGCTCAAGGTCGGCTCCAAATCAAGAGTTGCGGTGCAGGTTCATCATCGCACGCTCGGTTTCGCCCGCGACGACGAAGGGCATCACGGCGAGCGCGCGCTCGATCGACTGATCGATCACATCCTGTTCCTCGCGGCGCGGCGGCTTGAGCACGAAGTTCGCGACATCGGGCTTCGCGCCTGCGCGCGCGCCTTCGGGAATGAGATCGCGCGGATGCCCGATCCCGATGCGCAATCGCCAGTATTGCTGCGACGAAAGGTGCGCGGAAATATCCTTCAGTCCGTTATGTCCGCCGCTGCCGCCGCCGAGTTTCATCTTGACGGTGCCGGGCGGCAGATCGAGTTCATCGTGCGCGACGAGAATCTCGTCCGGGAGAATCTTGAAGAACTGCGCGAGCGCGACCACCGATTGTCCCGAGCGGTTCATGAAGGTCTGCGGTTCGAGCAGATGCACTTCGTGGCCGTGCAGACGCCCCTTGCCGTAGAAACCGTGAAAGCGGCGCTCGTCGCGCAGCGTCGCGCCGGCATCGCGTGCGAACTGGTCGACGAACCAGAAGCCCGCGTTATGCCGCGTCGCGGTGTATTCGGCGCCCGGATTGCCCAGGCCGACGATCAGCTTGATCATGTCGAATCTTGTAGAACGAAAAAAAACCCGCCGGGGCTTGCGCGCCGGCGGGTCACGTCGACCGTTCTTGCGAACGGATCGAGAGGATAGCGGTATTCCGCGTGCTTACTCGGCCGCCGGCTTTTCGCCTTCAGCAGCTTCGCCAGCCCCTTCCGACACGACAGCGGCCGGAACGGTAGCCGAGGCCACCACCGGGTTTTCCGCTTCGACGGAAACCGTCAGGCTCACGCCCTTCGGCAACGGGATGTCCTTCGCGTGCATCGTCTGACCGGCTTCGATCTTCGCCAGATCGATTTCCAGGAACTCAGGCAGGTCTGCCGGCAGGCATTCCACTTCCAATTCCGTCACGACGTGCGAGATCACCGCGCCCGCCAGCTTCACGGCCGGGTTGGTTTCCTGGTTCATGAAGTGCAGCGGCACCTTGGTGTGCAGCTTCTTCTTCGCGTCGACGCGCTGGAAGTCCACGTGCAGCACGAGCTGCTTGAACGGGTGGTATTGCACGTCGCGCAGCAGAACCTGTTGCGACTTGCCGGCCACTTCCAGATCGAGAATCGACGAGTGGAAAACTTCTTTCTTCAGGGCGTGCCACAGGGCGTTGTGGTCGAGTTCGACCAGTTGAACGTCCGTTTCACCACCGTACACGATACCCGGGGTCTTGCCCGAGTTACGCAGGCGGCGGCTCGCACCCGTACCTTGCTTGCTACGCTCGAAAGCGACGACTTTCATGTTTCACTCCTATATCTGCCCGCGACCAGGCAGGGAAACCGGGATCATCGAAAATGTGTGATCCCAAAACAAGCGACGCGAACCTTCGTTCGTTCGCGCCGATCATGCAAAAACGCGAAGCATGCGCCTCGCGTTCCTTGCTCAATTCTGTTTAGCCTTCGGCGAAGAGCGACATCACCGAGTCGCCGCGCCGGATTCTGGAGAATGTCTCGGCGAGCAGACCCGCGCTCGACAGCAGACGGATCTTCGGGCACGCGAGCGATTCGGACGACAGCGGAATGGTGTCCGTGACGACCAGCTCGTCCAGCTGCGACGCCGCGATGCGTTCGCCCGCGCCGCCCGACAGCACCGGGTGCGTGGCATACGCGAACACCTGCTTCGCGCCGCGGTCTTTCAGCACTTGCGCGGCCTTGCACAGCGTGCCGGCGGTATCGACCATGTCGTCCATGATCACGCAGGTGCGTCCTTCCACTTCACCGATGATGTTCATCACTTCGGCGACGTTTGCTTTCGGACGACGCTTGTCGATGATCGCGAGGTCGGTGTTCAACTGCTTGGCGAGCGCACGCGCGCGCACCACGCCGCCGACGTCCGGCGACACGACCAGCAGATGATCATGATTCTGCTTGCGCAGATCGCCAAGCAGGACGGGCGTAGCGTAGATGTTGTCGACGGGGATGTCGAAGAAGCCTTGAATCTGGTCGGCGTGAAGGTCCATGGTGATCACGCGATCGACGCCGGCAATTTCCAGCATGTTCGCGACGACCTTCGCCGAGATGGCCACTCGCGCGGAACGCGGACGGCGGTCCTGGCGCGCATAGCCGAAGTAGGGGATGGCTGCGGTGATCCGGCCAGCGGATGCGCGCTTGAGCGCATCGACCATGATCATCAGTTCCATCAGGTTGTCGTTCGTGGGAGCGCAGGTGGACTGCAGAACGAATACGTCTTTGCCCCGAACGTTTTCCTGAATCTCGACCATGATCTCGCCGTCCGAGAAACGGCTGACCATCGCTTTACCGAGAGGAATTCCAAGGATTTTGACGACTTCCTGAGCAAGCGCGGGATTTGCGTTGCCAGTAAAAACCATCAGGCCGTCACTGCTCATCGTGCACCTGTCTGCGGCTGGAGGCGAGAGGAAAAACGCGAGAAAAAGAATGGCAGGGGAGGAAGGACTCGAACCCTCGCATGCCGGAATCAAAATCCGGTGCCTTGACCAACTTGGCGACTCCCCTACACTAACTTTGAGTCTTGCCGGGAAGTGTAGGACATGCCCGACAAAACAAAACCTATGACGCGAAAGCGAAGAGAGGATGAGAATCCAGACTTGCCGTTACCACGCTCTTCCAGCTTGCCGGCAGTTTGACTTGCGCCATTTCTGCTTCGGCTCGGCTGGGGAAAGCGGCAAACACGCTTGCTCCAGATCCGGTCATTCGCGCCGGTGCGAGATTGGAAAACCACTCGAGCACCTGTGCAACTTCCGCGTACTTTTCTGCAACTACAGCCTGCATGTCATTTCGACCGAAGCTGTCTGGCCAGTTTGCGTCTGACCTTTGCGCTGCAAGAAAGTCCATCATTTTGGCGACTTTCGTATCCCTTGTCAAGGCTTTTTCCGAAAAAATCGCCGCGGTCGGGACGTGAACATTGGGTGTGACTACCAGGAAGAAGCGTTTGGGCAAATCGACTGCCTGAAGCGCCTCACCTACACCCTCTGCGAATGCATTTTGCCCGAAGACAAAAAACGGCACGTCCGCGCCGAGTTGCAGGCCGAGATTCTGCAGAATCTCACGCGAAAGATCAACACCCCAGAGTCGATTTAACGCCAAAAGAGTTGTGGCCGCGTCGGAACTGCCTCCGCCGAGACCTGCGCCCATCGGCAGACGCTTGTCGATCTCGATCTCCACGCCGAGCTTCGTGCCCGTGTGTTGTTGCAGCAGCCGCGCCGCCCGCACGACGAGATCGTCGGCTTCGGGCACGCCCGATATGTCGGTCTTGCGCGTGATCACGCCGTCGTCGCGACGCTTGAAATGCAGACGGTCGCCCCAGTCGAGCAACTGGAAGACGGTCTGCAGCGAGTGATATCCATCCGGACGGCGGCCCGTGATGTGTAGGAAAAGGTTCAGCTTCGCGGGCGCGAGGCAGTCACGGAGCGAATCGTTGGATGAGGACATGCGTGATGCGACTGCGAAGTTATTGATCGAGCACGAGCTTGATGTCGAGCGGCGGTTCGTTGCGCGAGAGATTCACGCGCTTCACGCCCGTCGCGGGCGCATCGGCGTAGGCCAGATAGTCGATCGTCCATCCGTCCTGCCTGATTTCCTTCGGACGGCCGTTGTTCGATTCCGGATCGAGCGTTGTCTGCGCGCGCGAACTCGGCGCGGCCGACGGCTGCAGCCAGTAGCGCAGGCCTTCGACCGGCAGCGCGAAACCGAGCGTGTTCTGCATCAGCAGGGAGACGTTGTCAGCGCTCACCGGCTGCCGGTTGGGCAATTCGAGCGTGGCGAGCGAGGGCGAAGACGTGACGATGGCCATCGTCTGGCCGAGCGGATTGCGCAATTGCAGCGTGACCGTATCGCCCGTTTCCTGCCAGTCGAAATTTCCGTACGCGTTGCGCTGCGTGCCGTTCTGATCGTTGTACTGCACGGCGAAGCGTCCGTGGTATTCACGGCTCGTCTGCGTCGCGAGCGAAGTGGATGCGTTTGTTGTCGTGGGGAGGCGCGGCTGGAGCGCGCAACCCGACATCACCAGCGCGGCGGCTGCCGCGATGCCGAGCGCGCCGCGTCGAAGCGATGCGCCGGCGAGAAAATCGAATGCCATCAAAGGTCGTTTACCTGGAGTCGTTTCAGCGTTTTGACGAGCGTATCGTTGTCAGGTTCGAGCTTTTGCGCCTGCCGCCAAGTCGCGCGCGCCTGGTCCTGCTGCCCGGATTTCCATTGGACTTCGCCGAGATGCGCGCCGATTTCGGCATTCGGCTGCAGGTTGTACGCGTTCTTGAGAATCTTCTCCGCTTCGGCCGCGTTGCCCTGACGGAAACGCGCCCAGCCGAGGCTGTCCATGATGAACGCGTCGTTCGGCGCGAGCGAAACGGCCTTCTCGATCAGCTTCACCGCTTCGTCGAGCCGCTGATTGCGATCGACGAGCGAATAGCCGAGCGCGTTGTAGGCCTGCGGATTGGTCGGCTGCGTGCGCATCAGCGTGCGCAACTGCGTCTCCATCACGTCGTAATGGCCGTTCTTTTCGGCGGCCATTGCGTAGTCGTAGACGAGATCGGGATCGTCGGGGAATGCGGCCACCGCCTTCGCGAGATTTTCCTCCGCTTCCTTGTAGCGATGCGCCTCGAAGAGAATCGCCGAATCGGTGCGCGCGAGCAGCGCGAGATCACGCGGATCGGAGCTTTGCAGGCTGCCGAGCAGCGCACGCGCGTCGTCCACCTTGCCCTGCTTCGCGAGCAGTTGTGCGCGCGTGATCTGCGCGGGCAGATATTGCTGGCTCGTACGCGGAATCTTGTCGAGCCACTGGCTTGCCGCCGCTTCGTCTTTCTGCTCGAGCGCCAGTTGCGCGAGATAGATGTACGCCTGGCCGGGGTCCGCGCCCGGCGTGCTTTCCGCCGTCTTCGCGTAGAGATTCAGAAAGTCCTGCGCCTTGTCGAACTGTTTCTTCTGAATGTTGATGAGCGCGAGCGCCATCAGCGGCGTCAGGTCCTTCGGATCGTTCTTGCGCATGATCTCGAACTGCTTTTGCGCGTCGTCGAGCCTGTCGGAAGACAGGTATAACTGCGCGAGCGCGAGCCGTGCATCATGCGATTTCGGATTCTTGTCGAGATATTTCTCGAACGAAGCGATGCCTTCCTTGCGTTCTTCCGGACCCATGCGCGCGAGCGTCAGCGCGGCGGGCAGATAGTCCGGCTTGAGTTGCAGGGCTTTTTCGAGCGATGCCTTCGCGCCGGGCTGATCGTCCGCGATCAGTTGCTGGCGCGCGAGCGCGAGTTGCGCCTCCGGCCGGTTCTGATCGTTTTGCGTCAGATCCTTCAGCACGTTAAGCCCGCCGATGCGATTCGGTCCACGCGCAAGCAGGCTCTGCAACGAAATGATGGCTTCGCCGCGCTGATCGGGCGAAACCTTCGCGAGCTCGCGTTCGAGCGTGGGCTTCGCGTCTTCCGGCTTGCCGCTCACGATCAGAAGCGATGCGCTCAACTGCGCCGCGCGATCCGAATGCGGCGCGAACTGCTGCCAGAGTTGCGCCGACGTCAGCGCATCGTTCGGGCTCTGCGCCGCGATCGCGATTTCGGTCGCGCGCTGCGCGAAACGCGGATCGTGCGTGTCGCGGGCAAGCGAGAGATAGGTCTGGAATGCAGGCGCCGGCTGGCCGCGCTGCAACGCGACCTCGGCCGCCAGCACCTGGAACACGATCTGGCTGGACATTGCCACATTCGGCAAATCCTGTGTCTCCGCGCCGCTGACCGGCGCGGTCAGCAGATCCGCGGCGTTTTGCGCGTCGGATTGATCGTCGGCGCTTGGAACGGGCGTCGCGTTCGGATCCTGCGCGTGCGCGGGGACGCACGCGAGCGCGGCCATCGCGAGCGCAATGGCGCCCGCGATTCGTGACATTGGCACGGCGAGCGAGTGCGTCGAGCTGGCCTGACGCTTCGCAAACAGCTTCATGACGAACGAGTTCATGGAATTCCAGACGATGTTTCAGTCGATTGTAACGCGGTGGCTAAAATACCGGCACACTCGCCCCAGCAAGTCTCTCTCCAGAAAAATGCCCGAACTGCCGGAAGTCGAAGTCACCCGCCGGGGAATCGAACCCTATGTCGCCGGACGGCGCGTCGAGCACGTCGATGTACGCACGCCCGCGCTGCGCTGGCCGATCCCGCAGCATCTTCCGAAGACGCTCGATCATCTGAAGATCGAGAAGGTCGAGCGGCGCGGCAAGTATCTGCTGTTCGAAACCGCCGAAGGATGGCTGATCGTTCATCTCGGCATGACGGGCACATTGCGCGTGTTGCGTCACGTGCCGAAGCCGCCGGAGGCGGCGAAGCACGATCACGTCGATATCGTGTTCGACGATTTCATCCTCCGTTTTCGCGATCCGCGCCGCTTCGGCGCGATCCTCTGGAATCCGCGCGCGGACGGCGACGTGCTCGATCATCCGCTGCTCGCGACGCTCGGCGTCGAGCCGTTTTCGCCGGAATTCTCCGGCGCGCTGCTGTTTCGCGCGACGCGCGGGCGCAAGGTGTCGGTGAAGCAGGCGCTGCTCGCGGGCGGGATCGTCGTGGGCGTGGGGAACATCTATGCGTCGGAGAGCCTCTTTCGCGCGGGCATCCGGCCGACGACCGCGGCGGGCCGAATCTCGCTCGTGCGCTACGATCTGCTGGCGGATGCAGTGCGCGTGACGCTCGCGGCCGCGATCGAGAAGGGCGGCAGTACGCTGCGCGATTTCGTCGGCAGCAACGGGGAGTCTGGCTACTTTCAGCTCGACTATTTCGTCTATGATCGCGCGGGCTTGCCGTGCCACGTCTGTGGAACGGCGATCAAACAAATTGTCCAGGGACAGCGCTCGACCTACTTCTGCCCGCGCTGCCAACGCTAATTTCCGATGCTCGCTCTCACCGATTTTTCGTCGCGCCTCATCGCGTGGCAACGCATTCACGGCCGTCACGAACTGCCGTGGCAGAACACGCGCGATGCGTATCGCATCTGGCTGTCGGAGATCATGCTGCAGCAGACGCAGGTTTCGACGGTCATCCCGTATTACGCGCGGTTTCTCGAACGCTTTCCGACGGTGACGGCGCTCGCCGACGCGCCCATCGACGACGTCATGGCGCTCTGGGCCGGGCTCGGCTACTACTCGCGCGCGCGCAATCTCCATCGCTGCGCCCAGGTCGTCGCGCACGAGCACGGCAGCGCGTTTCCGCAGACGGTCGATGCGCTCGCGATGCTGCCGGGCATCGGACGCTCGACGGCGGCGGCGATCGCGTCGTTCGCGTTCGGCGCGCGCGCGACGATTCTCGACGGCAACGTGAAGCGCGTACTCGCGCGCGTGTTCGGCGTCGAGGGATTTCCAGGCGAAAAGCGCGTGGAGAATGCGATGTGGGCGCTCGCAGAATCGCTGCTGCCGGACGCGGCGAACAAGGACGACGTGACCGCCTACACCCAGGGCCTGATGGACCTCGGCGCAACGCTGTGCGTGCGCGGCAAGCCGGATTGCGCGCGCTGTCCGTTCGCATCGGATTGTGTGGCGAAAGTCGAGGGACGCCAGCGCGAGCTGCCCGCCGCGCGCCCGAAGAAAGCCGTGCCGACGCGCAAGACATGGATGCTGATCCTGCAGGACGGCGATTCGATTCTTCTGCAAAAGCGTCCGTCGATGGGCATCTGGGGCGGGCTGTGGAGTCTGCCCGAGGCCGCCGACGAAGCCGCGCTGGCGGAAGTCGCGCGCGATCTCGGCGCCGACGAACATCTTCAGCGTCTCGCGCCGCTCTCTCATGCCTTCACGCACTTCAAGCTGGATATCGAGCCGCGTCTCGGCGAGGCGCGCAAGGCGCCGCGCGAGTTGATGAGCGCGGAAAGCGTCTGGGCGCCGCTCGCGAAGATCGACGCCTACGGCGTGCCCGCGCCCGTGCGCAAGCTGATCGATGCGCTGAGCGGCTCGCTCATCTAAAGCAATTGATGGTGCTGCATGTAGTGATGCACCACGTCGATACGCGCGCCGGCGTCCGTCAGTTCCATGAGCTTCTGGCGGGCGCGCATCGGAATCGGCAGGATTTCGGCGAGGCGGTTGGATACCCAGGTGGGATCGTCGAATAGAAACGGCTCGACGAACGGCAGGTTCTGCGGCTCGCGCTCCCTGATCGTATCGATGATGCGCTCCAGCACCTCCGCGCACGCGCCGAACTTTGCGAGCGCTTCCACGCCGCGCAGCGGCTGATCGTCGCCCAGCAACTCCGCCGTGCCGACGAGCAGATTGCTCGGCTCCACACGATGATCCGTCAGCCTGAAACGCTCGGTGCCGCGTGCCTGAACGAGCAGGAGGCCGAAGGTATCGACATCGCATTCCGAAATCTCGGCAAGGCAGCCGATGTTCTCCGGCACCGACGGATCGCCCGGCGACGCGACTTCGTGCCCGCTCTTCAGCAGGCATACGCCGAACGGCGTTTTCTCGCGCAGACACTCGCGCGCCATGTCGAGATAGCGCGCTTCGAAAATCTTGAGCGGCAGCAGGCCGCCGGGAAACAGCACGGTGTGAAGCGGAAACAGCGGCAAGTCAGCCAGAATGGGATTCGAAGACATCGCGCCCCTCCAGGGTGGACCGCCGGCGCGGCGATCGGGTTCGCGTGTGAGGCGCGCTGTCACCCAGCCGGGATGGGCGCGTCACGATGCCGCACGATCACGTTTGCCGTCTCGCAAAAGCGCGCGGCGAGCGCCTCCGCGATGAACACCGAGCGATGCTGCCCGCCCGTGCAGCCGATCGCGACAGTGAGATAGCTGCGGTTGTCGTCGCGAAAACGCGGCAGCCATTTGCCGACGAACGCGCCGATGTCGTCGATCATCTCGCCCACGAGCGGCTGCGCGGAAAGAAAATCGATGATCGGTTTGTCGAGGCCCGTGAACGGGCGCAACTCGCGGTCGTAATACGGGTTGGGCAGCGTGCGCACGTCGAACACGAGATCGGCGTCGAGCGGCACACCGCGCTTGAAACCGAACGATTCGAACATCAGCGTGAGATCGGCGGCGTCCGTTTCGACGAAGCGCTTGACCCATGCGCGCAGCACGTTCGCGCGCAGGTTGCTGGTGTCGATTTGATGGCCGTACTCCGCGAGGCCCGCGACCAGTTCGCGCTCGCGCTCGATTGCTTCGGCGAGCGAGTTCAGCACGCCGACATCGGCTTCGCGCATCGGCGGGCCGGACAGCGGGTGACGCCGGCGTGTCTCGGAGAAGCGCTGAATCAGCGACTGCGTGCTCGCGTTGAGGAACAGCACGCGCAGGTCGTAATCGTCCGAGAGCGTGCGGATGATGGCGGGCACGTCGTCGAGGGAGTGGCTCGAACGCGCGTCGATCGCGACGGCGAGACGCGTCTGGCCTTCTTTCGCCAGATAGCCGGCGAGTTCGGGAAGAAAGCGCGGCGGCAGGTTGTCGACGCAGTAGTATCCGCCGTCTTCCAGGGCGTTCAGCGCGACGGACTTGCCGGAACCGGAGATGCCGGTGATCAGGATGATACGCATGGGTCTCGAGGGATTCGCTTTCTCTTAGCTTAGCACCTGCGCCCGATTCATTTCGGCACGCGCGACGTTCCGCGATGCGCGGTCAGATCAGCTTGCCGGGAAACTGGCTGTCGGGGTCCTGCATCGCGAGGCGCTGACGGTCCATGAAGTCGCGCAAGGTATCGATGCCGCGCAGTTGCAGGATCGTGTTGCGCACCGCCGCCTCGACCAGCACGGCGAGGTTGCGGCCCGCCGCGACCTGAATCGTCACCTTGCTGATCGGCAGGCCGAGCACATCGACGGTCTGACTTTCGAGCGGCAGGCGCTGGAATTCGCCATCCGGCCGCCGCACTAGTTGCACGATCAGTTTGAGCTTCATCTTCCGGCGCACGGCGGTTTCACCGAAGATCGTCTTGATGTCGAGCAGACCCAGACCGCGCACTTCGAGCAGATTCTGCAAGAGGGGCGGGCAGCGCCCTTCGACGAAATCGGGGCCGAGGCGCACAAAATCGACCGCGTCATCCGCCACGAGACCGTGGCCGCGGCTGATGAGTTCCAGCCCGAGCTCGCTCTTGCCGAGACCGGAATCGCCGGTGAGCAGCACGCCCATGCCGAGAATATCGATGAACACGCCATGCAGCGTCGCGCGCGGCGCGAGAATGCGCGACATGTACGCGCGCAGGCTGTCGATCACGGCCGCCGCGGACATGCGCGTCGTGAAAAGCGGCGTCGACGAACGCGTGCAGCGCAGAACGAGTTCCGGCGGCGCGCCGACTTCGCCTGCGACGACCAGAAACGGCGGTTCGAGCGCGATCAGTTCGGCCATGTGACGCGAACGGTCTTCGTCGGACTGGCGTTGATAGTAGTTGATCTCGGCGTCGCCGAGCACCTGGATACGGTTCGGGTGAATCAGGTTCAGGTGGCCGACGAGGTCGGCGCTCGACGTCGCGTTTGCGACCGTCTCGCTCGAGAAGCCGCGTTCCCAGCCTTCGTGCCCGGTGAGCCAACTGAGCTTCAGAGCGGCTGCGTTGTCGTCAAAAATGCTTTGAGCGTTGATGCTGGACGTATCCATGAGACCGGAACTCCGTTGGAAGCCGGGAGCAGCCTTTGCGTAACGACGAAGCGGGTCGCTTCAGTACGCCGCATGGCGCCGCGTTTGACCGATTGTGCCCCAGAAGCTCTACGTAAGCGAGGCGCGCCCGGCGCGAAAGGTGCACGGACGCGCCTCGGACGCGTATCGCTAGATTCGGGTGGCTGTTACGGTTGCCATTGCGTGAGCACTTGATAAAGCGCCTCACGATTTTCTTCCTTGTGCAGGCGCTCGCGCGCCTCGCTGTCGGAGAGCAGTTGCGCGATCTCCGAGAGAATTTCAAGATGCTGCTGCGTTGCCTGCTCGGGCACGAGCAGGAAAATGAGCAGAGAGACCGGCTGGCCGTCGGGCGATTCGAACGCGACGGGTTCGGCGAGGCGCACGAAGGCGGCGAGCGGTTGCTTCAGCCCCTTGATGCGGCCGTGCGGAATCGCGACGCCTTCGCCGAGGCCGGTCGAGCCGAGACGCTCACGCGCGAAGAGATTGTCGGTGACGGTACTGCGGGCGATGCCGTTCTGGTTCTCGAAAATCAGGCCCGCTTGCTCGAATACGCGTTTCTTGCTGGTAACGGACAATCCGAGAACCACGTTCTCGATGGGAAGAAATTTGGCTAAACGATTCATGTTGGCAGGCTGATGCGTGGCCTGATAGCTCCTCATCGTGGCCGCTGTCTGAAAGCGCTCACGGCGATGGTGATACGGAAAGTGCGCTGGCGGCGTTCCCTGCAGCGTGCCTGTCGTGCGACCCCGAAAATAACCGGATCATTATAGAACAGGGTACTGCCCGATGGTGCGCCGCGCAATTGCACCGATTCGCGATCCAATGTGCAGGACAAAGCCCTGAAAATCAATGTCTTGCGGCTCTCTACGGCGAAAATCCAACAAAAAAGCCGCCAGTCGGAGGCGGCTTCGGTTTGGTGCATGCCCGGATCGATCGTCTCCGGATAGTCGAGGACTTCCTCGAATCATGCCAGCCGTCCTGTGGCGGCGGGTGTCGCTGTCATCCGCGGATCAGTCGGCGAGCGTGCGCGCAATGTGCGCTCAGGGCGACGGCGCTTCCAGTTCCTGCGGCTCGCCACGATACTTCACCGATTCGTGCGCGTGGCCCTGAATCTTGTCCTTGTGCTTGATGACCTGCCGATCCAGCTTGTCGACCATCAGATCGATGGCGGCGTACATATCAGCGTCACAACTCTCGATAAAAATGTCCTTGCCCTTCAGATGCAGGTTGATTTCCGCCTTCTGCCTCTTTTCCTTTTCCCTATGATTGTCGACCGAGAGGACAACGTTGCCGTCGATCACTTGATCGAAATGACGGAGCACCCTGTCCAGTTTCGTGATCACGTACTCGCGCAACGCAGGCGTCAATTCGAGGTGGTGTCCACTGATCTTCAGATTCATAGTTGCTCTCCAAGCTAATGGCCGTGAGATCACGTCGGCTCGTCCGAAACCGGGCGGCGATGCCTCCCGTCAGCGCGTCATTCTGGCGCGACTGAAAAACGGGGTGCATCGGCCGGCACGTCCGCGCTCTCGCGATGCGGCCGGTAAACGCCCATCACAACACGCGATGGACTACAGAGACGGGTCATAGAGACTTGCGCAGATTCACTGCCGGGATCTTGAGGGCTTCGCGGTACTTGGCGACGGTGCGCCGCGCGACCACGAATCCTTGTTCCGCCAGCAGTTCGGCGATGCGGCTGTCTGAAAGAGGAGTTTTGGGGTCTTCCGCTCCTATCAGTTGCTTGATGAGGGCCCGGATCGCCGTTGACGATGCCGCGCCTCCTGTGTCGGTCGAGACGTGCGATCCAAAGAAGTACTTAAATTCAAGCGTCCCGAATGGGGTGAGCATGTACTTGCCAGTGGTCACACGAGAAACCGTCGATTCGTGTAATCCCAGCGTATCAGCAATCTCCCGCAAAACCAAGGGCCGCATGGCGATTTCGCCATGTGCAAAAAAGTTCTTCTGACGCTCCACGATCGCCTGCGCGACACGCAGAATCGTCTCAAACCTCTGCTGAATATTCTTGATGAGCCAGCGTGCTTCCTGGAGTTGCTGACGCAGCGAGCCGCTGCCCGGATCGCCGCGATTGTTGCGCAGGATGTTCGCGTACAGATGATTGATCCGCAGCTTCGGCACGATCTCCGGATTCAGTTCCGCCGTCCATCCGCTTGCTGCCTTGCGCACGAGAATGTCCGGCACGACATAGTCCGCTTCGCTCTTGCCGTACGCCGCGCCCGGAAAGGGTTCGAGCGATTTGATCAGCACATGCGCGTCGCGCAGCGCGTCGTCGTTGGCCTTCAGTTGCTTGCGCAGACGCGTGAAGTCGCGCGCCGCGAGCAGTTCCAGATGATTCGTGACGATATCGAGCGCGAGCGTGCGCGTGGGCGAGCCGTCGAGCCGCAGCAACTGCAGCTTCAGGCATTCCGATGCCGAACGTCCGCCCACGCCGGGCGGATCGAAGCTTTGCAGCAACGCGAGCGCCGCGCTCAACTCGTCGAGATCGACTTCGAGCTCTTCGGGAAGATCGGTCTGGACTTCATCGAGCGACGACGTCAGATACCCGTCCTCGTCCAGCGATTCGATCAGAAACGTGACGAGCGCACGATCGCGCTGATTCGCCGCGGTCATGCGCAACTGCGAGGTCAGATGGTCGCGCAGCGTCGTGGTCGATTCGTGGATTTGCAGCGGCGGGAGATCGTCGTCGTCGGACGCGTTGTTCGAACGCCCGTAGTCTTCGAGGTTCCACGAACTGGAATCCTGAGCGCTGTCCGAACCCATTCCGTTGTATTCGTCGACGCCCTGCGGTTCGCTATTTTCCGAACGTTCGGAACTGGAACTGCTCGATGACGAGCCGTTGCTCATCATCGAATCGGGCGGCGTGCTCGGCGTGTTCGGCGCCGCGATCAGCGAGCCGTCCGAGGCGACGCGCAGCGGGCTCGTGATCCAGTCGTCGTCATTTTCGAGCAGCGGATTCTGAGCGACGGCCATCGCGACTTCCTGCTGCAGTTCGAGCGTCGACAACTGCAGCAGCCGGATCGACTGCTGAAGTTGCGGAGTGAGCGCAAGATGCTGCGAGAGGCGAAGTTGGAGGCTGGCTTTCATGGCAAGGTTTTATTTCATTGTAGAGAGTTTGCCACGCGCGCGAAACCTCGCGGGGATTCCAAAAAAGCGCATGCCGCCCGAAGGGGCGGCACGTAAGTTTTGCTGCTTTCGCATGATGCGGCGCACGATGCACGCCGTTTTTGCGAGCGTGTTTCACATGCGGAAATGCTCGCCGAGATAGACGCGGCGAACGCTCTCGTTTTCGATGATTTCGCCCGGCGCGCCTGCCGCGAGCACGCTGCCATCGCTGATGATGTACGCGTGATCGCAGATGCCGAGCGTCTCGCGCACGTTGTGGTCGGTGATCAAAACGCCGATGTTGCGCTGCTTCAGAAACTTCACGATCTTCTGAATTTCCAGCACGGCGATCGGATCGACGCCCGCGAACGGTTCGTCGAGCAGAATGAAGCTCGGATTGGTCGCGAGCGCGCGTGCAATCTCGACGCGACGGCGCTCGCCGCCCGACAACGACAGCGCCGGATTCTCGCGCAGATGCGCGATCTGCAACTCGTCGAGCAAGGCTTCTGCGCGCTGTGTTATGGCGTCTTTTGACAGGCGTTTGCCCGCTTCGTCGGTCTGCAGTTCCAGCACTGCGCGAATGTTCTGCTCGACGGTGAGCTTGCGAAACACCGAGGCTTCCTGCGGCAGATACGACAAGCCGAGGTGCGCGCGCTGATGAATCGGCAAAAGGCTGATCGAGTTGCCGTCGAGGTCGATTTCACCGGCATCGAGCGGCACGAGACCGACGATCATATAGAACGACGTGGTCTTGCCCGCGCCGTTCGGACCGAGCAGGCCGACCACTTCGCCGCTCTTTACATCGAGCGACACGTCCTTCACCACGGTGCGCGACCCGTATCGCTTCTTCAGATTGCGGACGACGAGCGAACTCGATTGGCCTTCCGGCTTGCGGTGGGGCATGGAGGTCGAATTCACTGCTGCGGGTTTCCTTGAATGGTGTTCGACGGAGAAAGCGTGGCGGGCGATCCGTTCAGCGGCGCGGCGCCGCCCGAACGCGGCGCGAGCATCGCGCGCACCCGGCCGTTCGGATTGCCGGGACCGGCCTGGTCCTTGCCCGCGGTCGCCGTATAGAAGTCCTTCTGGCCGTCGTAGGTGATCACGCTGCCGTGCACTTCGTCCTGAACTTTCGTCAGGCCTTGCAGGCGGCGCACGACAGCGCGTGTCGTGAGCTTCGTGAAGTCGTTCTTGCCGTCGTAGTCGATGCGGACCGCGTTGCCGTCGATGTACTCGTCGAGGCCGTCACGCTTCTGGCGGAAGTACGAGAGATTGTTGCCGCTCGACGTGCCGGTCGCGTACTGATAGCCCTGCGGGTCCTGCGTGACTTCCACACGGTCGGCCTTGATGACGATCGTGCCTTTGGTCGCGACGACGTGGCCGGTGAAGATGTTCTTCTGGCCGAGATCGTCGTAGGACATGTTGTCCGCTTCGATGTTGAGCGGTTTGTCGCGGTCGGCCTTTTCGGCGTGCGCGGGCAGCGCGGCCAGCGCAACGGCGATGGTCAGCGCGGCGGCGAGCCCGGCCCGCGCGGCGTGCACCGCGCGGCGCGCGGACGTTGCGCGCGCATGGCCGCCATCGGGACGAGGGTACCTTTCGTTCATGCAGTCACAATTCGGATGGGAGTGCCGGGATTACTTGGACGAGCCGCCGTTGATATCCGTGGCGGCGATTGCACCGCGCACGTTACCGAAGAGCTTCATTACCCGGGTCACGTTGTTGTAGTTCATGCCAGAGGCCGTCATCACGGACGGGCCGCGCTGAAGTCTAACCGGTTTTTCCGTCTCGATGACATCGTCGTTCACCAGCACGCGAAAATGCTGCGAATCGGCCTGCATCTGCGGATCTCCGTAGCCGGCCGCGCGCACGATGCGCGCGTCGTCGTAAAGATCGACGATCGAGACGTCGCCGTTGACCGTGCCGCGCAGGGCCGTCGCCGTGACGGTCGGCTTCAGCGGCTGGAACATGCGCATTGCGGGCAGCGTGAGGTCGCTGATCTCGTCGTCTTCGTAATGCACCATCGATTTCGCCGTCAGACGATATTGCGTCGTGCCGGTGGCGTCGAGCTCGGAAACGGAAAAGTTGTTGGCGAAGTAGTCGGGCGTGTGGCGCTTCTCCGGTGCGGGCGCCTGCTGCGCTGGCGGCAGCGTGGCTTGCAGCAGCCAGTAGGTGATGCCGGCCAGCGCCGCCATCGCGACGAGCGGCAGGAGCGAGGCGAGCTTTCCGGGGCGTTGCATGGGCTTCAGCCTCCGAGCGCCGCGGCGAGCAGTTCGTCGTAGCGATGTTGCGCGCGCAGGATCGCGTCGCAGACTTCGCGCACGGCGCCGTGGCCGCCGCGCGCTTCCGCGACCCAGTGCACGCGCTGGATCACTTCGGGATGCGCGTTCGCGGGCGCGGCGGCGAAGCCGCAGCGGCGCATCACCGCGAGGTCGGGCCAGTCGTCGCCCATGTAGCCGCATTCGTCGGCGGCGATGCCGGTCGCATCGAGCAATTCGGCGAGCGCGACGGTTTTATCGGCGACGCCCTGATAGAGATGCGTGATGCCCAGTTCGCGCGCACGCGCCGCGACGATGCCCGATTGCCGGCCCGTGATGATGGCCGTCTGCACGCCGACGGACTGCAGCATCTTCACCCCGTGGCCGTCGAGCGAATTGAACGACTTCATCGCGTCGCCGTCGGCGGTGAAGAAGAGGCTGCCGTCGGTGAAAACGCCATCGACGTCGAAGACCATCAGCTTGAGGCGGCTCGCGCGTTCGGCGGCGGTGGGAGGCTTCTGCGCCATCAGATCACCTTCTTGGAGAAGAGGTCGTGCATGTTCAGTGCGCCGATCAAAGTGGCATCGGCGTCCACGACCAGCATCTGATTGATGCGATAGCGCTCCATCAGTTCCACGGCTTCGACCGCGAGATGATCCGGCGCGATCGTGCGCGGATTACGCGTCATGACATCGACGAGCTTCAGCGCGCGGAAATCGCCGTCGCGCTGCAGGATGCGGCGCAGGTCGCCGTCGGTGAAAATACCGTGGACGTGACGGTTTGCGTCGATGACAGCCGTCATGCCCATGCGCTTGTCGGTGATCTGGAAGAGCGCGTCCGAAACAGTCGCGTCGAGCGATACGACCGGCACTTCGTCGCCCACGCGCATGACGTCGCGCACGTAGGTGAGAAGACGTCGCCCGAGCGCGCCGCCCGGATGCGAGCGCGCGAAGTCGTCGGGACCGAAACCGCGCGCATCGAGCACGGCGACGGCGAGCGCGTCGCCAAGCGCCATCGCGGCGGTCGTGCTGGCCGTGGGCGCGAGATTCATCGGGCACGCTTCCTTTTCGACGCGCGCGTTGAGGTGCATGTCGGCCAATTGCGCGAGACTCGATTCGGGACGGCCGGTGATCGCGATCAGCTTCGCCCCGAGCCGCTTGATGAGCGGCAGAATGGCAACGAGCTCCTCGGTTTCGCCCGAGTTGGACAGCGCGATGAAGATGTCGTCGGCGGTGACCATGCCGAGGTCGCCGTGGCTCGCTTCGGCGGGATGCACGAAGAACGCGGGCGTGCCGGTGCTCGCGAGCGTCGCGGCGAATTTGCGCGCGACATGGCCCGACTTGCCGATGCCCGATACGACCACGCGGCCGCGACAGGCGAGCAGCGTTTCGACCGCGCTCGTGAAGTTTTCGTCGAGAAGTTCGGAAAGCCCGCGAACGGCGTCGGCTTCGATCTGGATTACGTTGCGAGCCAGCGCCAGTGCCCGGTCGCCATTGATTTTCGCTATCATGCGCGGAGTATAGCAAAGGCGTTTCTGAGCCGCCCCGCCGGGAGCGCGGCGCGCCGCCGCCTATCCGCCCCCGCAAGCCCTGTCGTCAGGGGCCTTTTTAAGATGCCGGAGCGCCAGAACTACGCGCCTCGGAACACTGACGAACGAGGACGCTAGCCGGATGACCTCTCCGCTCGAAATGACGCTGTTGCTGCTGCTCTGCTCCGTGGCAGGCGTCGTCGTATTTCGCTATTTCAACCTGCCGCCGATGCTCGGCTATCTGACGGTCGGCATCATCGTGGGACCGCACGCAGCGGGCATCGCGCCGGATTCCGACCGCGCGCAGCATCTCGCCGAATTCGGCGTCGTCTTCCTGATGTTCTCCATCGGGCTCGAATTTTCGCTTTCCAAGCTGCGCTCGATGCGGCGCATCGTGTTCGGGCTCGGCGCGAGTCAGGTCGCGGCGACCATCGCGCTCGCGCTGATCTTCGGCTGGATCGCCAATTTCTGGATGGAAATGTCGTGGCAGGCGAGCTTCGCGCTCGGCGGCGCGATGTCCATGTCCTCCACCGCAATCGTCAGCAAGCTGCTCGCGGAGCGGCTCGAACTCGAATCGGAGCATGGCCGCAACATCTTCGGCGTGCTGCTGTTCCAGGATCTGGCGGTCGTGCCGCTGCTCATCATCATCGCGGCGTTCGGTAACGGCAATTCGTCGCAGCTCGCGATGTGGCTCGGCATCGCGGCAGTGAAGATCGTCGTCGCGTTGACGGTCCTGCTCTTCATCGGCCAGAAGTTCATGACGCGCTGGTTCGATCTCGTCGCGCGGCGCCGCTCGCAAGAGCTGTTCATGCTGAACCTGCTGCTCGTGACTCTGGGCGCGGCGTTCATCACCGACAAGTTCGGTCTGTCGCTCGCGCTCGGCGCGTTCATCGCGGGCATGCTGATCGCCGAGACGCCGTATCGGCATCAGGTGGAAGAGGACATCAAGCCGTTTCGCGACGTGCTGCTCGGTCTTTTCTTCGTGACCACCGGCATGCTGCTGAATCCGCGCGTGATCTGGGAACATCCGCTGCTCGTGCTCGGCTTTTTCGTCGTGCCGATCCTGCTCAAGGCCGTGATGATCACCGGTCTCGCGCGTGCGTTCGGCGCGGCGCCGGGCGTCGCGATGCGCACGGGCCTCGGCCTCGCCCAGGCGGGCGAATTCGGTTTCGTGCTGCTGAACCTGATCCTCGATTCGCATCTCGTCAACTCGACCATCCTGCAGGCGATTCTCTCCGCGATGCTGCTCTCGATGCTCGCCGCGCCGTTCATCATCCAGAACGCGGACCGGATCGTGCTGCGCCTGTCGTCGACGGAATGGATGCTGCAATCGCTGCAGATGACGAAGATCGCAACGCAGAGTCTCAAGCAAAGCGGCCACGTGATCATCTGCGGCTACGGCCGCGCGGGGCAGAACCTCGCGCGCATGCTGGAGCAGGAAGGCATTTCCTATGTCGCGCTGGATCTGGACCCGGATCGCGTCGCGGCGGCCGCGGCGGCGGGCGAATCGGTCGTGTTCGGCGATGCCGGGCGGCGCGAGTCGCTGCTCGCGGCGGGGCTGCATCGCGCGGCGACCGTTGCGATCACCTACGCGAACACGCCGTCCGCGCTGCGCGTGCTGCACAACATCCACGAACTCGCGCCGACCTTGCCCGTGATCGTGCGCACGGTCGATGACGCCGATCTCGAAAAGCTCACCGCCGCCGGTGCGACGGAAGTGATTCCGGAGATCGTCGAAGGCAGTCTGATGCTCGCGTCGCACACGCTCGTGCTGATGGGCGTGCCGATGCGGCGCGTCGTGCGGCGCGTCGAGGAAATGCGCGACGCGCGCTACAGCCTCTTGCGCGGCTACTTCCACGGCGCCGACGATGTCGACGACGACGATGGCCACGAGCAGGTGCGGCTACAATCCGTACCGATCGACGCGAATTCCGAAGCCGTCGGGCATTCGCTCGACGATCTCGGACTCGTCGGCAATGGAGTCGAGGTGACCGCGATCCGGCGCCACGGCATCCGGGGCGTCGAACCCGACCCCGAAACCAAGCTGCGCGCGAACGATATCGTCGTGCTGCGCGGCCTGCCCGAAGTGCTTGCGCAAGCCGAGGAACGGCTCTCGCGCAACCGCCGGGCGGCGTAGTCATCCTCTTTTGTCACCAAGGCGAACGCGCGGCCTCACGGCGCGGACTCCGGAGAAGTCATGTCCATTACCCCTTCGAACGCACAGCTCGACGCCGCGCGTTTCATCAAGGAGCGCGTGCGCACCGTCGAGAACTGGCCGCAGCCCGGCGTGCAGTTCCGCGACATCACGACGATCCTGCAAGACCGACGCGCGCTGCGCATGCTCATCGATCTGTTCGTGCAGCGCTATATCGACGAGAACGTCAATGTGATCGCCGGCATGGATGCGCGCGGCTTCATCATCGGGCCGATTCTCGCGTATGAACTGAGTCTCGGCTTCGTGCCGATCCGCAAGAAGGGCAAGCTGCCGTACAAGACGCTCTCGCAGTCCTACGACCTCGAATACGGCAGCGCGACCGTCGAGATTCACGAGGATGCGTGCAAGCCGGGCGATCGCGTGGTGATCGTCGATGATCTGGTCGCGACAGGCGGCACGATGATGGCCGGCAAGATTCTGCTGGAGCGGCTCGGCGCGGAAGTGGTGGAGGCGGCCGCGATCATCGATCTGCCCGATCTCGGCGGCTCGAAGCTGCTGCGCGCGAACGGCGTGCCGCTCTATACCGTGTGCGAATTCGGCGGACATTGAGATGCCCAACTTCCTGCTCTTTCTCGCCGCATCGGTCGCGATCACCGTTGCGCCCGGTCCCGACAATCTGCAAGTGCTCGCGCGCGGCATTTCGCAAGGGCGCCTCGCGGGCGTCGTCGCCGCGCTTGGCTTTGCGTTCGGCGTGATCTTCCATACGACGCTCGCCGCGCTCGGCATCGCGGCGCTGCTGCGTTCGTCGCCGGTCGCGTTTCAGGCGGTGAAGCTCGCGGGCGCGGCGTATCTCGTCTGGATCGGCATCAAGGCGCTGCGCAGTCACGGTCTCTCGACGGCGCACGCGCGCCCGAGCCAGCCGCTTTCGACGGTGTTCCGCCAGAGCGTGATCGGCAACATGCTGAATCCGAAAGTCACGCTGTTCTTCATCGTGTTCCTGCCGCAATTCGTCGATCCGCACGGCGCGCAAAGCGTGATGCTTAAGATGTTCGAGCTTGGCGGACTGTTCATGTTGCAGACGGTCGTCGTGTTCTCGCTCTTCGGCATTGGTGCCGGGATGATCGGCGCGTGGCTTAAGCGCCGTCCGCGCGTCGGCGTGTGGCTCGACCGGCTCGCGGGCGCGACGTTCATCCTGCTCGGCGTTCGCGTCGCCTTGCGCTGACCGGGGTTTGTGCATGACGCTGCCTGCCATTACTTCCGCGCGCCATTTCGATGCCGCCGCGCACGCGCCGTTTTTCATCGACGATGAACGCGTCGGCTGGATTCGCCGCACCGACGTCGACGCGCTGCGGCGCTGGCCCGACGTCTTCGAGATCGACGAGACATCGGTTCGGCTGAACGCATCGCTCGCCGATGTGAATACGCGCAGCGCCGCGCTCGGCGCGGTCATCGGCGCGTTGTACGCGGAAGGCCGGATTCCCGGCTGGCGCGACGAAACCTACGCGATCCGCAACGACTTCGACGCGCCGCCGCTCGCGTTCATCGAGCGTGCGGCGTCGCGCTTCTTCGGCACGATGACCTACGCGGTGCATCTGAACGGCATCGTAAAATATCGCGATAAACCGCCGCAGTTGTGGATCGCGCGCCGCAGCGAGACGAAGGCGACCGATCCCGGCATGCTCGACAACATCGTGGCGGGCGGCATCGGCTGGGGCTTCGAACTGATGCCGACGCTCGTGAAGGAATGCTGGGAAGAGGCGGGCATGAGCGCCGGGCTCGCGCAAACCGCCGAGCGCGGCCGCACGTTCCATGTGCTGCAATCCTTGCCCGAGGGCACGCAGGCCGAGCAGATCTTCGTGTACGACGTCTCGCTGCCGCCCGATTTCGCGCCGCGCAACCAGGACGGCGAAGTCGGCGAGCATCGTCTGGCACGCATCGAAGAGGTCGCGCGCTGGATCGAGGAAGGCAAGCTCACCGTCGACGCCAGTCTCGCGACGCTCGATTGCATGCTGCGCCGCCAGTGGATCGACGAAGACGCGTGCGAAGGCATCGTCGCGCTCTTCGATCCGCCGCCGCTCTGAACATCAAGAATCAAACGAACGAGGAAAGGTCATGTCGACCGAACATAGTTTCTATCTGAAGTTGTCGTGCCCGGACCGGCCGGGAATCGTGCATGCCGTGTCGGGTTTCCTGTTCAACCTCGGCGCCAATATCCTCGACTCCGCGCAGTTCGGCGACAGCCGCACGGGCGAGTTCTTCATGCGCGTGCATTTTCAGCAGGTCGGCGGCGATCCCGGTATCGACGCGCTGCGCAAGTCGTTCAGCGACCTCGCCGACGAATTCGGCATGCGCTGGGAGCTGCATGACGCGTCGGTGAAGCCGCGCGTCGTCATCATGGTGTCGAAGATCGGGCACTGCCTGAACGATCTGCTGTTCCGCTATCGCACCGGCCAGTTGCAGATCGAGATTCCGGCGATCATCTCGAATCACAAGGATTTCTATCAACTCGCCGCGAGCTACGACATTCCGTTCCATCATCTGCCGCTGCTGAAGGCGACGCCGGATGCAAAGGCCGCGCAGGAAGCGCGCGTGCTGGAAATCGTCGATCAGCACGACACGGATCTCGTCGTGCTCGCGCGCTACATGCAGATTCTGTCGGCGAACATGTGCGAGAAGCTCGCAGGCCGCGCGATCAACATCCATCACTCGTTCCTGCCGAGCTTCAAGGGCGCGAAGCCGTACTATCAGGCGTTCGATCGCGGCGTGAAGCTGATCGGCGCGACCGCGCACTATGTCACGTCCGATCTCGACGAAGGCCCGATCATCGAGCAGGAAGTGGAGCGCGTCGATCACAACATGACGCCGGATCAACTGACGGCGATCGGCCGCGACGTCGAGTGCGTGACGCTCGCGCGCGCGGTGAAATGGCATGCGGAGCATCGCATTCTGTTGAACGGGCACAAAACGGTCGTGTTCCGTTAATCGCCCTTCGAATGCAGAAACGCCCGCAAGGAATTGCGGGCGTTTT
Organism: Caballeronia sp. LZ029; assembly: GCF_031451275.1. NCBI lineage: Bacteria > Pseudomonadati > Pseudomonadota > Betaproteobacteria > Burkholderiales > Burkholderiaceae > Caballeronia > Caballeronia sp. LZ029. The sequence goes on from NZ_JARUXO010000001.1 coordinate 309,098, forward strand.
CGTTTATGGCGGCCGAATCGAATCAGACGAGCCGCAGATAAATCAGCTCACGCTTGATATACGCGTAGAAAATCGGCGCGGCGATCACGCCCGGAATGCCGAATGCGGCTTCCATTGCGAGCATCGCGAGAAGCAGTTCCCACGCGCGCGCCTCGATCTGGCCGCCGATGATGCGCGCATTCAGGAAGTATTCGAGCTTGTGGATGACAATCAGGAACGCGAGCGACGCGACCGCCGTGCCGAACGACACCGACAGCGAAATCCCGACGATGATCGTATTGGAGATCAGATTGCCGATCACCGGCAGCAGCCCGACGATGAACGTCACCAGTACGAGCGTCTTGGAGAGCGGCAATCGCTCGTGAAAGACCGGCAGCGCGACGAGCAGATAAAGCGCGGTGAAGACGGCGTTGATCGCCGAAATCTTGATCTGCGCGAATACGATGCGGCGAAACGCATCGGCGAAGCGCGATACGCGCGCGATGAGCGCCGTGGACAGCGGCAAGCGATGATGCGACGGCCGCGGCGCGCTGACCGCGATGATCGCGCCGATGATCATGCCGATCACGATATGCCCGAAGCCGCGCGCCATCTCCTTGCCGCCTTGCTGGAGCATCTCGGCGTGCCGGTGCATCAACTCGGTAGCTTTGTCCTTCATCTGGCCGGCATCGACCGGCAGATAGTTCGCGATCCAGTCGGGCACGCGCAGGCGCGCGCTCGACGTGATGGTCATCAACTGGTCGAGCAGCTTTTGCAGGCTCGGCACGTCGTGCTCGAAATGCTCGATGGTAGCGACGGTGGCGCCCGTCAGCCCGCCGACGATGATCGCGGAAATCAGCCCGACCGCAATGAGCCGGGCGCCCTTGCTCACCACGTGACGTTCGATGACCGGCGAAATCATGTGGACGAGCTGGAACACGAGCATGCCGGCGAGAAGACCGCCCAGCAGTTTCAGATCGAGGACCAGCCACATCGCGAAGAGCGCGAGGATATAGCTGCCGATTTCCACCGCGGACAGCTTCGGCAAGCTCATGTCGCTCGTCAGCCTGACGTGGCGTGTGGGCAGGTCCCGTACCCGCGCCTCCTCGTTGGCAGCTTCGTTGCGCTTCGGCATGACTGCGTTCCTTTCCCCTGCTGCGTACGACGGTTATTCGTGCCGCGACGCGCGGCGCATTCCAACAGTCCGGCTGGCGGCGCCCGGCCACGAGGCCCGGCGCCGTAGTTCAGGCCGCCGATTTGGCCCGTTGCAGCAAGGGTGCCAGATATCTGCCGGTAAAACTCGCTTTTGACTTCGCGACCTGCTCCGGCGTGCCCTGCGCGATGATCTGGCCGCCGCCTGCACCGCCTTCCGGACCGAGGTCGATCACCCAGTCGGCGGTTTTGATCACGTCGAGATTATGCTCGATGATGACGACCGTGTTGCCCTGATCTCGCAGCCGATGGATCACTTCGAGCAGCAACGCGATATCGTGGAAGTGCAATCCGGTCGTCGGTTCATCGAGGATATATAGCGTCCGACCGGTATCGCGCTTGCTCAGTTCCAGCGAAAGCTTCACCCGCTGGGCTTCGCCGCCCGACAGCGTGGTCGCGGACTGGCCGAGCCTGATGTAGCCGAGACCGACATCGAGCAGCGTTCTCAGCTTGCGCGCGACTACCGGCACCGCCTTGAAGAACTCGTGCGCCGCCTCGACCGTCAGATCCAGCACTTCGCTGATGTTTTTGCCCTTGTACTGGACTTCGAGCGTTTCGCGGTTGTAGCGCTTGCCGTGGCATACGTCGCAGGGCACGTAGACGTCCGGCAGGAAGTGCATTTCCACCTTCAGCACGCCGTCGCCCTGACAGGCTTCGCAGCGTCCGCCCTTCACGTTGAACGAGAAGCGGCCCGGATCGTAGCCGCGCTCCTTGGCGGCCGGCACGCCCGCGAAGAGTTCGCGGATCGGTGTGAAGAGGCCTGTGTAGGTGGCCGGATTCGAGCGCGGCGTCCGGCCGATGGGCGATTGATCGACGGCGATCACCTTGTCGAAATGCTCCAGACCTTCGATCGACTCGTACGGCGCAGGCTCCGTCGCCGAGCCGTACAGATGCTGCGCGACCGCGTGCTGAAGGGTGTCGTTGATGAGCGTCGACTTGCCCGAGCCGGACACGCCCGTCACGCAGGTCAAAAGTCCGACAGGCAGATCCAGCGTCACGCGTTTCAGATTGTTGCCGTGCGCCTCGACGATGCGCAGCATGCGCTCGTCCGGCGCGGTGCGCTCGGCGGGGTAACTGATCGTGCGCTTGCCGGACAAATACTGGCCGGTGATCGAGTTCGCGTCTTTCTGCACCTGAACCGGCGTGCCCTGCGCGACGATCACGCCGCCATGCACGCCCGCGCCCGGTCCCATATCGACGACGTAATCCGCCATGCGGATCATGTCCTCGTCGTGCTCCACCACGATCACCGAATTGCCGATATCGCGCAGATGCTTGAGCGTGTCGATGAGCCGGTCGTTATCGCGCTGATGCAGCCCGATGGACGGCTCGTCGAGCACGTACATCACGCCGGTGAGCCCGGAGCCGATCTGCGACGCGAGCCGGATGCGCTGCGCCTCGCCGCCGGAAAGCGTTTCGGCGCTGCGTTCCAGCGACAGATAATCCAGCCCGACGTTGTTCAGGAACGAGAGTCTCGCGACGATTTCCTTGATCACCTTGTCGGCGATTTCGCCCTTCGCGCCTTCGAGGCGCAGCGTCTGGAAATAGCCGAGCGCATCGCGCAGCGGCCAGCCGCTGATTTCGTAGATGCCGCGCGCCTGATCGTCGGCGCCGACTTTCACGAAGCGCGCCTCGCGGCGCAGACGCGTGCCTTCGCAGGCCGGGCAGGGCTGATTGTTCTGGTATTTCGCGAGTTCCTCGCGCACGGCGGCCGAATCCGTCTCGCGATAGCGCCGCTCCAGATTCGGGATGATGCCTTCGAACGCATGCTCACGAACCGACGCGCGCCCGCGCTCGTTGATGTACGAGAAGGGAATCGCCTGCTTGCCCGAGCCGTACAGGAGGATCTTGCGCACTTTCTCGGGCAGGTCTTCGAATGGCGCGTCGATCTCGAATTCATAGAACGCCGCGAGACTCTGCAGCATCTGGAAATAGAACTGGTTGCGCCGGTCCCAGCCCTTCACCGCGCCCGCCGCGAGCGACAGCGACGGATGCGCGACCACGCGCTTCGGATCGAAGAACGTGATCTGGCCGAGGCCATCGCACTCGGGGCACGCGCCCATCGGATTGTTGAACGAGAAAAGACGCGGCTCCAGTTCCGGCAGCGAGTACGAGCAGATCGGGCACGCGAACTTCGAGCTGAAGAGCTTTTCCTTGTCCGTGTCCATTTCGAGCGCGATCGCGCGGCCATCGGCCAGACGCAGCGCGGTTTCGAACGATTCCGCGAGGCGCTGCTTCATGTCCGGCCGCACCTTCAGCCGGTCGATCACGATGTCGATCGTGTGTTTGTCGTTCTTCTTGAGCTTCGGCAGCGAATCGACTTCGTAGATTTTCGCGACGCCCTCGTTCGCCGTGCCGCCGCCTGAGCGGATGCGAAAACGGATGAAACCCTGCGCCTGCATTTCCTCGAACAATTCGACGTGCTCGCCCTTGCGGTCCGCGACCACCGGCGCGAGGATCATCAGCTTGGTTTCTTCGGGCAGCGCGAGCGCGGCATCGACCATTTGCGAGACGCTTTGCGCTTCCAGCGGAATCAGATGATCCGGGCAGTAAGGCGTACCGACGCGCGCGTACAAAAGACGCAAATAGTCGTGGATTTCCGTGACGGTGCCGACGGTCGAGCGCGGATTGTGCGACGTGGCTTTCTGCTCGATCGAAATGGCGGGCGACAAACCTTCGATCAGATCGACGTCCGGTTTTTCCATCAACTGCAAAAATTGCCGCGCATACGCCGAAAGGCTTTCCACGTAACGGCGCTGGCCTTCCGCATAAAGGGTGTCGAACGCGAGCGACGACTTGCCCGACCCGGACAGCCCCGTGATCACGATCAGCTTGTGGCGCGGCAAGTCGAGATTGACGTTCTTCAGATTGTGGGTGCGAGCCCCACGAATACGAATTTCTTCCACGAGTTCGTTCCGGCGTTTTTCGGGTGCTTTCGGATGTTTTCAGCGGCGCTTTCATCTGCACGGACGGGCCATACAGCCATTGCCGGGCGGAAAGAGAGAGGGCCAAACCTGCTACTATAACGACTTTTAAAGGGCGCAGCTCCCGGGCCCAAGGGCCGGATGCACGCCAATCGGCCGGCGCGGGGACTTGCCGGCCATCTGCGGGGCGAGCGCCGGCGCGACGAGCTGTACGCGCACACGATGCGTTCCATATAGTGCCGTTTCGAGCAAGAACAAGGCGACCGCGCCTGGCTGCGCCGCAGGCCAGGCCATACGCGACCCTCATCCTTTTCCCGTTTCTGATGTCCAATCCGTCTGCCACGTCTACACGTCTCTCCGCGCCGGAACTGCGGGCGACCGTGTCGCTCGCCGCCATCTTCGCGCTGCGGATGCTCGGTCTTTTCATGATCATGCCGGTGTTTTCCATCTATGCGAAAACCATCCCCGGCGGCGACAACGTGCTGCTCGTCGGCATCGCGCTCGGCGCGTACGGCGTCACGCAGTCCATGCTCTATATCTTCTACGGCTGGGTTTCCGACAAGTTCGGGCGCAAGCCGGTCATCGCGTTCGGCTTGCTGGTGTTCGCAATCGGGAGCTTTGTCGCGGCTATCGGGCATTCGATGGCGTGGATCATCGCCGGGCGCGTGATTCAGGGCATGGGGGCGGTGTCGTCGGCGGTGATCGCGTTCATCGCCGATCTGACCCACGAGGAAAACCGCACCAAGGCGATGGCGATGGTCGGCGGCAGCATCGGCGTGTCGTTCGCGGTGGCGATCGTCGGCGCGCCGATCGTGTTTCACTGGGTCGGCATGAGCGGGCTGTTCACGGTCATCGGCGTGCTGTCGATCCTCGCGATCGGCGTGGTGTTCTGGATCGTGCCGGATCCGCCGGCGCATCCGGTCCACGTCAAGGCACCGTTCGCGGAGGTGCTGCACAACGTCGAGTTGCTCCGTCTGAATTTCGGCGTGCTCGTGCTGCACGCCACCCAGACGGCACTGTTTCTCGTCGTGCCGCGAATTCTGGAGGAAGGTGGACTGCCGGTCGCGTCGCACTGGAAGATTTACCTGCCCGTGATGGCGCTCGCTTTCGTGATGATGGTTCCGGCGATCATCGCAGCCGAGAAACGTGGAAAAATGAAGAGCGTCATGCTGAGTGCGATCGGACTTATCCTGATCGGTCAGTTGTTATTGGGCGCCGCTCCCCATACGCTGTGGTCCGTGGCCGCAATTCTGTTCGTGTACTTTCTCGGCTTCAACGTGCTGGAGGCGTCGCAGCCGTCGCTGGTGTCGAAGCTCGCACCGGGCACGAGAAAGGGCGCGGCGGCGGGCGTGTACAACACGACACAGTCGATCGGCCTTGCGCTTGGCGGGGTGATCGGCGGCTGGCTGCTGAAGCTCGACGGGCCGAGCGCGGTCTTCTACGCTTGTTCGGCGCTGGTGCTCGCGTGGCTCCTCGTCGCGGCATGGATGAAACCGCCGCCGCGCAGAACCGGGCGCGCCGCCTGAGAGATATTTGAATCATCGAATCAAGCCGGCATGGTGTGGACGAATTACGTCTGAAGACGGAATCGGTCCGATCGCAACATTCGGCTGAAAGTTAGCAAGGAATCTACCGGAGAAATCATGGCATCAGTCAACAAGGTCATTCTCGTGGGCAATCTGGGCGCCGACCCGGAAACCCGCTACCTCCCGAGCGGCGACGCCGTGGCGAACATTCGTCTCGCGACGACGGACCGATACAAGGACAAGGCCTCCAACGAGTTCAAGGAGCTCACGGAGTGGCATCGCGTGGCGTTCTTCGGCCGACTCGCGGAGATCGTGAACGAATATCTGAAGAAGGGCTCGTCGGTGTATATCGAAGGGCGTATCCGCACGCGCAAATGGACCGACCAATCGGGCCAGGAACGCTATTCGACCGAGATCGTCGCGGATCAGATGCAGATGCTCGGCGGCCGTGGCGGCGCGGCCGGCGGTGGCGATGACGGCGGCTATAGCCGCAGCGCGCCGATGGAGCGTTCCGGCGGCGGCGGGCGCGCACCCGCGGGCGGACGCCCGAGCGGCGGCGCGGGCGGTGCTGGTGGCGCCGGCGGCGGTTCGAGCCGTCCGAGTGCGCCGGCAGGCGGCGGTTTCGACGACATGGACGACGATATCCCGTTCTGACCGACCGATAACGATTCGCGCATCGAAAGATGGGCCTCCGGCTGAGATCGCCGGAGGCCCATTTTTTTCGTCCCGGCAGGGCGTTTTCTGAATTACGGTGCCCGCTCACCCTTTTCCCGCCGGCGCATATTAATCTCTCGGAATCGCATGGACGACGGGTGCGCCCGGATTGGAACCGAAAGGCTTCAAAGCCTAATCGGACTTCTCCTATGGTCTGTTAAATAATCGCAATCTATTTTGAAGTGGCTTTTTCGAGAGAATAAAAGAGTAGTAATTATTTGCTTGTTGTCATTGATTTAGGTATTTGTAAGCCGATTTGTTCGTTTTATTTAACTAAACACAAATTCGGACGAATCATGCCTATGTCTACCGGCTCGGATTAATCCCCGAGCAAGGCCAATCCAGGCAAATTCACCGAGACCAACAACCTGAACGGGGGCCCCTTGAAGCTTCGAATCGTATTGGCTGACGATCATCCTTTCGTACTCCTAGGGATGAAAGGGCTTTTTGCCGCGGACCATGGAATGGAGGTCGTCGGCGAGGCAAATAATGCGAGCACTTTGCTGGCCGAGCTCTCCGTCACGCCATGCGATGTTTTGGTCACAGACTTCGCCATGCCCGAGCCGGGAGCCGATGCAAATGACGGCCTTCGTCTCATCCGCAAGGTGCGTCAGGATTTTGCAAACATCAGCATCGTCGTGCTCACGAGCGTAAGCAACGTCGCGATTCTGCGCTCCATCCTGAACGCCGGCGCCATGAGCCTCGTCAGCAAGGCCGAGCCGATCGAACTCGTAGGGACGGCCGTGCGGCATGCGAGCGTCGGACGTCGCTTCGTCAGCGCGTCGTTCGTCGCCGCGCTCGCGGAGGCGGGCACGGAGACCGACTTTTCCGACGAGGAGCCGCGCCTGTCTCCGCGAGAAATCGAAGTCGTCCGCTTGTTTGCCAAAGGTCAATCAATTACGGAGATCGCGAGAGAACTCGAGCGCGATGTCCGCACCGTTAGTCGTCAGAAGCGCGATGCGATGAATAAGCTCGGTGTAAAGAATGACCCTGGATTGTTCGCATTTGTTCGCGCACGCGGACTGGGATGATTATTTCGTTTTGCATTTCATTTCGGATGCGTCTTATGTTTATAAATGTTTCGGTATCCGATGCTTATATTTCATTTTCGGATTCTGAGTTGAGTCCGCAGTACGAGAAGAGGTTTGAAGCAATGGAGTTGGGGAACGGGAGCCAAGTGTTCTCGCACGCTAAACGGATAAGGCTGGCGATAGCGGATGACCATCCGCTCGTCATTCTTGCAATCGAGCGCTTTGCTGGGAATTTTCCCAGTGTGGAAGTTGTAAGTCGCCACGCAAATTCAACACAGCTCGAAGAGTCGCTCGCTCGCGGCGAATGTGACGTGGCGATTATCGATTTCTTCATGCCGGGCGGGCGCTACGGTGACGGCATTGAGTTGATACAGCATGTTGCGAACAGATATCCCGAGGTTCGCATTGTCGTCCTGTCTCGCAACGACGACGCCACGGTCGTCAAACGCGCACTGGAAGCGGGCGCGCATGCGTTCCTGAGCAAAGAGGACAGGCTCGACCTCATTTACGTGGCCATCGTTTCGGTCATCGCCAATGAGGCGTACCTCGGACCGGGAATTCGCAGAACGCTGGCGCTCGCTGACGCCGAAAGCCACGCACGTTTCATTCGTCAGAAACTAACGAGTCGCGAATTGGAAGTGATTGAACGTTATGCACGAGGCGCGAACGTCACAGAGATCGCCAAGGAGCTCGGCCGAAGCGTGAAGACGATCAGCGCACAAAAGTGTGCGGCCATGCGAAAGCTCGATTTATCGACCGATGCTGATTTGTATCGATTTATCTCAGACAGCGGATTGATCTAGGTGGATTGCGCAGCGTGATAGCCGCGTAATCAATAGAGGCCGGCAAAGAGACAGCGCTCCAGTCGATTGACGACTGTTGCGCGCCGGACAATCTCGATAGAACGCACAAACAATGAGAACAAAAACGCTAAAAAGAGCGATTGTTGCGGACGACCATCCGGTTGTCATCAAAGGCATTCAAAGCTTCCTGGAGCGCGACGGCGCGATACGCGTAGTCGCCACTGCTCGGGACACACAGGAGCTTGCAGAAGCAGTCGATACGACCCCGTGCGACTTCATTTTCTCGGATATCGGCATGCGCGGCATCGATGGCGAGAGCAGTTCAATCGGCTTTCTCCGGCGTTTGGCGTGGCAGGAAAGTCGCCCGAAGGTCATCGTCCTTACGATGATTTCACATACGCGAATGCTGGCGGGCCTCATTCAACTCGGCGTGGACGGCGTGATCGACAAGCGCGACGGACTCGAATATTTGCTTGACGCGGTATCGGTGGTCGAGGCGGGCGGCTGCTTCCTTTCACCTTGCGTGGAGGCGGCGGTCAGTCATATGTCGGGGACGTCGCCGGCGCGCGCGGGCGTATTGAGCCGACGCGAGTGGGAAGTGTTCCAGCTCTATGCGCGCGGCCTTCTGATTCAAGAAATCGCGGATCACTTCGGGCGAAGTCGCAAGACGATCGCGACGCAAAAGCGAAGCGGCATGCGCAAGCTGGGCCTCGAAAGCGAAGAGGAACTGGTTGCATATATGCAGAAGGTCTGCCTGATCTGAGACGGCGCGACCACCGATCGTGCCTAATCTTGAAGCAAATTGGGACGGTTCTGATTCGATTCTTACCTGTTGCGGGTCAGACTCGACTCATTTGGTTTGACAGGCAAGCGCGAAGCGCAGGGGTACTCATCCGTTAAGAGCGGCGAACTGACTTCTTCGTGGGCTTGCCCAGCCGGCCAGGAAACTTTTTGTGGCCGGTGTCGCCCGTACCGAGGGGTTTGAATTGAGATTTCTGATCGCGCGTTGTTTGCTTCTTCTCAGCCTGATGGGCCTGGTCGCACCGCTGTCCAGCCAAGCGGCCGAGCCGCGTAGTCACACCAGCACGACGCAGGTAGCCCCTGACGTCCGCGCTGAATCGGAGAACGCGGCAGTCACGTTCATACTCGATGAACCGGAGCGCATTTACTTACGGGCGCTGGAGCCGATCGTCGTCGGATTGGTCGAAGCGTCGGGCGAGTCCGCCGATGAGTCGCTTCAGCGGCCAGAAGCGCCGCTGCAGGCAATCGAGAAATTGCTCGGCGTCACGTTCAAACCGCAGCACTTCAACGATTGGGCAGAGGCCGCGTCGGCATTTCAACGTGGCGAGATCGATATGATCGTCGCGTCGAGCGCGCCGGGAAAGCTGAACTACGCCATGCGCGCCGAGTTGCAGCCGCTCGACCTGCTGATCAGGCGAGCGTCGGCGCAAGCCTCGGCGACGCAATCAGCCACCGCGCAGCCGGCTGAATCAGCCGTCTGGAGCATCACGGCATTGCGTCTGATGCCGGCGCTCATCGGCATTGCGGCAGTGTTGTTTGTCACGCTGCGCGCCTTCATTCGATTGCAGCAGGAAATGAACCGGCGCGTGGAAACGGAGCAGCGTCTCGGTATGCAACTCAGTTTCCAGCAAACGATGATGGAGGTGGTTCCGTATCCGCTCGTTGCGAAGGACATGCAAAACCGCTATATCACGGTGAATCGTGCCTTCGAGGAGGCGCTCGGGGTGCGGCGCGAAGACGTTATAGGGCGCACGAGTCTCGAAGTCACGGCGTGGGGCGACGCACATAGCCGCGTGCTCCACGAACTGACCAGCATGACGCTCGCCACCGGCAAACGACATGAAGTCGAAGCGGAATTCACTGACAAACAGGACCAGCCGCGCTGCGGCCTTTTCTGGACCGGCGCATTCACGGCGTTGAACGGGGAGCGAGCGGGTGTCGTCGGCACGATGATCGACATCACCGATATCCGCGATGCCGAAACTCGCGCGCGGCAGACCGAGCGCCGACTTCACGACGTGACGCGATCGCTGCCAGCCGTCGTGTTCCAGTTGCGTCGCGCAAGCGACGGCACCTACAGCCTTCCCTATATCGACGGCGATACCCGGCAGTTGCTCGCTTTGGACGTCCTCGCTCTGGCCGATGATCCGATTCACGCATTGACGCGCATTCACGCCGAGGACAGCGCGCGTCTGCTCGAGGAAATCGAAATGTCGGCGCGCACGCTCGAGCCGCTGCATACCGAGTTCCGCTCGACCGTGGAAGGCATTACGCGCTGGATTCGCGCGGACCTCGTCGCACATCGTGAAGACGACGGAGCCGTCGTATGGAGCGGCTATTGGGCCGATGCCAGCGTGGAGCATGCCCGTGCAGACGAACTCGCTCGCGCGCGGGATATCGCCGAAGCGGCATCGCGCGCGAAGGACGACTTCCTGGCCATGATGAGTCACGAGATCCGCACGCCGATGAACGGCGTTCTCGGGCTCGTCGAAGTACTCGAGAACACGTCGCTGAATTCCGACCAGTCTCAGATGCTCGGCATGATTCAGGATTCCGCGAGTGCGCTCCTGCAGATCCTGGACGATCTCCTCGACTATTCGAAGATCGAGGCCAACCGGCTGACGATCGAATCGACTCCGATCGACTTGCGCGAACTCGTGGATAGCGCGGTCGGTCTGCTGGCCGGAAGGGCGCATGAAAAGGGGCTGCGCGTGCGTGTCGACGTGGCGCCGGAAGTGGCGGCGACGGTCAGAGGCGATAGCGTGCGTCTGAGGCAGGTTCTCTTCAACCTGATGAGCAACGCGATCAAGTTCACGATCAAGGGCGATGTCGCGCTTCACGTGCGCGCGGTCGAGCAACGCGCGTCGGAACAGGTCATCGAACTGTGTGTGAAGGACACCGGCATCGGAATTGCCGCGGAGGCTCAGCAGAGCCTGTTCGAGCCGTTCGTGCAAGCGGAGACGTCAACGACGCGCCGTTTCGGCGGCACCGGGCTCGGACTGACGATCTGCAATCGTCTTGTCGCGTTGATGGGTGGCACGATGAGTCTCGAAAGCGCGGTCGGCGTCGGGACGGCGATGACGGTTCGTCTCACGATGCCCGTCGAAACCTTGCGGTATCAGATCGACGGATTGCGTGGCAAGCGCGGAATCGTCGCGATCGAAGACGACCGCGTGGCGGCAGCGCTCATGCATTACGGCGAGGCGCTCGGTCTGGAGTTTCAGCGTTATACGCCCGATGAACTCGCGCGATCGGCACCTGAGTCGCTCAAATATATCGAGATCGTGTTTCTGAGCGATACGTACACGCTCGCCTCTCCGCTCGGATCGCGCGTGATTCACGTCACCGAAAAGCCGAAGCCGACCGGATACCGAATCCTCGAAGACGATATCCGCGTGAGCGTTAATCCGATTTCATGGCACGGACTCGGCGCGGCTTGTGTCGCGGCATTGACCGGCATGCCGCAGATCGCATCGGGACTCACGCTCTGCCACGAAACGAAGATGGCAGCGCCGGACCGGGAAGACGCACTGCGCAGCGGCCAACTCGTGCTCGTGGCCGAGGATCATCCAGTGAACCAGGAACTGATCCGCCATCAGCTTTCGCTGCTCGGATTTGCCTGCGACGTCGTGCACGATGGTGCCGAGGCGTTCGCCGCGCTGGCAGACACGCGCTATGGCTTCCTGATCACGGACTGCCACATGCCGAACATGACGGGTTACGAACTCGCGCGTCGCATCCGCGCCGATGAAGTCGGCACGGCGCGTCGCCTGCCGATCCTCGGCATCACGGCGAGCACCGCGCCCGACGAGCTGCAGAAGTGTCGCGATGCGGGCATGGATGACCGTCTGGTGAAGCCGACCCGGCTTGCCACCTTGCGCGAGCATCTGAACCGCTGGTGGGTGACCGACAGCGCAGAGTCCGAGTTTGGCTCGCATTCATCGCAAGTTGCCGTCGTCCCGCCGCGCGATGACGACGAACTCGATCTGCGCGCGATGGCTCAACTGTGGGGCAGTGAAGCGACGGTGAAGGCGTTGTTGGACGCGTTCGTATCGTCGTTCCGCGAAGATCTCGTGGCGCTTAGGACGTTGCTCGACCGTTGCACGGTAGATGATCTGCGGGATTGGCATCATCGTGTCGTCGGCGCGGCCAGCGTTTTGCAATATCGGCCGCTGCTTGGCGCGCTGGAGGAGTTTCGTCGCGATCTGCATGTGAAGACTCGCGACACGCGCCGTCACGAGGGATTTGCGCTGATCGCGCGATGCGAAGAACTCGTCGAGCGTATTCACGCGCAAGGCGTTGCGATTCTTTGATCGGACCACGCGGCGTGACGGCGCCGCGTTTGCGTTCTTCCTATTTCGAAAATACTACGGAATCTGCCTCGACCGATTCGCGGTCGCGGAAATAAGCCAGCGCGAAATCCACAAATGAGCGCGTCTTGGCCGGCACATGTCGGCGTCCCGGGTAGACGATCGAAACTTCCTTGTCTGCGTCCTTGAGCGTGTAGCCCGGCAGCAGGCGCAGGAGTGTTCCGGTTTCGATGTCCTGCGCCACATAGCTCTCCGGCAGTACTGCAATGCCCATTCCGGAAAGCGCCGCTTGCCGCAACATGTGCGAGCTGTTCACGGTGTATGCCGGATCGAGCGCGACGCTTTCCTCCACACCTGATGGTCCCAGAAAGGACCACGTCGATCCGTGTATGTCCGCGGACGGCGCAAGAAACTCGTGCGATGCCAGCAGTGCCGGCCGGACGGGCGCGCCGCACCGCGAGAGATACGCCGGCGCTGCGACGAGCACCGACGCCACTTTGACCAACGGGCGGTTGATCAGCATGCCGCTGTTGACGAGATGCGGCACGACGATGCCGACGTCGAAGCCTTCCGCAACGAGATCGACCGGACGATGCAGTAGCGTCAGACGCAGTTTCACGTTCGAGTAGCGCTCCATGAATTCGCGCAGCATCGGTGTGAGTCCGAGCAATGAGAAGGATGCCGATGCCACCAGCTTGAGCGTGCCCGTGGGATCGACGGAACTGGTCCCCACCGATGCTTCTATCGCCTCGATTTGCTCGAATACCGCGCGGCAGCCTTCTGCGTACGCGCGCCCGGCCTCGGTCAATGAGACGCTGCGTGTCGTCCGGTTCAGCAAGCGCGTGTTGAGATGCACTTCGAGCAGCGAGACGTAGCGCGATATCACGGCGTTGGAGAGATCGAGCGCGGCGGCGGCGCGGCCGAACGACTCGGTTTCCGACACCTTCAGAAAGACGCGCATCGCTTGAAGTTGATTCATTGAGAGAGCGATGTGGGAAGCGCCTTTCGACGCTTCGAGTATGTGAATCGATGCAAGCGGCTGGATCGCAGTCTCGCGTGCGCGATCTTAGAGCGCCGTGACACGCCCGAAAATCGGAGGGTTCTGATCCGAGCCCGATGTCTCAATGTAACCACTGTCGCATGTATGCAACTGAATGGTCCCGGGGCGCAGGCGGTACGCGAGTGATGCGGTCTGTAAGTCCTCGCGGCCTAAGCGTTAATCCATATTGAAATTCTACTTTTTGAATTATTCGAAAAGGCTTTTGTGTTTCCTTTGGCGGTTTCTCAAAAAGACCGGGCAATAAACTTTGTCGTGCCGAATATCGGTGCTGAGCTAAACGAGCGAAGAGGCAAATTAAGCTCGACAGGCGTTCGGCCTGAAGCAACCCATCGAGTCTTACGACTCAGCAAAGGAATACGCATGAAAAAGAATTTGATCGTCACGGCCATCGCAGCTTTGGCCGCATCGTTTGCAGGCGCTGCCAACGCGCAGAGCAGCGTCACGCTGTATGGTTTGATCGACGCAGGTTTCACGTACGTGAACAATGTGCAGGTCGACGGCGCCGACCATCAGAAGGGAAGCGCATGGGGCGTGACGAGCGGCAACGTCAACATGAGTCGCTGGGGTCTGCGCGGCGCTGAAGATCTCGGCAACGGCATGAAGGCCATCTTCACGTTGGAGAATGGCTTCGACGTGGCGAATGGTTCGAGCAGCGGCAGCGGCTTCAGCCGCCAGGCATTTGTTGGCCTGTCGACGAATGCAGGAACGGTGACGCTGGGTCGCCAGAGCGACTCCGTGGTCGACTACCTCGGCCCGCTGAGCGCGGCCGGAACCTGGGGCGGCACGTACTTCGCGCATCCGGGCAATGTCGATAACCTGAACGGCGACGCGTTCCACGAAAACAACTCGGTCAAGTTCCAGAGCGCCAACTACGGCGGCTTTTCGTTCAGCGGTCTGTACGCCTTCTCGAACGCAACCAGCTTTGCAGCTAACCGCGCTTACAGCGTTGGTGCCGGCTATGCGAATGGCGGCCTGAAGTTTGGCGCGGCTTACATGCAAGGCAACGGCATTGGTAGCACCTCCTTCGGCGCAATTGTCGGTCCTCAGACGATCTTCGGCGATGCGACGAACGACTCGCGTCAGCGTACGTTCGGCGCGGGCGGCAGCTACTCGACCGGTGCGCTGACGTTCGGCCTGCTCTGGACGCAAACGCGCCAGGACAGCAATACGTTTGACAGCGTCTCGTTCATCAACAACAACTACGAAGTCAACGGTCGCTACGCCATCACGCCGGCACTGTCGCTCGGCGCTGCGTACACGTACAGCGACTACCGTCTGAACGTCTCGGGTGAATCTGGTAAGGAGCATGTGCACCAGTTCGGCCTCCAGACGGACTACGCACTGTCCAAGCGCACCGACGTCTACGCTGAAGGTGTCTTGCAAGTGACGGGTCGCGGAGTACCGGCTGCTATCAACGGCGTTGGCCCGTCCTCGAGCAGCCGCCAGGTCGTCGTGTCGACGGGTATCCGTCACCGCTTCTAAAGCCATCGGATCAGTACCGAGCTTTAGCTAGTCAGAAAAGGGTGCCGCGAGGCGCCCTTTTCGCATGTGTGCCTCTCGCAACCCAGGCGAAATGCACCCCGCATCCGGATGCTCTACCATGGCGATGCGCTCATCGCACTGAAAGACGCGCCGTCCGCCAAAACAGGAGAGGAACAATGACCTCGACATGCAGACCACATGTACGCTGGACGACCGTTCTGATGCTCGCGATTCTCGCCTCGGGCGCCGCTCGAGCCGACACCGTCGCCCTGAAAGCCAATCTCCAGCCTTCGAGCGAAGTTCCGCCGCGCGTAAGCAAAGGCCACGGCACCGTGGACGCGACCTTCGACACCGACACCAAAGAGTTCACCTGGACCGCAACCTACGCCGAATTATCGGGCCCCGTGACGATGGCTCATTTCCACGGTCCCGCGCCGGTCGGCCAGAACGCGAAAGTGCAGGTGCCTATCGACAAGAAAGCGCTCGCGAGCCCCATGAAAGGACAGGCGACGCTATCGGATCAACAAGTCGGCGATCTGATGACCGGGCAGTGGTACTTCAACATCCACACGCAGGAAAATCCGACCGGCGAGATCCGTGGTCAGGTAATGCCGGCGAATTGACGCGCGCAGGCGGGATCGACCGACGATGAGCTGGCAAAGCGCCCTCGCTTGCTGGGCAGTACGTATGCGCATGCGTCCACACAGCGCGAAGCCCGAACTCGATGTCGAATTGGCGCGAAGTTACGCATCCCGTCGAATCTGGTCGCCACGCGTGCCGAAAGGCTGGCGGCTCGATATCCGCGAGACGAGCGACAAAGGCGCGCCACGCGGCGAATGGCTCACACCGCCGATGAATCCACGCGCAACCATTCTCTATCTGCATGGCGGCGGCTATTACTTCTGTTCGCCGCGCAGTCATCGCGCGATCGCGTTCGGATTGGCCACGCGGTCAAATGCGCGCGTCTTCTCGCTCGATTACCGTCTCGCGCCAGAACATCGCTTTCCCGCGGCGCTCGATGATAGCGTCGCCGCATACCGTCGCTTGCTCGGAGACGGCGTTCCCGCGCAGTCGATCGCGATAGCAGGAGACTCGGCCGGCGGCGGCCTCGCGCTCGCGACGCTTCTCGCGCTACGCGATGCGGGCGATCCGCTTCCCGCAGCCGCCGTGCTGTTTTCTCCGTGGACCGATTTGGCCTGTAGCGGCGAGTCGATGCGAACCAACGACGGTCGCGATCCGATGTATCACGCGTCGATATTTCCTCGGGTGGCCGCGCAGTATCTCGGCTCGGCCGATGCGCGAAATCCCTACGCCTCGCCGGTATTCGGCGAGTTCGAAGGCTTGCCGCCGCTGTTGATCCAGGTCGGCGACACCGAACTCTTGCTGGATGATTCGACTCGAATCGCGACGAAAGCCCGCGCGGCCGGCGTGCGCGTCGAGTTGGAGATCTGGCGCAACGTTCCGCATATCTTCCAGATTTGGACGCCGTTCATGCCCGAAGCACGCGATGCGCTCGCGCACGCCGCCGCGTTCATCGACGGCGCAATCTCGGCGTCCCGGACTCATCTTCCGCCCATGACCTCGATCGTCTGATACGCCCGCTCGACGGCCGATGCGCCATAGCGCCGCTCCAGCCTGCGCACGGTGAAGTGGCCATGCGCCATCTGCTGAAAGTGGTCGATGAACACCGTGTTGACCATCGCGCCGAGCACTGCGCCGATCGCCGGAATCGACTTCGCGGCCACCTGTTCGCTGACCTGCACCGAGAACCTCGACGCGATCGTCTGCAAGAACTTGAGCAGCGCCGTCGATCCATGACTGCTGAGTCCCTTCGCGGCAATTTCGTTCGTCGCACGCGAAACCGACTGCGCGAGCGCGCCGCGCACGATGAAGTAGCCGATATCGGCGGTGTCGTCGCTGGCTTTGGCGCCGCCCATGCCGAGCACCATCATGCATTGCAATTGAGTTTCGACGCGATGCACGTCCTCGCCCTCGCTACGCGCGATATCGCAGATCGAGCGGAACATCAGCGTGGTAGTCACCGGCAATTCGACCGGCAATGCGAACAGCCCGAACGCGCCGCCCGCCGCGCCGGTCGTCGCGACGGCCAGCTTGTGCATCAGGTTGTGCGGCTTGTCGGGCGGCGGCGCGAGCAGCGAATCGGACGGCGCGCTCTTGCCGATCGTGCGCAACGCGAGCTGAAGGCACTTTTTCAGCGCGAGTTGCGTCGCTTCATCGACTTTGTCCTGCGCGGCGGCCGGCATGCGGCCCATCAGCTTTTCGATGGGCGCGCCGACGACGCTCGCCAGCTTCATCGTCAGCGACGGGCTTTCCAAGGCTTCCTTCGCGCGGGTCAGGGCCGCGAAATCTTCGGTCGTGAGCGGCGAGGTAATGATCGGCGTCGGTTCCATGCGATGTCTTCTGTCCCGTAAATGGTGAATTGCCACGAAAATTAGAGTGCGTCACCGTGCTATGATTCCATTTCCGTTGACTAGTCAATCATTGCGCTTACAAAAAATGGCCGTTCACACAGCCGCGCATCATTCCAGCGGACAGGTTCTGCCTTTCCGCGAATCCCTCATGGCGATGCTGGGCGTCTCGTTCGTCACGATGCTCGTCGCGCTCGATCAAACCGTGGTCGGCACCGCGCTGCCAACGATCGTCGCCGAGCTTAAAGGCTTCGATCTCTACGCGTGGGTCGCCACGTCGTATCTTCTGACTTCCGTCATCACTGTGCCGATTTTCGGCCGGCTCGGCGATTACTACGGCCGCAAGCCGTTCGTGATTGCGTCGATTGTCGTGTTCACCGTCGCGTCCGTGCTCTGCGGTCTCGCCAACAGCATGATGTTCCTCGTGCTCGCGCGCGGGTTGCAGGGCATCGGCGGCGGGATGCTCGTCGGCACTGCGTTCGCGTGCATCGCCGATCTCTTTCCGGACAACGTCGTGCGCCTGCGCTGGCAAGTGCTGATGAGCTCGGCGTTCGGCATCGCCAACGCGGTCGGGCCGACGCTCGGCGGTTTTCTCACGCAATACTACGGCTGGCGCTCGGTGTTTTACGTGAATCTGCCGGTGGGCGTGGTCTCGCTCTTTTTCGTGTGGCGCTTTCTGCCGCATCTGCGCCACGTTGCGCATGAAGGCAAGATGCGCCTCGACTGGCCCGGCGCCGTGCTCATCGCGGTGGCGCTCGGCGCATTGCAGTTGTTCGTCGAAATGCTGCCGAAGCACGGCGTCGGCGCCGAGAGCGTCGCGCTGCTCGTGATGAGCGTCGCTGCCGGCATCGCGCTGTGGAAGTGGGAAATGCGTTGCGACTACGCGATTCTGCCCGTCGACATGTTCCGCAACAAGGCGCTCGCCGCGCTCTTCACGCTCGCGATTCTCGGCGGTTTCACGATGTTCTCGCTGCTGTTCTATGCGCCGTTGCTTTTCCAGGGCGGCTTCGGCATGTCGCCGAAGGACGCGGGCATCGTGATCACGCCGCTCGTCGTGTTCATCACGATCGGCAGCATCGTGAACGGGCGCATCGTCACGCGCCTGAAGAACGCCAATCTGATGCTGTATGTCGGCTTCGCGTTGCTCGCCGTGTCGTGTCTGGGCATCGTCGTCGCCACGCACAACATGCCGCGCTCGATGTTGCTCGCGATCATGGTGCTCGGCGGTCTGGGGCTCGGCTTCGTGATGCCGAATCTCACCGTGTTCGCGCAGCAGACGGCAGGGCGCGCGCATCTGGGCATCGCGACCGCGTTGCTGCAATCGCTGCGCATGATCGGCGGGATGATCGGCACCGCGCTCACGGGTACGCTCGTGAGCCACCTGTACGCGAGCGGTGTGAATCTCGCGCTCGAACGAGATCACGCGCTGCGATGGGCCGGCGATCTCTCCGATCCGCAGATTCTCATCAACCGCGAAGGACAACAGGCGCTGCTTTCGCAACTGACGGCCGCTGGCCATAACGGCGCGATGTTGCTCGAAGCCGCGCGCGAGGCGCTCGTCGCGGCGATTCACATCGGCCTGGCGCTGGCGGCGCTGGTCGCGGTGGTGTCGCTGTGGCAGTCGCGCCGCGTGCCGCCGGTGCGGCTGAAAGGGCCGCAGGAACCCGTCATCCTCGCCGAATGACTACGGAAATCGAAAGCATGAATGAACAGGACCGTATCGCCGTGGTGCAGCAGTTCGGGCGCACGTATCGCGCGTTCATGTCGGCGTTCGAGGCCGCCGTCGGCCAGCCGATGCCGCGCTGGCGCATTCTGCTCGCGTTGCACGAGCACGCTGGCGTGCTGTCGCAGAAGCGACTCGTCGAGCGTCTGAAGGTGGACCCGGGCGCGCTGACGCGGCAACTGAAGACGCTGGAAGGACTCGGCTGGATCGTGCGCAGTGTCGATGCACGCGACAATCGCGTATCGAATGTCACGCTGACGGCGCAAGGGCGCGCGATGGCCGAAGAAAGCCTGCCGCGTCGCAACGCGTTTCTGCACGACACGATGGCCTCGCTGCCCGATGAGGCGATCGAAGCGTTGTCGAGCGCGCTTCACATGTTCGAGCGACGCCTTCAGGAAGTCGCGGCCGCGAATGCGTCACAAGCGGCCGCCGTCGAAGAAAAAGCTTAAAAGAACGTTTCGATCACTTCGGTGACGCGATACTTCGGATCGACGACGAGCACCTGACGCCACTTGTCGAAGGTCAGGCACGGGTGCGAGATGTCGAACGCGATCATGTCGCCGACCTTCACGTCGTCGCCCGGCTTGATCCGCAAGTACGCGTGCTGGTCCATCAGCCCGAAAATCTCCCAGCCTTCGTCGGGCGAAACATCGCGCGGCGCTTCGTTGCCGGGACGATAATGCTTCGCCGGCTCGGGCATGCCCGCGTCGAACGCGGAATCGCGCTTGCCGAGCCCGATGATCGCGCGATCCGGCTCCGGAATCGACTGCACATACGCCCACAATTGCAGCGCCGGCTTCAAACCTTGCCCCATCTTCTTCGCGATCGGATTGCGCGCGAAGATCTCGTTCTGCGCCTTCTTGTAGATCCCGACGTCATGCGTCAGATAGCAGCCCGGACGCAGCACGACTTCGATCGCGTCGCTGTTGGCCTTCGCGAATTCGTCTGCGACGACGTCATACCACGCCGATCCCGCGCCCGAGAGAATCGCGGGCTTGCGCGCGATCTTGCCTTCCGCGATCAGCTTGCGCGTCGTATCGACGGCGCTTTGCAGGAACTCGCGAACTTTCGTTTCGTCCTGCAGCACGCCTTCATACAATTCGATGCCCGCAAGTTCGATCGTGCCCTGCCAGCGCGCGATCGCGGCGAGCACCGCATCGCGTTGCGTGTCGTCGCGCACGCCGGTGCGTCCGCCCGGCACGCCGAGCTCGATCAGCACGTTCAGCTTCTTGCGCACCGAGTTGAAGAATTCGCCGAGCTGATCGACGCCATCGGCTGAATCGACCAGACAGAAAAACTCGAAATTCGGATCGGTGAGCAGCTCGGCGATCATGCCCATGTTGCGTTTGCCGACGAGCTGATTCGCCATCAGGATGCGATGCACGCCGCCGCGATACGCCGCGCGCACCTGATGCGCGGTCGCGAGCGTGATGCCCCACGCGCCGGCGTCGAGCTGACGGCGAAAGAGTTGCGGGGCCATCGTCGTCTTGCCGTGCGGCGCGAGCTTCACGCCGTACTCGCCGACGAATGCCTGCATCCACTTCAGGTTGTGCTCGATGCGATCGGAATAGAGCACGGCGGCGGGCAGGCTCACGTCCTCTTCGAGCAGACTCCATTGCAGACGCTGCGCGTCGTTCAACTGGATGCTCGTGCCCGGCACCATGCCGAGACCCTTGCCGAACGGGTCGATCGTCGCGTTCTGATAGTTTGTAACTTTCATGTGCTACTACTCCATCGTCCGTTTAAATAAGCCCTGTGCACGACTCGATGCGCATCAGAGTTGACGGTGCTATGTTAACCAAAGTAGCATCCGCGATGGAAATGTTATTTAGTAACACGACCATCACGTAAACCCGCAATTCGATATGAACGGCCACGCCGACATGCTCAGTTTCGACATCGTCGCACGCATCGCAGAGCGCGCGCCCGAGTTGCGCAGCGCCGAGCGCAAGGTCGCCGCGCTGATTCTCGACGACCTGACGGGCGCTTCGCGCGCGAGCATCGGCGCGCTGGCCGACAAGGCGGAAGTGAGCATCGCCACCGTGACGCGTTTCGCGAAGGCGGTCGGCTGCGTGGACGTGCGCGAACTGAAGCTCCGGCTCGCGCAGGCGGCCGCGGTCGGTCAGCGCTTCCTGAAGCGCGAACCCGATGCCGTGCCCGATTCGCTCGCCGCGCGCATCTTCGAGGAAGTGCAGGCGACGCTGGCGCAGAATCAGGGCGCGCTTGCCGCGTCGCCGATCGCCGAAGCCGCAGACGCGCTTGCCGCGGCATCGATGATCTACGTGTTCGGCATGGGCGGCGGCTCGACTGCGCTCGCCGACGAGATGCGCTTTCGCCTCGTGCGACTCGGCCGGCCGGTTGCGTCGTATCAGGATGGGCTGTTGCAGCGGATGGTCGCGTCGACGTTATCGAAGGAACATGTCGTGGTTGCGTTATCGGTGACGGGACAGACGCCTGAGATGGTCGAAAGCTGTCAGCTCGCGAAACAGTACGGCGCGCGCGTGATCGCGCTGACCGCGCCCGCGTCGCCACTGGGCGCGCTCGCGGACTGGCTGATTCCGGTCATCGCGATCGAATCCGACTTCATTTACAAACCGTCGTCGTCCCGCTACGCGATGATGATGGCGCTCGATTTGCTCGTCACCGAACTGGCGGTCAAGCAGGCCGACCACAGCCGCGAACTGTTGCGCCGCATGAAACACGCGCTCGATTCGCATCGCGGCGGCGGCGAGCGTCAACCCTTGGGAGACTGATCATGGAATCGTTGAAAGCCGACACGCTGATCGTCGGCGCGCGCCTGATCGACGGCACGGGCGCGCCCGCCGTCGAGCGCGATGTCGCCGTGCGCGACGGGCGCATCGTCGCGATCGAGGCGCCGGGCGGCTTGTCCGGCTGGAACGCCGACGAAACCTTCGACGCCGCGGGCAAAGTACTCGCGCCCGGTTTCATCGACGTCCACACGCACGACGACACGCACGTGATCCGCTCGCCGCAGATGATGCCGAAGATCACGCAGGGCGTGACGACGGTGATCGTGGGCAATTGCGGGATCAGCGCGTCGCCGGTGACGCTGAAGGGCGATCCGCCCGATCCGATGAACCTGCTCGGCGACGCCGCCGCGTTCAAGTATCCGACCTTTGCCGCCTATGTAGATGCGGTCAACGAAGCGCGTCCGGCGGTGAATGTCGGCGCGCTGATCGGGCATACGGCGCTGCGCAACAATCATATGGACCGGCTTGATCGCGCGGCGAGCGGGGATGAAGTCGCGGGTATGCGCGCGCAGCTCGAAGAAGCGCTGGATAACGGCGCACTCGGCTTGTCGAGCGGGCTCGCGTACGGATCGGCGTTCAGCGCGCCGCCGGAGGAAGTGCAGGCGCTGGCCGAGCCGCTGGCCAAGGCGGGCGCGCTCTACACGACGCACATGCGCACCGAATTCGACGCGATTCTCGACGCGATGGACGAGGCGTACCGCGTCGGCCGTCATGCGCGCGTGCCGGTGGTGATTTCGCATCTGAAGTGCGCGGGGCCATCGAACTGGGGGCGCAGCACGGAAGTGCTGAAGTCGATCGAAGCTACGCGCGATGGACAGCCGGTCGGCTGCGATTGTTATCCGTACAACCGGAGTTCGTCGACGCTCGATCTGAAGCAGGTGACCGGCGACATCGACATCACGATCACGTGGTCGACGCCGCATCCGGAAATGGCGGGCAAGCTGATCCGCGAAGTCGCCGACGAATGGAAAGTCAGCCAGCAGGAAGCGGCGAAGCGCCTGCAGCCGGCGGGCGCGGTGTATCACAACATGTCGGAAGACGACGTGCGGCGCATTCTCTCGCATCCCGCGACGATGATCGGCTCCGACGGCTTGCCGAACGATCCGCTGCCGCATCCGCGTTTGTGGGGCGCGTTTCCGCGCGTGCTCGGCCATTACGCGCGCGATACGGCGTTGATGCCGCTCGAAGAAGCGGTGCGCAAGATGACGAGTCTGACGGCGCGGCGTTTCAGTCTTGCCGAGCGCGGCGAGGTGAAGGTCGGATATCACGCGGATCTGGTCGTGTTCGATCCGGAGCGTGTGCGCGATGCCGCGACGTTTGCGAAGCCGCAGCAGGCGGCGGACGGCATCGACGCGGTTTGGGTGAATGGCGTTTTGACGTATCGCGAGCAAGCCGTGACCGGCGCGCGCGCGGGACGTTTCGTGGCGCGCGGGGCGGCATCGAAGCTCGATGCGCAGGGCGCGTTTTGAATTCTTGGGTTATTGAAAAAGGAGCAGGACGATGAAGCGTTATGGCGTGGAAGGTGGCAAGGGACAAGGCGGCGCGCACATGCCGTTCGCACGCGCGGTTCAGGCGGATGGCTGGCTGTTCGTGTCGGGCCAGACGCCGATGGAAAACGGCGAGGTGATCAACGGCGGCATCGTCGAGCAATCGCACAAGGCGATTCAGAACGTGCTCGCGATTTTGAAGGAAGCGGGCTACGGCACGGAAGATGTCGTGCGCTGCGGCGTGTGGCTGGACGATCCGCGCGATTTCGCGTCGTTCAACAAGGTGTTCAAGGAGTACTTCGGCGCGAATCCGCCGGCGCGGGCTTGTGTGGTGTCGTCGATGGTGATCGACTGCAAGGTCGAGGTGGATTGCGTGGCTTATAAGAAGGGGTGAGGGCGATCGCTGCGTTTTTTTATGGCGAAAGCGCATCGACGCGAGCCGGGGTTTTTGGGCCGGATCCCGTGTTCGTGTCGGTCTATTAGCACTGCCCCTGTGCGGGGCGGCAGTCACTTTCTTTGCAGCAGCAAAGAAAGTGACCCCCGCCCCGGGGAGGGGCAACGCCAATAAACCAACACGCTAACGGGATCCGGCGAAAGCCGATTTGCGTCGTACCCGTCGCAGAATTACTGCCGCGCGAGCCGCGCATTATCCGGCATCGGCAAATTGAAGTTCGTCCGAAACGGATTGATATCCAGCCCACCGCGCCGCGTATAACGCGCATACACCGCAAGCCGCTCCGGCTTGCACTCCCGCATGATGTCCATGAAGATGCGCTCCACGCATTGCTCATGGAACCCGGTATGTCCGCGGTAAGAAACGATATACCGCAACAACCCCGCGTGATCGATCTGCCCGCCGTAATAGCGGATTTGCACGCTGCCCCAATCCGGCTGTCCCGTCACCGGACAATTCGATTTCAACAGATTCGAGAACAGCGTCTCATCCGTCGGCGCTTCGTCATGAGTCGCCTTCAGCAAAGAAGGATCCGGCGAGAAAACATCGCAATCGAGATCGAGCCTGTCCAGAGACAAACCCTCGAATTCCTCCATCGCCAGCTTGCCGAAGTCGCCCGGCGCCGCGAGCTGCACCGACACCGTCGCGCCGCAGATCGCGGACACATCGCGCTTGATGGCGGCGCGCACATCGTCGATGGAATCGAACGGCGTCTGCGCGAACGAGCCGAGATACAGCTTGAACGACTTCGACTCCACGATATTCGGCGAGTCCGCCGGCACGAAGAACGTTGCGACCGCGATCTGCGGCTTGCCGCGCCGGTTCAGCCACGACAATTCATAGGCGTTCCAGATATCCGTGCCGAAGAACGGCAGCCGCTCGGGCACGCCGATCGAATCGCGCGCGCGCTTGCGGTCGATCGGAAACAGCAGCGATGCGTCGTACTGTTCGGTGTAGTGGACGGGCTTGCCGAGCGGAGATTGGTCGGGTGTCATGATGCGTTCGCAATGCCGCTGAGAACGTGCCCCGTCGCAGTGACGACGCGAGCCGATTCGCAGTGGCGAATTTGATCGTCGAAGAAAAAGTCGGGCTCGAATTCACGCAGGAATTCGCCCTTGTCGAGGCCACCCAGGAACATCGCTTCGTCGATTTCGATGTCCCAGGCCATCAGCGTCCGGATCGCGCGTTCGTGTGCGGGCGCGGAGCGCGCGGTGACGAGCGCGGTGCGGATGTGCATCGGCGAGCGGCTTTCGTTGTCGTCGGCGATGCGCTGCAGCTTGTTCAACGCCGCCAGCAGCGGCTTCAACGGTCCGCCAGGAAGCGGCGAATCCTTCTTCTGCGTTTCGTGGCCGACGAACGCACCGAGCCCCTCGCTCTGAAATATGCGCTCGGCTTCGTCGGAGAACAGAACGGCGTCGCCATCGAACGCGATGCGAATCTCGTCCGCATAACGGCTCGCTGCGCGCGGCGTTTCCGGCAGCACGCGCGCGGCGGGAAAACCGGCGGTGAGCGCGTCGCGCACATCGTCCGGATTCGCCGACAAGAACAGCGACGCACGCAGCGGCTTCAGATACGCGAACGGCGAACGGCCGCGCGTGAACACGCCACGCTCGATCGCGAGACCATGCTCGCGGCACGAATGAAACGCGCGCAGACCGCTGATCGGATCGCTGCGCGAAAGTATCACCACTTCGACGCGCTGCTCGTCCGCGTTCAGCGCGAGCAGCTTGCGGATCAGCCCGAACGCGACGCCCGGCTTCGCGGGCGTCTCCAGCCGCGAGCGTTGCAACGCTTCGTATTGCGCGAGATCGCCCGTCTCGAAGACGCGGTTCTCTTCCTCGAAATCGAAGAGCGCGCGCGACGAAATCGCGACGACGAGCTTGTCTTCGAGCGTGAACTTCGGCATTGCCGCTTACGCCAGGAACAGCTTGTACACGGGGTTCGCGCCTTCGTCCCACCACGGATAGCCGAGCGTCGCGAGGAAGCGCTCGAACTCCGCGTTGTCCGACTGCGGCACCTGAATGCCGACGAGAATCGAGCTATAGTCCGCGCCCTGATTGCGATAGTGGAACAGACTGATGTTCCACTCCGGCGCCATCGACGACAGGAATTTCATCAGCGCGCCCGGGCGCTCCGGGAATTCGAAGCGCAGCAGGCGTTCGTCCTGCGCGAGCGGCGACCGGCCGCCGACCATGTAGCGGATGTGCTGCTTCGAGAGTTCGTCGTGGGACAGATCGACGGTCGCAAAACCATGCTCGATGAACGACGTCATCATCTGCGCCGTTTCCTTGCGCGACTTGATCTGCACGCCGACGAAGATATGCGCCGCGCTCTGATCGGCGATACGGTAGTTGAACTCGGTTACGCTGCGTGTGCCGACGAGCTCGCAGAAGCGCCGGAAGCTGCCGCGCTCTTCGGGAATCGTCACGGCGAACACGGCTTCGCGCGCCTCGCCGACTTCCGCGCGCTCCGCGACGAAGCGCATGCGGTCGAAATTCATGTTCGCGCCCGACGTCACCGCGACGAGCGTCTTGCCCTCGATGCCTTCGCGCTCCGCATAGAGCTTCGCGCCCGCGACGGCGAGCGAACCGGCCGGTTCCAGCACGCTGCGCGTGTCCTGGAACACGTCCTTGATCGCGGCGCAGAGAGCGTCGGAATCCACAGTGACGACTTCATCGAGCAGTTCGTTGCACAGCCGGAAGGTTTCCTCGCCGACGAGCTTCACCGCCGTGCCGTCCGAAAACAGGCCGACTTCGCTCAGCGTGATGCGCTCGCCCGCTTCGATCGACTTCGCCATCGCGCAGGAATCCTCGGTCTGCACGCCGATCACCTTGATCTCCGGCCGCACCGCCTTGATGTAGGCCGCGACGCCCGCCGCGAGCCCGCCTCCGCCGATCGGCACGAAGATCGCGTGAATCGGAGCCTGGTGCTGGCGCAGGATTTCCATCGCGATGGTGCCTTGTCCGGCGATCACATCCGGATCGTCGAACGGATGCACGAAGGTCAGGCCGCGCTCTTCCTGAAGCTGCACGGCGCGCGCGTATGCGTCGCTGTACGACTCGCCCGCGAGCACCACTTCGACCGTCGGTCCGCCGTGCGCGCGGATCGCGTCGATCTTGACTTGCGGTGTCGTGGTCGGCACGGCGATCACCGCGCGGCAGCCGAGACGCGCCGCCGACAGCGCCACGCCCTGCGCATGATTGCCCGCCGACGCCGTGATCACGCCGCGCGCAAGCTCGTCCGCCGACAGATTCGCCATCTTGTTGTACGCGCCGCGAATCTTGAAGGAGAACACCGGCTGGTTGTCCTCGCGCTTCAGGAACACGGAATTGCGCAGACGCGCCGACAGGATGCGCGCGGGTTCGAGCTCGCTCTCCCGCGCGACGTCGTACACGCGCGCGGTCAGCACTTTCTTCAGGTAGTCGGGATGTGTCATGCGAGGAATCGTCACGCGGCAATGGTGCGCGCGGGTTTTTGAGGGCGAAAGCATCAATCATAGCGCCAACCGCGCGCTTTCCGGGCACGCCATGCGTTTCGACCGTCCGGACGGTCGTGCAAAACAGCGTCGAAAATGACACGAACGCGTCGCGAATGCGCATGCAAAAGCCCCTTCTCGCTGCTAGCTACCGCGAACGTCAACCACCGCGATGGGTTAGAATTTCCTTTTACGAATCAGCAATCAGGATCGGCAGATGCACCGGCAGCTTCGGATCGATTTTTGGGCGCATGTCTCCCGCGCGTCGCACCCGGCGGCCGAGCGGCATGCGCGCCACGCGCGATCGTGGCGTTGATCCAGGGCACATCGAAGGCGCCGTGATTGGAGTTCACCTCGCTGAGTTCCGCGCTGCGTGACCCGGCGGCCTTCGCCAAGATAAGTTTCATTCGAAAATTTGCGCCCCCACGCGCATCGTCGGCGTTTCCGCTTTTCGAAGCGCGAGCGTCGGCACACCGAACCGTCGAACATGAACGCACCTCAAGCCTTCGATCCGAACGGCGCCCATGCCGCCTTGGCGCTCGATGCCGAGCCCCGTCTGCGCGAAATTCCCTATAACTACACGTCGTTTTCCGATCGTGAAATCGTGATGCGGCTCCTCGGCGACGAAGCCTGGGCCGTGCTCGACGAACTGCGCAACGAGCGCCGCACGGGCCGCTCGGCGCGCATGCTGTACGAAGTGCTCGGCGATATCTGGGTCGTGCGCCGCAATCCGTATCTTCAGGACGACCTGCTCGACAATCCGAAGCGCCGCGCGCTGCTGGTCGAGGCGCTGAATCACCGGCTCGCGGAAATCGAAAAGCGCCGCAGCGCCGATCTCACCGCCCACAGCGACGAAGCCGGCAGCCGCGAGCGCGCCGGGCGCGTGCAGTTGCTGATTGCCGCCGCGCGCCGCGCCGTCGATGATTTCGCCGCCGAGTTCGGCCGCATGGCCGACTTGCGCCGCCGCGCGTCGCGGGTATTGGGCCGCGAAACGCAGAAGGACAACATCAAGTTCGACGGCCTGTCGCGCGTCTCGCACGTCACCGACGCGACCGACTGGCGCGTCGAATATCCCTTCGTCGTGCTGACGCCGGACACCGAAGGTGAAATCGCCGGTCTGATCAAGGCGTGCTTCGAACTGGGCCTGACCGTGATTCCGCGCGGCGGCGGCACCGGCTATACCGGCGGCGCGATTCCGCTCACGCCGTTCTCCGCTGTCATCAATACGGAAAAGCTCGAACAGCTCGGTCCCGTCGAAATGACCGATCTGCCGGGCGTCGATCACAAGGTCGCGACGATTTTCTCTGGCGCGGGCGTCGTCACGCGGCGCGTCACGGAAGCGGCGGAGCAGGCGGGCTTCGTGTTCGCCGTCGATCCGACTTCGCTCGATGCATCCTGCGTTGGCGGCAATGTCGCGATGAACGCGGGCGGCAAGAAGGCCGTGCTGTGGGGCACGGCGCTCGACAACCTCGCCTGGTGGCGCATGGTCGATCCGGAAGGCAACTGGCTCGAAGTCACGCGTCTGGATCACAACTGCGGCAAGATTCACGACGTCGAAGTGGCGCGCTTCCGGCTCGACTGGTTCGACGGCAATCGTCCGCCGGGCGAGAAGCTGCTACGCAGCGAAAACCTCGACATCACCGGCCGCACGTTCCGCAAGGAAGGGCTCGGCAAGGACGTCACCGATAAATTCCTCGCCGGTCTTCCCGGCGTGCAGAAGGAAGGCTGCGACGGGCTGATCACGTCCGCGCGCTGGATCTTGCACAAGATGCCCGCGCACACGCGCACCGTCTGCCTCGAATTCTTCGGCCAGGCGCGGGACGCGATTCCGAGCATCGTCGAGATCAAGGACTATCTGTTCGAAACGTCGAAAGAGGGCGGCGCGATCCTGGCCGGTCTGGAGCATCTCGACGAACGCTATCTGCGCGCGGTCGGCTATGCGACCAAGAGCAAGCGCAACGCTTTCCCGAAGATGGTGCTGATCGGCGATATCGTCGGCAATGACGCCGATGCCGTCGCCGCCGCGACCTCCGAAGTCGTGCGCATGGCGAACGGCAAGAGCGGCGAAGGCTTCGTCGCGGTGAACGCCGAGGCGCGCAAGCGTTTCTGGCTCGACCGCTCGCGCACGGCGGCGATCGCCAAGCACACGAACGCGTTCAAGATCAACGAAGACGTCGTGATTCCGCTCAATCGCATGGGCGAGTACACGGACGGCATCGAGCGCATCAATATCGAGCTGTCGATCAAGAACAAGCTGCAACTCGTCGATGCGCTCGAAGCGTTTTTCCGCACCGGCAAGCTGCCGCTCGGCAAGACCGACGACGCGAACGAAATTCCTAGCGCCGAGCTGCTCGAAGACCGCGTGCAACAGGCGCTCGATCTGTTGAAGCGCGTGCGCGAGCGCTGGACCTTCGTCGGCGAAAAGCTCGACATGCCTTTGCGCGAGGCGCAGCACTATCTCGTCAATCTCGGCTACGCGGCGCTTGCGGAGAAATTTGCGGATCGCGTCGACGTGCAGCCGGACGCGAACATCTTCCACGTTGCGCAGGACCGCACGGTGCGCATCTCGTGGAAGCAGGAGATTCGCGGGGAACTGCGCCAGATCTTCAACGGCGGCGAATTCAAGCCGATCCTCGACGAAGCGCAGGCCATCCACAAGCAGGTGTTGCGCGGCCGTGTGTTCGTCGCGCTGCACATGCACGCGGGCGATGGCAACGTGCACACCAACATCCCCGTCAATTCCGACAACTACGCGATGCTGCAGGACGCGCATCACGCGGTGGCGCGCATCATGAAGCTCGCGCGTTCGCTCGACGGCGTGATCTCGGGCGAGCACGGCATCGGCATCACCAAGCTGGAGTTTCTGACCGAAGAGGAAATCGGCGATTTCCGCGCGTACAAGCAGCGCGTCGATCCGCACGGACGTTTCAACAAGGGCAAGCTGTTCGAAGGCGCGGACTTGCGCAACGCGTACACGCCGAGCTTCGGGCTGATGGGCTACGAGTCGCTCATCATGCAGCAGTCGGATATCGGCGCGATCTCCGATTCGATCAAGGACTGCCTGCGCTGCGGCAAGTGCAAGCCGGTCTGCGCGACGCACGTGCCGCGCGCGAACCTGCTGTATAGCCCGCGCAACAAGATTCTCGCGACTTCGCTGCTGGTCGAGGCGTTCCTGTACGAAGAGCAGACGCGCCGCGGTGTATCGATCAAGCATTGGGACGAGTTCAACGACGTCGCCGATCACTGCACCGTCTGCCACAAGTGCGTGACGCCGTGCCCGGTGAAGATCGACTTCGGCGATGTCACGATGAATATGCGCAATCTGCTGCGCAAGATGGGCAAGAAGAAGTTCAACGCGGGCAACGCGGCGGGCATGTTCTTCCTCAATGCGACCAATCCGCAGACCATCAATCTCGCGCGCACCGCGATGATGGGTGTCGGCTACAAGGCGCAGCGTTTCGGCAACGACGTGCTGAAGAAATTCACGAAGAAGCAGACGGCGAAACCGCCCGCGACGGTCGGCAAGCCGCCCGTGGTCACGCAGGTGATCCACTTCATGAACAAGAAGATGCCGGGCAATCTGCCGAAGAAGACGGCGCGCGCGCTGCTGGATATCGAAGACAACAAGATCGTCCCGATCATCCGCAATCCGAAGACGACCACCGTCGATTCGGAAGCCGTGTTCTATTTCCCCGGCTGCGGTTCGGAGCGTCTGTTCTCGCAAGTCGGGCTCGCGACGCAGGCCATGCTGTGGGAAGCGGGCGTACAGACCGTGTTGCCGCCGGGCTATCTGTGCTGCGGTTATCCGCAGCGCGGCTCCGGGCAATACGACAAGGCCGAGAAGATCGTCACGGACAATCGCGTGCTGTTCCATCGGGTCGCGAACACGCTGAACTATCTCGATATCAAGACCGTGGTCGTGTCGTGCGGAACCTGCTACGACCAGCTCGCGGGCTATGAATTCGAGAAGATCTTCCCGGGCTGCCGGATCATCGACATTCACGAATTCCTGCTCGAGAAGAACATCAAGCTCGACGGAGTGACGGGCACACGCTACATGTACCACGACCCGTGTCACTCGCCGATCAAGACGATGGACCCGGTCAAGCTCGTCAACGATCTGATGGGTTCGCAAAACGACGGCTACAAGATCGAGAAGAACGATCGCTGCTGCGGCGAGTCGGGGACGCTCGCGGTCACGCGGCCCGATATTTCGACGCAGGTGCGTTTCCGCAAGGAAGAAGAGATCCGCAAGGGCGCGGCGAGGCTGCGCGGCATTCCGCTCGTCGCGGAAGCGGGCGCGAACGCGATCAACATGTCGAACGCAGCGGCCGGCGCGGCGGGCGCGCAACCGGGTTCGGTGCTCAAGGCCGGCGACGGTCCGCAGCCGAATGGTCAGGACGTGAAAATTCTCACGAGCTGCCCGTCGTGCCTGCAAGGCCTGTCGCGCTACAACGAGGACGCCAACATCGAGGCGGACTATATCGTCGTGGAAATGGCGCGCAAGGTGCTCGGCGAGAACTGGATGGAACAGTATGTCGAACACGCGAACAATGGCGGTATCGAGCGCGTGCTGGTGTAATAGCGAAATCGAGGTTGATTCGCTAGAGGTTTGAGATGGACTGTGTGTTTTGTCGTGAAGACGGCGGCGAGGTACTCTGGTCGGACGACGCGTTGCGCGTCGTCCTCGCCGATGAGCCCGACTGGCCGGGCCTGTGCCGCGTGATCTGGGGTGCGCATGTCGCCGAAATGTCCGATTTGTCGGATGGCGACCGCGCGCGCGTGATGACGGCCGTGAACGGCGTCGAGCGCGCGATGCGCCGCGTGCTGGTGCCGGAGAAGATCAATCTCGCAAGCCTCGGCAATCAGGTGCCGCATGTCCACTGGCACATCATTCCACGCTTTTCCAACGATTCCCGCTTCCCTCTGCCGATCTGGGCGCCGCGCCAGCGCACGGTCTCCGAATCGCAGCTATCGAAGCGCCGCGCGCAGGCGACGTTGTTGCGCGAGCAGGTGCGCAACGAACTGAACCAGGCGTTCGGCCATCAATAAGGCAAGACCATGAGCGGACTCACTTCAACGACGCCGATTCCCACCGGCGTCGTCGTGCATTCGAAATCCCGCGTGCTCGAACTGCAATACGGCGACGAGTCGTATCGCGTGCCGTTCGAGCTGTTGCGTGTCTACTCGCCTTCCGCCGAAGTCCAGGGCCACGGACCGGGCCAGGAAACGCTGCAGACCGGCAAGCGCGAGGTGACGATCATCGGCATCGATCCGGTCGGGCATTACGCGCTGCAATTGAATTTTTCGGACGGTCACAATACGGGCATCTATTCTTGGGACATCCTGCACGACCTGGCGACGCGGCAGGAAGACTTGTGGCGCGAGTATCTGGCGAAACTGGAAGCCGCGGGCGTGGACCGCGACACGCCGATGGCCGCCAAGCCGTCCGGCGGCCACTGCCATTGAGCATCAACGCCGCGGCATAACGCCGCACGGCCGGCGCGACGATTGCGCATACATAGAACGAACAACAGGCGAGGAAAGAGCGCGATGAGCAAGACCCACTTCGGATACGAAACGGTCGACGAGCAGGACAAGGCGAAGAAAGTGGCGGGCGTGTTCCACTCCGTGGCGGGCAACTACGACTTGATGAACGACCTGATGTCCGGCGGACTGCATCGGATCTGGAAGCATTTCACGATCGGGCAGGCCAAGGTGCGGCCGGGCTACAAGGTGCTGGATATCGCGGGCGGCACGGGCGATCTGGCGATGGCCTTCGCAAAGCAGGCAGGCGAGACGGGCGAAGTCTGGCATACGGACATCAACGAATCGATGCTGCGCGTGGGCCGCGACAGGCTGATCGACAAAGGCGTGCTGACGCCCGCGCTGCTGTGCGACGCCGAGAAGATCCCGTTCCCGAACAATTATTTCAATGTCGTTACGGTTGCTTTCGGGCTTCGTAATATGACGCACAAGGATCGTGCGTTGGCAGAAATGACGCGCGTCCTAAAGCCGGGCGGAAGATTGCTGGTTTTGGAATTCTCGAAAGTGTGGGAACCGCTCAAAAAGCCGTACGATATCTACAGTTTCAAGATTTTGCCGTGGCTTGGCGAAAAAGTGGCCAAAGATGCGGACAGCTACCGGTACCTGGCGGAGTCTATTCGCATGCACCCGGACCAGGAAACTTTGAAAACAATGATGGAACAAGCGGGCCTGGATCGAGTCGAATATTACAATTTGTCAGGTGGCGTGGTAGCGTTACACGTCGGGACAAAATTTTGATGTTCCACTCTCAAAAGGATTCGATATGTTCGATTCGCGCAAACCCCAATCCCGGGGTTTCCTGAACCTCTTCTTCAGGAAGGCCGGAATCTTGGCGCTGGCTGGCGTTATTGCGGCCGGCGCAATCTTCGCGGAAACGGCGGAAGCCAAGCGCATGGGCGCTGGCCGCAGCATGGGCCGGCAGTCGGCCACGGCGACCCAGCAGCATCAGGCGACGCCGCCGTCGCAATCCATGCAGCAGGGGCAGGCCGGTCAGGCGGCGCAGGCTCAGCGCGCGCAACCCGCACCGGCTGCGCCGGCAGCCGCGCAACCCGCGCGTAACCGCTGGCTGGGGCCGATCGCCGGTCTCGCGGCGGGTCTGGGTATCGCGGCGCTGCTGTCGCACTTCGGGCTGGGCGAGGCGTTCGCCGGCGCGATGGCCAACATGATCATGATCGCCTTGATCGTGCTGGCGGCCGTCATGCTGTTCCGCTTCATCATGCGCAAGCGTCAGGGCAATAACACGCCTGCATACGCTGGCGCCGGCGCGACTTCCGGTTCGCCGTACGGCGCGACCACGCGCACGAGCCTGAATCAGGATCCGCCGCAAGTGCCGCAGCAGCCGACCGGCTTCGGCGCGAATTACATCGAATCTCCGGTGCAGCAACAGGCCGTGAATCCGAACGTGCCGGCTGGCTTCGACACCGACGCATTCGTGCGCAACGCGAAGGTCTACTTCGTGCGGCTGCAGGACGCGTGGGATCGCGGCAACGTCAACGACATCCGCGAATTCACGACGCCCGAAATGTTCGCCGAAGTGAAGCTCGACGTCGATGCCCGCGGCAGTGCGCCGAATCGTACGGATGTGGTGCAGCTCAACGCCGATCTGCTCGGCGTCGAGGATCGCGCGAACGAGTATCTCGCGAGCGTGCGCTTCCACGGGCTCATCCGCGAGTCGGAAGGTGCGGCGGCCGAGCCGTTCGTCGAGGTATGGAACCTGTCGAAGCAGAAGTCCGGCAACGAAGGCTGGCTGCTGGCAGGAATTCAGCAGGTCAGTTGAGCCTGACCGCGCCCTTGGCCGAATGGCAGGGTGCCGGCAACCGTCAGTGTGTTTGCCGGTTGCGGCGGTAGAATAGAAACCCGCGCGAGAAGCGTCTCGCGCGGGTTTTTTCATCTCACAGCCGATGACGAACGCAGACGAATCCGCCCGTCCCGCAGCAAATCCCGCCTTGAAGACCGTGTCCAGAGGATTCGCGGCCGCCGTGAATCATCTGCTCGTGCGCGAGCCGTGGGCGCTCGAGCGCCTTAAGCCGTATGCAGGCAAGCGAGTGAAATTGTCGTGCACGCCGGTTTCGATCGCGCTCGTGGTGCAACCCGACGGCCTCTTCGCGGCAACCACCGACGCCGAGGCAGGCGCATTCGATGTGACGATCGCCGTGCCGATCGATGCTCTGCCTGTGTTTCTGCAGGGCGGCCAGGCGGCAGTGATGAAGCATGTCCGCATCGAAGGCGACGCGGAGTTCGCCACGACTCTTGCAAAACTCGCGGAGCATCTGCGCTGGGATCCCGAAGAAGACCTGGCGCGCGTGATCGGTGACGCACCCGCGCATCGCGTGGGACTCGTCGCGCGGGCGGTGCAGGAGCAGGCGCAGCGCACCGGGCGGAATCTGCTGGACACTTTCACCGAATATTTCCTCGACGAGCGCCCGCAACTCGTGCGCAAGGGCGCGCTCGACGCGTTCAACGCCGAGCTTTCGAGAGCGCGCGATGCGCTTGCGCGCGTCGAAAAGCGCATCGAGAGGATCGAACAACAAACCGGACAACCATCCGGACAATCACGGCCGGCGAGCGGCGCCTCAGCGCGATCCGGCGGCGAGTCAGTGCGCGACTCGCACGAATAACGAGCTGAAGCGAATTCGAACCATGCGTTTTCTGCGTTTTCTCAAGATTTTTTTCACGATCGTCCGCTTCGGGCTCGATGAGCTGGTGATGAGCGGCATCGACGATCGTCGCGTGCGCTTTCTCATGCGCATCACGACCTTTGGCCGCAGGTTCGACATCGAGCGCGGCATCCGCCTGCGGCTCGCGCTGGAGAGCCTCGGACCCATCTTCGTGAAGTTCGGGCAGGTGCTGTCGACGCGGCGCGATCTTTTGCCCGTCGATGTCGCCGATGAACTCGCCAAACTTCAGGATCAGGTCCCGCCGTTCGATTCGGCGGTGGCGGTGTCCATCATCGAAAAGTCGCTCGGTGCGCCGATCGACGAATTGTTCGACGATTTCGAGCGCGTGCCGGTGGCGAGCGCGTCGATCGCGCAGGTGCATTTCGCGAAGATCAGGAACGGCGAGCATGCGGGAAAGGCCGTCGCGGTGAAAGTGCTGCGCCCGGGCATGCTTCCCGTGATCGACTCCGACCTCGCGCTGCTGCGCGATATCGCGACGTGGGCCGAGCGTCTGTGGGCGGACGGCCGGCGCCTCAAGCCACGCGA
Organism: Caballeronia sp. LZ029; assembly: GCF_031451275.1. Lineage (NCBI taxonomy): Bacteria > Pseudomonadati > Pseudomonadota > Betaproteobacteria > Burkholderiales > Burkholderiaceae > Caballeronia > Caballeronia sp. LZ029. Next base: position 345,249 of record NZ_JARUXO010000001.1, read on the forward strand.
AGTGGTGGCGGAATTCGACAAATATCTGCACGACGAGCTCGACCTGATGCGCGAGGCCGCCAATGGCAGCCAGTTGCGCCGAAACTTTCAGGGACTCGATCTGCTGCTCGTGCCGGAGATGTACTGGGATTTGTCGGCGCCGACGGTGCTCGTCATGGAGCGCATGGTCGGCGTGCCGATCAGCCAGGTGGAGACCTTGCGCGCGGCCGGCGTCGATATTCCGAAGCTCGCGCGCGAAGGCGTCGAGATTTTCTTCACGCAGGTGTTCCGCGACGGCTTCTTCCACGCCGACATGCACCCCGGCAACATTCAGGTGAGCCTCGATCCGGCGACCTTCGGGCGTTATATCGCGCTGGACTTCGGTATCGTCGGGGCGCTGTCGGACTTCGACAAGAACTATCTCGCCCAGAACTTTCTCGCGTTCTTCAAGCGCGACTATCACCGTGTCGCGACGCTGCACCTCGAATCCGGCTGGGTGCCACCGAGTACGCGCGTCGAGGAACTGGAGAGCGCGATTCGCGCGGTTTGCGAGCCGTATTTCGATCGCGCGCTGAAGGACATCTCGCTCGGGCAGGTGCTGATGCGCCTGTTCTCGACCTCGCGCCGCTTCAATGTCGAGATCCAGCCGCAACTCGTGCTGTTGCAAAAGACGATGCTCAACGTCGAAGGGCTCGGGCGCTCCCTCGATCCCGAACTCGATCTGTGGAAGACGGCCAAACCGTATCTCGAACGCTGGATGAACGAGCAGATCGGCTGGCGCGGCTGGTACGAGCGCCTGCAAATGGAAGCGCCGCAGTGGAGCAAGACCATTCCGCAGTTGCCGCGGCTGATTCACCATATCCTGGCGGAGCAGCACGATTCGCCGAAGAGCGGCAGCGACGAACTCATGCGGATGCTTCTCGCCGAGCAGAAGCGCACGAACCGCCTGCTCGTGACGCTGCTCGTCGCTGGTCTGGTCGCGATGGCGGGCGCGGGTGTCGTCGTCGCGCAGTTCTTTCTTCATCCCTGAAGGCCGACATCATGAGCGATCCGACGAATCCCGATGTTCCCGATTTCGAAAACCGCGATCCGAATTCGCCGGGCTTCTGGGACGAGCGTTTCGGCCAGCAGTTCACGCCGTGGGATCAGGCTGGCGTGCCGGAGGCGTTCAAGACCTTCGTCGCGCCGCGGAATGCGCAGAATGTGCTGATTCCCGGCTGCGGCAGCGCGTACGAAGCGCTCTATCTGGCCGAGCGCGGCTGGCCGGTGCGCGCGATCGACTTCTCCGCAGGCGCCGTCGAGGCGGCGCGCGCCCAACTCGGCGCGCATGCGGGCGTTGTCGAAGAGGCGGATTTTTTTGCCTATGAGCCGCCTTTTTCGCCTGATTGGATCTACGAGCGGGCGTTTCTGTGCGCACTGCCGAAAGTCCGCTGGCAGGATTACGCCACCCGGATGGCCGCGTTGCTGAAACCGGGCGCGCTGCTCGCCGGTTTCTTTTTCATCGGATCGACCCCGAAAGGGCCGCCGTTCGGCATCGAGCGCGGCGAACTGGGCGCGCTCCTGACGCCGCACTTCGAATTGATCGAAGACCGCGAGGTGAGCGGCTCGATTCCCGTATTCGCCGGCCGCGAACGTTGGATGACCTGGCGACGTATCTGAACCGACCGGCTTGAAATCCTTCGACAGCGCCCCGATATAGGGGGCTCAAGCTTGCGCGCGTCGTCCCGAGATTGGCGGGTCGAGTTTGCGGCTATAATTCAAGGCTTTGCAAGCGTCGACAGATCATTGTAGGAAGAGTGCCATGCCGATTTACGCGTACCGCTGCGCACACTGCGGCCACGAAAAAGACGTGCTTCAGAAACTGAGCGATGCGCCGCTCACGCAATGTCCCGCCTGCGGAAAGGACGCTTTCTCGAAGCAGGTGACCGCCGCCGGATTCCAGTTGAAAGGCTCCGGCTGGTATGTCACCGATTTTCGAAGCGGCAACACCGGCGCGAAGGGCAACGCGGCAAACGCGCCGGCAGCGAAATCGGATGACGCTTCTTCGTCTGGCTCCGGCAGCTCGAATTCGGGCGACGCAACCCCGGCCAGTACTACGTCATCGTCGGATGCCGCCAAGCCTGCGGCGGGCGCGTCCGCATCGTCGGACGCAGCCTGAAACGCCGGGTCGCCACGTCCGCCTGGCCATATGTCGCGTAGATGACCTCGCCGACCGCGCAATTGGGCGCGGCTCGCCTGCCAAGCCGGATCTTCGACACAGTCGAGCCGGCGCAGCCTCCGCCCCGTGGAAATGACGACAAAAAAGACTACGCTGAAATCCGTGTTCCTCACCGGCCTGCTCGTGCTGGTGCCGCTCGCGATCACCTTGTGGGTGCTGGGCCTCGTCATCGGGACGATGGACCAGACGCTCCTGCTCCTGCCGGAATCGTGGCAACCCGAGCGCGTCGTGGGCTTCCATCTGCCGGGCGTCGGCGCCGTGCTGACGATCGCATTCATTTTCATCGTCGGACTGCTGACCCAGAACTTCGTCGGCCAGAAGCTCGTGAAATGGTGGGACGCCATCCTGAGGCACATTCCGGTGGTCGGGCCGCTGTACACGAGCGTCAAACAGGTGTCGGACACGTTGCTCTCTTCGAGCGGTAACGCGTTCCGCAAGGCGCTCCTGATCGAATATCCGCGCAAGGGCTCGTATACCATTGGCTTTCTGACAGGCATTCCGGGCGGCGACGTGCTGAACCACCTCGACGAAGAGCACGTGAGCGTCTACGTGCCGACGACGCCGAACCCGACATCCGGCTTCTTCCTGATGATGCCGAAAAGCGAAGTCGTCGAACTGGACATGACCGTCGACGCCGCACTGAAGTACATCGTCTCGATGGGCGTGGTGGCTCCCGCCCCGAGCGCGCCGGCGCCGGTCGCGCCCGCACGCCGCCCCACCGAGCCGCCGATGTAATGCCGGCGCGCGCGAGCCAGGAGTCCGCCGAACCAAAGAGCGAGGCCCGAACGCGCGAGCCGTTGATCAACGAACAACGAAAGACACAACATCATGTCGATGCGATCTGAATACTGCGGTCTGGTGACCGAGGCCCGCCTGGGCCAAACCGTTTCGCTGTGCGGCTGGGTGCATCGCCGCCGCGACCACGGTGGCGTTATCTTCATCGACTTGCGCGATCGCGAAGGGCTCGTTCAGGTCGTCTGCGATCCGGACCGCGCCGAGATGTTCAAGGTGGCCGAAGGCGTGCGCAACGAGTTTTGCGTGCAGGTGAAAGGCGTCGTGCGCGACCGTCCCGAAGGCACGGTCAACGCGAACCTCACGAGCGGCAAGATCGAAGTGCTGTGCCACGAACTGACCGTGCTGAACGCATCGGTCACGCCGCCGTTCCAGCTCGACGACGACAATTTGTCGGAGACGACGCGTCTCACGCATCGCGTGCTCGACCTGCGCCGTCCGCAAATGCAGAAGAATCTGCGCCTGCGCTATCGCGTCGCGATGGAAGTGCGCAAGTATCTCGACGCGCAAGGATTCATCGACATCGAAACGCCGATGCTGACCAAGAGCACGCCGGAAGGCGCGCGCGATTACCTCGTGCCGTCGCGCGTGAACGCGGGTCAGTTCTTCGCGCTGCCGCAGTCGCCGCAGTTGTTCAAGCAGCTGCTGATGGTCGCGAACTTCGACCGTTACTACCAGATCACCAAGTGCTTCCGCGACGAAGACCTGCGCGCCGACCGTCAGCCGGAATTCACGCAGATCGACTGCGAAACCTCGTTCCTGACCGAGCAGGAAATCCGCGATCTGTTCGAAGAGATGATCCGCCACGTCTTCAAGGAGACGATGGACGTCACGCTGCCCGCGAAATTCCCGGTCATGCTGTATTCGGAAGCGATGCGCCGCTTCGGTTCGGACAAGCCCGATCTGCGCGTGAAGCTCGAATTCGCCGATCTCACGGATGCCGTGAAGGACGTCGACTTCAAGGTGTTCAGCATGCCGGCCAACTCGAAGGACGGCCGTGTCGCTGCGCTGCGCGTGCCGAAGGGCGGCGAGCTGTCGCGCGGCGACATCGACGGTTACACGGAATTCGTGCGCATTTACGGCGCGAAGGGCCTCGCGTGGATCAAGGTCAACGACAAGTCCCGTGGCCGCGACGGCCTGCAAAGCCCGATCGTCAAGAACCTGCATGACGCGGCGCTCGCGGCGATCATGGAGCGCACGGCGGCGCAAGACGGCGACATCATCTTCTTCGCGGCGGATCGCGCGAAGGTCGTGAACGACAGCCTCGGCGCGCTGCGTCTGAAGATCGGCCATTCGGAATTCGGCAAGACGACCGGTCTGCTCGAAACCGGCTGGAAGCCGCTGTGGGTCATCGACTTCCCGATGTTCGAGTACGACGAGGAAGAGAACCGTCACGTGGCCGCGCATCATCCGTTCACGAGCCCGAAGGACGAGCACCTCGAATATCTCGAAACCGATCCGGGCCGTTGCCTCGCGAAGGCCTACGACATGGTGCTGAACGGCTGGGAAATCGGCGGCGGTTCGGTGCGTATCTTCCAGGAAGACGTGCAGAGCAAGGTGTTCCGCGCGCTGAAGATCGGCGCGGAAGAAGCGCGTCTGAAGTTCGGCTTCCTGCTCGACGCGCTCCAGTACGGCGCGCCGCCGCACGGCGGTATCGCGTTCGGTCTGGACCGCATCGTCACGCTGATGTCCGGCGCCGATTCGATCCGCGACACGATCGCGTTCCCGAAGACGCAGCGCGCGCAGGATCTGCTCACGCAGGCGCCGAGCGAAGTGGACGAGCGCCAGTTGCGCGAGTTGCACATCCGTCTGCGTCAGCCGGAGCAGAAGGCGCACTAAGCAGCTTTCGTTGTCGATGTGATGAAAAAGGCGCCGAGTGCGCCTTTTTCGTTTTTTGCGTTACAGTCTTTGGGCACCGACAAATAATGAAACGCGCGTTCACCAAGACATGCAGAAGCCGCCAAAAATCCCCGAATCCGTGCTGGTCGTCATTCATACGCCGGAGCTCGATGTGCTCATCATCGAACGCGTGGATCACAAAGGCTTCTGGCAATCGGTGACGGGCTCGAAGGATCGCATCGACGAACCGCTCGTCGAGACCGCCGCGCGCGAAGTGCAGGAAGAGACGGGCATCGTGATCGGCAGCGCGCTCGTGCCCGAGAACGCGCTGCTCGACTGGCATCACACCATCGAGTACGAGATCTATCCGCAATGGCGGCATCGCTACGCGGAAGGCATCACGCGCAACACCGAACATCAGTTCAGCCTGCTCGTGCCACATTGTCTCGAAGTGACACTCGCGCCGCGCGAACACACCGCACACTTGTGGCTGCCGTTTCGCGAGGCAGCCGACCGATGCTTCTCGTGGTCGAACCGGGAAGCCATCCTGCAATTGCCCGAGCGCCTCGCGGCGCATAGCCGATGATCGGACTGCGTCCGCGGCGCAGTTTCAAGCGGTTGCGCCAGGCGCTGTTCTCGGGCCGCCGCCCGCCGCGCTTTTGCTTCACGTCGGGCAATCACGTGCGGCTCTTCAAGGGCGGCGTGCAATTTTTCCCGGCGCTGATCGAGCGGATCGACAACGCGCGCAAGTCGGTGTCGCTGGAAACCTACATCTTCGCCAACGACGATATCGGTCGCGCCGTCTCCGATGCGCTCGTGCGCGCGGCCGAACGCGGCCTCAAGGTGCGTGTGATCACGGATGGCATCGGCACGGACAGCAATCTGCCGATGTTCAAGCTCTGGCAGGAGCGCGGCGTCGATCATCGCATCTACAACCCGCATCTGCTGTTCGGGCCGCTCGGCTTCTCGCGCACGCATCGCAAGCTCGCGCTGATCGATGAAACCTACGCGTTTTGCGGCGGCATCAATATCGTCGATGACTACGATCAGAACGGCACGCGTCTCGAACGGCCGCGCTGGGATTTCGCGATGGAGGCGCAAGGCCCCGTCGTCAAGGACGTGCGCGAAGCGTTCGACCTGCAATGGCAGCGGATTCGGCTCGGCGTGAAGCCGCGTCAGCCGACGCAGCCAAGCTGCGAGCAGCAGGAAAGCGAAAGCGCACGCGCGCCCGGCCGATGGAACGCCCGCCGCGCGATGCTGGCGCGCCGGCGCGCGCGGCTCGGTGAAATTCACGCGGTCGATCAGCCGTGCGTTGCGTTCGTCGCGCGCGATAACCTGCTCAATCGGCGCGCGATCGAAAAGGCGTATCTTCGTGCAATCGCGCACGCAGAGAGCGAGGTGTTGCTCGCGAATCCTTACTTCATGCCGGGGCGCAGGTTGCGACGCGCGCTGGTCAACGCGGCCGGGCGCGGCGTGCGCGTGTCGCTCGTCATCGGTCGTAAGGAATTCGTAGCATTGGATTACGCGACGCCGTTTCTCTACGGCAACCTGCTGAAGCACGGCGTGAGGATCGCGGAGTACGAGAAGACGATGCTTCACGGCAAGGTCGCGGTCGTGGATGCGGACTGGGCGACGATCGGTTCATCGAACCTCGACGCGCTTTCGCTCGTGCTCAACAACGAGGCCAACATGGTGCTCGTGAATCATCCCGAAATCGCCGGATTACACGACGCCATTCTTCAGGCGTTTGACGAAGGCCGCCCGATCGATGAAAAACACTACGCATCGCGGCCTGTTACGGAGCGAGCGCTTAATTGGCTGGCCTACAACACTTACCGCGTGATGATGAAAATGATCACCATCGGTCAGTACGATTAACCTGCCAATTCGCATCGATTGCGTAAAAATGCTGGTCAGCAGGCATCATTAGAGAAAGGTTCCCACGAATCGGGAACTCGGGCAGTCACTTACAGGCAGTCCGTACATAAAACGCGACAATGGGCGCGGACATCGTTGAGATTTATCCTATAGACGAGTCTTGGCGTTTTAGAAACGCATATCTAAAAATCTGCTTGTATCACCAGCGTTCGGCCATAATAATAGAACGGCCGTTCGATTTTACGGGTCACATAAGAACGGTAGGGACATCATGCGAAAAGGCGAACAGACGCGGGCCGCGATTCTCGACGCAGCGCTGGAGTTGGCAAGTCGGGACGGGCTGGAAGGGCTGACGATCGGCCTGTTGGCCGAGCGGATGCAAATGAGCAAGAGCGGTGTGTTTGCGCATTTCGGGTCGCGAGAGGATTTGCAGGTGGAGGTGGTGCGCGAGTACCACCGGCGCTTCGAAGATGAAGTGTTCTTTCCGAGCCTGCGCGAAGCGCGCGGCCTGCCGCGATTGCGCGCGATGATGAATCGCTGGATGGAGAAGCGCATCCAGGAAGTGACCACGGGTTGCATCTACATCAGCGGAGCGGTGGAGTACGACGACCGCGCCGCGAGCGCTGTGCGCGAGCAGCTCGTGCACAGCGTGAGCATGTGGCGCGAGGCGCTGTTGCGCGCGATCCGCCAATCGAAGGACGAAGGGCATCTGAAGGCGGAGACGGACCCGCATCTGATGCTGTTCGAGCTGTACAGCTTTACGCTCGGCCTGCATCACGATGCCCGCTTCCTGCATCTTCCGGAAGCCGTGCAACTGACGCGGGACGCGCTGGACAAGACGATCGTGTCGTATCAGACGTCGAATGCGGGACCCGCAACGGCCATCCCTCAGCCGACGCCGAATGCGGCGACGAACCTGACATCGCAACACACCGACAGCCGTTAGCGGCGCCGTCGAATCGAAGGTGGTTCGGCGGCGCGCAACCAGACGCTTGAAGAAACTGGAGAGATTCATGGGACAGTACGCCGCCCCCCTTCGCGACATGCAGTTCGTGCTGCACGAAGTGCTGAACGTCGAAGCCGAATTGAAGAGCATGCCGAAGCATGCCGATCTCGATGCCGACACCATCAATCAGGTGCTCGAGGAAGCCGGCAAGTTCTGCTCCGAGGTCGTGTTCCCGCTCAACCAGAGCGGCGACCGCGAAGGCTGCACCTACGCAGGCGATGGCGTCGTGAAAACGCCGGCCGGCTTCAAAGAGGCGTACCGCCAGTACATCGATGCGGGCTGGCCCGCGCTCGGTTGCGATCCCGAGTACGGCGGTCAGGGTCTGCCTGCGTTCGTGAACAACGCGCTGTACGAAATGCTCAATTCGGCGAATCAGGCCTGGACGATGTATCCCGGGCTCTCGCACGGCGCGTACGAGTGTCTGCATGCGCATGGCACGCCGGAGCAGAAGTCGACCTATCTTTCGAAACTCGTCTCGGGCGAGTGGACCGGCACGATGTGCCTGACCGAGCCGCATTGCGGAACGGACCTCGGCATCCTGCGCACGAAGGCCGAACCGAATTCCGACGGTTCGTACGCGCTCACCGGCACGAAGATCTTCATCTCGAGCGGCGAGCACGACATGGCCGAGAACATCGTTCATCTGGTGCTCGCGCGTCTGCCGGGCGCGCCGATGGGAACGAAGGGCATCTCGCTTTTCATCGTGCCGAAGTTCGTCCCCGATGCAAACGGTGCGATCGGTGAGCGCAACGGCATCAAGTGCGGCTCGATCGAGCACAAGATGGGTATCCACGGCAACGCGACCTGCGTGATGAATCTCGACGGCGCCACGGGCTGGCTCGTCGGCGAGGCGAACAAGGGCTTGAACGCGATGTTCGTGATGATGAACGCGGCGCGCCTGGGCGTCGGCATGCAGGGACTCGGCCTGACCGAAGTCGCGTATCAGAACTCGCTCGTGTATGCGAAAGAGCGTCTGCAGATGCGCTCGCTCACGGGCCCGAAGGCGCCGGAGAAGGCTGCCGATCCGATCATCGTGCATCCGGACGTGCGCCGCATGTTGCTCACGCAGAAGGCCTATGCCGAAGCGGGCCGCGCGTTCACGTACTGGGCGGCGCTCAACATCGACAAGGAACTCTCGCACGCGGACGAATCCGTGCGTCAGGAGGCCGCCGATTTCGTCGCGCTGCTCACGCCGGTCATCAAGGCATTCCTGACGGACAACGCGTTCGAAGGCACCAATATGGCGATGCAGATCTACGGCGGCCACGGCTTCATCTCCGAGTGGGGCATGGAGCAGCACGTCCGCGATGCGCGCATCAACATGATCTACGAGGGCACGAACTCCATTCAGGCGCTCGATCTGCTGGGCCGCAAGATTCTCGGCGACATGGGCGCGAAGCTGAAGCGCTTCGGCAAGCTCGTTGCCGATTTTGTCGAGCAGGAAGGCGTGAAGCCGGAGATGCAGGAGTTCATCAATCCGCTTGCCGATATCGGCGACAAGGTGCAGAAGCTCACGATGGAGATCGGCATGAAGGCCATGCAGAATCCTGATGAGGTCGGCGCTGCGGCCGTGCCGTATTTGCGTACGGTCGGACATCTGGTGTTTTCGTATTTCTGGGCGCGGATGGCGCGGGTTGCTTTGGACAATGCCGCTTCCGACGATGCCTTCTACAAGGCCAAGCTCGGCACCGCGCGGTTTTACTTTGCCAAGCTGCTGCCTGAGACCGCTTCGACGATTCGTGCCGCTCGTGCCGGAGCCAAGCCGATGATGGATTTCGACGAAGCGCTTTTCTGATTTTTTTGGCTTGTGCGCCGCCGGATCCCGTTTTCGTGGTGGTCTATTAGCACTGCCCCTGTGCGGGGCGGCAGTCACTTTCTTTGCTGCTGCAAAGAAAGTAACCAAAGAAAGCAGCTCGTTCAGGCCCGCGGTCACACGCACGTTGGCCATGCTTGCCAGCCCGCGGTGGCACTCGCCTAAGTGTCGCCCCCAAAGGCCCAATCGGGCTTGGATCGCGCACGGTCTGACGAGCTAGAAGTTTTAGGGCGCTGGTTCAGCACCAAATAGCTTCGGCACAGCGCTTCGCGCTGCCGTTGGGTATGCAAGGGAAACCGAAGAGGGGGGCGCGCGCGCCCGATTGACCCATCGGCCGCGAAGCGGGCCGGAGCTATTTGGTGCTGAACCAGTGAAGCAGGCGACGCGATGTGCCAGACCGTGCGCGGTCCAAGCCCTTTTCTGCTTGTGGGGGCACTCGCTATTGCCGGGCCATTAGGCCAATCGCCTGTGCCGCGGCCGGTGTGAAGTGCTTCGGCTGGGGAAAGCTGTTTCTTTGGTTACTTTCTTTGCAGCAGCAAAGAAAGTGACCCCCGCCCCGGGGAGGGGCAGAGCAAATAGACCGACACGAACTCAGGATTCCACAAAAAAAAAGCAGCAAAAGCAACCGAACAACCCAACCCCGGAGTGACAAACCTGTGAGCACCCTGAACATCAAAAAAGTCGCCGTGCTCGGCGCGGGCGTGATGGGCGCGCAGATCGCCGCGCATCTGATCAACGCCCGCGTCCCTGTCCTGCTCTTCGATCTTCCCGCGAAGGAAGGTCCGAAGAACGGCATCGCGCTGAAGGCCATCGAGAACCTGAAGAAGCTGTCGCCCGCGCCCTTCGGCGTGAAGGACGACGCGCAATACATCGAGCCCGCGAACTACGACGACGACATCGCGAAGCTCGCCGAATGCGACCTCGTGATCGAAGCCATCGCCGAGCGCATGGACTGGAAGCACGATCTCTACAAGAAGGTATCGCCGCACATCGCGCCGCAAGCAATCTTCGCGAGCAACACGTCGGGCCTGTCGATCACCGAGTTGTCGCACGGCTTCTCCGACGAACTGAAATCGCGCTTCTGCGGCGTGCACTTCTTCAATCCGCCGCGCTACATGCATCTGGTCGAGCTGATTCCGACCGAATCCACGAAGCCCGAAATCCTCGACCAGCTCGAAACCTTCCTGACGAGCGTGATCGGCAAGGGCGTCGTGCGCGCGAAAGACACGCCGAACTTCATCGCGAACCGCGTCGGCGTATTTTCGATTCTCGCGGTCATCGCGGAAGCCGAAAAGTTCGGCCTGCGCTTCGACGAAGTCGATGACCTCACCGGCGCGCGCCTCGGCCGCGCGAAGTCCGCGACGTTCCGCACGGCGGATGTCGTCGGTCTCGACACGATGGCGCACGTCATCAAGACGATGCAGGACAACCTGCCCGACGATCCGTTCTTCTCCGTCTACAAGACGCCGCCCGTGCTCGACGCACTGGTGAAGAACGGCGCGCTCGGCCAGAAGACGGGCGCGGGTTTCTATCGCAAGGAAGGAAAAGCGATCAAGGTGCTCGACCCGAAGACGGCTTCGTATGTCGATGGCGGCGCGAAGGCCGACGAACTCATCGGACGCATTCTGAAGCGTCCGCCCGCCGAGCGCTTCAAGCTCCTGCGCGAAACCGACAACAAGCAGGCGCAGTTCCTGTGGGCGATTTTCCGCGACGTGTTCCACTACATCGCGGTGCATCTCGAATCGATCGCGGACAACGCGCGCGATGTCGATCTCGCGATCCGCTGGGGCTTCGGCTGGAACCAGGGGCCGTTCGAAAGCTGGCAGGCGGCGGGCTGGCAGCAAATCGCGAAGTGGGTGCAGGAAGATATCGATGCAGGCAAGGCGCTATCGAACGCGCCGCTGCCCGCGTGGGTGCTCGACGGCCCGGTCGCCGAGAAGAACGGCGTGCACACGAACGAAGGTTCGTGGTCGCCGAAATCGAAGCGCTTCGAGCCGCGCTCGACGCTGCCCGTCTACGAGAAGCAGGTGTTCCGCGCGCCGCTCGTCGGTGAGACGGGCGCCGATCCGAAGACCTTCGGCAAGACGCTGTTCGAAACCGAGAGCGTGCGCGCCTGGCTCGATCGCGACGACGGCGACATCGTGATCGTCTCGTTCAAGACGAAGCTGAACACGATCGGCGCTGGCGTGATCGACGGCCTCACGCAAGCCATCGAGCTTGCCGAGAAGTCGTATCGCGGCATCGTGATCTGGCAACCGACGTCGCTGCAACTCGGCGCGCCGGGCGGCCCGTTCTCGGCGGGCGCGAACCTCGAAGAAGCAATGCCCGCGTTCATGATGGGCGGCGCGAAAGGCGTCGATCCGTTCGTGAAGAAGTTCCAGCAAGGCATGCTGCGCGTGAAGTACGCGAACGTGCCGGTGGTGTCGGCGGTGTCGGGCATCGCGCTCGGCGGCGGCTGCGAACTGCTGCTGCATTCGGCGAAGCGTGTCGCGCATGTCGAGAGCTATCTCGGTCTCGTGGAAGTGGGCGTGGGTCTGGTGCCGGCGGGCGGCGGTCTGAAGGAAGCCGCGTTGCGCGCGGCGGAAGCGGCCAGCGCGGTCAATGCGACGACTGATCTGCTCAAGTTCCTGCAGAAGTCCTTCGAAAGCGCGGCGATGGCGAAAGTCTCGTCGTCCGCATTCGATGCCCGCGCGATGGGTTATCTGAAGCCGTCCGACACGATCGTCTTCAACGTGCACGAACTGCTCGACATCGCGAAGAACGAGGCGCGTGCATTGAGCGCGTCGGGCTATCGTCCGCCGTTGCGCGTGAAGCAGGTGCCGGTGGCGGGGCGCTCGGCGATCTCGACGATCAAGGCGTCGCTCGTGAACATGCGCGACGGGCGCTTCATCAGCGATCACGACTATCTGATCGCGAGCCGCATCGCGGAAGCGGTGTGCGGCGGCGACGTCGAAGCGGGCAGTCTCGTCGACGAAGAATGGCTGCTGGCGCTGGAGCGCCGCGCGTTCGTCGAACTGCTCGGCACGCAGAAGACGCAAGAGCGAATCATGGGCATGCTGCAGACCGGCAAGCCGGTTCGCAACTAATCGCGGAGCAATCAATGAGCAAACAACTTCAAGACGCATACATCGTCGCCGCGAGCCGCACGCCGATCGGCAAGGCGCCGCGTGGCGTGTTCAAAAACACGCGCCCCGACGAACTGCTCGTTCACGCGATCAAATCCGCGGTCGCGCAAGTGCCGGGACTCGACACGAGCGTGATCGAAGATGCGATCGTCGGCTGCGCGATTCCCGAAGCGGAGCAAGGTCTGTACGACGCGCGCATGGGCGCGTTGCTGTCGGGCCTGCCGAACACGGTCGGCGGCGTGACGGTGAACCGCTTCTGCGCGTCGGGTCTGACCGCGCTCGCGATGGCGGCGGACCGCATTCGCGTCGGTGAAGCCGAGGCGATGATCGCGGGCGGCTGCGAATCGATGAGCATGGTGCCGATGATGGGCAACAAGCCGTCGCTGTCGCCGCATATCTTCGATCGCAACGAGGACGTGGGCATCGCCTACGGCATGGGCCTGACGGCGGAGAAGGTCGCGGAGCGCTGGAAGGTGAGCCGCGAGGCGCAGGACGCATTCGCGGTGGAGTCGCATCGCCGTGCGCTGGCCGCGCAGCAGGCGGGCGAATTCGCCGATGAAATCGCGGCCTACACGCTGAACGAGCGCTTTCCGGACCTCGCATCGGGTGAAGTGCGCACGAACAATCGCGAAATCCGGTTCGACGAAGGCCCGCGCGAAACGAACCTGGAAGGGCTGGCGAAGCTGCGTCCCGTGTTCGCGAACAAGGGCTCGGTCACGGCCGGCAACAGTTCGCAGACGTCGGACGGCGCGGGCGCGCTGATCGTCGTGTCGGAAAAGGTCCTGAAGCAGTTCAACCTCACGCCGCTCGCGCGTTTCGTGAGCTTCGCGGTGCGCGGCGTGCCGCCGGAGATCATGGGCATCGGGCCGAAGGAAGCGATTCCGGCCGCGTTGAAGGCAGCGGGCCTGAAGCAGGACGACATCGACTGGATCGAGCTGAACGAAGCCTTCGCGGCGCAGGCGCTCGCGGTGATGGGCGATCTCGGCCTCGATCCGTCGAAGGTCAATCCGCTCGGCGGCGCGATCGCGCTCGGCCATCCGCTCGGCGCGACGGGCGCGATCCGCGCATCGACGGTCGTGCACGGTCTGCGCCGGCGCAACCTGAAGTACGGCATGGTGACGATGTGCGTCGGCACCGGCATGGGCGCGGCGGGCATCATCGAACGCCTTTGATCGCGAATGGTCCGCGAGTGTCGTTTCTCGCGGACCGACATGAAGGAGACAGCGGATGGAAATTCAGATCGAACGCGCGGACGGCGTGCTGAGCATCGTGCTCAATCGTCCGGAGAAGAAAAACGCGATCACCGCGGCGATGTATCAGGAAATGGCCGACGGCCTCTACGAAGCCGAGATGGACCCGACCGTGCGGGCCGTGCTGATTCGCGCGGTGGGCAGCACGTTCAGCGCGGGCAACGATCTCGACGATTTTCTGAACGATCCGCCCAAAGGCCTCGATGCGCCCGTGTTCCAGTTCCTGCGCCGCATCAGCGCCTTTCCGAAGCCGATCGTGGCGGCGGTCGCGGGCACGGCGGTGGGCATCGGCACGACGATGCTCCTGCACTGCGACATCGTCTACGCGAGCACGAACGCGAAGTTCTCGCTGCCGTTCTCGCAACTCGGATTGTGTCCCGAAGCGGCGTCGAGTCTGCTGCTGCCGCGCACGGCGGGTTATCAGCGTGCCGCGGAAAAGCTCCTGCTCGGCGAAGCGTTCGACGTGAACGAGGCGATCGGCATGGGATTCGTGAACGGCGCGATCGATGCCGCCGAGCTCGACGCCTACGCGTTCGACAAGGCGAAGCGGCTGGCGATGCTGCCGGCATCGTCGCTGCGCGTGACCAAGTCGTTGATGAAGGGCGCGCAAACGCATGAAGTGAGCGCGCGCATGGAAGACGAAGCTGCGCACTTCGCGCGGATGCTGGTCGCGCACGAAGCACGCGAAGCCTTTCAGGCGTTCTTCGAGAAACGCAAGCCGAACTTCAGCCAGTTCGAATAAGACGCTTCACTCGACGTCGTATTCGACGAAGCTGTTTTCGCGCGCGAAGCTGACGAGCCGCAAGCCCGCCTGCTTCGCGATCGAGATGGCGAGGGATGTCGGCGCGGAAATCGTCGCGACCATCGGAATTCCGACGCGCGCCGACTTGCGCACGAGTTCATAGCTCGCGCGGCTCGACAGAAACACGAAACCTTGCGTCGTGTCCTCGCGGCGCAGGATCAGATGGCCGATGAGCTTGTCGAGCGCGTTGTGCCGCCCGACGTCCTCGAAGGCGTAGCGCACGGCGCCGGTTTCGTCGCACCACGCGGCGGCGTGCAGTCCGCCCGTCAGCTTCGTCAACCGCTGATGCGCGGGCAATTCCCGTGCGGCGCGCTCGGTCGCGTCGGGCGCAAGACGCGCAAGAAAGCCCGTATCCGGCACCTGCTCGGGCTGAAGATCGAGCAACTCGATACTTTCGATGCCGCACACGCCGCAGCCCGTGCGCCCGGCGAGCGCACGGCGCTTGTCCTTGAGCGACGCGAACGCCTGCTGCACGACCTGGAGATGCACTTCGGCATGCGGCAACGCGACGCCGTCATCGCGAAAGTAGACCTCGATGTCGTGAATGTCGCTGCCACGCTCGACGATACCTTCCGTCAGCGAGAAGCCCACGGCGAACGCTTCGAGATCGCGCGGCGTGCACATCATCACCGCGTGCGAGATGCCGTTGAAAACGAGCGCGACGGGCCATTCCTGACCGACGTTGTCCGCGGCGATCACGCTCTCGTTTCTGCGATGCCTGCGCACCTGACGCTCGACGAAGCCCGGTTGGTCGTCGGTTTCGAGTTGATTCACTTCAATGCTCCTGACCGCTCACTTCGAGTAAAGTCGGGTATGTGATTTGCTGCCTATCGTTGCTGTTCGCACGCTTTGCGACGCGAACAGCGGCTAGATTGCAATGGTTCCAGCCAGATCCAAGGCCCTACAATAACTTAAGCGGGCGATGCGCGTCGCGCACCTCCGCTCAATCCAACGAGGCTTCGCCATGGGACTTTACGACGCCGCCCGTCTCTTCGGATTCGAAGTCGAATCCTCTGACAATCTGCGCTTCATTCCGCTTGCGGTGCGCTTCAATCTCGATCGCTTCGGCATGCGCATCACGCTCGATCAATGGCAGCAGCTTCCCTACGACGATCGCGCGCTACTCGCACGCTTTCCCGTCGAGGACGATGCCGAACTCGAGAAGAACTTCGACCTCGCGCTCGACGAGATGATGAAGACCCACGCGAACGCTGCGCCCGAGAAGATCGGACGCGACCCAGACCCCGTGTGGATGCATGCCGATGCCGTGCCCGAAACGGTGATCCGGCAAAGCAGCCTGTCGGGCGTGAGCGCGCCGAGTCTCGATCGCTGGGGCGCGCTCGACCGTTTCCAGCGTTATGCGCTCGCAAAACTCTCGCGCAACACCGACAAGGTGAATCACGATTTCCTGCCTGCGATGAAGGAATTCGGCCTGGTCGACTGAAGGCTAGGCGCGCGCAAACGTTAAGCGCGCGCTTTAATCGGATTATTTGCGGACAAGCCCTAAATATAGGGCGAGCGGTGCCGTTATTGGGCGTTATCCATTAATCGCGGCGTGTACGTGTTTCACGCCGCGCATTCGCGTGGACGCGCGTTGCCTCGATGCGCATCCGACGCGCATTCAAGGATTCAGCCCGCCGCTCATGACCCGATTCCTCTCCAGAGGTTTGCTCGTCAATATCGCCGTGGTATTGGCCGCGCTCGGCGCGAATGCGTTCGTCGCCTGCGAGCGCATCGGCGGGCTGCGCGAAAGCGACGCGCGCACGCTGCGCTCGATGAGCCTCCTGCGCGATCTCGCGGCCTGGCGCGGCGCGCTCGGCGAATCGCTCACGCAACTGAGCCGTTTCGAAGCCACCGGCATCGCCGAAACCGACGCACGCCATCAGGAGCGCGAAGCCCATCTCGACGCGCTCGAAAGCGGACTGCGCGCGCAGATCGCGATGGAGCCGGGCATGACGGGCGCCTTCGATGCGCTCGCCGCGCGCGCCGCCGAAATGCGCCGCGACGCCGATCTCGCGTTCGAGCGCGCGAAACACGCCGCGCCCGACGAATCCCGCGCATGGGCCGACGCCGCGTTCGTCACGCTCGGCGAAGATCAGCAGAGCGTCGATGATGAACTCGACTTCGTGCGCTCGCGCATCGATAACGCGACGATCATCGCGCTCGATCAGTCCGCGCAGGCATCGAGCGGCGCGATGCTGCTGCTCGTGTTCACGATGCTCGCCGGCAGCGCCGTGCTGATCTATCTGTTCGCGAGCCATGAGCGGCAACCGCGCGAGAAGCTCGGCGTCGTGCGCGCGAGACAGCGCAGCAACGAACGCTTTCGCGGCATGTTCGAGGCGCATCCTGTGCCGATGTGGATCGTCGATCGCGAGACGATGCGCTTCGTCGCCGTGAATCAGGCCGCAATCGAACACTTCGGTTTCAACGAGCCGGAGTTCATGAACATGACGCTGCGCGATCTGCACCATGCGGACGACTTCGACAGCTTCGCCGCACGGCTCGCGCGCAGCGTCGGCGAGAGCGGCGAGCGTGCCGCCTCGGGGCAGGGATCGGCGGGCGTGTGGCGTTATCGGCGCAAGGATGGCGCGATCGTCGGCGCGGATGTCTCGCATCACTCGCTCACGTATTCGAATCGTCCGGGCATCTTCATGCTGGCGAACGACGTGACCGACCGCATCAACGCGGAAGCCGAAGCGAGAAGATCGAACGAGATGCTCGAAGCGGTCATCGACAACATTCCGCAGCGCGTCTTCTGGAAAGACCGCGACTTGCGCTATCTCGGCTGCAACAACGCGTTCGCGCGCGATGCGGGTCTCGCCTACAACGAACAGGTGATCGGCAAGACGGATTTCGACCTGCCGTGGAGCGCGCTCGCGGACATCGTGCGCGCGGACGACGAGGAAGTCATCGTCACGACGGTGCCGAAGATGCATCACGAGCGCGACATCGTGATGGGCGAGCAATTGCGCACCGTGGTCACGAGCAAGCTGCCTTTGCTCGACGGCGAAGGGCAGACGATCGGCGTGCTCGGCTCGTATCACGATGTCACCGATCACAAGCGCGCCGAACTCGCGCTGCGTCTGCAAAGCCGCGCGCTCGACGCGAGCGTGAACGCGATTCTGATCACGGGCGTCGTGGACGGCGCGAACGTGATCGAGTATGCGAATCCGGCGTTTAAGCGCATCACGGGCTACGACCCGAGCGAGGTGATCGGCCAGGACTGCCGCTTCCTGCACGGCCCGGACGGCGATCAGGACGGTCTCACCGCGATCCGCCGCGCGCTCGCCGTGAACATGGAGGCGAGCGTCGTGGTGCGCAACTATCGCAAGGACGGCGCGCTCTTCTGGAATCAGCTCTTCGTCGCGCCGGTGCCGAACGCGCAGGGCATGACCACGCATCACATCGGCATCATCAACGACGTGACCGATCTGATGCGCTATCAGGAAGAGCTCGAATATCAGGCGAATTACGACACGCTCACGCGCCTGCCGAACCGCAATCTGCTGCGCGACCGCTTGCAGCACGCGATCGAGACGGCGCGGCGGCGCGAGACGAAGATCGCCGTCGTCTTCATGGATCTCGATGGCTTCAAGAACGTCAACGACAGTCTCGGTCACAGCGTCGGCGACCGCCTGCTCGCGGTGATCGCGGAGCGCCTCGCGCGTTCGGCGCGATCGAGCGATACGGTCGCGCGTCACGGCGGCGACGAGTTCGTGGTCGTGCTGCCCGATCTCACCGACGAAGCCGGGCTGATCGCGTGGATGGAGCGCACGCGCGCGGCGATTTCGGAGCCGGTATGGCTCGACGACACCGAGCTTTATGTCGGCTGCAGCATGGGCGCGAGTCTCTATCCGCAAGATGGCGACGACGCCGAAACCGTGATGAAGAAGGCCGATCTCGCGATGTATCGCGCGAAGGACATGGGCCGCAACAACTACCAGTTCTATCAGCCGGAGATGAACGCGAGCGTCGGCGCGCGCATGAATCTCGAACGCCGTTTGCGACGCGCGCTGCGCGACGGCGAGTTCCTGCTGCACTATCAGCCGCAGGTGGACATGACGACGCGCGCGATCGTCGGCATCGAGGCGCTCGTGCGCTGGAGCGATCCGGAGCAGGGGCTCGTGTCGCCGGCATCGTTCATTCCGGTGGCGGAAGAGAGCGGGTTGATCGGGCCGCTGTCGGAGTGGGTGTTGCGCGAAGCATGCCGGCAGAACAAGGCGTGGCAGGATGCCGGTTTGCCGCCGGCGCGCGTGTCGGTGAATCTGTCGGCGCGGCATTTTCAGCAACGCGACATTGCGCGGCTCGTGACGTCCGTGCTCGAAGAGACCGGACTGGAACCGCGCTATCTCGAACTCGAACTCACGGAAAGCGCGATCATGCGCAACGCCGAGGAAGCGATCACGATGCTCTCGGAGCTATCGGCGCTCGGCATCGGCATTGCGATCGACGACTTCGGCACCGGCTATTCGAGCCTGTCGTATCTCAAGCGCTTTCCGGTGCATCGTTTGAAGATCGATCGCTCGTTCGTCGCGGATATCGGCTCGTCGGGCGATGACGAAACGATCACGTCGGCGATCATCGCGCTCGCGCATTCGCTGGAATTGCAGGTGATCGCGGAAGGCGTCGAAACGCACGCGCAGCACGACTTCCTGCGCGAGCGCGATTGCGACGAAATGCAGGGTTACCTGTTCTCGCGTCCGATGCCGCACGAAGCGATTCCGGGCTTGCTGCGGCAGGGCGTGCTGCCCCACTGATCGCGTCGCGTGTCTAGTCGCGCGACGGCAGCACGCGCGGACGGCGATCGCGGTCGGTCGCGACGTAGGTGAGCGTCGCTTCCGTGACCTTGACGACTTCTTCGGCGAGGTTCATGCGCTGCGCCCAGACCTCGACCGACACCGTGACCGACGTATTGCCGGTCTTGACGATATCGGCGTAGAAGCTCAGCAGGTCGCCGACGAACACCGGGTGCTTGAACAGGAACGAATTCACCGCGACGGTCGCGACGCGGCCGTTCGCGCGGCGGCTCGCCGGAATGGAGCCGGCGATGTCCACCTGCGCCATGATCCATCCGCCGAAGACGTCGCCGTGGACGTTGGCGTCGGCGGGCTGCGGCACGACGCGCAGCGCGACGTGCTTCTCGGGAAGACTGGAATGGTCGGTCATGGAAGGCGTTCCGGTTTGCAATGGGGCGGGAAGGCTGGCGGGCGCGAGCGGCCCCTTGAACCTTCTGCGACAATGCATATTTATGAATGAGCCCACCGCGCGCGAGCGGAAACCTCGATTACGCCGGGGCTTGCAGTAAATTGTACGGGAAAGCATGCGAGAGACGTGCGCCCGTTTCGCCGATAACAGCGTCCCCACGCCGCGCCCAAGCGACGCGCTCACACGATACGACTCATGCGCCGCTATTCCAGCAGCGAGCCCGGCCCGATGGCCCAGGGTCCGCGCAACGACTGGCAGACGATTCGCTCGTTGCTGCCCTATCTCACCACGTACAAATGGCGGGTCGCGTTCGCGCTGACGTGCCTGATCGGCGCTAAGGTCGCGAACCTCGGCGTGCCGATCGTGATGAAGCGCATCGTCGATAGCCTCGCTTCCGTGCAGCATCTCACCGCACTCGGACGCGCGGACGACGCGCCGGGCATCGTGCTGATCGGTGGCATCGGCCTGCTGGTGATCGCCTATGCGGGCGCGCGGCTTTCGACCTCGCTCTTCACCGAACTTCGCGAACTGCTTTTTGCGAAGGTCACCGAGAGCGCCGTGCGGCAACTCGCGCTGCAAGTGTTCCGGCATCTGCATTCGCTGTCGCTGCGTTTTCATCTGGAGCGGCAGACGGGCGGCATGTCGCGCGATATCGAACGCGGCACGCGCGGCATCCAGCAACTCGTTTCGTATTCGCTCTACAGCATCCTGCCGACGCTCGTCGAAGTCGGTCTCGTGCTCGCGTTCTTCGTGACGAAGTACGAGGCGTATTACGCGATCGTCACGCTCGTCGCGCTCGCCACGTATATCGTGTTCACGGTGAAGGTCACCGAGTGGCGCACGCATTTTCGTCGCACGATGAACGATCTCGATTCGAAGGCGAACTCGCGTGCAATCGATTCGCTGCTCAACTACGAGACCGTGAAGTACTTCGGCAACGAAGAATGGGAGACGCGTCGCTACGATGAGAATTTGCAGCGCTATCGCGCGGCCGCGATCAAGTCGCAGCGCTCGTTGTCGATGCTCAACTTCGGGCAGCAGATGATCATCGGCATCGGGCTCGTGTTCATTCTGTGGCGCGCGACCCAGGGCGTGATGGCCGGACGGCTCACGCTCGGCGACCTCGTGCTCATCAACACGTTCATGCTGCAGCTTTATATCCCGCTGAATTTTCTCGGCGTCGTGTACCGCGAGCTGAAGCAGGCGCTGACCGATATGGACCGCATGTTCACGCTGCTCGGCGCGGGCCGCGAAGTTCCCGATGCGCCGAACGCGCAGCCGCTCGCCGTGCGCGGCGGCGAAGTGCATTTCGAGAACGTCAGCTTCGCGTACGAGAAGGCGCGGCCGATTCTGCATGACGTCGATTTCACGATTCCGGCAGGCACGACGACGGCCGTGGTCGGGCACAGCGGATCGGGCAAATCGACGCTCGGGCGGCTGCTGTTCCGCTTCTACGATCTGGATCACGCGCAGGGCGGCGGCATCAGGATCGACGGACAGGACATTCGCGACGTGACGCAGGATTCATTGCGCGCGGCGATCGGCATCGTGCCGCAGGACACCGTGCTCTTCAACGATTCGATCTACTACAACATCGCGTACGGGCGTCCTTCCGCGAGCCGCGACGAAGTGATCGCGGCGGCGCGCGCGGCGCATATCCACGAGTTCATCGAGACGTTGCCGGCGGGTTATGACACGCCTGTCGGCGAGCGGGGACTCAAGCTTTCGGGCGGCGAGAAGCAGCGCGTCGCAATCGCGCGCACGCTTTTGAAGGACCCGCCGATCTTGATTTTCGACGAAGCCACGTCGGCGCTCGATTCGAAGTCCGAACGCGCGATTCAGCGCGAACTCGATTCGATCGCGCGTGAGAGGACGACGCTTATCATCGCGCATCGGCTGTCGACGGTCGTGCATGCGCAGCAGATCATCGTGATGGATCACGGGCGCATCGTGGAGCGGGGGACGCATGCCGAGTTGCTGCGTGCGGGCGGGCTGTTTGCGCAGATGTGGGCGTTGCAGCAGCAGCGGGCGGAAGAGTCGGCGGTGGATCAGCGGGATACGGCGGGGGTTTGACGAAGAAAATTCCTAAAGTGGAATGAGCTGAGAGGTTTGGTACCGACTTACGCCGCCTTGCATTAGCCGAGTAGTTATACTCTCTAGTGTCATTTAATAAGGATAACTTGTTAAATGCCTTGGTTACGTGCGTACTCCGGTACTGTAGTTTCGTTAGACAACAAGAAGCAATTAGAGGCAGAAATGGGAAGTCTCAGCATATTTCATTGGCTCGTCGTCATCGTGATTGCGATCGTCACGATCTATCCTTATGTGAGGATCATTCAACGTACCGGCCATTCGGGCTGGTGGATTCTTGCAGGGGTCATTCCAGTGCTCAACTTGGCCATGTTGTGGGCTTTCGCATTCGTGCGATGGCCGGCGCTCGACGGCGACCGCCGGCCATAATCCGCTGCCGTCACTCAATCGCGTGAGCGCCACCGATCGCGATGCCATCATGCGTCTGCGATGCGGTGGACGACCACCGCAGCCACTGCCCCCGCAGCAGGAACAACGCGCCGAACGCGCAGGTCGCGAGCACGCCGAAGGTCGCGAAGCCCATCTGATAGCTGCCCGTGCTTTCTTTCGCGATGCCCATGATCACCGGCAGATAAAACCCGCCGATGCCGCCCGCCGCGCCGACGATCCCCGACAGCAGTCCCGTCTTGCCCTTCCACCGATGCGGCACGAGCTGGAACGTCGAGCCGTTGCCGAGACCGAACGCGATGTACAGGCAGATCAGAATCGCGAGACCGCCGGCCACCGGCGGCATCCAGATCGCGAACGCGAAGTCGCCGATGGCGATGGCCGCGAGCAGCACGAGCAACGCGCGCACGCCGGTCACGCGATCCGCGACATAGCCGCCGAACGGCCGCACGATCGCGCCGAGAAACGCGAGCAGCGACATGAAAAGCCCCGCTTCGAGCTTGGGCATCTGATAAAGCGACGTGAGCAGCAGCGTCACATACGACGACATGCCGACGAACCCACCGAACGTGATGCTGTAGATCAGCATGATGATCCACGTGTCGCGCTCGCCGAGCACCGATCGATAATGTCGCGGCAGCACCGCGATCGCGATCAGCGCGCCGATCACCGGCAATAGCAGCACGCCGGTCCTGCCGCCGCCGAACACGCCGCCGTTCACCGCGAGCACCAGCACGATCAGGCTGACGAGCGTCACCACGAAACTCCCCAGCGCGCGCATCGTGCTGCCGGCTTTCTGGCCCGCATCGGAGGCCCATGCGAAAAGCGCGACCGCCGTGATCGCGAGCAGCGGCAGCGCGGCGGCGGTCGACATCTGCCAGCCGAAGGCATCGGCGAGATGCGGGAACAGGAAGCCGTCGAGCACCGCGCCGATATTGCCCGCGGCGGCGAGACCCAGCACGAGCCCTTGCACCTTCGGCGGATAGTTGCTGCCGGCCATCGGCAACGCGACCGCGAAGCTCGCGCCGCCCATGCCGAGGAACACGCCGAGCACGAGCAGCAGCGCATACGACGGCACGCCGGGCAGCAGCGGCAGCACGATCGACGGAATCGACGAGAGCACGACGCCCATCAGCGCGACGCGTCTTCCATCGGTCGACTGATAGAGATTGCCGAGCGTCACGCGCAGGATGGCCGCGGCCAGCACCGGCACCGCGACGAGAAAGCCTTGTTGCGCGGCGGACATCGTCACGTCGCGGCCGATGAACGGCGCGAGCGGTCCGTAGAGCACCCAGACGGTGAAACCCGTATCGAAGTAAAGGAAGCAGGCGAGCAGCGAGCGCCAGTTGCCGCTCCTGAGCGACGCGATCAGATTGGACATTGCGGGTTCCGTGTACGCGCGTGCTGTCGGATGAGCACGCGACGGCCCCGGAAATTGCAAGCATCATGCCAATCGTGTGCATGTTTAATCGATGCATCGCGCAGAGCGAATGTGGACGCGGAATTCGGGCGCACACAGGAACGTCGGCGCGGCCCGGCCCACAAGCCGACGGCACCGCGTCCGTGCGCGACCGCATGCGAATGGTGCGCTGCGCCTTCGCGCGGTTCATGCGCCCGCTAGAATGCGTTCTTCGCAGAACACGCGCCTCGCGCCCGAAATCGAATGGAACTGAAATGGCTGGAAGACTTCGTTTCGCTAGCGGAGACGCGCAGCTTTAGCCGCTCGGCCGAGCTTCGGCACATCACGCAGCCCGCTTTCTCGCGGCGCATCCAGGCGCTGGAGGCGTGGCTCGGCACGGAGCTCATCGACCGGTCCGTGTATCCGACGCGGCTCACGCAAGCCGGCAACGTGTTCTACGAGCAGGCGCTCGCGATGCTCTCGCAGTTCCACGAAGCGCGCACGCTGCTGCGCGGACAGGGCGGCGTGCCCTCGGCGACCATCGAGTTCGCTGTGCCGCACACGCTTTCGCTCACGTACTTTCCGCGCTGGCTCGAACATATCGAGGCGCGGCTCGGGCGCATCCGCACACGACTGCGCGCGCTCAACGTTCACGATGCGGTGCTCTCGCTCGTCGAAGGCGGCTGCGATCTCGTGATGGGCTATCACCATCCGAGCCATCCGGTCGCGCTCGATCCCGCGCGCTACGACATGCTCACACTCGGCGCCGAACCGATCAGTCCGTTCTCCGCGGTCACCAAGGGCGTACGCGCGCGCTTCACGCTGCCCGCGACCGCCGAATCGCCGGTTCCTTATCTGTCGTACACGCCTAATGCGTATCTCGGACGCATGACCGAAGTCATCATTGCGACCGCGCCGACGCGGCTCTATCTCGACAAGGTCTATGAAACCGACATGGCCGAAGGTCTCAAGGCGATGGCGCTGGCCGGGCACGGCGTCGCGTTCCTGCCGCACAGCGCCGTGGAAGACGCGGTGGAGGAAGGGCGGCTCATCCGCCTCGATCGCGGCACGCGCGGCACGCCCGCCGGCCAGTTCACGCTGACGATGGAAATCCGCCTCTATCGCGACAAGCTCGCAGCCCAAGGCGAGGAGCCGCGCCAGGCGCTGATGCGCGCGCTATGGGACGCGGTCGGTGAAGAACTGTTGAAGGCATCGCCCGGGAAGCCCGTGGTGTAAGGCTCGGCGACGTTATGCAGAAATTGCATGATGGGATAAGGAAACGGCATTGGATTTGGAATCGGCGTTTTTCGACAATGTGCCCATCCCTTCACCGCTGGAGCATCAATGTCTGCCTCGAAGCAACCTGTGCAAGCGCCGGACGCAAAACACGCCATCCCGTCGTATCTCCATGCCGATGATCTCGGTCCCTGGGGAAACTATCTTCGCCAGGTCGATCGCGTCGCCCCGTATCTCGGTTCTCTCTCCCGCTGGCTCGAAACGCTCAAGCGCCCGAAGCGCATCCTCATCGTCGATTGCCCGATCGAACTCGATAACGGCACCGTCGCGCACTTCGAAGGCTATCGCGTGCAGCACAACACGTCGCGCGGCCCGGGCAAGGGCGGCGTTCGTTATCACCAGGACGTGACGCTCTCCGAAGTGATGGCGCTGTCCGCGTGGATGTCGGTGAAGAACGCGGCCGTGAACGTGCCGTACGGCGGCGCGAAGGGCGGTATCCGCGTCGATCCGCGCACGCTGTCGCGCGGCGAGCTCGAGCGCGTAACGCGCCGGTACACCAGCGAGATCGGCATCATCATCGGGCCGAACACGGACATTCCCGCGCCGGACGTCAACACGAACGAGCAGATCATGGCGTGGATGATGGACACGTACTCCATGAACCAGGGCCAGACGGCAACGGGCGTCGTGACCGGCAAGCCGATCTCGCTCGGCGGCTCGCTCGGCCGCAAGGAAGCGACGGGCCGCGGCGTGTTCGTCGTCGGCACGGAGGCGGCGCGGCGCATCGGCATGGATATCGAAGGCGCGCGAATCGCGGTGCAGGGCTTCGGCAACGTGGGCGGCATCGCGGCCAAGCTGTTCCAGGAAGCGGGCGCGCGCGTGATCGCCGTGCAGGATCACACGGGCACGATTCACAACTCGAAAGGCATCGATGCGGTCGCGCTGCTCGATCACGTCGCGAAGAACGGCGGCGTCGGCGGCTTCGCGGGCGCGGATCCCGTGCAGGCCGAAGAGTTCTGGATGATCGAAAGCGACATCCTGATTCCGGCCGCGCTGGAAAACCAGATCACCGAGAAGAACGCATCGAAGATTCGCACGAAGATCGTCGTCGAAGGCGCGAACGGCCCGACCACGACCGCGGCCGATGACATCCTGACCGACAAGGGCGTGCTCGTGATTCCGGACGTCATCGCGAACGCGGGCGGCGTGACGGTTTCGTACTTCGAGTGGGTGCAGGACTTCTCGAGCTTCTTCTGGACCGAGGACGAGATCAATCAGCGTCTCGAACGCGTGATGCGCGAAGCGTTCGCCGGCGTGTGGCAGGTCGCGAGCGAGCACAAGGTGTCGGTGCGCACGGCGGCGTTTATCGTCGCGTGTACGCGGATTCTGCAGGCGCGCGAGATGCGCGGCCTCTATCCCTGATCCGATGCGACGGCGCGTTCGTCACAACGGTCCGCGAGATGCGGACGGCGTTCGCGCCCTTTGAACGATGCGGGCGGCATTTCGTCGGAAATGCCGCCCGCATTTGCATGAAAGCTACAAGTCGACCGGCTAGTTGTATTCGGTCAAGCATCCGCGCGAAAACGACAGTAATATGCGCGGTCGCAACCAGTTGCAACCCTACTGCAATCGGGCGTCTCACAAATAAGACGGCTTGGGTTAACAATCATTCTTTCAGAATAATTACCCTGCTAAACTTGCCCCGGTTTTTCGCCACAGGAGATCGAACACATGAAGGTTAAAAAGGCTGCGCTGCTCGTCGCCGCGCTCGGGTTTCTCGCAACCGGCGCGTATGCGCAAGACGCCGGCACGCTGAAGAAGATCAAGGACACGGGCGTGATCTCGCTGGGGCATCGCGAATCGTCCATTCCCTTTTCCTACTATGACGACAAGCAGAACGTCGTCGGCTACTCGCACGAGTTCGCGCTGAAGGTCGTCGAAGCCGTCAAGCAGAAGCTGGGCATGCAGGACCTGAAGGTCAAGCTCACGCCGATCACGTCGCAGAACCGCATTCCGCTCGTGCAGAACGGCACCGTCGATATCGAGTGCGGCTCGACCACGAACAACGCCGAACGCCAGCAGCAAGTCTCCTTCTCGAACACGATCTTCGTGATCGGCACGCGCCTCATGACCAAGAAGGATTCGGGCGTGAAGGACTGGGCCGATCTGAAGGGCAAGACCGTCGTGACCACGGCCGGCACCACGTCCGAGCGCCTGCTTCGCAAGATGAATCAGGACAAGAACATGGGCATGAACATCATCAGCGCGAAGGACCACGGCGAGTCGTTCCTGACGCTGTCGACGGGCCGCGCGGTCGCGTTCATGATGGACGATGCACTGCTCGCCGGCGAGCGCGCCAAGTCGAACAACCCGAACGATTTCGTGATCGTCGGCGCGCCGCAATCGCATGAAGCGTACGGCTGCATGATCCGCAAGAACGATCCGGAGTTCAAGAAGGTCGTCGACGACGCGATCGCCAAGGTCGAAACGTCGGGCGACGCGGACAAGATCTACAAGAAGTGGTTCGAAAGCCCGATCCCGCCGAAGGGTCTCAACCTCAACTTCCCCGAAAGTGAAGACATGAAGGCTCTCTACAAGAGCCCGAATGACAAGGCAATCGACTAACCGGTTCGAGTCTCGAACGAACGAAACGGAAGGAGCTTGCTTCTTCCGTTTCTTTTTGGAGTGAGTCCATGTCTTATCACTGGAACTGGGGCGTCCTGCTGAGTCCGGTTTCGACCGGCGAGCCCACGACCTATCTCGGCTGGCTGATCTCCGGCTTCTGGGTGACGATTACCGTGTCGCTCGCGGCCTGGGTGATCGCGCTCGTGGTCGGCTCGTTGTTCGGCATCTTGCGCACGGTCCCGAATCGCACGCTGGCGGGCATCGGCACCGTCTACGTCGCGATCTTCCGCAATATTCCGCTGATCGTGCAATTCTTCGTCTGGTATCTCGTGATACCGGAGTTGCTGCCGCCTTCCATGGGCAACTGGTTCAAGCAACTGCCGCCCAGCGCGCAGTTCTTCTCGTCGTCGATCATCTGTCTCGGGCTCTTCACCGGCGCGCGCGTATGCGAGCAGGTGCGCTCGGGCATCAACGCGCTGCCGCGCGGACAGCGCAACGCGGGTCTCGCGATGGGCTTCACGCAATGGCAGACGTATCGTTACGTGCTGATGCCGGTCGCGTACCGCATCATCGTGCCGCCGCTCACGTCGGAATTTCTCAACGTCTTCAAGAATTCGGCGGTGGCGTCGACCATCGGTCTGCTGGATCTGTCCGCACAGGCGCGCCAGCTCGTCGACTACACGGCGCAGACCTATGAGTCGTTCATCGCGGTGACGGTCGCTTACATGCTCATCAATCTGGTCGTGATGCAGTTGATGCGCTGGGTCGAAGCGAAGACGCGGCTGCCTGGCTACATCGGAGGCAAGTGATGCATCAGTTCAACTGGAGTGACATTCTTGCGCAGTGGCCCACGCTGATGACGGGCGCCAAGATCACGTTGCAGATCACGGTGCTCGCGATCGTCGTCGGCATCGTGTGGGGCACCGTGCTCGCGCTGTTCCGTCTCTCGGGCGTGAAGCCGCTGCAATGGTTCGCGAGCGCGTACGTCACGCTGTTCCGCTCGATCCCGCTCGTGATGGTGCTGCTGTGGTTCTTCCTGATCGTGCCGCAACTGCTGCAGAACGTGCTCGGGCTGTCGGCGGACATCGACATTCGTCTCGCTTCGGCGATGGTCGCGTTCTCGCTCTTCGAGGCCGCGTACTATTCGGAAATCATTCGCGCGGGCATTCAGGCGGTGCCGCGCGGTCAGGTGAACGCGGCCTTCGCGCTCGGCATGACGTACGGCCAGGCGATGCAGCTCGTCGTGCTGCCGCAGGCGTTCCGTGCGATGGTGCCGCTGCTGCTCACGCAGGCGATCGTGCTGTTTCAGGATACGTCGCTCGTCTACGTCATCAGTCTCGCGGACTTCTTCCGCACGGCGACGAACATCGGGGATCGCGACGGCACGTCCGTCGAAATGGTCCTGTTCGCGGGTGCGTGCTATTTCGTGATCTGCGTGGTGGCGTCGGCCCTCGTCAAAAGTCTTCAGAAAAAGGTCGCAAGATGATCTCTATCAAGAATGTTTCCAAGTGGTACGGGCAGTTCCAGGTGTTGACGGACTGCACGACCGAAGTGAAGAAGGGCGAGGTCGTCGTGGTGTGCGGCCCGTCGGGTTCGGGCAAGTCGACGCTCATCAAGACCGTGAACGGCCTCGAACCGTTCCAGAAGGGCGAGATCACGATCAACGGGCAATCGCTCACGGACAAGAAGACCAACTTGTCGAAGCTGCGCTCGAAGGTCGGCATGGTGTTTCAGCACTTCGAGCTGTTTCCGCATCTGACGATCACGCAGAACCTGACGCTCGCGCAGATCAAGGTGCTCGGCCGCTCGAACGACGAAGCGATGCAGAAGGGTTTGAAGCTGCTGGATCGCGTCGGCCTGCGTGCGCACGCCGACAAGTTTCCGGGTCAGCTTTCCGGCGGTCAGCAGCAGCGCGTGGCGATTGCGCGGGCGTTGTCGATGGACCCGATCGCGATGCTCTTCGACGAGCCGACGTCCGCGCTCGATCCGGAGATGATCAACGAAGTGCTCGACGTGATGGTCGAACTCGCGCAGGAAGGCATGACCATGATGTGCGTGACGCACGAAATGGGCTTCGCGAAGAAGGTGGCGAACCGCGTGATCTTCATGGACAAGGGATTGATCGTCGAGGATGATCAGAAGGAAGCGTTCTTCGCGAATCCGCGGTCGGATCGCGCGAAGGACTTCTTGGCGAAGATCCTGCACTGACCCTGTCGTGAAAGAAAAACGGCGCTTCCGAAAAGAAGCGCCGTTTTTTTATTCGATTCCGAGTTCCGATTCCACCGCCGCTGTCGTCTGAATCTCACCGATTTTCAGCGCCGACCCGACGCACGCCTTCGCGAGCGGCTCCGCCGCCTTCTTCGCGATCTCCTCCGGCACGGGAATATTCACCGTGCGCGAGAGATCGCCTTTCTGGAACATCGCGAGATCGCCGGGGGCGAAGCGCGTCCAGGTTTCATTGTCGGTGAGCGGCGACGTGGCGATCACGGCGACGCGGTCTTCCGGCGTCGTGTATTTGGCGAAGTCGATCGACATGTCCGCGTCGATCAGATGCGCCGTCGAGAACGGCCAGCTACGCACCAGATAGTACAAATGCGTCGAACAGTGCGAGAAGAGCGCCTGTCCGTTCGACATCAGGAAATTGAAGACGCCGTATTGCGTGATGTCGCGGGTGAGCCCGGCGAGCGCGTCGAAGAGTTCGTCGAGCGGCGGCTGCGAGCACGGAAACGCGCGGCGCAGGCCTTGCAGCAGCGCACAGAACGCGAGCTCGCTATCGGTTGTGCCGACCGGCTGGTACACGCCGGTGAGTTCGGGCGAATGGCCTTTCAGATCGCCGTTGTGCGCGAAGATCCAGTGACGGCCCCACAATTCGCGCATGAACGGATGGCAGTTCTCGAGCAGGATATGCCCCTGCGTCGCCTTGCGGATATGCGCGATCGTGTTCTTCGATTTGATCGGATAACGCTTCACCATATCGGCGAGCGGCGAGCTGGCCGACGACTGATGATCGATGAAGAGCCGGCAGGCCTTGTCCTCGAAGAACGCGATACCCCAGCCGTCGGCATGATGATCCGTGACGCCGCCGCGCGCCGCGAAACCGGTGAACGAGAACGTCACGTCGGTCGGTTCGGCGCAATTCATTCCGAGAAGTTGGCACATGATGCTGGGGCGGGCGGCTTATGGCCTGTTGTTACAATACGTACGACAAGCATATCACCGAGGTCGGGCCGAAAAAATCGCGCAACCGCTCATAACGGCGCGCGTTGTGGAATTCCCACGGCGGTTTTTTTTCCTCCTCGCGTGGACTTGCGCCATTCCAACGTTCCCCGTCATCACGCCATGTCCGCTAACTCATCCTCGCCCAATTCGCTCACGATCGCGCGTCCCGACGACTGGCATCTGCACGTGCGCGACGGCGCGACGCTCGCGGCCGTCCTGCCGCACACGGCGCGCCAGTTCGGCCGCGCGATCATCATGCCGAACCTGAAGCCGCCCGTGACGACGACCGCGTTGGCCGCGGCGTACCGCGAGCGCATCCTGGCGGCGTTGCCGAAAGAGGGCGCGGCCGCGCGCTTCGAGCCGCTGATGACGCTCTATCTCACCGACAACACGCCGCCCGACGAGATCCGTCGCGCGAAAGACAGCGGCTTCGTGCATGGCGTGAAGCTGTATCCGGCGGGCGCGACGACCAATTCCGACGCGGGCGTGACGGACCTCGGAAAGTGCGCGAAGACGCTCGAAGCGATGCAGGAAACCGGCATGCCGCTCCTGGTGCACGGCGAAGTGACCGATGGCGACATCGACGTATTCGATCGCGAGAAGGTCTTCATCGACCGCGTGATGACGCCGCTGCGCCGCGATTTTCCGGCGTTGAAGGTCGTGTTCGAGCACATCACGACGAAGGACGCCGCGGATTACGTGCGCGAGGCCGAAGGTCCGATCGGGGCGACGATCACCGCGCATCATCTGCTTTACAACCGCAACATCATGCTGGTCGGCGGCATGCGGCCGCATTACTACTGCCTGCCGGTGCTCAAGCGCGAGACACATCGCGTGGCGCTCGTCGAAGCGGCGACGTCCGGCAATGCGCGCTATTTCCTCGGCACGGACAGCGCGCCGCATCCGAAAGGCCTGAAGGAACACGCGTGCGGCTGCGCGGGCTGCTACACGGCGCTGCACGCGCTCGAACTCTACGCCGAAACCTTCGACAAGGCCGGCGCACTCGACAAGCTCGAAGGCTTCGCGAGCTTCCACGGCGCGGACTTCTACGGCCTGCCGCGCAGTGCGGAAACGGTGACGCTGGAACGCGGCTCCTGGACGCTGCCCGCCGAATTCACCGCCGGCGACTCGACCATCGTGCCGTTGCGCGGCGGTGACTCGATCAACTGGCGCTTCTCCGACGCGCATTGACGCCGCGAACGTGAGCGCGGGTTTCGCGGATATCGACTGGGCGCGACCCTGGCTCGCGTCGATCGAAGCGCGCGGCAGGCGCTGGCAGGCGGCGGCGCTCGCCGGTTACGACGAATACCTCGCGACGCTCAACGAAGACGCGGCGTCGGCCTCGCTCGTGACCGGGCGCGGCGAGCCGCTCGCGTTCATCGCACAGGAAGAGCTGCCAATCGGCGCTTCGTACGAAGGGCATATCGCGCAGACCGGCCGCGTGCCCACCCGCCACAATCTCCACGATTTCTTCAACGCCTCGATGTGGTTCGCGTATCCGCGCATCAAGGCGACGCTCAACGCGCGACAGGCGCAGCAAATCGATGCGCTCGGCGTCGGTCCGACGCGCGGCGGCGTGCGCGACGCGCTCACGCTCTTCGACGAAAACGCAGTGCTCTTCGCCTGCGCCGATGCATCGCTCGCGGATGCGCTGCGCGGCTTCGGCTGGCGCAAGCTATTCGTCGACGAGCGCGCGGCGTGGGGTAGGCGCTGCGAGGCGCGCATCTTCGGGCACGCGTTGCTGGAGAAGCTCGTCGCGCCGTACAAGGCGTGCACGGGGCACGCGTGGATCGTCGACGTTCCCGCCGACTATTTCACGCTCGACGATGCCGCGCGCCGCGCACTGATCGACGAACGTGTGGCGCGGGGCCTGAACGCAGGGCCGCTGGATAGCCGCGCGTTCGCGCCGCTGCCGGTGCTGGGCGTGCCGGGCTGGTGGACGGCGAACGCATCGCCCGATTTCTACGACGATGTCTCCGTGTTTCGCCCGGGCCGCCGTAATCGCCAATGTTAGAATCGATGCCGCAAAGCGGGCCAGGCAATCGCGGCTTCGACGGCTTCGGCCGAAGAGGGCGAGGAAAGTCCGGACTCCACAGGGCAGGGTGATGGCTAACGGCCATCCGTGGCAACACGCGGAACAGGGCAACAGAAAGCAAACCGCCGATGGCTCCGGGCGCAAGTCCGGAGATCAGGTAAGGGTGAAACGGTGCGGTAAGAGCGCACCGCGGACGTCGCGAGACGATCCGGCACGGTAACCTCCACCCGGAGCAATTCCAAATAGGCAGGCGCGCATCCACGCGATGCAGGACGGGGCCCCCGTCCGTCTGCGGGTAGGAAGCTTGAGCGCGTCAGCAATGGCGCGTCTAGAGGAATGATTGCCACGCGCGTTCGGTTTCGGTCGGCGCGTGCACAGAATCCGGCTTATCGGCCCGCTTTGTCGTCATTCAAAAGAGAAGAGCCGGCGTCTCGCGACGTCGGCTCTTTTCGTTTCGGCTTGCGCTTGGACTTACGCTTCGACGATCTCGAACGAATGCGTGAGCTCCGCGGTCTTCGCCAGCATGATCGACGCCGAGCAATATTTGTCGTGCGACAGATTGATCGCGCGCTCGACCGTCGCCGGGTTCAGGTTCTTGCCGGTCACGGTGAAATGAAAATGAATCTTCGTGAAGACCTTCGGATCTTCGCTCGCGCGATCCGCCTTGAGCGTGACCGAGCAGCCCTGGATTTCCTGGCGGCTCTTCTTCAGAATCATCACGACGTCGTAGGCCGTGCAGCCGCCGGTGCCGAGCAGCACCATTTCCATCGGGCGCGGCGCGAGATTGCGGCCG
Source organism: Caballeronia sp. LZ029 (assembly GCF_031451275.1). Classification (NCBI taxonomy): domain Bacteria; kingdom Pseudomonadati; phylum Pseudomonadota; class Betaproteobacteria; order Burkholderiales; family Burkholderiaceae; genus Caballeronia; species Caballeronia sp. LZ029. Next base: position 378,941 of record NZ_JARUXO010000001.1, read on the forward strand.
CCGCCTTCCGGTGCGCCATCCATATTGACGAGATGGCCGCTTCCCGCTTCGGCGGCGAAGGCCATGCCGTCTTGTCCCATCCAGCTAACTTTGCATTCCATGCTCAGGCTCCAGCTGCTCAGCGCGTCGTTACAGAGACTTTATTGTAGCGGTTCAGGGATTCTCGACGGGTCACTGCTTACGAGCATCCACGGGTTGACGAAGCGAAAATCGGCGAGGCGGTTCGTCGGTCGACGACAAGATTTCAAGTTGAGGATGGCCTCTAAAGTCGAAACATGCCGGATGATCGAGGCGAAACTTTCGTAAGTATATGAAAATTAGAGAGAATCCTGTGCGACATTCATCTTCTTTATATTTCAAATAGTGAAATTCGCTTTCACGATGCAAATCTTCTTGCTTTGCAGCATGACCGTGCCTATACTCGGTTCTGTCTCCTCCACCTCCTCCTTGGTGGATTAAGCCCGAGCCTCAGCTGCCCGGGCTTTTTTTCGTCCTCGCGTCGCGCAAAGCAAATCTTTGACGTAGCAGCCAAATTCCCTTTATAATTCAAAGTTCTCTTCGCTACACGCCCGCGGAGAGAGGCTTGTGAGAGCCTGCACGCGTCTCGAACGCACTCATATAAGCAGGGCCGAACAACGCAAAGTTCAAGGGCAGATCAATTTTTTGGATCGATCATGAAGACGTTTTCCGCAAAAGCCGAAGAGGTGACGCGCGAATGGTACGTGATTGACGCGACGGATAAGGTTCTCGGCCGTGTCGCCAGCGAAGTGGCACGCCGTCTTCGCGGCAAGCATAAGCCTGAATTCACCCCGCACGTCGACACCGGTGATTTCATCATCGTCGTCAATGCCGGCAAGCTGAAGGTCACCGGCAACAAGACCACGGACAAGAAGTACTATCGTCACTCGGGTTACCCGGGCGGCATCTACGAAACGACGTTCGGCAAGATGCAAGAGCGTTTCCCGGGCCGCGCGCTCGAGAAGGCTGTCAAGGGCATGCTTCCGAAGGGTCCGCTCGGCTACGCGATGATCAAGAAGCTGAAGGTCTACGCCGAAGCAACGCATCCGCATACGGCTCAACAGCCTAAAGCGCTCGAGATCTAAGGGGAGCCCACATGATCGGTAACTGGAACTACGGTACGGGCCGCCGCAAGAGCGCCGTCGCTCGCGTCTTCATCAAGTCGGGCAAGGGCGAGATCATCGTCAATGGCAAGCCCATCGCCGACTATTTCTCGCGTGAAACGTCGCTGATGATCGTGCGTCAGCCGCTCGAACTCACGAACCACGGCACCACGTTCGACATCAAGGTCAACGTGAATGGCGGCGGCGAGACGGGTCAAGCGGGCGCGGTTCGCCACGGCATCACGCGTGCGCTGATGGACTACGACGCAACGCTCAAGTCGCAACTGTCGAACGCAGGCTTCGTCACCCGCGACGCGCGTGAAGTGGAACGTAAGAAGGTCGGTTTCCACAAGGCACGCCGCAGGAAGCAATTCTCGAAGCGTTAAGCGCTTCGGCGTTTCGCCGTTGTCGGACACCGGCTCCTGGCGAAACTGCTGCAAAAGCCGTCTGCACCTTGGTGCCGGCGGCTTTTTCGTTTTGGCGCGCGAAAACAGGATCATGTCGAATTTGCATATAGCCCATTGATTTCATGGACATTCGGCACGATATTGAGATCAGCCCTACAATAGCGGTTAGAAGCTTAATTGGAGAGTTCGAATGAGCGCTGTCAGCGACACCCCCACGACCGAAATGCCGTTGCCGTTCGTCTTCACCGACGCGGCTGCAGACAAGGTCAAGCAATTGATCGATGAAGAGGGCAATCCGGATCTGAAGCTGCGCGTGTTCGTGCAAGGCGGCGGATGCTCGGGTTTCCAGTACGGTTTCACGTTCGACGAAGAAGTCAACGAAGACGACACCGTGATGGACAAGGCAGGCGTGCAGTTGCTGGTCGACTCGATGAGCTATCAGTATCTCGTCGGCGCGGAAATCGACTATAAGGACGACATCAACGGCGCGCAGTTCGTCATCAAGAACCCCAACGCCACCACGACTTGCGGTTGCGGTTCGTCGTTCTCGGTCTGAGCACGAATCAATCGATGTGAGCGAAACGGAGCCTTCGGGCTCCGTTTTTGTTTGCGGGCGCGCTTCAGTGCGGATAGATCGCGCCGAGCACCCGCGAACCCGACGCACCCGTCACCGTGGGCAGATTGCCCGGCTCGCGCGCGACACAGCGCATCGCGAGCCACGCGAACGCGAATGCTTCGACTTGCTGCGGCGGCACGCCGAGCGCCTCGGTCGTCATGACGGGCACGCCCGCGACGCCGCCGTCTTCCAGTGCCTGCTGGAGCATCTTCATCAAAACCGGATTGCGCGCGCCGCCGCCGCACACGTACACGGCGCGCACATCCGACGCGTGACGCGCGATCTCACGGGCGACAGTGGATGCGGTGAGCGCGGTGAGTGTCGCCTGAACGTCGGCGGGAGCGAGGCTCGCGAAGGCGGCGAGCTTCGCGTCCATCCATGCCGGGTTGAACAGATCGCGGCCCGTGCTTTTCGGCGGAGGCAGCTCGAAAAACGGCTCGTCGAGAAGTGCATCGAGCAGCGCCGGATGGACCGCGCCTTGCGCCGCGAATTGCCCGCCATCGTCGTAGGCTCGTTGCAGATGACGCAACGCCCATTCGTCGATCAACGCGTTCGCCGGTCCGCAATCGAAGCCCCGCACTTCGCCGCTTGCCGCAAGAATCGTGATATTGCTGATGCCGCCCAGATTGCACACGACGCGCGTCTCGTTCTTTTCGCCGAAGAGCGTCGCGTGAAACGCCGGCACGAGCGGCGCGCCCTGACCGCCCGCGGCGACATCGCGGCTGCGGAAATCGGCGATCACGTCGATGCTGGTCATCTCCGCGAGCAGCGCCGGATTGTTGATCTGCCGCGTGTAGCCCTTCTCCGGCCGATGCCGCACCGTCTGGCCGTGAACCCCGATCGCGCGCACCTTTGCCGCCGAACAGCCGCTCATGCTCTGCAATTCGTGACAGCAGACGGCGTAACGCGTCGCGAGCGCATTGGCGGCGAGCGCCTCGCGTTCGAGCTCGTTGTCGCCGGGCGATTGAAGTTCGAAGAGCGCATCGCGCAAGCCTTTCGAAAAGGACACATGCGCTTCGCCGATCACGACAGGCGGCTTGCCCGTCGCGAATTGCACCGCGACGCCGTCCACGCCATCCATGCTGGTTCCGGACATCAAACCGAAGTACACGCCATCCGCCTTGCCGGTTTCGATTGCTTCGGTTTTCTTGGGCACGCTGCTCTCCTCTTCGATGCCATGTTGCCGGGTTTCGCTCAAGCGGCGATTATCCGCGTTATGGGTCGAATCGTTAAGACGCGTCTGCCGCCGCCTTGGATCGATGAATGCATTCCGACACGCCGATGACCGCGTCAAACACGCCTCATCAGACATGAAACGGCGCGGATGACCGCGTCATCGCGTAAAATCCTGAGCCTGAACAAGCAATTGCGCGAGATTTCGTCATTTTCCGCGCGCGCCGCGTTTCGACGCGCGGCGTCCCATCCGGCCACGCCGGACCGCTGCGACGGCATCGAGGCCAGATCGCGCCGCCGTTCGCCAGTCATCGAACCCTTTTGACTTCACAAGCCGCAAGCATGACCACAGATTCCAACGCTTCTTCCGCGCCCGCCGCCGCGCAGAGCTTTCCGATCACCGACGATGTGAAAAACGCGCTTGCCATCGCCAAACGTGGCTGCGACGAACTGCTGATCGAAGACGAATTCGCGCAGAAGCTCGCAAGGAGCGCGGCGACGGGCAAGCCGCTGCGCATCAAGCTCGGTCTCGATCCGACGGCGCCCGACATCCACATCGGCCATACGGTCGTGCTGAACAAGATGCGCCAGTTGCAGGATCTCGGCCATCAGGTCATTTTCCTGATCGGCGATTTCACTTCGCTGATCGGCGATCCGTCCGGCCGCAACGCGACGCGCCCGCCGCTCACGCGCGAGCAGATCGAAAGCAACGCGAAGACGTATTTCGAGCAGGCTGCGCTCGTGCTGGATCGCGAGAAGACCGAAATCCGCTACAACAGCGAATGGTCGATGCCGCTCGGCGCCGACGGCATGATCAAGCTCGCGTCGCGTTACACGGTCGCGCGCATTCTCGAACGCGAGGATTTCACGAAGCGCTTTCAGGGCGGCGTGCCCATTTCCATCCACGAATTCCTGTATCCGCTCATGCAGGGTTACGACTCCGTCGCGCTGAACGCGGATCTCGAACTCGGCGGCACCGACCAGAAGTTCAACCTGCTTGTCGGCCGCGAATTGCAGAAGCAGTACGGCCAGGAACAGCAGTGCATCCTGACGATGCCGCTGCTCGAAGGTCTCGACGGCGTCGAGAAGATGTCGAAGTCGAAGAACAACTACATCGGCATCAGCGAAAAGCCGACCGAGATGTTCGGCAAGCTGATGAGCATTTCGGATGTGCTGATGTGGCGTTACTTCGAGTTGCTGTCGTTCCGCAGCATCGAGGAAATCGCGCGTTTCAGGAAAGAGGCCGAGGGCGGCCGCAATCCGCGCGACTTCAAGGTGATGCTCGCGCAGGAGCTCGTGACGCGCTTTCACTCTTCGTCGGATGCGGAACGCGCGCTCGACGACTTCAACCATCGCGCGAAGGGCGGCGTGCCGGACGACATTCCGACGGTGACGCTCGCGGGCGCGCCGCTCGCGATCGGCCAGTTGCTGAAGCAGGCGGGCCTCGTGCCGTCGACGAGCGAGGCGCTGCGCAACATCGAGCAGGGCGGCGTGAAGATCGACGGCGCGACCGTCTCCGACAAGGGCCTGAAGATCGAGGCGGGCGAGTTCGTGGTGCAAGTGGGCAAGCGCCGTTTCGCGCGCGTCACGCTGACCGCTTAAGCCGATGATTGCGCTCATACAGCGTGTGAAGCGCGCCGATGTGCGCGTGGGCGAGCGCGTGACCGGCGCGATCGACGCGGGCTTGCTCGCGCTGGTCTGCGCCGAACGGGGCGACAACGAAGCCGCCGCCGACAAGCTCCTCGCCAAGATGCTTGCGTATCGCGTGTTCAGCGATGCCGCGGGCAAGATGAACCTCCCGGTGCAGAACATGGATGGCGCGGGCCGCGCGGGCGGCGTGTTGCTGGTCTCGCAATTCACGCTTGCCGCGGATACGTCGAGCGGCCTGCGCCCGAGTTTCACGCCCGCCGCTCCGCCCGACGAAGGCAAGCGGCTTTTCGATTACTTCGTCGAGCAGGCGCGCGCGAAGCATCCGATCGTCGAGACGGGCGAATTCGGTGCGGAGATGCAGGTGTCGCTCGTCAATGACGGGCCGGTTACTTTCTGGCTTCAGGTGCGTCCATGACGACTCAGGTCCTTTTCATCCGGCACGGCGAGACCGACTGGAATCGCATCAAGCGCATTCAGGGGCATATCGACATTCCGTTGTCCGAGCACGGCTTCCTGCAAGCCGAACAGCTCGGAGCGCGCCTTGCTCGCGAAAACCGTATCGACGCGGTTTATTCGAGCGATCTGCAACGCGCGCAGCAAACGGCGCGTCCTTTCGCGGATGCTTTGGGGCTCGAATTGCGTTTGTCGGAAAAATTGCGCGAGCGATTTTACGGCGCGTTTCAAGGCCACGACAGCGACGAAATCAACGATAAATTTCCCGCTGAATACGTCGAATGGCAGACGCGCGATCCCGGTTTTTCACCGCCCGGCGACGGCGAATCGCAGCGCGTGTTTTATCACCGCGTCGTGCATGCGATGGAACCGATCGTTGCCGCGCATCCGGGCGGGCGTATCGCGCTCGTCGCGCATGGCGGCGTGCTCGATTGCATCTATAGATTCGCGATGAAGCTGTCGCTGCAGGAACCGCGCATGTGGCCGCTGCTCAATTGCAGCGTCAATGTGGTGGAGTATGAGGGCGGCGGTGCGACCGTTGTTTCGTGGGGGGATGTCAGCCATCTGACCACGGATACTGACGACGATAGTCTTCGCAAGAAGGTCTAGTCCCCTTTCGTTGACGACGCGACGCAATTCGTTTCAGTCTTCGCTTGCTTCGTGGTAAACCACGCACGCTAAATATATAGTCTGCACGCCTTCCGGGTAAGCGCATCATTTAGCGGTTAGGAAAAGTCAGCCCTCGCCCGCTGGCTCTCGGCTGCAATGCTTTCGAGTGATCCCCAATTCGGTGCTTCAACCGGATCCCTTCAACAGAGTCTTTCGATAATTGTCTTGACCTACTAATCATTCGCGTGGTGCGAAGTGATCTAGGCGTGATCGCGTCGGCCGTGTGATTAAAAAATGAGCAAATGTTATGAGTAATGTCTTTGGGCAAGGTTTGCCAGAATATTAGATTGACTATTTAAGCGCCCATACGAATAATTTGGATCGAAGGATTTGTTGACTGATGCATAGTCTTACTGTGTCATAAAATTCATGTCATTATAGGTACTTCTTCATCCTTTGCATGAGGAAGTGATGGACTGGGAATCTTCGTTCGACGAATATCTA
>NZ_JARUXO010000001.1:385573-593969 GCF_031451275.1 Caballeronia sp. LZ029
TTGCTACGCTTCGATGGCGCATCGCTGCTCACATTTCCAAGCGACTTCAGCGATGTCCGTTCTGCTGTACTCTCCCCGGTATTTTATGACACAGTAAGAATAGGAATTTGTTGCAAATTTGTAATTAGGAGTGCGTTTCAAAAAATCTAGAGGAAAGGCGGCCGTGTGCTAGTGCGGCGCAGTCGAGAGTTAAAAATAACATAGACCAAGTATGACCATTTCTCGTCAGGCACTGTTCGGTAAGCTAGGCGTCACACTTTACCGAAGCATCGAATCAGCCACCTCCTTCTGCAAGTTGCGTGGAAATCCGTATGTCGAGCTCGTGCACTGGCTGCATCAGATTCTGCAGCAGCCCGACAGCGATCTGCACCGTATCGTGCGACATGCGGGCATCGACCGCGACGCTCTCGATCGCGACTTCACGCGCGCGCTGGCTGCATTGCCCGCTGGCGCAAGTTCAATCAGCGATTTTTCCTGGCATATCGAAACGGCCATCGAGCGCGCGTGGGTTCTCGCCACGCTGAGCCACGGCGATCGCCGCGTGCGTGGCGCCTGGCTGCTGGCGGCCCTGGCGGGTAACGCAGAACTGCGCCGCGTGCTGCTGTCGATCTCTTCCGCGTTCGCCAAAATTCCGGTCGATCAGCCCGATGAACTGTTCGTCGAATGGATCGACGGCTCGCCTGAAGCTGAGGACCGCACGTACGACCATAGCGAATTCGATCCAGATTCCGCGCCTGGCGAAGCTTCCGGCGCTATGTCGGCTGCCGGCAAGAGCGCTGGCCTGGAGCAATATTGCACCGACATGACGGCGCGTGCCCGCGCGGGTGAGATCGAGCCGGTGATCGGTCGCGAGTTCGAAATCCGCACGATGATCGACGTGCTGTTGAGACGTCGGCAAAACAATCCGCTGCTGACCGGCGAAGCAGGTGTCGGCAAGACCGCTGTGGTCGAGGGGCTGGCCCAGGCGATCGCCTCCGGCAACGTGCCTCCCAGACTCGCAGATGTGCGCCTGCTCAGCCTCGATGCCGGCGCACTGCTCGCGGGCGCGAGCATGAAGGGCGAATTCGAGGCGCGTCTGAAGGGCGTGCTCGAAGCGGCGGCCAAGTCCACTGCACCAGTGATTCTGTTCATCGATGAGGTTCATACGCTGATCGGCGCGGGTGGTCAGGCAGGGACCGGCGACGCTGCCAACCTGATGAAGCCTGCGCTCGCGCGAGGCAAGGTGCGTACCGTCGGCGCGACGACCTGGGCCGAATACAAGCGACACATCGAGAAGGATCCCGCGCTCATCCGGCGCTTCCAGGTGCTCCAGGTGGGCGAGCCGTCCGAGGCGGCGGCGATCGATATGGTGCGCGGTCTCACGCAAACGTTGTCGCATCATCACGGCGTAGTTGTACGCGACAGTGCGATTCGCTCGGCGGTCACGCTGTCGCATCGCTACATTCCCGCGCGCCAGTTGCCTGACAAGGCCATCAGCCTGCTCGACACGGCCTGCGCCCGAGTCGCGCTGTCGCTGCATGCGACGCCGCGCGAGCTGGACGACGTGCGCCAGCGGCTGGCTGCGGCCCGCGCGGAGGAAAGCCTGCTCGCCCGCGAGGCGCAGTTGGGCATCGAATCCGGCAAGGTGTTGAGTCAGGTGCGCACGCGCATCGACGAACTGGCGACGCGCGAAGTCGCCGTCGAAACAGATTGGCGCAAGCAGGCCGAGGCGGCCCAGAAGCTGCTCGCCGCACGTGAAGCGGTGTCGGCGGCCGGGTCGCAACAACTCAGCGACGGGGCGGATGCGCAACCGGCGCCATCTTTGGATACGCTGCGTGCGCTCGAACGTGCGCTGGCCGAACTGCAGGGCGACAAGCCGCTGGTTTTCCCCGAGGTGGACGATGCGATCGTCGCCGAAATCGTCTCGGACTGGACCGGCATTCCGGTCGGCCGCATGATGACCGACGAACTCAGCGCTGTCCTTGCGCTGCCCGACACGCTCGAAGCTCGCGTGATCGGCCAGGGCGACGCGTTGCGCCGCATCGGCGAGCACGTGCAGACGGCTCGCGCCGGTCTCACCGATCCGAAGAAGCCACTCGGCGTGTTCCTGCTCGTCGGTCCGTCCGGCGTCGGCAAGACCGAGACCGCGCTGGCGCTTGCCGACGCTCTATATGGTGGGGAGCAGAATCTGATCACCATCAATATGAGCGAGTATCAGGAGGCGCACACCGTGTCCGGTCTCAAGGGCGCGCCGCCGGGTTATGTGGGTTACGGCGAGGGTGGGGTGCTCACCGAAGCCGTCCGTCGTCGCCCGTACTCGGTTGTCCTGCTCGATGAAATCGAAAAAGCGCATCACGACGTTCACGAGATGTTCTTCCAGGTGTTCGATAAGGGCTACATGGAGGACGGTGACGGCCGCTACATCGATTTCCGCAACACTGCGATTCTGCTGACCAGCAACGTCGGCAGTGATCTAACCTCCAGTTTGTGCGCCGATTCGTCGCTCGCCCCCGACGCGACGGCGCTGCGCGAGGCACTAACGCCCGAACTGCTCAAGGTGTTCCCGGCTGCGTTTCTTGGACGCGTGACGGTGGTCCCGTATCGCCCGCTGGCCGATGACGCGCTTGGACGCATCGTGCGTCTCCATTTGAATCGCGTGGTCAGCCGGATGGCTGAGAGCCACGGCATCGCGCTGCGCTACAGCGACGCCGTAATCGACTACGTCGTCGCGCGCTGCCTCGTGCAAGAAACCGGTGCGCGGGTGCTGATCGGTTTTATCGAGCAGCACATATTGCCGCGCCTGTCTGCACTCTGGCTCGACGGATTCGCGGCCCGGAAGAAGATTGCGCAAATCGCGATCGACGTGACCGACGCGGATGCCGTGCCGTCAAGCGCACTCGCCTTCGAGGCTGAATGCGCGCCTGCCGGCGAGCCGGACTAAGCGGCCGCTTTTTAGCAGCTTAGCCTTTTCATATACTAAGTTAGGAATACTGTTTATGACTTCAAGCAGTTCGCAGAAATTCATCGCGCGCAACCGGGCGCCCCGCGTGCAGATCGAGTATGACGTCGAAGTCTACGGCTCGGAAAAGAAGGTGGAACTGCCGTTCGTGATGGGCGTGCTCGCCGATCTGTCGGGCAAGCATCCAGTGGAACCGCTTCCGCCGGTGTCCGACCGCCGGTTTCTCGACATCGACATCGACAACTTCGACGAGCGCATGAAGGCGATTCGCCCGCGCGTCGCGTTCGCGGTGCCCAACACGCTCACCGGCGAGGGGCAGATGATGGTCGACATGACCTTCGAGAGCATGGAGGACTTTTCGCCTGCCGCGATCGCGCGCAAGGTCGAGCCGTTGCGCCAACTGCTCGAGGCGCGTACGCAACTCGCCAACCTGCAGACCTACATGGACGGGAAGTCGGGCGCGGAAGCCCTTGTCACGAAACTGCTGCAAGACCCGGCTCTGCTCAAGTCGCTGGCCGCCGCGCCGAAGCCCGAGCGTGCCGTGGGCGACGCCGCCGGCGAAGAGTAAGCGCGTAGCCCTGACGATTGAATTCAAGGATTCACACCATGAACAAGAAAGCACCAGAAGCGGCGCTCGCCCAGGCAGCGTACGCACAATCCGATTTCACCGAACTGCTTGAAAAGGAGTTCCGCCCGAAGACCGAACTGGCTCGCGAAGCCGTCGAGTTCGCGGTGCAGACCCTTGCCGCGCAAGCGCTGTCGCAGTCGATCACGATCAGCGACGACGCTTACAAGAGTATCGCGGCGATCATCGCGCAGATCGATCGCAAACTCTCGGACCAGATCAACCTGATCTTGCATCATGCGGACTTCCAGCAGTTGGAATCGGCGTGGCGCGGTCTGCATCATCTCGTGTCGAACACGGAGACCGACGAACACCTGAAGATCCGCTTCATGGATTTGTCCAAGAACGAATTGCACCGGACCATGCGGCGCTACAAGGGCATCGCGTGGGATCAGAGTCCGCTTTTCAAGCAGATCTACGAAGAGCAATACGGCCAGCTCGGCGGCGAGCCGTACGGCTGCCTGATGGCCGACTACTTCTTCGATCACACACCAACCGACGTCGATCTGCTTGGCTCGATCGCGAAAGTCGCGGCTGCGGCGCATACGCCGTTCATCGCCGGTGCGGCACCCTCCGTGCTGCAGATGGAATCGTGGCAGGAACTCGCCAACCCCCGCGACCTGACGAAGATCTTCACGCAAAACCTCGAGTACACCGCTTGGAACTCGCTGCGCAATACCGAGGACGCACGCTACATCGGCCTCGCGATGCCGCGGTTCTTGTCGCGTCTGCCATACGGCGCGAGCACCAATCCGGTCGATGAATTCGACTTCGAAGAGGAAACGGGCGGCGCGGATCACAGCCGCTATGCGTGGGCCAATGCCGCATACGCGATGGGCGTCAACATCAATCGCTCGTTCAAGAAGTACGGCTGGTGCTCGCTGATCCGTGGCGTTGAGTCGGGCGGGACGGTGGAAAACCTTCCGTGCCACACGTTCCCGACGGATGACGGCGGCGTCGACATGAAGTGCCCGACCGAGATCGCGATCTCGGACCGGCGTGAGGCCGAGTTGTCGAAGAGCGGCTTCATACCGCTGATCCACCGCAAGAACACCGATCACGCGACCTTCATCGGCGCGCAGTCGCTGCAAAAGCCCGCCGAGTATCACGACGCCGACGCGTCCGCGAATGCGGCGCTGTCCGCGCGGCTGCCGTACCTGTTCGCATGCTCGCGTTTCGCGCACTACCTGAAGTGCATCGTCCGCGACAAGATCGGCGCGTTCCGCGAGCGCGACGACATGCAACGCTGGTTGAACGAGTGGGTCATGCACTACGTCGATGCCGACCCGGTCAACTCGTCGCAGGAAACCAAAGCGCAGCGTCCGTTGGCAGCGGCCGAAGTGGTTGTCGAGGATGTCGAAGGCAACCCCGGCTACTACCAGGCCAAGTTCTTTCTGCGTCCGCATTTCCAACTCGAGGGCCTGACCGTTTCGCTCCGACTGGTGACGAAGCTGCCTTCGATCAAGGATGCGGCGTAAATCTGGAAAAGCGGTCTGACAAGTGTCCGACCTCAGAAATCGCGTCTGCGACGCGACCCTCGACCACGGGTGAGCATCATCGATGCGATCCCGTCGGTACTTTGATAACAATAAGGAGTGTTATATGGCACAGGACATTTTCCTGAAAATCGACGGCATCACCGGCGAATCGCTTGATGACAAGCACAAGGACGAGATCGAAGTCCTCAATTGGAACTGGGAGATTCGTCAGGAATCGACGATGCACTCGGGTAGCGGTGGCGGCGCTGGCAAAGCCACCGTGTCTGACCTGAAGTTCGAACACAACATCGACCGTTCGAGCCCGAACCTGATGAAGTACGCGCTGACCGGCAAGCATATCGATCAGGCGGCGCTCATCATGCGCAAGGCCGGCGGTAACCCGCTCGAGTACCTCAAGATCACGATGAGCGACGTGCTCGTTACGCGTGTCGCGCCGTCGGGCAGCCGCAACGACAGCGATCACAGCCGCGAGAGCGTTTCGCTTTCGTTCGCCAAGGTCAAGCAGGAGTACGTCGTCCAGAACGCGCAAGGCGGTTCGGGCGGCGCGGTCACGGCCGGCTTTGACATCAAGGGCAACAAGGAAGTCTGAAGTTGACTGACTAGCCTCATGGCCCGGCGGGAGTCCGCTCTCGCCGGGCGATTGCGTTCAAGTGTTTTCCAGATTCACCGGATTCCGAAAGTATTCAGCATGCGTTTGACTCTGACCATCGCAGCTCTGGCGTGCGCCCTGTGGCTTTCGGCGTGCGCCAGCAGCAGCGAGCCCAAGCCGAAAGAGCCGACCCGGCTCGAGCTCAACGTCGCCGCGCAGAGCGACGTCAATCTCGACGAAAAGGGTCGCGCCGCGCCGATCGTCGTGCGCATCTACGAGCTCAAGAGCGATGGCGTATTCAACAGCGCTGATTTCTTTTCCTTGCAGACGCAAGACAAGACTTTGCTCGCGAACGATCTTGTGAAGCGCGACGAGTTCGAGATGCGCCCCGGCGACAAGAAGCAGATCTTGCGGCGCGGTGATCCCGAGACGACGGCGATCGGCGTGATCGCTGCCTACCGCGATTTGCCCAATGCGGTGTGGCGCGAAACCTTTGCGCTGTCGCCGGCGCCCGACGCCGCCTGGTATCGCTTCACGCCTAAAGTGAAGTTGACGATCACGGTGGGCTCCAAGGCGGTCAGGATCACCGACGCCGCGAAGCCCGAAAGTAAATAAATCGCGTACAAGAATCACTTAGCGGACGAGATCATGAGTTGGTATGCAAAGGTCACCTGGCAGGAAGGACTGTTCTTCCGGCCACAGTTGTTCCAGCAGCAGGAGCGCTACTTCGAGAAGTACGCGCATATGCGTGCGACGCCGCTGTCGCCGTTTTTCTTCGGTTTCACACACTATCGCCTCGATCCGGAGTCGCTCGCGCTCGGCAAGGTCATTCTGCAATCGGCGACCGGCGTGTTCGCAGACGGCACGCCGTTCGACGCCCCCGGCAACACTCCGCTTCCCGTGCCCTTGACGGTCCGCCACGAGCATCTCGGACAGGTGATTTTCCTGGCTGTGCCTGTGCGGCTGCCGAACTGCGAGGAAACCACATTCGACGCCTCTCCCGAGTCGCTGGCGCGCTATCAGGTTTTCGACACCGAACTGCGCGACACGAATTCGGTCGGCCTCGCGCCGGAATTGGTCCAACTGTCCAGCCTGCGTTTGCGCCTAGTGCCGGAAAAGGAGATGGGGGAAGCGTGGATCGGTCTGCCGCTCACTCGCGTGACGGCCATTCGCGCAGACGGGAGCCTCGAACTCGATACCACGCTCGTTCCGACCGTCACTGGATTCGGCGCGAGCGAGCTCCTGATGAGCTGGCTGTTCAAGGTTCAGGACCTCGCGCGCATGCGTGCCGACGCGCTCGCCAGCCGCCTTGCCGGCAGCGTCAACAGCACGGCCAGCGCCGCGACGGTCAGCGACTATCTGCTGTTGCAGATCCTCAACTGCTACGAGCCGCAACTGAAGCATCTGTTGCTCGTGCCTTCCACCTCGCCCGCCGACATCTACCAATTGTTGCTCGGCATGGCGGGCGAACTGTCGACACATCTGCGGCCTGGAACACGGCGGCCGCTGACGGTTCCGTCGTACACGCACGGCGAGCCGCATACCTGTCTGAGGCCGCTCGTCGATGAGATCCACGACATGCTCAATCAGGTGCTGGTGCGCAGCGCCCAAAAGATCATGCTGGTCGAGCAGGGACACGGTTTGAGCAACGCTGTGATCGATCCAGCGGAGATGCGCGACTTCACTGCCGTGGTGCTGGCCGTCAATGCGGCCATGCCGCCGGACGTGCTGCAGCAGCGCTTCCAGACGCAGGCCAAGGCCGGTCCGTCCGAAAAGCTGCAGGATCTCGTGCGCAGCCATCTGCCCGGCATCGGCTTGCAGGCGATGCCGGTCGCGCCCCGCCAGATCCCCTACAACGCGGGCTACCTGTATTTCGAACTCACGCAGAACGGCCCGCTTTGGGAAGAAGTGGCGCGCTTCGGCGGGCTCGCGCTGCACGTCGCCGGCGACTTCCCGCAACTCGACCTGCAGCTGTGGGGCGTGCGCGGATAGGGAGATCTCTCATGACTCGACACGTCATTGTTGTTGGCGACACGCTCGCGCCGCACGGCGGGCAAGTCATCGCCGGTTCCCCGGTGGATTTGATCGACGGCCGCGCGATGACTCGCGTCGGCGATCCCGTCCGCTGCGAGGAGCACGGCGCGAATGTGATCGCGGAGGGCGAAGCATCGTTTCTGTGCGCGGATGTTCCAGTCGCGCTCGAGGGACATCGCGCGCAGTGCGGCTGCACGCTCGTCAGTCTCCAGCCCACTCTGTCCGTTTCGTAATCAGGCCGTGACGGGGCGGTCGCCATGCCGCCGACGCCCCGTCATGGCGATTCGCACCAAGTTCTAACGCTATGAGTCAACCCACCAATCCCGACTACCCGTCGGACGCCACCGTGGCGTACGCGGACGAACCGTATCCGTCGAGCGTTGCCTCGAACGCGCCGCCGGCCGATGCGGTTTCGCTTCGCGACCGGCTGATCGCGGTCAAGGAGGCGCGCAACCCGCTGCTCGAGGCTGCGCGTCCACTGCTGCGAGCGCTCGCCGACATGCCGAAGCATCTCCAGGCCGGCGCAGGGCTGCGCCTGCGCGAGTTGCTCGAGCAGGAAGTCAGGAGCTTCAGGCGACTCTGCGAGCAGTCGAACATCAGGCGCGATCACATGATCGGCGCGAGCTATTGCCTGTGCACCGCGCTCGACGAAAGCGTCGGGCAAACGAGTTGGGGGCATGCGACCGATGCGGCGGCAGACTGGATCCGCAAAGGACTGGCTTCGACTTTCCACGAAGACACCAAGGGCGGCGACAAGACCTACCTGCTGATCGGCCGTTTGCTGAGCGACACGCAAGAGCACCGCGATCTGCTCGAAGTGATCTATCGGATTCTGAGTCTCGGCTTCATCGGACGTTATCGATATGACAGCGATGGCACGCGCAAGCACGACGCCGTGCGTCAGCGTCTCTATACCGAGATCACGGCTGGCCGCGACGCCCTGCCGATGTCCCTGTCTCCGCACTGGCAATCGGACGCGCGGCGCAAGCGCATGTCGCTATACGACTTTCCCGTGTGGCTCACCTGCATTCTGCTGGCGGCGTGCCTTCTCGGCTTGTTCGGCGTCTACAAGTACCAGCTGATGACTCGCGGCGCGGAGGTCCAGAAGCAGATCGCGGATATCGGCCACCTGACGCCGCCGCCTGCGCCAGCCATGCTGCACTTGAGGGAACTTCTCAGGAATGAGATTGCCGCAGGCACGGTCAGCGTGGATGAAGACGCGGGCCACAGCGCGGTGACCTTCCGGGGCGACGAAATGTTCCAGCCGGGCGGCGCGGCGGTCAAGACGACGATGAGCGGGCTGATTGCAAAAATCGCCGGTGAGATTGTCAAGGTGCCTGGGAAGGTGACCGTCCTTGGCTACACCGACAACGTACCGATCCGCAGTCGCGCGTTCGCCTCGAACCAGATGCTGTCGGAGGAGCGAGCGGCGCAGGTCATGCAGATGCTGCAATCCGCCGGCGTGGCGGCAAACCGCCTCACGGCTGAGGGCAAGGGCGAAGCGGATCCGATTGGCGATAACCGTACCGCACAAGGTCGTGCGCAGAACCGCCGTGTTGCGATCGTCGTCACGCCCTGACGGCGAGACGGATCGAACTCCGAGAAATTAAATGAAGAAGTTCCTGTCGTTCCTGGTCTCGCGCCAGTTCCTCGCTTTCGTGGCGCTCATGATCGTCGCGCTCGTCGTATGGTTCGTGGGACCATCGTTTTCGTTTGGCGAGATTCGTCCTCTGACCGGCATCGGCATGCGCGTGATCGTCATCGCGCTGATGTTGGCCGGCATGCTGTTCTGGCTCGCCGGTTGGTGGCTCAGCGTCGTCGTCGCGACCGCGCTGTGCCTGTTGATCTGGAATGCGTCGTCGCTGATCGCCTTCGGGCAGAACGCGCCGTTCGAGCCAGCGGCCACGCGCGTGGCGACGATTGCGGTCGTGCTGCTGCTATTCATCGTGTATTGGGGCTTCCGCATCACGCAGCGGATGCACGAAGACGCCGCGTTCCTGAAGAAGGTCATGCAGTTTGGCCGCGCGAAAGAGGAGTCGCCGGCCGCAGGCCGTCTGAAGCGGCTCGAGCCCATCGTGTCGGGTGCCATTGCCCGTCTCAAGTCGATGCGTACCGGCGCGCGCGGCATCGGCAGACTCTTTCAGGGTCAGCGCTATCTGTACGAGCTGCCGTGGTACATCACGCTCGGCTCGAACGGTTCGGGAAAATCGAGCGCCCTGTTGAACGGTGGCCTGACGTTTCCGGTGGCTGAACAGATGCAACGCGCCGCCGGCGAAGTGAACGGCGAGGCCGCCTCTGTCGACTGGTGGTTGACCAACGACGCCGTGCTGATCGACACGATCGGCTATTACACGCGACATGGCACGTCGCCGGGCAGCAGGATGGCCTCCGCTTTGACCGCGGCCGCCGACACCGCGGCCGTGCGGGATCCTGGAGCGGAGGGGCGACTGCCGGACGCAGCGGCTCAGGCGAGCGAGCCCGCGCCGCCGATGGTCGCAACCATCGATCCCCAAGCGCTCGATCGCGCGGAATGGTTGGGCTTTCTCGGCATGCTGCGCCGCCATCGTCCGCGCGCGCCAATCAATGGAGCATTGTTGAGCGTCGATCTCGAAACGCTGCTCAGTGGCGACGAGCACGCTCGCATTGCCGAAGCGGCGGCCTTGCGCGGCCGGCTCAACGAACTGCGTCAGGAATTGGGCATCCGCTTCCCGGTGTATCTGATCGTGACCAAGCTGGACCGACTGACGGGCTTCTCCGAGTACTTCAGTTCGCTGACCTCCGAAGGCCGGGCCCAGGCCTGGGGCTTCACGCTGCCCTATGCGAAGGAAACCATCGCGAAAGAGGGATTACACGCGCGTTGTCAAAGCGAATTGAATCTGCTTACGGATCGCCTGGCCGCCGCGATCGACACTCGTTTGCAGGACGAACACGATGTCACTCGGCGTCGCCGTCTGTCCGCGCTGCCTGAGGAGTTCGAGGCGCTCACGCATCGGCTGATCGACCTGCTCGATCGTGTCTTTCTCGATTCCCGCTATGACGACACGCAACTGCATTCGACCTTGCGCGGCGTCTACTTCACGAGCGCGCAGCAGCGCGGCGTCGAACTGGTGGCCGATCGACGCACGGTGACGCAACGTCTGTTCGCCTCACTGGCGGATCAGCCCGCTGGTGTTTCGCTGCCCGAGACACATCAGAGCTACTTCCTGCAGGGCCTCCTCAACCAGGTGGTGTTTCCGGAGGCGCATCTGGTCAGTTCGAATCTGCGCTGGGAGTACCGCTATCGACTGTTGCGGCTGATCGGTCACACGCTCGCGCTGGTTATGTTCGCGTGGCTGGCGACGGGAATGTACGTCAGCTTCGGCCACAACGACCGCTATCTGGCCGTGATGGAGGGTAAGGTCCACGCGTTGGCCGCGCGCGTCACCGCGCTTTACAAGGATCCGAAGCCCGATGCCGTGCCCGACGCGCTGACCGAAGCGCGCTACCTGCCGACCTACTCCGGGCTGGACTTGTCCGATCCCGAAAGCGCGTGGCGTTACGGCTTGTATACGCCAGGCGCCATCGTCGACGAAAGCCGCGTGACGTACAGGGCGTTGGAGGACAACCTGCTGTTACCGCAGATCGTGCGACGCATCGAAGCCGTGATTGCGCAGGGTATCGCGGGGCAGGACTCCAGAATGACCTACGACGCGCTGCGCGTGTACCTGATGCTGCAAGACAGGTCGCGCTTTGACGCTGCCACGGTCAAGGCCTGGGTGCTGGATGACTGGGCGAAGAACGATAGCGCGGCGGCTTTTGGCGGGCGTGCATCGATGATCGACCACGTGCAGCAATTGTTCTCGGGCGAGCGCGTAGTGCAGTCCCCGCTCATCCGCAACGATGCCCTGATCCAGCAGGCGCGCGCTTTTCTCGATGGCAGCAACGCCACGGAGCGTCTCTATCAGCGCGCCAAGGAAGCGATGATGAAGGAGGCACCCGACGAGTTCACGCTGCTGCGCGCGGTCGGGCCGCAGGCCGGCACGGTCTTCACGCGGGCGAGCGGAGCGCCGCTCTCGCGCGGCGTTCCGGGCCTCTATACGTACGACGGCTACCGCAACCTGTTCGACAAGCGTCTGTCGGAGTTCGTCCAGATCGCTCGCGACAACGATGCGTGGGTGATGGGCCGCTCCTATCTGGACGACGCTCAAAAAAAAACTGTTGACCTGATCCGTTCCGCCGCCGGCGCGGACGACGCGCTGACCGACGCTGTGCGCCGTCAGTATCTGCTCGAATATGCTCAACAGTGGGATGCGTTCCTCGGCGACATCCGCACGGTCAGCGGCACGAGCCTCGCGTTCGACCTGCAGGTGCTGCGCGGCTTTGCCGCGCCGGATTCGCCGCTCGCACGACTGGTGCGCGCGGCCACACGGGAGACTACGCTTACCCAGAGCCAGGCCGCACCGGATGGTTCGCTGCTCCAGAAGGCCACGAGCCAGATCACCACGAAGGCAGACAAAACGCTCGGCATTCGAGCCTCGGAGCGGGTTGAGCGTGAACTCGTCGACAGCCATTTCGCCGCCCTGCGCGAAGTGGCGACCGGCAACTCGGACTCACAGCCCGGGGCTCAACCCACCGCTGGCGCCCAAACCGACAAGACCGGGCTGGACGGCGTCACCGCGCTGCTCAACGATTACTACACCGCGCTGACGATCTCCGACAACGCGATCGCCAACAACAGCATGCCGCCGGCGAGTGACGCGGGCGCCAAACTGAAGATGACGGCCAACACGATGCCCGCGCCGCTGCGCGCAGTGCTGCTGCAGCTCGCGGCCAATGGTTCGCGCGAAGTGAATCGAGGCATCGGACAGTTGCTGTCGCGTCAGTTGCAGGCCGTCGTCGGCGACACGTGCCGGCTGGTCATCGAAGGCAACTTTCCGTTTTCGCCGACCAGTACGCGCGATGTCGGTATCGACGATTTCACACGTATGTTCGCACAGGGCGGTGTCATCGATGACTTCTTCAACAAGACCCTCGCGCCCTTTGTCGATACGTCGGCCAATCCGTGGCGCTATCGCACGCTGCCTGGTGCGACCGAGCCGGTGCAGGGGCCTGACCTGGTGCCGTTTCAGAAGGCCAAGGTGATCCGGGACGTGTTCTTCAATGACCCAGCCAAGAAGCAGATGGCGTGGAAGGCTGACATCCGCATCATCGAGCTCGATCCGAATGTGATGAGCCTTTCGCTGGACATCGATGGCCAAACGATGCTGTATCAGCATGGCCCGGTCACGCCGTTCACCGTGAATTGGCCGGGGCCGCGCGGCGGCGCACATGTCGAACTGACCGCGAATCCCCGCATCAAGCCAGACACGTCGACCATTGCCGTTGATGGGCCGTGGGCGCTGATGCGTCTGATCCAGAAAGGCCAGATAACGGAAACCGCGAGCGCTGGACATACGCGCGCGGCCTTCGCCCTCGACGGGCGCAAGGCAGTGCTCGATATCCAGAGCGCGGGCAGCGTTCCCAATCCGCTTACGAGCGATGCACTGAAATCGTTTCAATGTCCGAGTTCGATGGCGACCTTCTTGAGTTTGCCTGACAGCGGCCCGCCGCCGGGCCTGCCGGCCGCTCCGGCGCATGCAGGTTAAACGCGAGTTGATTTACGCGTGACGCGCACCTCGGTGCGCGCGAACGCATAAGGGGAATTGAATGAACATCATGCAACAAGAACGCGTCGTCGAGATATCCGGCGCGGCACTTCCGCAATGGGCCGGGCAGTCTGTGTTGTCCGTGACTTCGCTCGACGGGCGCGAGAAGCTCGGCAAGCTCTACGCTTATACCGTTGCGCTCAAGACGCATCATGCGTCGGCGCTTCCCGTCTACAAAGCGCGCGCGCTAGTCGATGCCAGCAAGCTGGTCGGCACCGAACTCTCGCTATCCATCGCTTTCGAGGGCAAGGGCGAGTTCGTCCCGGGCCTGCCCGGCAATCTCGGGCAAGGCAATGTGGGCGCGGGTACGCGCGTCGTTACTGGACTAATCACGCAGTTCGCGCTCACCGGAGAGGACGACAAGCACACTTACTATCAGGCCACTGTGAGGCCGTGGTTTTGGCTTGCTACACGCAATCGCGAAAACCGCATCTTCCAGAACAAGAGCGTAGTCGAGATCACGCAGGCCGTGCTCGATACCAAGCTATATCCATTCCAGTATGAGTTGCGGCTCGCAGCGCCGGGCCTGCACGGAAAGTACCCGAAGCGCGACTATGTACGGCAGATGTGGGAATCCGATTTCCATTTTTTGACGCGGCTGTGGCGCGAGTGGGGCGTGTACTTTTTCATGGACGACTCGACGCTCGTGTTGTGCGATTCGCCAGGCGGGCATCGGCCGCACGAGAACATGTACGACTCGATTCGCTATCAGCCGCCGATCGGCGCGCGCATCGACGAAGAGCATATCCATCGACTGAAGGTGTCCCATGCGATAACCGCCGGCGCGGTGACGCTGACCGATTACGATCCGACGCTCTCGCGCGCGAAGCTCACCGATAAGGTCGAACGCGAAAGCTTCGCGTCATTCGACGACGCCGAGCATTACGGTTGGGGCGAGTTTTCGCAACCACGAGCGGGGGCGACTGGCCTGGCCGGAAAGCCGAACGATTTCGTGGGCGAAGCGCACTATCTGGCCGGCGTACGCGCCGATGCGCTGCGCGCGCGGCAGCTGCGCCTGAAGGGGCGAGGCAATCTGCGCGGCCTGGCGGTCGGCCATACGTTCTTTCTGACCGATCATCCGGACAAGGCGGTCAATGCCGAATATCTGGTGAGCGGGATCGATCTGCATATCCGCAACAACGGCGAGACGAGCGGGGAAGCGTCTTACGAGTGCCGTTGCGACTTCGCGTTGCAGTCGGCGAATGCGTTCTTCAAGAATCAGCCGAGGAACAAGCCGCAATGCGGCGCGGAAACGGCCGTGGTGGTCGGCCCGGATGAGCAGCCGATGTGGGTCGACGGCTATGCGCGCGTGAAGATTCAGTTCATCTGGGATCGCGTTGGCCGGAAGGACGAGCAGTCGAGTTGCTGGGTGCGGGTGTCGTCGCCCTGGCAAGGGAGCAACTACGGGTTCATCGCGCTGCCCCGCATCGGGCAGGAAGTAACAGTCAGCTACCACGAAGGCGACCCGGATAAGCCGTTTATCGCGGATCGGCAGGTGAATGATTTCAATCAGCCGCCGTGGCAATTACCTAAGAATCAGGCGTTGAGCGGACTGCGCAGCCGCAGTCTGGAAGGTAGTCAGTCGAATCAGATAGTGATGGATGACACGCCGGGGAAACTGCAGGTGCAGGTCGCGAGCGATTACGCGAACTCGCGGTTGGTGCTCGGCTATAACACTCGGATCGAGGGGGATACGGGGAGGAGAGAGGGGCGGGGGGAGGGATGGGAACTGGCGACCGATTCCTGGGGTGTGGCGCGGGCGAACAAGGGGATGTTGATAACGACGGAGGCGCGCGACGGGGCAACGGCTCCGGTGAAGACCGTGGACGAAACTGTCCAAAGGCTGGCCGCCGCGCAGCGACTGCAGGATAGTTTGGCGTCGGCCGCGAAAAGTGCCAAAGCACAGGAATATTCGGATCAGAGCGCAGTCGCAAACGGACTCGAGACCCATATCCGTGAGATCGTCGGATCGTTTTTGGAAGCATCAAGTGGCGCCCTGGCGGAGTTAGCCAACGTCGTCGGTTCGTTCGGCGACAGCGACACTTCTGCCTCTCCTTTTGATATGGCCCGTTCTGTCACCGCGGCGGAGCCGAGCACTAAGGGCGGCAAGTCTGTCTCCAAGGATGTCAGTCAGGATATCTCGTCCCTCGCTCAGAGATTCGGTTTGGGAAATGGCGAGACAAGAAAGGACTCAGCGGAAAGTGCGTTTCCCGAACTTGAAAAACCTCACTTAGTGCTCGCCAGCCGCGCAGGGACAGAATTGACGACCGCTGGAAGCACGCACATGGCTAGCTCTGCGGATACGAGCATAACGGCCGGCGAAAGCATCGGAATTGCAGCGGCAAAGTCGCTATTTGCGAGTGTGCGACAGAAGGTTTCTCTGTTTGCTCAACAACTCGGCATGAAGTTCATTGCTGCATCCGGGAAGATTGAGATTCAGGCGCAGTCAGATAATATTGAACTCATTGCGAAGAAAGTGCTGAAGTTGATCAGCACTGAGAAACGAATCGAGCTGACCGCCAAGGAAATTCTTCTAAACGGAGGATCCAGCTTCATTCGAATCAATAGTGACGGCATCTACGAAGGAACCAATGGGAAATGGGAGGTTCATTCCGCTGCCCGTCAGATGGCGGGTCCGGATAGCATTCCGTTGGAACTCCCTCACACGTCGCCGCCGTACGCTTGTGAATATAGCAATCGGCTCGACGTCTACGATCTGCATTATCAGGATGAAATGACTAGTGTGCCTTATCACGTTATCCGTAAAAATGGAGACGTGATTCTACAGGGCTATCTCGACGAACACGGGCGTACTGAGCGGATCGGTGGTGAGAAGGAAGAGGAAGTGGATGTGTTTGTTGGCGGGGAAGACTGGGTCACCGAAATCACTTCGGATGAGAGTGGGTATGCTACAGAGGGTTTTGAAGATGAGAATCAGGCTGTTTGAATTCGTTCTTTTCACCTCGCTTGCATCAGGCATGGTGCATGCAGAAGAATTTTTTTCGCCGAATCACCAAGTGAAAATCAACATCGACTGTGATCGGGATGGATTTAATTGTAAAGCCAGCTATCAGACCGGCACAAAGGCCGGAGCGCTTGATGTAGTGGGGAGCAATCTCGGTATCAAGTGGTATGGCAATACGGCCGCAGTGATTTTCAGTTGCGGATCGGTATGCAGTGGGGCTCAATTGGTGGATGAAACGGGGGTGATCGGAAATTACTCGGATTTGCTATCGTTTGACGAGTCAAATAAGTGCGTCGCTTATATGCAAGACTGGAATATTATCCGCTTTGATATCGCGGGCAAAAAAATACGAGATGTCGACGTGAAAACATTCAAACCTAGACCGATGAGAACAGCCACTTTTATGACGCTCGTCGAAGCCGCCAAGTTCGAAAAAGGTGATTTTTTCATTGGATATCGCGATGAGCGTCAGGAAGCGCAGCGAATCGTAATCAAGAACGCTTGCTCGGATAAATAAGAATGAGTTACACGGAAGATTTTAAATTGATCGCTGCCACGATTTATGGTGAAGCCGGCGGTCAGAGCGTGGCCAGTCAAAGAGCTATTGCCAATTGCATCATGAATCGGGTTAGATACAAAGAATGGAAAAAACTTGAATCTGCAGCTTCAGTTGTTATGAGAAGCGGATTTGATGCGTACAGCCAAAAGACGGTCCTTTACCAGCGGGCTTTTGCAGAAATGACCACGGGAAAGATCACGACGCCGAGGTTGCAAATTCTCGTCGACGCGATAAAGCCAATTATCGATGGGACTGAAATAGACGGCTGCGGAAATATTGTTCTTTATTACAGCCCAAAAGCCCAGGCAGCGCTGCACGCAAAGTTCCCGACGATGTATAGGGTGCAGCCGAAATGGAATTTTGACGCTTTGGAGCAGGTCCAAGTTGCTGGCACGGATGTCGACGACTTTGCATGGTACCGCTATAAGGGTACCAGTGCGCGTCTAAGGGTTGTTGATCAGATGAGGCAGCCTGTAAAGCACCTTGAATACAAGGTTACCAACAAGAATCAGAAGATCATCGTTCAAGGAAAAACTGGCGCGGATGGACATCACGGAGTCACGATAGAGGAACATGTCAAACACGGCGATCCGGTCACCCTGTACGTAAAAAACGTTAGGCAAGAATGGCAGGGGGTGAAGGATTTCCTATTCGATTCCGATGCGTTTTTTATCTCATTGACCAGTCCCAAGACAAAATATTCAGTCACACTCAAAAAGAAATCAGACCGTGAGGGGAGCTACGTTCGCGGCTCGTACACGATAAAGAGGGGAGACACGCTCGGCAGCATCGCCAAGCGATTTCACACGACTGTCGACTGGCTGGCTAGTCGGAACAAGATACACGATGTAGATAACATCAGAATGGGCCACACATTGATTGTGCCGCCAGTACAGCACCGCGAGACCGCGCATTCCGCGGGGGTGAGCACTGCCCACGTCAACGTTGGCGGGGATGATTCTGGAGCAAGTGGGTCCGCTGCAAAGGCTTCGTCCGCTAAGTCAAGGCCCGAAAGCAATAGCATCTCGAAGCCAGCAGACGTCGAAGTTGCGAATCCGTCAGCGACGAGCTCACCGGACCGTTCGGACGCATCTAACACCAACCCGTCGTCTGGCGCAACGTCAGATGCCGCAAATCAAGCCTCATCGAATGTTCGCAAGCCTAGGTCGGAGAAAGATGCAAAAGCTCCGATCGCCATAGCTTTTCCAAACCCAACGCCAGGACCGGTGTCAATCGCTGGCTACAGCAAAGATAATGGTAGTCCTCAGACGCTAATCCAAGGAGCGAGGTGTGATAATCAAAATGGTTGTCTGAAGAAAGGTGATCGAGGAAAGCTTATAGAGGAAATCAACATCCGATTAGCTGGCTTTGGAGGCGCGATACCTTCGGATGAATTCACGAGTTTAACCGAGGCCGCTGTAAAGCAGTTTCAGAAGGACTACATGGGTGTTCCGTCGACAGGGCGTATATGTGGCAATACGATTATCGCCCTAGATAAGTTCAGGGCTCAAAGTCGCGAGACTATCGATGCGGTGTTCGGAAAAATCGTCTGCCGATGCAGAAAATGCAACGGCTTTGGTAATGGTGCGCATCACAATGATCCGTATACTAGAAGTCTGGGATCTGATCGCGAAGAGTATCCAGGAATTCATCGTTCGCTAATCTGGATGATGAAATCGATGTACTTTTATTTGGAAAAGGAACGGGAGCTGGGATATTCGTTCGATAGAATATCAAGTGGTTATCGATGTCACGAGGATAACAAAATACATAAGAGAGCAACGACGAATCACATGGGAAAAGCGCTCGATTTGCTTTTTCGCAAAGGAGGGGAGAGGGTGGTCAGGTCTCGAGTGATTCAAGAGATACGAGACAAGATTTTCATCAAGCATCTGGGAGCCCACATGGGCTGGAACAATCTAAACCAGATGGGGATGGAGTCCGCCGTACAGGGTGCGAAAAGTTGGGTTCACGTTGATGTTCGACAGTACGAGCAGAAATATAAGGATCATCGGTTTTTTGTGCAGTCTTCGGTAGCTGCTCACGGAGATACGTTGTTTGATATGGCTAGAAAGGACGGCAGAATTCTTCTGTGCTCCTGTATCGGTATTAATCAGTAAGCTTGGATTTTTTTCAATGAAACTTAAAGCAATAATTTTTAGTTTTATATTTTTATGTTTCGGTCTCTCGAAGATTGTATGTGCCAGCGAGGCCTTGAACAAAATTCCATTGCCTTACGATTATGAAGTCGAATGGAAATGCATAAATACCACGATACCGCAAAAAACATGCGATCAATTTTCCTATTATGTCTTGGATGGTATCAAAGATGGACTTCACGAAACGTTGCTTCGTGTGGCGAAAGCGCTGAAGCTTGGCCCGTTTCCGGAGGACACGTCGTATGCATTTCTCGGAGACCTAGGGTCAACGCGGGTCTTAGTCGCTCAAGATTTTTCGGATAATGTGGCGACATACGCTGTTTTTACTCTAATCAACGACCGACTTGTCGATCATCGGGTTATCGGGGTGGGTGATATGGAAGCTGGTTCCGTGACACGCGATTTCGTAATCGACAAGAGCTATCGAGTCTTCGTTTATTCGAGGAAACCAAACTCGGGTATCAAATCACCGCGCAAACTGGTTGGTAAGTATCAGATTCAACCTGACGGCAAGATAGCAGTGCTGAATTAATCTTCGTTTTCCGCGTCAATCGCTATAAGTCGGAGATTTGCTGTTGAATTCGGGTGATCTGAACAGCTTCTGGCTACCCCTACGGTGGCTGACGCCCCTTCAGCGTTCGTCCCGCCATCAAACCTAGTCAGGCGGAACGATGGCGACACTCCAAGGTCAGCTGACTCGCGCGGCCACCGGTTATCCGATGGCCGAACGACGGCATTGTCTGGGTTGCTCTCCACCAAAACATCGAAGAGCGTAACTAATCTTCACACAGCCAAGCCAACCGATAGACGTCTCTTCACCCGTACTGTCTAATACGCGTCTTGGAGTTAGTTAAGTGTTCTTACTATGTCGATGTTGAAGGTTCCATGGCGGCGCCGGGGTACCGCTGCGGCGAGAAAGATCGTCAGCGAGATGCGCGCACCCGGCAACGCTCACCAGCGTGAGACAGACAGCACTTGGATAGACCTCCTCTCCGACGCCGACAGCCAGTTGAAGAGCGACCCGGTCCTCGGCCTCATAGGCGGAGCGGCTGACGAGGCCGGTCTCGAATCCATTCGGGCCGAAATGGCGGCGGCATCGGACCACCAGACGAATGCATCCGCGGCATCCAATGCTTCGAAGGATCTGATCAACTCGCTGCAACGCCAATACTGGCGTGCGCTCGCCGATCCGCACGACGTCCTTATGGGGTCATGGGCCTGGCAAGAGAACGAACCTGCGCCTCCGCCAATGATCGAGGCTGCCGAGCATGGCTGGCAGGCTCCGAAGGCATCGTCGCAGTACGAATCGATCGAGGCGTTGCTTTCAGGTCAGCACACCCTGGAGGACGCGTTCGGCCAGATGACGCCCGGCCACGACGACCTGGAAGTAGACGCCGTGCCGGAAGTGTTGCGTCTTTTCGCACCGGTCGAATATCACGCGGCGGAGGCGCGCCGTTCGGCCGCCTTGCCACCCGCCCTGAACAGGCGCGAGCATCACGTATTGTCGGTCGACAGCGCTTTCGTCGCCCCCGCGGCTGCCGATCACGAAGGACCAGAGGAAATAGCATGACACCGTTAGAACAACAAATTCACGAAACCGAAACGCAGATCCGCGCGCAGCCGGCCAACACTTCTCATCGCTGGGCCTTGTTCCAACTGCTGTGCATGACGGGTGACTGGACGCGCGCCATGCAGCAACTGCAATTGTGGGCGA
Organism: Caballeronia sp. LZ029; assembly: GCF_031451275.1. Taxonomy (NCBI): domain Bacteria; kingdom Pseudomonadati; phylum Pseudomonadota; class Betaproteobacteria; order Burkholderiales; family Burkholderiaceae; genus Caballeronia; species Caballeronia sp. LZ029. The sequence continues at coordinate 406,340 of NZ_JARUXO010000001.1, forward strand.
AGCTCGGCAAGGAGCAGGATCGCATGGCGCAGGTGTTTCGTGATCTGGTTCGGGCAGAGTGCTGGCGCGCGAAGGTCATGGCAGGCCACGAAAAGCCTTCCTTCGTGCTGGAGCCGCCCGTCTGGATCGAAGGACTCTCCGAGGCATTGCGCCTGAGCGCCGAAGGCCGTATCGACGAAGCCGATGCCGCACGCGAAGCGGCGCTGGATGCCGCGCCGCTCACCGCCGCGCGGACGCCACAAGGTGTCGCCGAGTGGGTGGCGGACAGCGACTCTCGCCTTGGCCCCGTGTTCGAGATCATTACCGCCGGCCATTACCGCTGGGTGCCGTTCGCCGACATCGCCACATGGCACGTCACTCCGCCGAGTGCGCTGATCGATCTCATTTGGGCGCCGTGCGTGCTGACACTGATCGACGGCAGCACCGTGCGCGGCTTCGTTCCCGCGCGCTATGCGGGCTCGGAGACCGGCTCCGACTCCATTCGCCGCGGCCGGGAAACGGTTTGGCGTGAAGCCGGCCGTACCGGCGTCATCGCGCTCGGGCAGAAGACGTGGGCGACGGCGCAGGGAGACTTCGGCGTGTTCGACTGGCTGCTCGGCGACTTCGGCGCACGCGCAACGGCGGACGCACAGGCAGCCTGAGAAGATGTCCGTGACCCGTCGTAAAGTCCCGTTGCCTGATGGCGGTAACGCCGCGCGCGCGCCGCGCCGCACCGACGCGCGCATCATGCCGACCCTGCTCGACCGCCTGCGCGACGACGAACCGCGAAGTACGTCCGAGTCACCCGACGCGTACGCAGTGTCGCGCAGACAGATGCGCAGCATCGTCCAGCGCGACCTGACATATCTTCTCAACACGACGAACATCGAGGACCGGATCGATAGCGAGCGCTATCCACAGGCCGTGGAGTCGACCGTGAACTTTGGGGTACCGCCGCTGACGGGCGAATCTCTTTCGTCGCTGCAATGGCCCAACATCGAGCAGGCGCTTCGCCGTGTGATCGAGCGATTCGAGCCACGTCTTCGCTCGGACTCGCTCACTATCCGGGTGCTGGATGCGGATAAGGGTGTGGCGCATCGCAACGTCCTGTCGTTCGAGGTTCGCGGCGAAATCCAGATGGACCCGTATCCACTCGAATTCATGGTGCAGAGCTCGCTCGATCTGGAGACGAGTCAGATCGACATGAATAGTGCAAGCGCGGATTGAGCGCACAGGCGCGCAGGCGACCGCCCACGCATGCACGCCACCGTGCTAACGAACAGAGACGAACAAGACGAGACTCTCAATGGATCCTCGATTGCTGGATTACTACAACCAGGAACTCATCTACATGCGCGAGCTCGCCGTCGAGTTTGCGCAGGCGCATCCGAAGATCGCTCGTCGGCTCGGCATGCAGGCAGGCGAGGTGGCCGATCCGTATGTCGAGCGGTTGATCGAATCGTTCTGCTTCATGGCGGCGCGCACGCAACTCAAGCTCGATGCCGAGTTCCCGCGTTTCACCGGGCGGCTGCTCGAGGTGATCTATCCGAATTACGTCGCGCCGACACCGTCAATCGCCGTTGCTCGAGTCTTTCCTGGCGATCAGGCAGGCTCGCTTATCAAAGGCTATAAAGTGCCGCGCGGCACCACACTCACCTCCGAGGTTGCCGAAGGCGAGAAGACTGCCTGCACCTTTACAAGCGGTCAGGATGTCACCGTCTGGCCGGTGCGCATTAAGGAGGCCCGCCTGACTGGCGTGCCGCCCGATATTCCATCGCTGAGCCGCTATGTGTCGCCCGACCGGCAGGTGCGGGGTGCACTGCGTCTGAAGCTCGAGACCACAGGCGAAATCAGCTTCTCGGACATCGCGGGTCTCGACCGGCTTCCGGTGTATCTCGCCGGTGACGAACAGGTCGCGTCGCATCTTTACGAGTTGGTGCACGTGTCCAGTCTGGCGACCGTGATCGGGGCGCCCGGCCAATTTGGATCGACGTCGCATCGTCCGTGCTTCGTGACGGAGAACGCCGTCGAGCACGACGGCTTGGGCACTGATCAGAACCTGCTGCCGCTGACCTGGGCGAAATTCCACGGCCACAATTTGCTGCACGAGTACTTCGCATGCCCGGCGCGTTTCTGGTTCTTCGCCCTCAATGGATTGGCGCGTGGGCTTTCGAGCATCGACAAGCGCGAAGCGGAGATCGTGATTCTCCTCGATCGCCCGCCCGGCCAACTGGCCAATCTGGTCGATGCGTCTCGTTTCGCGCTGTATTGCACGCCGGTCATCAATCTGTTCGAGAAGCATACGGACCGCGTCAGGCTCGAGCCAGGTGACACGGAGTGCCACGTCGTGCCGGCGCGCCTCGCGCCGCTCGACTACGAGGTGTACTCCGTGCAGACCGTCTATGGGCAGGTTGGCATCAATTCGGAAGAGTTGTCCTTCAGACCGCTCTATCAGACGCTGAACAACGATGAGGGCAACTACGGCCGCTACTTTTCTATCCGCCGTGAACGGAGGCTGCACTCCGATTCCGCGCGCCGCTATGGGACGCGCACGCCGTATATCGGCACGGAGCTATTCCTCTCGCTGGTGGATCAGAAAGAGGCGCCGTATCCTGAAGGGATTCGCTATATATCGGTCGATGCACTGGTGACGAATCGCGATCTCGCGACGCTCGTGCCCCGTAACGGTGAGAGCGATCTGGACGCGGGCGAGTCCTCCGGACCGATCGCGAGCATCGGGCTGATACGCGCGCCGAGCGCGCCGCGTCCGCCGTATGCGGATCGAGAGATGGCCTGGCGATTGATCCGGCAACTCAACTTCAACTATCTGGCGCTGGAAGATCTGGATCACCGCCCCGGTGGACAGGCGCTGCGCGACCTGCTGCGTCTATACGTAATGGACGACGACAGCGACTATCAGCGTCAGATCGAAGGACTCGTCGGCGTGAAGACGCGACCGGTGACCCGCAAACTGCCCGGCACGGGACCGATGACCTTCGGACGCGGCATCGAGTGTACGTTGACGATCGATGAAAGCGGTTTCTCAGGTGCGAGTCCGTATCTGTTCGGGTTGATTCTCGAGCAGTGGCTCGCGCGCCATGTGTCGATCAACAGCTTCACGCAAACGGAACTTCATTCCATGCAGCGCGGCCTGATCCACACCTGGCAGGTACGCACCGGCACGCGTGGGGTCGTGTGATGAGGCGCGTGACGCTCCCTGATCTGATTCGCGACAATACGCTGTCGTCCAAAATGCTCGAAACCCTGGAAGCCGAGCCGTGGCGTCATGGCTTTCTGGCCTTGTTGCGCAGGATCGCCGCGCATCCTGGCCTTGAAGCGATCGGTACCGCACGGCGCCCGGGCACCGAGCCGTTTCGTCTCGGACAGACGCCGACGCTCGCCTTCGCGCCTCGTGACATCGCGGGTGTCGAGCGATCCGGCGAGCATCTCCGGATCAGCTTATTCAGCTTGGGCATGCTCGGGCCGAACGGCCCATTGCCTATCCATGTAACGGAAATGGCGCGTGATCGTCAACAGGGCCGCAACGACACGACCACCGTCGATTTCTTCGATATCTTTCATCACCGCGCGCTGGCGCTGTTTTATCGGGCATGGGCTTCAGCGCAAGCGGCGGCTGGTCTGGACCGGGTCGACGACGAAAGTTTCTCTTTCTATATCGCGAGCCTGTCGGGTCAGGATGCCAAAGAGATGCGTGAGAGGGCCTTGCCGTCGCATGCGCGGCTGGCTGCGTCGGCGCATCTGGTGCGGGAGTCGCGAAATGCCGAAGGCTTGCGCGCGACTCTCGCACATTACTTCTCCGTGCCGGTCGAGATACAAGAGCGAATTTTTCACTGGATCGACATCGATACGAAGGACCAGGGCCGTATAGGTGCTGCGGGACCGGGCGCAATGATGGGACGGGGCGCGATGCTCGGGCGCGTCGCGCCAGACCGGCAACACCGGTTTCGAATCGTGATCGGACCTGTGGATTTGCAGTCGTACCTGCGCTTCACGCCCAAGGGCGCAGATCTGCCGCATCTGGTCGAATGGGTGCGTGCCTTTGTCGGAAGAGAACTCGGATGGGAACTCGAACTGCGCATCAATCCCGCGAGTGCACCCCCCGCGCAGATGGGACGCGAGCAGCAGATGGGCTGGTCCGGCTGGCTGGGCCGCCCGAATCCCGATCGGCCTATCAAGGGCATGGTCTTCGAGCCCGAACGCTACGCGCATCAGTTCGTGCGTCGCACTCCGACATACAGGTAAATTAAATGGTGTCTCATACGGTGGACAAGAATCCAGCCGACAAACAGAAGCAACACCGCACGGACGCCGTGCAATCGGAGGACGTGCCCTGCGAATGGACGACGCCCGTCACGGACGCCGAACCGTGCGGGCCGGACCTCGAATACGACCACGACTTTGTCGTGCTGTTCGCCAGCACGGTGGCGAGGCAGGACGTGCAGTACGGCTCATTCGTCGGCGCCGCCGATCCGATCAACTGGGGCGATATAGGCCGAGATTGCCAGCGTTTGCTTCGCCGCACCAAGGATATCCGGGTAGCCGTTCTGCACGCGCGCTGCCGGACACGCCAGGCGGGTGCGACTGGCCTGCCCGAGGGCGTGGGTCAGCTTGCAGCCTGGCTCCAGACGTACCCGGAGCAAGTGCATCCTTGCGAGGGAAAGGATTACGGGCGCGACGAAGTGCAGGAAATGCGCATGAACGCGCTGCTGGGATTGGTCGATCCGGAAGGGCTGATGGCCGACGTGCGCGAAATCGTGCTGGTGAAATCGACAGTTGCGCGTTTGCGGGTGCGTGACGTCGAGCGCGCGTTTGCCGTTCCGCGCCCGGCGGACGCGCTTGCGCCGGATTCCGTCGTGCTGCAATTGCGAGAATTGCGGATGCAGCAGTCCGCGACGATGGCCGCGTTCGAAGCGACGCTGGCGCATCTCGAAACGATCGATAAGTGGTGCGGTGAGGAGTTGGGTGACAATCGGCCCGACCTTGCGCCGTTGGTGAGGCTCTTGGAGCTTTTCCGGCTTCCGATCGCCGACGAGGCAGCGCCAGCGACGCACGACGAGCCGCTCGCAGCCGACGTTTTGACGGCCGGAGTTGACGACGCGGACTCCGACGCGTCAGACGAAGAGGGGGCGGTAGACATCCCTGGCGCCGATGAAGTCGAGTCGGTTCATATCAAGACTCCGACGCGAGGCGTCACGCCGTTTGCACCGTTCGAGCCGCACGCACCGTCAAACGACAGGCAAAGCGCGTTGGCTTCAATTCGCGCGGCGCGGCTCTGGTTCGAGATGAATGAGCCCAGCAGTCCGATTCCAGTGTTGCTGAAACGAGCGGAAGCATTCGTGGGCAAGCGTTATTCGGACGTTGTGAAGGCTATTCCGGCTGAACTGCTGGCGGAGTGGGATATTTAGACAGCAGGCTTCTTGTTCGCCGCCACGAAATTGATTGCGATCAGTTCAGACAACTTTGAACTGATCGCTCGCAGCGTCGTTGCGCAACTTAGGCATGGCAAAAAGAGAAACGCGCGTTGCGAAGTGCGTGCGATTGATGCGAGGTCTCTTGCGCCTGTTGCACACTGCGACAAGCGATCGTTTGCCGTGAGGCGCGAAAGGCTCAATACCCGCGCGACTGCGGCTGCTTCCACGGCGTGGTGTTGCACCGGGTTGCTCCGGCTTACCCGTTGCTCGTATCCCAAAGATCCCGAATCGGCCCTGCATCCGGCGCAGCAATACCAAAGTGCCGATAAGTAAGCATAGTCGCGACGCGGCCGCGCGGCGTGCGCTGCAAAAAGCCTTGCTGGATCAGATACGGCTCCAGCACGTCCTCGATCGTATCGCGCTCCTCACCGATTGCCGCGGCGAGATTGTCCACGCCGACCGGCCCGCCGTCGAACTTGTGCAGGATCGCTTCGAGCAGCTTGCGGTCCATCAGATCGAAGCCGACAGGATCGACATCGAGCATCTTCAGCGCGCGGTCGGCGACATCGGAGGTAATCATGCCGTCCGCTCTGACTTCGGCGTAGTCGCGCACCCGGCGCAGCAGGCGGTTCGCGATCCGCGGCGTGCCACGCGAGCGCTTCGCGATTTCCAGTGCGCCCTCGGGCACGATCTCGGCCTTCAACAGCGACGCCGACCGCGCCACGATACGCGCCAGCTCGCTCGCGTTATAAAACTCAAGCCGCGACACGATGCCGAAGCGGTCGCGCAACGGATTCGTCAGCATGCCCGCGCGCGTGGTCGCGCCGACGAGCGTGAACGGCTGCAGATCCAGCTTCACGCTGCGCGCGGCCGGTCCTTCGCCGATCATGATGTCGATCTGATAATCCTCTAACGCCGGATACAGGATTTCCTCGACGACCGGCGAAAGCCGGTGAATCTCGTCGATGAACAGCACGTCGTTCGCTTCGAGATTGGTGAGGAGCGCGGCGAGATCGCCCGCGCGCTCCAGCACCGGGCCGGAAGTCTGCCGCAGATTCACGCCCATTTCCCGCGCAATGATATGCGCGAGCGTCGTCTTGCCGAGACCCGGCGGCCCGAACAGCAGTACGTGATCGAGCGCTTCGGAGCGCCGCTTGGCCGCTTCGATGAAGATTTCGAGCTGCCCGCGCGCCTTTTCCTGCCCGATGTATTCGTCGAGCTTGTGCGGGCGCAGCGCGCGCTCGAACGCTTCCTCGTTCGGCGAGACGGGCTTGGCCGAGATGACGCGTTCGGCGGCGAGTTTGTCGGTTTCGATCATGGGTCGATTGTACAGCGAGGTTTCTCGCGGCGAAGCTGGCCGAACGGCCTAGGCCGTCACGCCTTCGAGAGCGCCTTCAGCGCCAGCTTGATGCCTTCGGACACCCCCGTTCCCGCCGGCACGTTCTTGACGGCGGCGAGCGCTTCCTTCTCGGAATAGCCGAGCGCGAGCAGCGCGTTGAGGATATCGGATGCGTGATCGGACTGTGAAACCGTGCCCGCGATCGCGCCGAGATCCGCGCCGAGCTTGCCTTTCAGTTCGAGCAGCAGCCGCTCCGCCGTCTTCTTGCCGATGCCGGGCACGCGCGTGAGGCGCGCGGCGTCCTGCGTCGTCACGGTCTGTGAGAGTTCGTGCACGCTCATGCCCGAAAGCACCGCCAGCGCCATCCGCGCACCGATGCCGCTGATCTTCAGCAACTCGCGGAACGTCGAGCGTTCCTGCGCGGTGAGAAAGCCGTACAGCAGATGCGCATCCTCGCGCACGATCAGTTGCGTGAGCAGCACGACTTTTTCGCCGGCGTTCGGCAGGTTGTAGAACGTGCTCATCGGCACGTCGATTTCGTAGCCGACGCCGTTGCAATCGACGAGCAGGTGCGGCGGATTTTTTTCCAGCAGAACGCCGGCGATGCGACCGATCATGTGTTTGAACCAGGAAAAGTGTTATTGGCCTTATCAGCCGATGAGCCTGCCGCGCCGCACGCGCAAGCCTTTCTTCGCAAGCCCCGGCGCGATGCCGCCCAACGCCGCGAGACCGGTGCCGCCGTGCGCGTGACAAATGGCCATGCCGAGCGCGTCGGCGGCGTCGGTGCCCGGCACGCCGGAGAGGCTCAAGAGACGCACGACCATCTGCTGCATCTGTTCCTTCGTCGCGCGTCCGTAGCCGACCACGGCCTGCTTCAACTGCAACGCCGTGTATTCCGCGACCGGCACGCCGCTCGCGACGAGCCCGCAAATGGCCGCGCCGCGCGCCTGCCCGAGCAGCAGCGTCGATTGCGGATTCACGTTGACGAAGACTTTTTCGATCGCGGCCTGATCCGGATTGTGCTGCGCGATGAGCGTCGAGATGCCGCTGAAGATGGTGTTCAGACGCGAAGGCAAGTCGGCATCGGCCGTCTTGATGACGCCGCTCGTCACGTAAGTGAGCGTGTGCCCCGTCTTGTCGATGATGCCGAAGCCCGTCACGCGCAGGCCGGGGTCGATGCCGAGGATTCTCATTCGTTCGCGATGCGCGTAGTCCAAATCAAAAAGGCCTGCTTGCGCCGTTCTAGCGCAAACAGGCCAATCTTAAATGAAGCGGACGGGATTAATGACGGAAATGACGCGTGCCGGTGACGATCATCGCGACATTGTGCTCGTCGGCTGCGGCGATCACTTCGTCGTCGCGCATGGAGCCGCCCGGCTGGATCACGCAGGTCGCGCCCGCATTCACGACGACATCGAGGCCGTCACGGAACGGAAAGAACGCATCCGAGGCCACCGCCGAGCCGTTCAGCGTCAGACCGGCGTTCTGCGCCTTGATGCCCGCGATGCGCGCCGAATCCACGCGGGTCATCTGGCCCGCGCCGACGCCGAGCGTCATGCCGCCGCCGCAGAACACGATCGCATTCGACTTCACGTACTTCGCGACGCGCCACGCGAACATCAGATCGTCCATTTCCTTCGGCGTCGGGTGGCGCTTCGTCACGACGCGCAGTTCGTGCGGCTGCACGTTCTTCGCATCGAGCGATTGCACCAGCAGGCCGCCGCCGACGCGCTTCAGGTCGAACGTGTTGTGACCGTCGCCGAGCGCGATCTGCAACAGACGCACGTTCTGCTTCGCCGCGAACACGGCGCGGGCCGCGTCGCTGAACGACGGCGCGATCAGCACTTCGACGAACTGCTTCGCGACCGCTTGCGCGGTCGCTTCATCGACTTCGCGATTGAACGCGATGATCCCGCCGAACGCCGAGGTCGGGTCCGTCTTGAACGCCTTCGAGTACGCTTCGGCCGAATCTGCGCCGACGGCCACACCGCACGGATTCGCGTGCTTGATGATGACGCACGCGGGCGCATCGAACGTCTTCACGCATTCCCACGCGGCATCGGAATCGGCGATGTTGTTGTACGACAGTTCCTTGCCCTGCAACTGCTCGTAGTTCGCGAGCGCGCCGGCGGGCACCGAAAGGTCGCGGTAGAACGCCGCGCTCTGATGCGGGTTCTCGCCGTAGCGCAGATCCTGAACCTTCTCGAACGCCATGTTGAAGGTCGCCGGATACGTGTTGCGGCTCGCATGCTGCAACTCTTCGGTGAGGCTCGTCAGATAGTTCGTGATCGCGCCGTCGTATTGCGCGGTGTGCGCGAACACCTTCGTCGCGAGACGGAAGTTCGTCTTGTAGCCGACGGCATTATTGTTCGCGCGCATCTCGTCGAGCACGGCGGCGTAATCGGCCGGATCGACGACAACCGTCACGTCGCGATGATTCTTCGCCGCCGAGCGCAGCATGGTCGGGCCGCCGATATCGATGTTCTCGATCGCGTCTTCCAGCGAGCACTCTTCCTTCGACACCGTCTGCACGAACGGATAAAGATTGACGACCAGCAGATCGATGGTCGGAATATCGTGCTTTTCCAGCGCGGCCATATGCTCGGGCAGGTCGCGGCGCGCGAGAATCCCGCCGTGAACCTTCGGATGCAGCGTCTTCACGCGCCCGTCGAGCATTTCCGGGAAGCCGGTGTAGTCGGCGACCTCGGTCACGGGCAGGCCCGCGTCGGCGAGCAGTTTCGCGGTGCCGCCGGTCGAGAGGAGCTTGACGCCGAGCGCCGACAGCGATTTGGCGAAATCGACGATGCCGGATTTGTCGGAAACGGAGAGGAGCGCTTGCTTGATCATGATGAACACTGAAACCGAAAAGGGAAACCAGGCCGGACCAAGGCGCGCGCCTCAGTCCGCAGAATCAAATCAATCCGTGCTGCTGAAGCTTCTTGCGTAAGGTGTTGCGGTTGATGCCGAGATACTCGGCAGCGAGCGATTGGTTTCCGCCCGCCTGCTCGAGCACCACTTCGAGCATCGGTTTTTCCACGCACGAAATCACCATGTCGTATACGTCGTGCGGGTTGGAGCCGTCCAGGTCCTGAAAGTAGTTGTCGAGGCTCTGGCGGACGCATTGTTCGATGTTATGTCTGCTCATGCGGCAATCAGTCGGTCTGTCGTGTTGTTGTTCCCGCCGCACGATTCTTCCCCGTCCGCGTCTTCGGCGTCACCGGACTCGTCCACATAGACGAGGCGGTCCGACAACGCCTTTTGTGCGTCAAAGAATTCGTTGACGGCGAGCAATTGTTCTTTGGTCGTGTCCAGCGTATTCATCCGGTGCCGGAAGGTGTTGGCGCCGGAAAGGCCGCGAGTGTACCAGCCGATATGCTTGCGCGCAGTCCGTACGCCCGTGAATTCCCCATAAAAGGCGTAGTGATCTTCGAGGTGCTCGTTCATCACCTGCTGGATCTCGTCGATGCGCGGCGGCGGCAGGCGCTCGCCCGTCTTCAGAAAATGTTCGATTTCGCGAAACAGCCACGGACGACCCTGCGCCGCGCGGCCGATCATGATGGCGTCGGCGCCGGTCGCGGCGAGCACGTCGCGCGCTTTTTCGGGCGTCGTGATGTCGCCGTTCGCGACGACGGGAATGGTCACCGACGCCTTCACGGCCGCGATGGTGTCGTACTCCGCGTCGCCCTTGTAGAGATCTGCGCGTGTGCGGCCGTGGACGGTGAGCATCGAAATGCCTGCTTCCTGCGCGATCCGCGCAATGGTCAGCGCGTTCTTGTTCTCGCGATTCCACCCCGTGCGAATCTTGAGCGTGACGGGCACGGCGTCCGGACCCACGCCGACCGCCTGCACCACGGCTTCCACGATGCGCGCGACGAGCGGTTCGTTCTGCAGCAGCGCCGACCCCGCCGCGACGTTGCACACCTTTTTCGCCGGACAGCCCATGTTGATGTCGATGATCTGCGCACCGTTCGCCACGTTGTGGCGCGCGGCTTCCGCCAGCATCTGGGGATCGGCCCCGGCGATCTGCACCGAGATCGGCTCGACTTCGCCCGCGTGATTTGCGCGGCGCATGGTCTTCTCGCTTTTCCACAACTGCGCGTTCGACGCGACCATCTCAGACACCGCGTAGCCCGCGCCCATGCGCTTGCAGAGCTGCCGGAACGGGCGGTCGGTGACGCCTGCCATCGGAGCGACGAACAGGTTATTGCGCAGAACGTGTGAACCGATGGTGGGCATGAAGGCTAAACGATCCGCGCTGCGTTTCCGGCGAAAGCCGGGTCAGGCGGATGCAACGTTGCTTGAGGGGAAACGCATATTTTAACGCGAAGAGCGTGCTGAATTTAAGAGCAATCGCATGCAAGTCTTTAAATCTTCTATGAAAGAAGGCGCGTTCATAGAGGATAAGTTCCTTCGGTTAGTGCAGATGGTTGCCTTTTTCCGTGCCGGATCAACGTCGCTGGCCGAACATCATCTGCCGGGCGAGCGCGGATTTCACCGGCGGAAGGAACTCGAGCGCGGTGAGGGCGAGACCGCGCATCGCGGCCAGCGGCGGGAAATCGACCGTGAAGATGCGCGCGAGCGTGTCGGTGGCGCCGATCGTCAGGCGCCGGTCCAGCGCGCGGCGCTGCGCGAAACGGGCGAGCGCGAGCGGGCGCGGTCCGTCGGCGGACAACGCGTCGGTGAGTGCGAGCGCGTCGCGCAAGCCGAGGTTCAGGCCCTGACCCGCGACCGGATGCAGCGTCTGCGCGGCATTGCCGATGGCGACGGTGCGCCTGTCGACGAGCACGTCGAGCGCAGTCAGGCCGAGCGGGAACGCCGCACGCGACGCGATGCGCGTGAAGCGGCCCATGCGCGTGCCGAAGGCGGCGCCGAGTTCGGCGAGGAAAGTGTCGTCGTCGAGTTGCATGCGGCGCGCGGCTTCGTCGGGCGTGCAGCACCAGACGAGCGAGTAGTCCGCGTGACGCTGGCCGCCGCATGGCAGAAGCGCGATCGGCCCTTCGTTGGTGAAGCGTTCCCACGCGACATTCGCGCGCGGATCCGACACGCTCACCGTGCCGACGATGGCCGTTTGCCCATAATCCCGCGCGCGGCGCTCGCCGGGCGCGGTCACATCGCTCTTCTGATACAGACCGCCTTCGGCATTCACGAGCACTTTCACGCGGATCGTGCGCTCGCCGCCCGGCGACTGAAGCGGCAGCGTGACGCCGTCGTGATCCTGCAGCGGCGCGAGGGCGGAGGTATCGGTACACCAGTCGACGTTGGTCGCGCGCACCGCATCGGCGAGCGCGCCGACGAGCGAGCCGTAGCGCACCACATAGCCCAGTTCGGGCAATTCGTGCTCGTCGTGCTCGATCAGCGTGCGGCCGAAGTGTCCGCGCTGCGACACGTGAATGCGGCGGATCGGCGTGGCGTCACCGGGGAAGCCGAGCGGCTGGAGCATCACGCGGCTGCCGTGCGACAGCGCGAGGGCGCGCGGATCGCTGGCGGCGGCATCGGGCGTGCGTGCGTCGATCAGCGCGATGGAGAGCCGCGAGGTCGCGCTGCGCCGCGCGAGGCAGCCGGCGAGCGCGAGCCCGACCGGCCCCGCGCCGACGATGGCGATGTCGTAGTCGAAATGCGGTTCGATGTCTTGGACGTCGCTCATGTTCAGTTTGCGTTTGAATCGCGCATCAGCGCTTCGATCTCGTCGGCGGCGACGGGCACCTCGCGCGTTATCAGCTCGCAGCCGCTTTCCGTGACGATGGCGTCGTCCTCGATGCGGATGCCGATGTTCCAGTACTGCTCCGGCACATCTTCGGCGGCGCGCACGTAGAGACCCGGTTCGACCGTGAGCGCCATGCCGGGGGCGAGCATGCGCCAGGGACGCGCGCCTTGCTCGTCGAGCGGGCCGTCGGCCTCGCGATATTCGCCCGCGTCGTGCACGTCCATGCCGATCCAGTGCCCCGTGCGATGCATGTAGAAGCGCGCGTAGGCGCGTTGCGCAAGGACATCTTCGACGCTGCCGAACTTTGTCTTGTCGAGGATGCCGGTGTCGAGCAAGCCTTGCGACAGCACTCTCAACGCCGCCTGATGCGGTGCGTCGAAGCTCACGCCGGGGCGCGTCGCATCGACGGCTGCGGCCTGGGCCGCGAGCACGATGTCGTAGAGCGCTCGTTGCGCGGACGTGAAGCGGCCGCTCACGGGGAACGTGCGCGTGATGTCGGATGCGTAGCCGTCGAGTTCGCACGCGGCGTCGATGAGGATCAGGTCGCCGTCGCGCGCGATCGCGTTGCCCGCCGGATAGTGCAGCACGCAAGCGTTCGCCCCCGCCGCGACGATCGATCCGTATGCCGGCGCCTGCGCGCCGTGTCGGCGGAACGTGTAAAGCAGTTCGGCTTCGATCTCGTACTCGCGCATGCCGGGGCGGCATGCGCGCATCGCGCGGCGGTGCGCTTCGGCCGAAATCGATGCCGCGCGGCGCATGATGGCGATCTCGTGCGCGTCTTTCACGAGGCGCATCTCGTCGAGAGTCGGCAGCAAATGCTCCGCGCTGGCGGGCGCGCGCACGCCGGTGCGACTCTGCGCGCGCACGGCAGCAAGCCAGTCGCGCACTTGCGCATCGAGTTCTTCCGATGTGCCCAGCGCGTAGTGCAGCGCGGGCTTGTCGGCGATGAGCCGGGGCATTTCCTCGTCGAGCGCGCTGATGGGCAACGCGGCGTCGAAACCGAAGGCGTCGCGCGCGGCTTCCGGGCCGAAGCGAAAGCCTTCCCACGTTTCGCGCTCCGCGTTTTTTTCGCGGCAGAAGAGGATCGATGCGGGCTCGCCTTCCTTCGCGCTCGCGTTCAGGACGAGCGTTGCCTCGGGTTCGTTGAAGCCCGTCAGATAGTAGAAGTAGCTGTCATGCCGGAAAGGGTAGTCCGTGTCGCGGTTGCGCATGACTTCGGGCGCGGTCGGCACGATGGCGACGCCGCCGCCTCGCGCACGCAGCGCGGCGAGCACGCGCTCGCGGCGCGCGCGGTAAATATCGACGGCGATGGGACTGGCGAGTTCGGTCGGTGAGTTCATGCGCCGATTGTAGCGCCGGCTTCGCGATCACGGCATCTGGCCAATCGGCATAGGCCGAAACGCATTCGGGACGACGCCGTATCGCCCGTAAATCTGCCTATGCCATTCGGCCGAATGGTTTCACGCGCGCCGCCGCTGCATACTTGTTTCGAAGGAGGCGCGGACGGCGACGCGGCTCATTCGCCGGCGGGACGATTGCGCACGCTGCCCGCGATCAGATCGAAGCGGAACAGGCGGCATTCGAGCGCGCCATTGAAAAGCGGCGTCTTCGTCGATTCACGCAGCCGCAACAGGCCCGGCAGCTTGCGGTCGGACGTGAGCACGTATGCACGCCAACCGGGAAAGCGCTGCTTCAGCGCGTTGCCGAACGAGACGAAGAATTCCGTATCGGCCGGATCGGGCTGCGCGCGGGCGAATGTGTCGTCGTCCTCGCGGCGGGAGCGCGGCGTATCGCGGATCTCGCCGCGCGGACCGCGCCCGCGCACTTCGATCCGCTCGCCATACGGCGGATTCGCGAGGAGGATGCCCGGCGCGTCGGTCGGCGGGACCATGTTGCGGGCGTCGATCTGTTTGAGCGACAAATCGGTGATGCCTGCGCGGCCCAGGTTCGCGCGCGCCTTTTCTAGCATGTCGCCGGAAATGTCGCTGCCGAAGATGCTCAGCTCGGCTTGCGTGGCGCGGGCGGCGCGGCGTTGTTCGAGGGCGGCCGTTTTGAGCTTCTGCCACATGCCCGGATGAAACGGCTTCAGCTTTTCAAAGCCGAAACGCCGGTCGTTGCCCGGCGCGATGTTGAGCGCGGTTTGCGCCGCTTCGGCGAGGAAGGTGCCGCTGCCGCACATCGGATCGAAAAGCGGCGTGCCGGGGGTCCAGCCGGTGAGGCGCAGGATGCCGGCCGCGAGATTTTCGCGTAGCGGCGCGGCGCCTTTGTCCAGGCGCCAGCCGCGCTTGAAAAGCGGTTCGCCGGAGGTGTCGAGATAAAGCGTGCACTCGTTCACCGTGAGGAACGCGAACACGCGGACGTCGGGCTGCGCGGTATCGATGCTCGGACGCGCGCCGGCGACGTCGCGCAGGCGGTCGCAAACGGCGTCTTTCACGCGCAGCGTCGTGAATTCGAGGCTCTTCACCGGCGATTTGATCGCGGTGAGATCGACGCGCATCGTCTGGCTGGGCGTGAACCATTGCTCCCAGCGTTGGCGATGCGTGAGTTCGTAGATGTCCTGCTCGCTGCGATACGGGCCTTGCGCGACTTTCAGGAGCACGCGGCTCGCAATGCGCGAATGCAGGTTCGCCGCCATGCCCGCGACCCAGCCGCCCCGGAAGTGGACGCCGCCGGGCACTTGCGCGCCGACGATCAGCGATCCGCCGCCCGACAGCGGTGCGTTCGCCACATGACGCTCTCCGATCTCCGAAAGCTCGGCGGCGAGCGGCGCTTCGAGACCGCGCGGGCAGGGGACAAACCAGTCGAAGAGTGGGGAGGACATGAGCTGCTTTGAGGGACGTTTAAAGGCGGTATTGTACGCGCGTGCTCCACTGGGCCCGGACGTCGTCGCGCCAGGCAAACGAACTCGCGCTTTTGCGATGGCGACGGATGCGAACCGTCGGCCGGTCGTTTCTGTCCTGCCGAATTCGGAAAGTTCGTCTGTTGCTACGTCGGCTAGATCTCCAGAGTTTGATTTGGCGAAGCCCGCCAATCAAAGGAGATTCCATGCCGAACGTGTACGTTGAACCACTTCCGAAGCATCGCGAGGGAGCAATCGAAGGCTACGCACTCGAACTGTCAGCCACGCTGCGACTGACCACCGTGGACTACAGGACGCAAGCGGAAGCGATAAAGGCCGCGCGAGCCAACGGCCATAAACCTTTGGTCGCGCGTGTGAGAAAAACGGACAAGGGCAATCCCGATCACTGGCGGGCAGCAGATTAAGTACGAGCCTTCTTGACCCCGCAGCCGCGCCCGGAATCCACCGAGGCGCGGCTGTCGGACTACACGGGGCCTTATTCCACCGCCTTCATCATGTCTTCCACCACCTTTTTCGCGTCACCGAACACCATCATCGTTTTGTCCATATAGAACAGTTCGTTATCGAGCCCGGCATAACCCGCCGCCATCGACCGCTTGTTCACGATGATCGTCCGCGCCTTGTACGCTTCGAGAATCGGCATGCCGGCGATAACGGATTTCGGATCGGTTTTCGCGGCGGGGTTCACCACATCGTTCGCCCCGAGTACGAGCACCACATCCGTCTGACCGAACTCGCTGTTGATGTCCTCCATCTCGTGCACCATCTCGTACGGCACTTCGGCTTCGGCGAGCAGCACGTTCATGTGACCCGGCATCCGTCCCGCGACCGGGTGAATCGCGTAGCGCACATCAATGCCTTTCTCGACGAGCTTGTCCGTCAGCTCCTTCAGCGCATGCTGCGCGCGCGCCACGGCCAGGCCGTAACCCGGCACGATCACCACGCTTTCCGCATTGCCGAGCATGAACGCGGCGTCATCGGCGGAACCGGACTTGACCGGACGCTGCTCCGTCGAGCCGCCCGCAGAAGCACCGCCCGCCTCGCCGCCGAAGCCGCCGAGAATCACGTTGAAGAACGACCGATTCATCGCCTTGCACATGATGTACGACAGAATCGCGCCCGACGAACCCACCAGCGAACCCGCGATGATCAGCATCGGATTGTTCAGCGAGAAGCCGATGCCCGCCGCCGCCCAGCCCGAGTACGAGTTGAGCATCGACACGACCACCGGCATGTCCGCGCCGCCGATCGGGATGATGATCAACACGCCCAGCGCGAACGCGATGATCGTCATGATGATGAACGGCAGCCACGACTCGGTGAGCATGAAGATCACGCCGAAGCCGACCATCGCGATGGCCAGCAGCAGATTGATCAGATGCTGCCCCGAGTACACGACCGGCGCGCCCTGAAACAGCCGGAACTTGTACTTGCCCGACAGTTTGCCGAACGCGATGACCGAACCCGAGAACGTGATCGCGCCGACGAACGTGCCGATGAACAACTCGACGCGATTGCCGTACGGAATCGGCTCGCCAAGCGGCGCGAGTCCGAACGCCGCAGGTTCGGCGACCACGCCATACGCGATACACACGGCCGCGAGACCGATCAGCGAGTGCATCGCCGCGACGAGCTCGGGCATCTTCGTCATCTCGACTTTCGCCGCGATGTAAGCGCCCGCGCCGCCGCCGACGATCAGCGCGACGAACAGCAGTGACAACCCGAGCGCCAGATTCGCTTCGAGATACGCGGCCTGCTTCACGATCAGCGCGAGCGTGGTCAGAATGGCGATCGCCATGCCGGCCATGCCGAACGTGTTGCCGATACGCGCGGTCTTAGGATTGGACAAGCCCTTGAGCGCCTGGATAAAACACACCGAGGCGACGAGATACAGAAGGGTGACGACGTTGAGGCTCATTTACGCGCCCTCCTTGACCGCAAGCTTCTTCGGCTCTTTCTTCTTGAACATCTCGAGCATTCGCCGTGTGACGAGAAAGCCGCCGAACACGTTCACCGCCGCGAGCAGCACGGCGAGCGTGCCGAAGAACTTGCCGGCCACGCCGACCGTGAGGCCGACCGCGAGCATCGCGCCGACGATGACGATCGCCGAAATCGCGTTGGTCACGGCCATCAGCGGCGTATGCAGCGCAGGCGTGACGTTCCACACGACGTGATAGCCGACGTAAATGGCCAGCACGAAGATGATGAGGTTGATCACCGTGTGATTGATGACATCCATGTGCGTCTCCGTATCGGCGTTAAGCGGCCGCACGCGTGACTTGTCCATCGCGGCACTGGAGCGTGGCCGCGACGATGTCGTCCGCGAGGTCGATGTTGAGCGTGCCTTCCTTGGTGATGATGAGCTTCAGGAAGTCCAGAAGATTGCGGGCGTAGAGCGCGGAGGCATCGGCGCCGACCATCGAAGCGAGATTCGTATGGCCGACGATATGCACGCCGTGCTTCATCACCACCTGATCGACTTCGGTGAGCGGGCAGTTGCCGCCTTTGCGTCCCTCGAACTCGGGTCCGCGACCCGCGGCGAGATCGACGATCACGGAACCCGGCTTCATGTGCTTGACCGTTTCGATGGAGATGAGCGTCGGTGCGGGACGGCCGGGAATCAGCGCCGTCGAGATCACGATATCCGCCGCCTTCGCACGTTCGTGCACCTGCGCCGCCTGCCGCGCGAGCCAGCTTGGCGGCATCGGACGCGCATAGCCGCCGACGCCGACCGCAGCTTCGCGTTCTTCATCGGTTTCGAAGGGCACATCGACGAATTTCCCGCCGAGCGATTCGATCTGCTCCCGCACGGCCGGACGCACGTCGGATGCTTCGACGACCGCGCCGAGACGCTTGGCGGTGGCGATCGCCTGCAAACCCGCGACGCCCGCGCCGAGCACCAGCACGCGCGCAGCCTTGACGGTGCCGGCGGCGGTCATCAGCATCGGCATGAAGCGCTGGTAATACTGGCAGGCGATCAGCACAGCCTTGTACCCGGCGATGTTCGCCTGCGACGACAGCACGTCGAGGCTCTGCGCGCGCGTCGTGCGCGGCGCGGCTTCGAGCGCGAACGCAGTGACGCCCGACGATGCGAGCCGCGCGGTGTTTTCAGTGTTGAAGGGATCGAGCATGCCGATGAGCACGGCGCCCGGTTTGAGCATCGCCAGTTCGCTTTCGCTCGGCGATTGCACCTTGAGGACGATTTCGGCGGAAAAGGCCGTGGCCGCATCGACGAGATCCGCGCCCGCTTGCGCGAAGGCATCGTCGATATAGCTTGCCGGCAAGCCCGCACCGCTCTGGACAGAAACGCGATGTCCTTGCGTGACGAGCTTTTTGACCGTTTCGGGCGTAGCGGCGACGCGCGCCTCGTTCGCCCGCGTTTCAGCAGGCACTCCGATGTGCATCTTCAAATCCTCCTGTCTTTGTTGCCTCTTTCGCCCCGGGGAAAGGGTTAGGAAGGCTTAAGGCTGAGTAGTTATTTCAAATGCTGGAACTAACGGCTATCGCAACTGTAACCGAAGATTGCGCCCGCAAGGATCCGATCCGGCACTTGTTCCATCCGCCCCACGTCAGCGCTTACCCCTAGAACGGGACGCGCGGGATCGTCTCCGGGACGGTAAAATATCTCGCCATGAAATCAGACACTTGGGCCCCACACGTTACGGTGGCGGCAATCGTCGAGCGGGACGGAAAATTTCTCGTCATCGAAGAGCACACGTCCGCGGGGCTGCGAATCAACCAACCGGCCGGTCACCTCGAAGCGGGCGAAACGCTCGTCGAGGCGGTGATCCGCGAGACGCTCGAAGAAACGGCGCATCGCTTCGAGCCCGAGGCGCTCGTCGGCGCGTATATGACGCACTTCGCGCGACCGGGCCGCGACGTCACGTATCTGCGGTTCACGTTCTGCGGCAAGTCGCTGGGCGAAGAGACCGAACGTTCTCTCGATGAAGGCATCGTGCGCGCGCTGTGGCTCACCGCCGACGAGTTGCGTGCGTCCGTCGAGCGGCATCGGACGCCGCTCGTGATGAAGTGTGTCGACGATTATTTATCCGGGCGGCGCGTGCCGCTCGATTTCATTCATACGCATTCGGTCGCGCCGGTGGTGCGGGCGTGATATCCCTATGAGCAAGCGAAGAGTGGTAGTGGGCATGTCGGGCGGCGTGGATTCGTCCGTGACGGCATGGCTCCTGAAGGAACAGGGCTACGATGTCGTCGGCCTTTTCATGAAGAACTGGGAAGACGACGACGACGGCGAATACTGCTCGACCCGGCAGGACTGGATCGATGTGGTGTCGGTCGCGGATCTGATCGGCATCGACGTCGAGGCGGTCAACTTCGCCGCCGAGTACAAGGACCGTGTGTTCGCGGAGTTCCTGCGCGAGTATTCGGCGGGCCGCACGCCCAATCCGGACGTGCTCTGCAACGCGGAAATCAAGTTCAAGGCGTTCCTCGATCACGCGATGTCGCTCGGCGCGGAAACCATCGCGACGGGCCATTACGCGCGCGTGCGCGAGCAGAACGGGCTCTTCCAGTTGCTCAAGGCCACCGATTCGACCAAGGACCAGTCGTACTTCTTGCATCGGCTGAATCAGGCGCAACTGTCGAAGACACTGTTCCCGCTCGGCGAAATGCCGAAGACGAAAGTGCGCGAGATCGCCGCGCAGATCGGCCTGCCGAACGCGAAGAAAAAGGATTCGACGGGCATCTGCTTCATCGGAGAACGTCCGTTCCGCGAATTCCTGAACCGCTATCTGCCGACCAAACCCGGTCCGATGAAGACGCCCGACGGAAAGGTCGTCGGCGAGCATATCGGGCT
Organism: Caballeronia sp. LZ029; assembly: GCF_031451275.1. Classification (NCBI taxonomy): domain Bacteria; kingdom Pseudomonadati; phylum Pseudomonadota; class Betaproteobacteria; order Burkholderiales; family Burkholderiaceae; genus Caballeronia; species Caballeronia sp. LZ029. The sequence goes on from NZ_JARUXO010000001.1 coordinate 426,470, forward strand.
GGCGTTCTATACGTTCGGGCAGCGCAAGGGCATTGGCATCGGCGGCGCGAAGGACGGCAGCGGCGAGCCGTGGTTCGTCGCCGGCAAGGACATGACGACGAACACGCTCTACGTGGTGCAGGGCCACGATCATCCGTGGCTTCTGTCGCCGACGCTCGTCGCGGGCAATACGAGCTGGGTCGCGGGCTTTGCGCCTGACGAAGGTGCGGCGTGCGGCGCCAAGACGCGGTATCGGCAGCAGGACGCGGCGTGCCGCTTCGCGCAAGCGGACGACGGCCGCTTCGCGCTTCATTTCGACGACGCTCAATGGGCCGTCACGCCAGGACAGTCCGCCGTGCTTTATCAGGGCGATGTGTGTCTGGGCGGCGGCATCATCGAGCACGCGGCGGCGGGGCGGGAATCGACGCAAACAGCGGCGCTTTCCGCCGCACGCTAGCATCGCCCGCAGCGATCGGACGACAAGCCCTGACTTCGGTTAGGGCTTTTTTATTTTCCATCGATTCGATAAAAACTTTTTGATACAAGCGCTTGACCGTCTATCTAGTGATAGATAAATTACGCACGTCAGCTTTATGGGCAATGAGACAAATGGACAAGAACACGGTACGCGAAGCGCTTTTGGATCACGCCCAGACCCTGTTGATGACGCGCGGATACAACGGATTCAGCTATCGCGACCTGTCCGATCTGGTCGGCGTGAAAACTTCGAGCATCCACTATTACTTCCCGACCAAGGAAGATCTCGCGCTCGAAGCCGTGAACGCGTACAGCGCGGACGTGATGTCGTCGATCTACGCGATCGACAGTTCCGCCCCCGCCGACAAGAAGCTCGATCGGTATACGAAGCTGTTCGGGCGAATCATCGGCGGCGGCAACCAGATTTGCCTGTGCGGCATGCTCGCGGCGGACATCGAATCGCTGCCGGAGAAGGTCCGCCACGTCGTGCAGTCGTTCTACAAGGCGAACGAAAACTGGCTGGCGAAAGTGCTCGCGGAAGGTGAGGCGCAGGACACGCTCGATGCCGGTGGCAAACCCGAGGCCGCGGCGCGCACCTTATACGCCGCGTTTCAGGGAAGCCTGCTCGCCTGCCGCCTGTTTCAGACACGCGCGCGTCTGGAAGAGATCGCCGACGCCTTCCGCCGGTAGATAAAGCTGTGGATAACCTTGTGAGAAACCGGTGAATTCACAGTTGGTTATCTATCACTGCGTAGATAGATTTTGACGGGCTAAGACAGTTTCCCGAGCGCCACCGTGTTTTCGTCCGTCGATATGGCGAAAGGGCGGGTGTTTCGGGAAGAAAGCGCCTGCATCGGACATTGAATAGTCCTATTGCAATTCAATATCTATCTAGTAGTAGATGCGGCTTAAAAGCTCCCACCACGCACGGGCATTCCGGCGCTCCGGCCTCGCGATCAGACCGGCGCGGTATCTACGAACGACTGGCGCTGCGAGATGCGCGCGTAGTACTTGTCGAGATTCGGATGCGCATCCCGCCAGTTCAGATCGGGCATACGGAAGTCGAGATATCCGAGCGCGCAGCCGCACGCGATATCCGCGAGCGTGAAGCGGTTCGCCGAGCACCACTGCTTCGAGCCGAGACCGCGCGCCATCGCGCGCAGACCATCCTCGATCTTTTGACGCTGGCGCGTCGTCCATTTTTCGCTGCGATGCGCTTCTTCGCGCAAGACGCCTTCGAGACGGATCAGCACGGCGGCATCGAGCATGCCGTCGGCGAGCGCTTCCCAGCAACGCACTTCGGTGCGCTCGCGGCGTTCCTGCGGCAGCAGCTTGCCGACAGGCGTAAGCGTGTCCACGTACTCGCAGATCACGCGCGAATCGAACACCGCTTCGCCGTCGTCCAGAATGAGGCACGGCACCTTGCCGAGCGGGTTGTAGTCGTGGATCTTCGAATCGGATGCCCAGACGTCTTCGAGCACCAGTTCGCAATCGATCTTCTTTTCCGCCATGACGATCCGCACTTTGCGGACGAACGGGCTGGGATGCGAACCGATCAGTTTCATCATCTAATTTTCAGGTTTGATTCGGAATGCGGGCGACGACGATCTTAACCGGGCGCGCACGAACCATCGGCAAATTAGAGATGGCTTGCGTCGCCGATGTCGTCTGCCGACAACATGAGGCGCGCCCGGCGTGGCGTGGATCATTGCGCGCTGGCTGTCGTCGCGCCGTTCGTGGACGGACACGGCAAAACCGGCGCGGCTGCGGGCTTCGCGTTCGCGTTGTTCTTGCCTTTCGCGGACGTGACCGGCGCACTCGTCGTTGCGGGGAGGGCGCTCAGGCTGCGCACGCCCGCGGAGATCGCGGAGGCGAGCGTATCGACCGCCTTGCGATGGCCTTCGACGAGCGCGTCGTAACCCGCGTCCACGCGTTCCTGCGCGACGGTCCGACACGTGAGTACCGTATCCGATCCGGTGGCGCGCACGCTCCACACGGCGTCGATCACGGCCTGCGAGCCGGGCCAGGATTCGAAGCGCCGCACGTTCACCTTCACGCGATACACCGGCACCGACTCCGGATGCGGCGTGCCATATACATCGATCGCGCCGAGCTGCTGCGTGAGATCGGCGGACAGCGCGCGCCGCACTTCGTCGCCGGGCAGCGACGCCCAGCGCTCATCTTCGAGCACGCGAACCTGCGCGGGACTCGTCTGCACCACCAACTGATTCTTCGTGACCTGCTGCGGCACGTCGACGGGCGCGAGCTCGAAATAGAACGACGCCTGCGTGGACGGCACGGGACGCGCATCGCCGCCGCCGAGCGTGTAGAAACGGCTCGCCGGCGAAGCGCAGGCGGCGAGCATCGCCGATGCGCTCAAGGTCAACATCAACGAGCCGAACTTCATGGTTTGTCTCCCGATTTTCCGCGCAAGAGCGATTCCGGATGGCGTTCCAGATAATCCGCGAGCGAGTTGAGCGATTGCAGCGTGCGCGTGAGTTCCTGCAGCGCCTGATGCACGTCCGACTGAAGCGGCGAGTCTGATTGCAGCGTCGATTGCGCCTGGCCGAAGGTCTTCTTCGCCTGCGTGAGCGTGTCGCGCATTTCCGGCATGACTTCCTTGTCCATCCGGTCGAACAGCGCGTTCGCGTTCTTCAGCGAGCCGTTCAGATTGGTGCCGATTTCGTCGAACGGAATCTTGTCGATCTTGCGCGCGATATCGGCGATCTGAAGTTGCAGCTCGTCGAGCGTGTTCGGCACGGTCGGCAGTTCGAGCGGATCGTTGGCGACGTTGACCTTCGCGGGCGCAGCCTTCGGGAAGAAGTCGAGCGCGATATACAACTGGCTCGTCAGCAAATTGCCGGTGCGCAACTGTCCGCGCAAACCGCGATTCACGAGCAGTTGCAGCATGTCCTGACTCGCCGTCGTGCCTTGCTCGGGCAGCGCCTGCTTCGCGCGCCTGCCGAGACGATCCGGATAGAGATCGATCGTGACCGGCATCATGAACGCGTGCGATTTCGGATCGTATTGCACGCCGATGCCCGTGACCTGACCGAGCACGATGCCGCGGAAATCGACGGGCGCGCCGACCGACAGCCCGCGCAACGACTGATTGAAGTTCATCACGACATGAACCGGCTGGCCATCGGGATCGCGCATCGCGTCGGCCTGATCGCCGGCGAGGCGGAACGTTGCGTTGTTTTGCGCCTGTGGTCCGGACTGCTGGTTCGGCGGCGTCTGGAACGCGATGCCGCCCAGCACGACCGTCGCGAGCGACTGCGTGTTGAGCGTGAAGCCGCTCGAATCGAGCCGCAGATCGACGCCGCTCGCATGCCACCAGCGCGCGTTGGTGCCGACGTACTGATCGTAGGGCGAGGTGACGAACACCTGAAGGGTGACGCCGGTGCCGTCCTTGTCGAGCGAGAAGGCGACGACCTGCCCGACCTGCACGCGCCGGTAATAGACCGGCGAGCCGATATCGAGCGAGCCGAGCGACTCGCCGTGCAGCGTGAACGTGTGCCCCTTCTGGTCGCCGGTGACGGCGGGCGGCGTCTCCAGCCCGACGAAGTAGGTCTGGTCGTCGGTGGACTTGCCCGCATCGACGCCGATGTACGCGCCCGACAGAAGCGTCGACAGACCGGTCACGCCGCTTGCCGCGACGCGCGGGCGCACGACCCAGAAGCGCGTGTCCTTGACGGCGAAATCGGTGGCTTCCTTGGTGAGCTGAACGTCGACGAGCACGCGCGAATGATCCTTCGACAACGTGATGGTTTTGACCGTGCCGATATCGACGTCCTTGAACTTCACCTTCGTCTTGCCCGGTTCGAGACCTTCCGCGCTCACGAAGCTGATGGTCACGGTCGGTCCGCGGCTCGACACCGTCTTCACGACGAGAATCACGCCGATCAGCGCCGCGACGAGCGGAATGACCCACACCAGCGAGGGCAGCCAGCGGCTGCGCGGCTCGATCACGGGTTCGGGCAGATTCGGCGGCAGGCCGCCGCTGTTGCCCTTGTCGCCGTTGCCGGCGGGCGGCGCCGGCTGCTTCGGGTCGTTCGGACCTTGGGCACTAGTCATATCTCTTTCCTGACGGTTCGATGTTGTCCCACATGAGGCGCGGGTCGAATTGCATGGACGCGATCATCGTCAGCACGACGACCGATGCGAACGCGAGCGCGCCCGGCCCCGGCGTGATGACCGCGAGCGACTTGAAGCGCACGAGCGCGATGGTGAGCGTGATCACGAAGACATCGAGCATCGACCAGCGCCCGATGCCTTCGACGATGCGAAAGAGCGTCGTGCGCTGACGTGGCCGCCAGACGGAGCGTCGCTGCACGCTGATGGTGAGAAAGCCGAGTGTGGCGAGCTTCAGCATCGGCACGAGAATGCTGGCGACGAAAATCACCGCGGCGAGCGGGTAGTCGCCGTCGTTCCAGAAGAGCGCGACGCCGCTCATGATGGTGTCGTCCTCGGAGCCGAGAATCGACGACGTGTGCATGATCGGAAAGAGATTCGCCGGGATATAAAGAATCGCCGCGCTGATGAGCAGCGCCCAGGTGCGCGCGATGCTGTCGGGATGGCGCCGGTGCACCACCGCGTCGCAGCGCGTGCAGCGTTGCTTCTCGACGGTGCGCGCGAGCGGCTGGACAAGCCCGCAGGCATGACACGACACGACGTTCGCGCGCGACGCCGTGGTGTAGTAAGTCTCGCTAGCTTGCTCGCCGGTTGCCGGATCGGCCGGATCGATCGGATCGTTCACGATTTCTGCCTCGCTTCAGAGGGGATGCGCTTGCGGCCGTTCGCGCGCTGTGTCGCGTCGCGCCGGCCGAGTTCGGTCGCGATGTCCCAGAGCGCGCGCGGATCGAAACTCACGACGACCGCAAACATGAGCGTCAGCGCGCCGAACGCGAAGAGCGCCGCTTCGGGAATCACGCGCGCGATGCTGACCATCTTCACGAGCGTAACGAGCACGCCGAGCATGAAGACTTCGATCATGCCCCACGGACGCACGAACTGAATGCCGCGCAGGAGCGCATTGAAGCCCGGCGGAACGTAGCCCGAGCGCAGCGGCAGCAGCACATAGAGCAGCGCGAGCAGTTCGCACAACGGAAACAGAATCGTCGAGCAGAAGACGAGCACCGCCATCAACTCCATCTGCTCGTTCCACAGCGCGACGATCGCGCCGATGAGCGTGGTCTGAGACGTGAGGCCGTTCGCATCCAGCTCGACGATGGGAAAGCCCTGCGCGATCACGAACGTGACGAGCGCCGCGAGCGTCATCGCGCAGATTTTGTCGAGGTTCGACGAGATGCTGCGATAGAGCAGCGATCCGCATCGCGGACATTTCGCCGAAGTGCGCTGAGGCAGCGCACGTTTATGGAAGAGCGCGTCGCATTCGTGACACGCGATGAGATCATCCGGTTCGTTCGCGTTCATGGTCGAGGCCCGAGACTTGTCGAGCATAGTGGTCGGGCGCCGCGAAGGCCGGCTCCGACGGAGCTTAGCAAGCCGTGGGCCAGCACAAAAAGTAACAGCATGGTATCAAATGGCGAGTCGCCGACGGATTGAGCGGGATGCTTCGCGCGCGCGGAATGAAATCGCCGCTCCGCTCGTTAATACATCGATGCCGGAATCAAGCGCGGATCGCGCCGCTTGTTCGCGCCTTCATCGACCGTTGCACGCGTGGAATAGTTCGTTGCATGCGCGGCACGCAAAGGCTCCGCAACATGGCTCGATTGCCCGCAAAGCCGCGCCGGGACTGGCTTTGCGGGTTCGGTGCGGGCTTTTTCGCGCGCGCTGGCAATTCGTTATCGTTGATGTAGCATGGCGGCCTTGAACACCTGTCGTCGGCTGGCGACGGGGCAGGGCAACATCGAACATATGAGGTGAAAGGAAAATGGAAAGCACCGCTCGCATCGCGGCGACGCCGCCGGCGCAACGCTACAGCGCCACGGCGATCGGGCTGCATTGGCTGATCGCGTTGTTGATCGTGTGCGGCTTCTGGCTCGGCTGGATCATGACCGACATCCCGGGCATCACGCCGACGAAGCTCAAGTACTTCTCGTGGCACAAGTGGATCGGCGTGACGGTGTTCGCGCTCGCGCTGTTGCGCCTCATCTGGCGCGCGACGCATCAGGCGCCGCCGATGCCCGACGGCATGCCGCGCTGGCAGCACAACGCGGCGAACCTGACGCATTTTCTGCTCTACCTGCTGATGCTCGTCATTCCCGCGTCCGGTTATCTCTACAGTTCGGCGGCCGGCATTCAGGTGGTCTATCTCGGCGTGCTGCCGCTGCCGACGATCATCGGTCCGGACAAGGCGCTGAAGGCGACGCTGCGCATCGTGCATGTCGCGCTGAACTACACGTTGCTGTTCTTCGTCGTGATGCACGTGCTCGCTGCGCTGAAGCACCATTTCGTCGATCGCGACGGCTTGCTCGCTCGTATGCTGCCGTTCCTCAAGTAAGCGCATCGCATTGTTTCTTCGCCGTTGGCAGGTCGTTTCCCGGCGGCTGATTGTTATCGCGTTCTAATGATTTCCAATACCGGTTTGTTCGATCGGACTGTTTGAATAGGGCACACATGAAAGTGAAACTCAATCGTTGGATGCTGGCTACGGCGGCTTCGCTTGCTCTGGTCGCCGGCGCACAGGCGCAGGTGGATGCAAGCAAGAGCACGGTGATCGCCACGTCGAAGCAGATGAACGTCCCCACCGACGGCAAGTTCAACAAGTTCAGCGCGCAGATCGCCTTCGACCCGGCGAAGCCGGCCGCGGGCACGGCGAACATCACGATCGACACCGGCAGCTACGACCTCGGCGACGACGACTACAACAAGCAGGTTCGCGGCGCGGAATGGTTCGATGCCGCCAAGTTCCCGACGGCGACCTTCGTCTCAAGCGCGATCGCGCCGGCCGGCGGCAACAAGTACAACGTGACCGGCAAGATCACGATCAAGGGCAAGTCGCAGACGGTCACGGTTCCTGTGACGGTCACGCAGCAGGGCGCGACGGAAACCTTCGACGGCGCGCTGCCGATCAAGCGCACCCAGTTCGATGTCGGGACGGGCGAATGGAAAGACACGTCGATCGTCGCGGACGACGTCGTCATCAAGTTTCACATCGTTGCCGCGAAGAAGTGAGCGGCGGTTTTGTCACACACGCATATTCAGCGTACCTAGTTAGTCAGGAGAAGAACTTGAAAAAGCTTTCGATCATCGCCGCGGGCGCGGTTGCACTGGGTCTGTCGTTCGGCGCGATGGCCGCCGACACGTACAAGCTCGACCCGAATCACACGTATCCGAGCTTCGAAGCCGATCACTTCGGCGGCGTGTCGACGTGGCGCGGCAAGTTCAACAAGAGCAGCGGCGAAGTCACGCTGGATCGCGCGGCGAAGACCGGCACGGTGAACGTGACGATCGACCTGTCGTCGGTCAACACGGGCAATCCGAAGCTGGACGAGCACCTGCAGAAGGCCGAGTTCTTCGACGTCGCGAAGTATCCGACGGCCGAGTACAAGGGCACGTCGATCAAGTTCGACGGCGACCAGCCCTCGGAAGTGATCGGCACGCTGACGATGCACGGCGTGACGAAGCCGATCAACCTGAAGGTCGAGAGCTTCAAATGCTTCGTGAATCCGATGATGAAGAAGGAAGTGTGCGGCGTGGAAGCGACGACGACCTTCGATCGCGGCGACTTCGGAATGGACTACGGCAAGGCGTATGGTTTCAGCCTGAAGACGGTGCTGCATATTCAGGCCGAAGGCGTGAAGCAGTAAGCTTCTTCGGTTTTACCGGCAAGCCGCTTCGCGCGCCGACGCGAAGCGGCGCCGCATGACGACAGGCGCTCCGGCGTCTTGCCTGAAGTTCTCCATTTTCCCCCGCGTTGTTCAATTCGGAGTTTCGTCGCTCCGATGCGCGTCAGTCGTTGTTCCCCTTTCCAGACAAGCCACAGACTTTTGCTGATTCGGCAAGGCGGACTGCTATTCTGCGCACGTCAGCAGCGTGCATGGCTGCATGAAAGCAAGATAAACAACCATCAGAAAACAAGCTGGTGCAATGAATAGCGACTCCAGAACCGATCTGAGCAACGTGACGATATGTGCCGTGGACTCGCTCAATCCCCGGCTGGCGTCGCGTGCGCTGGAGATTTCGAGCAGACATTGCAAGTTCGGCGATGTCGTGCTCTTCACGCATGAAGAAGTCGATACCGAAGCGCGAATCGTCACTACGCCTCACATCGCGTCGCGCGAGCAGTATAACGATTTCATCCTCAAGAACGTCATTCGCCATATCCACACGCCGTGGGTCTTGCTCGTGCAATGGGACGGTTACGTTGTCGATCCCTCGGCGTGGAGCGCGGACTTTTTGGACTACGACTATATCGGCGCGCGCTGGCCGTCGTATAACGATGGCATGTCCGTCGGAAATGGCGGATTCTCGTTGCGCTCGGCGAAACTCATGCATCTGCTTGCGAGCGATGAATTTCCGCTGCGTGACGGAATCAACGAAGACGAGCTGATCGGCCGGATTTATCGACCGGTTCTGGAGGCGCAACATGGCATCAAGTTTTCGCCCAATGAAGTTGCGGACCGGTTCTCATATGAAAATGCCGCGCCATCAGGGCCGACGTTCGGATTTCATTCTCCGCATAACTTTTTCCAACACCTGACTGACCTGGAACTAAGGGAACTGGTCGATATGGCGCATCCGGGCACGGTCGCCACGGACAGCATGATCTGCCTGCTGGCAAACTACCTCGTTCGCAACCGGCTCGTTCCGGTCAGGATCTTGTACTCCGGCATGATGCAAACGGTCGACGCCGATCATGTGCGAGAGACGCTCCTCAAAGTAGGCATGAGCGCGGATCTGGCCGAATATTGCGTGTCGCGTTGCGAAGCGCTGATCCGCGAGCCTGCGCCCTGAACGGTTTCGGGTTGAGCGAATTCCGTCGGGCCGAAGGCGGTGAGCCGCAAACAAAAAGGGCCGGTCTTTCACAGACCGGCCCTTTTGCTTTTCTACGCAGACACCAGGTTCACGCTCAAACCTGCGCGCCCGCGTTCGGATCGTTCGGATCGAACTTGTCCTTCTTGTCCTTTACGAGATCCTCACGCTTCACGCCGAACCACATCGCGAGCGCCGCCGCGACGAACACCGACGAATAGATACCGAACAGAATACCGACGGTCAACGCCAGCGCGAAGTAATGCAGCGTCGGGCCTCCGAAGAAGAACATCGACAGCACCATCATTTCCGTACAGCCGTGGGTGATGATGGTTCGCGACATAGTGCTCGTGATCGCGTGGTCGATCACTTCCCTCACCGTCATCTTGCGCTGCTTGCGGAAGGTTTCGCGAATCCGGTCGAAGATAACCACCGACTCGTTCACCGAATAGCCGAGCACCGCGAGAATTGCCGCCAGCACGGACAGCGAGAACTCCCACTGGAAGTAGGCGAAGAAGCCGAGAATGATCACCACGTCGTGCAGGTTGGCGATGATGCCCGCCACCGCGTACTTCCATTCGAAGCGGAACGACAGATAGATCACGATGCCGATCACCACGCACGCAAGCGCGAGCAGGCCGTTCGTCACGAGTTCCTTGCCGACCTGCGGACCGACGAACTCGACGCGCTGCAGCTTCACTTCAGCGTTGTCGGTCTTGAGCGCGGTCATCACCTGATCGCTCTGCTGCGCGGACGTCAGGCCCTGCTTGAGCGGCAGACGAATCAGCACATCCTGCGACGTGCCGAAGTTCTGCACCTGCGCGTCGGGGTACCCGAGCCTCGACATCGACGCGCGCACCGGTTCGAGCTGCGCGGCTTGCGGATACTGCACTTCGACGACCGTGCCGCCGGTGAACTCCACCGACAGATGCAGCCCGCGATGCACGAGGAAAAATACGGCCACGAGAAACGTCACGAACGAAATCACGTTGAAGATCAACGCGCGTTCCATGAACGGCAAGTCGCGGCGAATACGGAAGAATTCCATTGTCTATCTCTCCGGACTCAGCGGAATCAGCGGGACTCGCCCGGTTTCTGTTGATCGATGCCGGGGCCCGAACGACGGCGCACCGTCGGCTTGCCCGAGCGCGCTTGCGCCTGAGGCGCCGGGCGCGGCGCGGCCACTGCCGTCTTCGTCTTGCCCTTCGCGGTCTTTACGATTTCGTCGACGGGCGATTCTTCGCCGCGCTGCGCCGCGAGATAGGCCGCCGCGGCCGCTTCGGCGTTCGCGCCTTCCGGACGCCACACCTGACCGATCGCGAGCGACTTCAGCTTCTTCTTGCCGCCGTACCACAGATTCACGAGGCCGCGCGAGAAGAACACGGCGGAGAACATCGACGTGAGAATGCCGATACAGTGCACGACCGCGAAGCCGCGCACCGGACCCGAACCGAACGCGAGCAGCGCGAGACCGGCGATCAGCGTGGTGACGTTCGAGTCGAGAATCGTCGCCCAGGCGTGCTTGAAGCCTTCCTGAATCGCGGTCTGCGGCGGCGCGCCGTTACGCAGTTCCTCGCGGATACGTTCGTTGATCAGCACGTTCGCGTCGATCGCCATACCGAGCGCGAGCGCGATAGCCGCGATGCCCGGCAGGGTCAACGTCGCCTGCAGGAGCGAGAGCACCGCGACCAGCAACAGCAGATTGACCGACAGCGCCAGCATCGAAAACACGCCGAACAGCAGGTAGTACGCGATCATGAAGATGGCGATCGCGGCGAAACCGTAGGTCACCGAATCGAAGCCCTTCTTGATGTTGTCCGCGCCGAGGCTCGGGCCGACCGTGCGTTCCTCGATGATGTCCATCGGCGCCGCGAGCGAGCCGGCGCGCAGCAGCAGCGCGAGATCGGTGGCGGCTTGCGGCGTCGGCTGGCCGGTGATCGAGAAGCGGTCGCCGAGTTCGGACTGGATCGTCGCGACGGTCAGCACTTCGCCCTTGCCCTTTTCGAACAGGACCATGGCCATCGGCTTGCCGATGTTGTCGCGCGACACCGCCGACACGGCGCGGCCGCCGGCCGAGTCCAGACGGATATTGACCGACGGGCGCTGATGCTCGTCGAAGCCCGCCGATGCGTCGATGATGCGGTCGCCGGTGAAGATCACCTGCTTGCGCAAGAGCACGAGGCGGTCGCCCTGCTTGAACGCTTCGTCGCCGGGCGGCACCGCGTCGTTCGGACCGATGTAGGTGTTGACCGGATCGGCCAGGCGCGCTTCGAGCGTCGCCGTGCGGCCGATGATGTCCTTCGCCTTCGCGGTGTCCTGCACGCCCGGCAACTCGACCACGATGCGGTCCGAGCCCTGCTGCTGGATCACCGGCTCCGCGACGCCGAGTTCGTTCACGCGGTTATGCAGCGTAGTGATGTTCTGCTTGAGCGCGCTGTCTTCGACGATCTTCTGAGCGGCGGTCGAGAACGTGCCGACCACCTGGAAGCCGTCGCCGCTCTGGCGCGTCGTCCATTGCAGTTCGGACACGCCCGTCTGGAGCTGCGTACGCGCGCTGTCCGCGCCCGCCTGATCCGAGAAGTTCACGACCACCGATTGCCCGACGCGGTTCACGCCGCCGTCGCGGATATTGCGATCGCGCAGATAGGTGCGCGCGTCGGCGGCATCGGAATCGAGCTTCTTGTTGAGCGCGCCGGCCATGTCGACCTGCAGCAGGAAGTGCACGCCGCCGCGCAGATCGAGACCGAGGTACATCGGCAGCGCATGCAGCGCCGTCAGCCAGCGCGGCGAAGCGCTCTGCAGATTCAGCGCGACGATGTACTGCGGATCGGTCGGATCGGAATTCAGCGCCTTCGAGAGAAGATCCTTCACGTGCAACTGCGTGTCGGTGTCCTTCAGGCGCACGCGGATGTTCGCGTTGAGCTGCGAATTATCGAAGGTGACTTCGTCGGCCTTGATGTTGCTCGCAGCGAGCGCGGATTCGACATTCGCAAGCGTCGAGGAATCGAGCTTGACCGTCGCCTTGCCGCTCGACACCTGAACTGCGGGCGCCTCGCCGAAGAAGTTGGGGAGCGTGTACACGAGACCGATGACGAGCGCCACCAGCATCACGACATACTTCCAGAGGGGATAACGATTCATGGGGATGGCCGACCGGAAAGTTGGCTTCGGAGGAGAGGGCGTCCGGCGTTATGCGCGATGAGCCGGTCGTGAAGACTCGGACGGCTCGGTGAGCGAGGCCGCGCCGGACGCGGTGGAACGAGTGGCCTTACAGCGACTTGATCGTGCCCTTCGGGAGAATGGTCGTCACGGCAGCCTTCTGGATGGTGATTTCCGTGCCTTCGGCGATTTCGACGCCCACGTAAGCATCCGTGACCTTCGTGACCTTGCCGACGATGCCGCCGTTCGTCACCACTTCATCGCCCTTGGCCATGGCGGAGAGCATGTTGCGATGCTCCTTCTGACGCTTCATCTGCGGACGGATCATGATGAAGTACAGCACCGCGAACATCAGGATCAGCGGCAGGAAGCTCATCAGGCTCGATTCCGCGCCACCCGCGGTAAGGCCTTGTGCATAAGCATTGGAAATGAACGACACGTTGGTCTCTCCGTTAAAACGTCACAAATACGTTCGAAAAACTCGAATGGAAATTAGCCCGGTATTCTACCACTCGCGTATGCCGCGACACTCCGGGAATGCGCTTTGCCATCAAGCCGTTACGACTCGGTGTCCCGGACTTTCGCGGCATTTCCCGCAAGCGGTAGAAAGGCGATTGTAATGCTTGTCGTACCGTTTCAAGACCCGGCTTAATCGACTCCGCGCGCGCGATTCTCCGCAAAGGTCTTGCGGAACGCTTCGAACGTATGATTTTCGATCGATTCCCGCACTTCGCCGATCAGTTCGAGGTAGTAGTGCAGGTTGTGAATCGTGTTCAGTTGCGCGCCGAGAATTTCGCCGACGCGATGCAGATGATGCAGATAGCCGCGCGTGAAGTTCCGGCACGTGTAGCAGCCGCAGCTCTCGTCGAGCGGCTTCATCGAGTTCTTGTGCGTCGCGTTCTTGATCTTGAGATCGCCGAAGCGCGTGAAGAGCCAGCCGTTGCGCGCGTTGCGCGTGGGCATCACGCAGTCGAACATGTCGACGCCCGCCGCGACGCCCGCGACAAGATCCTCCGGCGTGCCGACGCCCATCAGGTAATGCGGCTTGTCGGCCGGCAGCTTCGGGCCGATGTGATTCAGCACGCGCATCATGTCTTCCTTCGGCTCGCCGACCGACAGCCCGCCGATCGCGAGGCCATGAAAGCCGATGTCGGAAAGACCGGCGAGCGATTCGTCGCGCAGGTCTTCGAACATGCCGCCCTGCACGATACCGAAGAGCGCGTTCGGGTTGCCGAGCTTGTTGAATTCGTCGATGGAGCGCTTCGCCCAGCGCATCGACATGCGCATCGAATCCGCGGCGTCCTTGTGCGAAGTCGGAATGCCGTTGGTCGAGTAGGGCGTGCATTCGTCGAACTGCATGACGATGTCGGAGTTCAGCACCTTTTGAATCTGCATCGACACTTCGGGCGACAGGAAAAGCTTGTCACCATTGATCGGCGACGCGAACGTGACGCCTTCTTCCGTGATCTTGCGCAGTTCGCCGAGCGAAAACACCTGAAAGCCGCCGGAATCGGTCAGAATCGGCCGGTTCCAGCCCATGAACTTGTGCAAGCCGCCGTGCGCGCCGATGACTTCCAGCCCCGGACGCAGCCACAGGTGGAATGTGTTGCCGAGGATGATCTGCGCGCGAATCTCTTCGAGTTCGCGCGGCTGGATCGCCTTGACGGTGCCGTAGGTGCCGACCGGCATGAAGATCGGCGTCTCGACGACGCCGTGATTGAGCGTGAGACGGCCGCGGCGCGCCTGGCCGTCGGTCGTCAGCAATTCGAACTTGAGCCCGTTCTCGGGCGGGGTATGGGTTGCGGTCATTTGATTTCCTGCCACTGGAAAACAGTCCAGCGCATTGGTTAAAAAACTAGTCGCGGCGCGTCAGCAGCATGGCGTCGCCGTAACTGAAGAAACGGTACTTCTCTTCGATCGCGTGCCTGTACGCATCGCGGATCGTCTCCATGCCGGCGAACGCGGACACGAGCATCAGCAGCGTCGACTTCGGCAGATGGAAGTTCGTCACCAGCCGGTCGACGACGCGAAATCCGTAGCCCGGCGTGATGAAGATATCGGTTTCGGCCTGCGTCGCGGCGAGCGGCCGGCCGGCGTTTGCCGCATCGCGCGCGGCGGCTTCGAGTGCGCGCATCGACGTCGTGCCGACCGCGATGACGCTATTGCCGCGCGCCTTCACCGCCGCGATGCGATCGACGAGCGATTGCGGCAGGTCGTACCACTCGCTGTGCATCTTGTGCTCTGCGATGTTCTCCACGCGCACCGGCTGGAACGTGCCCGCGCCGACGTGCAGCGTCAGCGTCGCGCGCTCGACGCCGCGTGCATCGAGCTCAGCGAACAGCGTGTCGTCGAAATGCAGGCCGGCGGTCGGTGCGGCCACCGCGCCCGGATTCGCCGCATACACCGTCTGGTAGCGCGTTTCGTCGTAGGCATCGGCGTCGTGCTCGATATACGGCGGCAGCGGCAAGCGCCCGTATTGCTCGATGAGCGTCAGGCATTCGGCCGGAAAGTGCAGCGTGTAGAACGGCTCGACGCGTTCGCCGACGGTCACATCGAATGCATCGGCGAGGCGGATCGTGGTGCCTTCACCCGGGCTCTTGCTCGCGCGAATCTGCGCGAGCGCCGTGGTCGCGCCGGTCAGACGCTCGACCAGCACCTCGACGCGCCCGCCGCTGGCCTTCTGGCCGAAGAAGCGCGCCTTCAGGACTTTGGTATCGTTGAACACCAAAAGATCGCCCGGCGCGATCAGATCGGGCAGTTCGGAGAAACGCCGGTCGATCAGCGTAGCGGGCGTGGCGCGGTTGTCCACCTCGAGCAGTCGGCTCGCGCTGCGCTCGGCGAGCGCGCTCTGCGCGATCAGCTCGGGCGGCAGATTAAAATCGAAATCGGAAAGCGTGAACATGGCGTGAACGAAGCGCGAACGACACGAGAAACGCGCCGAACAAACCTCATATTGTACTTGCGAAGAGAGTCAATGCCCTTGTCCGACCGCCGCCTGGCTTCCCCGACCGATGCGCTCCCGACTGCGGACGAAGCCGAAGCGCCTGTCGCGCGCAAGCGGGCAAAGACGGCCGAAAGCGCCGAGAAGAAGCCGAAACCCGTCGTCAGGACGGCGGACAAGCTCGCGAAGCTCGGCCTGAAATCCGACATCGATCTCGTGCTGCATCTGCCGATGCGCTATGAGGACGAGACCTCGCTCACGCCCATCGGCGAACTGATTCCGGGTGATATCGCGCAGACCGAAGGCGTCGTGTTCGACAACGAGATCGCGTATCGGCCGCGTCGCCAGTTGCTCGTGAAGATCAACGACGACGCCGGCGACGAACTCACGCTGCGCTTCCTCAACTTCTACGGCTCGCAGGTCAAGCAAATGGCCATCGGCGTGCGCCTGCGCGTGCGCGGCGACGTGCGCGGCGGCTTTTTCGGCATGGAGATGGTGCATCCGGCGGTGCGTCCCGTCGATGACGGCGCGCCGCTGCCGCAAGCGCTCACGCCGGTTTATCCGTCCACGGCGGGCATCTCGCAGGCGTACTTGCGCAAGGCGATCGATTCCGCCATCTCGCGCGTGTCGCTGCCGGAACTCTTGCCCGAGCCGATCGCGCGCGCGCATCTCGCGCCGCTGAACGTGCCCGGACTGCTGGATGCCGTGAAGACGCTGCATCATCCGCGCGCGGATTCGGATGAAACCGCGCTGATCGACGGCACGCATCCGGCGTGGACGCGCATCAAGTTCGAGGAATTGCTCGCGCAGCAACTGTCGCTCAAGCGCGCGCACGAGGAACGGCGCACGCGCGCCGCGCCCGCGATGCCGCGCCGCCTGCCGGACGATGACGCTTCGCTCGTCGTGAAGCTGTTGCGCGCCTTGCCGTTCGCATTGACCGGGGCGCAGCAGCGCGTGGTCGCGGAAATTGCGGGTGAATTGACGCTCGCGCATCCGATGCAGCGTCTGCTTCAGGGCGATGTCGGCAGCGGCAAGACGATCGTCGCGGCGCTGGCCGCGGCGCAGGCCATCGATGCGGGCTATCAGGCCGCGCTCATGGCGCCGACCGAAATCCTCGCGGAGCAGCACGCGCGCAAGCTGCGCGGCTGGCTGGAGCCGCTCGGCGTCACGGTCGCGTGGCTCGCGGGCAGCCTGAAGGCAAAGGAAAAGCGCGCAGCCACGGAGGCGGCGGCGCTCGGCACGGCGCAACTCGTCATCGGCACGCACGCGATCATTCAGGATGCGGTGGAGTTCGCGCGCCTCGGGCTCGTGATCGTCGACGAGCAGCATCGCTTCGGCGTCGCGCAGCGGCTTGCCTTGCGCGCGAAGGCGCTCAACGCGGCGGATGGCGCACGCGATTTCCAGCCGCATCAACTGATGATGTCCGCGACGCCGATTCCCCGCACGCTCGCCATGACCTACTACGCCGATCTCGACGTCTCGACCATCGACGAACTGCCGCCCGGCCGCACGCCGATTCTCACCAAAGTGGTATCGGACGGCAGGCGCGACGAGATCATCGGCCGGGTGCGCGAAGCGGCGCTGACCGGACGCCAGGTGTACTGGGTCTGTCCGCTGATCGAGGAGAGCGAGACGCTGCAGTTGCAGACGGCTGTCGAGACCTACGAGACGCTGGTCGCCGCACTGCCCGAACTGCGCGTCGGGCTGGTTCATGGACGGCTCGCGCCCGCCGAAAAGGCCGGCGTGATGGACGCGTTCTCGCGCAACGAAGTGCAATTGCTCGTCGCGACGACGGTGATCGAAGTCGGCGTGGACGTGCCGAACGCGTCGCTGATGGTGATCGAACATGCGGAGCGTTTCGGCCTCGCGCAGTTGCATCAGTTGCGCGGGCGCGTGGGGCGGGGCAGCGCCGCGTCCGTGTGCGTGCTGATGTATGCGAATCCGCTATCGCAGACCGCGCGCGCGCGCCTGAAAACCATGCGCGAGACGACCGATGGCTTCGAGATCGCCCGTCGTGATCTCGAGATTCGCGGACCCGGCGAGTTTCTCGGCGCGCGGCAATCGGGCGAAGCGATGCTGCGTTTCGCGAGTCTCGAAAACGATGGCTGGCTGATCGAGCCGGCGCGCGCCGCCGCCGATCAGATGCTCGCGCAATTCCCCGACGCGGTCACGCGGCACCTCGCCCGCTGGCTCGGCGCGAGGGAGCACTATTTGAAGGCCTGACTGAACTCGCGCGGACCATGTCGGTCCCTATTTAACCGACGCGGACCGGCGAATCGGCAGAAGTTGTCGAACGACGGTTGGCAGGTGTATAACTCAAACCTATTGAATCAACGTATTTCATTGGCCGCCAATGACCCTCACTGAACTGAAGTACATCGTCGCGGTCGCGCGCGAGCGGCATTTTGGTCGCGCGGCCGAGGCGTGCTTCGTCAGCCAGCCGACGTTGTCGGTGGCAATCAAGAAGCTCGAAGACGAACTCAATGTGCAGATCTTCGAGCGCGGCACGAGCGAAGTCAGCGTGACGCCGATCGGCGAGCAGATCGTGACGCAGGCGCAGCGCGTGCTCGAACAGACGCTCGCCATCAAGGAAATCGCCAAGCAGGGAAAAGATCCGCTCGTCGGACCGCTGCGCCTCGGCGTGATCTACACCATCGGACCGTATCTGCTGCCCACGCTCGTCAAGCAGATGATCAAGTCGGTCCCGCAGATGCCGCTCATGCTCCAGGAGAATTACACGCTCAAGCTGATCGAGCTCCTGAAGCAGGGCGAAATCGATGTCGCGATCATGGCGCTGCCGTTCCCCGAAACCGGCTTGATGGTGCGCGCGCTCTACGACGAGCCGTTCGTCGTCGCGATGCCTTCCGGACACGCGTGGGAGAACCGCGCGAAGATCGATCCGGACGATCTCAAGCAGGAAACCATGTTGCTGCTCGGCAGCGGTCATTGCTTCCGCGATCACGTGCTCGGCGTGTGCCCCGAACTGATGCGCTTCTCGCAGAACGCGGACGGCATCCAGAAGACGTTCGAAGGCTCCTCGCTGGAGACGATCCGTCATATGGTCGCGAGCGGCGTCGGTATCACGGTGCTGCCGCGCATGTCGGTGAGCGAGGTGAGGCCGCACGCGGGAGGCATCGATTCCGGCCTGCTCAGCTACGTGCCGTTCGATGAGCCGGTGCCGGACCGGCGTGTCGTGCTCGCGTGGCGCAAGAGCTTCACGCGCATGCCGGCCATCGACGCGATCTCCGAAGCGATCGCCAATTGCGATTTGCCGGGCGTCAAGAAGCTGGATATGCCGGTGGCGGTGAACTGACGCTGTTCGCGCGATTGGATGCGCTGTGGTTCTGACGAAACGCAGCGCTTCTGACTTTCGTCCTTCTTTGCCGATTGCTTAGGTTGTCTAAGCAGTTCACTCGGTCCGACTTTAGAATTCCGCCGCGAATGACTATCGAATAAATAAAATTAATTAAATTATAAATTTCGATAGTTTTGTGTAAGCTCCCTCTATCGGTCCCAAGACCACAACGGGGGAAACCATCATGTCGCAAGCGTTGAATCACATCGCACAGGCGGTCGAGCATATCGAAGCATCCAGCCTTCACGCGTCGCGCACGGTGCGCGTCGCGCTTGCATTCGGCATCGTTGCGGCTGGCTATGGACTCGTCGTCGCGAGCGGGGTAGTCGGTGCGTGAGGGTCGGCAAGACGCTCGAAAGTCTTGTCGCGATAAGGCGTTCCCCGTTTCTCTAAGATAAACTGTCGAGCGCTCGAAGCGCCGCGCGACAAGGCGATGCAAGCGGCGCTCGCACCGTTCGAATCACTCTCTCACGGAGTCATCATGGCGAAGAAAGGCACTGCACCTGCCGTCAATATCGGCATCAGCGACAAAGACCGCAAGAAGATCGCCGACGGGCTGTCCCGGCTTTTGGCCGACACATACACGCTCTATCTGAAGACCCATAACTTCCACTGGAACGTCACGGGTCCGATGTTCAACACGCTGCATCTGATGTTCGAGACGCAATACACCGAACTCGCGCTCGCCGTCGATTCGATCGCGGAACGCATTCGCGCGCTGGGCGTGCATGCGCCGGGCAGCTACAAGGAGTTCGCGAAGTTGTCGTCGATTCCGGAAGCGGACGGCGTGCCGGCTGCCGAAGAGATGATCCGCCAGTTGGTAGAAGGCCAGGAAGCGGTGGTGCGCACGGCGCGCGAGATCTTCCCGGCGACCGAAGCCGCCAACGACGAGCCGACCGCCGATCTGCTCACGCAACGCATGCAGACGCACGAGAAGACCGCGTGGATGCTGCGCGCGATGCTGGCCTGATCCTTCTTCGGTTGCGAAGCGACGAACCCCGCTCTCATGCGGGGTTTTTGCTTTCGGGGTGTTCCGGCACGCTGATCTAAAATAGCCGGACCGCGTTTCTCTGCATCGACCTCCGCCATGCTCGCCCGTCTTCCGCTGTACATGCGCCTCGTGCGCCTCGACAAGCCCATCGGCAGCCTGTTGCTGCTATGGCCGACGCTCAACGCACTGTGGATCGCATCCGATGGCCGTCCGTCGCCGATGCTGCTCGTCATCTTCACGATCGGCACGATCCTGATGCGTTCGGCGGGCTGCGCGATCAACGACTACGCCGACCGCGACTTCGACCGCCACGTGAAGCGCACCGCCGGGCGGCCGATCACGTCGGGCAAGATCAAGGCATGGGAAGCGGTGGCGCTCGCGACGGCGCTCGCGCTCGTCGCGTTCCTGCTGATCCTGCCGCTCAACACGCTGACCAAGGAGTTGTCGGTGTTCGCGCTGTTCGTCGCGGGCACGTATCCGTTCACCAAGCGCTTCTTCGCGATTCCGCAGGCGTATCTCGGCATCGCCTTCGGCTTCGGCATCCCGATGGCCTTCGCCGCCGTGCAAAACCATGTGCCGATGCTCGCGTGGATCATGCTCGCGGCGAACGTGTTCTGGTCGGTCGCCTACGACACCGAATATGCAATGGTCGATCGCGACGACGACATCAAGATCGGCATCCGCACGTCCGCGCTCACGTTCGGCCGATACGACGTGCTGGCCGTCATGCTGTGCTACGCGGTGACGCTCGCGATCTACGTGGGCATCGGCATCGCGCTGGGCTATGGCTGGCTGTACTGGCTCGGCTGGCTCGCGGCAGCGGGTTGCGCGGTTTATCACTACGGACTGATCCGCAATCGCGAGCGGATGGCGTGCTTTGCCGCGTTCAAGCACAACAACTGGCTCGGGGGCATGCTGTTCGCGGGGATCGCGCTGCATTACGCGTTCGCGAACTGATTGTTTTTGCGTGGATCGAATGTCGCAACGTGCGCAAGGCGCGTTGCTCAAAGCGGCAACTCGCCGCTTTATGCCAGTCCGCGAAACAGCCTGAGAACGACAAAATTGTTCACATCGCGGCTTCGCGGGCTTATGTTTTGATAAGGTCGTAAGTTAGGCAAACGATTAATTCCTGGGAACGCTGAAAGAGACGCGTCTCACGGCGCCCGGTGATTCATATCGAAAGCACCGTCCTTTCCTTCGACAAGCCGATCACGCCGCAGGTTTTTTTCCTCGCGCGGCGGCGATCGTTCGCTTGGTTCATTCTCGGTACTTCAATTATGGGTTTTCTTGCCCGCTTCGACCTGGCTGCACTCGTTTCAAAAAATCAGATTACACATCTCATCGAAACCGGTTATGGAAAAGGTGGCTCCTGCCGAGCCGCTCTGTCCGCCGGTTTCACGAAAGCGCTGTCGTGCGAAATCTTCGAGCCGCTTTTCGCTGAGGTGGAACAGAGCGAACGTCTCTATGTAGCGAATGCCGACAGTCTCGCTTTCTTGCGGTCGGCGCCCGTGAAAGACGCGCTGACCGAGCAACGCTGCCTCGTTTTTCTGGACGCGCATTATCCCGGCGCGGACTACGGCGGCAAGAGCCACATGAGCCAGGAACATAGCGCGACCGAGCGCCTGCCGCTGCTCGCCGAGCTCGAACTCCTGCACGGCCGAACGGATAACGCGCTCATCGTGCTGGACGATGTGCGCATTTACCGGCGCGACTTCCGGACGAGCGGAGGGACGCTTCCGGATTGGGCCGAGAACGGCTTCGATCAGGAAGCGGCGTTTCTCAGCTTGCTTGAGTCCTTCGACGCCACGCATACAGTCCACTGGCATGAAGAGGAAACCGGCTACGCGGTTTTATGGCCGCGGGCGTGGGGTGAATACGCACTGAAGAAATGGGTGCTGCCCGGCGACCAGACACAGCCGTTTGCTTTCAGGTTGGGCGTTCCGGGGACGACATGCATATCGATCAATCGCCGTCTGCTCGACGCTCGCTTCGGCAATCGCTGGCTCGTGGGCAAGGGGCTCGATATCGGCGGCGGCAACGACAGCATTGCGCTGTATCGCGCGCTGTTTCCGCGCATCGAGAGCGTGACGGTCTATGAGTGGGCGCAGGGGGACGCGCAGTACCTCGAAAACGTTCAGGACGACAGCTTCGACTTCGTCTATTCGGGGCACTGCCTTGAACATGTGGTCGATCCGCGCGTCGCGCTGCGACACTGGTTGCGCGTGCTCAAGCCGGGCGGCCATCTCGTCATCACCGTGCCGGACGAGGACTTGTACGAGCAGGGGGTATGGCCATCGACATTCAACGACGACCACAAGCACACGTTCACCCTCTTCAAGCGTGAGAGCTGGTCGCCCGTTTCAATCAACGTGCTCGATTTGCTGCGCGATTTCGAGCGCGAAGTCAGCGTGAAGAAGGCCGAGCTTCTGGATCACAGCTTTCTGCCCAGCATGGAGCGCTTCGACCAGACGCGCACCGCATTCGCGGAATCCGGCATTGAGTTTGTCGTGCAGAAGCTTTGATGGAGCGCGGCGCGCGTGCCTGCGCGCGCCGCTCGTTCGGCGCACCGCCGCTCAAGCCCCGCCCAACTCATCCCCCATCTCTTTCGCCCGCGCTTGCGCCGCCAGCGCGCCGCGCACGATCGCATCCTTCACGCCCTGCGCATCGAACGATGCGAGCGCCGCCGCCGTCGTGCCGCCCTTCGATGTCACGCGCTCGCGCAGTACGCTCGCCGGCTCGCCCGATTGCGCCGCCAGTTGCGCCGCGCCCGTGAACGTGGCGACCGCGAGCGCGCGGCCTTGCGCCTCGTCCATGCCGAGTTGACGCGCCGCTTCCTGCATCGCTTCGATGAAATAGAACACGTAGGCCGGGCCGCTGCCGGAGATCGCGGTGACGGCATCCAGCTTCGCTTCGTCGTCGAACCAGACGGCCGTGCCGACCGCTTCCAGCACCTCGCTGCTGAGCGCCTTCGCCGCATCGCTCACGCCGGGCAGCGCGGCGAGACCCGTCACGCCCATGCCGATCAGCGCGGGCGTGTTCGGCATCGTGCGCACGATTTGCGTGTAGCCGTTCAGCCAGCGCGAGAGATCCGTCGCGCGAATGCCCGCCGCGATGCTGATGATCGTCTGCTTCGACAGATGCGGCGCCAGCGCTTCGGCCACGCTCTTGAGCACTTGCGGCTTCACGGCGAGCACGATCGCGTCGTAACCGGCGAGCTTCGCATCGACGGCCGCGCCCGTGGCAATGCCGAATTGCTTCGCGGTGCGCGCACGCGCTTCGTCGTTGATGTCGATGGCGTAGATGTCGGACGGCGCGACGCCGCGCTTGACGAGACCGCCGATGAGCGCCGCGGCCATGTTGCCGCCGCCGATGAATGCAATTTTCATGGTTGAGGTGAGGTCAGGTGGTGTAAGTGCGCGCGCCGAAAATCGCGGTGCCGATGCGCACCATCGTCGCGCCTTCGAGCACGGCGGCTTCGAGATCGGCGGACATGCCCATCGAGAGCGTGTCGAGATCGAGGCCACCGGCGCGCAGCGTGTTCATCAGATCGCGCAGGCGGGCGTGCGGCACGCGTTGCGCGTCGAGGGTATCGGCGGGCTCGGGTATCGCCATCAGGCCGCGCAGACGGAGACCTGGCAGGGCGGCGACCGCATGTGCGAGCGCGGCGGCTTCCTCCGGCTCGACGCCGCTCTTCGACGCCTCGCCGCTCACGTTCACCTGAATGCAGACGTTGAGCGCGGGCGTGCCGTCGGGACGTTGCGCGGAAAGCCGCTCCGCGATCTTCAGCCGGTCGATGGAATGCACCCAGTCGAACTGCTCGGCGACGAGCTTCGTCTTGTTTGATTGCAGCGGCCCGATGAAATGCCATTCGATATCGCCGCGCAGATCGGCCAGCTTCGCGATCTTCGCGATGCCTTCCTGCACGTAGTTCTCGCCGAACGCGCGCTGGCCGGCGTCGAAGGCGGCGCGCACGTCGTCGGCGGGAAAGGTCTTGGACACGGCGAGCAGCGTGACGGAAGCCGCATCGCGCGATGCGCTTTGCGCGGCCTTCGCGATGCGTTGACGGACTTCTTCGAGGTGTTGAGCGATGGACATACCTGAGCCAGCCTAGAGAACCATCCGGCCATTATACGAATCGCTCAACCGTACAGCAGATGCTCCAGCAGTTGAATCCAGTGCGTGACCGGCGTCGACGTGCCGCTTTGCAGATGCGCGATGCAGCCGACGTTCGCCGACACGATCAATTGCGGCTCCAGCTTCTCCAGCCGATCGAGCTTCTGATTGCGCAGCGTGTACGAGAGCTTCGGCTGCAGGACCGAATACGTTCCCGCCGATCCGCAGCACAGATGGCTATCTGCGGGCAGGCGCACTTCGAGCCCGAGCGCGGTCAGCAGATGCTCGACGTGTCCGCGAATCTGCTGTCCATGCTGCAACGTGCACGGCGGATGGAACGCCACGGTATGCACGCCGCGCCGGCGCGAAAGCGCGACGAGTTCCTCTTCGTACATCGGCAGGATTTCGGCGAGATCGCGCGTCAGATCGACGATCTTCTGCGCCTTCTCCGCATACGCGGGATCGTTGCGCAGCAGATGCGCGTACTCCTTCACCGTCGCGCCGCAGCCCGACGCGTTCATCACGATCGCCTCGACGCCGCTTTCCACATACGGCCACCATGCGTCGATGTTGTTGCGCACATCGTCGAGCGCGTCTTCGTTGTAGCCGAGATGCAGGCGAATCGCGCCGCAACAGCCCGCCGACGGCGCCGTGACGATCTCGATGCCGAGCGCATCGAAGACGCGTGCGGTCGCCGTGTTGACGTTCGGCATCATCGCCGGCTGCACGCAGCCCGCGAGCATCAGCATCTTGCGTTCGTGCTTGTTCGTGGGCGGCGCGAGCGGCCGCTCGGGCACGGGAATCTTCGCGCGCAACTTGCGAGGAAGGATGCCGCGGAACTGCTGGCCGAGCTTCATCGCGGGCGTGAAGAGCGTGCTGTTCGGCAGGAAGCTCGCGAGCAGGCGCCGTTGCAGGCGATGACGCATCGGCCGCTCGACTTTCTCTTCGACGATCTTGCGCCCGATCTCGACGAGCCGACCGTACTGCACGCCCGATGGGCACGTGCTCTCGCAATTGCGGCACGTGAGACAGCGATCCAGATGCAGTTGCGTGCTGCGCGAGACCGGCGCGCCTTCGAGCATCTGCTTCATCAGATAGATGCGCCCGCGCGGCCCGTCGAGTTCGTCGCCGAGTATCTGGTACGTCGGGCAGGTCGCCGTGCAGAAGCCGCAGTGCACGCACTTGCGCAGGATGGCGTCGGCTTCGTCGCCATCGGCCGTGCCGCGGATGAAATCGGCGAGATTGGTTTGCATCGAGGCGCCTAGAAGTCGGGATACAAACGCGCGCGGTTGAAGATGCGCGCCGGATCGAATGCGGCTTTCAATCCACGATGAATCTTCATCAGCGGCGCGGGCAGCGGCGTGAACACGCCTGCATTGCGATCGTAGGCGGAACCCGCGCGGAAAATCGTCGCGTGTCCGCCCGCCTGCTTCGCGCTGATGCGCACGGTCTGCGGATCGGTATCGGTGATCCACCAGCGCTGCGCGCCGCCCCATTCCATCAGTTGCGCGCCCGGCAGATGCAGCGGCTCCGCGATCGACGGCAACGCGAGCCGCCACAGCGCCGAGCGCGGTTCGATCACCGCGAAGAACGGGTCTGTCTGTTCGCGCATGCCGATCCAGAAACGGTCGGCTTCGACCGCATCGACGACCTCGCCGCCGAGCGTATTGCGCGCCGTCTTCACGGCCGCTTCCGCGCCCGCGAGACGCAGCGCGAGCGTGCCGTCGCGCCACGCGCTGCCGCAGATCGGCAACGGATGGCCGCCCCATTCGTTGAGCTTGCGCACGCCGTCGGTCGCGTGCATGTCGAATTTCAGCGTGGCTTCGGCGACGGGGCGCGGCAACACCTTGATCGACAGTTCGAGGATCAGCCCGAGTGTGCCGAGCGATCCCGCGAGCAGGCGCGACACGTCATAGCCGGCGACGTTCTTCACCACCTGACCGCCGAAATGCAGCACTTGCCCGTGCCCGTTCATGACGACCGCGCCGAGCACGAAATCGCGCGGCGCGCCGGTCCAGGCGCGCCGCGGACCCGCGAGCCCCGCGGCGATGCAGCCGCCCAGTGTCGCGTTGCGCCCGAAGTGCGGCGGCTCGAACGGCAGCATCTGGTTGTGCGCTCGCAGCGCCGCTTCGATTTCGGCCAGCGGCGTGCCGCTGCGCGCGGTGATGACGAGTTCCGCCGGATCGTATTCGATGATCCCGCGATACGCCCGCGTGTCGAGGATTTCTCCCTGGAGCGTCTGGCCGTACCAGTCCTTCGTCCCGCCGCCGCGGATGCGCAGCAGCGTGCCGGATTCCGTGGCCCGGGCGATTCTCTCCGACCAGCCGGCGACGATGTCGTCCTGTTCCATGGGTGTTCCGCTAGTTCGTCGATTTCGGGCTTCGACTTCTGTGTCAGCTTTCTGACGGCTGTCCGGTCGATTGTACCGGCCGCTTAACGCCGCCGCACTCGGAGAAACATGGATAGCGGAACGCGCGCCGCGCTTCGTGAGAAATCAGAAACGCGGCAATTCGGGATGCGGCAACAGCCCGCCGCGCACATGCATCTTGCCGTACTCGGCGCAGCGCGCGCGCGTCGGGATGCCCTTGTCGGGGTTGAGCAGACCCGGCGGATCGAACGCGCGTTTGACCGCGAAGAACGCGTCTCGCTCTTCCGGCGAGAACTGCACGCACATCGAATTGATCTTCTCGATGCCCACGCCATGCTCGCCCGTCACCGTGCCGCCGAGTTCGACGCAACACTCCAAGATGGCGCAGCCGAACGCCTCGGCGCGATGCCATTCGTCGAGATCGTTGCCGTTGAAGAGAATCAGCGGATGCATGTTGCCGTCGCCGGCGTGGAACACGTTGATGCAGCGCAGCGCGTACTTCTTCTCCATCTCTTCGATACGTGCGAGCAGCGGCCCGATCGCCCGGCGCGGCACGGTGCCGTCCATGCAGTAATAGTCCGGCGAGATGCGGCCCGCCGCCGGAAACGCGTTCTTGCGGCCGGACCAGAACTTGAGGCGCTCGGCTTCGGAACGCGAAATCTGGATGCGCGATGCGCCGTGCTCACGCAGGACAGCCGTCATGCGGACGATTTCCTCGGCGACTTCATCGTGCGTGCCGTCGGATTCGCATAGCAGGATCGCGGCGGCGTCGAGGTCGTAGCCCGCGTTGACGAACTCTTCGACGGCGCGCGTCGCGGGCTTGTCCATCATTTCGAGGCCGGCCGGGATGATGCCCGCGGCGATGATCGCGGCGACGGCGTTGCCGCCTTTCACGACGTCGTCGAAGCTCGCCATGATGACCTGCGCCGTTTGCGGCTTCGGGATCAGCTTGACGGTGATCTCGGTGACGATCGCGAACATGCCTTCGCTGCCGATGAGCACCGCGAGCAGATCGAGACCCGGCGCATCGGGGCCGAGCGAGCCGAACTCGACGACATCGCCGTCCATCGTCACCGCGCGCACGCGCAGGACGTTGTGCACCGTGAGGCCGTATTTCAGGCAGTGCACGCCGCCGGAGTTCTCGGAGACATTTCCGCCGATCGTGCACGCGATCTGCGATGACGGATCGGGCGCGTAATACAGGCCGTAGGGCGCGGCCGCCTCCGAAATCGCGAGATTGCGCACGCCCGGTTGCACGGTGGCGGTGCGCGCATAGGGATCGACTTCGACGATCTTGCGAAAGCGCGCAAGCGACAGCACGATGCCGTGGCGGATCGGCATTGCGCCGCCGGAGAGTCCGGTGCCCGCGCCGCGCGGGACGATCGGAATGGAAAGACGCGCGCAGATCTGCACGACGCGCTGCACCTGCGCTTCGGTTTCCGGCAGCGCCACCGCGAGCGGCAGCCGCCGATACGCGGCGAGGCCATCGCATTCATACGCGGCGGTGTCTTCGTCGCGAAAGAGCAGACAGTGCGTGGGCAGCACGGCCATCAGCGCCTGCACGACCTCGCGTTGACGCGCGGCGAGCTGATCTTCGGTCAGCGCGGGCGCGTCCTCGTAGGGCAGATTGGGCGGCATCTGCTCGGCTTTGAGCTCGTCGGGTGCGTTCATGTCTCCTCCTTTTGATGCCTGCGCAGACAGTCGCGCTTATTTGATGCTTGTTGATGCTTGCATCTTGCGCGACTTCGTCAGCCTTCGAAAGCGAAGATTTTCCCCGGGTTCATCAGGTTTTTCGGATCGAGCGCCTGTTTGATGGCGCGCATGGTCGCGATGGCGTCTGCGCCATGCTCATCGATCAGGAAGCCCATCTTGTGCAGCCCGACACCGTGTTCGCCGGTGCAGGTGCCGCCCATCGCGAGCGCGCGTCCGACGATGCGTCGATTGATGCGCTCCGCTTCTTCCAGCTCTTCGGGCTTCTCGGGATCGAGCAGCATCGCGACGTGGAAGTTGCCGTCGCCGACGTGCCCGACGATCGGGCTCGGCAAGTACGAGCCTCGCAGATCCTTTTCCGTTTCCTCGACACATTCGGCGAGACGCGAGATCGGCACGCAGACGTCGGTGGTGACGGCGCGGCAGCCGGGCTTCAGTTGCAGCATCGCGAAGTAGGCCGAATGGCGCGCGTTCCAGAGACGGCTGCGGTCTTCGGGGCGCGTCGCCCATTCGAAGTCCTCGCCCTTGTTCTCCGCGACGATGTCCTGCACGGTCTGCGCCTGTTCCTTGACGCCGGATTCGGTGCCGTGAAATTCGAAGAACAGCATCGGCGATTCGCGCAGCGTCAGATTCGAGTGACGGTTGATCGCGCGCACGGCGAGCTTGTCGACGAACTCGACGCGCGCGATCGGCACGCCCATCTGAATGGTTTCGATGACGGCGCGCACGGCGTCTCCCATCGACGGAAATGCGCACACGGCCGCTGAAATCGCCTCGGGCTGCGGATAGAGCCGCACCGTGATTTCGGTGATGACGCCGAGCGTGCCTTCGGAGCCTACGAAAAGACGCGTGAGGTCATAGCCCGCCGACGATTTGCGTGCGCGCGTGCCGGTCTTGATGACGCGGCCATCGGCGAGCACGACGGTGAGCCCGAGGACGTTCTCGCGCATCGTGCCGTAGCGCACGGCGTTGGTGCCGGAGGCGCGCGTCGCGGACATGCCGCCGATGCTCGCATCCGCGCCCGGATCGATCGGGAAAAAGAGGCCCGTGTCTTTGAGCGCTTCGTTCAGTTGCTTGCGGGAGATGCCGGGTTGCACCGTGACCGTGAGGTCTTCGGCGTTGATCGCGACGATCTGGTTCATCTCGGACAGATCGATGGAGACGCCGCCCTGGACGGCGAGCAAGTGCCCTTCGAGCGAGGAGCCGTTGCCGTAGGGGATGATCGGGACGCCGTGTTCGGCGCAGAGCTTCACGATGGTCTGCACTTCATCGGTGCTGCGCGCGAAGACGACGGCGTCGGGAAGTTGCGGATCGAACGGCGATTCGTCTCGGCCGTGATGTTCTCTGACTGCTTGCGCTGTGGAGACGCGGTCGGCGAATTGCTGCTTCAGCGCTTCGAGAAGCGCGGCGGGGAAGGGGCGTTTTGCGAGCGCCTGATGCTCGGTGGGGTGGTTCACAAGTGTCTCCGGGCGGTGCGGATTTGTGTTCTTGATTGCGCGCTTGGTATGAGCGTTGCGGCTTTTCGCGTGATGCCTTTGCGACTGGTCGCTTTTGCCCAGGCTTGCGATCGGCGCGAAAGCCGTACGGTGTTTATCTCATTTTACGCCGTCGGGGGGAAGGTCGGCGGGGCGGGGTTTTTGAGGCGTTTTGGGCGCGTGGGTCTGCCTATAATGGGTCGGGTTTTTGTCTGCTTATCAGGGAGTCAGCGATGGGTAACCGCTTGAGCAAGATCACCACGCGTACCGGCGACGATGGAACGACAGGATTGGGCGATGGAAGCCGCGTTTCGAAAGACGATGCGCGGATTGCCGCGATCGGGGATGTGGATGAGTTGAATTCGTGTATCGGCGTGCTTTTGTGTGAACCGATGCCTTCGGATATTCGCGATGCGTTGACGCGGATTCAGAATGATTTGTTTGA
Organism: Caballeronia sp. LZ029; assembly: GCF_031451275.1. Taxonomy (NCBI): domain Bacteria; kingdom Pseudomonadati; phylum Pseudomonadota; class Betaproteobacteria; order Burkholderiales; family Burkholderiaceae; genus Caballeronia; species Caballeronia sp. LZ029. Next base: position 456,423 of record NZ_JARUXO010000001.1, read on the forward strand.
TCTGGGTGGTGAGTTGTCGATTCCGGGGCATTCGATGATTCAGGAGGCGCATCTTGCACGGCTCGATGCGTGGCTCGCAGAGTACAACGCGACGCTGCCGCCGCTCAAAGAGTTTATTTTGCCGGGCGGGTCTAGGGCGGCCGCGCTGGCGCATGTCGCAAGGACTGTTTGTCGGAGGGCGGAAAGGGCGATCGTGGCGCTGGGGCGTGTAGAGACCGCGGGAGTTAATGAGGCGCCGCGGAGGTATGTGAATCGGTTGTCGGATTTGATGTTCGTGTTATCCCGCGTACTAAATCGCGTTGATGGTGGCGCTGACGTTCTATGGGACTCGCCGAGAGGGTCTAATGCTTAACGATATGCACCCGGCGCCTCATTGATATTGCCACCGTGCTTACAGAAATCCCAACCTCCGACGACTTTGAAGTTGTCGGCATGCAATTACTCAATGTCGCTTGGGACGCAGCCGCTACGCTCGTTTGCGACTTTGACATGCTCGACTATCGAGAGGTTGAAAAAGACCCAAAAAACTCCGCCTACTGGAAAGCGGCCAAGATTCAATTATCCACCGGGCTAACCATTGCGCAACAGGGAAGTGAGTTTTTGCTAAAAGCACGCATTGCGAAAGCGGGAGTTCATTTCTTGCTTGGAGTGGGAAAAAATAAATGTACGCAAGAATACACTAGAAAATCGAGGGCATTTTCAGAATTTAGAACCGTTGATGCCCAGGATCTCATCAAAATATATCGCGCTGTATGCGATGAATCCCTTGACAACGAATTTGCGCAGGCATATGAACGATTGCGTCGACAACGAAATTCTCTTATTCACAGTGCCGGTAGTCGTTTATCGATCTTGGCGTCTGATTTGATGTGCATCGTCTTGTCCATCAACCAGCATTTAGGAAGGGAGGAAAATTGGGTGAAGGTCAGGCGTGACTACCTTCACAGTACTCCGGTTGCTCTTATGAACCCTGAGACTTACGCGGATTATCGGTTAGTCGGCGAATTTGGCGCCGTACGCGATCTGCTCACTTCAGCCCAGATAAAAACCTACTTTGCGTTCGACAAGAGGCGTAGAAACTATCTCTGCCCGTGCTGCGTGTTTGGCGGAGTGTACGGTTACGACGAACGCGAACCCAGGACAGCGATGCTTGAGCCGAACAAGCACGACTCGGAAACTGTGTGGTGCTTCGTCTGCGATGAAACTCAGAACGTCGAACGGATTGCCTGTGCATCATTAGAATGTAAAGGAAACGTTCTGTCGTATGAATGGGGACGCTGCCTCACTTGCGGAACGGAAGCGTCTTGCGCATCCGTTCCTCGCCCGCGCTCATAGATCGCAAAGCCCATCACCTGTTCCGCCGTCGGAATAAGCGGTCGCGGCTCGATGCGACCGCTTACTGATTTTAATTACCCCCGCCGCGTACTACTCGCCTCTGCTTAACGGCTTCTGCCAATCCCTCAAGCACCTTCACACTCTCATCCCACCCAATACAAGCATCAGTAACGCTCTGCCCGTACGTCAACTCGCACCCTTCCTTCAAATCCTGCCGCCCCGCAACAAGATGCGACTCCACCATCACCCCCACGATCCGCTCATCCCCAGCGGCGAGTTGCTTGCCAATATCCTCACAAACCGGAATCTGATTCTCGTGCTTCTTCGAGCTGTTGGCGTGGCTCGCGTCAATCATTAACCGCGCGGCAAGACCAGCCTTCCCGATATCGCTACAAGCAGCATCGACACTCGCCGCATCGTAATTGGGCGCTTTACCGCCGCGCAAAATGATATGGCAATCCTCATTTCCCGCGGTAGAAACAATCGCCGAGTGCCCGCCTTTAGTAACCGAGAGAAAATGATGCGGCTGCGACGCCGCCTTGATCGCATCGACAGCGATCTTCACATTCCCATCAGTGCCATTCTTGAATCCCACCGGACAAGACAAGCCGGAAGCAAGCTCGCGGTGCACTTGAGATTCGGTAGTGCGCGCCCCAATCGCCCCCCAGGAAATCAGATCGGCGATGTATTGCGGACTGATCATGTCGAGATACTCGGTGCCAGCGGGAAGCCCAAGCTCGTTGATATGCATGAGCAACTCTCGCGCGGCCCGCAACCCGTCATTGATCTTGAAGCTGTTATCCATATACGGATCGTTGATGAGCCCCTTCCATCCAACGGTCGTCCGCGGCTTTTCGAAATACACCCGCATCACGATCTCCAGCTCGCCCGCGAAACGCTTGCGCTGCTCGATCAGCTTCCTGGCATATTCAAGCGCCGCGCGAGGATCATGAATCGAGCAAGGCCCGATGATCACGATCAACCGGTCATCCATCCCGTGAAGAATGCGATGCATCGACTGTCGCGCGTTGTAGATGAGCTCCGAAACCGGCTCGGCGCAGGGGAATTCGCGGATCAGATGCGCGGGCGGCGTCAGCTCTTTCAACTCGCGGATACGAACATCATCGGTATTGTGCGGGGGCATGTCGGTTCTCCAACGGCAGCGTTCTAATCAAACTATGAGACGAAAAAAAACCGCCAGGCTTGCTGGCGGTTTTTTCGGGAATTCGGTCTGTTCAACCTGTGTACGACTCACCCCTCTCGATCCGCCAGCGGCTTGAGATGCCAAAAGAAATAAAAATAAAACTTGGCGGACATGATGGATCGAAGGTGTGTCGAAAAAGTTGTGACTGCTTTTATAACCGCAAACGCACGGCGCTGACAACCCTGCAACTACAAAAACGCGGACAATCCGCATCGGGCAGCGCGGCGCCGCCGCAAATAACCCCGCCCGATGCGGAAAACCCGCATCGAAATCACACCGTCCCGCCGACCGTCATTTTCTCGATACGCAACGTCGGCTGACCGACGCCCACCGGCACGCTCTGGCCTTCCTTGCCGCACACGCCCACGCCGCTATCGAGCGACATGTCGTTGCCGATCATCGTCACGTACTTGAGCGATTCGGGCCCGCTGCCGATCAGCGTCGCGCCCTTCACCGGATACGTGATCTTGCCGTTCTCGATCATGTACGCCTCGGACGCCGAGAACACGAACTTGCCGTTGGTGATATCGACCTGACCGCCACCGAAATTCACCGCGTACAAGCCATTCTTCACCGACGCGAGAATCTCCTGCGGGTCCTTGTCGCCGTTGAGCATGTACGTGTTCGTCATGCGCGGCATCGGCAGCGCGGCGTACGATTCGCGGCGCGCGTTGCCCGTCACCGGCATCTTCATCAGACGCGCGTTGAGCGAATCCTGGATGTAGCCCTTCAGGATGCCGTCCTCGATCAGCGTCGTGCACTGCGTCGGGTTGCCTTCGTCGTCGATGTTGAGCGAGCCGCGCCGATTCGGCAGCGTGCCGTCATCGACCACCGTGACGCCCTTCGCCGCCACCTGCTCGCCGATCATGCCCGCGAACGCCGACGATCCCTTGCGGTTGAAATCGCCTTCGAGTCCGTGTCCGACCGCCTCGTGCAGCAGCACGCCCGGCCAGCCCGGCCCAAGCACGACGGTCATCGCGCCTGCCGGGGCAGGGCGCGCTTCGAGGTTGACGAGCGCGGCGTGCACGGCATCGTCGACGTATTTGTTCAGGATGGCATCGGTGAAATAGCCATAGTCGAAACGTCCGCCGCCGCCGCCCGAGCCGATTTCGCGCCGGCCGTTCTGCTCGGCGATCACCGTAACGGATACGCGCACGAGCGGTCGTACGTCCGCCGCGAGCGCGCCATCGCTGCGCGCGACCAGCACGACGTCATACTCGCCGGCGAGACCGGCCATCACCTGCGTGATGCGCGGGTCTTTGCCGCGCGCCATCTGCTCGACGCGCTCCAGCAATTTGACCTTGGCGTTCGCATCGAGCGAATGCAAGGGATCGGCGGGCAGATACAGATCGCGCCCCGACACGCCCGTGAGCGTGCTCGCCGGCTTGATCTTGTGTTTGCCGCCGCCGGCTTTGGCGATTGCGCGCGTCGCGATTGCGGCCTGACGGATCGATTCGGGCGACAGGTCGTCCGAATACGCGAACGCCGTGCGCTCGCCCGACACGGCGCGCACGCCGACGCCCTGATCGATGCTGAAGCTGCCCGATTTGACGATACCTTCTTCGAGACTCCACGCTTCGCTGCGCGTGGACTGGAAATAGAGGTCCGCGTAATCGACACGATGCGTGAAGATTTCCGCGAGCGTGCGGGTGATCAGTCCTTCGTCGAGGCCGTAGGGCGTGAGCAAAACGTCCTTCGCCGTGACCAGATTCCGAATGCCGGGTTCGATGATGTTCATGCGGTGCCTATTGCGTGTTCTGTGACGAGTTCGATGATATTTCAGACGAATTGCAGACTATTCTACGGTCTGATCCAGTCGCTTCATGTGCGGGGAGAAACCCGCGTCTTCAAGTCATCAGTCGAGTTGATCCGAGTAAGCCGCGCGATCACCCGATCACGCGATGTCGATAAGCCGGCAAGCTCTGCCGCACGGCTGCGATGCGTTGCAAATCGATGCCGCCGATCACGACGCCCGGCCCTTCGTCCCGAACGTCGACGATTTCGCCCCACGGATCGATCAGCATGCTGTGACCCCACGTGCGGCGTCCGTTCTCGTGATTGCCGCCCTGCGCCGCGGCGAGCACATAGCATTGATTCTCGACGGCGCGCGCCTTGAGCAGTGTTTCCCAGTGCGCACGGCCCGTCGTGTAAGTGAACGCGGAAGGCACGACCATCAGCGCGCAGTCGCCGAGCTTTCGGTACAGCTCCGGAAAGCGCAGGTCGTAGCACACCGACAATCCCACGCGTCCGAACGGCGCGTCGAAGGTCCGCACTTCGCTGCCCGGACAGATGGTGCGCGCTTCGTCGAACGATTCCTCGCCCTTTTCGAAATTGAACAGATGAATCTTGTCGTAGCGCGCGACCTGCGTGCCGCTCGGATCGAAGACGAGCGTCGTGTTCAGCACGCGGTTCTCTTCGGGCGAGCGCAGCGGCAGCGTCCCGCCGATGATCCACACGCGATGCTCGCGGGCCGCATCGGACAGAAATTGCTGGATCGGACCCGAGCCGGGCGTTTCGCGGATCGCGAGCTTGTCGGTGTCCTTGAAGCCCATGTAGCAGAAATATTCGGGCAGCAGCACCAGTTGCGCGCCGCCGCGTGCGGCTTCGGCGATGAGGCGGCCGGCGTCGGCAAGATTGCGGTCGCGGTCCGGCGTGCTGACCATCTGGAGCGCGGCGACCTGAAACGGGGCCGCGCTTTCGCTCGATCTTTCGCTCATGTCTCTATGCGCTGGTAGAAAAAAGGGGACGAAAACGGCGTCGCCGGGGCGGATGCAAACGCCCGTTTTCAGCGGGCAGCGGACGGAACCACGGCGGCGGCGGGTGTTTCGATCTTACCCTGATCGCCATTGAGCCGCTTAACGACGGGTTTGCTCCACGAGCCGGTGATCGAATAGTCGAGCGCGAAAGCTTTCTGAATCGATGCCGACAGCGCGATGTCCGCCGCGAGCACGCCGAGGCCGAGCAGCGGATTAATCACCGCCGCGCCGATCGCCGCCGCGCCCGCGCCGACCGTCGGCACCACCTTCACGTGAAGATCCTGCGTCTGCTTCGGCATATCGACGATGCCTTGCATCTGCACCCGCGCGGGCGACGTGACCATCAGGAAGTCGTCCGTGCGGCTGATGCCGTCGACGATCTTCGCATTGCCCGTGATCTTCTCGAACGGCAGCCCCTTGCCGACGACATCCTCGAAGTGCAGCGTCAGCAGATTGGCGAGACTGCGCAGACTGAAGATACCGAGCCACTTCGCCGCGCCCGGCGCGCGCAGGATCTGGCCGTGACGCAGATCGACGGCGACGTTGCCATCGAGCGTATTCACATCGACGGCAGTCGGACCGCCGTTCCAGCCCGCGTGACCCGAGACCGTGCCGCTGCCCGAATTGACGACATGCGGCGCGCCGAAACGATCGATCAACTGTCCGCCGTTCTTCACATCGAGCTTGAAATCGAGCGACGTGCGGCGCGGGATCGCGTCTTCCGTGTCTGCCTTCAAGACGCCGCCCGGCAGCGTGCGCCACGTCGCGTTCGCCGTGAGCGTCGCGTCGGGGTTGATGAGTTCGAGCTTGTCGAGCGTCCAGATCGGTTCGTCGGCGATGACCTCGTTGTGCGCGTCGACTTCGAGCCGACCGAGACTGTGACCGCGAAACACGAGCTCGTTCACGATGAGATCGATCGTCGGCACATTGCGCGGCGGCTTCCTGATGACCGGGCCGACGGTATCGCCCGCCATCTTCTCCGGAATCACGACCTTCGCGAAACGCCCTTGCAGGGTGCCGGGGCTGTCTCTCGTCGCGCCCGGCGTCCAGGCGACATCGCCCGACACCTGATCCGATGCGATGTTCGCCTGCCACTTGCGATCCGCTCCGCTCGCGCCGATCGCGATGTTCTCCCAGCGTCGGTCGAGCAGCTTGAGGGTCGTGAAGTGGATGGCGGCGCGCGTCGGAATGAACTGCTTGACGTTCTCGCTCATCGGCGGGCGCGGCGCGTTCGCGGCGGCCGCGGCTTCCGGTGTCGCGGTGCTGGCGGCGCTGATGTCGGCGAAGGTCTTGCGCCATGCGTCGGCATCGAGTTCGTTCAGATCGGCGTCCACGCTGACGCCCTCGGCCGGCAAATCGGCGGACTTGTTCACGCCGATCGCGCCGCGCACGACTTTCAGACGCGCGCGCATGTTCATCGGCTCGGCGGCGTTCTGCGGATCGATCTTGACCTGCGCGCGGCCGATCTGCTGGAGCACGTAATGCGCCGCCACCGGCCCGAAGCTCAACTTCGCGTCGTGCAGATCCGACGCGCTGCCCGGCGAGGGCTGGAAGGTGAAGGAGAAGGGCATCGGCGTGCCCTGCGCCTTGCCGAACGGCGCGGGCAGATCGATGCCGAGCCCCGTCAGATCCGAGTTCGCCTGCACGTTCGGCAGCGCGTTCTTCACGCCGTGCACGTGCAGCTCGTACGGCGCGGCGCCGTTGATGCGCTTCATGAATTCCGCGACCTGCGGCGTGATCCGCCGGTTGAGCCGCGTGGCGGCATCCGCGCCGATGCGCCCGTTGACGTCGATCGCATAGCTGCCGTCGGGCTGCACGCCGCCTTTCGCGCGCACGTCGCCGCCGAGCAGTTGCGCGGTCAGGCCGTCGAGCGTCACGGTCTTCGCGGCGAAGTCGGCGCGGCCGCGCAGATGCGTGAGCGGCGGCAGATTGCCGTATGTGACTTCGTTGTCGGCGAAGGTGATCGAGCCTTTGTAGTCGGGCTTGAGCGGCGGCAGCGGCGCGGGCGGACGATAGCGCGGAATGCCGAGCGTGAGCGCGAGCGACGCGTCTCCTTTGGCGTCGATCTTGCGCGTCGCGTGCTTCGCCATCAGGCCGAGCGAGCTGTCGTCGACGTATTGCAGCATGTCGGCGAGCGGGCCGCGCGCGTGACCGTCGATCCACAGCTTGGTCTCGCGATTGCCCGTATCGTCGATGCGCCCGACGACCTTCGAGACCTTCACGTTGCGGTAATGCCCCTTGTCGATATCGAAGCCGAGCTTGTTCTGCGCGAGCGTGAACGTGCCGTCGATGCCCTCGAACGCCGGCCAAAAGTTCGGCAGCCCGTTGGCCATCTTGCGCGGCGGAAACGGCGTCGGGTCGAACTTGCCGCCGGTGAACGGCGCGTTGATGCGGAAGATGCCCGCGTCGGGAAATTTCGCGTAGGGAAAGCGCGTGAGATCGCCGTGCACTTCGATCGTCCCGTTCTTCGCGACGCCCGCCTGCAGCGCATGGCCGAGATAGACGCGCACGCGCTCGTTCAGGCTCGTCGGCAGATAGCGCACGAGGCTCGTCACCTTCAGATGCGCGACCTTCGCCTTCAGATCGAGATTGCCGCGTCCGTGGCCCTGGTTCCAGTAGTCGGCGGTGGCTTCGCCTTCGGCGTCGGCGTTCTTGACGCGCAGCCGGTCGATATGGATCGTGAAGGCGCGGCGCAATTCGCCCGGCGCGATGGCGTCCGCGACCGTCCAGTGCGCGTTGCCCTGCAGCGAGTCGAAGGTGAGACGCGGATCGTCGAACGCGCCGGGAATGATGACGGCCGCGTTCTTCGTGTCGATCGTGATCCTGCCTTCCTTCTCGTTGGCGTCGACGCTGCCCCACAGATTCTCGACGCCCGGAATGCCCGCACGCGGATGGTTGTTGATCGTGAGGCCGGGCGGCGGCTCCTGCGCCTGCACACTCAGGCCTTCGAGATCGCCCTTGAACGCGTAATGCAGCAGCGGCGCGTCGCCCTTGGTGCGCTGTTGCTGCGCTTCTTCCTCGGTCTTCGGCGCGGCGCGCTCGGTGAAGATCGTGTAGTTCGCCACCTGGCCGCGCGGATTGAAGCGCACGAGCTCGTTGAGCACCCTCGCCGGCACCGGCAGCGCGCGCACGAATTCCGCGAGGATGCCGATATCGACGGAATCGCCCGTCAACCGCACCAGTTGCCCCTTGCCGGCGCTTGGCGGCCGGAACGTGCCCGTCAGCGAGCGCGACACGAGCAGGCGCGCGACCGGCGTGCCGTCATCGAGCGGCGGCTGGCCGAGCTCCGCATGAAGGTCGCGCAGATTCAGCGTGTACTCGGTGTCTTTCTTCTCGATGCTCCAGCCGAAGCGCGCGATCGGCAGATCGAGACGCGGCTGCGTCGCGCGCACGCGCAGCGCCACGTTCGCGCCAGTCAGTTCGCCGGTCGCGTTCTGCAACTGGCCACCCGCGAAGTTCAGCCAGATCTGGTTGTTGATGCGCCCGCCGTACATCTGGAACGGCAGCTTCACGTAGCGCGCGAGCATCGGCAGATCGACCGGGCCCGTCGACATGTAGAGACGGCCGGTCCAGTTCGCGGGCGCGCCCATCGCGGAGAAAGGCTGATGACGGAAGTCCGCGCGAAAGTCGAGCGGGCCGTGCAGCACGTCGCCGTCGGCGGGCGCCTTGAGCGCGAGCCGATGGCGCGTGCCGTCGTTGAGGATCGCGAGATTCAGGCGCTTGAACGCGATCTCGGGCGCCGAGCGTTGCGCGTCGCGCCAGCGCAGCGTGCCGTCGCGCAGAAGGATGCGGTCCTGGCCGAGCAGCCAGGTCGTGAACGCGTTCGAGCCGGTGCGATGCGTGGGCAGCGGCACGCCCGCGACGGACAGCCCGCCGTCCGCATTGCGCGCGATGATCACGTCGGGACCATCGACGGTCAGGTCCGCGAGCTTGGGCCGCAGATGCAGCAGCGACGCCCACGCGATGCTCGCGCTCGCGTGCGGCACGGCGAGACCCGGCGAGCCATCGGCGGCATCGATGCTCAGATTGTCGATATCGAGTGTCGGCGAAAGCCCGGACCATCGCGCGGAAATCCTGCCGATATGCAATTGCGCGTGGATCTTCGACGAGACGAGCTGCTCGATGCGCGGCCGGAACGAATCGACCTGCGGCATGACGACATAGCGCAGGCCGACATACACGCCCGCGACCACGAAATACGCGATGGCCGCGACGACGAGAATGATTTTGAAGACGCGTGAAAGCACGCGCTCGGCGTTGCCGCTGGGCTTGGCTTGTCCAACTTCGTTCGGGTCGACGGATCGTCTGCTGTCGGACATGCTGCGGCTGTCGGGCGATATGGTAGTTTTGCGTGTTTGACGCTGAAATGTAACACGGGCATCGCGGGGATGGCCGCGGCCCGTGCACTCGTGGATGCTCGCAAAGCCGCGCCCGGCAAGACTCGCGGCGCGTTGCATGAAGTGCGATGTCTTACCGGAAGCAATGAGCGAACCCAACCTTTCATGACCGACGCCACTCTTCTCAGTTCCGACTATTCCAACTATGCGGCGCGCGCGTATGCGGCGCGGCCCGAACTGGCGTCGAATGTCGCGCAGTGGGCGCGCTCGCGCATCACGCGCGAATGGATCGAAGCGCGCCTCGATGCGCACTGCACGCCATGCACCGAAAACGGCGTGCTCGACGAAGCCGCGCTCAAGACCGCGCTGCGGCGTCTTCGAACCGACGTGTTCTGTACGGTGATGGAGCGCGATCTCGCCGGCGCGGCCGACGTCGCCGAAGTCACCGGCGCGATGACCGATCTCGCCGAAGTCACCGTGCAGCGTGCGCTCGCGGTGTTGTCGGCGGATCTCGAAGCGCTCTTCGGCGAGCCGCGCGGACCGGACGGCGAGCGGCTGACGCTCGGCGTCGTCGGCATGGGCAAGCTCGGCGGGCGCGAGCTGAACGCATCGTCGGACATCGACCTGATCTTCGTTTATGAAGAGGACGGCGAGACCTCGGGCGGCACGCGCTCCGCACTCCCGACGCAGGAATTCTTCACACGGCTCGGCAAACGTCTGATCGGCGCGCTCGCGGAGATCACGCAGGACGGCTACGTGTTCCGCGTCGATATGCGGCTGCGGCCCAATGGCGATTCCGGCCCGCTCGTGTGCAGCCTCGGCATGCTCGAAGAGTATTTCTACGTGCAGGGCCGCGAGTGGGAGCGCTACGCGTGGATCAAGGGGCGGCTCGTTTCGGAGACGCAGAGCGATTCCGCGAAGCGCCTCGCGAAGCAGCTCGAAGCGATCGCGACGCCGTTCATCTACCGGCGCTATCTCGACTACGGCGTGATCGCGGCGATCCGCTCGCTGCATCAGCAGATTCGGCAGGAAGCGCGGCGGCGCGCGTCGATGCGTCCCGACAAGGCCGACGACATCAAGCTCGGACGCGGCGGCATCCGCGAGATCGAGTTCAGCGCGCAGGTATTCCAGTTGATTCGCGGCGGCCAGGCAGCGGATTTCCGCATTCGTCCGACGCTCGCGGTCCTCGACCGCGCCGCCGCCAACGGCCTGCTCGCGCCCAATGTCTGCGAGGCACTGTCCGACGCGTATCTGTTCCTGCGCACGGTCGAGCATCGGCTGCAATATCGCAACGACGCGCAAACGCACGCGATGCCCGTCGCGGACGACGAGCGCACGTTGCTCGCCAAGTCGCTCGGCTTCGTGGACTATGCCGCGCTGATGGACAAGCTCGACGCGCATCGCGAGCTCGTCGAGCAGCAGTTCGATGCGATCTTCGCCGACAAGGTGAGCGGGCAGGGCGGCTGCGGCGTCTCGGAAGATTCGGCGGCGTCGTGGATCTGGAGCAGCGCGCTCGCCGACGACTCCGCGCAGGAAGAGCTCGCCGCGCGTCTCGCGGAACTCGGCTTCGCGGACCCCGCGCCGGTGCTTTCGCGTCTGACGGGCGTGTGGAATTCGGCGCGTTATGCCGGCTTGCCGTCGCAGAGCCGGGAGCGCTTCGACATCGTCGCGCAGCGGGCGCTCGAAGCCGTGCAGTCGATCGATGCGGGCAAGCGCGGCGACATCATCGTGCGTCTGTTCGATCTGCTCGATGCCATCGGCAGACGCGGCGCGTATCTCGCGCTGCTGACCGAATATCCGGCGGCGCTGGAGCGCGTGCTGTCGGTGCTATCGGGTTCGCGCTGGGCGGCGGGCTATCTGATCCGCCATCCGCAGTTGCTCGACGAATTGCTCGACGACGAAGCCATCGCCAGCCCGTTCGACTGGTCCGAGTTCAAGCGTTCGCTGATCGCGCGGCTCGACGCCGCCGAGGACGTCGAACATCAGATGGATCTGCTGCGTCATGCGCATCAGGCCGAAGTTTTTCGCATTCTGCTGATCGATCTCGCCGGTCATCTGAGCGTCGAGCATGTGAGCGACCGTCTCTCGGAACTCGCCGACGCCGTGCTCGACGTGACCGTGCGCACCGTGTGGAAGCAGTTCCCGAAACGGCATCGCGAGACGCCGCGCTTTTCGGTCATCGCGTATGGGAAGCTGGGCGGCAAGGAACTGGGCTACGCGTCGGATCTCGATCTCATCTTCCTTTACGACGATGACGACGACGCCGCCTCCGACATCTACGCGATGTTCACGCGCCGCCTCATCACGTGGCTCACCGCGGCGACGGGCGCGGGCACGCTGTTCGATGTCGATTTGCGCCTGCGCCCGAACGGCGAATCCGGCCTGCTCGTGACCGACCTCGCAACGTTTCGCCGCTATCAGATTCGCGAGGGCGACGCGGCGAACACCGCGTGGGTCTGGGAGCATCAGGCGCTTTCGCGCGCACGTTACAGCGCGGGCGACGCGGAAATCGGCGCGGAGTTCGAGAAGATTCGCGCCGACGTGCTCGTCATGGAGCGCGACGCCGCCGCACTGGCACGCGAGATCGCGTCGATGCGCCAGCGCGTCGCGGACGGCCATCCGAATCGCAGCGAGCTGTTCGACCTGAAGCACGATCGCGGCGGCATGGTCGATATCGAGTTCATCGTGCAGTACTGGGTGCTGCTGCATACGCGTGAGCATCGCGCGTTTCTACGCAACGCGGGCAACATCACGCTGCTCAAGATCGCCGCGCAAAGCGGATTGATCGCCGAAGATCAGGCCGATGTGATCGGCGCGGCTTACCGGCACTACCGCAAGCTTCAGCACACGCTGCGGCTCGACGGCATGGAGAAAGCGCGCGTCGATCCGGCCGAGGTTCAGGCCGAACGCGACGCGGTAACAGCGTTGTGGAATCGGGTGTTCGCCGTGGCGGGCTGAGCCCGGCGTTCAGGCGGCCAGCATTTCCTTCGCGTGCTTGCGCGTGGTCGCGGTGATTTCGAGGCCACCGAGCATTCGCGCCACTTCCTCGACGCGCCTGCTTTTGTCGAGCGGCGTCACCGTGCTCACGGTGCCGCCGGCATCGTCGGGCGATTTCGCGACCTGGAAATGCTGATCGCCGCGCGCGGCCACTTGCGGCAAATGCGTGACGCACAGCACCTGACGGTCGCGCCCGAGTTGATGCAGCAGACGCCCGACGACTTCCGCGACACCGCCGCCGATGCCCGTGTCCACTTCGTCGAAGATGAGCGTGGGCGTCGGGCTCGCGGTGCTCGCGATCACGGCGAGCGCGAGGCTGATGCGCGCCAGTTCGCCGCCCGACGCGACTTTTGCGAGCGGCCGCAACGCGACGCCCGCGTGACCGGCGACGCGGAACTCGATCTGCTCCAGCCCGTTCGCACCGCCCTCCGCGAGCGGCACGAGCGCGACGTCGAAGCTGCCGCCCGCCATCGACAATTCCTGCATGCCGGCAGTGACCGCGTTCGACAGATGCTTCGCGGCCTTTGCGCGCGCTTTCGACAGCACTTTGGCCTGCGCCAGATATTCGGTTTTCGCTTTCTCCGCTACGGCGTTGAGCGCGTCGAGATCGGCGGCGGCATCGAGATCGGCGAGTTGTTGGCGGCGCGCTTCGTGTTCTTCGGGCAGCGTCTCGGGCTGAAGGCGGAACTTGCGCGCCGTCGAGTGCAGTTGATCCATGCGCCTTTCGACTTGCGCGAGCCGGTCGGGATCGAGTTCGAGCCGCTGCGCGTAGTGCGACAGCGAATACGACGCCTCCTGCAACTGGATTTCCGCCGGTTCGAGCGACGCGAGCACGTCGTTCAGCGCGGGGTCGATATCGGCGAGACTGCGCACCTTCGAGATGATCGTGCCGAGCTGCGAGATCATCGCTTCGTCCGATTCGGAGAGCGCGCCGAGTGCGCCCTGCACGCCGTCGATGAGACTTGCCGAATGCGACAGCCGATGATGCTCCGCGCTCACTTCTTCCCATTCACCCGGTTGCGGCGCGAGTTTGTCGAATTCGCTCAGTTGCCACGCGAGACGCTCGCGTTCCAGTTGCAGTTCGCGGTCGCGAGTTTGCGCGGTCTCGACGGCCTGTTGCGCATCGCGCATGGCGCGCCACGCGCGATTCACCGCGCCGGCGGTATCGAGCAACTGCGCGTGCGTGTCAAAGAGTTCGCGTTGCGCGTCGGGACGCATCAGCAACTGATGCGCGTGCTGCCCGTGAATGTCGACGAGCATTTCGCCCACTTCGCGAAGCTGCGCGAGCGTCGCTGGCGTGCCGTTGATGAACGCGCGCGAGCGGCCGCCCGAATCGATCACCCGGCGCAGCATGACCGAGTCGCTGTCTTGCGACAACGCGTGCTCGTCCAGCCAGCGCGTGACCTGAGGATGCGTGCCGAATTCGGCGGTGATATCCGCGCGCGCCTGGCCCGTGCGCACGACGCTCGCCTCGCCGCGCGCGCCGAGCGTGAGTGCGAGGGCATCGATCAGGATCGACTTGCCCGCGCCGGTTTCTCCCGAAAAGACCGTGAAACCTGGATCGAAATCGATGTCCAGCGTGGCGACGATGACGAAATCTCGAATGGAAAGATGACGGAGCATGGACGCTTCGGGGAAGGGGAATTCGGGAAGTTCAGAGAGAAGAGGCGTCCTGCGACGGATGCTCGTTCCAGTGCAGCTTCTTGCGCAACGTCGCGTAGCTGCTGTAACCGACCGGATGCAGCACCGGCACCGTATGCTTCGAGCGCCGCACTTCGATCGCGTCGTTCAGTTCGACGGCGGTGAACGACTGCATGTCGAAATTCACGTTGACGTCCCGCCCGCCGATGATCTGGATCGTCACCTTCGAATCGTCGGGCAGCACGATCGGACGGTTCGACAGCGAATGCGGCGCGATCGGCACGAGCACGAAGCCCTGCAACTGCGGATGAAGGATCGGCCCCGCCGACGACAGCGCGTAGGCGGTCGAGCCCGTAGGCGTCGCGACGATCAGGCCGTCCGAGCGCTGGTTGTACATGAAGTGGCCGTCCACCGACACGCGCAGTTCCGCCATGCCGGAGAAGCCGCTGCGATTCACCACGACGTCGTTGAACGCCAGCGCGTGATAGATCGGCTTGTCGTCGCGCATGATGCGCGCTTCGAGCAGGCTGCGCTCCTCGCGCTCGAACTGCCCGGCGAGCATCTGCGGAATGATCTCCTGCATCGCCTTCAACGGAATGTCCGTGATGAAGCCGAGCCGCCCGTGATTCACGCCGATGAGCGGCGTCTTGTACGGCGCGAGCTGCCGGCCGATGCCGAGCATGGTGCCGTCGCCGCCGAGCACGATCGCGACGTCCGCGCGCGCGCCCATCTCCGCGATGGAGAGCGCCGGAAACTCCGTCACCTCGACATCTTTCGCGGTGCCCGCCTCGAACACGACCTCGAAGCCTTGCTGCGCCAGAAGACCGGCGAGCGATCTCAGCGGCGCCTCGATGCCCGGCGTGTTGGTGCGCCCCACGAGGGCGACGGTCTTGAATTGGCCAATTTCCATGCCGGCATTACACCATAGTCAGAGAGCGAAAAGAACCGCGGGCGATGGCGGACGAGCGTGCTGCGACGGGACCGCAAGACGCCGCACGGCACGCCCGTCGTTTATCGCTAGAATGGAGCGGACGTTGAACGCAGCGCACACGGCGCGGCTCGCCGCCCTCCGACTCGTTGAGCTAAAATTTCCCCATGCTAGACCCACGTGCACAAACCCTCCTGAAAACGTTGATCGAGCGCTACATCGCCGAAGGTCAGCCGGTCGGTTCGCGCACGTTATCACGCCATTCCGGTCTCGAACTGAGCCCCGCGACGATCCGCAACGTGATGTCGGATCTCGAGGAGCTCGGCCTCGTCTCGAGCCCGCATACGTCGGCGGGACGCATTCCCACGCCGCGCGGCTACCGGCTCTTCGTCGATACGATGCTGACTGTAGAAGCGCCGCAAGATGAAGCCATGACCACCGCGGTCAAGACCCGGCTGCAGGGCGAGGAGCCGCAGAAAATCGTCGCGGCGGCGGCGAGCGTGCTGTCCAGTCTGTCGTCGTTCGCGGGTGTCGTGCTCACGCCGCGCCGCAGCCACATGTTCAAGCAGATCGAGTTCATGCGGCTGTCGGACAAGCGCATCCTGCTCATCATCGTGACGCCCGAAGGCGACGTCCAGAACCGCATGATGGCGACGCAGCGCGACTACTCGCCCTCGCAGCTCGTCGAAGCGTCCAATTACATCAACGCGCATTTCGCGGGCCTGTCCTTCGACGAAGTGCGCCGCCGTCTGCGCGAGGAAATCGACCAGTTGCGCGGCGACATGACCACGCTCATGCAGGCGGCCGTGGTCGCGAGCACCGCCGAGACGGACCCTATGGACACCGTGCTCATTTCCGGCGAGCGCAATCTGCTCGAAGTGGCGGACCTTTCGTCCGACATGGCGCGGCTGCGCAAGCTTTTCGATTTGTTCGACCAAAAGACGAGCCTCCTGCAATTGCTGGATGTATCGAGCCACGCGCAAGGCGTGCAAATCTTTATCGGCGGCGAGAGCAATCTCGTGCCGATCGAGGAAATGAGCGTCGTGACAGCGCCGTACGAGGTCAACGGGAAGATCGTCGGCACGCTCGGCGTGATCGGCCCGACGCGCATGGCGTATAACCGCGTGATTCCGATCGTGGACATCACCGCGCGCCTGCTCTCGATGTCACTCAGTCATCAGTGACGCCATCTTGGCGCGGCACGCAAGGTCGCGCCACTAGGCCGTTCGGCCAATGATGCCCGCTTAAGCCCGCCGCTATAATGGTTCTCAACTTTTAGACGACCACTCTTCCGGCCTGCTTGCCCTATGCGTTTCGACCTCGAGTTGCCCTCGCAGCCCAGCGCTTCGCATCGCGTCGCGGTGCTGCTGATCAATCTCGGCACGCCGGACGCGCCCACGCCGCGGGCGGTGCGCAAGTATCTGGCGCAGTTTCTGTCCGATCCGCGCGTCGTCGAAATTCCGTCGCTCGTGTGGCAGGTCATTCTGCGCGCGCTGATCCTGCCGTTTCGCGGACGCGCGTCGGCCAGGAAATATGCGCAAGTGTGGATGCCCGAAGGCTCGCCGCTGCGCGTGCATACGGAAAAGCAGGTCGAGGGTCTGCGGCGGCTGTTCGCGGCGAACGACTATCACGTGATCGTCGACTATGCGATGCGCTATGGGTCGCCCGGCATCGGCGCGATGCTGAATCAGTTGAAGCTCGAAGGCGCCGATCGCATTCTTCTCTTGCCGATGTATCCGCAATACTCGTCGTCCACGACAGCCACCGCGTTCGACGATGCCTTCGCCGCGCTCAAGCGCGTGCGCAATCAGCCGGAAATCCGCACGATCCGCCATTACGCGGATCATCCCGCGTATATCGGCGCGCTTGCCGAACAAGTGCGCGATTATTGGCGGCATCACGGCCAGCCGGATTTCGCCGCGGGCGACAAGCTCGTCCTGAGCTTTCACGGCGTGCCGAAACGCACGATGGATCTCGGCGACCCGTATCACGACCAGTGTCAGTCGACCGGCTCCCTGCTCACGGCCGCGCTCGGGCTCACGCCGGTGGAATGCCGCGTCACGTTCCAGTCACGCTTCGGCCGCGCGGAGTGGCTTCAGCCGTACACCGCGCCGACGGTCACGGAACTCGGCGCGGGCGGCGTCGCGCGCGTGGACGTGTTCTGTCCCGGCTTCACGGCGGATTGTCTGGAAACGATCGAGGAAATCGGCATCGAGGTGCGCGACGAATTTCTGAAGGCCGGCGGCAGGCATTTCCACCGGATTCCCTGTCTGAACGCGACGCCCGCGTGGATCAAGGGGCTCGGCGAAATCGCCGCGCAGCATCTGCAGGGGTGGCCCGTACAGACCGTGCAGCCGCTTTCCGCGGTGGCCTGAGCACGGCTTTTTCAAGCATTCACCCATGAACTACAAGATTTCGACGGAACCTGGCGCGCGTTTGCGCATCGATAAGTGGCTCTGGGCGGCGCGTTTCTTCAAGACGCGTTCGCTCGCGAGCGATGCGGTGGAAAAGGGCCGTGTGACGATCGGCGGGGCGAACGTGAAGCCGTCGAAGGACGTGCGTGTCGGCGATATCGTCGAGATCGATATCGAGCGGCTCGTGTGGCAGGTCGAAGTGCGCGGGCTATGCGACGTGCGCGGCCCGGCGACGGTCGCGCAGACGCTCTATGCGGAAACCGAGGAAGGCCGGGCGAAGCGCACGGCCGAAGCCGAGCGTCGCAGGACGTTCCGCGAACCCGCAGCCGGCTTGCAGGGCAGGCCGACGAAGCGCGACCGGCGGACTATCGACAAATTTTCTCGTTCGGATTGAAGTAGCTTTCGATGGTCGCGTGAACGCCACCGTACTCGGTGTTACGGTCCGTCACGACGCCGGACATGCAGATGGTGGTCGTTCCCGCGACGAGTACCAGGGCGACCACCGCGATAGCAAAGGTCAGTTTCATGGTATCCCCGGAGAACGGGTTGCCCGGTCAGAAAGCGGCCGGTTCAGGAAACGGGCAAGGGCTGTAAGCGGATTGAAGCATTTCGTAGGATTAGGGTAAACGTGCGTCCTGCGGTGCTTGATTGAAGTGTAGGCGAGTCAGGGCTTTCCCTCAATCTGAAATTGCGCGCTGCGGCGAAGTGTGGGTTACCGGCCATTTCGGCGCCATCGGAGCGCTTGAATTGGTCCGAAAAATTCGCGCAATAGCCTTGAAAATGCCTTCGACGCCCCAATTTCCGCCGCTAGTGCGAAAAACGCGTTCCGGACTGCGCTCCGCCGCTTTCGCAACCGATTCAACTCAACAGCAATAGATATTGAGCGACATGGAAAACACGCAAGAGAATTCAGCGAGCCAGAACCCGACGCCCGCCGACGAGAACGCGCGCCAGGCCGCAGACACCACCAGCACGGCGCAGGCCGCGCCGGCAGAAGCGGCTGCCACGCCGCAAGCTGCGCCGAACGAGGCCGAGGCCGCGCTGGCCGAAGCGCAGGCCACCATCGCGGCGCTCAAGGAAGACTTCCTGCGCGCCAAGGCCGAGACGGAAAACGTCCGCCGCCGCAGCCAGGAAGACGTCGCGAAGGCGCATAAATTCGCCATCGAAAATTTCGCGGAGAACCTGCTGCCGGTGCTCGACAGCCTCGAAGCCGCGCTCGCCGACCAGTCGTCGGATCTCGCCAAGGTTCGCGAAGGCGTCGAACTGACGCTGCGTCAGCTCACCGGCGCGTTGGAGAAGGGCCGCGTCATCGCGTTGAATCCTGTCGGCGAGAAATTCGATCCGCATCGCCATCAGGCCATTTCGATGGTTCCGGCCGAGCAGGATCCGAACACCGTCGTCACGGTGCTGCAAAAGGGCTATGTGATCGCGGATCGCGTGCTGCGTCCGGCGCTCGTGACCGTCGCCGCGCCGAAGTAATGCGCAGCCGGTGCGCCGTCGTTCCGGCCGCCTTCGCGGTCTTCGACAGCGCACCGAAAGATCGGCGTCGCACGAAAAAAGTTATAGACCTCATCGTGTTCAGGGTCTTGAAATCGAAACCGGCGCTCTTATCTTGCGTACAGGTATGAATTTTGGGCGTTCGGCCCGGTAAATCGGCAAAAGCCGGCGTCAGGCACGACACACCGCCGCCGCAACGCCACTGCGATCAAAGCTAGGAGAGTATAAAAAATGGGCAGAATCATCGGCATCGACCTCGGCACCACGAATTCGTGCGTGGCGCTGATGGAAGGCAATCAGGTCAAGGTCATCGAGAATTCGGAAGGCGCGCGCACGACGCCGTCGATCATCGCGTACATGGATGACAACGAAATTCTCGTCGGCGCGCCTGCCAAGCGTCAGTCGGTCACCAATCCGCGCAACACGCTGTACGCGGTCAAGCGTTTGATCGGCCGCCGCTTCGAAGAGAAGGAAGTGCAGAAGGACATCAATCTGATGCCCTACAAGATCGTCAAGCACGACAACGGCGACGCATGGGTCGAGGCGCACGGCAAGAACCTCGCGCCGTCGCAGGTTTCCGCCGAAGTGCTGCGCAAGATGAAGAAGACCGCCGAGGACTACCTCGGTGAGCCGGTCACGGAAGCCGTGATCACGGTACCGGCGTACTTCAACGACAGTCAGCGTCAGGCAACCAAGGACGCGGGCCGCATCGCCGGTCTGGAAGTGAAGCGCATCATCAACGAGCCGACGGCAGCCGCGCTCGCGTTCGGTCTGGACAAGGCCGAAAAGGGCGACCGCAAGATCGCCGTGTTCGACTTGGGCGGCGGCACGTTCGATATCTCGATCATCGAGATCGCGGACGTGGACGGCGAAATGCAGTTCGAAGTGTTGTCGACGAACGGCGACACGTTCCTCGGCGGTGAAGACTTCGACCAGCGCATCATCGATTACATCATCGGCGAGTTCAAGAAGGAACAGGGCGTCGACCTGAGCAAGGACGTGCTCGCGCTGCAGCGCCTGAAAGAAGCCGCTGAAAAGGCGAAGATCGAACTGTCGTCCACCGCGCAGACCGACATCAACCTGCCGTACATCACGGCGGACGCGTCGGGTCCGAAGCACTTGAACCTCAAGTTCACGCGTGCAAAGCTCGAAGCGCTCGTCGAAGAACTGATCGAGCGCACGATCGAACCGTGTCGCATCGCGATCAAGGATGCGGGCGTGAAGGTCGGCGACATCGACGACGTGATTCTCGTCGGCGGCATGACGCGTATGCCGAAGGTGCAGGAAAAGGTGAAGGAGTTCTTCGGCAAGGATCCGCGCCGTGACGTGAACCCGGACGAAGCCGTGGCCGTTGGCGCCGCGATTCAGGGCCAGGTTCTGTCGGGCGACCGCAAGGACGTTCTGCTGCTCGACGTGACGCCTTTGTCGCTCGGCATCGAGACGCTCGGCGGCGTGATGACGAAGATGATCAACAAGAACACGACGATCCCGACGAAGCACTCGCAAGTGTATTCGACGGCCGACGACAACCAGGGCGCCGTGACGATCAAGGTGTTCCAGGGCGAGCGTGAAATGGCCGTGGGCAACAAGCTGCTCGGCGAGTTCAACCTCGAAGGCATTCCGCCCGCACCGCGCGGCACGCCGCAGATCGAAGTGACCTTCGACATCGACGCGAACGGCATTCTGCACGTGGGCGCGAAGGACAAGGCGACGGGCAAGGAAAACAAGATCACCATCAAGGCGAACTCGGGTCTGACGGACGCGGAAATCGACAAGATGGTGAAGGACGCCGAAGCCAACGCCGAGGAAGATCACAAGCTGCGCGAGCTGGCCGATGCCCGCAACCAGGGCGACGCGCTGGTCCACAGCACGAAGAAGGCCGTCGCCGAATACGGCGACAAGGTCGACGCTTCGGAGAAGGAAAAGATCGAAGCGGCGCTGAAGGACCTCGAAGAAACGCTGAAGAGCAATTCGAGCGACAAGGCCACGATCGAAGCGAAGGTCGAGGCGCTGGCTCAAGCCTCGCAGAAGCTCGGCGAAAAGATGTACGCCGACATGCAGGCGCAGCAAGGCGCGGCGAGCGCGGCGGCTGGTGCGGCAGGCGCGGGCGCATCGGCGGATGCGGGCGCGAGCCAGCACCACGACGATGTCGTCGACGCCGACTTCAAGGAAGTGAAGAAGGACTAAGCCGCAAGGGCGCGGGAGTGGCAACGCTCGCGCGCCTTTCGGTGGCACCACCGGGACGCGTCACGCGTCTTACGTGTAACGCGCCTGGCGAGCCTCACGGCTCTCCGGGCACGTTGTTTTTTCAGAGGCGTCTTGATTTAGGCGAGGCGCGCGAAGTTTTACGCGCGAGTCGAAGCAACGGACTCGCAGCATCTGACAGGAACCGTCGCGGGTAAGCGCGGCGGCATCGAACCGACATGGCGAAACGGGATTACTACGACGTTCTGGGCGTCGCGAAAAACGCGAGCGACGACGAGATCAAGAAGGCGTATCGCAAGCTCGCGATGAAGTATCACCCTGACCGCAATCCGGACAACAAGAAGGCGGAAGAGAATTTCAAGGAGGCGAAGGAAGCCTACGAAATGCTCTCCGACCAGCAGAAGCGGGCCGCGTACGATCAGTACGGCCACGCGGGCGTCGATCCGAACATGGCGGGCGCGGGCGCGCAAGGTTTCGGCGGTTTCGCCGATGCCTTCGGCGATATCTTCGGCGACATCTTCGGACAGGCCGCGGGCGGCGCTGCTCGCGGCGGACGCGGCGGACCGCAGGTGTATCGCGGCGCGGACCTGCGCTACAGCATGGAGATCACGCTCGAACAGGCGGCGCACGGTTACGACACGCAGATCCGCGTGCCGAGCTGGGTGAACTGCAACGTCTGTCACGGCTCGGGCGCGAAGCCGGGCACCAAGCCGGAAACCTGCCCGACCTGTCACGGCCAGGGCCAGGTGCGCATGTCGCAGGGCTTTTTCAGCATCCAGCAGACGTGCCCGAAGTGTCACGGCAGCGGCAGCTACATCCCCGATCCGTGCGCGAACTGCCACGGCGCGGGCAAAGTGAAGGAAACGAAGACGCTGGAAGTGAAGATTCCGGCGGGCATCGACGACGGCATGCGCATCCGCTCGGCGGGCAACGGCGAGCCGGGCATCAACGGCGGCCCGAACGGCGACTTGTACGTGGAAATCCACATCAAGCAGCACACGGTGTTTGAGCGCGACGGCGACGACCTGCACTGCCAGATGCCGATCCAGTTCACGACCGCGGCGCTGGGCGGCGAGATCGAAGTGCCTACGCTGGCGGGCCGCGCGAGCTTCACGGTGCCGGAAGGCACGCAGTCGGGCAAGACGTTCCGGCTGCGCGGCAAGGGCATCAAGGGCTTGCGTTCGAGCATCGCCGGCGATCTCTACGTGCATGTGCAGGTGGAAACGCCGGTCAAGCTCACGGAGCAGCAGCGCGATCTGCTGAAGCAGTTCGAAAAGTCGCTGGAGCAGGGCGGCGCGCGGCATAGTCCGCAAAGCAAGAGCTGGTTCGACCGCGTGAAGAGCTTCTTCGACTGATGCGGTTGAGTGCGGTGTACGTCGTGCGAGCATGACGATGAAAACCGAAGAGCGCAGCGCGGTGTTCGCGCTGCTCGACGATTGCGATGCGACCGCCGAAAGGCGGTCGAGTCGTTTGTACACGGACTTCGCGCACGAACGCGTGTGCGTGGATGCGCGTGAGCTCGACGCGGTCTGCGGCGAGATCGAGCGCGATCTGCGAGGCGGTCTTCATGCGGTCGTCGTCGCGGATTACGAGTTCGGGCGCAATCTCCAGTTCGGCAGCATCGGACGCGGCGACGATCATGCGCTGCGCGTGCTCATGTTCCGCGAGTGCGCGTGGCTTTCGCGCGATGAAGTCGACGCATGGCTCGCGTCCGAAGGCGATGACCTGACGGCAGGCGTCGCGGGCATCGAAGCGAGCGTTACGCGCGATGAATTCGACACGTCGATCGCCGCCGTGCAGGACGCGTTGCGCGAAGGCGAGTCGTATCAGATCAACTACACGTTCCGGCTGAACTTCGACGTGTTCGGCGCGCCGCTCGCGCTGTATCGGCGATTGCGCGAGCGGCAGGCCGTGCATTACGGCGCGTTGATCGCGTTGCCGGATGGCAGATCGGTCGTGTCGTGCTCGCCGGAATTGTTCGTCGAAAAGCAGGGCGATCTGCTGCGCGCCCGGCCGATGAAAGGCACCGCGCCGCGCGACGCCGATCCCGAGGCGCTGCGCCACGATCCGAAGAATCGCGCCGAGAACGTGATGATCGTCGATCTGCTGCGCAACGACATGTCGCGCGTGGCGGTCACGGGTTCGGTGAATGTGCCCGTGCTGTTTTCGGTCGAGCCTTACGCGTCGGTGTGGCAGATGACATCGACGATCGAAGCGCGCGTGATTCCCGGCACCTCGTTCGCGGGAATCGTGCGCGCGCTCTTTCCGTGCGGCTCGATCACCGGCGCGCCGAAGTATCGGACGATGCAGCTGATCGACGAAATCGAGAGCACGCCGCGCGGCCTCTATACGGGCGCGATCGGCTGGCTGGATGCAAGCGGCGATTTCTGCATGTCGGTGGCGATTCGCACGATCGTCGTCGATGCCGCGGGCAGGCGTGGCGTGCTCGGCATCGGCGCGGGCATCGTGCTCGATAGCGTCGCCGCCGACGAATACGAGGAGTGTCTGTTGAAAGCACGCTTCCTGACCGGCGCGGACCCCGGCTTCGAGCTTTTCGAGACTATCTATGCGACGCGCGATGAAGGCGTTCGCCACTACGCGCACCACGTCGCGCGATTGAAGGCGAGCGCCGCGTATCTCGGCTTTGCGTTCGACGAGTCCACGCTCTCGGCTCAAATCGAGCAGCATTGTGCGGGATTCGACGCGGGCAAACCGTATCGTATGCGCATCGCGCTGGACAAGAGCGGACGCATCGCGATCACGAGCGCGCCGCTCGCACCGTTGCCGTCGGATACCGTGGATGTGTTGCTCGCATCCGATCGCGGCTTCGCGCCGCAGTCGTCCGGCGATCCGCTGCTGCGTCACAAGACGACGCGCCGCGCCGACTACGATCGCGCATGGAAAGCCGCAGAAGCCGAAGGCGCCTTCGACATGTTGTTCGTCAACGAACGCGGCGAGCTGACCGAAGGCGGCCGTTCCAGCGTCTTCGTGAAGATCGGCGGCCGGTGGTTCACGCCGCCCATCGACGCCGGCGTGTTGCCGGGCGTGATGCGCGCCGTGCTCATCGAAGAACTCGGCGCCGCCGAACGCACGCTGACGATGGACGACTTGCAGCAGGCCGAAGACCTGCTCATCAGCAACGCATTACGCAGCGGCGTGAAGGCAAGACTTCGGCGCTGAACGCATCACCACTCGGCGACGCTGCCGTCCGCGTGACGCCACACCGGATTGCGCCAGCGATGCCCGACCTTCGCCATCTCGCGCACCTTCTCCTCGTTCACCTCGATGCCTAATCCCGGCCCCTGCGGGATCGTCACCATGCCGTCTTCGTACTTGAAGACTTCCGGATTTTTGATGTAATCGAGCAGGTCGTTGCCCTTGTTGTAGTGGATGCCGAGACTCTGCTCCTGAATGAACGCGTTGTAGCTCACCGCGTCGATCTGCAGGCAGGTCGCGAGCGCGATCGGACCGAGCGGGCAGTGCAGCGCGAGCGCGACATCGTAGGCTTCGGCCATCGTCGCGATCTTGCGGCATTCGCTCAGGCCGCCCGCATGGGACGCGTCCGGCTGAATGATGTCCACATAACCGCCCGCCAGAATGTGCTTGAAGTCCCAGCGCGAGTAGAGCCGCTCGCCGAGCGCGATCGGCGTGCTCGTCTGGTTGACGATATCGCGCAGCGCCTCGACGTTCTCCGACAGCACCGGCTCTTCGATGAACATCAGCTTGAACGGATCGAGTTCCTTCGCGAGCACCTTCGCCATCGGCTTGTGAACGCGGCCATGAAAGTCGACGCCGATGCCCACGTTCGGACCAACCGCTTCACGCACGGCGCGCACGTTGTCGATGACGCCTTGCACCTTGTCGAAGGTATCGATGATCTGCAACTCTTCCGAGCCGTTCATCTTCACGGCCTTGAAGCCGCGATCGACCACCGCGCGCGCGTTGTTCGCGACATCGCTCGGACGGTCGCCGCCGATCCACGAATACACCTTGATCTTGTCGCGCACCTGGCCGCCGAGCAGCGCGTGAACCGGCACGCCGTGATACTTGCCGAGAATGTCCCACAGCGCCTGATCGACGCCCGCGATCGCGCTCATGCCGATAGGACCGCCGCGATAGAAGCCGGAGCGATACATGACCTGCCAGAGGTCTTCGATATTGCGCGGGTCGCGGCCGACGAGGTAATCGGCGAGTTCATCGACGGCGGCGGCGACCGTGTGCGCGCGGCCTTCGACGACCGGCTCGCCCCAGCCGGTGATGCCTTCGTCCGTTTCGATCTTGAGGAAGCACCAGCGTGGCGGAACGATGAAGGTCTCGAGCTTCGTGATTTTCATTGAGCGTCTCCTTGAAGGGATCTACATGTTAGCAAAAAGCCGCCGTTTAGGCATATTAATAGTATTATTGAATTCTGACGGACCTTTCGAAACATCAGCCGAATACTCCATAATCGTGCCCATACCTAAAGGAGACCATCATTCACCGGGATCTACATGGCCGCGTGGCGCATGAACTGGGCATGGCGATTCTGCGTGGCGACGTCGCGCCCGGATCGCCCTTGCCGCGCGAAGCGGAGTTGATGGAGCGTTTCGGCGTGAGCCGCACGGTGCTCCGCGAGGCGTTGCGCACGCTCACGTCGAAAGGGCTGATCGAGTCGCGGCCGAAAGTCGGCACGCGCGTGCGCGCGAAGGATGCCTGGAATCTGCTCGATTCCGACATGCTCGACTGGTATTCGCGCGTCGCGCCGCCGCTGCAATTCGCGCTCAAGCTTCAGGAAATGCGCGAGATGATCGAGCCGTACGCCGCCGCGCTCGCCGCCGATAACCACGAGGAACGCACGCGCGAGCGCCTCACGCGCGCACATCAGGCGATGGTCGGCGCGCAGAATGTCGAAGAATGGGTGCGCGCGGACCTCGATTTCCATCTGTGCGTGCTCGCCGCGTGCAGCAACGAATTGCTGATACCGCTCGGCGCGCTGATCGAGCGCACGCTGGAAGGCCAACTGCGGCTGAACGCCAAGCGCGCCGATGTCTACAACGCGTCGCTCGCGGAACATACGGCCGTGTTTAAGGCGATCGTCGCGCGAGATTCGGCCGGTGCGCGCCGCGCGATGGCCAATTTGCTCGGCGTGACGCGCGGCAGAATCGAAGGCTAAAACGCGTTCAACGGTATCTTCAGATAGGTCGTGCCGTTGCCGGCCGCGTCAGGAAAGTGGCCGGCGCGGATGTTCACCTGGATCGCGGGCAAGATGAGCGTCGGCATGCCGAGGGTCGCGTCGCGCGCCTCGCGCATCGCGACGAATTCGTCTTCGGTCTTGCCGCCCCCGACGTGAATGTTCTTCTCGCGCTGCTCGCGCACCGTGCTTTGCCACTGCGGGTCGCGCGTGTCGGGCGGATAGTCGTGGCAGACGAAGAGGCGCGTTTCCGGATCGAGCGCGAGCAGGCGCTGGATCGATCGATACAGCCTGCGTGCGCTGCCGCCGGGAAAATCGCAGCGCGCGGTGCCGACGTCCGGCATGAAGAGCGTGTCGCCGACGAACACCGCATCGCCGATTCGATACGCCATGTCGGCGGGCGTGTGGCCCGGCACGAACAGCGCGGTCGCCTCGATCTCGCCGATCGTGAAGCGCTCGCCGTCCGAAAACAGATGATCGAATTGCGAGCCGTCGAGCTGAAACTCCGGTTCGAGATCGAAAATCTTCTTGAACACGCCCTGCACGGCGCGTATCGATTCGCCGATGGCGATCTTCCCGCCCAGCGTGCGCTTCAGATACGGCGCCGCCGAAAGATGGTCGGCATGTGCGTGCGTCTCCAGAATCCATTCGACGGAGAGCCGCTTTTCGCGCACGAACGCGACGACCGCATCGGCTGATTGCGTCGAGGTGCGCGCGGCTTTCGGATCGTAGTCGAGCACGGGATCGACGATCGCCGCTGCCGAACCGGCCTCCTTGTAGACGACATACGTCATCGTGCCGGTGTTGATGTCGAAGAAAGGCTGAGTGATGGCTTGCACGCTGACTCCCCCGGTTGTTGCCTCGCGTCCCGCTCTCGTCGCCCGGATCGATTGGGCGTGTTTGTCGGGATCGCGATACAGTGTAACCCTTTGCGCCGGACCCCAACGCGCCGGCGCTCACCTCCACGAAAGCTCGATCAAGAGGTTCGAATGCCGCACGTCCCGACTTCGCTCGCGTCGTCGTGGGGCGCGTGGGCCGTCTTCGTCAGCGTCCTCGCGACGCAACTCGGCGTGCCCGTCCCCGCCGCGCCGATGCTGATTCTCGCCGGTACGATCGTCGCCGCCGGCAACGCGCCGTTCTGGCAGATGCTCGCGGCCGCGGTGCTCGCCGTGCTCATCGCGGATTCGCTCTGGTTCGCCGCGGGCCGCCTCTACGGCCGCCGCTTTCTCAATTCGCTCGTGCGCTTCTCGCTGTCCATCGATTCGACGCTGCGCACCGCGCGCCGCTGGTTCGAGCGTTTCGGCGTGCCGCTGCTCGCGCTGTCGAAGTTCGTGCCGGGGCTCGGGCTCGTGTCGGCGCCGCTGCTCGGCACTACGCAGATCGAAGTGCGCGTGTTCATCTTGTGGGACCTGATCGGCGCGACGGCGTGGGCGAGTTTCTGGATGCTCGGCGGCGCGGCGCTGCAGGAACAAATCGCGCGGCTCGTCGTGCTGGTGCGCGCCAATGGCACGACGGTGATCGACATTCTCGTGATGGTCGCGCTCGGCTTCCTGCTGTATCGATGGATCCGGCGCGAACAGTTTCGCCAGTGGCTCGCGAAGTATCACATCACGCCGGATCAGCTCGACTCGATGATGCGTTCCGACGCGCCGCCTGTGATCTACGATGCGCGCCCGGCGGAGATTCGTCGCCGCGAGCCGTATCGCATCGCCGGCGCGATCGCGCTGGACCTCGATTCGCCGGATCGCGTCGATCAGTTGTATTCGGAGCACGAGGTGGTTGTGTATTGCGTGTGCCCGAACGAGGCGACCGCGAAGATCATCGCGCGGCAGTTGCGCGCGAAGGGTTTCAGCCATGTGCGGCCGCTGAAGGGCGGGCTGGATGCGTGGGAGAAGCACGGCTATCCGGTCGAACCGATGCCGGCGGAGCACCTCCGTGCCGCGTCCGGTCACGACGACGACATCGATCACGACATGGTCACGATTCGCGCGACCGCGCCGGAGTGAGCTACGTCCGGCGCGCGGGACGGTTCACCAGCGCGATGCCCGTGAGCACCATCGCCGCGGCGACCATGAACCGCGCGGTGAACTGCTCGCCGAGCAGAAGCACGCCGAAGGTGACGCCGAAGATCGGCGTGAGAAACGAGAACACGGAAAGCCGCGACGCCATATAGCGCGTGAGCAGCCAGAACCATGTCAGATAGCTGATGAACGCGACGACGATCGCCTGATACGCGAGGCTCGCGATCGCGAGCGGCGAGACGGCGCCGACGTGCGTCTGTCCGATGCCCGCAGCGAGCACGAGCAGCAGCACCGCCGACACCGCCAGCTGATAGAACAGCGTCTTGCTCGCGCTCGCATGCGATAGCGACGACGCGCGCACGACGACCGTCGTCGCGGCCCAGAAGATGCCGGCCATGATGCCGAGCGCATCGCCCGCGATTCCCCGCATCGTCGATGCGCTGTTCGGATTGCCGTGCAAAAAGCCGTCGGCGAACGCGAGCGCGATGCCGCAGAACGCGAGCACGATGCCGCACCACTGCGTGCGCGAAAGTCGCTCGCCCGCGACGAACCAGTGCAGGCCGAGCGCGGTGAAGCAGGGCGCGGTGTAGAGAAACACGGCCATGCGTGTCGCGGTGGTGAGACTCAGGCCGAAGAAAATGCAGACGAACTCGCCGCCGAACAGCAGGCCCGCGAGCAGGCCGGCGGGCAATGTGTCGTCGCGCTGGAAGAGCGGCACCCCGCGCGTGCGCGTCCATATCCACACGAGGCATGTCGCGATCAGCGAGCGGATGCCGGCTTGCAGCATCGGTGGAATCGATGCGTTCGCTTC
The DNA here is from genome assembly GCF_031451275.1 of Caballeronia sp. LZ029. Lineage (NCBI taxonomy): Bacteria > Pseudomonadati > Pseudomonadota > Betaproteobacteria > Burkholderiales > Burkholderiaceae > Caballeronia > Caballeronia sp. LZ029. Next base: position 485,739 of record NZ_JARUXO010000001.1, read on the forward strand.
CTTGATCGCGACTTGCTGGAATCCCCACGCGCCGCACAGCGCGATCATCACGATGATGGCGGTGGCGTCGGGGGCGCGGCGCAGGGAGACGGACGGCGTGCTCATCGGCTGGCTCGGTAAGCGTGGCCGGAGAGGCCATGCACTGATTTGGAGCGTCGATTGTGCCAGCGAACGGCCTTCGATGAGCGAAAGGTCGTGATGAGCCCGTGGAGATTGCGCGCCGCGACGAATGCGCGGCGCGCGATGTGCTGCGTGCGTTACGAATGCTTTTCGATCAGCTCGACCTTGTAGCCGTCCGGATCTTCGACGAACGCGATCACCGTCGTGCCGCCTTTCACCGGTCCGGCTTCACGCGTGACCTTGCCGCCTGCCTGGCGAATGCGCTCGCATGCGCCGGCGGCGTCGTCGACTTCGAGCGCGATATGGCCGTAGGCCGTGCCGAGATCGTACTTGTCGGTGCCCCAGTTGTAGGTCAGCTCAAGGACGCTGTTCTCGCTTTCCGGGCCGTAGCCGACGAACGCAAGCGTGTACTTGTACTCGGTGTTTTCGCTTTGACGCAGCACTTTCATGCCGAGAATGCGCGTATAGAAATCGATGGAACGCTGCAGGTCGCCGACGCGCAGCATCGTATGGAGGAGTCGCATGGTGGGGTTCCTGTTGTGTGTCGTTTGCGGGGGACAGGAAGGAAATTGTACCGTCGGCGCCCGCCGCACGCTGACGACACCTCAGAGCGCCGGCAGCAGATCCGGCGGATGATGCTTGAGCGTATGCCGCGCTTCGCGGAACTCGGGGAAGATGGATTCGACCGTCTGCCAGAAGCGCGGGCTGTGGTTCATCTCGCGCAGATGCGCGAGCTCGTGCGCGACGACGTAATCGATGATCGACATCGGGAAATGAATGAGCCGCCAGTTCAGGCGGATCTTGCCGTCGCTGGAACAACTGCCCCAGCGCGTCGCCGCCGACGACAACGCATACGCGCGATACTCGACGCCGAGCTTCGCCGCATACACCGCGAGCCGCTCGCCGAAGATGCGCTTCGCTTCCGATTGCAGCCAGCCCTGCACGCGATCCTTGATCTGCTGCGCGTCGGCGAGTGCGGGCAGCGCGAGCGAGAGCACGTTGGTCTTGTCGTCGAAAGAAAGCGCGCTTGCCGACGAGCCGAGCGACACGCTGATCGTCTTGCCGAGATACGGAAACTGCGCGCCATCCTTCCAGTCGATGCGCGGCAGCGCGCGCTGCTCGACGCGCGTCTGCCATTCGGTGAGCTTCTTGACGATCCAGTTCTGCTTGCCGAGGATCGCGCTTTCGATGTCCGCGATCGTCACCCAGCGCGGCGCGGTGATCGCGAGCCCGGTGCCGTCGATGCAAAAGCCGATCGTGCGCCGCGCCGAACGCCTCAACCGATACTCCAGCGCGCCCGCCTTCAACGCGATGCGGCGCAGACGCACGCCATCGGGAAGCGGTGTAGCCGGAGCGGGGGGCGTGAGAACGGGAACGGGATCGGCGGCGGGAACATCGCCGCGCAGCGGAGCGGGTCCGTTCGCGGGCGGTGCGCCGGAGTATGCCGGCGCATGCTCGAACGGCAGATCGAGTTGCAGGGTATCGAGCGCGACGGCGGGGCGCTGTCGCGATGGGGCTTTCTGCATCGGCTCGGCTTTGCGCTCACGGCGCAGGAATGACGAGAAGAATGAGTAAGGCACGCCGCGGCTCGATTCGAACGCTGCCGCTTCAGCGGCCCGCGCCCGCGGCGCCGGCTTCACCCGGCTGCGCGTTCGGCGCGGCGTAAGCGTGCGGATCGATGCGGCGCATTTCCGCCTCGATCCAGCTTTCGACGCGCGTGTTCACTTCCTCGGGCGTGAGACCGGCTGTATCGATCGGCCTGCCGATCGACACCGTGACTATACCCGGATATTTGATGAAGGAATTGCGTGGCCAGACGTGACCGGCGTTGTGCGCGATCGGCACGACCGGCGCGCCGGTCACGACGGCGAAGCGCGCGCCGCCGGTCTTGTACTTGCCCTGGCTGCCGACGCGCGTGCGCGTGCCTTCGGGAAACATGATGACCCACGCGCCTTCGTCCATGCGCGCGCGGCCCTGGCTCGTGACGGATGCGAACGCATCGCGTCCCTGCTTGCGATCGATGTGGACCATCTTGAGCAGCCCGAGCGCCCAGCCGAAGAACGGCACGTAGAGCAACTCGCGCTTGAACACGTAGCAGAGCGGGCGCGGCATCAGCGCGGGAAACGCGAGCGTCTCCCATGCGGACTGATGCTTCGACAGCAGCACGGCCGGACCGTCCGGCAGGTTCTCCATGCCTTCGATCGTGTAGCGAATCCCGATCAGATGCCGCAGCACGACGATGGTCGATTTGCACCAGCCGGCCGCCATCCAGTAGCGCTTGTCGGCGCGCATGAACGGAAACGCAATGAAACAGGCGATCGCGTACGGCGTCGTGTACACGATGAAGTAAAGCATCAACAGCAGCGAACGGATGAAGCGCATGACGTCTCGGTGTTACTGGGCCGCGGAGCGGTCCTGATGCCGTGCGAGAAACTCGAGCGCGAACGCGCGCAAGTCCTTGTGAACCACGGTGCCTTCGGGCAACTGGCCTTCCTTGAGCGTCTTTTCGCCCTTGCCGGTGAGCACGAGATGCGTGGGAAAGCCGAGCGCCGCGCCCGCTTGCAGATCGCGCAGCGAATCGCCGACGACGGGCGTGTCTTCAGGATCGATCTCGAAGCGATCGATGATCTGCTGCAACATGCCGGGCCTCGGCTTTCTGCAATCGCATTGATCTTCCGCCGTGTGCGGGCAGAAGAACACCGCGTCGATACGTCCGCCGACGGCCGCGACCGCGCGATTCATCTTCTGATGCATCGCGTTCAGCGCGGCCATGTCGAAGAGACCGCGCCCGATGCCCGACTGATTCGATGCGATCGCCACGCGATAGCCCGACTGATTCAGGCGCGCGATGGCTTCGAGGCTGCCGGGAATGGCGACCCATTCGTCCGGCGACTTGATGAACGCATCGGAGTCGGCGTTGATCACGCCGTCGCGATCGAGGATGACCAGTTTTCGGTTCATGACCATGGCGGCGCGTCAGGCAGCGAGCTTCGAAATATCGGCGACGCAGTTCATCTGCTGATGCAATGCGTTGAGCAATGCAAGCCGATTGTTGCGCAGCGCGGGATCTTCCGCGTTCACCATCACGTCGTTGAAGAACGTGTCGACGCTCTCGCGCAACGCGGCGAGCGCGGTCAGCGCTTCCGTATAGTTGCGCGCCGCGAGCTGGCTCTGCACGCGCGGCGTCACCTGTTCGATCTGCGCGTAGAGATTCTTCTCTGCCGCTTCGACGAGCAGTTCCTTGTTCACCGACGAAGGCGCGCCTTGCTCCGACTTCTTCAGGATGTTCGAGATGCGCTTGTTGGCGGCCGCGAGCGCCGCCGCTTCGGGCAACGCGGCGAACTCGCGCACGGCATCGAGGCGCGCGACGATGTCGTCGAGACGCGTCGGGTTCAGGCTCAGCACCGCTTCGATATCGTTCGCTTCGAAGCCGCGTTCGCGCAACAGACCACGCAGGCGATCGAGGAAGAACGCGTAGATGGCTTCGGTCGAATCGGCGACTTGCGGCATGCCCGCGAACTGGCGTTGAGCGATGCCGACGAGATCGCGCAGATCGATCGGCAGCTTCTTTTCCAGCAGGATGCGCAGCACGCCGAGCGCGTGACGGCGCAGCGCGAACGGGTCTTTCTCGCCCGTCGGCGCGAGACCGATGCCCCAGATGCCGACGATCGTTTCCAGCTTGTCCGCGAGCGCGACCGCCGCGCCGACGCCCGTCGACGGCGTTTCATCGCCCGAGAAGCGCGGCTGATAGTGCTCCGAACACGCGAGCGCGACTTCTTCCGGCTCGCCGTCGTGACGCGCGTAATACGTGCCCATCGTGCCTTGCAGCTCGGGGAATTCGCCGACCATGTCGGTCAGCAAATCGGCCTTCGCGAGACGCGCGGCGCGGCGCGTCAAAGCGGCATCGACGCCGACCATCGGTGCGATTTCGCCTGCAAGCGCCTCGACACGCTCGACGCGTTGCAGCGTCGAGCCGAGCTTGTTGTGATAGACGACGTTCGCGAGCAGCGGCACGCGGTCTTCGAGACGCTTCTTCTTGTCCTGCGTGAAGAAGAACTTCGCATCGGCGAGACGCGGGCGCACGACGCGCTCGTTGCCTTCGACGATCTCGTCGGGCGTCTTCGTATCGATGTTCGACACGATCAGGAAACGCGAGCGCAGCTTGCCGTGCTGGTCGGTGAGTGCGAAATACTTCTGGTTGGTCTGCATCGTGAGGATGAGACATTCCTGCGGCACCTGCAGGAATTCCTCGTCGAAGCGGCATTCGTACACGACCGGCCATTCGACGAGCGCGTTCACTTCGTCGAGCAGCGCTTCGGGCATCACGACGCGGTCGTCGCCGGCGAACGCCAGAAGCTGCGTGCGAATCGATTCGCGGCGATCGTCGAAATTGGCGACGACATGCCCTTTGCTGCGCAGCGTGTTGGCGTATTCGTCGGCGTTCGGAATCGCAACGAAGCCTTCCGACATGAATCGATGACCGACGGTCGTATCGCCCGAATCGACGCCGAGCGCGCTCACCGGCACGACGTTGCGCCCGTGCATGGCGACGAGGCGCTGCACCGGACGCACGAACTGCACGCTGGTGCCGTCCGGACGCTGATAGGTCATGACCTTCGGAATCGGCAGCTTGCCGAGAGTTTCGTCGAGCGCGGCTTGCAGACCGTCGGCGAGCGTCGCGCCGGGCGCGGCGTAGCGCAGGAAGAACGCTTCCGCCTTGCCGTCCTGCGCGCGTTCGAGTTCGGCGAGCGGGAAGTCGGGGAAGCCGAGCGCAGCGAGCTTTTTCGCGAGCGGCGGCGTGGGGTTGCCTTCCTTGTCGAGCGCGACCGACACGGGCAGCACTTTCTCGCGCACCTGCTTTTCCGGCGCGACATCGCGCACGTTCCTGATGAGCACGGCGAGGCGGCGCGGCGTTGCGTACTTTTCGAACGCGGGCGCGCCGTCGATCAGATCGCGCGCGGCGAGACGCTCGACGATGCCTTCGGCGAAAGCGGTGCCGAGACGCGCGAGCGCTTTCGGCGGCAGTTCTTCGGTGAGCAGTTCGACGAGCAGGGAAGCGTGGTTGGATTGCGTCATTGTTCTGTCGAGCCTCGTCAAACCTGTTCGTTGTTGCTGCGTTCGCCCGGCGGCGTGCTTTCCGGTTTCAGCGGCGGCGCCCATGCGGGACGCTGCGCTTCCTGCTCGTCGGTGACGAGATCGCGATCGCCTCGCACCGGGTTGCCGAGCATCGGGAAGCCGAGCGCTTCGCGCGAATCGTAGTAAGCCTGCGCGACGAGGCGCGACAACGCACGGATGCGACCGATGTACGCCGCGCGCTCCGTCACGGAAATGGCGCCGCGCGCATCGAGCAGATTGAACGTGTGGCCTGCCTTCAGCACGAGTTCATACGCGGGCAGCGCGAGCTTCGCATCGATCATCTTCTTCGCTTCTTCTTCGTAGCTCTTGAAGAACGTGAAGAGCAGATCGACGTTCGCGTGCTCGAAGTTATATGTGGACTGCTCGACTTCGTTCTGGTGATACACGTCGCCATAAGTCAGTTGACGCAGCACGCGGCCGTTCGGGCCGTCTTCTTCCCATTCGGTCCAGATGAGGTCGTACACGTTCTCGACCTTTTGCAGGTACATCGCGAGACGTTCGAGGCCGTAGGTGATTTCGCCCAGCACCGGCTTGCAATCGATGCCGCCCGCCTGCTGGAAGTAGGTGAACTGCGTCACTTCCATGCCGTTGAGCCACACTTCCCAGCCGAGACCCCACGCGCCGAGCGTCGGATTCTCCCAGTCGTCCTCGACGAAGCGCACGTCGTTCTGCTTCAGATCGAAGCCGAGCGCTTCGAGCGAGCCGAGGTACAGATCGAGGATGTCTTCAGGCGCGGGCTTGAGCACGACCTGATACTGATAGTAGTGCTGGAGGCGGTTCGGGTTCTCGCCATAGCGGCCGTCCTTCGGGCGGCGCGACGGTTGAACGTAGGCCGCGCGCCACGGCTCGGGGCCGATCGCGCGCAGGAACGTGTGGACGTGCGAGGTGCCCGCGCCGACTTCCATGTCGATCGGCTGGAGGAGCGCGCAGCCCTTCTCGTTCCAGTAGGACTGCAGCGTCAGAATGATTTGCTGGAATGTGAGCATGATTGCCTTGTGCGGGGCGGACGCGGCGCGGCCATCGTCGTGACGACGCGACTCGGAGGCTCGGCCAAAGTGCTGAAACGGAGAATTTTAGCCGAACGGCAGGGCGGGTGCGGCTTTTTGGGAGAAGGGCGGGCCGCGCGAGCCGCGTCGCCCGGTGCGACGCGGCCGCGTTTCAGTCGATGTTCAGTGCGTGCCCGGACGTTTCCGGTTCGGCGCGAACGCGAACCCGAACGCGAGCAACAACAGCGATATCGCGATCACCGTCATGTTCCCGCTCGTCACATACGGCGTGCTGCCCGAGGTTCCTTGTACGTGCGCTTCGAGCACGCCGGTCGTGAAGGTCGGCAGCTTCGACACGACATCGCCGTTCGCCGCGATCACCGCTGTCATGCCGGTGTTGGTAGCGCGCAGCATCGGCCGGCCGGTTTCGATCGATCGCATGCGCGCGATCTGAAGATGCTGATCGAGCGCGATCGTATTGCCGAACCACGCGAGATTCGTCGAGTTGACGAGAATGCCCGCGGGCGTTTCCTGCTCGCGGATCGTGCGCGCGATCTCTTCGCCGAAGATGTCCTCGTAGCAGATGTCGACGGCGACCGGCTGGTTGTGCACGATGAACGCTTTCTGCGCGACCGGCCCACGTGCGAGATCGCCGAGCGGAATGCCCATCATGCGCACGAACCAGTGAAAGCCGAGCGGCACGAATTCGCCGAAGGGCACGAGATGATGCTTGTCGTAGCGATACACGCCGTTCACGTGCGGCGTGAGCCCGAAGAGGCTGTTGGTGAAATCGGTCGCGCGGCCGTCCGGAAGAATCGTGACGCCGATCGCGCCGAAGAGAATCGACGAGTTCGTGTTGTCCGCGAAGTTGCGGATCGCGACGGCGAAGTCCTGAGGAATCTGCACGGACAAAACGGGCAGCGCGGTTTCCGGCGTGACGATCAGATCGGCCGGTTTCTCGGTGATGAGCCGCTGGTAGAGCGCGAGCGATTCATCGACGCCGGCCTGTTCGAACTTCATCTCCTGCTTCACGTTGCCTTGCAGGAGACGCACGTCGAGCGGCGCATTGGCGGGCGTCGTCCATTGGACGAACGACAGCAACATGCCCGCGACGATCAGCGCGATCGCCGCGATGCCCGGCGCGTAGGCGAGCCGCCGCGACTTGCGAAAGTGATGGATCGCCTGCACGATCAGCGCGGCGACGAGCGCGAGCACCCAGCCGACACCATATACACCGACGATCGAGCCGAAGCCCTTGAGCGGTCCGTCGACTTGCGCATAACCGCTCGCGAGCCAGGGAAAGCCGGTGAACACGAGTCCGCGCAGCCATTCGCCGAGCGCCCACGCGCTCGCGAACGCAAACGCCCCGTGCCATGTCGGCGCAAAGCGCTGCGAGGCATCGATGTCGCGTGCGGTCGCGATGTCTTCATCGCCGAAGCGCGCGCGGCCCGCGACGAACGACCAAACCACGCTCGACAGCGCCGGATAAATCGCGAGATACAGCGAAAACAGCGCGACGGCGGCCGCGGCGAGCGGTGCGGCCATGCCGCCGTAGACATGCATGCTCACATAGAGCCACCACACGCCGGTCACGAAGTTGCCGAAGCCGAACGCCCAGCCGGTCGCGGCGGCGCTGCGCCAGTTGTCGGTGCGCGTGAGCCACGCGAAAAACAGCGCGAAGATGACGAGCTCTATCCAGCCGCCGTGCGGCGTCGGTGCGAAGGAGAGCGTATTGACGGCGCCGAGCACGGCGGCGACGAGGTAATGCCAGAAGGGCAAAGCGCGCGGCGACTCGGCGATGACGGATGCGTCGCGTTGACGGGAGATGGAGCGAAACGATGAATCGGCCATTGATGACGGTCGAGATGAAACGAAAGCGTACGAAGGGAAGATGCGGGCGCGGATTCGTTCCGACGCCCGCGATGCGCTCAGTCGCGCAATTCGTCTTCGTCGTCGCCCGCGTGATGATGTTGCTGCGCGAGGTTCGGCACGCGCCGCACGAGAAGAACGTGAATCTGCCGGGCGTCGCCGCGCAGGATCTCGAACGCGAAATCGTCGATGCGCACCTTCTCGCCGCGATGCGGCACGCGCCCGAAGCGATGCGTGACGAGGCCGCCGATGGTATCGACTTCATCGTCGGAATAATCGGTGCCGAATTCCTCGTTGAATTGTTCGATGCCGGTCAGCGCGCGCACGCGATACTTGCCGTCCGGCGTCGCGATGATATTGCCGGCTTCTTCGTCGAAATCGTATTCGTCCTCGATGTCGCCGACGATCTGCTCCAGCACGTCTTCGATCGTGATGAGGCCCGCCACGCCGCCGTATTCGTCGACGACGATCGCGATGTGATTGCGGTTCACGCGAAAGTCGTGCAGCAGCACGTTCAGGCGCTTCGATTCGGGAATGAAAACGGCGGGGCGCAGCATGCCGCGCACGTCGAATTCTTCTTCGGCGTAGTAGCGCAGCAGATCTTTCGCGAGCAGCACGCCGATGATGTTGTCGCGATTGCCTTCGTACACGGGATAGCGCGAGTGCGCCTTGTCGAGCACGAAGGGGATGAATTCGGCGGGCGTTTCCGCGATGTTGATGGCGTCCATCTGTGCGCGCGGGACCATGATGTCGCGCGCGCAGAGATCGGACACCTGAAAGACGCCTTCGATCATCGAGAGCGAATCGGCGTCGAGCAGGTTGCGCTCGTGCGCGTCCTGGAGCACTTCAAGAAGTTCGTCGCGCGATTCGGGCTCGTGCGAGATGAAATCGGTCAGGCGTTCGAGAAGAGAGCGCTTTTCCACGGGTTTGTCGGTGTGGCGTCGACTGGGATAGGGTTCGTTCATAGCGGAGCGCCCGGGAGTTCCCGGGCGCAGGTTAGCGGAAGTTTAAGCATACACCAAGGAAAAACGCGGGCTGGGTGGCGCGGCGGGCATATTTGGATGAGTGCAGCAAACGTCCGGACATGATGGGTCGAGATCACACGAAAGCGCTGACGTCGGTGCCGAATCGTTCGGCCAATGCCTTCGCGACGCTCTTGCTGATCGCGCGTCGGCCGGCGAGGATGTCGCTGATCACGGTCGGCGAAGCGATGTCGGCGAGATCCTTCTGCTTGAGGTCGTGCGTGTCCAGCAGATAGCGCAGCACGTCTTTCGGCTCGGCCTTCGGCAGTTCCGGCTGATGCGATTCCCATACCTCGATGAGATCCGTGACCACGCCAAACAGGTCTGCAAGCGGACCTTCGTCACCTTCGAGGTGATCGGCCAGTTCGTTGGCAAGCGCGACCATCTTGCGATAGTCATCGTCGTTGCGAATCGGTTTGAGGAAAATCTGTTCCTGTAGCGCGATCCACGTCTTCGCGAATTCGGGAGCGCCTCCCGATGAGCTACGAGCTTTCATTTACGTCGGTTTGCTTCGGTCCATTGATCGTACTGTTTGTGCGTCAACACATGGCGGACGAACAACATCTGCCGATTGAAGTGGATTGCGGCGATCACGCGAAAATTGTTGCCGCCCACATCGAACACGTAGTACTGCGCCGGAACATAGTCGACCGTGTTGAAGGTTTTCCGCAAACCGGTCAAATCATCCGCCTGGCATTTGACGGCCAATCTGTACCACGCAAGGAGAGAACTCGACGCGGCAGGATGTTTGTCAATGAATTCCGTGAGCACTTTTCGTGAAATCACCCGCATCCCGCTTTCTCGCCTCTACAGATCTCGCTTCGGTCATCGCATGCGCCTCGAATCGGAATCTACTTTATTCGCAAAACGCGAAGTTCGCAATATGCGAAGTTCGTGTGCCTCTGGATTGCCTCGAAGCAAAACCCTAACGGAAAATTATGCGAAAAGTATGTCCGACCGCGAGCGTTAGCCGAACGGACGATGCGCAGCGAGAAATTCATACGTATGCAAAAAGCACGCGCGTCATTTATTCCCCTGCGCCTGACACCGCTTCAACAACGCTTCGAGCGCCCGATCCGGCATCCCGCTTTCGCGCAGCGCCTCGACGGTCCGGCTGACGTAATCCAGCGTCGTGCCGTAACGGCCGCTCGCGCAGCCGAGCACGGTGCGCACGATCGGATCGGCGAGTTTGCCGGTATAGGAAGTCGCATCGCGACGCATCACGAACGCAAGCGCCTCGACGCGCCGTCCGTCCGCGAGCGTGCAGGGCAGCCACGCGGGCCGATACGAAGCCATCGCCATTTCGCGGCGCCACAGCACCTGAAGATGCTCGATCGCATCGGCGCCCGCGAGCCTGAACGCCATGCCGGTGCACGAGCCGCCGCGATCGAGCGCCAGCACGAGGCCAGGCTGTTCCGGCGTGCCGCGATTCACGCGCGACCACAGATAGAGCCCGCGATGGTAGCCATGCACCTTGCCGCGCACGGCTTCGAGCGTCGGCAAGCCGGGGTTCCAGATCAGCGAGCCGTAACCGAAGAGCCATAAATCCGACGTCCGGTCCCAATGAACGAGCGCCGCGTCGCGCGACGCGGCCAGTTCCTCGTCCGTCAGCAGCGCGGATTCGCCGAGCGCGGGCGGATAGTCCGGGCAGGGCGCGGGCGTCGGGTCGGCTTCGGAAAGTGCGGGTTGCGCGGGTTCGGGCGTCTTGTCGTTCACGGCGCGTTCAAAACATCGAGGACATCGACCGGCTTCAGGTCAAAGGCACGTAAGGATCGGAAAATCCCAGAGACTGCATGATATCCGTCTCGATGGATTCCATCTCTTGCGCTTCGCTTTCGACTTCGTGGTCGTAGCCCTGCGCATGCAGCGTGCCGTGGACAATAAGATGCGCATAATGCGCGGCAAGCGGCTTGCCCTGTTCGTCCGCCTCGCGCTCGACGACCGGGCAGCACAGAATCAGATCGCCCGCGACGGGATCGTCCTCGGTTTCCGCGTAGGCGAACGTGAGCACGTTCGTCGCGTAATCCTTCTGCCGATACGTGCGATTGAGCATCCGGCCTTCTTCCTCATCGACGAAGCGCACGGTCAGTTCGGCATCGGCGAAAAGCGCGGCCTTGATCCAGCGGGCGACCGTCGCGCGCGGCAGGATCGCCTTGTGCGACGGATACGCTTTTGCCGCCGGGAACTGCATCGTCAAAGCGAGGCGCGGCTTCATTCGGGCTTTGGCTGCGATTGTTGCGCGACGCGTGCGGCCTCGGCGATCGCCGCATCTTTCTGCGATTGCGCGTCGTAAGCCTCGACGATGCGCGCGACGAGCGGATGCCGCACCACATCCGCCGACGTGAAGTGCGTGATCGCGATGCCGCGCACTTCCGACAGCACATGCTGCGCCTCGATCAGCCCGCTCTTGTGGCCGCGCGGCAGATCGACCTGCGTGGTGTCGCCGGTGACGACCGCCTTCGAGCCGAAGCCGATACGCGTGAGGAACATCTTCATCTGCTCGGGCGTGGTGTTCTGCGCCTCGTCGAGAATGATGAACGCGTGATTCAGCGTGCGCCCGCGCATGTACGCGAGCGGCGCGATCTCGATCATCTGGCGCTCAAACATCTTCGCCGTCTTGTCGAAGCCGAGCAGATCGTAAAGCGCGTCATACAGAGGACGCAGATACGGATCGACCTTCTGCGCGAGATCGCCCGGCAGGAAGCCGAGCCGCTCGCCCGCTTCGACGGCCGGCCGCGTCAGCACGATGCGCTTCACCTGATCGCGTTCGAGCGCATCGACCGCGCAGGCGACCGCGAGATACGTCTTGCCCGTGCCCGCCGGCCCGATGCCGAAGGTCACGTCGTGCGCGATGATCTGCTTCAGATACTCGCGCTGCGCGGGCGTGCGTCCGCGCAGATCGGCGCGCCGCGTGTAGAGCTTCGGACCGTGATCTTCGTCTTCGCCGAGGTCGATCGTCGCGCTCGGTTCATCGAAAGGATGATCCGGATCGCCACGAAAACGCGGATCGATTTCGCCTTCTTCGCCGTTGGCTTCGCGCGCATCCCTCGCGCGGCGCGTCGCATGGCGCGCCTCGACGAGCGCAAGCTGAATGTCGTCGACGGAAATCGGATCGCGCGCGCGGTTGTAGAAGTTCTCGAGCGCCGCGAGCGCGACTTTCGCGCCACGGCCACGAATCGCGATCTTGTGGCCGCGCCGCGAAAGCGTCACGTCGAGCGCCTGCTCGATCTGCCGCAGGTTTTCGTCGAGCGGGCCGCAGAGGTTGGCGAGCCGCGCGTTGTCCTCGCGCGGTGCGGTGAATTCCAGATGCTGCGTAGGAGCGTTCTTCAAGGTGAACTTGAGTTCCTTTCTTTAGTGCGTCAGCTCGGGCGCCATGACGAGTTCGCCGCGCAGCGAGTGCGGATACGCATGCACGATCTTCACGTCGATCATCTGGCCGATCAGCCGCGCGTGCGATTCGGCCGGCGCGGGGAAATTGACGACGCGGTTGTTCTGCGTGCGCCCGGCAAGCTCGTTCGGGTCCTTGCGCGCGGGCCGCTCGACCAGAATACGCTCGACTCTACCGACCATCGATGCGCTGATGCGCTGCACGTTTTCCTCGATGGTCGCCTGCAAATGTTGCAGACGCTTGAGCTTCACTTCGCGCGGCGTATCGTCGTGCAGGTTTGCTGCGGGCGTGCCGGGGCGCGGGCTGTAGATGAACGAAAAGCTCGTGTCGTAGCTCATCTCGTCGACGAGCGCCATCATCTTGTTGAAATCGTCCTCGGTCTCGCCGGGGAAACCGACGATGAAGTCCGTCGACAGCGACAGATCCGGACGAATCGCGCGGAGTTTGCGGATGACCGACTTGTACTCGATCACGCTATAGCCGCGCTTCATCGCCATCAGAATGCGGTCCGAGCCGTGCTGCACCGGCAAATGCAGATGCGAGACGAGCTTCGGCACTTTCGCGTAGGTGTCGATGAGGCGCTGCGTGAATTCCTTCGGATGCGAGGTCGTATAGCGAATGCGTTCGATACCCGGCACCTCCGCGACGTACTCGATGAGCGTCGCGAAATCCGCGATGTCATGCGAGCCCAAGGTCAGCGCGCCGCGATAGGCGTTCACGTTCTGGCCGAGCAGCGTGACTTCGCGCACGCCCTGATCGGCGAGGCCGGCGATCTCGGTGAGCACGTCATCGAGCGGGCGCGAGACTTCCTCGCCGCGCGTGTAGGGCACGACGCAATAGCTGCAATATTTTGAGCAGCCTTCCATGATCGACACGAACGCGCTCGGTCCATCGACGCGCGCGGGCGGCAGGTGATCGAACTTCTCGATTTCCGGGAACGTGATGTCGACCTGCGCGCGGCCGGTAGCGCGGCGCTGATCGATCATCGCGGGCAGGCGATGCAGCGTCTGCGGACCGAACACGAGATCGACATACGGCGCGCGCGCGACGATCGACGCGCCTTCCTGGCTCGCGACGCAACCGCCGACGCCGATCAGCAGATTCGGGTTCGCTTCCTTCAGCTCGCGCACGCGGCCGAGATCGGAGAACACTTTCTCCTGGGCCTTTTCGCGCACCGAGCACGTATTGAAGAGAATGACGTCCGCGTCTTCGGGCGTGTCCGTCTTGACGAGTCCTTCCGCTGCACCGAGCACGTCGACCATCTTGTCGGAGTCGTACTCGTTCATCTGGCAGCCGAAGGTCTTTACATAAACTTTCTTGGTCATGAATCGTCGCCGGTCACAGTGGTTGATCTGGGGGCGCTGGTAAAGGGGATTGAAGGAGTTTCGCGGACTTCTACAGCGATCTGCCCGCTTTTTGCTGTAATTTAGCCCGATATTATAGCGCCGACGGCCATTCCTGACGCGATGGGCGCGGCTCGGGCGGATACGCCAGATCGCCGAGCAATTCGTGCGTCGTTTTCTCGAAACGCCCGACCAGAAAATCCAGCAGCACGCGCACGCGCGGCGCCATGTAGCGGTTCGCATGGAAGAGGGCGTGCACGGCGGCCTCATGCGTGCACCAGTCGGGCAGCACCATCTTCAGCGTGCCGGCGCGCACATCGGCGGCGATATCCCATATCGATTTATGCGCGATGCCGTGGCCCGCGAGCGCCCACGCGCGAGTCATCGCGCCGTCGTTGGTTTCCCAGGCGTCCGCGAGCGGGATCGTGTACGCGTAGCGCTCGTCGCCGCGCACGAAATCGAGCTCGTTGAGCGGCCCGCTTGCCGTGACCACGACGACGAAATCGTGACCCATCAACTCCGCGGGCGTCCTGGGCACGCCCTTGCGCGCGAGATACTCGGGCGATGCGCACAGCACGCGTCGGTTCGGTGCGAGCGCGCGAGCGGCGAGTCCGCTGTCGGGCGGCGCGCCGAAGCGAATCGCGAGATCAATCTCCTCCAGCAACAGATTCGACACCGAATCCGACAGCGTGAGCGCAAACCGTACGTCCGGATGCAGCGCGCTGAATTCGTCGATCCAGCCGCGCAGCATCGAGCGCCCGAAATTCGACGTCGCCGAGATGCGCACCTTGCCGCGCACGACGTTCTGGCCGGCCTGCAACGCGGCTTCGGCGTCGTCGATCGCCTGCAGCGCGATGCGGCAGTGCTGAAGATACAGGCGGCCTTCGTCGGTGACGCGCAACTGGCGCGTCGTGCGCTCGAAAAGCCGCGTGCGCAGCGCTTTTTCCAGCTTGATGAGCCGCGCGCTCGCCGCAGCCGGCGACAGTCCGAGCTTGCGCCCCGCCGCCGACAGACTGCCCGCCGCCGCCGCTTCCACGAAAAGGCGCATGTCGCCGAGCCGATCCATCGTCATTTTCAAATCCAGTTTGATAATGATTCAAAGCGTAGACCAATTCTCAAAGCGATGCATAGCCCGCAAAATGCCGCCTAAGCGTTAACCCTTTGCGGAGCATTCGCGTCATGCAACTCGATCACGTCACCCTCGTCGCGCCCGACTGCGATGCGTTCATGCGCTTCTTCGTCGATATCGCCGGGATGCGAGTCGGGCCACGGCCACCGTTCGGCGTCGGCGGCTACTGGCTTTATCTCGGCGCGCGGCCGGCGGTGCATCTGGTCGCCTCGGGCGTCGCGGAGTCGCATTCCGCCGAACGGCCGGGCGCAATGCGCATCGACCATCTGGCGCTGCGCATCGACGACGAAGCCGAGTGGCGCGCATTGCTCGAACGTCTCGATTGCCACGGCTATGCCTACCAGTTCGCCGAAGTGCCGCTCGCCCGCGAGCTTCAGCTCTTCGTGCGGCTGGGCCCGGGCGTGGTCGTCGAATTCGTGACCGCCCAATTCTGATCTGGAGCCACCATGCCTCTTCCCCTTCTCGCGCTGGCGATCAGCGCGTTCGCCATCGGCACGACGGAGTTCGTCATCATGGGCCTGCTGCCCAACGTCGCGCACGATCTGTCGGTGTCGATTCCGTCAGCGGGCCTGCTCGTCACCGGTTACGCGCTCGGCGTCGCAGTCGGCGCGCCGCTGCTCGCCGTGCTGACGAGCAAGCTGCCGCGCAAGCTCGCGCTGCAAGGGCTCATGCTCGTGTTCATCGTCGGCAATGTGCTGTGCGCGGTCGCGCCGGACTATGGCCTGCTGATGGCGGCGCGCGTCGTGACGTCGTTCGCGCACGGCTCGTTCTTCGGCATCGGCGCGGTCGTGGCCGCGTCGCTCGTGCCGGCGGACAAGCGCGCAAGCGCCATCGCGCTAATGTTCACCGGGCTCACGCTCGCGAACGTGCTGGGCGTGCCGTTCGGGACGTTCATCGGTCAGGAGCTGGGATGGCGCGCGACGTTCTGGATCGTCGCGGGACTGGGCGTGCTTTCCGCGCTCGGCGTGACCGCGCTCGTGCCGAATCGTCACGATGCCGCGCCCAGCGGACTCGGACGCGAAGTGCGCGTGCTGCGCGATGGCCAGGTCTGGCTCGCGCTCTCGATGACCGTGCTCGGTTTCGGCGGCGTGTTCGTCGTGTTCACGTATATCGCGCCGATTCTCGAACAGGTCGGCGGTTTCTCGCCGCGCGCCGTCACGCTGATTCTGGTGCTGTTCGGCGTCGGGCTGACGATCGGCAATACGATCGGCGGCAAGCTCGCCGACCGCGCGCTGATGCCTTCGCTGATGGGCATTCTGTTCGCGCTCGCGATCATCATGGCCGTGTTCGCGAAGACGAGCCACAGTCAGATCGGCGCGATCGTCACGATTTTCGTGTGGGGCATCGCGGCGTTCGCGACGGTGCCGCCGTTGCAGGCGCGCGTGGTCGAGAAGGCGAAGGACGCGCCGAATCTCGCATCGACGCTCAATATCGGCGCGTTCAATGTCGGCAATGCAGGCGGCGCGTGGCTCGGCGGCGCGGTGCTGACGCACGGTCACGGCCTCGATGCGCTCCCGTGGGCGGCAGCGGCGGTCGCGCTCGCGGCCCTCGCGGTGACGTGGTTCGCCGCGCGCCTGGATGCGCCGCGCATTACATCCGAAGTAAAAGCAGCCGACGCTTGCTGAACGCTTATCATGTTGGCTCAACGTAATTCGAGCCAACATGATCGATCATCTCATCTGCGATTGCGACGGCGTGCTCGTCGATAGCGAAGTCATCGCGGATCGCGTGATGCTGGACGTCCTGACCGAGACGTTTCCCGGCATCGACTTCAAACCGGCCGTCAAGACGGCTTTCGGGCAGCAGACTTCGCGCTTCCTGACCTATCTGGAGACGAAGTTCGGTATCGTGATGCCGCCGGATTTCGTCAACACGATCGAGGCGCGCGTCGCGGTGGAACTCGCCCGCTCGGTCGGACCGATCGCCGGCGTGCGCGCGGCGCTCGAATCTTGCGGCTTGCCGGTCGCGGTGGTGTCGAACAGCCGTCTGGAGCGCGTGCGCGCTTCGGTGCGGCGCGCGGGCCTGGACGAAGTCGTCGGCGCGCGCGTGTTCAGTGCGCAGCAGGTCGAACGGCCGAAGCCTTATCCCGATGTCTATCTGCTCGCGGCGCGCACGCTCGATGTCGCGCCCGAGCGCTGTCTCGTCGTGGAAGACAGCGTCGCCGGGCTGACGGCGGCGCGCGCGGCGGGCATGAAGACCATCGCGTTCGTCGGTGCGAGCCATATTCCGTCCGGCTACGCGCAGGTGCTGCGCGAAACCGGCATCACACGGATCATGGAGCACATGGACGAACTTCCCGGGCTCGTCGCCGCGGGCGTGCGCGGGGATTTCGGCGACGTGCTGTCCTGAGCGCGTAGAGACTCAGGCTGCTTCTTCCACGGTCTCGCGCGCCGCTGCGAGCGCCGTGCGGAATGCGACCAGTTCGGCGATGGTCAGCATCGGCAGGCGATGCTCCTGCGCGAAGCGCTCGACTTGCTCGCCACGCGTCATCGTGCCGTCCGGGTTCATCAGTTCGCACAGCACGCCCGCGGGCTTGAGTCCCGCGAGGATCGCCAGATCGACGGTGCCTTCCGTATGGCCGCGCCGTGCAAGCACGCCGCCCGGCATCGCGCGCAGCGGGAAGACGTGGCCCGGCCGGACGATATCGCCAGGCTTCGCATGATCGGCGATGGCCGCGCGAATCGTCGTCACGCGATCCGCCGCCGATACACCCGTCGTCACACCTTCGCGCGCTTCGATCGACACCGTGAACGCGGTGCCGTAGCGGCTCCCGTTGGCGGCGGCCATCGGCGGGAGTTCGAGCGCGCGCACTCGGTCGTCGGGCAGGCACAGGCACACGATGCCGCTGCATTCGCGGATCAGAAGGGCCATGGTGGCGTCGGTGAGTTTCTCGGCGGCGACGATCAGATCGGCTTCGTTTTCGCGATCGTCATCGTCCTGCAAGACGACGGGGCGGCCTTCGCGCATGGCGTCGAGCGCTGCGGCGATACGCGGCGGAACGTCGAGCGAAGCGAGCTGGGAAAGATCGGCAAAGGCGTCGTCAGCGACGACGGAGGGTGCGGCGAACGACAGGCTGTTGCTGGCTTGGGTCTGGGACATGTGAAACGCTCTCGCGAGAAAATTAAGCGAAAAACGTTTCAGGGCATTGCAAACAGACAGAACGACACCCCGCGGCGACACGCCCGAAGGCGCGGCGTCGTCCGGTTCGGCGCGATGCAAGACTCGCCAAGGGGAACGGACATGACCATCTGCACATCTTCTCTCATCCGGACTGTGACCGTCGGCTCTGGCATTTCACCAGATCTGCTGACCCCGCGCATGATGCCGGCGCGGGCGCTCGCGGGCTCATGGTCCGGCCGCGAGGCCTCGCCACATACCGCCGGTGGGGAATTACACCCCGCCCTGAAGACGTACTGAATGCTGCGCGGCCGAAGCCTCGACAGCTTTTTTAGGATACCGCACGCCGGCGATTTTTGCACCGCCGCATGGCGCGGCGTTCCGGAAAACGACATGAGCGCTTCGGCTTCGCTAGCTGTCGGCCCATGCCTTCGCTGCGTTGACCGCGCGTTGCCATCCGGCGATACAGGACTCGATCTCCGGTTCCGGCATCGACGGACTGAACCGGCGCTCCAGTTGCCATTGCGCCTTGAGTTCATCGATATCCTTCCAGTAGCCGACCGCGAGCCCCGCGAGATACGCCGCGCCGAGCGCCGTCGTTTCCGCGACGCGCGGGCGCGCGACTTCGACACCGAGGATGTCGGCCTGAAACTGCATCAGCAGATTGTTCGCGCAGGCGCCGCCATCGACGCGCAATTCGCCGATGCGCATGCCCGAGTCCGCTTCCATTGCCTTAAGCACGTCGAGCGACTGATAGGCGATCGAATCGAGCGCCGCGCGCGCGATATGACCCGATGTCGTGCCGCGCGTCACGCCGAAGAGCGTGCCGCGTGCGCGCGCGTTCCAGTGCGGCGCGCCGAGCCCGGCGAACGCGGGCACGAGATAGACGCCGTCGCTATGCGGCACGCCGCGCGCGAGCGTTTCGATTTCGCTTGCGTGGCGAATGAGGCCGAGCCCGTCGCGCAGCCATTGCACGACGGCGCCCGCGATGAAGATGCTGCCTTCGAGCGCGTAATTGACCTCATCGCCGATCTGCCAGGCGATCGTCGTAACGAGGTTGTTGCGCGACTCGATCGGCTTGTCGCCCGTATTCATGACGAGAAAGCAGCCGGTGCCGTAGGTGTTCTTCACCATGCCGGAATCCGTGCACATCTGTCCGAAGAGGGCCGCGTGCTGATCGCCGGCAAGCGACGCGAGCGGGACGTCCGCGGCGAACACGGTGCCTCGCGTCGTGCCATAGATCTCGGACGACGTGCGCACTTCGGGAAGCATGCTGCGCGGTATGTCGAGCGCGTCGAGCAGCTCGTCGTCCCAGCGTCGCTCATGAATGTTGAAGAGCATCGTGCGCGATGCGTTCGTGATGTCCGTGACATGCAGGCCCTGCCGCGTGAAATTCCATACGAGCCAGCTATCGACGGTGCCGAACGCGAGTCGTCCTTGTTTCGCCTTGTCGCGGGCGCCCTCGATGTTGTCGAGAATCCAGCGGATCTTCGTCGCCGAGAAATACGCGTCGATGGGCAGGCCCGTCTTCGCGCGCACCATCGATTCGAGGCCGCGCGATTTGAGTTCGTCGCAGAAGCCGGCCGTGCGACGGTCCTGCCAGACGATCGCGTTGTAGATCGGCTTGCCCGTCTCGCGGTCCCAGACGATCGTGGTTTCGCGCTGATTCGTGATGCCGACCGCCGCTATCGACGAAGCGCTCGCGCCGGCGCGCGTGACGGCTTCGGCGGCGACGCCGGCCTGCGTCGACCAGATCTCCTGCGGATCGTGCTCGACCCAGCCAGCTTCCGGATAAATCTGCTGGAATTCCTTCTGCGCCACGGACACGACGTTGCCGTTTCTGTCGAACAGCATGGCGCGCGAACTGGTCGTGCCCTGGTCGAGCGCGAGAATGTACTGATCCTGCATGGTCATCTCCGATTTGAGCCGACATCGACGCGTCGTGCCGCGCCAGCCGATGTCCGTTTGCGCAATCTATCGGAGCGAGGCCCCGCGGACAACCTGGCCGAATGGCATAGGCCGCGTGACACATCTGGCTCGAATGTCATTTGGCCTATGCCATTTGGCCGAGTGGCGCGACGGTTCCGTTCGTCCGATACTGGCGGCACGAAATTCGATCGAAGGTGAGTGCCATGCGAATGCTGTGGGTTTCAGGCGTGCTGAGTGCGGCGTTGCTGGCGGGCTGCGTGGGAACGCCCAGTCTGGACGGAACGATGGGCGCGCCCTCGTTCAGTGCTCTTCAGGGCATGTGCGGAACGTCTCCGGTCGATTACGGCGCGGATGCGCAATCGGTCTATTCGACCTTTTACGACGCTTATGTGGCCGAGCGACGCGGCGGGCTGTCGAGAGAGCGCTTCTGCGCGTTCCAGACGGCGATCGCCGAGCGTTATCGCACCTATCAGGCGAATCCCGGTCTCGAGGCGCAGAGCGCGTGGGCGAGTTTCTTCCTGGATCAGCGAGCACAGGCGCTGAGCTGGCGTGCCGCGGTCGACCCGACCCTGCGTGCCGGCTGAAGTGACTCGTCGAGAGATATGAGAGGAGGTGAAGCGGACGCGGCCGAGGGCCGCGTCCCGAGCCCTGCTACGCGTGCTACGAGTAACGCTTGAAAGCCTTGACGGTCGAATCGCCGGTGGCGGTGAGGCGCCATTGCTGGCGTCCGGATGCGAGATTTTCGAGTTGAACGAGCTGACGTTCGAGCAGAGCGTCGAGCTCCTGGCGTTCCATATCGACCTGATTGGGTGCTTCCTGAACCAGTAGCAGCGTGGCAAATTCGTGCGGACTCAGCATTGTGTTCTCCATGACGACCGAACGGCATAAGCAGCCGGCTTTGTAAGCCGGATCTTTTTGCTTCGAAACGTTGTACGGGAAAACTGAAAAAACGCCGGGCAAACGCATTGAATTTTTGTACTGCGAATGCCGGGAATTGGGATTGTAGGCAAGTGTCTGACAAGTGCCAAATGCGCGTTGAAAATTTTCGCTTTGACTTTTTCCGGCTGTGGAAGCGGTCCATCGCTTACGCAAATTCGGAGAATCAACTTGAAGTTCGTGCGGCGGCGCACACAAACAAGGTGCTTTGTAAGCGCAACGATCGGAGCGGAACTCTGCGACCGATTCATGCGCACTTTTCATTAATTTATACGATAAATGAATTTGTTTTGGATTAAGCGGACAATGCAATATTCCTCTTTTGCCCGGCCGGCTCACAAAATCGCCCGCCATGTTCTGCCCGCAGGTATCTCGGACTTCATTCAATGACTCGCTTCAACTGGCAAAACCCCTATCCCACGCCGCGCCTGCCGGTGTTCGCCCGCAATATCGTTTCAACGTCGCATCCGCTGGCCGCGCAGGCCGGCCTGCGCATGTTGTGGAAAGGCGGCAATGCCGTCGACGCAGCCATCGCTGCTGCGGCGGCCATCACCCTCGTTGAACCCGTGTCATGCGGGCTGGGTGGCGACGCCTTCGCGCTAGTCTGGGATGGCAAGAAGCTGCATGGTCTGAACGCGTCGGGCGTGTCGCCGGCGGCGTGGAACGTCGACTACTTCCGTGGCAAGTACGGCGAAGAGAACGGCCTCGCCCGGCAACCCAAGCGCGGCTGGGATGCGGTGACGGTGCCGGGCGTCATCGCCGGATGGGAGGCGCTGCATTCGAAGTTCGGCTCGCTGCCCTTCGCGGACCTGATGGAGCCGGCCATCGAGATCGCCGAGCGTGGTCATGCGGTGGCGAGCATCGTCGCGTACAAGTGGGCGGCGGCGGTGCCGGAGCTTAAGGATCAGCCAGGCTTCGCGGACGTGTTCATGCCGCGCGGACGCGCGCCCGAAGTGAGCGAACTCGTGCGCTTCCCGGGCCACGCGAAAACGCTGCGCCTGCTCGCACAGCATGGCCCGCGTGCGTTCTACGAAGGCGAGATCGCCGAGCGCATCGCCGCGTTCGCGCGTGAGGGCGGCGCCGCGATGATGATGGACGACCTGCGCAACTATCGCGCGGACTGGGTCGAGCCGATCAGCAAGGACTATCGCGGCTACACGGTGCATGAGATTCCGCCGAACGGGCAGGGCATCGCGGCGCTCATCGCGCTCGGTATTCTCGACAAGTTCGATGTGAGCGCGCTGAGCGTCGATCGCATCGAGTCGCAGCATTTGCAGATCGAGGCGATGAAGCTCGCCTTCGCCGACGTTTATCGTTACGTCGCCGATCCGCGTTCCATGGAAGTGACACCCGAGCAGATGCTCGACGACGCTTATCTGACGCAGCGCGCCAAGCTCATCGACCCGTCGAAGGCGACGCAGTTCGACTTCGGCATGCCGAAGGCTGGCGGCACCATATACATGTCGGTCGCCGACGAGCGCGGCATGATGGTGAGCTTCATCCAGTCGAACTACATGGGCTTCGGCTCGGGCGTGGTCGTGCCCGACACGGGTATCGCGCTGCAAAACCGCGGCTGCGGTTTCTCCATGGATCCGAAGTCCGCGAACGTCGTGGAAGGCGGCAAGCGCCCGTTCCACACGATCATCCCGGCGTTCCTCACGCAGGAAGTCGATGGTCAGCGCGAAGCCGTCATGAGCTTCGGCGTGATGGGCGGCGATATGCAGCCGCAAGGCCATCTGCAATCGATCGTGCGCATGCTCGACTACGGGCAGCAGCCGCAGGCGGCGTGCGATGCACCGCGATGGAAGGTGAATCGCGATTTCACGATCGACATCGAGGCCACGCTCGATCCCGAAACCGCGCGTGCGTTGGAAGGCCTCGGCCACACGATCAAGTCCGTCGACGATCCGTACATGGACTTCGGCTCGGGCCAATACATCTGGAAGCTCGATCGCAACGATCCCGAGCGCGGGTATGTCGCGGCAAGCGACAGCCGGCGCGACGGACTCGCAGCAGGGTTCTAAAGCCACCATCGGAGACCGCGCATCGAGCGGTCTCCGTCATAAAAAAACCGCATCGATCGCTGCGATTTTGCAGGCGACAGGGATACGCACGCCCGTATCCACGATGGGGAAGCAGGGGGAGGAGAAATCATGAACGAACAAACGTATGGAGCGCGCGATGCACAGGGCGCAGCGCCGGCGAATGGCGAAACATCCGCACCGAAAGCGGCGCCATCGAGGGCGATGATCCGTCGCATCGTGTTCTCGTCATCGATCGGCAATGCACTCGAGTGGTTCGACTTTCTCGTCTACGGCTATTTCGCGACGGTCATCGCGAAGGCGTTCTTTCCGTCGAACGATGAATGGCTGTCGACCATGCTGGCTATCGGCACGTTCGGCATCTCGTTCCTGATGCGGCCGCTGGGCGCCATCGTGCTCGGCGTCTACGGCGATCGCAAGGGGCGCAAGGCCGCGCTCACGCTCGCCATTTTGCTGATGATGGTCGGCACGTTCACGATGGCCGTGATGCCTTCGTATCGACACATCGGTATCGCTGCGCCGCTGCTGATCCTGCTCGCGCGTCTTGTGCAAGGCTTTGCGGTCGGCGGCGAGTTCGGCAGCGCGACCGCGTTCATGGTCGAGCATAGCGAAGCGCGGCGTGGCTACTACGCGAGCTGGCAGTTCGCGAGCCAGGGACTCGCCGCCATCATGGCTGCGGCGTTCGGCTCGGTTCTGAGCGCCTGGCTGCCGCAGCCGCAGCTCGAAAGCTGGGGCTGGCGCATTCCTTTCGTTTTCGGTCTGCTCGTCGGGCCGGTCGGCTACTACATCCGCTCGCACCTGGACGAAACGCCGGAGTTTCTCGCGACGCGCTCCAACGCGAAGGCAAGTGCCCCCGGCGTTTCCTTCTCGAACCAATGGCTGAACCTGCTGCTCGCCGTGGGCATCGTGGCGCAATCGACAGTCGGCGTGTACGTCCTGCAGCTCTATATGCCGATGTACGCGGTCAAGCAGTTGCATCTTCCGGCGACGGCATCGTTCGCCGTCGTGGTGCTCAATGGCGGACTTCAGTTCATTTTTTCGCCGTTGATGGGCGCGCTCTCCGATCGGCTCGGGCGCATCCGCATCATGCTCGCCACGTCGATCTTCATGGGCGTAACGATTTATCCGATGTTTGCGTGGCTGCAGGCGCATCCGACGATTGCATCGCTCGTCATGCTGCAATCGGTAGCGGGCATTCTGAAGGCGGCGTATTCCGGTCCGATGCCCGCGCTCATGTCGGAGATATTCCCTACGCGGGTGCGTTCGACCGGCCTGTCGATCGGCTACGCGCTCGGCGTCACGTTGTTCGGAGGCTTCGCGCCGACGATCGTCGAAGCGTTCATTCACGTCACCGGCGACAAGCTCGCGCCGAGCTACTACGTGCTGCTGGCTGCTGTGTTATCGGGTGTATCGCTGGCGATCGTCGCGTGGCGCATGCGCGTAACACGTAGTTCTCGCGCGTAATCGAAGCAATTGCCGTGGCTCAGCCGGCACGTTTCATGCTCTAGCGCATCCACAACTACTCGTCAGACGTTGTAAGAATTCGGCACGCACGGAACCGGCGCGCCGCGCGTGAGTCTGTCCCCAAGTCTGCAAACTCATTGCAGGGCGGCTAAGATGGAAAAACGAGCCGCTGACACTTGAAGTTGAGGACGCCAGGACTGAATCGTTCACGGCGTCGCCTGAACCTCGGCCGGCTCTTGTCGGCCGATGGCGCGTTCAGTCCAGCCTGGGAGCGCGATATATGCATACAAACAGTACACACGTGATGCCTTGGCGCATCGAAGATATCGATCTCTCGCGGATCGATCGTCAGAAGGCTGCATCCAACGAGCATCTTCTCTTGTTGTTGTGCGCCTGCTCGTTCATCGAGAGCGGCACCGATCTTTATACGAGCAATCTCAGCAAGTATTTTCACGACGATCCCGAGATCTCGGCGTGGCTGAACGATGAATGGGAGCCCGAAGAGATGCAGCACGGAAGGGCGCTCAAGACGTACATCCACCACGTGTGGCCGGAGTTCGACTGGGACACCGCGTTCAGGAATTTCTTCGACGAATACTCGCTCACGTGTTCCTACGAGGAGTTCGAGAAGAAGCGAGCGCTCGAAATGGTGGCGCGTTGCGTCGTCGAGACGGGAACCGCCACGCTTTATCGTGCAATCAACGATTGTTCGGACGAGCCGGTGCTGAAGGAAATCACCGACAACATCCGTACGGACGAAGTGCGGCACTACAAGCACTTTTTTCACTTCTTCAAGAAGTGGAACAAGATCGAAGGCAATGGCCGCCTGGCCGTGCTCGGCGCGCTCGTGCGGCGCGTGATGGAGTTGAAGAGCGAGGATTCGGAAATCGCGCTGCGGCACGTGTTCGCCGTTCGTTATCCTGAGCGTGCGCAGGATGCCGAGTACAACCGCGAACTTTCCGCGCGCGTGAATGCGCTCGTGCGGCGCAATCTGTCCGCGGATCAGGCCATCAAGATGCTGCTCAAGCCGCTCGATTTGCCCGCGCGCATTCAGCCCGGCGTGCACTATCCGCTCTCGAAGATGACGCAGTTGTTCTTCCGCTAACCTTGCTCGACGATGCCGGTTCAAAGCCGGCATCTTTCCATGTCCGATTCCAACGCACCGCAGCCGTCGCTCTCTTCACACACCGTTTTCGACGAGTGGCCGCCCGAGTTGCGTGCGCTCTTCGACGGTACGCTCACCGGCGTCGATACTGGTTTCACCGCGTCGCTGTGCGCGGCCGATCACGGACATCGCGTGCGAACCGCGCTGCTCGGCGTCGGCGAGCTGCTTGCGCCGGATGCGCGCACGCTTGCTTTCGCGCTATGGCCGTCGTCGCGGACGGCGCAGGCCATCACCGCGACCGGACGCGCGACTCTCGCCTTCGTATTCGACGAGGCGTTCTATCAGGTGCATCTGGATGCGCGCCGCGTGCCGCTCGACGACGTGCCGCTGGCGTGCTTCGTTGGCACGATCGAGACTGGTGAAGTTCAGCGGGTGGGATATGCGCGACTCACGAACGGAATCGTCTTCGAACTGACTGATGCGCAATCGGCGCTCGCGCGCTGGCGCGAGCAACTCGAATGGCTGAAGCGGGCGGCGAGCGCCGCCGCCTGAAACATCGCTTTAGCGGCTGCGATCGCCCGATCGCAACGCATCGCGTCGGCCGCTGAGCAGCGCACCGGGATTCCCCGACGGTTTGCGCGAATTCGCGGCGTGACCGGTCTGCACCGGTTCCTGACGTCGCTGCGCGGGGGCCGCGTTTGCGCTCGGCTTGCTTTGCTTGCTTGGATTGCGCGCTTCGCGCGAAGGCTGAGCGTTGCCAGTGTTGCCCTTCACCGGCCGCGCGCCACGGGCTTCTCCGGTCGGACGGCCGCCTTCGCGACGCGGTTCGCCATTGCGTCGCGCTTCGCCGTTCGGACGTGCCTCGGCGTTACGCGGATTCTGACGCCCCTGACCCTGACCTTGTCCCTGGCCGCGGCCCTGACTGCGGCGCTGGATCGGTTCCGGCTTTGCGTTCGGATCGGGTTCGAAGCCGGGGATCACTTCGCTCGGGATCGGCCGCTTGATGAGGCGCTCGATGTCCTTCAGCAATTGATGCTCGTCCACGCACACCAGCGATACCGCTTCGCCTTCCGCGCCTGCGCGACCCGTGCGGCCGATGCGATGCACGTAGTCTTCCGGCACGTTCGGCAGATCGAAGTTGACGACATGGGGCAGTTGATCGATGTCGATGCCGCGCGCCGCGATATCGGTCGCGACCAGCACTTGCAGCGTCTGATCCTTGAATTCGGCGAGCGCGCGCGTGCGTGCCGACTGGCTCTTGTTGCCGTGAATCGCGAGTGCGCTGATGCCGTCGCGCGTCAATTGCTCGGCGAGGCGGTTCGCGCCGTGCTTCGTGCGCGTGAAGACGAGCACCTGAAACCAGTTGTTGCCGCGAATCAGATGCGTGAGCAGCTCGCGCTTGCGATCGCGATCGACCGGATAAATCTTCTGCTCGACCTTTTCGGCCGTCGTATTGCGACGCGCGACTTCGATGAGCGCGGGCGAATCGAGAAGACTGTCCGCGAGCGCCTTGATCTCATCGGAGAACGTGGCCGAGAACAGCAGATTCTGACGCTTAGCCGGCAGACGCGCGAGCACGCGCTTGATGTCGTGGATGAAGCCCATGTCGAGCATGCGATCGGCTTCGTCGAGCACGAGAATTTCGAGTTGCGAAACGTCGATCGTCTTTTGCTGCATGTGATCGAGCAGACGTCCCGGCGTCGCGACGACGATATCGACGCCACGGCGCAGCGCATCGATCTGCGGATTGATGCCGACGCCGCCGAACATCACAGTCGACTTGAGCTTCAGATACTTGCCGTACGCGCGGACACTTTCCTCGACCTGCGCGGCGAGTTCGCGCGTCGGCGTGAGGATCAGCGCGCGCACCGGGCGTTTCGCGCCGCCCGAGGCGGGCGCGAGTTGCGACAGGCGTTGCAGGATCGGCAGCGTGAAGCCGGCGGTCTTGCCCGTACCGGTCTGCGCGCCCGCGAGCAGGTCGCCGCCTTTCAGGACCGCGGGAATCGCCTGGAGCTGGATGGGAGTGGGACTGGAATAGCCGAGTTCGTTGACGGCGCGAAGCAGAGGTTCCGACAGACCGAGTGAATCAAAAGACATAAATTGGATACTTATTCGTTGTGTCGAGCGGCGCGCATGCGAATCAGGCTGCGGCGAATCGTGGTTCGGCCGGCAGAGCGCATGTGCATCGCTCGAAGAAAAATCGGGCGGCGGGCCATTCGGCGATCAGCGATCGCCGGACGTTGCCGCGAGGGTCGACGTGCTATCAAGACACGTCATCTGGCGCTAAGTTGCATCGATGGACACTTCGACGCGGCGGCGCCCGTTTCAGCCGATGCTCACGCGACGTAGCGCGCGACGCTCACGAACTGACACAGGCTGCCTGCGAGCACGAACAGATGCCAGATTCCGTGTCCATGCCGAATGCGCTCGTCGTTGATGAAAAACCAGATGCCCGCGGTGTACACGACCCCGCCCGCCACCAGCCACGCGGTCCCCGCGGGCGGCAGCGCCGTCACGAGCGGATGAATGGCTACGAGCGCGAGCCATCCCATCAGCACGTACAGCACCATCGATACGCTGCGGGTTCGGCGCCCGAGCGTCAGTTCCTGCGTGATGCCGAGCACCGCAAGTCCCCAGCTCACGCCGAAGAGGGACCAGCCCCAGGGACCACGCAAGGTCACTAGTGTATACGGCGTGTAGCTGCCGGCTATCAACAAGTAGATGGCCGAGTGATCGCACTTTTGCAGTATCGCTTTCATGCGCGGCGAGCGCACGCAGTGATACAGCGTCGAGATGATGTAGAGCGCGCAGAGCATCGCGCCATACACCGCGAAACTGACGACCTTGTAGGCGTCGCCGTCCAGTGCGCCCATTGTCACGAGCGTCGCCAGACCCGCCACCGACAGCAGCGCGCCGATCAGATGGCTGATGCTGTTGAAACGCTCGCCTGCGTGCATGAATTGGATCCGCCAAAAGACAAGGGGCGCGGCCCCAACTACGAAGGCTGCGCCCCAAATGCGTATTGTACGCTCTATTGACGGATGACCGCGGCGTACCTCAGTCGAGCGGTGCCGAACGCAGATTGCTCACCTGCTGCGGCGACACCGGCGTGCCGTGGTTGCCCCACGACATACGGATGTACGTCACGACCGCGGCCACTTCCGTATCCGACAACGACTGCGCGAAAGGCGGCATCCCGTGCGGCATCGGATTGCCTTCCGTGCTCGGCGGATAGCCGCCGTTCAGCGTCATGCGGATCGGGTTGACGGCCGACGGCATCTGGATCGACTGGTTGTTGGCGAGCGGCGGATACGCCGGCGGCTTGCCAAGACCGGTTTCCTGATGGCACTTCGCGCAGTTTTCGGTGTAGACCTTCTTGCCCAGCGTCAGCAGCTCGCCGCCGAACTTCTCGGACGTCTCGAGCTGCATGACTTCCGGCGCTTCCTTCTTCTGCGGGATCGACTTGAGATAGGTCGAGATCGCGTTGACGTCCGCGTCGGTCATGTACTGCAGGCTGTTGTGGACCACTTCGGCCATCGGGCCGAACACCGCGCCGCGCTGCGACACGCCGGTCTTCAGCAGATCGTTGATGTCTTTCAGGTCCCAGTCGCCGAGGCCCGCTTCCTTGTTCGACGTGAGCGACGGCGCATACCAGTTCTGCAGCGGGATCAGGCCGCCGGCGAAGGCCGCCGAGCTGACCGGGCCGCCCATCGCGTTGATCGACGTATGGCACATCGCGCAATGGCCGAGGCCTTCGACCAGATACGCGCCGCGGTTCCATTCGACCGATTTGGTCGGATCCGGCTTGTACTCGCCTTCGCTGAAGAAGAGGGTGCGCCAGCCGATCAGCAGGTTGCGGTTATTGAACGGGAAGCGCAGTTCATGCGGACGGCTCGGCTCGGAAACGGGCGTCACGGAACGCAGGTACGCATAGATCGCGTCGGAGTCGGCGCGCGTGACCTTCGTGTAGCTCGTGAACGGGAAGCCGGGGTAGAGCAGGCTGCCGTCCTTCGAACGGCCCGTGTGCATCGCGCGATAGAAGTCGTCGGAGGTCCACTTGCCGATGCCGTATTGATCGTCAGGCGTGATGTTCGGCGTGAACATCGTGCCGAACGGCGTGGCCATCGGCAGGCCGCCCGCGAATTGCTTGCCGCCGCGCACCGTGTGGCACGCGATACAGTCGCCGGCGCGCGCGAGGTATTCACCTTGCTTGATGAGCGCGGCCTTGTCGGCCGGCGTCGCCGCGATGGCGCCGCCCGAATGCAGATTATCGCCGCCCGACCAGAGAACGGCGGCGGCTGCGACGGCTGCCACCACGGCAGCCGAGGAAAGTGCGAACAGGGACTTGCGTTTCATTATGTTGTCGCTCCAGACGCCTTATTGCAGTTCGCTGCCGCACTTGAGCGGCATCTTCAACGAGCCAGCAGGCGCGGGCACCGGGTTGGCGGGTGCGGTTTGCGTGGACAGCCATGCGGCGACGGCGGTCACGTCGTCATCCGTCAGGCGCGAGGCGATCTGCTGCATGCAATCGGGCGCCTTCGCGTGACGCGTGCCCGACTTCCATGCGCCGACTTGCGCGCTGATGTAGTCCGAATGCAGGCCGACGAGACCCGGAATGGCCGGCTGCATGCCGGTCAGGCCCTTGCCGTGGCAAGCCGCGCACGCGGGAATGTTTTTCGATGCATCGCCGTTCAGCACGATCTGCTGGCCGCGCGCGAGCGTCGTCGAAGAGACGTTCGTCTTGGCGGGCGGCGGATACGGCGGACGCTGATTCGAGAAGTACGTCGCGATCTGATGAAGGTAATCGTCCGAGAGATACGTGACGAGGTAGTTCATCGGCGGGTACTTGCGCCGGCCTTCGCGGAAATTCTGGAGCTGGTTGTACAGATAGTCGGCAGGCTTGCCGGCAAGACGCGGGAAGTAGTCGTTGTCCGTGCCTTCACCATGAACGCCGTGGCACGCCGTACAGCCTTGCACGCGCGCGGCCATCGTGTCCGGTGCGATCGGCTGGTTCTGCGCCTGCGC
The DNA here is from genome assembly GCF_031451275.1 of Caballeronia sp. LZ029. Taxonomy (NCBI): domain Bacteria; kingdom Pseudomonadati; phylum Pseudomonadota; class Betaproteobacteria; order Burkholderiales; family Burkholderiaceae; genus Caballeronia; species Caballeronia sp. LZ029. The sequence goes on from NZ_JARUXO010000001.1 coordinate 516,350, forward strand.
GGCGGAGCTGAAAACGCCAGCGCTGCCTACCAGAGCCGAGGCAAAAGCCATAGCGAGCAGCGGACGAAAAATGCGTCTTGAAAACACGCGACACTCCATGAAATTCGGGGACCTGCCGAGCTTCGTGCGGCTCGGTGCGAAGGTGGCGAACCACGGCCACGCAGGGGGCGGTGGGTGGCGGACCACGGCCACAGCGGCTCGACGAGCCTCTGATGCGACGCGGCATTCTATCATCGATGCATGATGATGACTATTTGACACAATCTCGCTCTAAGTCCCGCTGCAGCGCATTCGCGACAATATGCCGCGCGGCTCTTGACCGCCCGCGACGAACTTAATAGGCACGAATCGTCCATTGCGTTTCGACAAATATTCGACTCGACGCGGGAGCCGCCTGATCGATGTGCTTCATGCAGTTTCGGAAGCCCCCGGCAAAAATTCAAGGCGTTTCGACGACGTTCGATGCTGTGCTGCACCGTGGACGTTCGTTTAGACTCCGCAGACTTCCTTCGATGAGCTTCCTTTCGGCGATGCCCGCTCGCACCGCGACCGCTTCCGCATGATGAACGACGATCCTCTCTGGCTTGCGCAGATGGCCTTCGCGGCGCTCGCCGATCTCGCCTTTGCCTGCGCGCTCGGCGCATTGCTGCTGAACGGCTGGCTGTCGCGCGAACAAGCGTTCGCAGCCGTGTCGCCTGCGCGATATGGCTGGCGGCGTGCTGCGCGCAGCGGTCCGATCGCCGCGATCGTGCTGATTTTGTGCAGCTTCGTCTCGCTATGGCTGCAATCGGCGGCGATGAGCGGTGCGCCGATTTCGCAAGCGGGCGCGTCCTTGTGGCTCGTCGCGACGAGCACGCACGCGGGCATCGGCTGGTCGGTCGCGCTCGTGGGCAGCGTGCTTTTGTTGCTCGCGGCGAGCGGCGCTTCGCTGTCGATGGCGCGGATCGGAATGGCGATGCTTGCAGCGCTGATCGTCGCGGCGGGCAAGTCGGCGATCGGCCACGCCGCCGATGCAGGCGCGTTCTCTCTCGCGGAAGGCGTTCAAACGCTGCATCTGCTCGCGACGGCCGCGTGGGGCGGCATCGTCATCGCGGGTGCGTTCGTGTTGCCGGCGCTCGATACGTCGGTGGTGCGCGCGGTCCTGATTCGCACGGTCGCACGCATGTCGAAAGCGGCGTCGGTCGCGGTTGCGCTTGTGGTCCTGACGGGCGCGTTCAACGGCTGGCGCGGCGTCGGCGGCTCGCTCGCGGCGCTCACTGCGAGCGTCTGGGGTCACGTGTTGATCGTCAAACTCGCGCTGGTCGCGGCGGCGCTCGCGTTCGGCGCGCTGAATCGATGGTCGGCGTTGCCGCGTCTGCAACGCTCGGCATCGACGATGGACGCCCACACGGTCATCAACGTGATGCGCATCGAAGCCGTGATGATGGCCGGGGTGTTCGTGGCGGCGGCCGTGCTGTCGCACAGCGTGCCCGGATCGGCGCTCGCGGGCTGAAGCCGCGCGCGCTTATTCGTAGCCGAGTTTGTGAGAGACGATCGGCGCGCAAAAGAGTGCCACCGCGCAGCCGATGATCTTGCCTTGCAGCTCGACCAACGCCGTATGCGAGTCCGCGAAGAAGATCACTTCGAGCAACTGCGGCAGGCAGAACACGACCGCGGCGCCGATGAACCAGCGCGTCACCGCCGCGATGCGCCAGTTATGCTGCGCGCCGATTCCCGCCGCCACCACACGCGCCACGCCCAGCGCGACGAGTGAGCCCACGGCCAGTTGGGCTCGGACATATTCATCGGGAAGGACGTGCCACATGATCGTTCTCGCTCTTTTTAGTGACTATTGGCAAGGGTACGCGCAGGAAGCTTGGCAGTATGTACGAAAAAACGCAGATCGTGGGCGCGCGGCATCGCTCAGAACGTATGCTCGGGGCCCGGGAAAGTGCCGTCCTTCACGGCGCGCACATAGGCTTCTACGGCCGCGAAAATGCTCGACTGGCCTTGCATGAAATCCTTGACGAAGCGCGGCCGTTTGCCGTGGAAGATGCCGAGCATGTCGTGCAGCACGAGCACTTGTCCCGAGCAGTCGATACCCGCGCCGATGCCGATGGTCGGAATCGCGAGCGCCTCCGTGACATCGCGCGCGAGCAGCGTAGGCACCGCTTCGATCACGATCAGCTGCGCGCCCGCGTCCTGCAGCGCCATGGCGTCGCGCTTCATCTGCTCGGCGGCCGCTTCGGACTTGCCCTGCACCTTGAAGCCGCCGAACGCGTGCACCGATTGCGGCGTGAGCCCGACGTGCCCGCACACCGGAATCGACCGCTCGACCAGAAAGCGCACGGTGTCCGCGAGCCATTCGCCGCCTTCGATCTTGACCATCTGCGCGCCCGCGCGCATCAGTTGCACGGCGTTCGCGTAGGCATCTTCCTTCGAGCCGATCGTGCCGAACGGCATGTCCGCGACGATGAGCGCGCTCCGGTTGCCGCGCGCGACCGATGCCGTGTGATACGCGATGTCGGCGAGCGTGACGGGCAGCGTCGTGCTGTGCCCTTGCAGCACGTTGCCGAGCGAATCGCCGATCAGCATGACATCGACGCCCGCGCGTTCGAGCAGCGCGCCGAAGCTCGCGTCGTAGCACGTGAGCATCGCGATGCGTTCGCCGGTCTCGCGCATGGTTTGAAGCTTGGGTACGGTGATCGTCGAGCGATTCGTTTCCTGCAGATACGTCATGATCGTTTCACTATAGAGTCGCTAAAGAGGGTGGCTGCGCGACGCGCTCAGACCGATACGCCTTTGACAAAGAATTCCTTGCGTCCGCGCATCGATTCGATGCGCTCGACGAGGAGCGCGAGATCGTCATCCGATGCAAGCGGGTTCAGGTGCTCCGCATTCACGGTGAGCAACGGCGTCGCGTCATAGTGATAGAAAAAGTCGTTATACGCATCGCAGAGCGCGCGCAGATACGAATCGGAGATTTGCAGCTCCATCGGCAGCGCGCGTTTCTGGATGCGCGAGAAGAGCACTTCCGGGCTCGCCTGCAGATAGACGACGAGATCGGGCGCGGGCCCGCTCGAATGTATGCGCGAGGCGACGTCCCTGTATAGCTGAAACTCGTCGTCGGGCAGCGTGAGACGCGCGAAGAGCTCGCTCTTCTGCGTGAGAAAGTCGGTCATCAACGCGGCGCCGCTCGTCACGATATCGGCGGCTTCCTGTGTCTGCGATGCGCGCTGCAACGCGAAGCTCAACTGCGTGGCGAGCGCGTGACGCGTCGTATCGCGATAGAAGCGTTCGAGAAACGGATTGTCCTGCGGGCGCTCGAAGAGCGTGCGCATCGACCAGCGTTCGGCGAGCAGCGTCGCGAGCGTCGTCTTGCCGACGCCGATCGGCCCTTCGATCGCGATATAACGATGCGGCGGCCGCAGTTGCGGCGCGGTCACGGTGAGTGGCGGAACGCTCATCGGCAGTCTGTCTTGTCGTTGGAAGGGGTGGCGGTTGCGTCGGTGTCACGCGGATTCGCACCGACGATGCACTGGCACGTCGCGACCTTTTCGATGCGCTGATCAATGACGCCCGCGATGAACGCATCGGCGCGGCCGCGCTGGGGAAGAATGAGATCGGGCTCCAGCTCGACGAGCGGCACGAGCACGAAAGCGCGCTCGGTCATGCGCGGATGCGGCACGACGAGATCCGCTTCGTCGATGCTCGATGCGCCGTACAGCAGGATGTCCAGATCGAGCGTGCGCGGCGCATTGCGATACGGACGCTCGCGCCCGAACTGTTCCTCGATGTGATGACACAGACGCAGCAGCGATCGCGCGGCGAGGCTCGTCTCGAGTTTGACGACGCAATTGAAGTAGTCGTCGCCCGATGCATCGACCGGCGCGGTGCGATAGACGCTCGATTTCGCGAGCACGGTGATCGTGTGCTGCTGGGCGAGACACACGACTGCGTCTTTCAGGGTCTGGCGCGCATCGCCGAGATTCGCCCCCAGGCCCAGATAAGCAATCGTCATGGCAGAAGTCCTACGCGTGGGTCACAGCGAAAAGCGGGAAAGCAGGATCGCTCTTCGCTACTGTAACCAAAACCGGCGTTACTCGTTGTCGGCGCCTTCGTGCTTGTTCGCCGCACTCGGGATCGCGTCGCCATCGTTTCCTTGCGCGGCTTGATCATCGGGCGCACCCGGCTCGCCCGGGCGACGTTTCGCGTTGCTGCGACGACGCCGCTTCTTCGGGCCGCTGCTGCGCTCCTTGCCGCCTTGCGACAGCAGCGTTTCGCGCTCGGCATGATCGGCGTCGATGAAGTCGCTCCACCACTGGCCGATGGCCGCATCGAGCTCGCCCGATTCGCAACGCAGTAGCAGGAAATCATACCCCGCTCTGAATCTTTGGTGTTCCAGCAGCTTAAGCGCGCTGCGGCCGCGCTTTTCCAGCCGATGCTGAAGACTCCAGATCTCGCGCATGTCCGACGAGTAGCGCTTGTGGATCGCGAGCTTCTCGGTCTGCATGTCGAGGACATCGTCCATCGCGCGATGCAATGCGGGCACCGGATATTCGCCGTTCGCGGTGTATTGCTGCCAGCGCGTCTGCACGTCGTGCCACAAGAGCGTGGCGAAGAGAAAGCCCGGCGAAACGGGCTTGCCCGCACGCACGCGCTCGTCGGTGCTCGTGAGCGCGAGCGTGACGAACTTCTCGCCGTGCGGCTGTTCGAGCACGACATCGAGCAGCGGCAGCACGCCGTGATGCAGGCCTTCCTGACGCAGACGCGTGAGACACGCGAGCGCATGACCGGAGAGCAGCAGCTTCAGCATCTCGTCGAAGAGACGCGCGGCCGGCACGTTGTTCATCAGGTCGGCGAGGTCCTTGATCGGCGCGCGCGTGGCTTCGTCGATCTCGAAGCCGAGCTTCGCCGCGAAACGCACGACGCGCAGCATGCGCACCGGATCTTCGCGATAACGCGTCGCCGGATCGCCGATCATGCGCAGCAGCCGCGCGCGGATGTCGGCCATGCCGTCGTGATAGTCCAGCACGGTTTGCGTGGCCGGATCGTAGTACATCGCGTTGATGGTGAAGTCGCGGCGCGTGGCGTCTTCGTGCTGCTCGCCCCAGACGTTGTCGCGCAACACGCGGCCGCTCGCATCGACGGCATGCGTGCGGCCATCGAGCTCGCCGCGCCTGAGCCGCCGCGGCGGTTCGGAAGCCGGCTCGGGCGGGACGTCCATCAACGCGCGAAACGTCGATGTCTCGATGATCTCCTGGCCGAACTGCACATGCACGATCTGAAAACGCCGCCCGATGATGCGCGCGCGGCGAAAGAGCTTCTGCACCTGATCGGGCGTGGCATCGGTGGCGACGTCGAAGTCTTTCGGCGCGACGCCGAGCAGCAGATCGCGCACCGCGCCGCCGACGATGAACGCGCGATGCCCCGCGTGCTGCAGGCCATCTGTCACGCGGACCGCGTTCTTCGAGATCAGCGACGGATCGATGCCGTGAATGTCCGACGACAGGATGACCGGCACGTTCGGGTCGCGCTTCACGGGCGCGGCGGCCTTCTTGCGCGTGCTCTTGCGAGCGGGTTTGGCGTCGGGCGAATCAGCCGGGATGTCGTTCGCTGCGCTTTCGTTGGAGTCGGCGCTATCTTGCCCGAACAGCTTGCGGATAAGTTTTTTAATCACGTGTGTCGAACAGGTTCAGGATGCGCCAGCCTTTGGCTTGCGCATGCGCGCGCAGGGTGTCGTCGGGATTGGTCGCGACAGGATCGGTGACGCGTTCCAGCAGCGGGATGTCGTTGTGCGAATCGCTGTAGAAATAGCTGTGCTTGAAATCGGAAAGCTTCTTGCCGATGGATTCGAGCCATTGCTCGACCCGCACGATCTTGCCTTCGCGATAACTCGGCGTGCCGGTGGGCCGGCCGGTGAGCGCGCCGTGCGGATGGTCGTCCACGGTTTCCACTTCGCATGCGATCAACGTTTCGATGCCGAAGGCTTCCGCGATCGGCGCGGTGATGAACGCGTTGGTCGCCGTGACGAGGCAGCAGAGATCGCCGTCGTCCTGATGCTCGCGCACCAGCGTGACGGCCGCCGGCACGATGCGCGGATTGATCACCTCGCGCATGAACTGCGCGTGCCAGTCGGTGAGTTGCTCGCGCGAGTACTTGGCGAGCGGTGCGAGCATCGCGTGCAGATATGCGTTGATGTCGAGCACGCCCGCCTTGTAATCGGCGTAGAAGGCATCGTTCTGACGCGCGAAGGATTCCGCCTCGACGATGCCCAGTTTCACCATGAAGCGGCCCCATTCGTGGTCGCTGTCGGTGGGGATGAGCGTGTGGTCGAGATCAAAGAGGGCGAGGTTCATGGGTGCGCATTTTACTTGAAGCGGGTCGGGGCGTTGTCCGGCGCGGCCGGGCCGGAATCGGGCGCGGCCGGATCGCCCGGCGTCCGTTCGTGCGCGGACACGGAAACGAGCGGCGCGGCGCGGCCGGTTTGCTGGAGCATCGTGCGCAGGAGCGGGCGCGTCACCGCGCGCTTTTGCTCCAGCGAGAAGCGGTCGAGTTCGTCGAGCAGGGCCATGAGGCTCGGCATGTCGCGCCGGAAATGCGTGAGCAGATAGCCGGGCACGCCCTCGGCAAGCACGATGCCGCGTTCGCGCGCCGCGTGCTTCAGCACGGAGACCTTCGCGTCGTCGGAAAGCGGCTGCAGATGGAACACGAGACCCCAGCCGAGCCGCGTGCGCAGGTCTTCGCGCACGGTGAGCGCGAGCGGCGCGTCGTTGCCGGTCGCGACGAGCGCGCTCGTCGGATGCGCGCGCACTTCGTTGAAGAGATTGAAGAGGGCGATCTGCTGCGCGGCCGACAGCCGGTCGCAATCGTCGACGGCGTAGAGCGTGACTTGCGGATCGAAACCGAATGCGTTGAGCGCGCTTTGCGGGCCCAGATAGCGCGCGAGTCCGTTCGCTTCGTAGGTGAGCGCCTGCAGCAGATGGCTGCGGCCGCTGCCCGGCTCGCCCCACACGTAGAACGTGCGGTCGGCGACCGGCCCGGCCGCGAGTGCGCCTTCGAGCTCACGCAGCCGCGCGATCAGTTCGTGATTGCCGGCGGCGAAAAAATTGTCGAAGGTGGCGGGCGGCGGCGTGCCCAGATCGAGCGTCAGTTGGCGTTGCACGGGAGATCGGTGTCGTCGGGCCTTGAGTCGGGCATATCTTGAAAACGGCCGGATGAGCTGCGGGTATACGCGCAAAGCCGCAGCGGAGCGCCCTGTGCGCCAATGGTTCGGGCGCCGTCGAGACCGCTTTCGATCTCGAAAAGAGCGCCTTCGCGATTTCTGGCGAACGCGGGAAAATCCAGTCTGCCGACCGTCGTCGGGTCATCATCGGGTAAAATCGCATTTTACCGACCTTCTCGCTTCCTCCCCATGAATCAACCGAAATCCGCTCCGGACGCCCAGGGTTTGTCGTATCGCGACGCGGGCGTGGACATCGACGCGGGCGACGCGCTCGTCGACCGGATCAAGCCGTTTGCCAAGAAAACATTGCGCGACGGCGTGCTGGGCGGCATCGGCGGATTCGGCGCGCTCTTCGAAGTGCCGAAGAAGTACAAGGAACCGGTGCTCGTGTCGGGCACGGACGGCGTCGGCACGAAGCTGCGCCTCGCGTTCACGCTGAACCGGCATGACACCGTCGGCCAGGATCTCGTCGCGATGAGCGTGAACGACATCCTCGTGCAGGGCGCCGAGCCGCTCTTCTTCCTCGATTACTTCGCGTGCGGCAAGCTCGACGTCGATACGGCGGCGGACGTCGTGAAGGGCATCGCGACCGGTTGCGAGCTGGCGGGCTGCGCGCTGATCGGCGGCGAGACGGCGGAAATGCCGGGCATGTATCCCGATGGCGAATACGATCTCGCGGGCTTCGCGGTCGGCGCGGTGGAAAAGAGCAAGATCATCGACGGCAGCACGATCAAGCCGGGCGATGTCGTGCTCGGGCTGGCTTCGAGCGGGATTCATTCGAACGGTTATTCGCTGGTGCGCAAGATCATCGAGCGCGCGAACCCCGATCTGAACGCCGATTTCGACGGCCGCTCGCTCGCCGACGCACTGATGGCGCCCACGCGCATCTACGTGAAGCCGCTGCTTTCGGCGATGCAAAGCGTGACCGTTAAAGGCATGGCGCATATCACGGGCGGCGGGCTCGTCGAGAACATTCCGCGCGTGCTGCGTGAAGGGCTCACGGCCGAGCTGGATCATCGCGCGTGGCCGTTGCCGCCGCTGTTCGCGTGGCTGCAGAAGCACGGCGGCGTCGCGGATGCGGAGATGCATCGCGTGTTCAACTGCGGTATCGGGATGGCTGTGATCGTCGCGGCGGAAGATGCGCAGGCGGCGACCGGTTTGCTTTCCGCCGCGGGTGAGCAGGTGTGGCAGATCGGCGTCGTGCGCGAGAGCAAGGAAGGGGAGGCGCAGACGGTGGTGGTTTGAGCGCCGCGCGATCTGGCTTGTTCGAAGGCAAAAACCCTCGCTTTGCGCGAGGGTTTCTGTTTTTTGGCGGGTCGATTACGGTCGCCCTCGCCATTTTTGCTCGAGCCAAGCGTTATTGCACGGCGGTTCAAATCGAACTGATGCGCCTTATATTGAAAGCAGTTGGTTTAATAACCGCAGCGACTTTCGTATGTCGAATTGCCACCTATGTACATCCACTGGTAACAGCTACCCGGAATATACATAACGTCATGGGTCTGCTGGGGAGTAGAACCAAGTTGTCTCGTGAGGAACGCGGCGGCGATCTTGTTGAAGGCCGGGCGCGGAGCTGTCACGTGATATTTGATCGTTGTCGAGGTTTCGGAAACTGGTGCGGTCAAACGCGTCCCGGAGGAGATTAGTTCGCCTAGATAAACTTTACCTTGATACTCGACATATTTGTCATCGGCAGTCAGGAATCGACCGCTGTCAGCTCCCGTACCCGCTGGCGCCGAGATTTGGTAGCCACCGAGCGTCTTGATATCCCTTATTGGAATGACAGTACTCTTTTTGAAGTCTTGCATGGTTCCGTCGAATTGAACTTTCGAAAGATCGACGCGAAGGAATTCAGTTTGAGCCGTGTAGGTCGGCACGAACAACTGTGAGCCTGCAGGCATGAGTGTCGTGTCCGACGACGGAAAGACCAGACGGGGCATGTTCACGGTAAGCGGATTTGCAACATAGTCCACCGTGACTGTCTTGGGATAGAGCAAGTCTGGGGGCGGTACCGGGTCACCTCCCTGGAAAAGCTTGACAACCGACTTCACCGACTGTCCGGCCACGTTCTGCACGTCCAGCGTCACATGATAAAGCGGCGTCGACATGCCCTTTACGCCGAAATCGAATCCGTCGGGCGAGCGCTGAAAGATCTTCGTTTGCGGGCCGAGATCGTCGTAAGGCAAACTGTCCGCGGGGAACGCGCCTTCAGCCGTGATGTACACCATCTTGCTGTATTGCAGCGTGTCGTTCCCGGTAAGCGGAACATAAGACTGACGCAGCGTGGTATCGGAACCGTCGATCACGCCGAACCGGGTACGCGTGATTCCAGTATCGCGGGGCGCTGGTTCCGTCATGGAGCCCGCAGGCGGACTCACCGGATCCTTCAAGAGCGCTCCGCCAGTCTTAGGGCTTTGAATGGAATTCCAGCCGAATATGTAGTAGCCGGCGCCGGAAGTCGTATTGAAGATTCCATCGAAGAAACTCGACGCATCGCTTGTTTGAGTCACGGCGTCCGAAGCGCCCGCAGGCGCGCCCGCGCTCTTCGCCACGCTGGCGATATCTCCGCCTGCCACTCCATCCGAACCTCCGCACGCGCTCAGCGTTACCGCTATGAGGAAGCTTGCGGCGGGCACCAAACACGTGCGCATTGCGCGCGTTGCAACCTGCTGCTTTCTCGACAACATTATTTTCCTCGTTTGATTGAAACCGGTTCCACCTTCGCCAAAAAATGACTGCCTGAAGGCAATTAGTTCGTCATGCGAAATATAGATGGAACAGCATCTCCGCTTGGTAGCGCGTTCTTTGCACCAGGCGGATTGGAAGATGCTAGCGGTTTGAAACGATTACACGCAATGTTTCGGTCTGTTTTTTCAGATTTTCGGACTGCGAACGAGAGCCTCCAACGCCCGTTCCGTCGCATCCTCCGCGCAGCAATCCACGACGACACGCTCCGGCATCGCCCTCAACCACGTCAACTGACGCTTGCACAACTGCCGCGTCGCGAAGATGCCCTTGTCGCGCATCTCGTCGTAGCCCGTCGCGCCGTCGAGGTACTCCCACGCTTGCCGATAACCGACGCAGCGCATCGACGGCATCGACAGATCGAGATCGCCGCGCGCGCGCAGCCGTCTCACTTCGTCGATGAAACCTCGTGCGAGCATCGCATCGAAGCGCGCCGCGATGCGCGCATGCAGCACCGCGCGATCGGACGGCTCCAGCGCGATCGGCACGAAGCGATACGGCGCATCCACATGCTGGGTGCGTGGTGCGGCGAGGAGCGTGGACATCGGCTGTCCGGTCAGCATGAAGATTTCGAGCGCGCGCTGGATGCGTTGCGAGTCGTTCGGCGCGAGCCGCGCGGCCGTTTGCGGATCGACGGTTGCGAGCCGCGCGTGCAGCGCGGGCCAGCCGTCGCGTGCGGCATCGGCGTCGAGCGCGGCGCGCACGTCGGCATCGGCTGTGGGAAGATCGTTGAGACCTTGCGTCAGCGCCTTGTAGTACAGCATCGTGCCGCCGACCAGCAACGGCACATTTCCCCGCGCGACGATCTCGCCGATCAGCCGCAGCGCATCGGCGCGAAACTGCGCGGCGGAATACGTCTCGGCGGGATCGATGATGTCGATCAGATGATGCGGCGCCGCCGCGCGCTCCACCGCGTCAGGCTTGGCCGTGCCGATATCCATCTCGCGATAGACGAGCGCCGAATCCACACTGACGATCTCGACCGGATGCCGCGCCGCGAAAGCGAGCGCGGCCGCCGTTTTTCCGGACGCCGTCGGCCCGAGCAGACAGGCCACGCGCAAAGCGGTATCGCTCATTGTCCGCGCATGAAAAGGCGGTCGAGATCGGCGAGCGTGAGCTGAAACCACGTCGGCCGGCCGTGATTGCACTGATCGGCGCGCTCGGTCGCTTCCATCTGGCGCAGGAGCGCGTTCATCTCGTCGAGCGTGAGCCGGCGATTCGCGCGCACCGCGTTATGACACGCGAGCGTGCCCAGCAATTCGTGTTGACGCTCGGTGAGCACGCGCGATCCGCCATACGCGTGCAGGTCGGCGAGCACGGCGCGCGCGAGCGATTGCAGATCGGCGTCCTTCAGCAACGCGGGCACCGCGCGGATCGCGATCGATGTCGGCGACAGCACCGCGAGATCGAAGCCGAGCGCATCGAGCGTGTCGCGCTCTTCCTCGACGATGCCGATCTCGACCGGTTCGGCCGTCATCGACACGGGAATCAGGAGCGGCTGCACCGCGATCGCGCGATCGGCGAGCGCGTGCTTGAATTGCTCATAGAGAATGCGTTCGTGCGCCGCGTGCATATCGACGATCACGAGACCGCGAGCGTTTTGCGCCAGCACGTAGATGCCATGAATCTGGCCGACGGCGAATCCGAGCGGCTGTTCGCTGGCGTGATCGAGCGCGCTGTCGTTCGCCATGACCGGCGCCGATGGCCGCTCGTCCACGCCCGGATAAGGCGTGTCGATGGAAGTCGTCGCGTTCGGCGTGCCCGCGCCGATGTCCTTGCGGCCGAAGAGCGCGTCATACAGCGCGAGCGGCTGCGCGACCGGCAGCGTGCCCTGCGTCATGCGCGACTGGCGCATCCAGTTCGTGCCGTTCTCGCTTTTCAGATTGAGCGTGTCGGGCGCACCGGCAAACGGCTTCGCGCTGAACGACGCTGGGCCGGTCGGCTGCAATTGCGCCGCGTGCCCGCCCGATGTCGTCTCCGGCGAAGCGCCCGCATGTCGCGCGAGTGCGCGTTGCACGGCGTGAAAGACATACTGGTGAATCGAGCGCGAATCGCGAAAGCGTACTTCGATCTTCGACGGATGCACGTTCACATCGACGGATTCGGGCGGCAGATCGAGGAACAGCACGTACGCCGGATAGCGATTGCCGTGCAACACGTCCTCATACGCGGCGCGCACCGCGTGCGTGAGCAGCTTGTCGCGCACGAAGCGGCCGTTCACGAAGAAATACTGCTGGTCGGCGCGACCGCGGCTCGCGGTCGGCAGGCCCGCGCAGCCATAGACGGCGAGCGGCCCGGCGCGCTCGTCGAGCGGCAGATGCGCGGTTTCGAACACCTCGCCGAGAATCTTCGCGACGCGCGTTTGCGGATCGCTCGCGTTCCAGTGCTCGACGGCCTTGCCGTTATGCATCACCGAAATCGCGACGTCGGGCCGCGCGAGCGCCGTGCGGCGAATCACGTCGAGACAGTGGCCGAGTTCGGTCTGCTCGCTCTTCAGGAACTTGCGGCGCGCGGGCGTGTTGAAGTACAGCTCGCGCACTTCCATCGTCGTGCCGACGGTGCCGGCCGCCGGCGAAATCGCCCCCGTCTGCGCGTCGATGCGCGTGGCGTGCGGGCAGCTATCGGTGCGGCTCGTGATGAACAGTTCGGCAACCGATGCGATCGACGCGATCGCTTCCCCGCGAAAGCCCAGCGTCGCGACGGCTTCCAGCTCCGCGAGCGAGCGGATCTTGCTCGTCGCGTGGCGCATCAGCGCGAGCGGAAGCTCGTTCGGTGGAATGCCGCTGCCGTCGTCGGCGATCACGATGCGTTTCACGCCACCTTCGTCGAGCGTGATGCGCAACGTCGTCGCGCCCGCGTCGAGCGCGTTTTCCAGCAATTCCTTGACGACCGACGCCGGCCGTTCCACCACCTCGCCCGCGGCGATCTGGCTGATGAGCTGGTCGGGCAGCGGGGCGATGGCACGCGAACGGCGCGCGCCGTCGGCGGTCAAATCGCCAGCGGAAGTTTCGTTGAGCTCGGACATGGCGAAATTATAACGATTCGCATCGTTTCGGCCGTTTCGTCCATTTCGCGCCGGACTGGCCGTCCATGCCCGCCAACGCACCGCACGATCACGCCGCGATACGGTTTTTTAACCGGCCCGACGTACCGGTTCGGTATCATGGCGCGACTCCCGCTTTCGATGCCGATGCGCCGCTTTTCCTTCGCCGGCTCAACTTTTTGAGGAAAGATTTTTGGATACGTTGCTGCAATTCCTGGGACTCATCCTTCACATCGACAAGTCGCTTGGCGTCTTCATCCAGAATTACGGCGCCTGGGTCTACGCGGTGCTGTTCCTGATCGTGTTCTGCGAAACCGGGCTCGTCGTGTTTCCGTTCCTGCCGGGCGATTCGCTGCTGTTCATCGGCGGAGCGTTCGCGGCGTCGCACGAGATGGATCTGGTCGCGCTGATCGTGCTGCTGCTCATCGCGGCGGTGACGGGCAACACGGTGAATTACTGGATCGGCCGCGCCATCGGGCCCAAAGTCTTCGACACGAACATTCCCGTGCTGGAGCGCTTCCTCGACCGGGCCGCGCTGCAAAAGACGCATAACTTCTATGAGAAGCACGGCGGCAAGACCATCGTGATCGCGCGTTTCGTGCCGGTGGTGCGGACCTTCGCGCCGTTCGTCGCGGGGGTTTCGTCGATGAGTCACGCGCGCTTTCAGTTCTTCAATATTATGGGTGCGCTCATCTGGGTGCTGCTGCTCGTGCTGCTCGGCTATTTCTTCGGCAACATTCCGTTCATCAAGCAGTATCTGAACGTGATAGTGCTGGTGGGGATCGGCGCCGCCGTCGTGCCGGTCGCGATCGGCGCGCTCTGGAAGATGAGCCGCCGCAATTCGAAGGCTTGAGCCTGGGGAATCCCGCGAGACCGACGAATGCCGGCCTCGCGGGCGCTGCGCAGTTGCGTCAGGCGCGGCGGAACAGGCGGATGATGAAAAGCAGCACCACCGCGCCGACCACGGCCGTGATCAGCGTACCGAGGATGCCGCCGCCAAACGAGAGGCCAAGCGTGCCGAAGATCCATCCGCCGATCACGCCGCCGACGATACCGACGAGAATATCCACGATCACGCCGAAGCCCGTGCCGTTCATGATGAGGCCGGCGAGCCAGCCAGCGACACCGCCGATGATCAGACTGAGGATGATTCCGTGTTGCATGATTTGCATGAGTTGAGACTCCTGTCGAATTGATGGTTGCGGGATGCAATCGAAACCTGCATCCGGGCGCGGGCAATGTAGCGGAAATGTCCGTGACAGTGGCCCGTCAAATGTCAAGGATTGTCAATCTGGGCGAGCGTCGATGAACCGGACAACCGACGACGCATGAACGCGGCCATTTAAGTCAAAAAGTTAGAATGCCAAAGGGTTTGGTCGGCCATTTCCCGGAGTGTGTCGTTTAGGTCACTGAGGCGAATTTGTTTCTGTAATGTTTTATGCTGGCGGGATCGTGTTTCTTAGGTATTTGAGAAGTGTGTGTGGTGAGCGGATGCGCGCGATGTCCGGACTGTGGGTCGCGCTGGCATTCATGGCGTTGGCGTCCGGCTGTGGCATTCTCCGATGCGGCGGAACGGCGGTGTACGGGGTGGCGATAAGCGTCTGCGCGTGATGAAAAACGCCGCGCCGACGAGCGCAACCGGCAAGTTGAAATAGTTCAAGACGACAAGCATGAGAAAGCTGGTGGTGATGCACAAGGAAGGCTTCGTAGCCGATTCGCGCGGGGCGATCGCGGGCCTGGCGCTCGTGGCGGGGATGGCGGCGGGATTGGCGGGCTGCACGTCGACGCCGCGCACGCCTGCGCCGATCGTCGAAAATTCGGCGTTGAGCGCGCCGCCGGTCGTGCAGGGCACATCGCCCGGCGTGACGCCCGCACCGGTCGTGCCGCTCGGGCCCACGGTTGCCGCGCCGGTCGAGCCGGGCTTCTATCGCGTGAAACCGGGCGACACGCTCTATGGCATTTCGCGCACCTTCAAGCAGAAGCCCGCCGATCTCGCCAAATGGAACACGCTGCCGGAAAGCAGGCAGGTGAACGTCGGGCAGGTGTTGCGTGTCGCGCCGCCGGGCGCATCGACGACGGCTTCGACGGCTGCGGGCGCATCGGCCGCCACGTCGAAGATCGCGCAGCCGCCGCTTTTGCCGACGCCGGAGAAATCGACAGCGGAGAAATCGGCGGCGCAGAAGCCCGCGGCCGACAAGCCCGCTGCGGCGAACGAAGAGCGGCCATCGGCCGTCACCGCGACCGCGCCGAAGGGCACCTTCGTCTGGCCCGTCCATGGCGACGTCGTGCGCAAGTTCGGCGCGAGCGGCAACAAGGGCATCGATATCGAGGGCAAGGTCGGACAGCCGGTCAAGGCGGCGGCGTCGGGCAAGGTGGTGTACGCGGGCAGCGGCTTGCGTTCCTACGGCCGCATGATCATCGTCAAGCATGGCAACGACTATCTGACCGCCTACGCATACAACGAGAAGCTGCTCGTGAAGGAAGGCGATACCGTGAAGCAGGGCGCCACCATCGCGGACATGGGCACGGGACCGAGCGGCACGCCATCGTTGCATTTCGAAGTGAGAAAGTCGGGTGCGGCAGTCGATCCGATGCCGCTGCTCGGCGCGGCGGGTGGCTGATCCGGCGCGGCAGGAAGGGGATAGAAGGTGAAGAAGATCGTAATCGCCGCGCTGGCCGCGGCTTCGTTGACATCGCTGCTTTCGGGATGCGATCAGCAGCAGAGCGAGGAAGGCTTGAACAAGCTCAAGGCATTCTTCAACGCAGTGAAGCCGGATACCCTGCTGCTCAAAAACCTGCAGCCCGGCGTCACGACGGAGGCGCAGATCCGCGATCAGATGGGCGAGCCTGAAACCGAGCGCTCATTCACCGACGGCAGCAAGCGCCTGGAATATCCGCGCGGTCCGGCGGGAACCAGCACCTATATGGTCGATGTCGATTCGGACGGCCTCTTCGTCTCCGTGACGCAGGTGCTGACCGCGGAAAACTTCGCGAAGGTGCGGCCCGGCATGACGATGGACGAAGTGCGCAGACTGCTCGGCAAGCCGACCGAGATCGCGGAGTATCGCCTGAAGAAGGAGCGCGTCTGGAGCTGGCACTGGCTCGAAGACGGCGTGAATCAGGACGCGATGTTCAACGCGCACTTCGGTCCTGACGGCATCGTCGTGACGACCTCGCGGTCCGAAGCGATCCGCGGCGGTCAGCGCTGACACCAAAGCACGAGAACGATGAGCGATTACGTCATCTGCAACACGCGCCTTCGTCTGATGGACGAGGCGTCGCGTTATCGCGATCAGATGCTGCGCGATTCTGGCGAAAAAACGCTCACTCGCTGGGAGTGCGACCGCGGGCATCGCTGGGACAGGACGGTCGGCGTCGCGCAGAACGTGCGCTGCATGAATTGCGCGGCCGAGCGCCTCGAACTGGAGACGAAGCGTCTGCGCGAAGTGGCGCGGGTGCGCGGCGGCGCGTTGCTCTCGCGCCGCTATGTCGATGCCGCGACGCCATTGCGCTGGAAGTGCGCATACGGCCACCTGTGGGATGCGCTTCCCGACAAGGTGTCGCGTAACTGGTGCGTCGAATGCGCGGAAAGCCTTTTTGCGGACTTTCGCTGAGCGCGTCTCAGACGCCGTTCAGCGCATCGCGTCGAAATCCGAAACCACGCGACACCGCAGACATCGCAAAAGAAAAAGCCGGCGGCTGCCGGCTTTTGAGCTTCTTTGTCGGGGCGCCGGCATCTTTCGCCTGCTACTCGCCGCGTCGTCGATAAAAACTTGCGCTTTGGTTTTTTGTTCACGCGCTTCGCTTCTACCCGTCACCCGGTCGAGTGCCGCCCATCCTGTTCGTCGGTCTCTCAGCGCGTTCTGCTGCTTCCCCCCGTGCGCTGGAATAAGTATTGCCAAGCGCCATTCCTAAGAATGTACGGTTGCAAACACATCCGCAATTGATAAGCACATTGAGGGAAAGTACTGATCCCGTAGCGATATTCAGCCTGCCGACGACACCGCCTGCGGATGCCCGATGTCCGAACGCATGTTCGCCGCGACGAGCGATTGAGTGACCATGCGCGCTTCGGCCTGAGCGATGTGTTCGAGCGTCGCGACTTCGAGTTGCTCCGCCAGCACGGCGAGCGCGGCGCACAGGCGCGCGTGTTCATCGGCGTCGAGCGTCCAGGCGCCGTCGGCGGAATGACGCGCATCCAGTTCGACCAGCGCCTCGTGCGCGAGCGTGATGTCGTCTTCGAATTCCGGCGCGTGGCCGAGCTGGCACAACTCTTCCGCGACCAGCATATGACGGCACAGCGTCATGAAGAGCGGCTGCGAGCCGTGCCCGCGATCGAACGCGTCGAGCGCCGCATAGCAACGCAGCAGCATCGCGTCGATCATCGGTTCGCGCGCCGCGCGGCTGTACGTCAGCGCGCGCAAGAGCGGCGACATCGCGGGACGGGCGGATTTCATGTTCGTCGATTTCTTCTTCACGGCAGGGCTCCCGAAAGAGGTGTTCGCGCGGGCCGGCGCAGTCTGCTGCGCCGGGACGCCGTATTTGCTGGATGCGTTTGGCGTGGAAAGCATCATCGCACCGGAAAATTAGCGCTGTCTTAAGGCGCGCGACCGCTCGCTCAGGCGGGCGTCAGCGTTTCGCCGGAGACGTGCACCTTCTGGCCGACCGCGACGCCCGGCGCGGCTTCGTAGTTGAAGCTGCGCACGCTGCCGTCGTTCATGCGCACCTGCACCTGATAGGTCGTCGACTTGTGAACCACGTGTTCGATCTGGTTCCCCGCGAGCCCGCCGCCGATCGCGCCGATGATCGTCGCCGCCGTGCGTCCGCGGCCATTGCCGATCTGCGTGCCCGCGAGCCCGCCGACCACCGCGCCGCCGATCGCGCCGATGCCGGTCGTCGGCTGCGCGGCCTGCACGGCGTTGACGGCGGTCACTTCGCCGGCGTACGGGTCGTAGGCGGGCGCGGGATTCGGCGTGGAGGACGTGTTTTCCTGAACCGGCGCGGGCCGGTGCACCGGCGTCGGATGATGTCCGCGCACGGCGCGCGGCAGCGACGCGGGCTGTTGCGCCGCGGCCGGCGAAGCCTGCGTGACAGGCACGGCCTTGGCCGTCTGGGCATCGACGAGCGGTGAAGCCGTGACCGTCGTGGCGGTCGCCTTCGACGACGGCAGGAGGCCCGTCATCGCCGCGACGCCGGTGCCGCACGCGAGGATGATCGACACAGCGGCTGCCGCGACGAGCGGATGAATGCGGGACGGCTTCGTTTGAATTTCGGGAACGGCGTTCATGGCAAGCGACTCCTGTGGGTGCCTGCCAGCTATAACGCCGCCCGACGCAGGCGGTGCACGCGTTTGCTGTGACATTTGTAAGCAAACGTCGCAGCGCGCACGGTTTCAAGCCGGCCTAGGGCGAATACATATGTTGCAATTATTTTGTCGATGGCAACATATGTATCACTACACATGAAACGAGGTCGTCATGAAATCCACGCCGCTGCTGGCATCGTCTGTCGCGTTCGCCGCGCTATCGCTCGTCACGGGCGCGAGCTACGGCCAGGACGGGCAGCCGACGCTCGCCAAGATTCAGAGCGTCAACCTGATCGCGATCGGCCACCGCGAAACGTCGGTGCCGTTCTCTTATGTCGATGCGAACAATAACGTCGTCGGCTTTTCGCAGGACTTGTGCAACAAGGTGATCGATGCGGTCAAGGCGAAGACTAAGCATCCGGATCTACGCGTGCGCTTCATTCCGGTGACGTCGCAGAACCGGATCTCGCTCGTGCAGAACGGCACGGTCGATCTCGAATGCGGCGTGACGACCAATCTCGTGTCGCGGCAGAATCAGGTCGCGTTTTCCGACACATTCTTCGTCGCGACGACGCGCCTGCTCACAAAGAAGGATTCGGGCATCAAGGATTTTCCCGATCTCGCGGGCAAGACCGTCGTGACGAATCAGGGCACGACGTCCGAGCGCATTCTTCGCAAGATGAACGAAGAGAAGAAGATGAACATGAGCATCATCAGCGCGAAGGACTACGGCGAGGGACGCGCGACGCTCGAAACCGGGCGCGCGGTCGCCTACATGATGGACGACGTGCTGCTGGCAGGCACGCGCTCGCTGACCGCGAAGCCGTCGGACTGGGTGCTCGTCGGCACGCCGCAGTCGTCGGAGGCGTACGGCTTCATGATGCGCAAGGACGATCCGGAATTCAAAAAGCTCGTCGATGATGCGATGAGCCAGGTGATGAAGGGCCCCGAGATCAAAACGATGTACGACAAGTGGTTCATGAAGCCCGTCCCGCCCAAGAACATCAACTTCGATTTTCCGATGAGCGAGACGATGCAGAAGCTCTACGCCGAGCCGAACGACAAGGCGTTCGAGTGACGATGCTTATTCGCTGAAGGGCAGCTCGGTCTGCCCTTCGGCGCGCATGCCGAAGGTATTGAGCGTCATCGCGACGAGCGCGTAATAGCCCAGCAAGCCGACGAGATTCACGACGACCGTATGACCGAAGCGCGCGACGGCGGCATCGTAAGTCGCATCGCTCACGCGCTTCGTTTCATAGAGTTCGGTCGCGAAATCGAAGATGAGTTTGTCGTCGGCATCGGCGAAAGCGGGCGTCTGGCCGCGGCGCACGGCTTCAGCGATATCGGCGGGGAGGCCGGCATCGAGCGCGATCGGATGATGGATGTGCCATTCCGCCTGCGAGCGCCAGCGCGCCGCGGTCACGAGAATCGCGAGTTCCGAAAGCCGCAGCGGCAGGCCCGTTTTGTAGCGGCAGAATGCGCCGAGTTTCTGCGCGTTCTGCGCGAGTTCGGGGCTGAAGATCCAGCCGAGAAACGGGCCGTTGAGATTGCCGCGCGGGCCGTTCAGGATGTCCTGCAACACGGCTTTTTGTTCGTCGGATGCGGCGGCGGGCTGGAAGTCGGGGAGTCGTTTGCTCATGATCGTTCTCATGCGATGGCGGAAAGCGCGCCGTCGATTGCATCGGAGAGACGCTCGACGATCGTCTCGATCTGTTCGGCCGTGGTGATGAACGGCGGCGCGATGAGCACATGATCGCCGATGCGGCCATCGACGGTGCCGCCCATCGGATAGACCATGAGGCCGCGCTTCATCGCCTCGCTCTTGATGACGGCGTGCAGCTTGTGCTTGGGATCGAACGGCGTCCTGCTCTCGCGATCCCGCACCAGTTCGACGCCGGTGAAAAGGCCGCGCCCGCGCACATCGCCGATGAACGGATGATTCTCCTGACGCTGGCGCAATGCCGCGCGCAACTGCTCGCCGCGCGCCTTCACGTTGTCGAGCAGCTTGTCTTCGGCGATGACGTGTTGCACTTCGAGCGCCGCCGCGCACGCCGTCGCGTGACCGATATACGTGTGCCCGTGCTGGAAGAAGCCCGAGCCGCCGACGATTGTGTCGAATATCTCGTTGCTGACGAGCGTCGCGCCGATCGGCTGATAGCCCGCGCCGAGTCCCTTCGCGATCGCGAGAATATCGGGCGATACGCCGTCTTCCTCGCACGCGAACAGATAACCGGTGCGGCCCATGCCGGACATCACTTCGTCCAGGATCAGCAGCACGCCGTATTTGTCGCAGACCGCGCGGATCTTGCGGAAGTACTCGCGCACCGGCGGCACCGCGCCTGCCGTCGCGCCGACGACCGTCTCCGCGACGAACGCCGCCACCGATTCCGCGCCGAGTTCGAGAATCTTCGCTTCGAGCTCGTCGGCGAGACGTTGCGCGAAGGCTTCGTCGGTTTCGCCCGCTCGTTGCTCGCGATACGCGAAGCAGGGCGTGACGTGATGCGCCTCGATCAGGATCGGCAGGAACGGCTCGCGACGCCATGCGTTGCCGCCGATAGCGAGCGCGCCGAGCGTGTTGCCGTGATAGCTCTGCCGCCGGGCGATGAAATGTCGCCGTTCGGACTGGCCTTTCTCGACAAAATACTGACGCGCGAGTTTGAGCGCGGCTTCCATTGCTTCCGAACCGCCGGACACGAAATAGACGTGACCGAGATTCTTCGGCGCGGCTTCGACGAGCAGGTTCGCGAGCGCTTCGGCGGGCTCCGTCGTGAAGAACGACGTGTGCGCGTAGGGCAATTGCTGCACCTGGCGCTGGATCGCGTCGATCACGCGCGGATGACTGTGACCGAGACACGAGACGGCCGCGCCGCCGCACGCGTCGATGTAGCGCTTGCCGGTCGAATCGACGATCTCGATGCCGTCGCCACGAACCGCGACGGGAAGCTTGGCGCGCGGCGCCCGATGAAATACCGTGGACATGATCCCTGCCTTTTGAATGCGCTCGCAACACGCGATGTGTGATTTTAACGCGTCAACAACATTTGTTGTCAAGTGTGCATGCATCGGCAGCGTGTTGCGCGCCCGGTCAGCTCGCCGCGTACGCGCCTTGCGAGTGCAGCGCGGCTTCGGCCTGCTCCAGATTGGCGACTGCATCCTTGCCTTCGAGCGCGAGCAGATGCGCGACGAGCATTTCCGCCAGCGCCGACGCCGCGACGAGCGATGGAAAGAACGACGGCGATTCGTGCGAGAAGATCAGCGTGTGATCCGCATTCAACGCGATGGGCGACACGGCGCTGTCCGTGAGCGCGATGAGTTTCGCGCCGCGCTCGATAGCCGCCTGCGCGACGCGCACTGCTTCGACGGAATACGGCGCGAAGCTCACGACGACCACGGCGTGCCGCTTTTCGATGCCGCGCAACTGCATTTCGAGCGTGCCGGCCTCGCCGCTGACGAGGCTCACTGACGGGCGGAACAGGCGATAGCCGTAGAGCAGGCTGAACGCGACGGGATAACACGAACGAAAGCCCGCGACGTGGACATGCGGCGCCTTCTTCAGTGCCTTCGCCGCATCGACGACGCTGTCGGCGTTTTGCGCGAGCGTGAGATCGAGGTTGTGCGATTGCGCTTGCGCGAGATCGCGGCTCAGGTGATTGTCGGCGCCGCTCTTTACGAGCGAGCGGGCGCGCGTCGTCAGCGGTTCGGGACGCGTGCGGACGCGGCTCACGAAGATTTCGCGGAGTTCGTTCCAGCCGGGAAAGCCGAGTTGTTGCGACAGACGGACCATCGCGGCGGGTTGCACCTTCGCGAGTTCGGCGACTTTGCGCATCGAGAGGACTGCGACCTCGTCGGGATAGTCGAGAAGGAACGCGGCGCCGGCCTGGAATTGCGGGCTCAGGTCGGGGAAACGGTCGCGGATGGTCGCGGCGAGTTGGTCGAAGGTGGGCACGTTCTGGATGCTTGAGGAAGCGGATGCGCTATTTAAGCATGAGGGGGATGGGGAACGCGCGTGAGGAGGAAAGCAAAAAGCCGCTGTCCTTGTGGGACAGCGGCTTTTTCTTGAAGCTGGTGGCGAATCAGGGACTCGAACCCCGGACCTGCGGATTATGATTCCGTCGCTCTAACCGACTGAGCTAATTCGCCGAAAGAAGACGAGATTATGGCGAGCGTCGTACAGGCTGTCAACCCCTTCCACGCGAATTCTTAAGAACCGCGTGGAAGGGCAGGCGAAGCCCGCATCAATCCTCGTGATAGACATTCGACTTGCGCGTGTCCTTCACGAACAGCATGCCGATCACGAACGTCGCCAGCGCGATCACGATCGGATACCACAGGCCAGAGTAGATATCGCCCCTGGCCGCGACGATCGCGAAGGCCGTCGCCGGCAGGAAGCCGCCGAACCAGCCATTGCCGATGTGATACGGCAGCGACATCGACGTATAGCGGATTCGCGCCGGGAACATCTCGACCAGCATCGCCGCGATCGGCCCGTACACCATCGTCACGAAGATCACGAGGATCGTCAGCACCACGATCGCCATCGGCCAGTTGATCAGCGCCGGATCGGCCTTCGCCGGATAGCCCGCGCTCTTCAACGTGCCGGCGAGCGTCTTGTCGAACGCCGCGCCTTGCGCCTTCGCGTCGGTGGCCTTACCGTCGTACGTGTTCACCACCGTCTCGCCGACCTTGATCTGCGCCTGCGTGCCCGCGGGCGCCGCCACGTTCTCATAGTTCAGACCCGCCTTCGACAGCGCGCTCTTCGCGATATCGCAGGAGCTCGTGAACTTCGCCGTGCCCACCGGATTGAACTGGAACGAGCACTCGTCCGGATTGGCGATCACGACGATCGGCGACTTCTGCGTCGCGGCTTCGAGCGTCGGGTTCGTGTAGTGGGCGAGCGCCTTGAAGAGCGGGAAGAAGCTCAACGCGGCGATCAGACAGCCGGCCATGATGATCGGCTTGCGCCCGATACGGTCCGACAGCGAACCGAAGAACACGAAGAACGGCGTGCCGATCAGCAGCGCGACCGCGACCATGATGTTCGCGCTGGTGCCATCGACCTTCAGCGTCTGCGTCAGGAAGAAGAGCGAGTAGAACTGGCCCGTGTACCACACGACCGCCTGGCCCGCCGTCAGACCGAAGAGCGCGAGCAGCACGATCTTCAGGTTCTTCCATTCGCCGAACGCTTCCGTGAGCGGCGCCTTCGACGTCTTGCCTTCCGCCTTGATGCGCTCGAACACCGGCGACTCGTGCAGCTTCATGCGAATCCACACGGACACGGCGAGCAGCAGGATCGACACGAGGAACGGAATGCGCCAGCCCCATGCGCCGAACTGCTCTTCGCCCATGATCGTGCGCACCGCGAGAATCACGATCAGCGAGATGAACAGGCCGAGCGTCGCGGTAGTCTGGATCCACGCCGTCCACGCGCCGCGCTTGTTCGAAGGCGCGTGCTCCGCGACGTACGTCGCCGCGCCGCCGTACTCTCCGCCGAGCGCGAGACCTTGCAGCAGCCGCATCGCGATGAAGATGACCGGCGCCGCGATGCCGATCGTCGCGTATCCCGGCAGGAAGCCGATCAGGAACGTCGACAGACCCATGATCACGATGGTCACGAGGAACGTGTACTTGCGCCCGACCATATCGCCGAGCCGGCCGAACACGATCGCGCCGAACGGACGCACCGCGAAGCCCGCGGCGAAGCCCAGCAACGTGAAGATGAAGCCGGCCGTCGGATTGACGCCCGAGAAGAAGGTCTTGCTGATATAGACGGCGAGCGAGCCCGCCAGATAGAAGTCATACCATTCGAACACCGTGCCCAGCGACGAGGCGAAGATGACTTTCTTCTCCTCCGCCGTCATCGGTGCGTGTGACACGCGCCCCTCAACCGTAGCCATGTATCGTCTCCTGATTTGAATTTTCGAATACATCGGTCCGCGACTAGGCGGCTCCGGTGCAAAGATTATTGGAACGAAAACTTACGGCGTTCTGACGCGGTGACTGACGGGCAACATCGAGGCCGTAACGGGGATGTTCGCGGAATTGGCCGGCATGTGATTCGAACGATCGTTTAAATTCTTTTAAGCTCGTTCTTCTCGCGCGAGCAAACCGGCTAGGCGAGACTTACGCTCAGGGTTTGTCCCGGGCAGGAAAAACCCGCTGGAGGCTGACCCGTACGAGGGTTCCGGCGAGTCTCGGGCTCTCCTGATACACATGATCTTCGATGGCGAGCGAGCCGCCGTGCATCGTCGCGATCTCCTTGACGATCGCAAGGCCGAGTCCGCTGCCGTCGCCCTCGCGCCCGAGTATGCGATAGAAGCGTTCGACCACGCGCGTGCGTTCCGCGGCCGGAATGCCGAGGCCCGTGTCTTCCACTTCGAGATGCACGAGATCGAGATCGTTATCGTCGGTCCGCACGCGCACGGTGATGCGCCCGCCCGCCGGCGTGTAGCGGATCGCGTTGTCGATCAGGTTCGACAGCATCTCCCGCAACATCACGACGTTGCCTTCCACTTCGACCGGAAACGGCGGCTCTTCATAACCGAGGTCCATACGTTTCGCGAGCGCGGCCTGCACCCAGTCGCGCACGGCGAGCCGCGCGAGATCGGTCAGCACGATCGGCGTGAATATCTGCCCCGTCGCACGATTCTCGGCGCGTGCGAGCGCGAGCAGTTGCGTCACGAGGCGCGCGGCATGCTCGGAACTCATCGCGATCTGTTCGAGCGAGTGCTGCACTTCCGTCGATACATCCTGGCGCATCGCCAGTTCCGCCTGCATGCGCAGGCCCGCGAGCGGCGTCTTCATCTGATGCGCGGCATCGGCGATGAAGCGCTTCTGAAACTCCATGTTCTGTTCGAGGCGCGTGAGCAGATCGTTGAACGACGCGACGAGCGGCGCGATCTCCGGCGGCGCGCTGCCCGCCTGGAGCGGCGAGAGATCGTCGGGGCGGCGCGCGCGGATGTTCGATTGCAGCGCATGCAGCGGCGCGAGCCCGCGCGACAGCCCGAACCATACGAGGATGATCGCGAGCGGCAGGATCACGAACTGCGGCAGGATCACGCCCTTGATGATGTCGTTGGCGAGCTGGCTGCGCTTGTCGAGCGTTTCGGCCACCTGCACGAGCACCGGCTGCGCGCTGTCCGGATCGCGGCCGGGCGCGAGGCCGGGCAGATCGACGGTCGTATACGCGACGCGGATGTCGTTGCCGCGCAGCACATCGTCGCGAAACTCGACGATGCCCGGCTGCGGACGATCGTCGTCGTGCGGCAAGGGCATGTCGCGGTCGCCGCCGACCAGCTCGCCGCGCGTGCCGAGCACCTGAAAGAACACGCTGTCGACGTTATCGGCGCGCAGGAAATCGCGCGTCGCGTCCGGAAGCCGCAATTCGGCGACGCCGTTGACCGGCTGAATCTGGCGCGCGAGCACGTAGGCGTCGGCTTCGAGCGCGCGGTCGAACGGCCCGTTCGCGATCGACTTCGCGACGAGATACGTCACCGCGATGCTCATCGGCCAGAGCAGCAGAAGCGGCGCGAGCATCCAGTCGAGAATCTCGCCGAAGAGCGAACGCGGATGCGTCTCGTCGTCGGGCTCGAGCTCGTCGGGCGGCGCGAAAGGGTTGGCATAGCGCGCGTCGCGCTGGGCGTCGGAATCGTCGGCGCTCGCTTTTGCGTGATTTTTCGACTCTCGCGACTCGGGCGATTCGGTGGAAGCGGGCGACGCCATGCAGGCTACTTATAGTGTTGGCCGACGGCGACGCCCGACGGTTGAGGCCCCGCGCCGTTCGTGCCAGGCGAGGTGACGCCCGCTTTCTCCAGCGTGTAACCGAGGCCGCGTACCGTGATGATCTTCGCGCCGCTCGGCTCGATCTTTTTGCGCAACCGATGCACGTACACCTCGATCGCGTTATTGCTGACTTCCTCGCCCCATTCGCACAGATGATTGACGAGCTGTTCCTTCGACACGAGCCGGCCCGTCCTTTGCAAGAGCACTTCGAGCACGCCGAGCTCGCGCGCGGACAGATCGATGACCTGATCGCCGATCGTCGCGATCCGCCCGACCTGATCGAAGGAAAGCGAACCGTGCTTGACGACCGTCGGGCCGCCGCCCGCGCCGCGCCGTGTGAGCGCACGCACGCGTGCTTCGAGCTCGTTCAGCGCGAAGGGTTTGGCCATATAGTCATCCGCGCCGAGGTCGAGGCCCTTGACGCGTTCATCGACGCTGTCGGCGGCGGTGAGGATCAGCACGGGCATCTGCGAGTTGCGCGCGCGCAGGCGGCGCAGGACTTCGAGACCGGGCATGAGCGGCAGGCCGAGATCGAGTATCAGCAGGTCGAAAGTCTGAAGGGAAAGCGCGGTGTCCGCCTCGACGCCATGCTTCACATGGTCGACGGCGTATCCCGATTGGCGGAGTGATCGGACGAGGCCGTCCGCGAGTATGCTGTCGTCTTCGGCAATGAGGATTCGCATCGTCGTGTGCGCCTTATATTGCCGGCACCGTTTGTCGCCCGGCGCGGCGGTCTCCAGGTGTTTCGTAGTTTTGGCGCGTCTCGCGCGGCGTGGAAAAAAAGCTGCGCCGCGCTGTTGCATGCTTGCAAAAACTACTGTTTTTTTATACAGTGTCTGCGTGAGTGTGAAGCGTGGTTTCGTATGCTCGATCGAGCAACGGAAAAGCCCGTGAACACTGCCTCAGACGCCGTTCATCATAGCAAAGGACGATTCATGGAAGAAAGCAAGAAAGGCCCGGCTGGAATGACTGCGGAAAAGAGCAAGGCCCTGGCCGCCGCGCTCTCGCAGATCGAAAAGCAATTCGGCAAAGGGTCGATCATGCGGCTCGGCGCAGGTGAGGCGGTCGAAGACATTCAGGTGGTTTCCACCGGTTCGCTCGGACTGGACATCGCGCTCGGCGTCGGCGGCTTGCCGCGCGGCCGTGTCGTGGAAATCTACGGTCCGGAGTCGTCGGGCAAGACCACGCTCACGCTGCAGGTGATCGCGGAGATGCAGAAGCTCGGCGGCACGGCAGCGTTTATCGACGCAGAACACGCGCTCGACGTGCAATACGCGCAAAAGCTCGGCGTGAACGCGCAGGATCTGCTGATCTCGCAGCCGGACACGGGCGAGCAGGCGCTGGAAATCGCGGATGCGCTGGTGCGCTCCGGTTCCATCGACATGATCGTCATCGACTCGGTCGCGGCGCTCGTGCCGAAGGCGGAAATCGAAGGCGAAATGGGCGATTCGCTCCCGGGTCTGCAAGCGCGTCTGATGTCGCAGGCGCTGCGCAAGCTCACCGGTACGATCAAGCGCACGAACTGCCTCGTGATCTTCATCAACCAGATTCGCATGAAGATCGGCGTGATGTTCGGCAACCCGGAAACCACCACGGGCGGTAATGCGCTCAAGTTCTATTCGTCGGTGCGTCTGGATATCCGCCGTATCGGCTCGATCAAGAAGAACGACGAAGTCATCGGCAACGAGACGCGCGTGAAGGTCGTGAAGAACAAGGTGTCGCCGCCGTTCCGCGAAGCCATCTTCGACATCCTGTACGGCGAAGGCATCTCGCGTCAGGGCGAAATCATCGATCTCGGCGTGCAGGCGAAGCTGGTCGACAAGGCCGGCGCCTGGTACAGCTACAACGGCGATCGCATCGGTCAGGGCAAGGACAACGCGCGCGAATTCCTGCGCGAAAATCCGGACATCGCACGCGAGATCGAAAACAAGATCCGCGCATCGCTGGGTGTCGCCGCGTTGGGCGAAGCTGCTGTCGCAGGCGCTGCAACGGCCGACGACGAGTAAGCATCAGGCTTGAAGGACGATGCAGAAGCGTCGGTTCGGATCGAAGGCTGACATGGCGGATGACGGAACCGAGAGCGGTTCCGACTCTGCCGATCGCTACGAACGAAGCAGCGAGCGGCGTGGTGCATCGTCGAAGTCGAGCGGCTCCAAACGCAATAGCAAGCAGCGCGCCGACGCGAAGTCATTCGCGTCGGCGCGTCGCGTTTTTGAGCCCGCTAAAGACGGTGTAAACAGCGAGGTCGCCAGCAAAAGCGCCCTGAGTCAGGATCAATCGCGCGCCATTCTGAACCAGGCGACAGGGCAGCCGAAAGCACGTCCCGTCGATCGCGCGCCGCAGCCCGCCGCGCCCGCAAGCAAACCCTCCGAACCCGATCTCATTCCCTTCACGGACCCGTTCGAAGACGCCGATCCTTTCGAGCCCTTCGAACAATGCGCGCCTGCCGAGCCGGCAAGTGGCGAATCGGCCGAACCGGTTTACAGCCGCTCCAGTCAACGCACCCGAAAGCCTTCGGCGACCGAAGTCAACAATCCCAAACGCCCGCAGCGCTCGCTCAAGGGACGCGCGCTCGCGTTTCTCTCGCGGCGCGAATATAGCCGGGCGGAGTTGTCGCGCAAGCTGCGCCCGTACGTCGATGAAGCCGATTTGCTCGAATCGCTGCTCGACAGCCTCGAACGCGATGGCTGGCTGTCGAACGAGCGCTTTGTCGAGAGCGTCGTGCATCGGCGGGCGTCGCGAATGGGCGGCAGCAGGATCATCAGCGAGTTGAAGCGCCATGCCGTCGGCGATGAGCTCATCAGTGAAACCGCCGACAAGCTCGCGCAATCCGAAACCGCGCGCGCCCAAGCCGTGTGGGAGAAGAAGTACGGCGTGCCGCCCGAGACGCCCGCCGAACGGGCGAAGCAGGCGCGCTTTCTGGCCGCGCGCGGCTTTTCGAGCGGCACGATCGGCAAGATCCTGAAGGGCGGCGACGAAGACTGGAGCGAAGAGATCGTCGACGACTGAATGTCGGCCTGCTTGGGCGAAATCGCACGCACGTTTCATTCGTGGAACGCATGTCCGGCTCCAAATACCCAATATGCTAAAATTCCACGGTTTCCCCTGTACCGGCTCACTTCCAGCATGCCTCTCTCGCCTCCCGCTCCCCGACAATTGCGCCACCGTCGCGCGATTCGGCTGGAAGCGTTCGAGCGCGACGATGGCCTCTGGGATATCGACGCCTGTCTAACCGATGAGAAGCCGCGCGACTTTCGCCTCGCCACGGGCGTCCGGCCACACGGCCTGCCGATCCATGAACTCTGGCTGCGCATCACCATCGACCGCAAGCTCACCATCGTCGACGTCGAAGCATCGTCGGACTGGTCGCCCTATGGCGCGCTGTGCGCCGAGTCCAACCCGGTCTATCGCAAGCTCATCGGACTCAATCTGCTCCAAAGTTTTCGCCGCGAAGCCAGCCGTCTGCTGCGCGGCGCGGCCGGCTGCACGCATCTCACCGAACTGTGCGGCGTCTTGCCGACCGCGGCCATTCAGGCATTCGCCGGCGACGTCTGGAAGATCGAGGACGGCAATCCGTTCAATCAATCCGACGCCGCCAATCCCTCCGCCACCGCACCGCAGGACGAGCCGCCGTTCCAGCTCGGCCGATGTCACGCGTTGCGTTTCGAGGGCCCCGCGGTCAAAGAGTATTACCCGCGCTGGTTCGGCCACGCACCCGCCGGGCAAACGGACACCGGCACAACGGTACAGGACAGGCCGGAGACAAAGTCCGCCTCGTAGCGCGCAGGCAGCGCTTGCGCGCACGCATGGAATTCAAACAAGAATCGAAAAATAAGCGGTTCAAGCACATAGAAGTTCACTCCAACTCTCAGACTGAAGGAATCACGCATGAAGATTCACGAGTACCAGGGTAAGGAAATCCTGCGGAAATTCGGCGTCGCGGTCCCGCGCGGCAAACCCGTGTTCTCGGTGGATGATGCGGTCAAGGCCGCGGAAGAGCTGGGCGGCCCGGTTTGGGTCGTCAAGGCGCAGATTCACGCCGGCGGCCGCGGTAAGGGCGGCGGCGTGAAGGTCGCGAAGTCGATCGAGCAGGTCCGCGAATACGCGAACCAGATCCTCGGCATGCAGCTCATCACGCACCAGACCGGCGCCGAAGGCCAGAAGGTGAATCGCCTGCTGATCGAAGAAGGCGCGGACATCAAGAAGGAACTCTACGTCGGCCTCGTGCTCGACCGCGTTTCGCAGAAGATCGTCGTGATGGCGTCGAGCGAAGGCGGCATGGACATCGAAGAAGTCGCGGAAAAGACGCCCGAGCTGCTGCACAAGTTCGCCGTCGAGCCGTCGACCGGCCTGCAAGACGCAGACGCCGATGACCTCGCACGCAAGATCGGCATTCCCGACGCATCGATTCCGCAAGCGCGCGCGATCCTGCAAGGTCTGTACAAGGCGTTCTACGAAACCGACGCATCGCTCGCGGAAATCAACCCGCTGATCCTGACCGGCGAAGGCAAGGTCATCGCGCTCGACGCCAAGTTCAACTTCGATTCGAACGCGCTCTTCCGTCACCCGGAAATCGTCGCTTACCGCGATCTGGACGAAGAAGATCCGGCTGAAGTCGAAGCGTCGAAGTTCGACCTCGCGTACATCTCGCTCGACGGCAACATCGGCTGTCTCGTGAACGGCGCGGGCCTCGCGATGGCGACGATGGACACGATCAAGCTGTTCGGCGGCGAGCCGGCCAACTTCCTCGACGTCGGCGGCGGCGCGACGACCGAAAAGGTGACCGAAGCGTTCAAGCTGATGCTGAAGAATCCGAACCTCAAGGCCATCCTCGTGAACATCTTCGGCGGCATCATGCGCTGCGACGTGATCGCGGAAGGCGTGATCGTGGCGTCGAAGGCCGTGGACCTGAAGGTGCCGCTCGTCGTGCGCATGAAGGGCACGAACGAAGACCTCGGCAAGAAGATGCTGGCCGACTCGGGCCTGCCGATCATCTCGGCGGACAGCATGGAAGAAGCCGCGCAGAAGGTCGTCGCGGCAGCCGAAGGCAAGTAAGCGCGGTTTCGCTTACCGAGCCTAAGAGAGCGTTCCACCAGATACGAATGGCGGTCGCCGAGCGCGAGCTTTGGCGACGCCAAACGAACAGAGGTCACTACATGTCGATTCTGATCAACAAAGACACGAAGGTCATCACGCAGGGCATCACCGGCAAGACCGGCCAGTTCCACACGCGCGCGTGCCGCGAATACGCGAACGGCCGTGAAGCGTACGTCGCGGGCGTGAATCCGAAGAAGGCCGGCGAAGACTTCGAAGGCATTCCCATCTACGCATCCGTCAAGGAAGCGAAGGCGGAAACCGGCGCGACCGTTTCGGTCATCTACGTGCCGCCCGCGGGCGCAGCCGCCGCGATCTGGGAAGCCGTCGAGGCCGATCTCGATCTCGCGATCTGCATCACGGAAGGCATTCCGGTTCGCGACATGCTCGAAATCAAGGACCGCATGCGCCGCGAAAACCGCAAGACGCTGCTGCTCGGACCGAACTGCCCCGGCACGATCACGCCGGACGAGCTGAAGATCGGCATCATGCCGGGTCACATCCACAAGAAAGGCCGCATCGGCGTGGTGTCGCGCTCGGGCACGCTGACGTACGAAGCGGTCGGCCAGTTGACGGCGCTCGGCCTCGGCCAGTCGTCGGCGGTGGGTATCGGCGGCGATCCGATCAACGGTCTCAAGCACATCGACGTGATGAAGATGTTCAACGACGATCCGGACACGGACGCCGTCATCATGATCGGCGAGATCGGCGGTCCGGACGAAGCGAACGCCGCTTACTGGATCAAGGACAACATGAAGAAGCCGGTCGTCGGCTTCATCGCGGGCGTGACGGCGCCCCCGGGCAAGCGCATGGGCCACGCTGGCGCGCTGATCTCGGGTGGTGCGGACACGGCGGACGCCAAGCTCGAAATCATGGACGCGTGCGGCATCAAGGTCACGAAGAATCCGTCGGAGATGGCGCGTCTGCTGAAGTCGGTTCTCTGACATCGAGCGGGCAATTTACGCGAGGGTTTGGTACTCTTACTGATTCCTTTCGTATATAAGCCAACAAAAAGCGAGGGAGCATTGCTTCCTCGCTTTTTTATTTCTGCCTCATGTTTGAATTCTTTTCGACGCTTCACTGGGGCGCGGTCGTCCAGATCATCGTGATCGACATCCTGCTCGGCGGCGACAACGCCGTCGTGATCGCGCTCGCATGCCGTAACCTCCCGGATCAGCAGCGCACGCGAGGCATCGTGCTCGGCACGCTCGGCGCGATCATCCTGCGCGTCGTGCTTATCGCGTTCGCCGTGATGTTGCTCGACATTCCGTTCCTCAAGTTCGTGGGCGGCATGCTGCTTTTGTGGATCGGCGTGAAGCTGATGCAGCCGGATCATGACGAGCACGAGATCAACGCATCGGACCGTCTGTGGGCGGCGGTGAAGACGATCATCGTCGCCGATGCCGTGATGAGCCTCGACAACGTGATCGCGATCGCCGGCGCTGCCGAAGCCGCCGATCCGCGTCATCGGCTCGCACTGGTGATCTTCGGGCTGATCGTGAGCATTCCGCTCATCGTGTGGGGCAGCACGCTGGTGCTGAAGCTGCTCGACCGTTTTCCAGCGGTCGTGCTGGTCGGCGCGGGACTGCTCGGATGGATCGCGGGCGGACTCATCATCGACGATCCGTTCATCGACCGATGGCCCGCGCTCAATACCGAGGTCGCCGGATATGCGGCGCGCGTCGCCGGGGCGTTCCTGGTCGTCGCGCTGGGCTGGCTGCTAAAGCGCCGCGCGCTCGCCGAGGGCAATCGCGCGGCCGGCTGAGCGCGCGCCCACGAAATCTCCTAGGCCACTTGGCCGACTGTTGCTCGTTGCGCTCCCTCCATACGATCGAAGCGTCCTGATCGCATCTCGCGGCGGGGCGCTTTTTGATTTTCTGGAGCAGCAATGACGACGATGGCTTGTGATTTGGACGCGCCGCGCGAACGGCGCGCATGGTGGTTCGGGCGGCGCGCGGACGAAGTGCAGACGCGCGGCTTCACGCTGATCGAACTGATGATCGTGCTTGCGATCGTCGGTGTGGTCGCGGCGTATGCGATACCCGCGTATCAGGATTATCTCGCGCGAAGTCGCGTGGGCGAGGGCATCACGCTCGCGGCGGCGGCGCGGCTCGGGGTTGCGGAGAACGCGGCGAGCGGCGCGGATCTCGCGGGCGGCTTCGCGTCGCCACCCGGAACGCGCAACGTCGAGTCGATTCACGTCGACAGC
This sequence comes from Caballeronia sp. LZ029, assembly GCF_031451275.1. Classification (NCBI taxonomy): domain Bacteria; kingdom Pseudomonadati; phylum Pseudomonadota; class Betaproteobacteria; order Burkholderiales; family Burkholderiaceae; genus Caballeronia; species Caballeronia sp. LZ029. The sequence continues at coordinate 549,729 of NZ_JARUXO010000001.1, forward strand.
GACACCGGGCAGATCACGATCGCCTACACGACGCGCGTCGCGCCCGAGGGATCGAACACGCTCGTGCTCGTGCCTTCGACGCCCGATAACGCCGATACCCCGACCGCGCGCATCGCGCTGAGCCGCGGCGTCGTGCAGGCGGGATCGGTGACATGGGAATGCTTCGCGGCGGCGAAAACGGATTCGTCGCTGCCCGCGCCGGGCGCCGGCCCATTGCCCGCGCAGGCGGCGACGCTCCGGGCGAACCTTGCCCCGCCGGAGTGCCGCGCGTAAGCGGTGCGAAAGATCGCGATGCAGGGGGAAGCGCGGCGGCAGGATTTACGGCGCCGCCGCGTCGATGCAGCGTCGTTTTTGCGCGAAAAGCAGCGATTTCGTAGCAATTCCGGCCGTTCGACGGACAGCGGGGGCAAAGTTTTGTATAGTGCGCCGGTTGCCGACGTTCCCTGTCCCTATGCCTTCCCAATACGCACGCTTTCTCTGTTTTGCCGTTCTGTGTCTTGCGTTGACGATTCCCTTCGCGGTCGTCAACCACACGTATCCGATTCCGACTTTCTACGCCGAATACAGCGCGCTCGCGCTCTATCTGGCGCTCGGCGCGACGGTCGCGCTGCTCGTGCGCGTGTCCGAGCCGAAGGTGCCGTTCGCATCGCCGGTCGTCGCGCTGATGCCGCTCGCGTTCGGCCTGCTGCTCGTCGCGCAGACGCTGCTGCTGCCGGTCGCTCAGCCATCGATGAACTGGCTCGGCGGCGCGTATCTGCTCGCGTCGTTCGTCGCGGTGCATACGGGCTTCGGACTCGTGCGGGCGGGGCTCGCGGAGAAGACGCTGAGAATCGGCGCGGCTGCGTTGATGGTCGGCGGACTGTTCGCGGTCTTCTGCCAGATCGTGCAGTTGCTGCATCTCGAAGTGAAGTTCACGCCGTTCGTGGTCGCGTACAACGTGATGGTCGAACGGCGTCCTTTCGGCAACATGGCGCAGGCGAATCACCTCGCGACCGTGATCGCGTTCGCGCTGGCGGGCGCGCTGTATTTCGTGCAGGCGCGGCGGCTCCCGATCGTGCTGTGGCTGATTCTGTCGGCGGTGTATTCGCTCGGCCTCGCGCTCACGGTCTCGCGCGGGCCGTGGCTGCAAACGGCGGTGATCGTCGTCGCCGGATTCTGGATGGCGTTCGTGATCGGGCGTCCGGTCGTGTCGGAAGGTTTCGACGGGCCGGGCCGGCGCGATGTGCGCGCGTGGATCGTCCCGGTTCTGCTTGCAATCGTCTTCTTCGCCGTGAACGCGGCGGTGCGCTGGGCGAACGTCCGCTACGACTTCGGGCTTGCGCAATCGGCGGCGGAGCGCATGCAGGAAGCCAGTCAGATCGCGCCGCGCTTGGCGCTCTGGAAATACGGCTGGACGATGTTCAAGACGCATCCGATGCTGGGCGTCGGCTGGGGCGAGTTTCCGCGTTATCAGTTCGATCTCGTCCGCGATCTCGGCGGCGTGGAGATTGCGAATAACGCGCACGACATCTTCATCGACCTGCTCGCGAAAACGGGCGCGCTCGGCATGGCGATTCTCGTCGCGGGCATCGTGTTCTGGCTGATCCGCGTGCTGCGCGCGCCGCAGACGCCGGCGCGCATTTTCGCGTTGTCGCTGCTCGGCGTGTTGATGATGCATGCGCTCGTTGAGTATCCGCAGCAGTACATGTTCTTCCTGATGCCGGCGATGCTCGTCATCGGGCTGCTTGAGACGCGGCCGCTGCGGCTCGTCGCGCGTCCGCTGTCGTATGGCGTGTATGTCGTGCTCGTGCTTGGCGGGCTGGCGGCGCTTTATCCGACGCTGCGTGACTACAATCGCGCCGAAGTGCTCTATTACGGCTCGCGGCCGGCGGAGCAGTATCGCGACAATCCTTCGTTCCTGTTCACGGCATGGGGCGAATACGGTGCGGCGACGCTGCTGCCGATCAACGCGCAGAACGTCGAGGCGAAGCTCGCCGCGCACAGGAAGGCGATCGCGCTGTTGCCGGGCGAAACGGTGCTGCGCCGATACGCGGTGCTGCAGGCGCTCGCCGGACAACGCGCCGAAGCGCTCGACACGATGGCGCGCCTGAAGATTTTCGCGACGCAACTACACGACTGGCCGAAGCAGCTTGCCGCCGTCTACGATCTGGTCGATGAAGCCGGCACGTCGCTGGCTCCCTTCAGGGCGGATCTGGTGAAGCTGTATGGGGTGCCGGCGCAGAGTCAGGTGCCGTCAGCGGAAGACGACGAGGAGTGAGGAAGGTCAGGGTGCCGGCGCTGTTTGATCCGCCGCCACCCAGTCGCCCGACTTCCCCCCATGCTTCTCCATCACGCGCACGTTCGTGATGGTCATCCCGCGATCCACCGCCTTGCACATGTCGTAGATCGTGAGCAATCCGACCTGCACGGCGGTCAGCGCTTCCATCTCCACACCCGTGCGCCCGACCGTCTCCACGCGCACTTCGCAATGCACGCCGGGCAGCGCTTCGTCGATCGTGAAATCCACCGCGACGCGCGTCAGCGCCAGCGGATGACACAGCGGGATCAGATCGGCGGTGCGTTTCGCGCCCTGAATCGCGGCGATGCGCGCGACACCGAGCACGTCGCCTTTCTTCGCGCGGCCTTCGCGGATCAGCGCGAGCGTGCCGTCGAGCATCGCGATCGAGCCGCGCGCCACGGCGATGCGCCGCGTTTCGTTCTTCGCGTTGACATCGACCATGTGGGCCTCTCCGGCGGCATCGAAATGGGTGAGTCCGGACATAGCGTCTCCTTCGAATGGGCGCCTATCATACCAGCGTGATTTCGCGCGGTTTTTCACGAAACGTCGGCCGTCCGCGGCCACGTACGGCCGACGCGAGACGCCCCACACGCAACACTTGATACGATAAGCTCGTTTTAGTTTTCGAGCCGACCATCGGCGCTTCGACCGTTTCGCGCCATGCATCCGACACGTCCGAGCCGCGTGCTCATCTCCCTGCTGTGCATCGCCCTCGCCATGCCGCCCGCGGCGTTGGCGCAATCGGGCTCGCCTTCCGCGAACGCGACGGGCACGCTCGCGGCGTCGCAATTGCGGTCATCGCAGGAAAATGTCGGGAGCGATGTGCCGGCCAACGTCGCGGAAGGCGTTTTCGGCGTCTACGGCGGCGCAGAAAGCCGCTTCGCGAATCGCCCCGGCACGATGTCCGGCCTGCGCGCGCCGCTTTCGTCGGTGCAGCTTCCGGATCTCGGCGATGGCTCCGGCGGCTCGCTCACTCCGCAGGCCGAGCGCAAGGTCGGGGAGCGGATGATGCGCGAAGTGCGCGCCGATCCCGACTATCTCGACGACTGGCTGCTGCGCGACTATCTCGATTCGATCTCGTCGAAGCTGTCCGCCGCCGCGGCCGTGCAGTATCTCGGCGGCTATCGGCCCGACTTCGACCTGTTCGCCGTGCGCGATTCGCAGATCAACGCGTTCTCGATGCCGGGCGGCTTCATCGGCGTGAATACGGGTTTAATCGCCGCGACGCAGACCGAATCGGAACTGGCGTCGGTGATCGGCCACGAAATGGGGCACGTGCTTCAGCGTCACATCGCACGGATGCTCGGCACGCAGGAAAAGAGCACATACGCGGCGCTCGCCGCGATGGTCGCCGGCATGCTCGCGGGCCTACTCGCGCATAGCGGCGATCTGGGCATGGGCATCGCGATGGGCGGCCAGGCGTTCGCCGTCGACAATCAACTGCGCTTCTCGCGGGCGGCCGAGCACGAGGCCGATCGCGTCGGCTTTCAGATGCTCGCCGCCGCCGGTTACGACCCGTATGCGATGGTCGCGTTCTTCGAGCGCCTCGACCGCTATTCGATGGCCGATAACGGCGTGCCGCCCTACGTGCGCACGCATCCGCTCACGACGGATCGCATCGCCGACATGGAAGGCCGCGCGCGGCGCGTGCCGTACCGGCAGCCGCGTCAATCGGCGGAATATGCGTTCGTGCGCGCCCGCGCCCGCGTGCTCCAGGTGAACTACGCGAGCGACTATCGCGAGGTCGCGAGCCGGCTCAAATCGGAAATCGAGGATCAGACGGCGCTCAATCCGGCGTCGAACTGGTATGGGATCGCGCTCGCGCAATCATTGATGGGCAATTACGACGCCGCCAGCGACGCGCTCGCCAAAGCGCGCAAGCTGTTCGAGGGCGAGGAGGCGAGCACGGCGGCGGCATCGGCGCAGGTTCGGCAGGAGGATCGCGCGCGGCCATCGCAGGAAACGGTCGCGGCCGCGCCGGCCGTGACGTCGCGCAAGGGCGGCGAGCAATCGCTGCGCAACGCGGACCCTTCGATGACCGCAACGCCGCTCAACAACGCACGGGCGGCGCTGAATCTCGGCAACGCGCCGCAGCCCGATTCGACGCCAGCGAAGCCGTCTCGCGCGAGCAGCGACATCGCTCTGCCGCCGGTTCATGTAGAAGGCCGGTCGGCGCCGGCGCCGGCGACGAAAGCCCAGCCCGCGCCGCCGGCGCTACGCAGCACGCCGAGCCTCGACGTGCTCGCGGCCGACATCGCGCGCCGCGCGGGCCGCAACGACGACGCGATTCGTCTCGCGGACATCGCGCAAAAACGCTGGCCGGAATCGCACGCGGCCATCGACGTGCATCTGCAGGCGCTGCTTTCCGCACGCCGCTTTGCCGAAGCGCAGACGCTCGCACGCCGCGAAACGCGCGCCGAACCGGCGCGGCCCGACTGGTGGTTCTATCTCGCGCAGGCGAGCGCGGGTCTCAACGATCCGCTGCAACAGCATCAGGCGATGGCCGAGAAGTTCGCGCTGGACGGCGCGTGGCCATCCGCGATCCGGCAACTGAAGGAAGCGCGCGATGTGAAGACCGCGAGCTTCTACGATCTCTCGACGATTTCCGCGCGCCTGCGCGATTTCGAGACGCGCTACAAGGAAGAGCGCGAGATGGAGAAGAACAGCTAGATCAGTCTTTCTTCGCGGCGGCGCGGTCGGCGGGACTCGAGACGAAACCGAAGCGCGTCGCGACGTCGGCGCGCGCGATCGGCTGCACGGGCAGATCGACGCCATCGCGCCAATGGAACACGCCGCCCTTGCCCGCATCGTCGAGCGACGCGTGATTCGCGAACAGTTCTATATCGTGATCGTGCAGGGCGGCCACGCGCGCGGGCGATGCGTCATCGGAAAAGAGGATGCCGCCTTCGTCGTCGATGAACGCGTGCGCAGGACCGAACGACGCGCCGGCCTGATCGGTCAGGCGCAATGTGCCGTCCGCCGCGTGCAGGCGCACGATCCACGGCGTGTACGCCAGCTCGACGTACACGCGCTGCGGACCGTTCTGGAAGAACCACTGACCGTCGGCATCGCTCTCGTAGTTGCGATTGATGAAGCCCAGCAGCGCTTCATGCCGGATCGGCGTGCCGAGTTCGCCGGCGGTCTGCGCGGCGTCGTCGCGCATGCGCCACTGGCCGCGCCGGTCGAGCAGCAGCCAGCCCGTGCAATGCGGAACATTGGGCCATTTGGCGAGCGCCTGCCTGACGATTTCATCCATGGTGGTTCACGAAACGAAGTTCTCCAGATAACCGAACACGCGCAGCGACAGCCAGTCGATCCGGCCGGGAAACGGTCCCGTCATGAAGCCGACGTGCCCGCCGTGATTCGGCTGGTCGAGCGTGACGCGCGCCGACACTTCGGCCACCGACGGCAGCGCGAACTCGGGCAGGAACGGATCGTTGCGCGCGTTCAGAAGCAGCGCGGGCACTTCGATGTGCTTCAGATGCGCGCGGATCGTCGCTGTCGACCAATAGTGATTGGTGTCGCGAAAGCCGTGCAGCGGCGCGGTGACGACGTTGTCGAATTCGTAGAGCGTGCGCGCGGCGAGCACGGCGTCGCGATCGTAAAGACCGGGATACTGGCCGAGCTTCGCGAGCGCCTTCTTCTTCAGCGACTTCAGAAAGCTGCGCGTATAGACCATGCCGAAGCCCTGCGAAATCGCGAGGCCGCCCGCATGGACGTCGAGCGGCGCGGAGATGGCTGCGGCGGCACTGACGATCGACGCATCCTTGCCGTTCTTGCACAGCCAGTGCAGCAGCACGTTGCCGCCGAGCGATACGCCCGCCGCGACGATCGGCCCGGGATGCGATTGCGCGAGCCGACGCAGGATCCAGTCGACTTCGGCGCTGTCCGCGAGATGATAGAAGCGCGGCAGCAGGTTGAGCGGGCCGCTGCAACTGCGAAAATGCGGCACGACGCCGTGCCAGCCGCGCGCGCGGGCGGCGGCCATCATCGTGCGGGCGTAGTGCGAGTCGGAATTGCCTTCGAGGCCGTGAAAGAGCACGAAGAGCGGGGCGTTCGCGGCGGGTTCGTCGCCGGGATCGTGCGTGAGGAAGTCGAGATCGATGAAATCGCCATCGGGCGTGTTCCAGCGCTCGCGGCGATAACTCACGGCAGGCTTGCGGCCGAACAGAGCAGGGACGATGGTCTGCGCATGGCTCGTCGGCAGCCAGCGCGGGGCGTTATAGAGCCAGTCCGCCCCCGGCAGCCCCGGCACGCGCGCGGTTGCCTTCAGTGCTACGGCAGGCGCTTTGTCCACGAACGACGAATCGTGTTTCAACAACGGATCGCGCTTCATGGCCCCTCCCCGACAGACGTCTTCTTCAGCGCTTCAAGTCTTCAGTGCAGCGGTCCCTGGCCGTGACGCAGCTTCGCCGCGAACTGGCCCGCCGTTTCCATCGGCATCTCGCTCGCGTGAATATGCGCGATGCGCCATTCGCCGCGCTCGTGAACCATCACGTAAGTCGTGTAGATCATGCGCGGTACGCTCGCCGGCGTGGCCGGCTGATGCGCCTCGGCGATCGCATACACGACCGTCCCCAGGCTGTCGTACACGCGGATATCGAGCGGCTCGATGGTTACCGCCTGCGTTTCGAATTGCTTGCCGAGACCGGCGCGGATGCTTTCCAGCCCGTGCAGATGCGTGCCGTCCGCGCAGACGCAGGTGGCGAAATCCTCGTCGATCCACAACGACATCACACTGTCGATGCTGTTGTCCGCGACTGCCTGATAGTAAGCGTTGAGAGTATCGGCGGCGGCTTCGAAGAGGCGGGCGAAACGTGGCATGGCTCGTGGGTCTCTGGCATTCGGTGCTGCGCGTCGCGCGAAGCCGCTGATGGCGGCAGGCAACGGAACGGCGCGCTGCATCGGTCATTGGTCAAAGCATGCCCCCGTTCGGAGACATTCGCGTGTCCGCACCCGCACACACGGCTGGAAACCGTCTTGTTGGACACGCGTTTCGACGCGTGAGCGCAACATCAACGATGCGCGAGCAGCATCCCGCGCAGATCGCCGAAGACCTGTTCGGCCGAGAGTTCGCGCAAGCAGTTCAGATGGCCGAGCGGACACTCGCGGGCAAAGCACGGACTGCATTCAAGATGCAGCCATTGTACCTTTGCGAGATCGGACAAGGGCGGCGTGTGGCGCGGATCGGTCGAGCCGTAGACCGCGACGAGCGGCCGGCGCGACGCGGCCGCGACGTGCATCAGGCCGGAATCGTTGGTGACGACCGCGCTCGCCCGCGAAATGAGCGCGCACGCTTCGCCGAGCGAGGTCTGACCGCACAGGTTGCGGACCATCGGCGCGCGCTCCGCGATGGCCTGCGCGATCGGCGCATCTTTCTTCGAGCCGAGCGCGATGATGCGCGCATACGGGAACGACTGCGCGATGAACTGCGCGAGCGACGCGAAATGCTCCGGCGGCCAGCGCTTGGCCGGGCCGTATTCCGCGCCCGGACAAAACACGACGAGCGGCGCGCGCGTGTCGAGATCGAAGCGCGTCGAGACGCGAGCGGCCTCGTTCGGATCGGATTCGAGACGCGGCACGGGAAGGGTCTGCGCGTCGGGCGCCGCGGCCGCTTCGGGCTGCGCGAACCTGTCGACGAACGGCAGCTTCGCGCCCGGCGTGTAGGCGAGGGCGGCGTAATGCGCGGTCATCGGCGGGCGCTCGGTCTTCGGCGGATTCGCGTGGCGCACGTTCAAGAGCCCGTAGCGGCTCTCGCCCTTGTAGCCGATGCGCAAGTTGATGCCCGCCATCCACGGAATCAGCGCGGATTTGACGGAGTTGGGCAGCACGTAGGCGGCGTCGTAGCCGACATCGCGCAAATCGCTCGCAAGCTGCCAGCGGCGCAGCAGTTGCAGCTTGCCGTGGGCGAGGTCCGTCGCGTAGACATCGCGGATCTCGGGCATGCGTTCCAGCACGGGCGCGACCCAGGTGGGCGCGACGGCATCGATCGCGATGCGCGGATGGAGCTTGCGCAAGAGCGTAAAGAGCGGCTGCGCCATCAATGCGTCACCGATCCAGTTCGGTGCTATAACCAGCGCACGGCGCATCTGTCGTTATCCGATCTCAAAATAAACGCGGCCCACCGCCTTGGGGCGGGCCGTCGATTGGTGTGGGTTGACGTGCGCCGATGCTGCGCGGCGCAAACGATCAGGGCGCGGCCGGCGCCCGACGGCTTCTCAGTGACCGCCCTTGAGCACTTCGCCGTCTTTCAGCTTGTAGCGCGTGCCGCAGTACGGGCAGCGCGCTTCGCCGTGCGTCACGTCGATGAACACGCGCGGATGCGTGCTCCAGCGCTGCATCTTCGGGTTCGGGCAGAAGGCGGGCAGGTCCTTCGCCGACAATTCCACCAGCGGCATTTCCTTCAGGTCGCTCATTGCTATCTCTTGTCAGATGTCCAGCGCGCGGCGAGCGTTCGGCCCGCCGCGTCGCATGAGGTCGATTAAACCTTCGCGAGCCAGCTCGCGTATTTCTCGTTCTTGCCGCCGACGACGTCGAAGAACGCACTTTGCAGCTTTTCCGTGATCGGGCCGCGCGCGCCGGAGCCGATGGTGCGGTTGTCGAGCTCGCGGATCGGCGTGACTTCGGCGGCGGTGCCGGTGAAGAACGCTTCGTCGCAGGTGTAGACCTCGTCGCGGGTGATGCGCTTTTCGATGACCGGGATGCCGAAATCGCGCGCGAGCGTGATGACGGTGTCGCGCGTGATGCCGTCGAGGCACGAGGCCAGGTCCGGCGTGTAGATCTTGCCGTTGTTCACGAGGAAGAAGTTCTCGCCGGAGCCTTCGGACACGTAACCGTCGACGTCCAGCAGCAGGGCTTCGTCGTAACCGTCGGCGACGGCTTCCTGATTCGCGAGAATCGAGTTCACGTACCAGCCGGACGCCTTCGCGCGGACCATCGACACGTTCACATGATGGCGCGTGAACGACGACGTCTTCACGCGGATGCCCTTCGCGAGGCCGTCTTCACCGAGGTACGCGCCCCACGGCCAAGCGGCGATGGCCACGTGGATCGTATTGCCCTTGGCCGAAACGCCGAGCTTTTCCGAGCCGACCCAGATGATCGGGCGGATGTAGCAGCTTTCCAGATCGTTCGCCTTCACGACTTCCAGTTGCGCGGCTTCGAGCGTGGCGGCATCGAACGGGACGTCCATCTGGAAGATCTTCGCCGAGTTCAGCAGGCGCTTCGTGTGTTCTTTCAGGCGGAAGATGGCCGTGCCCTGCGCGGTCTTGTACGCGCGCACGCCTTCGAAAACGCCCATGCCGTAGTGCAACGTGTGCGTCAGAACGTGGATCTTGGCATCACGCCAGTCGATCAGCTTGCCATCCATCCAGATCTTGCCGTCGCGGTCGGCCATTGACATACGGTTCTCCTAGCTGTCTCGGTTCAAGTGGGTTTCGGCAGGCCGCCCGCGTTCTGAAGGGGCAGCGGCGCCCGGCGCGCTTTCTTGCGTGGATTCCTTGGGGAAGACGCGCGGCGAGGGCGCAAAGGCAGCGAAAGACCGTCATTTTAGCGTCTTTTCGCGACGAAACCGATCTTGGAGCGCCTTTCACGACGCTATAATTTCCCTTTCGCCGTCCGCTGAAAAAAAGCGGAACGAAACGGCGAAGCTCACCATTTCCGATTTTCCCGGTTTTTCCCGATCCATCGCGCAATCGATCGAGGCCGCGCAATGGCATCACGGGTTGTCCTGTTCGCCTCGCATTCGCTCATGCTCGACCGGCTGTCCGACACGAATCGCCGCGCGTTTTTCGAGGGCGTGCGCACCTTCTCGCCCGCCGTCCTGGCGACGTTCTCCTGGGGTCTCGTGACCGGCATCGCGATGACGAAGTCCGTGCTGACCGTGCCGCAGGCGCTCGGCATGTCGTTCGCGGTGTACGCGGGCTCGTCGCAACTCGCGGTGCTGCCGCTCTTCGCCGCGAAGCTGCCGCTCTGGACCATTCTCCTGACCGCCGCGATGGTCAACCTGCGCTTCGTCATCTTCAGCGCGGGGCTCGCGCCGCATTTCTCCTATCTGCCGCTCAAGCGCCGCCTGCTGCTCGGCTATTTCAACGGCGACATCATCTACCTGATGTTTTCGAAGCGCAATTTTCCGGTCGGCTGGCAGCCCGGCAAGGAAGCGTTCTTCTGGGGGCTGGCGGTGTCGAGCTGGCTGTCGTGGCAGAGCTCGTCGGTGATCGGGATTCTGCTCGCGAGCCTGATCCCCGATAACTGGGGCCTCGAACTCGCGGGCACGCTCGCGCTGATTCCACTCATCGTTTCGGCGATCGCGACGCGCTCGACGCTCGCGGCCGTCGCCGTCGCCAGTGTGGTCGCGCTGCTGGCGTTCGATCTGCCGTATCGCTTCGGCCTGCCGCTCGCGGTGTTCGCGGCGCTGTTCGCGGGTACGCTCGCGGACGTGATCGCGGAGCGCACCGGACCGAAGCCCGTCGCCGGCGACAAGGACGACAAGCCCGCCGCGACGAGGCCTCTCCGATGAGCGCGCTGCACGTCTGGCTCGCGATTCTCGGCATGGGCCTCGTCACCGCGGTGACGCGCGCGCTCTTTCTGATCGGCGGCGAGCGCATGGTGCTGCCGCCGCGCGTGCAGCGCGTGCTGCGCTACGCGCCCGCCGCGGCGCTCGCGGGCGTCGTCGTGCCGGATCTGCTGGAGACGTCCACGGGCATTTCGCTCGCACTGTCGAATCATGCGCTGTGGGCGTCGGCGGCCGGGCTCGCATACTACTTGTGGCGGCGCGGCATGATGGGCACGATCGCCGTCGGCATGCTCGTGTTCACGCTGCTGCGGCTCGCGGCGTGAAGTCGCCGAGCGTGATGAATGCGTCGTCGCCAAATACGCGTCATCAACGATTGCCCGCTAAAAGCCGTCAAGGCGATCGGTTAAAATGATGGTCTTTCCCGAGTGAGCGAGGTCGAAAGTGTGTCCGGCAGTCACCGCGCTACGATTTTCCAATCCGCCGCTCCCGGCTGCGTCGCTGCGCCCGAGCGGGTCTCGCGCGCATCTCCGGATTCATCTGTCCGATCCCTTTCTCCCGCTTCCGGCACGCGCGTTCGGCTTTACCGCGCGGCCTTCGCCTCCAGCCTGATCCGCGCGCGAGCCGTCCTGCCCGGCGGCCCGCACGCGGCGACTCCACGAACCGGCCGCCCCGACGGCCGTCCCCGCCCGAACCGCTTCTTTACCTACGTTGACTCCCATGACGAAAGTACTGCGTTTCACCGATCTGATCGCCGAAGGCAAAGTCTCCGGCAAGCGTGTGTTCATCCGCGCGGATCTCAACGTGCCGCAAGACGATAACGGCAACATCACCGAAGACACGCGCGTGCGCGCCTCCGTCCCGGCGATCAAGGCCGCCCTCGACGCGGGCGCGGCCGTGATGGTCACGTCCCATCTGGGCCGTCCGACCGAAGGCCAGTTCAAGCCGGAAGACTCGCTCGCGCCGGTCGCCGCGCGTCTGTCGGAACTGCTCGGGCGCGACGTGCCGCTCGTCGCCGACTGGGTCGACGGCGTTCAGGTCCAGCCGGGCAACGTCGTGCTGCTGGAAAACTGCCGCTGCAACAAGGGCGAGAAGAAGAACGACGACGGCCTCGCGCAAAAAATGGCGAAGCTCTGCGATGTCTACGTGAACGACGCGTTCGGCACCGCGCACCGCGCCGAAGCCACGACGCACGGCATCGCGAAGTACGCGCCTGTCGCGTGCGCGGGCCCGCTGCTCGCCGCCGAACTCGACGCGCTCGGCAAGGCGCTCGGCAACCCGAAGCGTCCACTGGTCGCGATCGTCGCGGGCTCGAAGGTGTCGACCAAGCTCACCATTCTGAAGTCGCTCGCCGAGAAGGTCGATCAGCTGATCGTCGGCGGTGGCATCGCGAATACGTTCATGCTGGCGTCGGGTCTCAAGATCGGCAAGTCGCTCGCGGAAGCCGATCTCGTCGACGAAGCGAAGGAAATCATCGAGCAGGCGCGCACGCGCGGCGCATCGGTGCCGATTCCGAGCGATGTCGTGACGGCGAAGGAATTCGCGCCGACCGCGAAGGCGGAAATCAAGCCCGTCGCGGATGTCGCCGACGACGACCTGATCCTCGACATCGGCCCGGATACGGCCAAGGCGCTCGCGGCGCAGCTCGAAACGGCCGGCACGATCGTCTGGAACGGCCCGGTCGGCGTGTTCGAGTTCGACCAGTTCGGCAACGGCACGAAGACGCTCGCGCAGGCGATCGCCAGCTCGTCGGCGTTTTCGATCGCGGGCGGCGGCGACACGCTCGCGGCCATCGCGAAGTACAACATCGCCGACAAGGTGAGCTACATCTCGACCGGCGGCGGCGCGTTCCTGGAGTTCCTGGAAGGCAAGACGCTGCCCGCGGTGGAAGTGCTCGAGTCGCGGGCTTAAGGCGTTGACGGCCCGAAGCAATCCGGCGAAAGCAGGAAAGAAGGGCGCGCAAGCAGCCGGCGGCGCGCAAGACGAAGTGACGCAGGACGTGATCGACAGCGGCGCGCTCGATGCCGCCGCTGAAGCAGCCCTGGCGATCGCGGAAGCGGCTCAACCCGATCAGGCATCACCCGAAGGCGAAGCCGCGGCCGCAGTGCCGCCGACGCCTCCGGTCATCATCGGCGGCCTGCCCGCCCATGCCCTGAAAGAAATCGACAAAGCGACGCCGGCACGATCCGGCGCGCGCGCGCAACCGGTGAGCAACACCTCGCCGCAAGCGCAACGTGCTCGCAGCGTAGTTACGGGCGATCCTACTGAGACGAGGAATTCCATGCATCGCGCTACAAAGATTGTTGCCACCATCGGCCCGGCTTCCACGAGCCCTGACATCCTGCTGCAAATGCTGCAGGCGGGTCTCGACGTCGTACGTTTCAACTTCTCGCACGGCACCGCCGACGACCACCGCCAGCGCGCCGAAATCGTCCGCGAGGCGGCGCGTCAGGTGGGCCGCGAAGTCGCGATCATGGCGGACCTGCAAGGCCCGAAGATCCGCGTCGGCAAGTTCGAGAACAACAAGACGATGCTCGTCGCGGGCAATCCGTTCATCCTCGACGCCAACTGTCCGCTCGGCAACAACGAGCGCTGCGGCCTCGATTACAAGGATCTGCCGCGCGATCTGCGCGCGGGCGACGTGCTGCTGCTCAACGACGGTCTCATCGTGCTCGACGTGACGCGCGTGATCGGCGAGGAAATCCACACGACGGTGAAGGTCGGCGGCGAGCTCTCGAACAACAAGGGCATCAACCGCCAGGGCGGCGGCCTCACCGCGCCCGCGCTGACCGAGAAGGACATGGAGGACATCAAGACGGCGATGTCGCTCGGCGCGGACTTCGTGGCGGTGTCGTTCCCGAAGAACGCAACCGACATGGAGATGGCGCGTCAGCTCGCGAACATCGCGGGCGCGCCGTACGGCATCAAGCCGAAGATGATCGCGAAGATCGAGCGCGCCGAAGCGATTCCGGCGTTGCAGGGCATTCTCGACGCATCGGACGGCATCATGGTCGCGCGCGGCGATCTCGCCGTGGAAGTGGGCAACGCGGCGGTGCCGGCGCTGCAAAAGCGCATGATCCGCATGGCGCGCGAGTCGAACAAGCTCGTGATCACCGCCACGCAGATGATGGAATCGATGATCCACGCGCCCGTGCCGACGCGCGCGGAGGTGTCGGACGTGGCGAACGCCGTGCTCGACGGCACCGACGCCGTGATGCTCTCCGCCGAGACCGCAGCAGGCAAGTATCCGGTGACGACCATCGAAACGATGGCCGCCATCTGCGTCGAAGCGGAGAAGTCGGAAGAGTCGCAGCTCGATCGCGATTTCCTCGACCGCACGTTCACGCGCATCGACCAGTCCATCGCGATGGGCGCGCTCTTCACCGCGTATCACCTGGGCGCGAAGGCCGTGGTCGCGCTGACCGAATCCGGCTCGACCGCGCTGTGGATGTCGCGTCACTGGACGCACGTGCCGATCTTCGCGCTGACGCCGCGCGTGTCGAGCGAGCGCACGATGTCGCTGTACCGCAACGTGACGCCGCTGCACGTCGATACCAACATGGACCGCGACACCGCGCTGAATCAGGCGCTCGAAGTGGTCGTGTCGAAGGGCTACGCGGCGCGCGGCGACATGGTCGTGCTCACCGTCGGCGAGCCGATGGGTCAGGCGGGCGGCACCAACACGCTGAAGATCGTGCGTGTGGGCGACCACTTCTAAGCGTATTCGGGAAGTCCGGAGCGCCCGCCGCGCGAGCAGCGGCGGGCGCTCGCTCAAGCGCGCAAGACGACGCAGACCGATGCGTCAGTCCACGCAACGATAAAGCCGAAAACCGCCCGAGAGCGGAATCGAGCGCGCTGCAGAATTCGTTTCACATCATGGAGTTTCACCACAATGCCTCTCGTATCAATGCGTCAACTGCTGGATCACGCGGCCGAACACGGCTACGGCCTCCCGGCATTCAACGTCAACAATCTGGAACAAGTGCAGGCGATCATGTCGGCCGCGAACGAAGTGAACGCGCCCGTCATCATGCAGGCGTCCGCCGGCGCGCGTAAGTACGCGGGCGAAGCGTTCCTGCGTCATCTGATCGAAGCGGCCGTCGAGTCGTATCCGCATATTCCGGTCGTGATGCATCAGGATCACGGCCAGTCGCCGGCCGTGTGCATGGCCGCGATCCGCTCCGGCTTCACCAGCGTGATGATGGACGGCTCGCTCGAAGCCGACGGCAAGACCGTCGCGTCGTACGAATACAACGTCGCGGTGTCGAAGCAGGTCGTGGAGTTTTCGCATTCGATCGGCGTCACCGTCGAAGCGGAGCTGGGCGTGCTCGGCTCGCTCGAAACGATGAAGGGCGACAAGGAAGACGGCCACGGCGCCGAAGGCACGATGACGCGCGAGCAGCTTCTCACCGATGTCGAGCAGGCCGCCGACTTCGTGAAGCAGACCCAGTGCGATGCGCTGGCGATCGCGATCGGCACGTCGCACGGCGCGTACAAGTTCTCGAAGAAGCCGACGGGCGATATCCTCGCCATCGACCGCATCCGCGAAATTCACCAGCGCATTCCGAACACGCACCTCGTGATGCACGGCTCGTCGTCGGTGCCGCAGGAACTGCTGGCTGAGATACGCGAATTCGGCGGCGACATGAAGGAAACCTACGGCGTGCCGGTCGAAGAGATCCAGGAAGGCATCAAGCACGGCGTGCGCAAGGTGAACATCGATACCGATCTGCGCCTCGCGATCACCGGCGCGATTCGCCGCTATCTGTTCGAAAATCCGTCGAAGTTCGATCCGCGCGATTACCTCAAGCCCGCGCGCGAAGCGGCGAAGGAAATCTGCCGTCAGCGCTACATGCAGTTCGGTTGCGAAGGCATGGCGGGCAAGATCAAGCCGGTTTCGCTCGACAAGATCGCCGAGAAGTACAAGTCCGGCGCGCTCGCGCAGATCGTGAAATGAGCGCGAAATAAGCCTGATCTGAGCCAGGCGTTATTTGTAAAGTAAAATCAACGGGTTCCGGGTTCGGAGCCCGTTCGCTTTTTTTCTCTCTTTCCGCGCTCGAAGGCGAAGCGCGGCGTTCACCATTTCAGAACCCTTCCGGTACATGACGATGTCCACGCTATACGAATCCACGATCAAATCGCTGCCGCTGCTCGGCCGCGGCAAGGTCCGCGACAATTACGCAGTCGGTCAGGACAAGCTCCTGATCGTTACGACCGACCGCCTTTCCGCATTCGATGTCGTCATGGGCGAGCCGATTCCGAACAAGGGCCGCGTGCTCAACACGATGGCCGATTTCTGGTTCGAGAAGCTCGGTCACATCGTGCCGAACCACAACACGGGCATCGATCCTTCGACCGTCGTCGCCGCCGAAGAAGTCGAGCAGGTGACGGGCCGCGCGGTCGTCGTGAAGCGGCTCGAACCGATTCTCGTCGAAGCGGTCGTGCGCGGCTATCTCGCGGGCAGCGGCTGGAAGGACTATCAGGCGACGGGCGCGGTGTGCGGCGTCGAGCTGCCGCCGGGCTTGCAGAACGCGCAGAAACTGCCCGAGCCTATTTTCACGCCCGCGGCGAAGGCCGAAATGGGTCATCACGACGAAAACATCACCTACGATGAGATGGAGCGACGCATCGGCACGGAGCTGTCGGCGACGATCAAGCGCATCTCCATCCAGTTGTACAAGGAAGCGGCCGAGTACGCGGCGACGCGCGGCATCATCATCGCGGATACGAAGTTCGAGTTCGGCCTCGACAACAAGGGCGAGCTGTTCCTGATGGACGAAGTGCTGACCGCCGATTCGTCGCGCTTCTGGCCCGCCGACGGTTATCAGGTCGGCACGAATCCCCCGTCCTTCGACAAGCAGTTCGTGCGCGACTGGCTCGAAACGCAACCGTGGAAGAAGGAGCCGCCCGCGCCGAAGCTGCCCGACGACGTGATCGCGAAGACGTCGGAAAAGTATCAGGAAGCGTTGCAGCGCCTCACGGGCAAGACTTTGTCGTAATCCGATATGTGCCGCTTCAGGGAAGCGGCACGCGCATTTCAAGGGAAAAGGAATGAGCGAAGTACAGACCGGCGCCCACACGCACGAAGCGCCGCTCGTCGGCGTGTTGATGGGCTCCAGTTCCGACTGGGACGTGATGAAGCACGCCGTCGCGATGCTTCAGGAATTCGGCGTGCCGTACGAGGCGAAAGTCGTCTCGGCGCATCGCATGCCGGACGAGATGTTCGCCTACGCCGAAAGCGCGCGTGAGCGCGGCGTGCGCGCGATCATCGCGGGCGCGGGCGGCGCGGCGCATCTGCCGGGCATGCTGGCCGCGAAAACCACCGTGCCGGTGCTCGGCGTGCCGGTGGCGAGCAAGTATCTGAAGGGCGTCGATTCGCTGCATTCGATCGTGCAGATGCCCAAGGGCGTGCCGGTCGCGACCTTCGCCATCGGCGAGGCGGGCGCGGCGAACGCGGCGCTGTTCGCGGTGTCGATGTTGAGCGTCGCCGAGGCGAAATACGCCGACGCGCTGGCCGCATTCCGTGTGAAGCAGAATCAGGCGGCGCGGGACATGGCGCTGCCGCCGCTTTGATGACCCCGCGCGCGGACCGCGCGCCGCGCAATCGCTGATGCCCACAGCCAGCCACCCAAGCCCACGATGAACCCACAAAATTCCCCGATCTCTCCCATCCTGCCGGGCGCATGGCTCGGCATGGTCGGCGGTGGCCAGCTCGGCCGCATGTTCTGCTTCGCCGCGCAATCGATGGGCTATCGCGTCGCCGTGCTCGATCCTGACGAG
This sequence comes from Caballeronia sp. LZ029, assembly GCF_031451275.1. Taxonomy (NCBI): domain Bacteria; kingdom Pseudomonadati; phylum Pseudomonadota; class Betaproteobacteria; order Burkholderiales; family Burkholderiaceae; genus Caballeronia; species Caballeronia sp. LZ029. Next base: position 567,299 of record NZ_JARUXO010000001.1, read on the forward strand.
ACGAGCCCCGCCGGCGCCGTCGCGGATCGCCACATCCGCGCCGCCTACGACGACCGCGCCGCGCTCACCGAACTCGGCCGCCTGTGCGCGGCGGTATCGACGGAATTCGAGAACGTGCCTTCTTCAAGCCTCGAATTTCTCGCGTCGTGCACGTTCGTGAGTCCGGCCGCGGGCTGCGTGGCAATCGCGCAGGATCGCGTCGCGGAGAAGCGCTTCATCGCGGCGGCGGGCGTGCCGGTCGCGCCGCATGTCGTGATCGAATCGCCGCAGGCGCTCGCCGCGCTGCCCGACGATAAAATCGCGGCGGTGCTGCCGGGCATTCTCAAGACCGCGCGTCTCGGCTACGACGGCAAGGGACAGGTCAGCGTGCGCAACGTCGCGGACGTGCGCAACGCGTATGCATCGCTGTCGGGCGTGCCGTGCGTGCTCGAAAAGCGCATGCCGCTCAAGTACGAAGTGTCCGTGCTGATCGCGCGCGGCGGCGACGGCAAGTCGGCGGTGTTCCCGCTCGCGCAGAACGTGCATGTGAACGGCATTCTCGCGAAGACGGTCGTGCCCGCGCCCGATGCGTCGGCATCGCTCGTCGCTCAGGCGCAGGACGCGGCGCTCACCATCGCCGCGAAGCTCGGCTATGTCGGCGTGCTGTGCGTCGAATTCTTCGTGCTGGAAGACGGCACGCTCATCGCCAATGAAATGGCGCCGCGTCCGCACAATTCCGGCCACTACACGGTCGATGCCTGCGCCACGAGCCAGTTCGAGCAACAGGTCCGCGCGATGACCGGCATGCCGCTCGGCGATACGCGCCAGCATTCGCCCGCCGCGATGCTGAACCTGCTCGGCGATATCTGGTTCGACGGCGACAAGGCCCGCTCGCCCGCATGGACGGAAGTCGCGGCGATGCCGGCCGCGCGGCTGCATCTGTATGGCAAGGAAGATGCGCGCCGGGGCCGCAAGATGGGCCACATCAACTTCACGGCGGCGACGCTCGAGGAAGCGCGCACGGCGGCGCGCGACTGCGCGCGCATGCTGCATATCCCGCTCGACTGAGCCTTTGTAGTAGAAGCGATGACCATCATTTATCCGAGCGCGGCGCAGATCGACGAAGCCGCCGCCTTGCTCGACGCGGGCGAACTCGTCGCGTTTCCGACCGAGACGGTCTACGGGCTCGGCGGCGACGCCGAGAATCCCGACGCCATCGCGCGCATTTACGCGGCGAAGGGCCGTCCGGCGAATCATCCGGTGATCGTGCACCTCGCGCCCGAAGCCGATCCGGGCTACTGGGTGCGCGAGCTGCCCGCCGACGCGCAGAAGCTCATCGATGCCTTCTGGCCAGGCCCGTTGACGTTGATTCTCAAGCGCGCGGCGCATATTCCGGCGGCGGTCAGCGGCGGCCAGGATTCGGTCGGCGTGCGGTGTCCGTCGCATCCGGTGGCGCAGCAACTGCTGTCGGCGTTTCATGAGCGGCGGATGGGCACCGGCAAGCAGGGCGGCGTCGCGGGGCCTTCGGCCAACCGCTTCGGTCATGTCAGTCCGACGACCGCGCAGCACGTGCGCGACGAGTTTGGCGGCGCGGTGCATGTGCTCGATGGCGGAGCGGCGGACGTCGGCATCGAATCGACCATTCTGGATCTGTCGCGCGGATTTCCGGCGCTGCTGCGGCCGGGGCATGTGAGTCCGCGGCAGATCGCGGATGTGATCGGTATTGCGCCGAGGTTGCCGGATGGGTCGGATGCCACGGCGCCGCGCGCCTCGGGGACGCTGAAGGCGCATTACGCGCCGCGTACGCCGTTGGCGTTGCTGCCGTTTGCGTCGATCGAGCCGTTGCTCGCGGCGTTCGATCGATCGGGTGGCGGACGAGTCGCGCTGGTGGCCCGGCCGTCGAGCGCGGGCGAATGGGCGCACGCGGGGCATGTGCATTTCGTCGCCGCGCCGGAAGATCCGCAGAGTTATGCGCGCAACTTGTACGGCTTGTTGCGTGCGCTGGATCGGGCGAATGTCGAGCGGATTCTGATCGAGAAACTGCCGGAGACGGTGGAGTGGGTCGCGGTGAACGATCGGCTGGGGAGGGCGGCGGCGGCGTTCGAAGAGGAAGCGTGATTGCGCGCGCCGTAACTCATCGCTTTTTCAGGCCTCGAAACAAAACCGCCCGGCGAGAGATCGCCGGGCGGTTTTCCATTTACGACCCAAAGAGCCCGCTTACTTACCCAAGCCCGACTTCGCGATCGTCTGCTCAGCCGTCTGCGCATACAGCGCGTGCAGATGCGTCGTCGGGTGCACGGTATCGGCGTACATGTACGTCTGATCCGCGCCTGCGACCGTCAGCGTCTCCGGCGAACAGAACAGCGAGGTCGCGAAAGCCTGCGGGTTCGGCTCGCCGAACTTCTGCGCCGCCGCGGCCATCGCCTGCAGATTGCAGCCCGTGCCGGTGTTCGACACGGTGAAGCCGAACTGCGCAAAATTCGCGGTGATATTGGCGAGCGGCGGAACGATGTCGAGGTAAATGACCTTCGACATCAGCCCGCTTTGCGTCAGCGCCGCCGCCAGCGCCTGATTGAAGCCGAGCGACGCCTGCGAGAGCAAAGCGCGCGTCGTCGCGTTGCTCATCATGCCCTGCGGCGTCGTGCCGATATCGGGGACGTTCGACACCAGCACGTGCGTCGCGCCGCTCTGCACGACCTTGCCGATCACGCCCGCGAGATCGATCGCCGCCTGAACGATCGCCGCCGTAGCCGCGGTCGGCGTAAGCTGACCCGCCTGCACGGCCTGCAGATTGAACAGGATGTCGTTCGCGCCGCCGTTGACGATGACGAGCTGGTTCGAATTGAAGCTGCCGTGTGCCGACAGATAGTTCGAAAGCTGCGTGACGACCGGAACCGTCAGCGCCTGCGTGTAGTTCGCCGGATCGGTCGTCGCGTGCCCGATGCCGATCGGATTCGTCACGCGCGATCCGCCCTGCGCGTAACCGAGACCCGCCTGCACGGCAGGCGGCGTGCCGAAGCCGCCTGTCATCGCGGGCGTGAGCGTGTCGCCGTAATACTGCGCGACATTCTGCACCCAGACCTGACCCGGATTCGTCGTGAATCGGCCGCCGCCGAAGTTCGCCGCCGCGACCGGCGCATACGTGCCGACATCGGAAAGACTGTCGCCGAACGAAACGATCTGCAGCTTCACGCCGCCCGCCGGCGTGGAATTGTTGTCATCGCCGCCGCCGCCGCACGCGGCGATCAGGGCAAAGGCCGCGCTGGCCGTCGCGACTTGGGCAAAGCGCACCAGTGCGGCGCGCGTCGAGCGTTGCTTCTTCATGGACCTCGTCTCCCTTCTTCGGTGTTTTCTAGTTCGATTGCGGCGCCTGACCTTGTGCGATCCGCACGCCGCGTACCTGCGAGTTTAAGCGATGCCGCACGCCCGCCCGATGCACACCCGCACCGGGCCAGCGGCGTGCCCGACAGCGTACACGCCGCGCGCATCTTCCCGGGTGTCACTTCGTAGAAGAAATCTTCGGTCCGTTCGGGCGTCCGTGCCCGCGGACGGCGTGCTCAGCCGATACCGCGAGCGCCGTTCAATCCGCCGCGCCCGGCTTGCGCGCGCCTTCGTAGACCCATTCGAGCAGCGCATCGTGCGCGGCGCGCGCGCCTTCGGCGCGCGGATCGTTGATGAAGCTCACGACGACATAGCTCTCGCCGTTCGCCGCGCCGACGTAGCCCGCGATCGCCCGCACGTCGCGCAGCGTGCCGGTCTTGATGTGCGCATTGCCGAGCGCGCCCGCGTTGGTGAGACGGTTGCGCATCGTGCCGTCGACGCCCGCGACCGGCAGCGATTCGACGAACACCTGCGCGACCGGACTTGCGTTCGCCGCCATCAGCAGATCGGCGAGCGAGCTCGCGGAGATGTGCTCGTCGCGCGAAAGACCCGAGCCGTTGTCGAGCGTCAAGCCGCTCATCGACAGGGCGCTGCGCTTCAGGAACGCCTGGATCGCCGTTGCCGATTTCGCGGTCGTCGCGGGCGGCTTCGCTTGCGCCGCGCCGATCGTGAGGAACAGGTTGCGCGCCATCACGTTGTTGCTGAACTTGTTGATGTCGCGCACGACGTCCGACAGCACCGGACTCCGATGCGTGCCGACGAGCCGCGCATTCGACGGCGTCGCGCCTTCGCGTGTCGCGCCCTGGAACGTGCCGCCCGCCTGCTTCCAGAGCGCGAGGAAGCCGCCCGCGAAGAACGTCGAGTGATCGAGCGCGGCGACGTTGATCGTGCGCGAGCCGCAACGCAACGGATAGTCGCCGATGAACGATGCCTGCACGAAGCCGCCCTGCGTCTGCGCGACGCTCGGCGACGCCGCCTGGAGCGAGCCGGTGCACGCGCCGCGCGTGACGCGCAGTTCGTTGTCGATCTGCAACTGCGCGAGTTGCGGCAGCACGTCGATGGCGACTTGTCCGTCGGGGCTCGGCGTCAGCGTGAAGGACAGCGACTTGAACGCGTACAGCAGCGGGTCCGGGCCGACGTTGTAGGGCGCGGAATCATCGTTGTCGAAGGCGGGCAGATCGCGCGTGGAGGCGTCGAAGTAGCGCTTGTCGAGCACGAGCGCGCCGTCGATGCCCGTGATGCCGTTCTTGCGCACCTGCTCGACGAGATCGATCAGTTCTTCCGGCACGAGCTTCGGATCGCCGGTGCCCTGGATATACAGATTGCCGTGCAGGACGCCCTGCGCATCGACTTCGCCGTCGGCATACGCGGTCGTTTTCCAGCGATAGTCCGGGCCAAGCATCGAGAGGCCGGCGTAGGTGGTGACGAGCTTCATCGTCGAGGCGGGCAGCATCGGCTCGTTCGCGTTGACGGACACGAGCGGCAGCGGCGCGCCGACACGCTGCACGACGACGCTCATCGACGAAAGCGGCACGTGCGCGTGCGCGAGCGCCGTCATCACCGATGCGGGCAGCGGACCGGCGGGCACGCTCGCCTTAGCGGCGCGCTCGGCCTTCGCGCGCTTCGACTTGGCCCCGCCGATTGCCGCGCGCTGCGGCGCGTGACCTTGCGAATCGGCCTTCGAGCCGCCGCCGCGCGCATGTGCATCCGGCATATGACCGAGCGCGACGCATGCGAAGGCTGCGGCGAGCGCGAAGGAAGAGAGACGGGAGGACACGGAACGAAAAACAGGCGGCATGGACGAGCGTTGTTATTGGGGCTGATGACGGGCGGCGGCGCGCGGGAAGCGGCTATTGTAGACAAGCTGCCTTGCGGAAATCGTACGGGCGGAAAATCGCCGCCGGGCGATGCGGAATCGGGCGCGACACGTCGTTGTCTTCCGAAAGTGGACGATCCGCGCGGTTAAGTCCCGTTTAAGCCTGTGGCGAGCCTGCGCGGCTACAATGGGTCGCGGCTTTGAGGCCGCCCATGTAACCACGAACAGACATGTGCCATGCGAATCCTGCTTGTCGAAGATGACCGGATGATTGCCGAAGGCGTGCGCAAGGCGCTGCGCGCGGACGGCTTCGCAGTCGACTGGGTGCAGGACGGCGAGGCCGCGCTGACCGCGGTCACGGGCGAGTCTTACGACCTGATGTTGCTCGACCTCGGTCTGCCCAAACGCGACGGCCTCGACGTGCTGAAGACATTGCGCGCGCGCGCCAACTCGCTGCCGGTGCTGATCGTCACGGCGCGCGACGCCATCGCGGATCGCGTGAAAGGGCTCGACGCCGGCGCGGACGATTACCTCGTCAAGCCCTTCGATCTCGACGAGCTCGGCGCGCGTATGCGTGCGCTCATCCGCCGGCACGCGGGGCGGGGCGAGTCGCTCGTGCGGCACGGTGAACTGACGCTCGATCCGGTCGGTCATCAGGTGACGCTCGCGGGCGCGCCGGTATCGCTGTCGGCGCGTGAATTCGCGCTGCTCGAAGCGCTGATGGCGCGGCCCGGCGCGGTGCTGTCGAAGAGCCAGCTCGAAGAAAAGATCTACGGCTGGGGCGAGGAAATCGGCAGCAACACCGTCGAGGTGTATATCCATTCGCTGAGAAAGAAGCTCGGCGCCGATCTCATCCGCAACGTGCGTGGCCTAGGCTACATGGTCGCGAAGGACGCCTGATGCGGTCGATCCGCCGGCAATTGCTGATCTGGCTGCTCGCGCTCGTGATCGTCGGCGTGGGCTTTGCAGGATGGCTCATCTATCGGCAGGCGCTCGCGGAAGCCAACGAACTCTTCGATTACCAGTTGCAGCAGATCGCGGCCGCGCTGCCGTCGGAGCCGTTTTCTTCGGTGCTGAGTTCGCGCAGCGAGAGCGACGAGGGCGTCGTCATCCAGATCTGGAATCGCAACGGCGTGCTGATGTACTACTCGCATCCGCGCGTGCCGCTCGCGCCGCACGCCGAACTGGGTTTTTCCACCGAATCCACGCCGCGCGGCGAATGGCGCGTGTATAGCGCGATCGTCGGCGACAACGTCGTGCAGCTCGCGCAGCCGCTGTCGATCCGCAATCGCGTCGCGGCAGGCGTCGCGTGGCGCACGCTGTGGCCGCTCGTGCTGCTGCTGCCGCTGCTCGGGCTCGCGATCTGGGTGATCGTCGGGCTCGGACTCGCGCCCTTGCAGCGCGTGACGCGCGCGCTCGATACGCGTCATCCCGAGGCGCTCGATCCGCTCTCCGATCAACGTCTGCCGCAGGAAGTGCGGCCGGTCGTGCGCGCGTTGAATGCGCTGCTTTCGCGGCTGTCGGCTGCGCTCGATACGCAAAAAGCCTTCGTCGCCGATGCCGCGCATGAACTGCGCACGCCGCTCGCGGCCGTGCAGATTCAGGCGCAGCTCGTCGCGCGCGCGCAGGACGACGAAACGCGCCGCGAAGCGCTCGGAGATCTGCATGAAGGCATCGCGCGCGCCACGCGGCTCGCGGAACAATTGCTCGCGCTAGCGCGATCGGAGCCCGACGGCAAGGGCGTCGAGACGCAAGTCGATTTGCGGGAACTGCTCGAAGCATGCGTGCGCGGTTATGTGCTGGTGGCGCAGGAGCGCGGCGTCGATCTCGGCATCGAAGCGAGCGAGCCGGCGACCGTGAAGGGCGATGCGGATTCGCTGCGCGTGATGTTCAACAATCTCATCGATAACGCGACGAAGTACACGCCCAAAGGTGGACGCGTGGACGTCTGCCTGATGTCGCGGGACGGGCGTTCTGTCGTCGAAATCTCCGATACCGGGCCGGGCATCCCGCAAGAAGAACGCGAACGCGTGTTCGACCGATTCTATCGCGTGGGAGAGGGCGCGAATCGCGCACGCACCGACGTGGCGGGCAGCGGGCTCGGTCTCGCGATCGTGCGTCGCATCGCGGTTCAGCACGGTGCAGTAGTGTCGCTCGGACAATCGGAAGCGGGCGGGCTCAAGGTCATCGTGACGTTCTGATGCCGCGTTCGTGGCGTCTCTCACGTATAAGCAAGCAGCATTACGAAGGGCGTCTGTTCGCGGGAACAGACGCCCTTTTTCGTTTTTTAAGAAAGGATTAAGCGACACCCCGTAATCTTGCTCCATCGAATCAGCGCGCTATTTCAAGAGCGCATCCCCTCGTCAGGAGCACACGATGAAAGCGAAGATCCTCACCCGCAGCGCCGTCGCAGCGGCCGTTGCAGTTGCCTTGTCGGCGGGCTACGTGGCTGGACACAACAACGTGCCGGCGCCGCAGGTCATCGCGCCAGCCGCGGCGGCGATGATGCCCGCCGAAGCCGCGGCAAAAACTGGCATTCCTGACTTTTCCGGTCTCGTCGAAACCTACGGTCCGGCCGTGGTGAACATCAGCGCGAAGCACGTCGTCAAGCAGACGTCGAATCGCCGCAGCCAGAATCAATTGCCGATGGATCCGGACGATCCCCTCTACCAGTTCTTCAAGCGCTTCGGCGGCATGCCCGGCTTCGGCGGCGGCGATGGCGGTCCCGGCGCGGATCGTCCGAGCGAAGGTCTCGGCTCCGGCTTCATCGTAAGCAGCGACGGCTACATCCTGACGAACGCGCATGTCGTCGACAACGCCAACGTCGTCACCGTGAAGCTGACGGACAAGCGCGAATATCGCGCGAAGGTGATCGGCGCCGACAAGCAATCGGATGTCGCCGTGCTGAAGATTGACGCGAAGGACCTGCCGACCGTGAAAATCGGCGATCCCAACGGCAGCAAGGTCGGCCAGTGGGTCGTCGCGATCGGCTCGCCGTATGGCTTCGACAACACCGTGACCTCGGGCATCATCAGCGCGAAGTCGCGCGCGCTGCCCAACGAAAACTACACGCCGTTCATCCAGACCGACGTGCCCGTGAATCCGGGCAACTCGGGCGGTCCGCTCTTCAATCTGCAGGGCGAAGTAATCGGCATCAACTCGATGATCTATTCGCAGACGGGCGGCTTCCAGGGCCTTTCGTTCGCTATCCCAATCAATGAGGCGATCAAGGTCAAGGACGCGCTCATCAAGACGGGTCACGTCGATCGCGGCCGTCTCGGCGTGACGGTGCAGGGCATGAACCAGACGCTCGCGAACTCGTTCGGCATGAAGTCGCCGCAAGGCGCGCTCGTGAGTTCGGTCGAGCCGGGCGGACCGGCCGCGAAGGGCGGCTTGCAGCCGGGCGACGTGATCACCGCGCTGAACGGCGTGCCGGTGACCGATTCGACCTCGCTGCCGTCGCAGGTCGCGGGCCTCTCGCCGGGCACCGCCGCGAAAGTGACGGTGTGGCGCGACAAGGGCGCGAAGGAGCTCTCCGTGACGATCGGCGCGCTGAAGGATGCGAAGACCGCGAGCGCGAACACGGGCGGCGACGACAGCGCATCGGCGCAGGACGCGCGTCTGGGCGTCGCGGTGCGCCCGCTCACGCCGGAAGAGAAGCAGAGCGATTCGCTCTCGCGCGGCCTGCTCGTGCAGCAGTCGAACGGCGCGGCGGCGAACGCGGGAATCCAGCCGGGCGATGTGATTCTCGCCGTGAACGGCCAGCCGGTCACGTCGGTGCAACAGTTGAAGTCGATGGTCCAGCGCGCGGGCGACAGCATCGCGCTGCTGATCCAGCGCGACGATGCCCAGATCTTCGTTCCGGTCGATCTCGGCTGACGCGCGTGCGCTGGTCCACGCGATGCGGGCACGAACCATGCTCCACGGTTCCCTGGTGCCCCATCGCGTGAAATCGACGCATCGGGCGTGACGCCGCCGGCTCCCGGGCGCGGCGGCATCGGACTAAGGAGCAAAAACATGACGAACAAGACCACGTGCAGGCTGACGGCCGCAGTTCTCGTTGCGGCGATGAGCGCCGGCATGGCGGGCGGCGCCTGGGCGCAGGCATCGGGCGGCACGACGAGCGACATGTCGAGCGCGGGCAACACCAACGGCGGCGGTCTGCCGCAAATTCAGCAGCAAGGCGACGTCTCCTATACGTCGGGCGGCGTGGGCCTCGACGAGTCGCGCGCCTTGTTGCGTGAACAGGCGCACTGGCCGTTGTCGCTGCGCTTCACGGGCCCGACCGCCGATTACCTCTCGGGTGTGCACGTACGCATCGTCGATGGCAAGGGCGGCGAAGCGCTTTCCGCCGAGTCGATGGGACCTTACATGCTCGTCAAGCTGCCGCCGGGCAGCTATACGGTCTACGCGAAGTACAAGGATCAGGAGAAAAAGCAGGCAGTGACGATCGCCGGGCCCGGCAAGGCCAAGGCGGCGTTCCACTGGAACATTCAGTAAGCGCGAGCGTCCAAAGGGGATACGCCCGGGGCATCGAAAGCGCTCACGCAGAATCGGAAGTTTGTCTCATAATTAAGCCGCGGGCGTCTCGATGACTCGTGGCTTTTTCTTGGGATGTCGGTTTTCACGCGGGAGGGGCAGCACGATGGGCACGGAACTGAACGACGGGCACCAGACGGCGCATCACATCGAGATCACGCTGAATGGCCGCCGCTGCCGCGTGATCCATCAGGGCGTGACCTACGCCGATACGCACGCGTCCCTCACGCTCATCGAGCCGGGTGCGGAAAACGTGCACTACTTCCCGCGCGCCGACGTGAACATGGCGCGTCTGGAACGCTCCATCCACACCACGCAGTGCCCGATCAAGGGCGAGGCCACGCACTATCATCTGCTGACCGAAGACGGCCCGGTGGAGAACGCCGCGTGGAGCTACGAATCGCCGCTCGACGCCGCCGTGAAAATCAAGGGCTATCTCGCGTTTTACGTTTCGCGTGTCGATCGTATCGACGAAACGTCATAGGCGCGCAGCCGAACAGACACCTCGCGCCCGCTCAGCCATAACGAACGCATGCGATCCTTTTGCCGGAGGCTCGGATGGAAGTCACCGATGCATTGTGCGTTCCGCTCGACCCGGCGCATGTCCGGGAGGCGCTCTCCGATCTCGCGCTGCTGCGCGCGAGCCTCGACAATTGCGAGTCGTTCACGCGCACGCCCGGCGGCGAGTATGTCCTCACGCTGACCGTGCCGCTCGGCGCGCTGCGGGCGCGCTACGAGATCCGCGCGCATGCCGCCGGGCGCACGCGTCAGGCGGGGCATGTGGAAAGCGAGATCGCCCAATCCGACGATGCCGTGTACGCCCGCACGTTGAGTTTCAAGGCGCGCGGCGAGGGCGTCGGCTCCTTGCGCGGACAGATCGCGGTCGCGTTGAATCCGGACGACGGCGGCGGCGCGACCTGGATCGAATACACCGTCTGGGCGACGGTCTCGGGGCCGCTCGCCGGCCTGCCTGCACGCCAGATCGAAAACGCGCTGCGCGAAGGCGCCGACGAATTCTTCGCCGAATTCTGCGAAGTGGTGCGCGCGAAGCACGCCTTGCCGTCGATGCGCGCGGCGGGCGAGCGCGCCGAACGCCGGCACGTGTTCCTGCGGCCGAGCGCGATGTCGGCGGCATTCTCGCGTCGCCCCGGCGCGATGCGCGCACCGTCCGCCGATGCCCACGCGAGCGGCGTGCTGCGGCATCGTCTGCACGGACATGCCTTCGGGCATCACGAGCGCGATCATTCCCACGATCCGCATCCGCTCGGCTTGCCCATCTGGGCCTGGGCGGTGATGCTCGTGTGCGTCGCGCTGTTCGCGTATTTCGCGCAGCACATCGGGCTGCAATGACCGGCTACGTCCCGCGAAACGCCCGTCGATAAGCCGACGGCGACGTCTTCAGCGTCTCTGCGAACTGCTGGCGCAGCGTCGCGCCGGTGCGAAAGCCGCTTCGTTCCGCGATGCGATCGATCGGCAGGTCCGTATCTTCGAGCAAGCGCTGCGCGAGCGCGATACGTTGCCCGACGAGCCATGCGCCGACCGTCGCGCCCGTCGTTTCCCGAAAGCGCCGCGTAAAGTTGCGACGGCTCATCGCCATGCGCGCGGCGAGCGCATCGAGCGAATGATCCGTTTGCAGATTGGCGCGCAGCCAGTCGAGCAGTCCGGCAAGCTTTTCGCCGTTCTGGCGTTCGGGAATCGGCTCGTCGATGAATTGCGCCTGCGAGCCCTGCCGATGCGGCGGCACGACGAGCCGGCGCGCCACCTGATTCGCCGCGTGCGAGCCCGCCAGCCTGCGCAGCACGTGCAGGCAGCAATCGAGTCCCGCCGCGGTGCCGGCCGAGGTCGTGATGTTCTCATCGTCGATATAGAGCACGTTCGGATCGAGCCGCACGCGCGGATAGCGCCGCGCGAAATCATCGGCCCACGCCCAGTGCGTCGTGGCCGCGCGGCCGTCGAGTAGGCCCGCCGCCGCGAGCACATACGAGCCGAGGCACAGCCCGACGATATGCGCGCCGCGTGCGTGCGCCGCGCGAAGCGCATCGAGCAGCGCAGCGGGCGGCAGCTCGTCCGGATCGCGCCACGACGGCACGATGATCACATCGGCGTCGGCGAGGGCATCGAGCGAATGCCGGGCCGCGATCGTGAAGCCCGCGGATGTCGCGAGCGCGTGCGGTTCGGCGGCACAGACGCGAAAGTCGAACGACGGCACGCCGATCCCGCCGCGCTCCTCGCCGAACACGATGCACGGCACCGCGAGGTGAAACGGGCTGATGCGGTCGAACGCGACGACGGCGATCGAATGGCGGGTCATGCGCGGCTCCGGCAAAACATCGAATACGTGCATTTTGGCCCGATTCCGATGAAAGTTGGCGATCGGGCCACTTCTGGACATCGCGCTGGCGCAGCGACAATGCTTCGACCATCCACCAAGGAGCTGACCATGCCGCGCCGCGCCCTGATCGTCATCGATGTGCAGAACGAGTACGTCGATGGCAACCTGTTGATCGAATATCCCGATGTGAACGTGTCGCTTGCGAATATCGCGCGCGCGATGGATGCGGCCGAAAAGCACGGCGTGCCGGTGGTCGTCGTGCAGAATTTCGCGCCGGCGAGCGCGCCGATCTTCGCGCGCGGCTCCGCGATGGCCGAGCTGCACGAAACGGTGGCGTCGCGGCCGCGTGCGCATTACGTCGAGAAATCGCTGCCGAGCGCATTCGCCGGCACCGATCTCGCCGACTGGCTGACGGCGCACGACATCGACACGATCGTGATCGCGGGTTACATGACGCACAACTGCGACGACTCGACCGTGAAGCACGCGGTGCATGCCGGTCTCGCGGTGGAATTCCTCGTGGATGCGACGGGCGCCGTGCCCTACGAAAACAGCGCGGGCCGTGCGAGTGCGGAAGAGATTCACCGCGTGTTCACGGTGGTGATGCAGTCACGTTTCGCCGCTGTGCTCGCCACGGACGACTGGATCAGCGCGCTGGAAAGCGGCGAGCCGCCCGCGCGCGACAACATCTACGCGTCGAATCAGCGGGCGCGCGCCTCGAATTCAGGCCGTTGAGAGTAGGGCCGGGCTGCAACGCAGCGCGTCGAAGCACGCGTCGATGAGTGCTTCGGCGTCGCGCTCCGGATGGACGAGGTCCGGCAGCATCAGCGAATCGTGCAGGATGCCGGTGAACATGCAGTGAAGCATGGTCGTCGCGCGGTTCGTGTCGAGCGTCGCGGGAAGCTGCTTTTTTTCGACGGCATTGCGCAGCGCGCGCTCGATGCGCTCCATGCCGTCGCGCATGTTGTTCTGATGCCGCTCGCGCACCGGTCCCATTTCCTCGACGAACTCGCATTTCAGAAAGAGGATGTCGAAGACGCGCCGGCGCTGCTCGTCGGCCGTGATGTTGCGCATGCACCAGACGAACAGCTCCCGAAGGCGCGTGAGCGGGTCTTCTTCCTTGCCGTCGAGCGTGGTCGCGACGAGCTCGTCGAGCGGCAGCAGGCTGCGGTCGAACATCGCGTTGAAGAGATCGCCCTTGTTGGCGAAATGCCAGTAAATCGCGCCGCGCGTCACGCCCGCCGCCTGCGCGATATCCGCGAGCGTCGTGCGCGATACACCTTTCTCATAGAAGACGCGCTCGGCCGCGTCGAGAACTCGATTGCGCGTCGCCTGCGCTTCTTCCTTGGTTCGTCTGACCATATCGTGCGGCCTTTCGGGCCGTCTGCTCCTGCTCTTGCTGCCGTTGAACGGGGCGTCGCGCGCCCCTTGTCTAAGGTTGGCCGACCGAAGTCGAACGCCTGCAAAGGTGTTTTTCGCCTCGAATGGGGATAAACCTGTACGCATTTATACATTCATCCACGAATGTATATACAATACCACCCGTCCACCGATATTCACAAATTTCAGCCGCGGGCGAGCAGATTCCGAATTAAGCTTTCGTTTCCATTGCGCGTTCGGCCGTCCTTGGGCCACTGGCGGCGCTTCAGAGCGTCGCGCACGTGCATGAAATGCCGGCCGCTGGCCGGCGTCGCCGCTCAATCGTCGGATAAGTTTTGTTTATTGGCAGCGTCCTGAAGGACGCTTGTGCGCGGCATTGCCCGGGGAAGGCCGCCGCGCACTTACTTCACTCTTCGTCTTAGACAGAGGTCGCTCCATGCGCGTCGAACGGATTCCACTCCGCTTAATCACCGCCGCGACGGCTGCCGTGTTCCTGGCAGCGTGCGGGCAAAAACAATCAGCGCCTCCGCCGCAAACGCCCGAAGTGGGCACCGTCACCGTGCAGCCGACGAGCGTGCCGGTCGTCGTCGATTTGCCGGGCCGCACCAACGCCTACCTCGTCGCGCAAGTGCGCGCCCGGGTCGATGGCATCGTGCTGCGCCGCGAGTTCACGGAAGGCTCCGAGGTCAAGGCCGGTCAGCGGCTCTACAAGATCGATCCGGCGCCGTACATCGCCACGCTGAACAACGCGAAGGCGACGCTGGCGAAGGCGCAGGCGAACGTCGCGTCGCAGAACGCGCTCGTGTCGCGCTACAAGATCCTGGTCGCGGCCAACGCGGTGTCGAAGCAGGATTACGACAACGCCGTGGCCGCGCAAGGCCAGGCCGTGGCGGATGTCGCCGCGGGCAAGGCATCGGTCGATACCGCGCAGATCAACCTCGGCTACACCGATGTCGTCTCGCCGATCACCGGCCGCACCGGCCTTTCGCAGGTCACGCCGGGCGCGTATGTGCAGGCGAGCGCCGCGACGCTCTTGACCACCGTGCAGCAGCTCGATCCGATCTACGTCGACCTGACGCAATCGAGCGTCGAAGGCCTGCAACTGCGCCGGCAGATCCAGGAAGGCCGCCTGCAGACCGAAGGCATCCACGCCGCAAAGGTCACGCTCGTGCTCGAAGACGGCCGCACCTACACGGAGCAGGGCAAGCTGCAGTTCTCCGACGTGAGCGTCGATCAGAGCACCGGCTCCGTGACCGTGCGCGCGATCTTCCAGAACAAGGACCGCGTGCTCCTTCCGGGCATGTTCGTGCGCGCGCGCATTCAGGAAGGCACGAACGATCACGCGCTCGTCGTGCCGCAGATCGGCGTCACGCATGACCAGAAGGGCACGCCGACCGCGCTCGTCGTCAACAAGGACGACAAGGTCGAACTGCGCCAGCTCGTCACGAGCGCCACCTACGGCAACAACTGGGTGGTCGACAGCGGCCTGAACCCGGGCGATCGGGTGATCGTGAACGGCGTGGAAAAGGCGAAGCCCGGCATGCAGGTGAAGCCGGTCGACGCGAAATTCCCGTATCCGGCGTCGGACGCGCAGGCAGCTCAGGCGCCGGGCGCATCGGGCGCGCAGGGCGCCGCCGCCGCTCCGGCGAACGCAAGCGGCGCGAGTGGTGCGCAGGCAGCATCGGCCGCTTCGGGCGCGCAATAAAAGGGAGCCTGTTACATGGCAAAGTTTTTTATCGATCGACCGATCTTCGCGTGGGTGATCGCGATCATCCTGATGCTGGCGGGGATGGCGTCGATCTTCACGCTGCCGGTCGCGCAGTATCCGACGATCGCGCCGCCTGCGATCCAGATCAGCGCGACGTATCCGGGCGCATCCGCGAGCACCGTCGAAAACACGGTGACGCAGGTGATCGAGCAGCAGATGACCGGTCTCGATCACTTGCTGTATCTGTCGTCGACATCGGATGACTCGGGCACGGCGACCGTCACGCTGACGTTCGCGGCGGGCACGAACCCCGACATCGCGCAGGTGCAGGTGCAGAACAAGCTGCAGCTCGCCACGCCGCTCCTGCCGCAGGTCGTGCAGCAGCTCGGCACGAAGGTCACGAAATCGAGTTCGAGCTTCCTGCTCGTGCTCGCGTTCGTGTCCGAAGACGGCAGCATGAGCAAGTACGACCTCGCGAACTACGTGGCGTCGAACGTGGCGGATCCGCTCTCGCGTATTGACGGCGTGGGTACCACGACGCTGTTCGGCTCGCAGTACGCGATGCGCGTCTGGCTCGATGCGACCAAGCTCACGAACTACGCGCTCACGCCCGTGGACGTGAAGAACGCCATCAACAGTCAGAACGTGCAGGTGGCGGCGGGCGGTCTCGGCGGCACGCCGGCGGTGGCGGGGCAGATGCTTCAGGCGACCATCACCGAAGCGACGCTGCTGCGCACGCCCGAGCAGTTCGGCAACATCCTGCTGAAGGTGAATCAGGACGGCTCGCAAGTGCGCCTGAAGGATGTCGCGAAGATCGATCTCGGCGGCGAAAACTACAACTTCGACACGAAGTACAACGGGCAGCCGACGGCCGGCTTCGGTATCCAGCTCGCGACGGGCGCGAACGCGCTCGCCACGGCGAAGGCGGTCCGGGCCAAGATCGACGACCTCTCGAAGTACTTCCCGCACGGCCTCGTCGTGAAGTATCCGTATGACACGACGCCGTTCGTGCGCCTGTCGATCGAGGAAGTGGTCAAGACGCTGATCGAAGGTATCGTGCTCGTGTTCCTCGTGATGTATCTGTTCCTGCAGAACCTGCGGGCGACGATCATCCCGACGATCGCGGTGCCGGTCGTTCTGCTCGGCACGTTCGCGATCATGTCGGCGGTGGGCTTTTCGATCAACGTGCTGTCGATGTTCGGCCTCGTGCTCGCGATCGGTCTGCTCGTGGACGATGCGATCGTGGTCGTGGAAAACGTCGAGCGGGTGATGTCCGAGGAGCATTTATCGCCGCGCGAGGCGACCCGCAAGGCGATGGACCAGATCACCGGCGCGCTGATCGGCGTGGCGCTCGTGCTGTCGGCGGTGTTCGTGCCGGTGGCGTTCTCGGGCGGCTCGGTCGGCGCCATTTACCGGCAGTTCTCGCTGACGATCGTTGCGGCGATGGTGCTGTCCGTGATGGTCGCGCTGATTCTCACGCCGGCGCTGTGCGCGACGATCCTGAAGCCGCATCCGGAAGGGCATCAGCCCGAGAAGAAGGGTTTCTTCGGCTGGTTCAACCGCACCTTCAACAAGAGCCAGGAGAAGTACCACAGCGGCGTGCAGCACGTGATCCGGCGCTCGGGCCGCTGGCTGATCATCTATATCGTGGTGATCGTCGCGGTGGGCATGCTGTTCCTTCGTCTGCCGAAGTCGTTCCTGCCTGACGAAGACCAGGGCACGATGTTCGTGCTCGTGCAGGCGCCGGCCGGTTCCACGCAGGAATACACGGCGCATGTGCTGAAGGACGTGCAGGAATATCTGCTGAAGGACGAGAAGGCGATCGTCGAATCGGTGTTCACGGTGAACGGCTTCTCGTTCGCGGGCCGCGGCCAGAACTCCGGTCTCGTGTTCGTGCGGATGAAGGAATATGCGGACCGGCAGCACAGCGACCAGAAGGTGCAGGCGCTCGTCGGGCGGATGTTCATGCACTTCGCGCCCTACAAGGACGCGATGATCTTCCCGGTCAATCCGCCTTCGATCCCTGAACTCGGCACCGCGGCGGGCTTCGACTTCGAGCTGCAGGATCGCGGGGGCCTCGGTCACGCGAAGCTGATGGAAGCGCGCAACATGCTGCTCGGCATGGCGTCGAAGGACGCGACGCTCGCGCAGGTTCGTCCGAACGGCCTGAACGACACGCCGCAGTTCAAGGTGAACATCGACCGCGAGAAGGCCAACGCGCTCGGCGTCGCGATTTCGGACATCGACCAGACGTTCTCGATCGCTTGGGCGTCGCAGTACGTGAACAACTTCCTCGATGTCGATAACCGGATCAAGAAGGTCTACGTGCAGGGCGACGGTCCGTTCCGCATGAATCCGGAAGACATCAACAAGTGGTACGTGCGCAATGGCGCGGGAACGATGGTGCCGTTCGGCGCGTTCGCGACCGGCAACTGGACCTTCGGGTCCCCGAAGCTCGAGCGTTACAACGGCATCTCGGCGGTGGAAATCCAGGGCGCGGCAGCACCGGGCAAGTCGACCGGCCAGGCGATGACGGCCATGGAAGCGATCGCGGCGAAGCTGCCGGCGGGCATCGGCTACGAGTGGACGGGTCTGTCGTATCAGGAACGTCAGTCGGGTTCGCAGGCGCCGATCCTGTACGGCATCTCGATCCTCGTCGTGTTCCTGTGTCTCGCGGCGCTGTACGAAAGCTGGTCGATTCCGTTCTCGGTCATCATGGTCGTGCCGCTCGGCGTGCTCGGGGCGCTGCTCGCCGCGACACTGCGCGGCCTGGAAAACGACGTGTTCTTCCAGGTCGGTCTGTTGACGACGGTGGGCCTGTCGGCGAAAAACGCGATTCTGATCGTGGAATTCGCACGCGAGTTGCGCATCCAGGGCATGTCGACCGTGGAAGCGGCGATGGAAGCGGCGCGCCTGCGGTTGCGCCCGATTCTCATGACGTCGCTCGCGTTCATTCTCGGCGTGATGCCGCTCGCGATCAGTAACGGCGCGGGCTCGGCGAGCCAGCACGCGATTGGCACCGGCGTGATCGGCGGCATGTTGACCGCGACCTTCCTTGCCATTTTCATGATCCCGATGTTCTTCGTCGTGATCTCGAAATTCAGCAAGAGCAAGGACGTGCCGTCGCCGGGTACATCGGGCGATATCGAAGGTCCGCATGGCGGCTCGCAGAATGGCTCCCGATAAGGAAGGACATAGAAATGCTTAAACATTCCTTGATCGCGGCCGCCGTAGCGGTATTCGCCGCGGGTTGCACGCTCCAGCCGAAGTACGAGCAGCCGGCGGCGCCCGTCACGCAGACGTTTCCGGAAGGCGGCGTGTACGCGCACCAGCCGGACGCGTCGTCGTCGGCGAGCAATGGCCGCAGCGCGAACGGGCAGAGCGCGCCCGAGATCGGCTGGCGCGATTTCTTCGCCGATGCGCGTCTGCAGAAGATCGTCGAGCTCGCGCTGAAGAACAATCGCGACTTGCGCGTCTCGGTGCTCAACGTCGAGGCGGCGCGCGCGCAGTATCAGATCACGCGCGCCGGCCTGTTCCCGACGCTCGACGCAGCCGCGTCGCAGAGCAAGCAGCGCACGCCGCGGAATCTGTCGTTCTTCGACCAGACGATCTCGAACACGTATTCGGTCGGCCTGAACGCGTCGTGGGAAATCGACTTCTTCGGGCGCATCCGCAGCCTGAAGGATCAGGCGCTCGCGCAATATCTGTCGACCGCGGAATCGCGCAAGGCGGCGGAGATCGCGCTGGTGTCGTCGGTGGCGGATCAGTATCTGACGATGATCGCCTACGACGATCAGCTCACCGTCACGCTGAACACGCTGAAGACGGCGCAGGAGTCGTTCCGCATCACGAAGCTGCAGTACGACAACGGCACGGGCACCGAACTGGACTTGCGCCAGTCGGAAGGCGTCGTCGAAGAGGCGCAGGCGAATCTGCAAACGCAGTCGCGTTTGCGCGCGCAGGCGGAAAACGCGCTGGTGCTGCTCGTGGGCGAACCGTTGCCCGCGGACCTGCCGCCCGGCATGCCGCTCGACACGCAGAACCTGCTGTCGGATATTCCGGCGGGTCTGCCGTCCGATCTCCTGACGCGCCGTCCCGATATCGCGGCGGCGGAGCAGTCGCTGCTCGCGGCCAACGCGAACATCGGCGCGGCGCGTGCGGCGTTCTTCCCGCGCGTTTCGCTGACGGGCAGCTTCGGCACGCTTTCGCCGACGCTCGGCGGTCTGTTCAAGCCCGGTTCGGCTGCGTGGTCGTTCGCGCCGCAGATCACGGTGCCGATCTTCGAGGGCGGCCAGAACAAGGCCAACCTCGATCTCGCGAACGTGCAGAAGCGCATCGAGATCGCCAACTACGAGAAGGCGATCCAGACCGCGTTCCGCGAAGTCGCGGACGGCCTCGCGGCACGCGGCACGTTCGACGAGCAGATCAAGTCGCTCGAGCGTTTCGTGAATTCGCAGAGCCGGCGTCTGGAGTTGTCGGACCTGCGCTATCGCAATGGCGTGGACAGCTATCTCGCGGTGCTGACCGCGCAGACGGCGCTGTACGAAGCGCAGCAGTTGCTGATCACGGCGCGGCTGAATCGCCTCACCAACCTCGTCGATCTGTATCAGTTCATGGGCGGCGGATGGATCGAGCGTGCCGGCGAAGCGCCGCGCCCCGCCGATGCGCCCGTCGACTACGGCTCGCAGAGCGCGCCGCCGCAGCCGGCCTCGGCGCCCGCGGCGAGTTGATCTGCCCGACGTGATTGAAACGAAGCCCGGCCACGCGCCGGGCTTTTTCTTGCGCGCTTTTCGGCGCTCGCGACAAATCGGTCAGCCAAAAAAAACGCCGCGGTTTTCACCGCGGCGCCCAACGCAAACACCCAGCAAGCACTTCCAGGGTCACGACATCCTTAGTGCGCGTCGCCCGCGTGGGCCGCGCCTTCGAACTCATGCGCGGCTTCTCGCGCATCGCGCCGCGCGTCGCGTTCCTTGCGCACGCCGTTGAACACGATGTTCAACACGACCGCCGACACCGACGCCAGCAAAATCCCGCTATGGAGAATCGGCTCCAGCGCATGCGGCAGTTGCGTGAAGAACTTCGGCGCGACGACCGGCACCATGCCCATCCCGACGCTCACCGCGACGATGAACAGGTTGTGCTGGTTCTTCGAGAAGTCCACGCGCGACAGCGTCTTGATGCCGTTCGCCGCGACCATGCCGAACATCACGATGCCCGCGCCGCCGAGCACGAACGGCGGCACCGAAGCGACCACCTGCGCCATCTTCGGGAAGAGGCCGAGCACGACGAGAATCACGCCGCCCGTTGCGCAGACGAAGCGGCTCTTCACGCCCGTCACGCCGATCAGACCGACGTTCTGCGAAAACGACGTATGCGGGAACGAGTTGAAGATGCCGCCGATCAGCGTGCCGAGTCCATCGACACGCAGGCCGCGCACGAGCGCTTTCTGATCGACCGGACGCTCGACGAGATCGCCGACCGCGAGGAACATGCCCGTCGATTCGATGAAGGTGACGAACATGACGATGACCATCGTCGCGACGGAGAGCGCATCGAAATGCGGCATGCCGAAGTGGAACGGCAGCACGATGCCGACCCACGGTGCGTGCGCGACGCCATCCATGTTCACGCGGCCGAGCAGCGCGGCGATCACGAAGCCCGCGACGATCCCGAGCAGCACCGAGATATTCGCGATGAAACCGCGCGCGAACTTGTTGATGAGCAGGATCAGCGAGAGCACGACGAGCGACAGCAGCAGAAACACCGGATTACCGTATTCGGGATTGCCGACGCCGCCCGCCGCCCAGTTGATGCCGACGCCCATCAGCGAGAGACCGATCACCGCGATCACGGTGCCGACCACGACCGGCGGGAAGAATCGCAACAGCTTGCCGATCATCGGCGCGAGGAAGATGCCGATCACGCCCGCCGCGATGGTCGCGCCGAACACGTCGAGAATGCCGAGCGAGGGATTGGTGCCGATCGCGACCATCGGGCCGACGGCCGCGAACGTGCAGCCCATGATCACGGGCAGGCGAATGCCGAAGATCCACAGCCCGAGCGTCTGAATCAAGGTGGCGACGCCGCACGAGAACAAGTCCGCGCTGATGAGGAACGCGACCTGGTCTTTTGGCAGTCCCATCGCCGCGCCGAGGATCAGGGGCACCGCGACCGCGCCCGCGTACATCACGAGAACGTGCTGTATGCCGAGCGTCAGCAGTTGACCGGCGGGCAGCCGTTCGTCGCACGGATGCACGGACGGGTTCACCGAACTTGAAGCCATGTCTCTCTCCTATGTCACCTTCCATTTGAATGGCCTCCAAGTTAAGTGCATCGGAACGCACGAACAAGACCACGCGGCGCTATACGTCGCGTTCGCCCGTCGATATGGGTTTCGCGCGCCACCGGTGGCGCGAACATGCGCAAGTCCTTGCTGCAAAGGGTTTGACGCACATCGCCGGAATTTCGTCGCGTGACGAAAGGCCGCTTTCTTCGAGCGCTCGTTATGATGTTCATCACGCCGCGCGTATAGTCCGTTTTTCGTGTTCATCGCGCGATCGCGGGGTATACCCGCGTTTTACGCGTTTTCCCTAACGTCTTTTCAGACTCGGAATCCCATGCGTTTTTTAGGCATCGATCTCGGTACGGGCTCCCTGAAACTCGCCATCGTCGATGAAGACGGGCGCGAAATCGCATCGTCGAGCGCGGCGTATTCGGTGACCAGCGCGCAGCCCGGCTGGGCCGAAACCACGGTCGATGCGTGGTACTCCGCGCTCGTCGGCGCCGCGTCGCGTTTGCCGGCGGACGAGCGTGAAGCGGTGAGCGGAATCGGCTTTTCCGGGCAGATGCACGGCGTCGTGCCGACCGCCGCCGATGGCCACGCGCTGCGCGCCGCGATGCTCTGGCCCGATACGCGCGCCCGCGATCTGCTCGACGCATGGCCCGCGCCGCAGCCGAATCCGGTCGCGCCTGGGATGGCGGGGCCGCTGCTGCGCTGGCTCGTGGCGCACGAACCGGAGATCGCGAAGGCCGCGCGCCGGGCGTTGCAGCCGAAGGACTGGTTGCGCGCGAAGCTCGGCGGAAGCTTCGTCACCGATGCCTCCGATGCCTGCGCGACCGCGCTCGCGGCGCCATCGGGCGAATGGGACGATGCGCTCATCGACGCGCTCGGCTTGCCGCGCACATGGTTCGCGCCGCTCGCGGCATCGCATGAGCGCGGCGGCGCGTTATCGGGCGAAGCGGCGGCGGAACTCGGCTTGCGCGCGGGCATTCCGATGGCCGTCGGCGCGGGCGATACGCCGTGCGCCGCGCTCGGCAGCGGGCTGTCGGCCGACGGCGACGCGTTGCTCACCACCGGCACCGGCGGCCAGATCGTCGTGATGTGCGCCGCTGCGCCCGCGCCCGTGCACGGCCTGCACACCTATCGTGCGGCGACGGGGGCGTGGTATCGCATGGCGGCGATGCAGAACGTCGGCGTCGCGCTGGAAGCGGTGCGCGGGTGGCTCGGCTACGCGTCGTGGCCGCAAGCCTACGACGATGCCTTCGCCGCGAACGCCAGCGCCTCCGTGAGCTTCCTGCCGTATCTGAGCGGCGAACGCTCCCCGTGGATGAACCCCGGCGCGCGCGGCGGCTGGCTCGGACTCGGTCTCGACGACACACGCGCCACGATGATGCGCGCCGCGTTCGAGGGCGTGGCATTCGCCTTGCGTGCCGGACTGGACGCGATTCGCGCGAACGGCACGCCGCTCGATTCGATGCTGCTCGCGGGCGGCGGCTCCGTCGATGCGCGCTGGCGGCAGTTGCTCGCGGACGCATTGCGCGTCGAGCTGCACGCCGTCGACTGCCCGAACGCGGCGACGCGCGGCGCGGCGATCCTCGGCGGCATCGCGGCGGGCCACTGGCGCATCGACGATCTCGCATCGCTCGCACCCATGGCGACGCTCGTCGCGACGCCGCAAGCGAACGCTTCGCTCGACGCACGGCTCGCGCGTTTCATCGATCTGTACAGGCGTACCGAAGACTGGTTCACGATCGGGCGCGAGTCCGCTTAAACTTTCGTACCTTTAATCCCGATGCAATCCGCGTCGGGGAGCATGAAGCGTCGCTTCATATGAGCGGTAACCGAAGCGCGCTTCGTCGAGACCACATCGAACTCAGCCATGCCCGCACCTTCGCCGTCACATCCCGATTTCCGCGCGCGCGCGTTCCTGCTCGATCACGCGTTGCGCACGATGACCTTCTACCATCCGCACTGCATGGATCCTGCGGGCGGCTTCTTCCACTACTACAAGAACGACGGCACGATCTACGACCGCACCTCGCGACATCTCGTGTCGAGTACGCGCTTCGTCTTCAACTACGCGATGGCGTACAAGCACTTCGGTCTCGACGAATATCGCGGCGGCGTGGCGCATGGCATCGAATACCTGCGCGAGTTTCATCGCAATCCGCAGACGGGCGGCTATGCGTGGACACTGAACGGACGCGAAGTCACCGATGCGACCAACCATTGCTACGGCCTCGCGTTCGTCGTGCTCGCTTATGCGAAGGCGGTCGAAGCGGGATTCGACGAGGCGCGCGCTTATCTCGACGAAACCTGGAACCTGATGGAGACGCATTTCTGGGATGCGCAGCACGGCCTCTACAAGGACGAAGCGAGCGCCGACTGGCAGGTGTCCGACTATCGCGGCCAGAACGCGAACATGCACGCCTGCGAGGCGCTGCTGGCCGCGTTCGAAGCGACGGGCGAAGCGCGCTATCTCGACCGCGCGGCCCTGCTCGCCGACAACATGGTGAACCGTCAGGCCGCGCTCGCGGGCGGACTCGTGTGGGAACACTACAAGCCGGACTGGTCGATCGACTGGGATTACAACAAGGGCGATCGCAGCAACATCTTCAGGCCGTGGGGCTTTCAGCCGGGGCACCAGACCGAATGGGCGAAGCTGCTGCTGATCCTCGACCGTCATCGGCCCGAGGCGTGGCATGTCACGCGTGCGCGCGAACTGTTCGACCGCGCGCTGGAACTGTCGTGGGACCACGAGCACGGCGGAATGGTGTACGGCTTCGATCCCGACGGCAAGTTCTACGACGAGGACAAGTATTTCTGGGTGCAGGCGGAATCGCTCGCGACGGCTGCGCTGCTCGCGGACCACGCGCAACGCGACGGCGACGCCGCGCTCGCCGTGCGTTACTGGAACGATTACGACCGCCTGTGGGCGTATAGCTGGGAGCATTTCGTCGATCACAAGTGGGGCGCGTGGTATCGCATTCTCACGCGCGACAACCGCCAGTACAGCGACGAGAAGAGCCCGGCCGGAAAGGTCGACTATCACACGATGGGCGCATGCTACGAAGTCCTGAACGTCGTGCGCTAAAAGAGAATCCGCATCACCGAAACTACAGGAGCTGAACGATGAAGACGAAAGCAGCAATCGCATGGGAAGCCGGCAAGCCGTTGACGATCGAGGAAGTCGATCTCGAAGGCCCGCGCGCGGGTGAAGTCCTGATCGAAGTCAAGGCGACGGGCATCTGTCACACCGATTACTACACGCTGTCGGGCGCGGACCCGGAAGGCATCTTTCCGGCGATTCTCGGACACGAAGGCGCGGGCGTCGTCGTGGATGTCGGGCCGGGCGTCGGCACGTTGAGAAAGGGCGATCACGTCATTCCGCTGTATACGCCGGAATGCCGTCAGTGCAAGTTCTGTCTGTCGCGCAAGACGAACCTCTGTCAGGCGATTCGCGCGACGCAAGGCAAAGGCCTGATGCCCGATGCCACGTCGCGTTTCTCGCTCGACGGCAAGCCTTTGTTCCACTACATGGGCACATCGACGTTTTCGAACTACATCGTGGTGCCTGAAATCGCGGTCGCGAAAGTCCGCGAAGACGCGCCGTTCGACAAGATCTGCTACATCGGTTGCGGCGTGACGACGGGCGTCGGCGCGGTCGTCTATTCGGCGAAGGTGGAAGCGGGCGCGAATGTGGTCGTGTTCGGGCTGGGCGGCATCGGGCTGAACGTGATTCAGGGCGCGAAGATGGTGGGCGCGGACAAGATCATCGGCGTGGATATCAATCCGGGCCGTGTCGAACTCGCGAAGAAGTTCGGCATGACGCACTTCATCAACCCGAAGGAAGTCGAGAATGTCGTCGACCATATCGTGCAACTGACCGATGGCGGCGCGGACTATTCCTTCGAGTGCGTCGGCAATGTGAAGCTCATGCGTCAGGCGCTCGAATGCACGCACAAGGGCTGGGGCCAGTCGTTCATCATCGGCGTGGCGGCGGCGGGCGAAGAGATCAGCACGCGCCCGTTCCAGCTCGTGACGGGCCGCGAATGGAAAGGCTCCGCGTTCGGCGGCGCGCGCGGGCGCACGGACGTGCCGAAGATCGTCGACTGGTACATGGAAGGCAAGATCAATATCGACGATCTGATCACGCATCATCTCAAGCTGGAGCAGATCAACGACGGCTTCGACCTGATGAAGAAGGGCGAGTCGATCCGTTCCGTCGTCATTTATTGAGCGAGGAAAACGCCATGCTGGAACTCGTGGAAGAACATCGATGCTTCGACGGCGTGCAGCGCATCTATCGGCACGAATCGCAGACTATCGGCCTGCCGATGCGTTTCTCCGTGTTTTTGCCTGCGCGGGCGTCGTCCGGAAAAGTGCCTGCGCTGTTTTATCTCGCTGGCCTCACCTGCACGGAAGAGACGTTTCCGATCAAGGCGGGCGCGCAGCGTTATGCGGCGGAACACGGTATCGCGTTGATCGCGCCGGATACTTCGCCTCGCGGGGCGGATATTGCGGGCGAGAAAGATGCGTGGGATTTCGGCGTCGGGGCGGGCTTTTATGTCGATGCGACGCGCGAGCCTTGGGCACGGCGTTATCGGATGTACTCGTATGTGACGCAGGAATTGCGCGAGACGGTGCTCGCCGAGTTGCCGGTGCGTGAGGATCGCATCGGCATCTTCGGACATTCGATGGGCGGTCATGGCGCGCTCGTGCTCGCGTTGCGCAATCCTGAGCTGTACCGGTCGGTGTCGGCGTTCGCCCCGATCGCGGCGCCTTCGCAGTGTCCGTGGGGCGTGAAGGCGTTTTCGGGCTATCTCGGGGACGATCGCGAAGCGTGGAAGCAATACGATGCTAGCGAACTCATCAAGGGGGATGCGGCGGCGCGGTTCGAAGGCGGTATTCTCGTCGATCAGGGATTGGCGGATCAGTTTCTTGCCGAGCAGTTGCATCCGGATGTGTTGGAGCGCAATGCGCGGGGGGCGGGGCACGAGGTGATCGTGCGGCGTCATGAAGGGTATGACCACGGGTATTTCTTTATTTCGACTTTCGTCGGGGAGCATGTCGCGCATCATGCGCGGGTTTTGTGTCGGTGAGCTTTTTGGTTTTGCTTTCGCTTTCGCTTTCGCTTTCGTGGAATCCCGATTTCGCGGTGGTCTATTAGCACTGCCCCTCCCCGGGGCGGGGGTCACTTTCTTTGCTGCTGCAAAGAAAGTAACCAAAGAAAGCAGCTTCTCACCGCCCGCGGTC
>NZ_JARUXO010000001.1:603757-624958 GCF_031451275.1 Caballeronia sp. LZ029
CTTAGGCTGGGGATAGCTGTTTCTTTGGTTACTTTCTTTGCAGCAGCAAAGAAAGTGACTGCCGCCCCGCACAGGGGCAACGCCAATAGACCGACACGAAATCGGGATCCGGCGATAAAAAATTCTCAATGCCCCCGCCGCCCCACCAGACTCGCGCCATAAACGATCGCAGCGAGCATCGTGATCCAGAAGCTCGTCGGCCAATCGGTGTAATACGCGAGCGTGAGCCCAACCCACGCCTGCCCGAGCGCAAACACGGCCGCGAGCACCAACCCCGACGACAACCGCGTCGTCACATTCTGCGCTGCGGCCGCCGGCCCGACCATCAACGCAAACACCAGAAGCACGCCGACGATCTGCGTACAAGCCGCGACCGCGAGCGCGGTGATCGCGAGAAACAGCACCGAGACGAGCCGCAACGACACGCCTTTGGCTTCCGCAAGCTCCGGCTGCAAGGACGCAAACAGCAAAGGCCGCATGATGAATCCAAGCGCCCCAAGACTCACGAAGGCAAGACCAGCCAGCACGATCAGCGTCTCATGGCTAACACCGAGCACGTTGCCGAAGAGCAGAGCCGTAGCCTGCGTCGCATACGCGGTGAAGAAGTGCAGAAACAGCAAGCCGAAGCCGAGCGATAGCGAAAGAATCACGCCGATGGCCACATCGCGGCCCGAGAGGCGTTCGCCGAGCGCCCCCATACCGACGCCGGCCGCGAGCGTGAAGCCCACCATTCCCCAGAGCGGCGACATGCCGAGCAGCACCGCACCCGTCGCGCCGGTAAAGCCGACGTGCGACAGCGCGTGACCCGCGAAGGTCTGCCCGCGCAGCACGAGAAAATACCCGACGATCCCCGAAAGCACCGCGACGATCCCCGACGCCGCGAATGCATTCACCATGAAGTCATATTCGAACATTGTGCTTTCTACTTGGCGTGGCTGTGACCGTGATCGTGTGCATGGCCGTGGTCATGCTCGTGTTCGTGTTCGTGCTCCTCGCCTTCTTCGTGCGCGTGATCGAGCTTGTCGATCTCGACATCGCCCGACATCACGAAGATGCGCCCATTCACGCGCATCACGTCGATAGGCGACCCGTAAAGCCGCGACAACACGGGCTTCGAGATGACTTCATCGACGGTGCCGAGCGCGGCGCGCCCGCTGCCGAGATACAGCACGCGGTCGAGCGAATTCAATAGCGGATTGAGTTCGTGCGCCGAAAACAGCACGGTGATGTTCAGTTCACGCTGAACGCGCCGCACGAGTTCCACGACGCCCGTCTGATGACGCGGATCGAGACTGATGAGCGGCTCGTCGAGCAAGAGCAGACGCGGATTGCCGAGCAGACATTGCGCGAGCAGCAGACGCTGGCGCTCGCCGCCCGACAGTTCCGACAACGGACGCGAAGCCAGTTGATGCGCGCCGACGAGTTCGAGCACGCGCTCGACATCGGCGCGGATGCGCGCGTTGCGATGCGGCAGGCCCCAGTGATGCCCGTCGGCGGCCATCGCGACGAAATCGCGGCCCAGCACGCGCCGGTTGGCGAGTCCGGTGCGAATCTGCGGCATATAGCCGATCGACGGATTGCCGCGCTCGACCGCTTCGCCGTTCACGCGGATCGTCCCGCTCTTCAGCGGCACGAGCCCGAGCAGCGCGCGCATCAGCGTGGTCTTGCCCGCGCCGTTCGGCCCGAGCACGCCGATGAATTCGCCATTGCGAACCGTGAAGCTCGTGTCGTTGAGAATCTCGCGCCCGCCGAGCGCGAGCGTCACGCGATCGACTTCGAGCGCGGCTTGAGACATCGCGACGGCGTTCATCGTTGCCATCCTTGCAGCGCGCCCGACAGCGTGTCGAGTTGCGACTGCATCCATTGCTGATACGTCAGTTTGGCGGGCAACGTCTCCGTCACGCTGATGCTCGGCACGTGCGCGTCCTTCGCGATGTTGAGCAGGCGCTTCGTCAGCGCGCCGGTCGCTTGGCTGTTGTAGATGAGCACGTGCACGCGACGTTCGCGCAGATCCTTTTCGAACGCGGCGATATCGGCGGGGCTCGGCTCGGTCTCGTTCATCGATGCCATCTGGAAGCGCAGGTTGCGCATCTCGAAGCCGATGGCATCGGCCATGTAGCCGAACACCGGCTCGGTCGCGGTGACGGGCACGCCTTTGTAGCGCGCCTTCAATTGGGTGACGCTCGCGTCGATCGGCTTCATCGAATCGAGAAAGGTCGCGAGTCGTGCGTCGTAGTCGCTCTTGTGCGAAGGGTCGGCGCTCACGAGATACGCGCTCACGGCCTTCGCGACGGCAGGCATCGTCGACGGGTCGTACCAGAGGTGCGGATTGTCGCCGGACTTCTTGCCGACGAGCTTCGCCGCGACGATCACCGTGCGCTTGTCATTGCTCTTCGATGCGGCGAGCAGCTTGTCCATCCACGGATCGTAGTCCGCGCCGTTGTAGACGACGAGCGCCGCGTGCTGCAACGCGCGCGCGGTCTTCGGGCTCGCTTCGAAGAGATGCGGGTCTTCGTCCGGATTGCTGAGGATGCTCGTCACCTGCACGTGATCGCCGCCGAGCTGGCGGATGACGTCGCCGTAGAAGTTCTCCGCCGCGACCACCGGCACGCGCGCGGTCTGTGCCGATGCCGTATTGCACAAGCCGAGCGCGATGGCGAAGCAGGTCAGGACGTGCGCGAATTTCATCGATTTCCTTTCTGGATGAGTTGTTCTCGACGTGACGCGACTCATGCGCCGCGATGCTTTCTCTGGCAATCGGCGCAGAGTCCGCTCAGTTCGACGACCTGGTGATGCACCTGAAAGCCGTGCGCGGGCGGACTCGCGGACAGCGACGAAGCGAGTTCGCGCCCCTGGATTTCGAGCGTCTCGCCGCATTCGTCGCAGATGAGGAACTGGCTCTCGTGCGGCTTGCCGGCGTCGCAACACGCGATGAACGCGTTCTTCGACTCGATGCGATGCACGAAGCCGTTCTCGACAAGAAAATCGAGCGCGCGATACACGGTGGTCGGCGGCACGCGCGCGCCGCGCTTCGGCTCCATCGCGTCGATGAGGTCGTAGGCGCCGATCGGCTTGTGCGCCTTCAGCACGAGTTCGTAGACCTGGCGGCGCAGCGGCGTGAGCGCGACGCCGCGCTCGACGGCGAGCACTTCGGCGCGGGCAAGCATGGTTTCGACGGATGCGGTCATGTCATGTCGGCCACGCGAAACGTGGCCCAGCAAAGGGTTGAAGCACGAGCGTGAGGAGCGCTCGTCGGACGATTCCGAGATGATATAACGTATCGATGCGTGATGCACGTAAGCACGCTGCGTCTTTCTACTGAGATGGCGAACCCGCGGTATGGCGTTTGCTGCCAAGCCCCTCACCAGACGGGTTTTCCCGAGGTTTTCCGCGTTTGCGCGTCGCAACATCGAAACCTGTGCCGATGCCTTGACACGATCACGCGCAGCGCCGATCATTCGATCAAACAGAGAGCAATTGTTCATTCGCAGAGCGTTCGCTCACGCGAGGGGCGATTCGAAGAATCGGAGACATCGGTGAGACTGAAAGACAAGGTCGCGATCATCACGGGTGCGGCAAGCGGCATCGGCGAGGCGGTCGCGCGGCGCTATCTGGAGGAAGGGGCGCAGGTCGTCGTCGTCGACGTGAAAGACGAGCACGACATGGCCCAGCGCTTCGCGGACGTCTCCGCGCGCGTGCTCGCGCTCAAGGCCGACGTCACCCAGCGCGAAGACATCGAACGCATCGTGGCGCGCAGCGTCGAGCGTTTCGGCGGCATCGACATTCTCTTCAACAACGCGGCGCTCTTCGACATGCGCCCGATCCTCGATGAATCCTGGGACGTGTACGACGGCCTCTTCGCGGTCAACGTCAAGGGCATGTTCTTTCTGATGCAGGCGGTCGCCAAACGCATGGTCGAGCAGGGCCGCGGCGGCAAGATCATCAATATGTCGTCGCAGGCGGGACGGCGCGGCGAGGCGCTCGTGTCGCATTACTGCGCGACCAAGGCGGCGGTGATCAGCTATACGCAATCGGCGGCGCTCGCGCTCGCGAAAGAGCGCATCAACGTGAACGGCATCGCGCCCGGCGTCGTCGATACCCCGATGTGGAAGGAAGTCGACGCGCTCTTCGCGCGCTACGAGAACCGCCCGCTTGGCGAGAAGAAGCGGCTCGTCGGCGAGGAAGTGCCGCTCGGGCGCATGGGCTTGCCCGCGGACCTGACAGGCGCGGCGCTCTTTCTGGCGTCAGCGGATTCGGATTACATCACCGCGCAGACGATCAACGTCGACGGCGGCAACTGGATGAGTTGACGCGGCTTGAAGCGCAGGAAGCACCGTCTATAGTGAAACGGCGCCGAGTGGAAGGCGTCAGGGCAACGAAGGCAGGCGCGGCAACGAATAACCCGGCAACACGCGATCCCCGATCGCGCACCCTCGAAAGCAGGCAGCGGCATCCACGGCGTTTGCGGTCATGCATCGACTGTCCGCTGTGCCCGTGCAAACAAAAAGGAGACGAACCCATATGAAACGCACTCAACGCATCGTTCGAGCACAACCGCGCGCGCGTCGCGCCCCGTTCGTGACCGGAGCGCTCACGGCCGCGCTGGCCGCGGCCGCGCTCGTGCCGCTGTCGGCGCATGCCGCGACGACCATCACCATCGCGACGTTGAACAACCCGGACATGATCGAGCTGAAGAAGCTCGCGCCGGCCTTCGAGAAGGCCAATCCGGACATCCAGCTCAAATGGGTGATTCTCGAAGAAAACGTGCTGCGCCAGCGCGCGACGACCGACATCACCACCAACAGCGGCCAGTTCGACGTCATCACCATCGGCACGTACGAGGCACCTCAATGGGGCAAGCGCGGCTGGCTCTCGCCGATGACCGGCCTGCCCGCCAACTACGATCTCGACGATGTCGTGAAGACCGCGCGCGACGGCCTCTCGTCCGGCGGCGTGCTCTACGCGCTGCCGTTCTACGTCGAAAGCTCGATGACGTACTACCGCAAGGACCTGTTCCAGGCGGCCGGCCTGAAGATGCCCGACCAGCCGACCTACGACCAGATCAAGCAGTTCGCCGACAAGCTCACCGACAAGTCCAAAGGCCAGTACGGCATCTGCCTGCGCGGCAAGGCGGGCTGGGGCGAGAACATGGCGTTCGTATCGACGGTCGTGAACACCTTCGGCGGCGAATGGTTCAACGAGAAGTGGCAGGCGCAGCTCGACACGCCCGAATGGAAGAAGGCCGTCGGTTTCTACGCGGACCTGCTGAAGAACGACGGCCCGCCGGGAGCCAGCTCGAACGGCTTCAACGAGAACCTCACGCTGATGTCCTCGGGCAAGTGCGCGATGTGGATCGACGCGACGGTCGCAGCAGGCATGCTCTACAACAAGTCGCAGTCGCAGGTGTCGGACAAGATCGGCTTCGCGGCCGCGCCGATCGCCGTCACGCCGAAGGGCTCGCACTGGTTGTGGTCGTGGTCGCTCGCGATCCCGAAGACGTCGAAGCAGCAGGATGCCGCGAAGAAATTCGCCGCGTGGGCGACGTCGAAGGAATACATCGAGATGGTCGGCAAGGACGAAGGCTGGGCGTCGGTGCCGCCGGGCACGCGCAAATCGACCTACGCGCGCCCCGAGTACAAGCAGGCCGCGCCGTTCGGCGACTTCGTGCTGAAGGCGATCGAAACCGCGGACCCGAACGACGCGACGCTGCACAAGGTGCCGTATAGCGGCATCCAGTTCGTCGGCATTCCGGAGTTTCAGTCGTTCGGCACGGTGGTCGGTCAGTCGATCGCGGGTGTCGTCGCGGGTCAGACGAGCGTCGACAACGCGTTGAAGGCCGCGAATGCCGCCGCCGATCGCGCCGTGAAGCAGGCGGGCTATCAGAAGTAAATCTTCCGCAGCACACGGGCCGCGTCGCCTGATGCGGCCCGCCAGCATCATCATCGAGAGGTGAAACGATGAGTCAACTGAATCCCCCCATCACCGATCATCATCTGGAGGAGTCCGCCGCCGAACGCGACAAGCGGCGTGCGAAGTCGGTGCGATGGCTGATCTCGCCATCGACCGGACTGCTCTTTCTGTGGATGGCCATTCCGCTCGCGATGACGATCTGGTTTTCGTTCTCGCGTTATAACCTGCTGAACCCCGACGTCAAAGGCTTCGCGGGCTTCGACAATTTCGAGTTTCTCATTACCGATCCGGCGTTCGGCCCGTCCATCGGCCATACGCTGACGCTGATCATTTCGGTGCTCGTCATCACGGTCGTGGGCGGCGTGCTGCTCGCCGTGCTGTTCGATCGCAAGTTCATCGGTCAGGGCATCGCGCGTCTGCTCGTGATCGCGCCGTTCTTCGTGATGCCGACGGTCTCCGCGCTCATCTGGAAGAACATGATCCTGCATCCGGTGTACGGCCTCATCGCCAGCCTGA
The DNA here is from genome assembly GCF_031451275.1 of Caballeronia sp. LZ029. Classification (NCBI taxonomy): domain Bacteria; kingdom Pseudomonadati; phylum Pseudomonadota; class Betaproteobacteria; order Burkholderiales; family Burkholderiaceae; genus Caballeronia; species Caballeronia sp. LZ029. The sequence goes on from NZ_JARUXO010000001.1 coordinate 610,184, forward strand.
TGCGCTCGATGGGCATGCAGCCGATCGACTGGTTCGCCGAATATCCGCTGTTCGCGGTGATCGTGATCGTCGCGTGGCAATGGCTGCCGTTCGCGTTCCTGATTCTCTTCACGGCGATCCAGTCGCTCGATCAGGAACAGAAGGAAGCGGCGCGCATCGACGGGGCGGGTCCGTTCGCGATGTTCTTCTTCATCACGCTGCCGCACCTGAAGCGCGCGGTCGCCGTGGTCGTGATGATGGAAACCATCTTCCTGCTGTCGATCTTCGCGGAAATCTACACGACGACGGGCGGCGGCCCCGGCACCGCGACGACCAACCTGTCGTACCTGATCTACGCACTCGGCCTGCAGCAGTTCGACGTCGGTCTCGCATCGGCGGGCGGCATTCTCGCGGTCATTCTCGCCAATATCGTCGCGTTCTTCCTCGTGAGAATGCTCGCGAAGAACCTCAAAGGGGAGTACGAGTCATGAGCACTCAAACCGTTACGGGAGCGCCGCGGACCACCGCGCTCGGCCACGCGAAGAACATCGTGCCCGGCATCGTCGCGTGGCTCTTTTCGATCCTGCTGTTCTTCCCGATCTTCTGGATGACGATCACCGCGTTCAAGACCGAGCAGCAGGCGTATTCGTCGTCGCTGTTCTTCACGCCGACGCTGGATAGCTTCCGCGAAGTGTTCGCGCGCAGCAATTACTTCGGCTTCGCGTGGAACTCGGTGCTGATCTCGGTGGGCGTCACGCTGCTCTGTCTGATCCTCGCCGTGCCGTGCGCCTACGCGATGGCCTTTTTCCCGACCAAGAAAACGCAGTCGGTGCTCCTGTGGATGCTGTCCACGAAGATGATGCCGTCGGTCGGCGTGCTCGTGCCGATCTATCTCCTGTGGAAGAACACGGGCCTGCTCGACACCGTGTCCGGGCTCATCATCGTGTACACGCTGATCAACCTGCCCATTGCCGTATGGATGGCCTACACGTACTTCAACGAAGTGCCGAAGGACATTCTCGAAGCCGGCCGTATCGACGGCGCGACGACGTGGCAGGAGATCGTCTATCTGCTGATGCCGATGGCATTGCCCGGTCTCGCATCGACGGGTCTCTTGCTCATCATCCTGTCGTGGAACGAGGCGTTCTGGAGCATCAACCTGTCGAGCTCGAACGCGGCGCCGCTGACGGTGTTCATCGCGTCGTATTCGAGTCCGGAGGGTCTCTTCTGGGCCAAGCTCTCGGCCGCTTCGCTGCTCGCGGTCGCGCCGATTCTGATCGTCGGCTGGGTCTCGCAGAAGCAACTGGTGCGCGGCCTCACGTTTGGCGCGGTGAAGTGAGGATGCGAGCGTGAACCTCACTCCATCCCACGAAGCCAATCTCGAAGACCGCCTGCTGATCTGCGATTGCGACGGCGTGCTGATCGACAGCGAAGCGGTGGCGGCGCGCATGCTCGTCACCGAACTGGAGGCGCTGTGGCCGGGCGTCGATGTCGAGCCGGTCGTGATGCCGCTGCTCGGCCTGCGCATCGAGGCGGTGCTCGCGAGCGCGGCCGATACGGTGAACCGCACGCTGACGCACGATCAGGTGGTCGCGATCCGGCGCGCCGTCGAAGTGGCCGCGATCGAGGCGCCGACGGTGCCGGGCATCGCCGAGGCGCTCGCGGCCGTGCCGTTCACGAAGGCGTGCGCGAGCAACAGCTTTTCGACCTATGTCGATGCCGTGCTGAAACGCACGGGCCTCCTGCGCTTCTTCGGCGAGCGGCGTTTTTGCGCGGACATGGTTGCGAATCCGAAACCCGCGCCCGACGTCTATCTCGCGGCGGCGCGCGCGATGCGCATCGATCCGCTGCGTTGCCTCGTCGTCGAGGACAGTGTGACCGGCGTGACGGCGGCGAAGGCGGCGGGCATGCCGGTGCTCGGCTTCATCGGCGGCGGCCACGCGACCGAAGGACAGATCGGCGCGCTCGAAAGAGCGGGCGCGCACAAGGTATTCGACGACATGACGCGCTTGCCTGCGCTCGTCGATCAATGGCTGCAGAACGCGACGTTCGAAATCAGATAGCGACACGCGCCCGGCGCATCGCTAATGAAGACTGGAGACACACACCATGGCTAGCCTGACACTTCGCAACATCAGCAAGCGTTATGAAGAAACCGAGGTGATGCGCAACATCAACCTCGATATCAACGACGGCGAGTTCGTCGTGTTCGTCGGCCCGTCGGGCTGCGGCAAGTCGACGTTGATGCGCATGATCGCGGGACTGGAGGACATCAGCGGCGGCGACCTGATGATCGACAACGCGCGCGTGAACGAGCTCGCGCCCGCGAAGCGCGGCATCGCGATGGTGTTCCAGTCGTACGCGCTGTATCCGCACATGACGCTGTACGACAACATGGCGTTCGGCCTCAAGCTCGCGGGCGAGAAGAAGCCCGCGATCGACGCCGCCGTGAAGAACGCCGCGAAGATTCTGCATATCGACCATCTGCTCGATCGCAAGCCGAAGCAGTTGTCGGGCGGCCAGCGTCAGCGCGTGGCGATCGGTCGCGCGATCACGCGCAAGCCGAAGGTGTTTCTGTTCGACGAGCCGCTCTCGAACCTCGACGCCGCGCTGCGCGTGAAGATGCGTCTCGAATTCGCGCGCCTGCACGACGACCTCAAGACGACGATGATCTACGTGACGCACGATCAGGTCGAGGCGATGACGCTCGCCGACAAGATCGTCGTGCTGTCGGCGGGGAACATCGAGCAGGTCGGCACGCCGAACACGCTGTATCACGCGCCGGCGAACCGGTTCGTCGCGGGCTTCATCGGCTCGCCGAAGATGAACTTCCTGTCAGGCACGGTCGCGCAGATCCAGAACGACGGCGTGCTCGTGAAGTACGCGACGGGCGAGACGCAGCTCGTCGGCGTGCTGCCCGGCAATGCGAAGCCGGGCGACGCGGTGACGGTCGGCGTTCGTCCCGAGCACTTGCAGCCGACATCGCCGGGGCCGGGCGATTACGGGATTTCCGCATCGGCGATGACCGTCGAAACGCTCGGCGACGCGGCGTATCTCTATGCCGAAACGGACGTCGCGCCGGACGGGCTGATCTCGCGCATTCCGCCGCTGGAGAAGCACGCGCGCGGCGAGAAGCTGAAGCTCGGCACGGCGCCGGAACATTGCCATCTGTTCAATGCGGAAGGCCAGGCGTTCACGCGCAGGATCGTGGATGCGTGGCTGCGGGAGCATGCGACGGCGGCGTGAAGTGTAGTGAGGGCATACCGGTCTCGCCCGATGCGCGCCGCTCGTCGGCCGTTCTAGGTCGTATCCTAGGCGGACCTGGGCGGCGCGCTGCTAGTATCACGCGCGTCGAATCAAGCGCTTGGCGCTGCGAGGGCGGAAATGCAGTTAGACGGTTATTTCATCAACCTGGACAGAAGCGCGGACCGACGCCGATCGCTGGAAGCGCAATTGGCCAGCCTCGGGTGCGATGGGCGAATCACGCGCTTTCCCGCAATCGATGGCGCTGCGCACGGGCCGTTCGATAACGCCGCCATGAACGGCATCTGGGCGTGCCGGCAATCGCACGAGGAAGTTATCCGAATCTCCAGCGACACGACCGCCACGGTCGTGCTGGAAGACGATGTGGAAATCAGCCGTGAGTTTCCATCGGTGGTGAACGAGCATGTTCTCGGTCAGTTCGTCGGCGCTTACCCGCAGTGCGATTTGCTGTTTCTCGATTGTTGTCCTTTCTATGCTCAGGTGCCGCTTCTGCTCGCGCAGGCAGAGCTGCGCATGCGCGGGCGCGCAATGTCCAAGTCGGGCGGCGCTGAGCGACACGGCTTTTCCGGCGTGAGCGTGCTCGACGCGAAAGGAACGTACGCATACTGCACAGCCTCGTATGTCGTCACGCCGAAGGGAAAGCAAACGCTGCGGGGGCTGCTGTCGTCGAGCACGGATGCGACCACCCCGATCGATATCCTCTTCAGGGACTGGATCGCAAGCGGCGCGCTGTCGGCCCTGCTGACCATTCCCTTTCTCGCCACGCCGAAGTTCGAGAGCGTCTCCACGATGCCATACGAAGAACTCGAATCGCCGCTGCTGGAGCGCCGCGAAGGTCAGTTGATCAACGGAATCCGCAGACTGCTTTTCGCGGGCGACGCGGACCTGGACATGCGCGAGATCGCTTCTCTCCTGCCCGTCGTCGAGAGTTCGAGCGAGTACCGGCTCGGCATGCAGCTTTACGAGGCGTGCCGGACGACGTACTGATCACGCGTTCGAGGGCGGGCCTGTCTTGAGCGAAGTGATGCGCGATAATCTCTTTCGACCCGCCACACTCGATGGCCGGCGCCGACTCCACACGATATCGCCATGCCCGTCCTGAACGAACTCTTCGTCTATCCGATCAAGTCCTGCGCCGGCATTTCGCTGCGCCGCGCGACGCTCCTCGACACGGGTCTCGAATACGACCGTCACTGGATGGTGACCGATCCCGCGGGCGCGATGTTCACGCAACGCTCGCATTCGCGCATGGCGCTGATCAAAACCGCGTTCGATGGCAACGATCTCGTCATCGACGCGCCCGGCATGCCGGCGCTTCGCACGCCACTCTCCGCCGAAGCGCTCATCGATGCGCGACCGATACGCGCGACCGTGTGGCGCGATACCGTCGCCGCACTCGACACGGGCGAGCACACCGCGCAATGGGTCAGCGAGTTTCTCGGCATTCCCGCGCGGCTCGTGCGTTTTTCGCCGTCGTCGCGTCGCGATGTCAGCGACGAATGGACCGCGCCGCACCACACTCATACGCGTTTCGCGGATCAGTTTCCGTTGCTGGTGGTCGGCCAGGCATCGCTCGACGATCTCAACGCGCGTCTGTCGGTGAAGGGCGCGCCGGGCATCGGGGCCAATCGCTTCCGGCCGAATCTCGTGATCGGCGGGCTCGAAGCGTACGAAGAGGATTTCGTCGGCGACATGCAGATTCGCGCGCCGGGACGCGATGTGCAATTGCGGCTCGTGAAGCTCTGCACGCGCTGTCCGAATCCATCGATCGATCAGGACACGGGCGCGCACGATCCCTCATGGCCGCACGAGCCGCTCGACACGATGAGCGCGTATCGCGGCAGCGATCAGTTCGACGGCGCGCTCACCTTCGGCAAGAACGCGATCGTCCTGAGAGGCGAGGGCGTCGCACTGGAAGTCGGGCAGGAAGTGGAAGCGGAAATCGATTTCTGACGATTCACGCGTCAAGCGCGGCTTTCGCGCACAACTCGTCGGTCACGAGCCCCGACAACCATTTCCCCTTCAACGCGGCGATCAGCGCTTCGCGCTTGCGCTCGCCGCCCGCGAAGCCGATAGTCGGGCGTTTGGGCGGCGTATCGAGCTTGAGGCTCGTCACCCGCGCGCCGGTTTTCGATGTCACGCGCTTGCCGTGCGCATCGATCGGCAGGCCGAGCCATTCGGCGACGGCGCCTGCCGACATCAACTCATCGACTTCCGTGCGCGTGATGAAGCCGTCCTGGTGGAGCGGACAGTTCACGCCCACGTTGCCGATGCCGACGAACGCCACATCCGCCTGCTGCGCGAGTTCGCTGACGATGCGATACAGCCGGTGATTGACCCACTGCGCGCGTTCGGTTTCGCTGTCGGCCATGAGCGGCGCGGGCAGCATGAAGTGCTTGCCGCCGGTCTTTTCCGATAGCTGCTGCGCGACGTCGTAACGATTCGACGATCCGTCCTGCGCGATTGCACCGACCATCGATACGAAGCGATGCTGCGGCCGGTCGATCTGTCCGATCTGTGCGACGCAGGCCTTCAACGTGCGCCCGCTGCCGATCGATACGACGAGCGGCTTCTCTTCGAGCAGATAGCGCTCCATCACCTGCGCGCCCGCGACGGCGAGCTTGCGATCGACCTGTTCGGGCGCATCGCCGTCGATGGGGACGACTTCGCACATCGCGAGACCGTAGCGGTCGGTGAGCGCTTTCGCGAGCGACAGACAATCGGCGATGCGATGATCCACACGCACGCGGATCAGGTTCTTCTCGACCGCGAACGCGACGAGCCGCTGCGCCACCGGACGCGAGATCTGCAGCTTTTCCGCGATCTCGTTCTGGGTGTTGCCGGCGACGTAGTAGAGCCACGCTGCGCGCGTCGCGAGATCGAGTTTTTCGGTGGATTTGGGCACTGGGTTTGTTTTTTTTAAGGTGTTGTGGTTGGTGGGTGTCCCGGTTTCGTGTCGGTCTATTAGCACTGCCCCTATGCGGGGCGGCAGTCACTTTCTTTGCTGCTGCAAAGAAAGTAACCAAAGAAACAGCTATCCCCAGCCTAAGCACTTCACACCGGCCGCGGCACAGGCGATTGGCCTAATGGCCCGGCACTAGAGAGTGCCCTCGCAAGCAGACAAGAGCTTGGACCGCGCACGGTCCGACACATCGCACCACAGAACAAACTGGTTCAGCACCAAATAGCTCCAGCCCGCTACGCGGCCGATGGGTCAATCGGGTGCGTGCGCGCGCGCTCCCTCGTCGGTTTCCCTCGCATCCCCCACGGCAGCGCGTAGCGCTGTGCCGAAGCTCTTTAGTGCTGAACCAGCGCCCTAAAACAACTAGCTTGTCAGACCGTGCGCGAGCCAAGCCCGATTGGGCCTGTGAGGGCGACACTTAGGCGAGTGCCACGGGCGGCTGGCAAGTATGGCCAACGTGCGTGTGACCGCGGGCGGTGAGAAGCTGTTTCTTTGGTTACTTTCTTTGCAGCAGCAAAGAAAGTGACTGCCGCCCCGCACAGGGGCAGTGCTAATAGACCGACACGAACCCGGGATCCGGCGAAAAAAAACCGCCAACAATCTCTATAGAAGCCCACGAAAACCACAAAATCAAGCGAGTCGAGGCCGCGCCGGATCAAACAACGGCCTGACATGCTGATAAAGCTCGCGAAACCCTTTCAACCGCTGCCGCAACATCTCATGCCGCTCGCCATCAGGCGTGAATTCCTGCTTGATCTCGGGCTTGGCGAGCACCGTCGCCGGATCGCCCCCCGCCGCGAGCCACCCGAGCCGCGCCGCCCCGAGCGCCGCCCCGGTCTCGCCACCTCCGTGCGTGCGCGTCGGCGTATCGAACGCATCGGCGAACATCTGCGCCCAGTACGCGCTGCGCGCACCGCCGCCAAGCATCGACAATGCCCGCGCCTGCGTCCCCGCCGATTGCAGCGCATCCAGACCATCGGTCAAAGAAAGCGTCACGCCTTCGAGCACGGAATAGCCGAGCAACGCGCGATCGGTCGCATGCGTCATGCCGAAGAACACGCCCTGCGCGTACGGATCGTTGTGCGGCGTGCGCTCGCCGCTCAGATACGGCAGGAACAAAGGCGCGGACGGCAGCACATCGGCGGGCAAGGCTTCGATTTCCGCGAGCAAGGTCGGCTCGTCCGTCGACGTCAGCTTGCACACCCAGCGCAAACAGCTCGCCGCCGACAAAACCACGCTCATCTGATGCCAGCGATCCGGAATCGCGTGACAGAACGCATGCACCGCCGACGCCGGATTCGGCCGGAAGCGATCGCCGATCACGCACAGCACGCCCGATGTGCCGAGCGACAGAAAGCCATCGCCCGGATCGGTCGCGCCGATGCCTACCGCGCTCGCGGCATTGTCGCCGCCGCCCGCCGCGACGACCACGCCTGCGCCCAGTCCGAATTCGCGCGCAAGCTCCGGCCTCAACGTGCCCGACGGCTCGCTGCCCTCGGCCAGCGACGGCATCTGCTGACGCGACATCCCGCACGCGGCGAGCAACTCGTCGGACCAGTCGCGGCGCGCGACATCGAGCCAGAGCGTGCCCGCGGCATCCGATGGATCGGACACCTTCGTGCCCGTCAGATGCATCCGCAAATAATCCTTCGGCAAGAGCACGCACGCGGTCTGCTTGAAGATCTCCGGTTCGTTATGCGCGACCCAGAGGAGCTTCGGCGCGGTGAAGCCCGGCATCGCCAGATTGCCGGCTATCTCGTGCAGATTCGGCGCGCGCTCGTAGAGTTCGGCGCACTCCTTGTCGCTGCGCATGTCGTTCCAGAGAATCGCGGGGCGCAGCACGTTGTCGTGCGAGTCGAGCAGCACCGCGCCGTGCATCTGGCCCGAGAGGCCGATGCCGCGCACCTGCGCGAATTCATCGGGAAACTTCTCGCGCAGCTTGAAGAGCGCGGCGCGCGTGCCTTCCCACCAGTCGAGCGGATTCTGTTCCGACCAGCGCGGCTTCGGACGCGATACGGTGAACGGCGTGCCCGCCGTGCCGATGACGCTGCCGTCGCTCGCAAGCAGCAGAACTTTCACTTCGGAGGTGCCGAGGTCGATGCCTAAGTACATGAACGGACCCTTTGTCGTTGCCGGGATCGACCCGGCCAAAACCCAAGCGTGGCGCCAAGGTAGCGGGAGGCGCTAATTTAACGCCACGCGAAGCGCCGCGCCATGGGCACATTACCCGAGCGACGCGGCGCTGGTTTGAACTCGCGTTTAGGACGGCGATAACACCAGGCTTATGGTCGGTTGGCGAGCCACGCATCGACCTTCGAAATCGCGTTGCGCATCACGCGTTCCAGACCTTCGGTCTGCGCCATGCTGCCCCACAGAAGTTTGTCGCCCGTGAACGCCTTGACCGGATCGGGCGCCGTGAAGAACGCATGCGCAACCGCCGGGTCCATCACGCCGTCCTGATAGGTATAAGACAGCTTGCCTTCGTGCCAGCGTTCGAGGAAGCGGAAGAAGAGCGCGGGCAGGATGGCGGTCGAATCGGGATCGACGTTGCGCGCGAAACATTCCGAGAGCGTCGGCGCGATGAAGCCCGGCAGCTTCGAGAAGCCATCGGCCGCGACGCGCTGATTCGTGTCCTTGATGTACGGATTGCTGAAGCGATCGAGCACGACATCGCGATACTTCGCGAGATCGATTGGGCTGGGCGTGAGACAGGGGATTACGTCGTCGGTGACGTAGGCGTCCGCGAGCGCGCGAATCTCCAGGTCCTGCGTGCCTTCGTGGATGTATTGCAGTCCGACGAGCGTGCCCGCCCACGCGATGCAGCTATGACTCGCATTGAGGATGCGGATCTTCGCTTCCTCGTACGGATGCACCGATTCGACCATCTCCGCGCCGACCTTCTCCCACGCGGGCCGCCCGGCGATGAAGTTGTCCTCGATCACCCACTGGATGAACTTTTCGCCCATCACCGGCGCTTTATCGTCGAAGCCGGTCGCGGCCTTCACGCGCTCGGCGACGTCGGGCGTCGGACGTGGCGTGATGCGATCGACCATCGCGTTCGGGCACGATGTGTTCGCGATCATCCAGTCGCGCAACGCGGTCTCGCCGCGCCGCTCCAGGAATTCGAGCATGCCCGCCTTGAAGCGGTCGCCGTTGCTGCGCAGGTTGTCGCAGTTCTGAAGCGACACCTCGCCCGCGCCGTTCTTCATGCGCGCATCGAGGATGGCGGCGAGCGCGCCGTAGATGGTCGTCTTCGCGCCTTTCAGGTCGGCGGCGAGATCGGCGTTGGCGGTGTCGAGCTTGTCGTGCTCGTCGAGGTAATAGCCGCCCTCCGTGACGGTGAACGACACGATCTTCGTCTTCGGGTCCGCGCCCGTCGCGATCAGTTCGTTGAGGTCGGCGGACCACGGCACGACCTTTTTGATCGCGCGGATGGTCTCGTATTCGCGCTCTCCCTTCGGCGTGACGGTTTCGAGCGTGTACTCGCCGTTTTGCGCGGCGAGCGCATCGAGCACGGCGTTCATGTCGCCGCGAATATTGCCGACGGCGAGCGACCAGCTTTGATCGCCCGTCTCGTTCAGTCGATGCAGATACCACGCCTGATGCGCGCGATGAAAAGACCCGGCGCCGATGTGCAGGATCACGTTGGCTTCGCTAGTCATGTCGTCTCTTCCTTCTGATTGGCGGTGCGCCCGTTCTTCGCGGACGGCTGGTCGCGATGGCGCGCGAGGCGCTCAGCGCGGTTGAGGTGAGCATTTGCTCTATCGATGATCGAATGATCGTATTCGCCCGGAGGAAAGTCAAGGCGCGATGCTTCCTGCGACGCGGCGCAATTTACGCGCCTTGCGATGGGCTATCCACCGTCGATGCTGGCGGTGTGGCAGCGCTGCGGCGCACAAATTTCATCGGGGAAAACGGATCGGGAATAACCCGTAGAGGCACTCCCGACGGCCGATGCATGACGGTGCGTGAGCCAATTGCCTTTAAACATAGGCGCAAAAAACGCTACGCGGGAGACGGGCGACGTGAAGTCGACGAGAACATGGAGTCGCTATTTGCAGGTCGAATTGTTGAAGCGTCATCGCGCGGGATTTCATTTGACGATCAACGGGGTTGCGGCGGGTTTTCGCCGGATCCCGTTAGCATGTCGGTCGATTGGCACTGCCCCTCCCCGGGGCGGGGGTCACTTTCTTTGCTGCTGCAAAGAAAGTAACCAAAGAAAGCAGCTTCTCACCGCCCGCGGTCACACGCAGTTTGGCCATGCTTGCCAGCCCGCGGTGGCCCTCGCCTAAGTGTCGCCCTCGAAGGACTTTCCGGGCTTGGCTCGCGCACGGTCTGCCGCACCAAATGTATTGACGTGCTGGTTCAGCACGAAATAGCTTCGGCACAGCGCTGCGCGCTGCCGTTGGGTATGCGAGGGAAACCGAAGAGAGGAAGCGCGCGCAGACCCGATTGACCGATCGGCCGCGACGCGGGCTGGAGCTTTTTGGTGCTGAACCAATTTGTTATGTGGTGCGATGAGTCAGACCGTGCGCGGTCCAAGCCCCGCGAGACCTTCGATGGCACTCGCTACAGCCGGGCCATTAGGCCAATCGTCTGTGCCGCGGCCGGTGTGAAGTGCTTAGGCTGGGGATAGCTGTTTCTTTGGTTACTTTCTTTGCAGCAGCAAAGAAAGTGACTGCCGCCCCGCACAGGGGCAACACAAATAGACCGACACGCTAACGGGACCCAGCGAAGAAAAAAACCTACCGCCCATGAAACGCCGGATGAGCATCAAACACCGGCCCCTGCACGAAATGCACATCAAACTGCTGCAACGCATTGAACTGCGCTTCATCGCCGACATTGGAAAAGATGAGCGGAATCTTCAACCGATTCGCATACCCCACAAGATGCTTCACAACAGAATCGCGTAATGCCGCGCCGGCATCCATCTTGATGAAATCGAGCCGCGCCATATCCGACACCGCCATGATCTGACCGGCATTGGGCAGATTCCCGGCGACCTTGAACCCGTAACGCTGATAGCTCTTGGTGAGATAACCAAGAAACGTCTTGTGCGCGACCGCCGCAGCCGGCAATTCGATCACCACGCGCGACGGGCTCAGCCCGAACTCCATCAGCACCGAAGAGAAATGCAGCCCGTGGTCGTATTTCACGCTCTTCAACAGCCGCTCGTGCACGCGCAAGAACAAAAGCCCCGGCCGATGCGGCCCGAAGAAATTGAACGCATGCACCGCGCGCGACAGCCGGTCGAGCGCCACCAGTTCGCGATCGTCTTCGAGTTGCCCGAACGGGTCGCGCGGCGCATCGCCCTGAATCAGCGTCAATGCCTGCACGCCGAGTTCATCGCCGAAACGCTCGGCGCTCTCCGGCGACGCGCTCAGTGTCTGCGGAAAGCTATGCGTGCCGACATCGAAGATCGGCTCATAAGCGCTCGATATGCACAGATCGCGGTAACGCGCGATGGCCTCGCCGGCATGCTCGTTTTGACCAAGCGCGACATGCGCGCCGAGAAACGGATGTTCCGCGGCGCGGGCGACAAGTTCAGGCAAGGACGGGGCGATCATGGATGGCGCATTCGTGTCGTGAGGCGTGCCGTACCAGGCGATTTTCATTGGAAGGATCGATGGTATCAGCGCGCAACACCGCGTCCAGCACCAAATTCACATATTGATATGCCGAAGGAAGCGCGTCGATTAAGGGTTTACGAGAAATTTCACTAATCGTAATTGGTTTTACTATGCGTAAAACGCAACGACTGGCGTGCCGCGCTCGCCGTCGTTGCCTGACCTGTCGTACTTTTCGTCGAGGATTTCGACCATGCCAACGTTCGAGACGCATACGGACGCGAATCAGCACTATCAATCCGGCTTCGCCAACGACTTCGCCACCGAGGCGCTGCCGGGCGCGCTGCCGATCGGCCGCAACTCGCCGCAGCGCGCGGCGTACGGTCTGTATGCCGAGCAGCTTTCGGGCACGGCCTTTACCGCGCCGCGCGCCCACAATCGCCGCTCGTGGCTCTATCGCATCCGTCCGGGCGCCGTGCACAAGCCGTTCACCCGCGTTCCCGCCGACGCGTTGCGCGCGAAGCTCGTCGGCAATTTCGCCGATGTGCCGCCGACGCCCCCCAACCAGCTTCGCTGGGACCCGCTGCCGATGCCCGCCGCGCCGACCGATTTCATCGACGGCTGGGTGACGATGGCCGGCAACGGCGCCGCCGAATCGATGAGCGGCTGCGCGATTCATCTCTACGCCGCGAACCGGTCGATGCAGGACCGATTCTTCTACAACAGCGACGGCGAACTGCTGATCGTGCCACAGCAAGGCCGCCTCGCGATTTCGACGGAGCTCGGCAAGCTGGACGTCGAACCGTATGAAATCGCGGTGATTCCGCGCGGCGTGCGCTTCTCCGTTGCGCTGCCCGATGGCGACGCGCGCGGCTATATCTGCGAGAACTTCGGCGCGCTCTTGCAGTTGCCCGATCTCGGTCCGATCGGATCGAACGGGCTTGCGAATCCGCGCGACTTTCTCACGCCGCAGGCCGCTTATGAAGACCGCGAAGGCAAGTTCGAGCTCGTCACGAAGATGAACGGCGTGCTGTGGCGCGCGGATATCGGCCATTCGCCGCTCGATGTCGTCGCGTGGCACGGCAACTACGCGCCGTACAAGTACGACTTGCGTCACTTCAACACGATCGGCTCGATCAGCTTCGATCATCCCGATCCGTCGATTTTCCTCGTGCTGCAATCACCGAGCGACACGCCGGGCGTCGACACGATCGACTTCGTGATCTTCCCGCCGCGCTGGCTCGCGGCCGAGGATACGTTCCGCCCGCCGTGGTTCCATCGCAATGTCGCGAGCGAGTTCATGGGCCTCGTGCACGGCGTCTACGATGCGAAGGCCGAAGGCTTCGTGCCGGGCGGCGCGAGTCTGCACAACTGCATGTCGGGACATGGGCCGGATGCGGGGACGTTCGAGAAAGCATCGGCTAGCGATACCTCGAAGCCCGCGAAGGTTGACGCCACGATGGCCTTCATGTTCGAGACGCGCACCCTCATCAAGCCGACGCAGTTCGCGCTCGAAACCGCGCAACTGCAGGCGAACTACTACGAGTGCTGGCAAGGCCTCACGAAACACTTCAACCCGGAGCAACGATGAACGACGCGCTGAAGGCCACACTCGCGCCTGCCCTGAAGAGCTGGATCGAATCCGCGAACGATCCTGCAAGCGACTTCCCGATCCAGAACCTGCCGTTCGGCATTTTCAGCGACGCGGTGCGCGCGCAACCGCGTGCGGGCGTCGCGATCGGCGACTGGATCGTCGATCTGGCCGCGCTCGAACGGGCGAACCTCGTCGATGCGCAAGGCACGTTCGACAAGCCGCGTCTGAACGACTTCATCGCGCTCGGACGCGAGGCCTGGCGCAACGTGCGCATCGCGCTGTCCGCCTTGCTCGCGCAGGGCAACGCGACGTTGCGCGACGACGAAGCGCTGCGCCGCCACGCGCTCGTGCCGCGCGCCGGCGCGACGCTGCATCTGCCGGTGGAGATTCCCGGCTATACGGACTTCTATTCGTCGAAGGAGCACGCGACCAACGTTGGCTCGATGTTCCGCGATCCGAAGAACGCGCTGTTGCCGAACTGGTCGGAGATGCCGATCGGCTACAACGGGCGCGCGTCGTCGGTGGTCGTGAGCGGCACGCCGGTGCGCCGGCCGAATGGACAGATCAAGCTGCCGAACGAGGATCGCCCGGTCTACGGCGCGTGCCGCAAGCTGGATATCGAGCTGGAGACGGGCTTCATCATCGGTCGTGGCAATGCGCTCGGCGAGCCGATCGCGTGCGAGGATGCAGAGGCGCATATCTTCGGCATGGTGCTGCTGAATGACTGGAGCGCGCGCGATATCCAGCAATGGGAATACGTGCCGCTCGGCCCGTTCAATTCGAAGGGATTCGCTACGACCATCTCGCCGTGGATCGTCACGCTCGATGCGCTGGAGCCGTTCCGCACCGCGACGCCTGCGCAGGAGCCGCAGCCGCTCGCGTATCTGCGTCATGAAGGCGATCATGCGTTCGACATCGAGCTGGAAGTGACCTTGCGCGCCGAAGGCGTGCAAAAGCCGACGATCCTTTCGCGCACCAACTTTCGGCTGATGTACTGGTCGATGGCGCAGCAACTCGCGCATCACACGGTCGGTGGGTGCAATACGCGCGTGGGCGATCTGATGGGCTCCGGGACGATCAGCGGGCCGACGCCCGAGTCGTGCGGCAGCCTGCTCGAAAGTACGTGGAACGGGCAGCGGCCCGTGAAACTGGAAGATGGCGGCGAACGCGTGTTTTTGCAGGATGGCGATGAAGTCACCCTACGAGGGTGGTGTCAGGGGGAAGGGTTTCGGGTTGGGTTTGGCGATTGTGCCGGGCAGGTTTTGGCAGCGCGGGGTTGAGGCTTGTTTTTTTCGCCGGATCCCGTATTCGTGTCGGTCTATTAGCACTGCCCCTCCCCGGGGCGGGGGTCACTTTCTTTGCTGCTGCAAAGAAAGTAACCAAAGAAAGCAGCTTCTCACCGCCCG
>NZ_JARUXO010000001.1:627469-919785 GCF_031451275.1 Caballeronia sp. LZ029
CATCAACGGCGAGGTGCGCTTCAAGTCGCACTGCTTCAAGGTTTCGAGTGCGCTGGCTGAGCTGCCCATCGCGTTGCGCGCCTGTAGCGAAACTGACGGCTGCTACGACGTGTACTTTGTTCATCATCGCATCGATACCATCGACTTGAAGGAACGCGGCGAAAGGAGCTAAATGTGTTACCCATGTCCTGACACACCTGTTACCCATGTCTCCGGTCCATACACAGCAGCAAAGAAAGTGACTGCCGCCCCGCACAGGGGCAGTGCTAATAAACCGACACGAAATCGGGATCCGGCGAAAAACCTTCGCATCCCAAACCAAACCCTACCGCGAGAAACGAGCCGCGTCGCCGCGCCACTCCCACCAAACCGCCACCAGAAACGCGCCCGCGGCCACGGTCAACACACCAATCAACGCATCAGCTCTGACGCGCTGCATCAGCGTCCCGGCGATCATCGGCCCGCCGAAGCTCGCCACGCTCCACGATCCGCCGACGATAGCCGTCGCCGACACGAGCATTGGACCGCGAAAGCGCTCGCCACACGCGACGATCGACAGCGTGTAGATACTTCCCGCCGCCGCACCGATCACAAAGAGCAGCGGCCAGCAAATCCACGGATGCGACATCGCCCAAGGCAGCAACGGCAACAGCAGAACCACAACGACGCCCGCGCCCGCATGCACCTTCGCGCGCCCGATGCGATCGGCGAGCCAGCCGATGGGAAACTGCATCGTCGTGTCGCCCAACAAAATCGCCGATGCGAACAGCACGCCGACATCCTCGCCGATGCCGTGCGAAATCGCGAAGAGCGGCATCAGCGAGAGCGCGAGCGTGTCGAAGAGGGCGAAAAAGCCCGTGCCGATCACGAGCGCCGGCATGCGCGGCAGCACCTGCCGCCAATCGCCATGTTCGTCGTCACCGCCGCCGGAAGCGAGCGACTGCGGCGCACCGCGTATCGACGCGAGCACGGGCAACGCCAGCAGAAAAATCGCGCCGCAGATCGCAAAGCGCATCGAATGCAGTCCGCCGATCACGCTGACGAGCACCGGGCCCGTCATCTGGAAGAGGGTGAAGTTGGTCGCGTAGATCGCGACGACGCGGCCGCGCGTCGAATCGTCGGCGAGTTGCGTGACCCACGCTTCGCCGATCGTGAAGAGCAGCATCAGCGCCGCGCCGCACAGAAAGCGCAGCACCGCCCACAGCCACAGATCCACGGTGAACTGCATCGCGATGGTCGAGAGCGCCGCGACGATCACCGTGCCGACGATCGTCTCGCGCGCGCCGCAACGCGCGGCGACGCGGCTCGCGAACGGCGCGACGGCGAGTCCGCCGCCCGCCTGCATCGCCGTCATCAGCCCGACGATGCCAGTACCGTAGCCCGCCTGCACGAGCGCGAGCGCGGTCAACGGCAACGTCGCGCCGAGGCCGAGGCCGACCACCGCGACGCTCAGGATCAGCGCGAGAAAGTCACGCGAGAGGATGCCCTTCATGCAGCGTGCCGCTCGCCGGAAATCAGGCGGCCTGTCCGATCGAAAGACGGCGCGCGCGCTTGTCGAGCGTCGCCGACACCAGCGTGAGGCCGAACGCGCTCGCCGCCATCAGAATGCCGACCCACGGCAGCGACGTGAGCGGCGCGCCCGCGCTGATCACGCAGCCGCCGAGCCACGCGCCCGTCGCGTTGCCGAGATTGAACGCGCCCTGATTCAACGTCGATGCGAGATTGGGCGCATCGCTCGCGCGATTCACGATCAGCATCTGCAGCGGCGGCACGATCGCGAACGCGAGCACGCCCCAGAAGAAGATCGTGATCATCGCGGAAACGGGTTCGTGCATCGTGCCGGCGAAGATCGTCAGGATCGCGACGATCGCGAGCAGGAACGTCAGCAGCGAGCGCAGCAGCTTCCAGTCCGCGAGCTTGCCGCCAAGCGTGCTGCCGACCGTGAGGCCGAGACCGAAGAGCAGCAGCACGTACGTGACCGCGTGCGGCGAAAAGCCGGTGACGTCTTCGAGAATCGGCGTGATATACGTGAACACCGAGAAAAGACTGGCCGACGCCAATACGCTGATGCCGAGGACCATCAGCACTTGCGGATTCTTGAGCACGTCGAACTCGCGCAGGATGCTGGTGTCGCGCATCTCGATGTGCTTCGGCAGGCACACCGCGAGCGCGCCCGCCGCCGCAATGCCGATCAGCGTGACGACCCAGAACGTCGAGCGCCAGCCGGCAGCCTGGCCGAGCGCGGTGCCGAGCGGCACGCCGAGCACGTTGGCGAGCGTGAGTCCGGTGAACATCAGCGCGATGGCCTGCGCGCGGCGGTTCGGCGCGACGAGATCGGCGGCGACCACCGAGCCGATGCCGAAGAACGCGCCGTGGCAGAACGCGGTGACGATGCGCGCGCCCATCAGCACCCAGTAATTCGGCGCCAGCGCGCACAGCAGATTGCCGACGATGAACACGCCGATCAGGCTCATCAGCGCCTTCTTGCGCGGCATTTTGGCCGTGATCACCGCCAGAATCGGCGCGCCCACCGTGACGCCGAGCGCGTAGCCGGATACGAGCATGCCCGCCGCCGGGATCGTCACCGCGAGATCGCGCGCGACGTTGGGCAGCAGGCCCATGATGACGAATTCGGTCGTGCCGATGCCGAACGCGGCAATGGCGAGAGCGAAAAGAGGCAGAGGCATGGTGGAGGCGGACGAAGTGTCACGTCTGGGCGCATCGTCGGATTGAGCGATGCAGGCGCCGAGGCGGAGTTGAAGGCTCGGATTGTACCGAAAGGTAATTTTCGATGCTGGTATAAACCCTGATAAGCGTCGGCCCGCGCCATGCCGCGCCTGAACGGATATTCTTTTGCACGCGGCGACGGCGCATGGCTCTTGCCGATGCGACGCCGCCATGCGTCAGATGTTTCCGGTAACACCCTCGCGGCCGCGCATTCCTTGCGCGTCGCGGGCGCCGGAGAGTGTTGGAAAAACGCTGCAACTATCGAACGAAAATGTCACCGACAAAAATCTGTATCGGCCTCGCGCTCGCATCCACGATGCTCCTCGGCGCACTCGCGCACGCCCAGAGCGACGCCGCCGGCCCCATCGCCACGCAGGCGGGCGCGCTGCATTTCCTGCGCGACGAATCCGGCATGGCCGCGCTCATCGACACCCAGGTGTTCGATCGCTTCGACGCGAAGCGCATCGCGCATTTCGATGAAACCTCCGGCGCGAGCGACACCGTCACGCGCATGCTCGTGCAATCCGACACTGGCCCCGTGCTCTACGATTTCCGCCGCAATCCGCCGCTCGTGCAGCGCGTGAGTCAGCGCATGACGGTGAGGCGCGTGTTCTGGCAGGGCGAGGAAGTGGTGATGCAGTCGAATCTCGGCTGGTTCGGCTTCCAGCGCGGCAAGCTCACGAAGCTGCAATCGTCGACGACGATCTATCACTGACCGGAAACACGCGCTCGCCGGCGATCACGTACAGCGCTTCGCCGCGCACTTCGCCGTTCACCTCGAAGCCGCCCGTGAACGCGCCGAACGCGGGCAGCACGCCCGCGCGCGCACCGAAGCGAAAACACGGCAGACGCACGCTGTCGACGCGCGTCGCGAGCCGGTAGACCGGGTGTTCGTGTCCGGCGAGCGCGTAAGCGCCATCGACCGTCTGCGGATGATGGCAAAGCGCCCACGGCCCGAGCACGTGCGGTTCCTTCACGACATCGACGCCGAACATGGCCGGCAGCGCGCCCGCGTGCTTGTCGTGATTGCCTTCGACCAGCACGAGTTCCAGCGCGCGATGTCGTGCGCGCCACGCGGCCAGCGCGTCGAGCGTTTCGTCCGCGTGCGATTCGCGCGCGTGCAGCAGATCGCCGAGAAACACGATCGATTCCGGCCGATGCGCCGCGACGAGCGCATCGAGCCGGGCAAGGCTCTCGCCGGTCGTGCCGACGGGCACCGGAATGCCACGCGCGCGGAACACGGCGTCCTTGCCGAAATGCGCATCGGCGATGAAGAGCGTGTTCAGACGCGGATCGAAGGCCGCGCGATCCGCGGAGAGCACGAGCGCGTGGCCGTTGATGTCGATGGTCAGTGCTTCCATTTAAGCTTTCGCCGCCTTCTCCAGATCCGCGAGCATCCGCTCGACGCGATCCGACAGCTTCTCCGTGCTCACCTTTTCCCGCAAGCGCGCGACGATCAGCGGGAACGCAAAGGGCGTCGGCTTCTTCGGGTGCATGAGCGCGAGGCGGCTTTCGCTCATGCGCTGCAACGCCGCGCGGATGCGGCCCAGTTCCAGTTCCTGCAGCATCACTTCCTGATCCGCCTGCGCGAGCAGCAGATTGTCGCTGTCGTGCTTGCGGAAGACCTCGTAGAACAGTCCGCTCGACGCCTGCAACTGTCGCGCGCTTTTCTGCTGCCCCGGATGGCCCTGATAAATCAGCCCCGACACGCGTGCGATTTCCCGAAAACGCCGTGCCGAGAGTTCGGATGCGTTGAGACTCGCCAGAATGTCGTGCTCCAGATTCTCCGGCGAAAAGAGTCCTTCCACGATGAGCGTCTCCCAGTCGAACGGCCGTGCCGACAGCAGTTCGAAGCCGTAGTCGTTCATCGAAATGGAGAATGTGCCGGGCTGATCGCGTGACGCTCGCCAGCCAAGCAGCGATCCCAGACCGATATGCGCCATGCGCCCCGCGAACGGATAGCAGAAGAAGTGATGACCTTCGCGCGAGCGCACCAGTTCGACGACCAGCACGCCCGGCCCCGGCAGCGCGGACCACTTCGCCTGCAGATCGAGCAGCGGCCTGACGGCGCGCATTTCGGGCTCGTCGTAAATGCCGTCGTTGGCGCGCGCGAGCATCACGAGCGCGGCGTCCGCGAGTTCGGACGAGAGCGGCATCTTGCTGCCGGCCCATTGCGGCATCGCACCGCGCGATGAGCTCGCGCGCTTCACGTAGGCGGTCATGTCGCGCACGCGCACGAGTTCGAGCGCGCGTCCGCCGAAGGTGAAGACGTCGCCGGGTTTCAAACGCGAGATGAACGATTCCTCCATCGCGCCGATGCGCCCGCCCGTCATATACGCCACGTTGATGGTTGCGTTCGCGACGATCGTCCCGACGTTGTTGCGATGCCGGCGCACGAGATCCTCGCGCGGCACGCGATACACGCCGTCATCGCCCTTCACGACGCGATGAAAGTCCGGGTACGCCCCGAGCGATGCGCCGCCGCGCTCGACGAACGTGAGCGCCCAGTCGAACTCGCGCTCCGTCAGATCGCGATACGCATACGCGGTGCGGACTTCGTCGAGCATCGCAGCGGCCGTGAAGCCGCCGCCGATCGCCACCGTCACGAGATGCTGCACGAGCACGTCGAGCGGTTTCAACGGCATGTCGCGGCCTTCGATGCGGCGTTCCTCGATCGCCCAGCGCGCCGCCGCGGCTTCGACGAGTTCGAGCGCGTGCGTCGGCACGATCGTCACGCGCGACACGCGGCCCGGCGCGTGGCCGGAGCGTCCCGCACGCTGCATGAGCCGCGCGACGCCCTTCGGCGAGCCGATCTGGAACACGCGATCGACCGGCAGAAAATCGACGCCCAGATCGAGACTCGACGTGCACACGACCGCCTTCAGTTGCCCGTTCTTCAGGCCGAGTTCGACCCAGTCGCGCACCTCCTTGTCGAGCGAGCCGTGATGCAGCGCGAGCAAGCCGGCCCATTCCGGCCGCAATTCGAGCAGCGCGCGATACCAGATTTCCGATTGCGAGCGCGTGTTGGTGAAGACGAGCGAGCTTTGCGCATGATCGATTTCATCGGCGACGGGCCCGACTTGCCGCACGCCGAGATGGCCGCCCCACGGAAAGCGCTCGATGGTCTCCGGAATTAGCGTATCGACGACGAGCGTCTTCGGCTGCGCGCCGCGCACGACCACGCGCGGCGTCTTCACGGGATGCAGCAGCGCATCGTGCGCGAGGGCGAGATTGCCGAGCGTCGCGGACAAGCCCCAGATCTGCAATTCCGGCCGCCAGCGCGCGAGCCGCGCGATCGCGAGTTGCGTCTGCGTGCCGCGTTTGTTGCCGAGCAGCTCGTGCCATTCATCGACGACGATCATGCGCAGGTGCTTCAGTTCCTCCTGTGCATTGGCGCGCGTCAGCATCAGCGTGAGGCTTTCGGGTGTCGTCACGAGCGCGGAGGGCATGCGCCGACTCTGACGTGCGCGTTCCGTCGATGACGTGTCGCCGGTGCGCAATCCGACCGTCCACGGCACGGACAGCGCGGTCACCGCGCCTTGCAGCGCGCGGGCGCTGTCGGCGGCGAGCGCGCGCATCGGCGTGATCCAGAGGACGGTCAGCGGCGCGGGCAGCGCGTTCGGTTTCGGCGACGCGTGGGCATAGGCGGCGAGCGCGCCGAGCCACACGGCCCAGGTCTTGCCCGCGCCGGTCGTCGCGTGAAGCAGGCCGCTCGCGCCGCGTGCGATCTCGCGCCACGCTTCGCGCTGAAACTCGAAGGGCTGCCAGCCGCGCTCGTCGAACCAGCGCGCGATGCGTTCATCGATCGGCGTCGCGGCCTGCGTCGCGTCGAAGGCGAAGGGCGCGGGCGTGAACGAATCGGCGGCAGCATCGAGCTTCGCCTGCGCCGCTCGCGTGCGCGGAATGCGGCGGGGACGCGGCGCGCGCCGCCTTTCCTTGTCCTTGTCCGATGGCTCCGGCGCGCTCATGCCGTCGCCTCGTTCAGAAAGCCCTTGAGCATGTCGAGGGTATCGGCGTCCTCGATCTTCTTGTCGGTGCGCCAGCGCAACATGCGCGGAAAGCGCACCGCGATGCCCGACTTGTGCCGCGGGCTCGCCTGGATGCCTTCGAAGCCGATCTCGAAGACGAGCGTCGGCGTGACGCTGCGCACCGGCCCGAACTTCTCGATAGTCGTCTTGCGCACGATCGCATCGACCTGGCGCATTTCTTCGTCGGTGAGTCCGGAATAGGCCTTCGCGAACGGAACGAGCGTGCGCGTGCCGTCGGCTTCGTCCCAGACGGCGAAGGTGAAATCCGTGTAGAGACTCGCGCGCCGTCCGTGGCCGCGTTGTGCGTAGAGCAGCACGGCATCGATCGCATACGGATCGATCTTCCACTTCCACCATGTGCCCGACGCCTTCGTGCGCCCGACGCCGTACATCGACGCGCGCTCCTTCAGCATCAATCCTTCGACGCCGCGCGCACGGCTTTCGTCGCGCAACGCGCCGAGCGCTTCCCAGTCGGATGCGACGACCATCGGCGAAACGCGCAGCACATCGACCGCGAGCGACGACGCGAGCGCATCCAGGCGAGCGCGTCGTTCGTGCAGCGGCGCCGTGCGCAGGTCGCGGCCATCGGCTTCGAGCAGATCGTAGGCGAGCAGTGCGGCGGGCGAATCGGCGAGCACCTTTTTGGTGAGCGACTTGCGCGTGATGCGAGGCTGCAGGCGCGCGAACGGCAGCGGCGCGTTCGCGCCCGGCTCCCATGCGAGAATCTCGCCGTCGATCACAGTGCCGTCGGGCAGCGCGGCGCCGAGCGATGCGAGTTCGGGAAAGCGCTCCGTGACGAGATCCTCGCCGCGCGACCAGATCCACACGCGGCCCGCGCGCTTCACGAGTTGCGCGCGTATGCCGTCCCATTTCCATTCGACGATCCAGTCGCCGGGCGAGCCGAGCGTCGCCGGATCGGCTTGCAGAGGATGCGCGAGGAAGAACGGAAAGGGCAGGCCGATATCGCTTTCGTGCGGCGTATCGACATCGTCGCCTTCGGCAGCCGGCGCGATCAGCCGCAGATATCGCGCCGCGTTCGGCGTCTGACGCGAATCGGTCCAGCCGACCATGCGTTGCGCGATGCGTTTGTGATCGACGCCGGCGACTTCGGCCAGCGCGCGCACGACGAGCTGGCGCGCGACGCCCACGCGAAAGCCGCCGCCGATCAGCTTCGTCAGCAGAAAGCGCTCGCTCCAGTTCAGCTCGTCCCAGTAGCTCAGCAGCCTGTCGCGCAACTCGGGCGGGTTCGCGCCGCGCAAGGTCAGCACGCGTTCCTCGATCCACTGCGCGAGCCCGAGCGACGATTCGCCCGACGCAGGCGGCAGCACATGCGCGATGGTTTCCGCGAGATCGCCGACCGCCTGATAGGACTCTTCGAAAAGCCACTCCGGCAAGCCCGCGCGCTCGCGTGCGAATTCGACCAGCAGGCGCGTGGGCACCGACTGGCGCGGCTTGCCGCCCGCGAGAAAGTACGACGCCCATGCCGCATCTTCAGGCTGCGCGCCGGAGAAATACGCGATCAGCGCTTCGAGCTTTTCGTTGGTCGATGTCGTCGCATCGAGCGCGGCGTAGAGCGTCGCGAAGCGCTTCATGATGCCTCGGCGGTGTCGGCTTCGACGGCATCGTCGCCGTATTCGGTCTTGAACGCGCCCGCGTCCAGTCCCTGCTCGCACAGCCAGCGCACCATCGGCTCGATCTGGCCGTGCGTGACGATCACGCGTTGCGCGCCCGTTGCTCCGATCGCGAGTTGCAGGCCGGGCCAGTCGGCGTGATCCGAGAGCACAAAGCCGCGATCGACGCCCTTGCGCCGCCGCGTGCCGCGTAGGCGCATCCAGCCGGACGCGAAGGCGTCGCTGTAATCGCCGAAGCGGCGCATCCAGGTGCTGCCTTGCGCCGACGGCGGCGCGACGATCAGCGCGCCCTTGAACGCGGCCTTGTCCTTCGCGGCGATTTCGCTGACGAGGCGCGTCTGCGGCAGCGCGACGCCCGCCTGCACGTATGCGCGATTGAGCGGCTCGACCGCGCCGTGGCAGAAGATCGGGCCGATGGCCGCATCGACGCTCGCGAGCACGCGTTGCGCCTTGCCGAACGAATAGCAGAAGAGCACCGACGCGCGCCCCTGCGCCGCGTTGTGCCGCCACCATGAGTCGATGCCGTCGAAGACCTCGCGGGAGGGATCCCATCGGTAGATCGGCAAGCCGAACGTCGATTCGGTGATGAACGTATCGCAGCGCACGGGCTCGAAGGGCGCGCAGGTCGGATCGGGCTCGACCTTGTAATCGCCGGACGCCACCCACACGCGTCCCTTGTATTCGACGCGCACCTGCGCCGAGCCGAGCACGTGCCCTGCCGGATGCAGCGACACGCGCACGCCGTTTACGTCGATCGCTTCGCCATAGGCGAGCCCTTGCAGATCGATGCCCGGCAGCCTCGACAGCAACACGCCGACGCCCGCTTCGGCCGCGAGATAGTGCGCATGGCCGAAGCGCGCGTGATCCGCGTGCGCATGCGTGATGACCGCGCGTTCGACGGGCCGCCAAGGGTCGATATGGAAGTTGCCCGGCACACAGAAAAGACCTTCGGGCCGCGCGACGATGAGATCGGAAGAAGTGTCCACTGAATGTTGAGGGATGCGTGTGATGACAGCCGCGTGACATGCGTGCCTTCAGGCTACGCGGAGGTGTTCGATTCTGGCAACAAAAGCACGCCACGTGCCCGTCATGGCGCTTTCATGAATCGCGTCTAGGGTGTAAAAGTTGGTTTGACCCGGACGTTTTGTTTAGCGACTCGTTCGGGCCGTTTGTTAGCGAAACACGCGCGCACGGGGCGCGCGCGCCGCGGTCTTCCTCATATGCCGAACATGGACACGATGGTTGCGCCGACCGCCGCAGAAGCGGTCTGGATCGTCAGGCTCCAGGGTCATCCGCAGTATGACTTCGTGCGCCTGAAGCGGGTGTTCACCGACCTGGGCTCGCGTCATCAGGTCGTGCTCGTCGACGTCCGAAAGCTCCTCGCGTGCGCCAATCGCGACGACACGGATTACGTGCTCAAGGCCGTCGATGACTGGCACGCGGGCAAGGTGCGCGGCATCCGCGAGTTCCTCGACCCGGACAATCCGCGCGTGCCCGAAATGCCCTATGTGACGATCAGCGTGCGGCGCTCGCCGGGCCTGCTCGGCCTTCTGGGCGTGAATCGGGAAGGCGTGGTGGCGTTTCGCAACGGACAGCATCGCGCGCGCTACATGGCGCACGCCGGCGCGTTGTGCATGCCGGTAGAGGTGCACGAGCGCGAGGCGGTCTTGCTGCGCGAGATGTGCGCAGCGCCGGATGCGTCGGGTGCCGAATACGGAGAGATTTAAACGCGAACCCGCGGGCCAGATCGTTCGGAGGACGTCCGGCCCTTTGGGTTGCGATGTCGTCAGTTCGCGGTCGCCGACGCGCCGTGCATCGTTTGCAAGGTCATGACGGACTGCAAGGGCGGTCGCATGGTTTCCTCGGGCCGCGGGCTCTGGCCAGCGAATTCGCGGCTCAGATAGTCCAGTGCATAGTCGATGAAATAGCGTGTCTTCGCCGGCAGATACTGCCGTCCGGGATAGACGATCGATACTTTGACGTCGGGCTCGTCGATCGCGTAGTCATCCAGCAGGCGAACGAGCGTGCCATCTTCGAGATCCGAGCGCACGATGCCTTCCGCAACGATCGAGAATCCCATGCCCTTCAGCGTGGCGAGGCGCACCATCAGCCCATTGTTGACCGTGTACACGGGCGCGAGCGTAATTTGTTCGGTTTCTCCGAGGTGATGCCGGAAGTGCCAGGTCTGACTACGCATCTCGTTCGGCAGTCCGACGGAAGGCATCGATTGCAAATCGGTGGGTGAATTGGGCATGCCATGTTCGGCGACGAATGCCGGCGTCGCAACCGGGACAAGTGAGTTGGTGCCGACCGGCCGCTCGATGAGCGCCGTGCTCGAAACCATGAAAGCCGTGACGATGCCCAGGTCAAAGCCGTCCTCGACGAGATCCACGTGTCGCTCTGCGAGGGTCAGGCGCACGTTTACTTTTGGATAGATTTTGCGAAAGCCATCGATGAGCGGAGTCAGCGTGAGCAGTGAAATCGCGCTCGAGGCGACGACGCGCAGCGTGCCGCTCGGCTCGCCCTCGGTGTGCGTGACGGTCGATTCGAGATGGTCCAGTTCTTCCAGCAGCGCGCGGCAGCCCTCCAGATAACGCGTGCCGGCTTCAGTGAGAGAAAGATTGCGCGTGGTGCGGTTAATGAGACGAGTTCGCAAATGCGCTTCGAGCATGGCGATTGCCCGAGTGACCAGCGCATTGGAGACGTCGAGTTGCTGCGCGGCGCGACGGAAGCTTTCTGTATCCGCTACGCGCACGAAAACGCGCATTGCGTGGATCTGATTCATATTGGATGCCCTCGCGGTTGCACTACATGGACTTGGATTTTGCGCCTTTGCCGCATGCGTGTGTCCGGTATTGGGCATCGCATGAGCTGATAATATTTACATCAAGAGAAGATTGCAATACGTAAATGACACGGTTTTGGATGTAATGGTCGTCCTTTCTTGAAAGAGTGTTTCGCCTTCTTTAACGAACGCCGATCTCGAGCGGGCGCGCCATTAAGGATGTCGAGTTTTTGTTTGCAAGTTTAATATATTAGAATTTTCAGTATGTTGTATATAAAAATAATAATTTTTCTTATGATATATGTAATGCTCGCTTAAGACGTCGAATTTTGTACTGCGTCGAGTCCGATTCGAGGCTTGATATATAAGGAAGCGTCGGCGAAAGCTTTTATTTATTGATAGGACGATTTCGATAACGTTTCTTGCGAAAATCTTACTGCCGAGGGCCGACTTTGATCAGCTTCATGACAATCGCGCCATTTTCGTGAGCGAATTAGAAGCCTAGTGCGCTGATTTAATATCTGGGAGCCGATTAGTCTGAAATCGGTTTATTTTCCAGACTCTCGGTTGGATATCTATTGATGTACGAAGGCGCGGCCGCTTCAAATCGGCGGCGCTTATGGCACGCGAATTGTCGCGTTGAAAACCGGCCAAAGCGACGCGGGTATTTCGCCCGATCCAGCAATATCCCATTCGCGCTATTCATTTTCCCGCTCGTTTTTCACTGTGGTCCGCAGTTCTTCGCGAACATCGCGGCGATGGACGCTACGGTCGGACGGGCGTGCTCCTTGCGCGATAATCGGCGGACACACAAGGAGGCTCTGTTCATGGCTCAATCCAATCCGACGACCGTCACGCTGCCGACCGGCGAGGCCTTCCCGAAGCTCGGCCAGGGCACCTGGGAAATGGGCGAACGGCCCGGCGCGCGCAAGAGCGAGATCGCGGCGCTGCGCGAAGGCGTCGAACTCGGCATGACGCTCATCGATACCGCTGAAATGTACGGCGACGGCGAAAGCGAGAAGCTCATCGCCGAGGCGCTCGGCGACCGGCGCGACGAACTGTTCATCGTCAGCAAGGTGTATCCGCACAACGGCAGCGAACGCGGCGTGCAGGCCGCGTGCGAGCGCAGCCTGAAGCGCCTGAAGACCGATCGCATCGATCTCTATCTGCTGCACTGGCGCGGTGGCGAGGATCTGGAAGGCGTGGTCGCGGGTTTCGAGAAACTAAAGGGCGACGGCAAGATTCGCCACTGGGGCGTGAGCAACTTCGACACCGACGACCTCGAAGAACTCTTTTCGATCGACTGCGGCGATGCCTGCGCGACCGATCAGATTCTCTACAACGTCGCGCGGCGCGGATCGGAATTCGATCTGCTGCCGTGGCTGCGCGAGCGACGCATGCCCGCGATGGCGTACAGCCCAGTCGATCATGCGCGCCTGCCGCGCGGCGGCGCGCTCGAAAAGATTGCGGCGGCGCGCGGCGTGTCGGCGTTTCAGGTCGCGCTCGCGTGGGTGCTGCAACAGCCGCAGGTGTTCGCGATTCCGAAGGCGGCGGACGTCGCGCATGTGCGCGAGAATCGCGCGGCGCTCGACCTTCATCTGTCCGCCGATGAACTCGCGGACATCGATCAGCAGTTCAAACCGCCGAAGTCGAAGCGCTCGCTGGAAATGCTTTGATGCCGCGCCGGATCAGGTGCACGCGTGATGCGCGTGCACCGAGCCGAGCACGGCGACTTCGGCGGGCGTGCGCCGGAGATCGGCTTCGCTGACCTGCTTCGCGTCGGCGAGGAAGTCATCGACGATCGACGATACTTGCGTATCCGGCAGGCACAGCGATACGCGCCTCGTCTCGCCAACCGGCAGCGATGCGCGCTGCGACAGGAACAGCACGCCATACTGATAACCGCGCACGATGCCGCGCACCGCGCCCACGCATTGACCCTGCGCCGCGTTGTCGGACTTGGCGGTGCATTGCTGCACGAGTGCATAGGCGGAAAAGGTCGGATCGGCTGAGCCGGACGCTGCCGCTGACGGCGCGGTCTGCGCCTGCGCGGCCATCGCGGCGCTCAAGGTGAATGCACAGAGCGCGACGGAAAGGGCGGGTTTCATCGGTTGAATCCTCGTTGTTGTTGAACATCGAACCGATGAGAGGCGCGCGAACCCGCTTTGGTTCCGACGAATGGCCGCAGCGCCCCCGAACTCAGCGCTCCTGACGCTGCAGCGTGCGCAATTCGTCGATGGGAATATGGCAATGGATCGCGTGCCCGTCGGCGGCGTCGCGGCAGGGCGGCGTTTCGGTCTCGCAGATCGCGCCGATCTTGCGCGGACAGCGCGTATGGAACACGCAGCCCGAAGGCGGATTCGCCGCGCTCGGCAGTTCGCCCGTCAGCCGGATGCGCTTCGCGTGCGTTCCGTCGATCGACGGCACCGACGACAGCAATGCTTCGGTGTACGGATGCTGCGGTCCGTCGAAGACCGCGGCGGCGCGCCCGATCTCCATGATGCGCCCGAGATACAGCACCGCGATGCGGTCCGACAGATAGCGCACGACATGCAGATCGTGCGAGATGAACACGTAGCTCACGCGCCGCTCGCGCTGCAAATCCGCGAGCAGATTGAGGATCGCGGCCTGCACGGAGACGTCGAGCGCGGAGGTCGGCTCGTCGCAGACCACGACGCGCGGATCACCCGCGAACGCGCGTGCGATCGCGACGCGCTGCTTCAGTCCG
Organism: Caballeronia sp. LZ029; assembly: GCF_031451275.1. Classification (NCBI taxonomy): domain Bacteria; kingdom Pseudomonadati; phylum Pseudomonadota; class Betaproteobacteria; order Burkholderiales; family Burkholderiaceae; genus Caballeronia; species Caballeronia sp. LZ029. The sequence continues at coordinate 641,369 of NZ_JARUXO010000001.1, forward strand.
CCCGACAATTGCCGCGTGCGCGAGCCGAGATAGCGTGCCGGCAGGCGCACGGCTTCCGTCAGCGTATGCAGGCGTTTTTCCTTTGCTTCGCCGTGCAGCGCCGCGAGCTTCGACAGCGAACGCGCGATCAGTTGCCGCACGGAATGCGCGCGGTTCAGCGCCGAATCCGGATTCTGGAAAACGATCTGCAGCGACTTCACCTGCTCGTCGCTGCGCTTGGTCACGCGCTCGGCCAACGCGGCGCCGTCGAGTTCGAGCGACGCGCCTTTATCGGGCGATACGAGTCCGAGGAGCAGCTTCGCGAGCGTCGTCTTGCCGCTGCCCGATTCGCCGACGAGCCCGAGCGTTTCGCCTTGCACCAGATCGAGCGAGACGTCGTGCACGGCGCGCACTTCTTCATCGCCGACACGGAAGGTCTTCGAGAGATTGCGCGCGGAAAGCGCGAGCGGCTGATCCTCGCCGTTTGCGACGTACACCGGCGTTTCTTCGGTCGAGCGCGGCAGCGTCTGCGCGCGTTCGTGGTAGTGGCAGCGCGCCATCTGATCGCCGTGCGCCGACGCGACGCGATAGGGCGGCGGCGCGTCCTTGAGACAGCGCTCGTCGGCGAGCTTGCAGCGCGGCGCGAAGATGCAGCCCTGCGCGATCGATCCCGGCAGCGGCAGCGAGCCGGGAATCGTGTCGAGACGCCCGCTCTCCTTGCTGCGGCTTTCGCGCGGCAGACAGCGCAACAGACCGACGGTGTACGGATGCCGCGGCCGCGCGAACACGTCGGCGGTCGTGCCTTCCTCGACGAGCTTGCCTGCGTACAACACGCCGACGCGATCGCACATGCGCCCGATCACCGCGAGGTTGTGGCTGATGAAGAGCACGGCCGTGCCGAGCTCCGCGCGCAACTGCGCGATGAGATCGAGCACTTCGGCTTCGACGGTGGCGTCGAGGCCGGTGGTCGGCTCGTCGAGAATCAGGAGCTCGGGATTGCACGCGAGCGCCATCGCGATGACCACGCGCTGCTGCATCCCGCCCGACAGTTGATGCGGATAACTCTCCATCACGCGCTCGGGCGACGCGATGCGCACGCGCCGGAGCATCTCGGCGGTGCGGGACAGCGCTTCGACGGCGGATGCGCCCGTGACTTCGAACGCCTCGGAGACTTGCCGCGCGATCGTGAGCGACGGATTCAGCGCGCGCCCCGGGTCCTGATAGACCATCGACACGGCATTGGCGCGCATGCCGCGCAGCGCGTCGGCGTCGAGCGATGCGACATCGCGCCCGGCAATCGATATGCGGCCCGCCTTCACGCGCCCGTTGCGCGGCAGGTAGCGCAGCACCGCGAGCGCGGCGGTCGACTTGCCGCAGCCCGATTCGCCGACGAGTCCATACGCCTCGCCGCGCTTCACGCGCAACGTGACGTCCTGCAGCACCTCGCGCTCGCGTCCGCGCGAACGATAAGCGACCGTCAGGCCGACGACGGTGAGCGCGTCCGCGTGATCGCCTTTCGCGGCGCCGAAGGTGGGAAAAGCCGATGGCGGCGGTCCGTTCATCGGTCGAGCACTCCTTGCACGGCATCGGCGACGAGATTCACCGCGATGACCAGCGACGCGATCGCGGCGGCATCGAAAACGACGGTCCACCACGCGCCGCCCGCCATCAGCGTGTAGCTTTCGGACAGCGCGAGGCCCCAGTCGGCCGACGGCGGCTGGATGCCGAAGCCGAGGAACGAGAGCGTCGCGACGGCGAAGATCGCATAGCCGAGACGCACCGTTGCCTCGACGATGATCGGCGGCAGCACGTTCGGCAGGATCTCCGCGAACATGATGTACACCGCGTTCTCGCCGCGCAGTTGCGCCGCCAGCACATAGTCCAGATGGCGCTCGCTCAGGACGGCCGCGCGCACGGTACGCGCGGTGATCGGCGCGAACGTCAGGCCGATCACGAGAATCACCGTCGTGTTGCTCGCGCCGACGGCGGCGAGCGCGAGCAGCGCGACGATCACGAGCGGCAGCGCCAGCATCGCATCGATCACGCGGCCGATGACGGCATCGACCCAGCCATCGAAATAGCCGACGACAAGCCCGATCGCCGTGCCCGCCGCGGTGCCGAGCAAGGTTGCGAGCGGCGCGATGGTCAGGATGTCGCGCGAGCCGACGATCACGCGCGCGAACACGTCGCGGCCGAGCTGATCGGTGCCGAACCAGTGATCGCCGGACGGCGCGACGAGCGAGTTGAGCGGATCGGATGCGTAGGGATCGTGCGGCACGAGCCAATGGCCGAAGAGCGCGCACACGACCCAGAAGAGCAGGATCAGCACGCCGATATCGAACGTCGTTGAGCGCATCAGTGCGCCGAGCGCTTCGAAGCGGCGCGGCTTGACGGGCGCCTGAGGCGCGACGGTCGTGCTCATCGCGCGTCTCCGTCCGAATCGGCGGTGCGCAGACGCGGATTGAGCACGACATAGAGCGCGTCCGCGATCAGATTCGCCGCCGTATAGATCACGCCGATGCTCAGCACGCCCGCTTCGAGCATCGGAAAGTCCTTGCCCCGCGCGGCGGTGTAGATCAGCGAGCCGATGCCCTGATAGTGGAACAGCGTCTCCACGACGACCAGCCCGCCGATCATGTAGCCGAGCTGCGTCGCGGCGACGGTCACGGTCGGCAGGAGCGCATTGCGCAGCACGTGTCGAAGAATCACGACGTGTTGCGGCAGGCCCTTGAGGATCGCGGTGCGCGTGTAGTCGGCGTCGAGCGCCTCGACCGTGCCCGCGCGCGCCATCCGCGCGATATAGCCGAAGAACACGAAGACGAGCGGCAGCACCGGCAGGATCAGATGCTCCAGTTGCGTGAAGAAGCCCGCGCCCGCGGGCGCGGTCGCTTCGATCGGCAGCCATTGCAGCCATACGCCGAAGATCAGGATCAGCACGATCGACGAGACGAACTCCGGCACGACCGTCGCCGTCAGTCCGCCGATGCTGATGAGCCTGTCGATCCAGCGCCCCGCGTGCAACGCCGCGTAGACGCCGCCCGCGATGCCGAGCGGCACCACGACGACGAACGCGAGCGCGCCGAGCTTCGCCGAGCTCCACAGCGCGTTGCCGATGAACGGCGCGACCGGCGCGCGAAACGCATAGGACTCGCCCATGTCGCCGCGCAGAAAATGGCTGATCCAGCTCGAATATTGCGTGAGCAGCGGCCGATCGACGCCCAGTTGATGATTCAGCGCCGCGACGGCGCGTGCATCGGCGAGCGGGCCGAGGATCGCGCGGCCGACGTCGCCCGGCAGAAGCTGGCCGCCCGCGAAGACGATCATCGAAAGAAGCCAGAGCGTGACGAGCGCGAGCAGCAGCCGCACGCCGATGAAGCGCACGACGCGTTTCATTTTGGCGAAGTCGGCTACGTGCGCCGTCGGCGTGACCGTGCTCATTTACGCGGATACCGTCGCGCGGTCGAACCACATCTGCGAGATCGCGTTGAAGCGCACGCCCGACACGTTGGCGCGCGTGACGATTAGCTGGTCGTAGAAGTAGGGGATCACGACCGGCGTTTCGTCGAGCAACAGGCGCTGGATCTGCCCGGACAGCTTCTTCTGCGACGCGACATCGAGCGCCGCGACGAACTGCGTGACGAGCTTGTCGTAGTCAGGATTCTTGAAGTGCGCCGCGTTCCACGTGCCCGCGCTCGTCAGCGGCGCGTTGAGGAACACGTTCGGCACGCCGCGATGCCCGTAATCCGTGATGCCAAGCGGCGAATCCAGCCAGTCCGACTTGCCGAACGCGCCCGAGCCGTAATACAGGTCCTGGCTCTCCACCTTCAACTGGATGCGAATGCCGATCGCCTTCGCCGCGTTCTGCACGACGACCGCGAGATCGGGAATCTCCATGTACTTCTCTGTCGTGAGCGTGACGTCGAAGCCGTTGGCGACGCCGGCTTCGCTCATCAGCTTCTTGGCCTGCGCGATGTCGATCTTGCGTTGCGGCACCGTGAGATCGCTCGACGGGAACACCGGCGCGAACGGGCTGTCGTTGCCGACGGTCGCGCGGCCGCGGAACAGCCCCTTCACGATGACTTCGCGATCGATGGAAAGCGCGAGCGCCTGACGCACGCGCTTGTCCTTGAACGGCGCCATGTCGCAGCGCATGTGAATCTGGCGATGCGAGCTCGACTTCGTGCCGAGCACCTTGAACTGCGGATTCGTGAGGATCGAAACGCCGCCCTGCACGGTGAAGTCGCCCATCACGTCGGCCTGACGGCCTTGCATCGCGAGGAGTTGCGCCTGCTGATCCGCGTAGAAGGAGAAGGTCACGCGATCGGGCAGCGATTTCTCGCCCCAGTAGTCGGGATTCCGCACGAACGACGCGCCGACCTTCGGCGTGTACTTTTCGAGCTTCAGCGCGCCCGTGCCCATGAACGTCTTTTCGTAGGGCCCGGTGAAATTCGCCGGCAGGATCACCGCGTTATACGTATCCGAGGAAACGTAATACGGGAAATTGCCGTTGGGCGCGTCGAGATGGAATTCGACGGTGTGATCGTCGATGGCCTTCGCCGAATCCTTCGACAACACGCCCTTCAACACCGACAACGCCGCCGAGCCCGCGCCCGGATCGGACAGGCGATTGAACGTGGCGACGACGTCCTTCGCGGTCATCGGCTGGCCATCGTGGAACTTCACGTTCGGGCGCAGCTTGAAGGTCCACACGTCGCCCTTCGCATTCGACGACCACGACAGCGCGAGCGCGGGCTTGAGCGTCAGATGTTCGCTGTCGTCGTCGATGAGGAATTCGCCCGTCTGATTGATGAGCGCGAGACCGGCGGCGTCGGTGACGGTGAGCGGATCGACGGCGCCCGCGGGCATCAGATGCGCGACGCGGATCGTGCCGCCGGGCTTGGCCGCGCCTTGCGCGCGTGCGGACGGCATGCCGAGGAGGCCGCCCGCCGTGAGCGCCACGCCGAGGATGCTCGCATGGCGCAGCAGCTCGCGGCGCGTGAGGCGCCCGGCCAGGAACTCGTCGATCGCGTGATTGCCCAGTTCGCCCGCGTGCGGGCGGGCGAGGTCGAGGAGATGCGCGTCGGTCGAAGGTTTTTTCATCGTGTGCGGATGTTGTAGTTGTCGTGCTCGCCCGGGCTTCGCGCCGCGCGAGCGATCAGGTTAGCCGCGCCGAAAAGCGCCGCCGCGTCTTTGGCCGGTAGCAAGGCGCGCGCCGAGTCTGCGTCGCGCGTGCCTCGCGCCCGCTTCAGTGATCGTGCGGATGCTTGTGAATCGGATCGACCCAATAGACTTCCTCGGGCTTTTCCACGGCATCGATGTTGAGATTCACCACCACCGCTTCATTGTCGCTGCGCACGAGCACGCATTCGAGCGGATCGTCGGTGCTGGCATTGATTTCCTGATGCGGCACGTAGGGCGGCACGAAAATGAAATCGCCGGGACCGGCCTCGGCGGTGAATTCCAGATGCTCGCCCCAGCGCATGCGCGCCTGACCGCGCACGACGTAGATGACGCTTTCGAGCGCGCCGTGATGATGCGCGCCCGTCTTCGCATTCGGATGGATCGTGACCGTGCCGGCCCAGATCTTCTGCGCGCCGACGCGCGCCGCGTTGATGGCGGCCGCGCGGTTCATGCCCGGCGTCTGCGGAGTGTTGGTGTCGAGCTGATCGCCCTTGATGACCTTGACGCCGTGTTCGCGCCAATCGATGTGCTGATGTGCGTCGCTCATGTCGGTTTATCGTCTGCGGATAAAGGAAAGCCCGTTGCCGCCACCAACAGAGCGAGCAACGGACTTCCGATACTACACGGTTCGATCGCGATTATTTCGCTTTCGAGTTGATGATCGCCTCGGACACGTTCGTCGGCGTCTCGGCGTAGTGCTTGAACTCCATCGTGTAGGTCGCGCGGCCCTGCGTCAGCGAACGCAGCGACGTCGAGTAGCCGAACATCTCGGCGAGCGGCACTTCCGCGCGCACGAGCTTGCCGCCGCCGCCCGCGATGTCTTCCATGCCCTGCACGAGCCCGCGCCGGCCGGACAGATCGCCCATCACGTTGCCCATGAATTCCTCGGGCGTCTCGACTTCGACGGCCATCATCGGTTCGAGCAGCACCGGTCTCGCCTTGCGCATCGCTTCCTTGAAAGCGATAGAGCCTGCCATGCGGAACGCGTTTTCGTTCGAATCGACGTCGTGATACGAGCCGAAGGTCAGCCGCACCTTCACATCGACGACGGGATAACCCGCGAGCACGCCCGCCTTGAGCGTTTCCTGGATGCCCTTGTCGACGGCCGGGATGAATTCGCGCGGAATCACGCCGCCCTTGATCTGGTCGACGAACTCGTAGCCCTTGCCCGGGTCCGGTTCCAGCGCGATCACCGCATGACCGTACTGGCCGCGCCCGCCCGACTGCTTGACGAACTTGCCTTCGATGTCCTCGACCTTGTTGCGCACCGTCTCGCGATACGCGACCTGCGGCTTGCCGACTGTCGCCTCGACGCCGAATTCGCGCTTCATCCGGTCGACGAGAATTTCGAGGTGCAGCTCGCCCATGCCGGAGATGATCGTCTGGCCGGATTCCTCGTCGCTCGCCACGCGGAACGACGGATCTTCCTGCGCAAGACGATTCAGCGCGATGCCCATCTTCTCCTGGTCGGCCTTGGTCTTCGGCTCGACGGCCTGCGAGATCACCGGCTCCGGGAAGATCATGCGTTCGAGGATGATCACGTGATTGGGATCGCAGAGCGTGTCGCCGGTCGTCGCTTCCTTGAGACCGACCGCCGCCGCGATGTCGCCCGCGCGCACTTCCTTGATTTCCTTGCGCTCGTTCGCGTGCATCTGCAGGATGCGGCCGAGCCGCTCCTTCTTTTCCTTCACCGGGTTGTAGACCGTGTCGCCCGAATTCACGACGCCCGAATAGGTGCGGAAGAAGATCAACTGGCCGACGAACGGGTCCGTCATGATCTTGAACGCGAGCGCGGAGAACGGCTCGTCATCGCTCGGATGGCGTTCCGCTTCCTTGTCGTCTTCCGTGTGGCCGAGAATCGCGGGCACATCGACGGGCGAGGGCAGATAGTCGATCACCGCGTCGAGCATCGCCTGCACGCCCTTGTTCTTGAACGCGCTGCCGCACAGCATCGGCACGATCTCGTTGGCGATGGTGCGCTTGCGCAGCGCCGCCTTGATCTCTTCTTCCGTCAGGCTCTCGTGATCTTCGAGATACTTTTCGAGCAACTCCTCGCTCGATTCGGCGGCGGCCTCGACCATCTTCTCGCGCCACTCGTGCGCGAGCTCCTTGAGATTGTCGGGAATCTCTTCGTAGTTGAACTTGATGCCCTGGCTGTCGTCGTCCCAGACGATCGCCTTCATCTTCACGAGATCGACGACGCCCTGAAAATGCTCTTCCGCGCCGATCGGAATCTGGATCGGCACCGCGACGCCCTTGAGGCGCTCGGCGATCTGACGCTGCACGCGAAAGAAGTCCGCGCCGACGCGGTCCATCTTGTTGACGAACGCGATACGCGGCACCTTGTACTTGTTCGCCTGACGCCACACGGTTTCCGACTGCGGCTGCACGCCGCCGACCGAGTCGTAGACCATGCACGCGCCGTCGAGCACGCGCATCGAGCGCTCGACCTCGATCGTGAAATCGACGTGTCCCGGCGTGTCGATGATGTTGATCCGATGTTCCGGATAGTTGCCGGCCATGCCTTTCCAGAAGGCGGTCGTCGCCGCGGAGGTGATCGTGATGCCGCGTTCCTGCTCCTGCTCCATCCAGTCCATCGTGGCCGCGCCGTCGTGAACCTCGCCGATCTTGTGCGTCACGCCGGTGTAGAAAAGGATGCGCTCGGTAGTCGTCGTCTTGCCGGCATCGATGTGAGCGCTGATTCCTATATTCCGATAGCGCTCGATGGGAGTCTTGCGGGGCACGTGAACCTCCTGTGGATGTGTCGACCCTGGCCACCATGCGGCGGCCATCGGCGCGACCTGAAGTGGTGAGATGCGTCGCGCTGAATCTTTTTAGGATAGCGCGTCGGCAAGCTCTTTGCAGGAATCCTGCCAGCCCGGAGGAAGGGACTTTTCGGACGCAAAAAAACCGGCGTGCCTTGCGACGACGCCGGTTTTCCGATCGGGCGAAAAGCCTTTACTGCGCGCGCGGCAAGCCCTTGAGTTGCATGCCGGGCTTGATGCCCTTCGCGGCGAACCAGCCCTTGGACATTTCGAGCGCGTACACGCCGTTGTTGCGCGGGCAGTGATTGTTCTCGGTTTCGGCCTGCATTTCGTCGATGTCGGTGATCGTGCCGTCCGCGCGTATGAACGCGATCGACAACGGGATCAGCGTGTTCTTCATCCAGAAGCAATGCACGGCGTTTTCGTTGAACACGAAGAGCATGCCTTCGTTCGGCGCGAGCTTCGTGCGATACATGAGGCCTTGCTCGCGATCGGCATCGTTCGCGGCGACGGCGGCGTCGATCACGTACATGCCCGCGGTGAGCTTCGCGCGCGGGAAATCGGACGGCTGCTTGGCGCCGGGCGGCATCGTCTGGGCCTGCGCGAGCGGCGCGGCCGCGAACGGCAGCAGCAACGCGATCACACATGCGCGAATCATGGCGGCGATGCGCGAGCGCCGGGCCGAAGCCGTCGAACTGAATGGTGACACCAAGGCACGCAACAACAGATTCACGACGATGCTCCTCTCAAGACAAACGTTGTGCCGGAAAGCCGGCGGCCCCGCGCATGTTACTCGATGCGCAAGCACAAAACAAAAGGGCAGACGCCTTGCGGCCATCTGCCCTTCAACGCCGTAAAAACGGCGGTAATGCTCGTTCTTGACTTCGCTATACCGCCGTTTACAACGAACTTACTGAGCTGCCGAAGCGGCTTCCGGAGCCGAAGCGGCTGCCTTCTTGTGCGACTTGTGCGACGACTTGTGCGACTTCTTGTGCGCCGTCGACTTGTGAGCCGACGAAGCAGCTGCCGGAGCAGCAGCGGCCGGAGCCGAAGCTTCTTGTGCGAAAGCGGCAGTTGCGAACAGGCCAGCGACGAGAGCAGCGATCAGTTTGTTCATCTTGTGAATCCTCAGCTTGAGTTAATTAACCAAACGACCCGGTCATTGAGTCATCTCGGTAAACGAGCCACCTACCTTTCGGTTGACAGTCGCTTCGATAAATTAATCGCGATACGACTGTGAACGCTTGAACCTTTCAAACTCCCTGGAGCACACAGGTTGTTGTAATCAGTTTTTCGCTCATGCCGGATAGCTTTACGCGGCATCTGACGCCCTTAACGCATCGCGAGAGGAGTCGGTTGACGCGATTTACAGAGAATTGCGCAGCAGACCAAAAAAATATTCGAGTCGCGACACGCGCTACTCGAACTTCATGACATTGCCTTTAAACACATCGCAATGAAGCGAGCAATGTCGCTTATTTTCGGGATAGTTGAATGCGATTCAACGAAGGCGTTGCCAGGGCGCGCCCGGTGGAACCTCGACGCTCTCACCCGGCGCGATGTCCAAAGTGAAGATATCGAGCGCGCCGATCGCGACGCGCACGAGCCGCAAGGTCGGAAAGCCGACGGCCGCCGTCATGCGTCGGACCTGCCGGTTCTTGCCTTCGGTGATGGCGAGCTCGATCCACGTCGTCGGGATGGCGGCGCGATAGCGGATCGGCGGCGTGCGCGGCCAGAGCGCGCCGGTGTCGCGTTCATCGACGAACGCGGTGCGACAGGGGCGCGTCACATAGTCGCCGAGATCGACGCCTTTCGCGAGACGCGCGAGCGCGGCGTCGTCGGGCGCGCCTTCGACTTGCGCCCAGTAGCGCTTCACGAGCTTGTGGCGCGGCTCCGCGATGCGCGCCTGCAACGCGCCGTCATCGGTGAGCAGGAGCAGGCCTTCGCTGTCCGCGTCGAGCCTGCCCGCGGGATACACGCCCGGCGTCTTCACCCAGTCGCCGAGCGACGCGCGCGATTCGTGCGCGGAGAACTGGCAGATGGTGCCGAACGGCTTGTTGAGGGCGATGAGTGACATGCGAGGCGGCGCGCGGCGTGATCGGATGCGGCATCTTAATGCATGCGCATGGCCGCCTCGGGCGCGCCGGGGCAGGCCAGCATGGTTAGAATGATGTCGTGACCAACATCGGGGCTGTGCGTCGTCGCCCCCCATGCTGCATCGCATCGCTCTCTATCCAGTTTGTTTGCTCCCATTCAAGTCCGGCCTTATTTGGAGTCGACCATGCCGTATCAGCACATCAAGGTTCCGGCGGACGGTGACAAGATCACCGTCAACCCGGATTTCTCGCTCAACGTTTCGGATCAGCCGATCATCCCGTACATCGAGGGCGACGGCACCGGCGTCGACATCACGCCGGTGATGATCAAGGTCGTCGATGCGGCGGTGGAAAAGGCCTACGGCGGCAAGCGCAAGATTCAATGGATGGAAATCTTCGCGGGCGAAAAGGCGACGCGCGTCTACGGCCCGGACGTGTGGCTGCCGGACGAATCGCTCGACGCGGTGAAGGACTACGTCGTGTCGATCAAAGGTCCGCTCACGACGCCTGTCGGCGGCGGCATCCGGTCGCTGAACGTGGCGCTTCGTCAGCAACTCGATCTGTATGTGTGCCTGCGGCCGGTGCGCTACTTCAAGGGCGTGCCGTCGCCGGTGCGCGAGCCCGAAAAGATCGACATGGTGATCTTCCGTGAGAACTCCGAAGACATCTATGCGGGCGTCGAATGGCCGGCTGAATCGGCCGAGGCGAAGAAGGTCATCAAGTTCCTGCGCGAGGAAATGGGCGTGACGAAGATCCGTTTCCCGGATTCGTCGGGGCTCGGCATCAAGCCTGTGTCGCGCGAGGGCACGGAACGGCTCGTGCGCAAGGCGATTCAATACGCGATCGACCACGACCGCCGCTCGGTGACGCTCGTGCACAAGGGCAACATCATGAAGTTCACCGAAGGCGCGTTCCGCGACTACGGTTACGCGCTCGCGCAGAAGGAATTCAACGCGGAACTGATCGACGGCGGTCCGTGGATGAAGGTGAAGAACCCGAAGTCGGGCAACGACATCGTCGTGAAGGATGTGATCGCCGACGCGTTCCTGCAGCAAATCCTGTTGCGTCCGGCCGAATACGACGTGATCGCCACGCTCAACCTGAACGGCGACTACATCTCGGACGCGCTGGCGGCGCAGGTGGGCGGCATTGGCATCGCGCCGGGCGCGAACATGTCGGATTCCGTCGCGATGTTCGAAGCGACGCACGGCACGGCGCCGAAATACGCGGGCAAGGACTACGTGAACCCGGGCTCGGAAATCCTCTCCGCTGAAATGATGCTGCGGCATCTCGGCTGGGTCGAAGCGGCGGATCGCATCATCGCGTCGATGGAGCAGTCGATTCTCTCGAAACGCGTCACCTACGACTTCGCACGCCTGATGGAAGGCGCGACGCAGGTTTCGTGTTCGGGCTTCGGACAGGTGATGATCGACAATATGTGAGGACTCACCTCGGTTCGATGTGTTAAATAAAAACCCCGGAAGGCTTACGCCTTTCGGGGTTTTTAAATTGCGCCCGTGCCTCATATGCGAGAAAGCGCGGGGCGCAAAAAAACCCGGCGCCAGGGCCGGGTTTCACGAGGCAAAGTCCGATCGAACGGTCAGGCCGATTCCTGGATGTTCGAAGCTTGTTTGCCCTTAGGTCCCTGGACGATCTCGAAGCTGACCTTCTGGCCTTCCTTGAGAGTCTTGAAACCGTTCATTTGAATCGCCGAGAAATGTGCGAACAGATCCTCGCCGCCTTCATCGGGCGTGATGAATCCGTAGCCTTTCGCGTCGTTGAACCACTTGACCGTACCAGTAGACATTCGTACTTCCCCTCTAACTCTTGTCGCACCCAGAGCACGCTCGAAATGCGGCCACCCCACAATGTGAACCGCCCCCTCCTCACAAGCTCACCTCGGCCTCTTTTTTCGTCCGTGGTTGGCCCCCGGAAAAAAGTGCCAGTTTGATTGTTAAATCTCTTAAATCGGGTGTCAAGGAATTTTTGGGATGGCCGTTAAGCTCGTTGCAAAGAGCGCATTCGTAGGGTAATTCCTGCTTTGCGTGTGCGCTGCCGTCCAAGCACGCCATCTTGAAAAGTCGCATAATCGACTCACTTGTGTGTTACCTGGCGGCCCGCGGCGCCTGGTGCTCGGTTTGTTTTTTTTGAAGCTGTGCGATACTCGTTTTGACGAGGTGCAAGCGGGCCGCGCCGAAGCGTTGGGCAGCGGCAGGATTCGATGGACGGTAGCTGCGCGATTGCAGTTTTCAGCGTTTCATTCCGACCGGGCGGTCGGTGCTGGAGCGGTGATTGCGGGGACGTCCGTGTTGTTTAGAATGGGTGTATGGCGATCAATCCCAACAAGCAGGATGGCACTGTACTGGAGCGGCAGGAGCAGAAGCTCAAGAAGCCGGCCATGTACAAGGTGGTGCTGCTGAATGATGACTTCACGCCGATGGAATTCGTCGTGATGGTCGTGCAGGAATACTTCAATAAAGATCGTGAGACTGCGACGCAGATCATGCTGAAGGTTCATCGCGAAGGCAGGGGAGTTTGTGGGGTCTACACGCGGGATATCGCGTCGACCAAAGTTGAGCAAGTCGTTAGCCATGCAAGGCAAGCGGGACATCCGCTGCAGTGCGTGATGGAGGAAGCATGATTGCCCAGGAACTGGAAGTCAGTCTGCACATGGCGTTTATGGAAGCACGTCAGGCGCGGCACGAGTTCATAACGGTCGAGCATCTCTTGCTCGCCCTGTTGGACAATCCGACCGCGGCTGAAGTGTTGCGCGCCTGCGCAGCCAACATTGAAGATTTGCGTCAGAACCTGCGCAATTTCATTCATGACAACACGCCGACCGTGCCGGGCACGGACGACGTCGATACTCAGCCGACGCTTGGTTTCCAGCGCGTGATCCAGCGCGCGATCATGCACGTGCAATCGACCTCGAACGGCAAGAAGGAAGTGACCGGCGCGAACGTGCTGGTTGCGATCTTCGGCGAGAAGGACTCGCACGCGGTGTACTACCTGCAGCAGCAGGGCGTGACGCGTCTGGATGTCGTGAATTTCATTTCGCACGGAATCGCCAAGACGAACACCGGCGACGCCGCGAAGACGAACAGCGAAGCCAATCCGGAATCGGAAGACGCCGCCGCGCAGAAGGAAACGCCGCTCGCGCAGTTCACGCAGAACCTCAATCAGCTCGCGAAGGACGGCAAGATCGATCCGCTGATCGGCCGCGAGCTGGAAGTCGAGCGCGTGGTGCAGGTGCTGTGCCGCCGGCGCAAGAACAATCCGCTGCTCGTCGGTGAAGCCGGCGTGGGCAAGACCGCGATCGCCGAAGGCCTCGCGTGGCGCATCACGCGCGGCGAAGTGCCGGACATTCTCGCCGACGCGCAGGTGTACTCGCTCGACATGGGCGCGCTGCTCGCAGGCACGAAGTATCGCGGCGATTTCGAGCAACGCCTGAAGACGGTGCTCAAGGAACTGAAGGAGCGTCCGCACGCCATTCTGTTCATCGACGAAATTCATACGCTGATCGGCGCGGGCGCCGCTTCGGGCGGCACGCTGGATGCATCGAATCTGCTGAAGCCGGCGCTGTCGTCGGGGCAGTTGAAGTGCATCGGCGCGACCACGTTCACGGAGTATCGCGGCATCTTCGAGAAGGACGCGGCCTTGTCGCGTCGTTTCCAGAAAGTGGATGTCACGGAGCCGACCGTCGAGCAGACCGTCGCGATCCTGCGCGGCCTCAAGACGCGCTTCGAGGAGCATCACGGCGTGAAGTATTCGTCGGGTGCGTTGTCGGCGGCGGCGGAACTGTCGGCGCGCTTCATCACGGATCGTCATTTGCCGGACAAGGCCATCGACGTGATCGACGAAGCGGGCGCCGCGCAACGCATCCTGCCGAAGTCGAAGCAGAAGAAGACCATCGGCAAGAGCGAGATCGAAGAGATCATCTCGAAGATCGCGCGCGTGCCGCCGCAGAGCGTGTCGCAGGACGACCGCAGCAAGCTCCAGACGCTCGATCGCGATCTAAAGGCCGTCGTGTTTGGTCAGGATCCGGCTATCGATGCGCTGTCGGCATCGATCAAGATGGCGCGCGCGGGCCTCGGCAAGACGGACAAGCCGATCGGCGCGTTCCTGTTCTCCGGTCCGACGGGCGTCGGCAAGACCGAGGTCGCGAAGCAACTGGCGTTCACGCTCGGCATCGAACTGCTGCGCTTCGACATGTCCGAGTACATGGAGCGTCATGCGGTCAGCCGGTTGATCGGCGCGCCGCCGGGCTATGTCGGGTTCGACCAGGGCGGTCTGTTGACCGAAGCCGTCACGAAGAAGCCGCATTGCGTGCTGCTGCTCGACGAAATCGAGAAGGCGCATCCGGACATCTACAACGTGCTGTTGCAGGTGATGGATCACGGCACGCTGACGGACAACAACGGCCGCAAGGCGGACTTCCGCAACGTCATCATCATCATGACGACGAATGCGGGCGCCGAAACGATGGGCAAGTCGGTGATCGGTTTCACGTCGCGCCGTGAGTCGGGCGACGAGATGGCCGACATCAAGCGCATGTTCACGCCGGAGTTCCGTAACCGTCTGGACTCGATCATCAGCTTCCGCTCGCTGGACGAGGAAATCATCCTGCGCGTGGTCGACAAGTTCCTCATGCAACTGGAAGATCAGTTGCACGAGAAGAAGGTCGATGCGGTCTTCACCGATGCGTTGCGCAAGCATCTCGCGAAGCACGGTTTCGATCCGCTGATGGGCGCGCGCCCGATGCAGCGTCTGATTCAGGACACGATACGTCGTGCACTGGCCGACGAACTGCTGTTCGGCAAGCTGCTCAACGGTGGCCGGGTGACGGTGGATGTCGATGCGGACGACAAGGTGCAGCTCACGTTCGACGAGAACTCGACGCCGCCGCGCAATCCGAATCCGGAAGCAATCGAAGTGGATTAATCGTAGGGGTCTTTGGAAGTGAAAACGGCGCGGTTTCGACCGCGCCGTTTTTTTTCGTGCCGAAAAAGCTCAGTGCTTGCCCGTGCTGCCGAAACCGCCCGCGCCGCGCTCGCTCGCCTCGAAGTCATCGACGATATTGAACGCCGCTTGCACGACGGGCACGATCACCATTTGCGCAAGACGTTCCATCGGATTGAGCGTGAACGCGGTGTCGCCGCGATTCCATGTCGAGACCATCAGTTGGCCTTGATAATCCGAATCGATCAGCCCGACGAGATTGCCGAGCACGATGCCATGCTTGTGACCCAGACCCGAGCGCGGCAGGATCAACGCGGCGTAGCCGGGATCGGCGAGATGAATGGCGAGGCCGGTCGGCACGAGCACGGTCTGATGCGGCTCGATGACGAGCGGCGCATCGAGACACGCGCGCAGATCGAGGCCCGCGCTGCCGGGCGTGGCGTAGGCGGGCATGAAGTCGCGCATGCGCGCGTCGAGAATCTTGACGTCGAGTTTCATGGATCGATGTTTCAGCGGCCGAGTTCGAACGCTTCGGCCAAAAGTTGATAGGACCGCGTGCGTGCGGCGTAGCTGCCGGCGACCGTTATCACGATCAGTTCGTCGGCATCGAATTGTTCCTGCAGCGCGTGCAGTTTCTCCGTCACGCGTTCCGGCGTGCCGATGATGCTGCGCGCCTTCTCATGCGCGATCACCGCGAGTTCGCGCGCGCCGTAGACCTGCGAGATGCCCTGCGCGATCGATGGAATCGGCTGATTGAGCCCGTACGCCATCTGCACGCGGCGCAGATCGACCGCGCGTTCGAGCGCTTCGGCTTCGCGATCCATATCGGCGCAAATCACGAACACCGCCGCGGCGAGATACGGGTTCGCTTCGTGACCCGGCGTGAAGCGCTCGCGATACGCCTCCGCCACGCTCGGCCCATACTGCGCGTTGATGAAATGCGCGAACGCGAAACGGATGCCGAGTTGCGCGGCGAGCAAGCCGCCGAAATCGCTGGAGCCGAGCATCCACAACTGGGGACGCGTGTCGATCTGCGGTTGCAACAGCACGCCCTTGGCGAGCGAATCGTCGGGAAGCTTGCCGCTGAAGAGCGCGATCAGTTCGGCGACTTGCTGAGGGAACATGTCGCCGCGATTGTACGAACCCGCCGCGACCGCCTGCGCCGTGTGCATGTCGCCGCCGGGCGCGCGACCGACGCCGAGATCCACGCGATTCGGGAACAGCGCTTCGAGCATCAGGAATTGCTCGGCGACCTTGAACGACGAGTAATACGGCAGCATCACGCCACCCGAACCGATGCGGATACGCTTCGTCAGACTGCCGATGCGCGCGAGCATCACTTCGGGACACGGATTCGATACGCCGTACAAGCCGTGATGCTCGGCGCACCAGTAGCGCGTATAGCCGAGATCATCGGCGAGCTGTGCGAGGTCGAGCGTCGCGGCGATGGCGTCAGCGACGCTGTGGCCGTGGATGACCGGCGTCTGGTCGAGAACGGAGAGCTTGGTCATCGTGTCAGGAGAGCAGCGGGCCGCCGGTTTTCGGCGCGCGTCGGGCGATCTCCGCGATCAGCGTGCGCGCGAGTTCCTGCTTGCCGGCGCGCGGCAGCGGCGTCGTTCCGCTTGCTTCGAAAAGCACGACTTCGTTGTCGTCGCGGCCGAACGTGAGCTGACCGATATTGCCGATCAGGAGCGGCACGCCCTTGCGCTGGCGTTTTTCCGCGCCGTGCACGTCGAGATCGCCGCTCTCGGCCGCGAAGCCGACGCAGTAGGGCGGATTCGGCAGCTTCGCCACCGTCGCGAGAATGTCGGGATTCTCGACGAAGCTGAACGTGGGCAACGCATCGCCGGTCTTCTTGATCTTGTGCGCGCTGACATGATCCACGCGCCAGTCCGCGACCGCCGCCACCGCGATGAAGATATCCGCGTCGGGCGTCGCGGCCATGACGGCGTCGTGCATCTGCTGCGCGGTCTGCACGTCCTCGCGATACACGCCCCACGGCGTCGGCAACGACACCGGACCGGCGACGAGATGCACATCCGCGCCCGCCTGCGCCGCCGCGCGCGCGAGCGCGAAGCCCATCTTGCCCGACGAGCGATTGGTGATGCCGCGCACCGGATCGAGCGGCTCGAAGGTCGGGCCCGCCGTAATGAGCACGCGCTGGCCACGCAGAATCTTCGGCTGGAAGAACGCGCAGATCGCTTCGAACGCGGCTTCCGGCTCGATCATGCGGCCGTCGCCGACTTCGCCGCACGCCTGCGAACCCGAATCCGGCCCGAGCACTTCGACGCCGTCGGCGCGAAGCTGCGCAACGTTGCGTTGCGTCGGCGGGCTTTGCCACATTTGCCGGTTCATCGCCGGAACCACGAGCAGCGGACAATCACGCGCGATGGCGAGCGTCGAGAGCAGGTCGTCGCACATGCCGTGCGCGAGCTTCGCGAGAAAGTCGGTGGAGGCGGGCGCGATGACGATGGCATCCGCCTCGCGCGAGAGATCGATGTGCGGCATGTTGTTCGGCATGCGCGCATCCCACTGCGACGTGTACACGGGACGGCCCGAAAGCGCCTGCATCGTGACGGGTGTGATGAACTGCGTGGCCGCTTCGGTCATCACGATCTGCACGGTCGCGCCGGCCTTGATGAGCAAACGCGTGAGTTCCGCGATCTTGTAACAGGCGATGCCGCCGGTCAGCCCTAAAACGAGATGTTTGCCCGCGAGTTCCAACTTGCCTCCATCGCAAAGAAAGAGCGGCTCCGTGAAGGGAGCCGCACTGGAAACATCACTTCGAACCGCGCACGCGCCGCAATTCGTCGAACACCAGCAGCACCGCGCCGACGGTGATCGCGCTGTCGGCGAGATTGAACGCCGGCCAGTGCCACGCGTGAACGTGAAAGTCCAGGAAGTCGATGACGTGCCCGTACGCGATCCGGTCGATCACGTTGCCGATGGCGCCGCCCATGATGAGCGCGAGCGCCGTGCAGAAGAGCCGCTGTCCCGAATGCTTCCTGAGCAGATAGCAGATCACGATTGCCGCGACGACGCCCAGCGCCGTGAACGCCCAGCGCTGCCAGCCGCCCGCCATCGCGAGGAAGCTGAACGCTGCGCCGCGGTTGTAGACGAGCAGCAGGTTGAAGAAAGGTGTGAGCGCGTGCGGATCGCCGTAGGCGAACACGCGCTGCACGGCGATCTTCGTCAACTGGTCGAACAGGATCACGATCAGCGCGACGCCGAGCCACGGCGCAAGCGATCCACTGCTGGAAGTTTGTTTCGCCATCGTTCGAGCCATTATGCTGCGCCTCGCGTTTCGCCGGCGCCGAAGAGGTTGGAGAAGCAGCGGCCGCACAAACCCGGATGATCCGCGTGCGAGCCGACGTCCGCGCAGTAGTGCCAGCAGCGCTCGCACTTCATGTAGCTCGACGCGGTGACATCGACGCCTTCTTCCGCTTCGCCCGCCACTCTTTCCAGCCCGGCCGATGACGTGATGAGCACGAAGCGCAGTGCATCGCCGAGGCTTGCGAGCGCGTCGTAACGCGCGCCGCTCGCGCGGACCACCACTTCGGCCTGCAGCGACGAGCCGATCTGGTTCGCCGTGCGCGCTTCTTCCAGCGCCTTCGTCACGTCGCCGCGCGCGTTGCGGATGAGCGTCCACTTGTCGAGCAGTTCGCCCGAGCTCGCGATCTCCGGATACTGCGCGTAGACCTCGGTGAAGATCGTGTCCTGACCGGGCTTGAGCACCTTGTACGCTTCTTCCGCCGTGAACGAGAGATACGGCGCGACCAGACGCAGCAGGCCATGCGCGATGTGGTACAGCGCAGTCTGCGCGCTGCGGCGCTCGCGCGAATCGGCTTTCGTCGTGTAGAGACGGTCCTTCAGCACGTCGAGATAGAAGCCGCCGAGGTCTTCCGAGCAGAACGTCGCGATCTTCGCGACCACCGGATGGAACTCGTACTTCTCGTAGTGCGAGAGCGCGTCGTTCTGAAGGTTGTGCGTGAGCGCGACCGCGTAACGATCGATTTCGAGCCAGTCCTGCACCGGCACCGCGTTCTTGTCGAAATCGAAGTCCGACAGATTCGCGAGCAGAAAGCGCAGCGTGTTGCGGATACGCCGGTACGTCTCCGTCACGCGCTTCAGGATTTCCTCGGAGATCGCGAGCTCGCCCGAATAGTCCGTCGATGCGATCCACAAGCGGATGATTTCCGCGCCGAGGCGATTGGACACCTCATGCGGATCGATGCCGTTGCCGAGCGACTTCGACATCTTGCGGCCTTCGCCATCGACGGTGAAGCCGTGCGTGAGCAGCGCGTCGTAGGGCGGACGGCCATCGAGCATCGACGCCGTGAGCAGCGACGAATGGAACCAGCCGCGATGCTGGTCCGAGCCTTCGAGATAAAGGTCGGCCGGGAATTGCAGCGAGTCCTTGTGCGAGCCGCGCAGCACGTGCCAGTGCGTCGTGCCGGAGTCGAACCACACGTCGAGCGTGTCGCGGTTCTTTTCGTACATGTTGGCGTCGTCGCCGATCAGTTCGCGCGGATCGAGTTTCTGCCACGTTTCGATGCCGCCTTCCTCGACGCGCTTCGCCACTTCCTCCAGCAGCTCCGGCGTGCGCGGATGCAGCTCGCCGGTTTCCTTGTGCACGAAGAACGCCATCGGCACGCCCCATTGCCGCTGGCGCGAGAGCGTCCAGTCGGGACGGTTCGCGATCATGCTGTAAAGACGCTGCTTGCCCCACGACGGATAGAACGCCGTATTCTCGACGCCTTCGAGCGCGGTCTCGCGCAGCGTCTTGCCGCCGTCTTTGGGCGTGACATCCATGCCGGCGAACCATTGCGACGTGGCGCGATAGATGATCGCCGACTTATGGCGCCAGCAGTGCATGTAGCTGTGCGTGTACTTCTCGCTTTTCAGAAGCGAGCCTGCGCCTTCGAGCGCTTCAACGATCTGCGGATTCGCTTTCCAGATCGACAGCCCGCCGAAGAGCGGCAGCGATTCGATGTAGTGGCCATCGCCCATGACGGGGTTGATGATGTCGGAATCGGCCATGCCGTGCGCCTTGCACGACACGAAGTCTTCCACGCCATACGCCGGCGACGAGTGCACGATGCCCGTGCCGCTTTCGGTCGTCACGTAATCGCCGAGATAGACGGGCGACGTGCGCTTGTAGCCCGGATGCGCGGCCGCGAGCGGATGATGGAAGCGCAGGTTGGCAAGCTTTTCGCCGGTCGCCGTGGCGATGACTTCGCCCGAAAGGCCGTAATTCTGCAGGCACGCTTCGACGCGCTCCTGCGCGAGAATCAGCAGGCCGCGCGGCGTATCGACGAGCGCGTAGACGATCTCCGGATGCACGTTCAACGCCTGATTGGCGGGAATGGTCCAGGGCGTCGTCGTCCAGATGACGATGCCGCCTTCCGTCTTCGGCAACCCGTTCAGGCCGAACGCCTGCGCCGTCTTCTCGGGTTCCGCGAACGCGAACATCACGTCGATGGTCGGATCGGTCTTGTCCTTGTACTCGACTTCCGCTTCGGCCAGCGCAGAGCCGCAGTCGAAGCACCAGTTCACCGGCTTGAGGCCGCGAAACACGTAGCCCTTTTCCATGATCTTGCCGAGCGCGCGGATTTCGCCCGCCTCGTTGGCGAAGTTCATCGTCTTGTACGGATTGTCCCAGTCGCCCAGAACGCCCAGACGCCGGAAGCCGATCTTTTGCTTCTCGATCTGCTCGCCTGCGTAGGCGCGCGCCTTTTGCATCACTTCGGCGGCGGGCAGCGACTTGCCGAACTGCTTTTCGATCTGGATTTCGATCGGCATGCCGTGGCAGTCCCAGCCCGGCACGTAGACCGCGTCGAAGCCCGCGAGATTGCGCGCCTTGACGATCATGTCCTTCAGGATCTTGTTGACCGCGTGACCCAGGTGGATGTCGCCGTTCGCGTACGGCGGGCCGTCGTGCAGGATGAACTTCTTGCGGCCCTTCGATGCGGCGCGGATCTTCTCGTAGATCTTGTCGTCCTGCCATTGCTTGACCCACGCGGGTTCACGCTTGGGCAGGTCGCCGCGCATCGGGAAGGGCGTGTCGAGCAGGTTGACGGGATACTTCGAAGAGGCTTTCTCTTTCTTGTCGCTCATGAATGACTCGGTGAATTCGGTGAGACGGCGCTTGATTCAGCGCGCGATACGTCGATGACGGGGCAGCGGGCGGCGCAGAAAGCACCGCGCGCTCACCTAATTCGGTCGGTCGCCGAAATGGCGAAGCCGGTGGCGCGGCTGCCGGCGTTGCTCGCAGGCGGAAGGCCGAAATACGCGCGTGCGTTATCGACATCCTTTGCGATCGCGGCGGACAGCGTTTCGAGGTCGACGTACTTCTCCTCGTCGCGCAGCTTCTTCAGGAATTCGACACGCACGAGCTTGCCGTACGCGTCGCCGTGCCAGTCGAGCACGAAGACTTCGAGCAGCACGCGGCCGGAATCGTCGACGGTCGGACGCAGACCGAGGCTCGCGACGGCGGGCAGCGGTTCATCGGCGAGACCGTGCACGCGCACCACGAAAATGCCCGCGAGCGCCGGCCGCTTGTGCGCGATCGGCAGATTCAGCGTGGGAAAGCCGAGATCGCGGCCGAGCTTCGCGCCGTGCACGACGTGCCCGCTGATGATGTACGGTCGCCCGAGCGCGACTTGCGCCGCGTCGAGATCGCCCGCGACGAGCGACGCCCGCACCGACGACGATGAAATGCGCGCGCCGTTCGGATGCGCGACCGTGGCCATCTGCTCGACCTCGAAGCCGTACTTTTCGCCGGCGGCTTTCAGGGAATCGAAGTTGCCCGCGCGTTTCGCGCCGTAGCAGAAGTCGTCGCCGACCATGACCCAGCGCGCGTGCAGGCCATCGACGATGACGTTCTTCACGAAGGTGTCAGGCGACTGTCCCGCGAACGTCTTGTTGAAATGCTCGACCACCACGCGATCGACGCCGTTGGTGCGCAGCGCTTCGAGCTTGTCGCGCAGCATCGCGATACGCGGCGGCGCGCCCGCCGGATTGAAGAACTCGCGCGGATGCGGCTCGAAGGTCATCACGCAGACCGGCAGGCCGCGCGCGTCGGCGGCGGCCCGCACGTGCGCGAGCAGCGCCTGGTGACCACGATGGACACCGTCGAAATTGCCGATGGTCAGTGCGCAGGGCGCCCGGCTTTCGGCATTGGGGAGGCCGCGAAAGACTCTCACGATAGGCGATGGTCGATGGGAGGGGCTGATGCTGCAAAGCGTTAGATTATAAACGCTCGCACGGGAGGAGGGGCGCGAGCGGCCCGGCTCGACGCCTGATGAACCCAGTTTGGCACGATTTTCGCCCCCTTCGAATGATAAAATCCGCGGATGAAAAAAATCGTCATTCTGATCTCCGGACGCGGGAGCAACATGGAGGCCGTCGTGCGTGCGTGCGCCCGCGATGGCTGGCCAGCCCGCATCTGCGCGGTCATTTCAAATCGGCCCGATGCCGCCGGATTAGGGTTCGCGGCCGCGAACGGCATCGAAACCAAAGTGGTGGATCATCGCAAGTTCGACGGACGCGAATCGTTCGATGCCGCGCTCGCGCAGGAAATCGATCGCTTCGAACCGGATCTCGTCGTGCTGGCGGGCTTCATGCGCGTGCTGACCGACGCCTTCGTCGCGAAATACGCGGGGCGCATGCTCAACGTTCATCCGTCGCTGCTGCCGAGTTTTCCGGGCTTGCGCACGCATCAGCAGGCGCTCGACGCCGGCGTGCGCGTGCACGGCGCGAGCATCCATTTCGTGACGCCGACGCTCGATCACGGGCCGATCGTCGCGCAAGGCGCGGTGCCGGTCGTCGCCGGCGACGATGCCGCCGCGCTCGCCGCGCGCGTGCTGAAGGTCGAGCACGACATCTATCCGCGCGCGGTGCGCTGGTTTATCGAAGGGCGTTTATCTATCGAGGGCGAACGTGTCGCCCTCGCGCCGTCTGAGCCGCAATGGCTCTTTGCCGACATTGCCGGGGAGGGCGTATGAGGCTGCATGGATTTCTGATCGGACAAACCGAAACTCTGCTCGCGGATGTACTGCGTTTTTCCGGCCCCGCCGATGCCGCGACGAGCCGCTTCTTCCGCGCACATCCGAAGCTCGGACACGGCGAGCGCGGCGTGATCGCCGAGGCTGTCTTCGCCGTGCTGCGCCGGAAGATGGAGTTTTCTCACCTGGCCGAAAGCGGCAGCGGCAACCAGGCGCGCCGTCTCGCGTTGCTCGGGCTGATGCAGACCGCGGGGCTGAATGCGCTAAAGCCGTTCGTATCGGCGGATGAGTATCAATGGCTCGCGCAAGTCTCGAAGATCGATCCGGCGAGCCTGCCGGTGCGCGTGCGCACGAACCTGCCGCAGTGGATCTACGACGCGATGGGCAAGCGCTTCGCGCCCGAAGAACTCGCGCAGCTCGCCGCCGCGCTGAACTATCCCGCGCCGCTCGATCTGCGCGTGAATCCGATCAAGGCGACGCGTGAGGCCGCGCTGAAGGCGCTGACCGAAGCGGGCATCGACGCGGGCGAGATGCCGTTCGCGCCGTTCGGCGTTCGCGTCGACGGCAAGCCGGCGCTGACGCGTCTCGCACCGTTCCAGGAAGGCTGGATCGAGGTGCAGGACGAAGGCAGCCAGTTGCTCTGCTCGCTGATGGCTCCGCGCCGTGGCGAGATGATCGTGGACTTTTGCGCGGGCGCGGGCGGCAAGACGCTCGCACTCGGCGCGATGATGCGCTCGACCGGCCGTCTCTACGCCTTCGACATATCCGACCGCCGTCTCGCCAAGCTCAAGCCGCGTCTCGCGCGCAGCGGGCTGTCGAACGTGAATCCGGTGCTGATCGACAGCGAGCATGACGCGAAGATCAAGCGCCTCGCGGGCAAGATCGATCGCGTGCTCGTCGATGCGCCGTGCTCCGGCCTCGGCACCCTGCGCCGCAATCCCGACCTGAAGTGGCGCCAGTCGCCTGCGACCGTCGCGGAGCTCACGCCCAAACAGCTCTCGATCCTGACGAGCGCCGCGCGTCTCGTGAAAGTCGGCGGCCGTCTCGTCTACGCGACGTGCTCGATGCTCGAAGCCGAAAACGAAAACGTCGTGAAGCAGTTCCTCGAAGCGCATCCGAACTTCCGCGTCGTGCCCGCGCGCGACGTGCTGGCGGAGCAGCGCATCGACCTGGACACGGGCGAGTTTCTGTCGCTCTGGCCGCACAAGCACGGCACGGACGGCTTCTTCGCCGCGGTGCTGGAGCGCGTTCCCGACGCCGCGAAAGCGCCGAAAGCGGCTGAAGAAACCGCGTAAGCGATGCAGAACCACTTCCTGAGCGAACTCTCCGCGCGGCTCTTCCGCGATTTCGGCGAGCCGGAAGTGATCTGGCAGGTGGCGGTTCTGCTCGGGCTGCTCGTGGTCGCCTGGTGGTGCGCGCGCGTGCTTCGCAAGAAGCTCGATGCGCGCCGCCAGTCGCGCTTCGAAGCCGTGCGTTTCGGCGCGGAAAGTCTCAACAAGGCGCTGTTTCCGTTGCTCGGCACGATTTTCGTGTCGATCGCGCAGATCGCCGTCGCGCCGTTCATCCACACGTCGCTCCTGCGTCTTGCGCTCGTGCCGCTGTGCGGCATCACCGTGATCTATACGATGTTTTACGTCGCGCGGCGCGTGTTCAGCCGCGGCCAGGCGGAGCACGAGGCGAACGCGCTGCTCTATCTGTTCGAGAAACTCGTGACGGTGATCGTCTGGATCGCGATGGTGCTCACCGTGATGGGCATTCAGGACGACGTCGTGCACTGGATGGCGAGCGTGCGCTTCAATTTTGCGAACGCGCACATGACGCTGCTCTCGCTCGCCTCGGGCGTGCTGTGGGTGTGCGTGACGCTGATCGTCGCGATGTGGGCGGGCGCGCTGCTCGACGATCGCCTGATGCGCGCCCGCTCGCTCGACGCAAATCTTAAGGTAGTGCTCGCGCGCGTCGGCCGGGCGCTGATGATTCTCGCCGCCATTCTCGTGAGCCTGTCGCTCGTCGGGATCGACATCACGGTGCTCGGCGTGTTCGGCGGCGCGCTCGGCGTCGGGCTCGGCTTCGGCTTGCAGAAGATCGCGAGCAATTACGTGTCGGGCTTCATCATTCTGCTGGACCGCTCCTTGCGGCTAGGTGACATGATCAATGTCAGCGGAAGTCAGGGCACGGTCACGCAGATCCGCACGCGTTATACGGTCGTGCGCGGACTGGACGGCATCGAAACACTGATTCCGAACGAAAAACTCATCACCGACGTGGTGCAGAACCACTCGTCGTTCCTCACGCGCGGCAACGCGAAGATCGCGGTGCAGGTGAGCTACCGCTGCGACGTCGAACGCGCGATGCAATTGCTCGTCGAAGCGACGCAGGGTGTCGAGCGCGTACTGCAGGACCCGGCGCCCGCCGCGCTGCTCGCGAGTTTCGGCGCGGACGGCATCAATCTGGAGCTGAGTTTTTGGATCGAGGAGGCCGCGAAGGGCACGGGCGGCGTAAAGTCGCACGTAAACCGTGCAGTTTGGCGGTTATTCTGCGAGCATGGTATTGAAATCCCGTACGCGCAGCGCGAAATAAGGATTGTCGATGACGCCGGTCAAACGACCGGCAAATCGGTACTAAATGCCGAACACGGCGGCCAGGGCGCTGCGCCTATCGCCTGATTGCTGATCGACAGGATCGATCTTTCGATTTGCCCGGTGAACTAACACCAATTCGGCGCGTGAGATTTCCCTCGTTTTGGTACGATTCAAAAAATTTCACCTTTAGGACAAAGACTTGGAACGCATGCAGTAGAATGCGATCGAACCTGCGCACGTTCCTTTCACGTGCACAACAAGTTGCCCGAAGTCAGTTTTGACTGGCCATTTTTCCCGAATTTCACAGCTACACAGGTAAACCGCCTTGCTGAATTCTTCCCTCGAATTTCTCGCCAACGGATTGCTAGACTTTTCCTGGTGGCAGATTCTGCTGTTCACGCTTGCGATGACTCACGTCACCATCGCCGGCGTCACTATCTATCTGCACCGTTGCCAGGCGCATCGCGCGCTGGATCTGCATCCCGTCGCGAGCCATTTCTTCCGCTTCTGGCTGTGGATGACCACGGGCATGCTGACCGGCCAGTGGGCGGCGATCCACCGCAAGCACCACGCGAAATGCGAAACCGAGGAAGATCCGCACAGCCCGCAGACGCGCGGCATCTGGAAGGTGCTGCTCGAGGGCGCGGAACTCTATCGCACCGAAGCGAAGAATGAAGAAACGATGCGCAAGTTCAGTCACGGTACGCCGAACGACTGGATGGAGCGCAACGTCTACACGCGTTACCCGATTCTCGGCATCAGCGTCATGATGGTGATCGACGTCGCGCTGTTCGGCATCGTCGGGCTGTCGGTGTGGGCCGTGCAGATGATCTGGATTCCGTTCTGGGCGGCTGGTGTCGTCAACGGTCTCGCGCACTTCTGGGGCTATCGCAACTTCAATTCGGCGGATGCGTCGACGAACATCTTCCCGCTCGGCATTCTGATCGGCGGCGAAGAACTGCATAACAATCACCACACGTTCGCGACCTCGGCGAAGCTGTCGAGCAAGTGGTACGAATTCGACATCGGCTGGATGTATATCCGCCTGATGTCCATGGTCGGCCTCGCGAAAGTGAAGAAGGTCGCGCCGACGCCGAAGCTCGCCGCGAGCAAGGCGGTCGTGGATCAGGACACGTTGCAGGCCGTGCTGTCGAACCGCTACGAAGTGATGGCGCGTTACGGCAAGGCGCTCAAGCGCGCCTACGCGCAGGAGTTGGCGAAGCTGAAGGAAGCGGGCGCACGCGAGAAGTATCAGTTGATGCGCGGCGCGCGCGGCTGGTTCCACAAGGAAGAGGACGGCCTGAACGAGCCGCAGCTCAAGCAATTGCCGGAGTTGACCTCGGACAACCAGAAGCTGCGTACGTTCATCGAGCTGCGCAAGGACCTGTCGGCGATGTGGGACCGCTCCAATGCATCGCGCGAGCAACTGGTCACGCAATTGCAGGACTGGTGCCATCGCGCGGAAGAGAGCGGCATCAAGGCGCTCCAGGATTTCGCGTTGCGTTTGCGCCGCTACGCGTGACGCGCGATATCCGTTAAAATTTAAGAACGTCACAAGACCCCGCTCTGGCGGGGTCTTTTGTTTTTGGCGGCCGATTTTCGCATTTCGTTTTGCTTGAGTAGCGAGTGGGGACAGGAGACATGGAAGCGATCAGGAGCGTCGAGTACGACCGGCCGCAAGGCCTGACGTGTGGAGTGGGCGAGGCGTGGGCACGCGTGCCGGACGCACCATCGGCCGAGCGGAAGCGCGAGTTGAAGGAACGCATTCGCGCACTGCTGAAGCGGGAAGAGGCGGTTCTGGTCGCGCATTATTATGTCGATGCCGAACTGCAGGAACTGGCCGATGAAACCGGCGGCTGCGTCGCCGATTCGCTGGAAATGGCGCGTTTCGGGCGTGATCACGCAGCGAAGACGCTGGTCGTCGCGGGCGTGCGCTTCATGGGCGAGACCGCCAAGATCCTGAGTCCGGACAAGCGCGTGCTGATGCCCGATCTCGACGCGACCTGTTCGCTCGATCTCGGTTGCCCCGCCGACGAGTTCTCCGCGTTCTGCGATGCGCATCCGGACCGTACCGTCGTCGTGTATGCGAACACGAGCGCGGCCGTGAAGGCGCGCGCGGACTGGATGGTTACCTCGTCGATCGGCCTGGAGATCGTCGCCGATCTCCACGCGCGCGGCGAAAAGATTCTTTGGGCGCCGGACCGTCACCTCGGTGGTTACATCCAGAAGAAGACTGGCGCGGACATGCTGCTGTGGCAGGGTTCGTGTCTTGTCCACGACGAGTTCAAGGGCATCGAACTCGACTTGCTGCGTAACGAATATCCCGACGCGAAAATCCTCGTGCACCCGGAATCGCCGGAAGCGGTCGTGGCGCTCGCGGACGTGGTCGGCTCGACCACGCAATTGATCGATGCCGCCGTGAAGCTCGACGCGAAGCGCTTCATCGTCGCGACCGATCTCGGCATCCTGCACAAGATGCGGCTCGCCGCGCCGGGCAAGACCTTCATCGAAGCGCCGACCGCCGGCAACAGCGCGACCTGCAAAAGCTGCGCGCACTGCCCGTGGATGGCGATGAACGGCCTGGCGAACCTTGCCGATGTCCTGGAGCGCGGTCACAACGAAATCCACGTCGATCCGGCTATCGGGCTGCGCGCGCGCTTGCCGATCGACCGCATGCTCGACTTCGCCGCGCGTCACAAGAAGCGCGTGCAGGCGAGCGGCGATCTGGCGAAAGACGCGACCTTGTTCACGAATGTGGGGGCCGCGTGATGGCGGGTTCCGTGTTCTACGCACCGATTTTCGACGAAGTTCGCGCCCAGTACGGCCAGGCGTTCGACGCGGCGCTCGTGCGCAATGTCGTCGATGCGCTCGATGAAGATGTCGGCGCTGCCGATCACACCGGCCGTCTCGTGCCCGCCGACGCGCGGCGCACCGCGCGCATCATCGTGCGCGAGGAAGCGGTGCTGTGCGGCGTGCCTTGGTTCGATGAAGTGATGCGTCGCGTCGATCCGTCGATCGAAGTCGAATGGAAGTATCGCGAAGGCGATCGCATGGCCGCGAATTCGCCCGTCGTGCTGCTGAATGGCCCCGCGCGTTCGCTGCTGACTGCGGAGCGCAACGGTCTCAATTTCCTGCAACTGCTCTCGGGCGTCGCGACCGCGACGCGTCGCTATGTGGAAGCGATCGAAGGCACGCGGGCGCGCATCCTCGATACGCGCAAGACGCTGCCGGGCCTGCGGCTCGCGCAGAAGTACGCGGTGCGCGTGGGCGGCGGCGCGAACCAGCGCCTCGCGCTCTACGACGGCATCTTGATCAAGGAAAACCACATCGCGGCGGCGGGCGGTGTCGGCGCGGCGATGGATGCTGCGCTCGCGCTGAATGCGGGCGTGCCGATTCAGATCGAAGTGGAAACGCTGGAGCAACTCGAAACGGCGCTGGCGCATCGGGCCGAATCGATCCTGCTCGACAACTTCACACTGGACATGATGCGCGATGCCGTGCGCATCACGGCGGGCCGCGCGTTGCTCGAAGTGTCGGGCGGCGTGAACTTCGACACGGTCCGCGCGATCGCAGAAACCGGCGTCGATCGCATCTCGATCGGCGCACTCACGAAGGACGTGCGCGCGACCGATTTCTCGATGCGTCTGCTTTAAATACTCGTGCGGCGCGCGACCGGCGGCATCAGCACCGTCGGCAGCGCCTTCGGCAAAGTCTCGGGCCAGTCGCGGCTGTAGTGCAGACCGCGGCTCTCGCGCCGCGAGCACGCGCTTTCGACGATCAGCGAAGCCACATCGACGAGATTGCGCAACTCCAGCAAATCGCGGCTCACCTTGAAGTTCGCGTAATACTCGTGGATCTCGTCGCGCAAGAGCGCCAGCCGATGTTGCGCGCGCGCGAGGCGCTTGTCCGTGCGCACGATGCCCACGTAGTTCCACATCAGACGCCGCAGTTCATCCCAGTTGTGCGCGACGACGACTTCCTCGTCCGGATCGGACACGCGGCTTTCGTCCCAGTCGGGCAATTCGGCGTGACAGCCGTTCGAGAATCCGTCGGCTTCGATCGCTTGCGCGGCCGCACGGCCGATCACTAGGCATTCGAGCAGGGAATTGCTCGCGAGCCGGTTCGCGCCGTGCAGACCCGTGTACGACGTCTCGCCGACCGCATACAGCCCCAAACGGTCCGTGCGCCCCGCGAGATCGCTGACAACGCCGCCGCACGTGTAATGCGCGGCGGGCACGACCGGAATCGGTTGCTTCGCGATATCGATGCCGAATTCGCGGCAGCGCGCGAGAATCGTCGGAAAGTGCTCTTCCAGAAATGCGCGCGGCTGGTGGCTGATGTCGAGATACACGCAGTCGATGCCGCGCTTCTTGATCTCGAAGTCGATCGCCCGCGCGACGATATCGCGTGGCGCGAGTTCGGCGCGCTCGTCGTGCGCGGGCATGAAACGCGTTCCGTCGGGCAGGCGCAGGACGCCGCCTTCGCCGCGCACCGCCTCGGAGATGAGAAACGACTTCGCGTAGGGGTGAAAAAGACACGTCGGATGGAACTGGATGAACTCCATGTTCGCGACGCGGCAGCCGGCGCGCCACGCCATCGCGATACCGTCGCCGGTCGCGGTGTCGGGGTTCGTCGTGTAGAGATAGACTTTGCCCGCGCCGCCCGTCGCGAGGACGGTGTGCGGCGCCTGTATGGTCACGGTGCGGCCGCTGTTCAGATCGAGCGCGTAGAGTCCGTGGCAGCGATGCCCCGGCAGCCCGAGACGGTCCGACGTGATCAGATCGATCGCGTAATGATCTTCGAGTACGGTGATGTTCGGATGATTGCGCACGCGTTCGCCGAGCGTCGTGACGACGGCGTGGCCGGTCGCGTCCGCCGCGTGGATGATCCGTCGGTGGCTATGGCCGCCTTCGCGCGTCAGGTGGAAGCCGAGTTCGGCTGAGACATCGCGCGTGAAGGGCACGCCTTCTTTAATGAGCCATTCGATCGCCGCGCGCCCGTTTTCGACGATGAAGCGCGTCGCGGCTTCGTCGCACAGGCCGCCGCCTGCCACGAGCGTGTCGTCGACGTGGTTGTCGACGCTGTCGGCCGAATCCAGCACGGCCGCGATGCCGCCCTGCGCCCAATCGCTCGCGCCGACGCTCGCCGCACGTTTCGCGAGGATCGCGACGCGCCGCGTTTCAGCCAGATTCAGCGCGACGCTCAGACCCGCGAGTCCGCTCCCTACGATCGCTACATCGAAATTCATGCTGCCGGTTCTCCGTCCGTGTTCGCTTCGATAGCCGGCAAGCATAACCCGCATGAACATTCGGTGACAGCGAAAACCCCCGCACGATCGTGTGTAAAGCGCGTGAAAAGAGCGCCGAAAAACAAAAAGCCCCGCGTTTGCGGGGCTTTTTGCTGTCTTCGTACAGGAATCTCGAAATCAAGAGTTACTTGATCTTGGTTTCCTTGTACTCAACGTGCTTGCGGACGACGGGATCAAATTTCTTGATCAGCATCTTTTCCGGCATGTTGCGCTTGTTCTTGGTCGTCGTGTAGAAGTGACCCGTGCCTGCGGTCGATTCCAGCTTGATCTTGTCGCGTGCGCCCTTGGCCATTTGCGTGCTCCTTAGATTTCACCGCGTGCGCGCAGGTCTGCGAGCACGGCGTCAATACCGTTCTTGTCGATCAGGCGCAGGCCGGCGTTCGAAACGCGCAGACGGACCCAGCGATTTTCACTTTCAACGAAGAAACGGCGGTTCTGCAGGTTCGGCAGGAAACGACGCTTGGTCTTGTTGTTTGCGTGGGAAACGTTGTTGCCCGACATCGGGCCTTTCCCAGTTACTTGGCATACGCGTGCCATGAGGACACTCCTAAATACACGTTAAGTCTGAGTGGAACGCTCGAATCGAAGCACTCGCTTCCAGTTCGATGCCTCTTATCGCCCAATTTGCCGATCGGGGACTTGGCAGCACGGTTATGCCAATGAGGACTGCGCTCAGTTCATCGTGGGATGAACCTTACCCAGAACAGGTGGGTTGAGAAAAGCAAACGCGGATTGTAACAGGAAAAACGCTGCAATATCAAACCATTTATGGTCCTTTCGATCACAGCCAGCCGTGCCGCGAAAACGAGAACACCTCGTTCGCGGCCACGACGATGTGATCGAGCAGCCGCACATCGATGAGCGTCAGGGCGTCCTGCAGCGTCTTGGTCAGCCGCCGGTCGTTCGCGCTCGGATCGACGCCGCCCGACGGATGATTATGCGCGACGATGAGCCCGGCCGCGTTCAAAGTGAGCGCGCGCCGGACGATCTCGCGCGGATACACCGCGACGCGCGTGAGCGAGCCGCGCGCGGACTCTTCCGCGTGCAGCAACTGATGACGCGCGTCCAGATACAGGCAGATGAACACCTCGTACGGCCGCGTGCCGATCAAGAGCCGCAGATAGTCCTCGACCGCGCCCGGCGCGTTCAGCAGTTCGCGATCGCGCGCTTTCTCCGCGAGCGCTCGCCGGCAGAGTTCGGACACGGCCAGAAGGGTCGCCGCGCGAGCCGGCCCGATGCCATGCTGCTCGCGCAACTCGGCGGCCGACGCGTCCAGCACGCCGCGCAGCGATCCGAAGCGCCGCAGAAGCTGGCGCGCCACATCGACCGCCGTCACACCGGAGACACCGGTTCGCAGGAACAATGCGAACAGTTCCGCGTCCGACAGCGATGCGGGGCCGGTATCGAGCAGGCGCTCACGCGGACGGTCGGCGCGCGCCCATTTGCGGATCGACATGAAGGGCGCGACCTTGGCGATGTCGTCGTCGGGTGAGGCGGGCGCCTTCACGAGTCGCAGATCGGCGTTCATCGCGGGCCTCCGGGACGTCTTGTCGCGCGTGCCGGCGCACGCAGGACACCGCCGCGTGACGCGTCACGACACAACTCTGTCTTACAATAGCGGTTTTGGCGTCCGGTTCGCACCGGCGCCGCGCGGTTCGCTGCCTCGCGCCGAAGAGCCGCCCCACGCCGGGCCCGCGCCCTGCCTTCAAACGAACGGCCACATCCAATACTCATGAGCATCATCGATATCTCCGAGGTGAAACCCGGTTCGCACATCACGCTTCATTACCGGCTCGCGCTCGCCGACGGTGCTGACATCGTCAACACGTTCACGGACAAGCCCGCGACGCTCCTGCTCGGCGCAGGCCAGCTCGCGGAACCGTTGGAAGAGATTTTGCTGGGCCTGAAGGTCGGCCACCATTCGACCTTTCAGCTAACGCCCGATCAGGCGTTCGGGCCGCGCAATCCGGAACTCGTCCAGTGGGTGTCGCTCGCGACGCTACGTGAAAACAGCATGATCGGCGAGGATTTTTCTCCCGGCGATCTCGTCGAATTCAACGCGCCGGGCGGCGGACGCTACGCGGGCGTGCTGAAGGAAGTCGGCGAAACCGCGGCGCTGTTCGATTTCAACCACCCGCTCGCGGGCCAGGCGCTCGTCTTCGAAGTGAAAATCATCGGAATTTTGTAACCATGATTGAAAGCCTCAACGAAGTTCAGACCGACGTCGAAATCCTGCTCGCGCAGCCGCGCGGGTTCTGCGCGGGCGTCGATCGCGCGATCGAAATCGTCGAGCGCGCGATCAAGCTCTTCGGCGCGCCCATCTACGTGCGTCACGAGATCGTCCACAACGCCTATGTCGTCGCGGATTTGCGCAAGAAAGGCGCGATCTTCATCGAAGAACTGTCGGACGTGCCCGAAGGCGCCACGCTGATCTTCAGCGCGCACGGCGTCTCGAAGGCGGTGCGCGGCGAAGCCGAGGCGCGCGGCCTGCGCGTGTTCGATGCAACCTGCCCGCTCGTGACCAAGGTGCACATCGAAGTTGCGAAGATGCGTCAGGAAGGCTTCGACATCGTGATGATCGGCCACAAGGGACATCCGGAAGTCGAAGGCACGATGGGCCAGTCGGGCGAGGGCATGCATCTCGTCGAAGATATCGAGGACGTGCTGAAGCTCGATCTGCCCGATCCGCAGCGCATCGCGTACGTCACGCAGACGACGCTTTCGGTCGACGACGCCTCCGCGATCATCGACGCGCTCAAGAGCAAGTATCCGGACGTCAAGGAACCGAAGAAGCAGGACATCTGCTATGCGACGCAGAACCGCCAGGACGCGGTGAAGTTCCTCGCGCCGCAATGCGATGTCGTGATCGTCGTCGGCAGCCCGAACAGCTCGAATTCGAGCCGCCTGCGCGAAGTCGCCGAGAAGCGCGGCATTCCCGCCTATATGGTGGATTCACCGACGCAGATCGATCCGCGCTGGGTCGAGGGCAAGAAGCGCATCGGCGTGACGGCGGGCGCATCGGCGCCGGAAGTGCTGGCTCAGGCTGTGATCGCGCGCTTGCGCGAACTCGGCGTGCGCAACGTGCGCTCGCTCGAAGGCATCGAGGAGACGATCTCGTTTCCGCTGCCGCGCGGGCTGTCGTTGCCGCAGTAATACAAGCAGAGTCTCCAGAAAAAAGCGCCTCCGGGCGCTTTTTTTTTCGCCCCGAAAAAGGGCCGCGCGACGTGCGAAAAGGAACCCTTGCGCAAGATACGAAACGAAGCTTGTGCACCGTTCGAGGGCGCGCGCCAATAAGGTGTTTTCTTCTAAATAACTTAAGGGTTTGCCCGTAAATCCGATAAGCAAACGTAACCCTGACAACCCGTCCGAATAAACCTGTTTTCGTTATGGTGCAACTACTGCACAAAAGCGAATCGCAACCCGGTTGCGCTTTTGCGGAAAAATCGCCGGAAAATGGTGGTTGCAATGCTGGAAAACCCCGCCACGCAAGAATATTGCTCGTCTCATATTTAGCGTTACAATGCGCGCGTCTTGAGGCCAGAAGCGTTCACGACGACTGTTTTTAGAGGCGCAGGAGACCTATTTGATGCGATTCAAGTTTGCTCACGCCGTGTCCATCGCGGCTGCGGTTGCAATGGCAACTGCATGCGGCAAGAAGGACGAAGGCGGGGCGAGCACGGCAGCGTTGGCGGCGAGTTCCGCCGCGGTGGCGGCCGCGTTCACGCCGGCTTCCGCACCGGCGAGTGAAGCAACCGTCGTGAAGATCGGTCATGTGGCGCCTCTGACGGGCCTGCAGGCCCACCTCGGTAAAGACAACGAAAATGGCGCGCGGCTGGCACTGGAAGAGATCAGCGCGCAGGGTTTGACGATCGACGGGCATTCCATCCGCCTCGTGCTCGACGGCCAGGACGATGCCGCCGATCCGCGCGTCGGCACCGAAGCCGCGCAGAAGCTCGTCGACGACCATGTGATCGCGGTGATCGGCCACATGAATTCGGGCGTGTCGATCCCGGCGTCGAAGATCTATAGCGACGCGGGCATCGCGCAGATTTCGCCTTCGACGACGAATCCGGAGTACACGAAGCAAGGCTACAAGACGACGTTTCGCGTCGTGGCGACCGACGCGCTGCAAGGCCCGGTGCTCGCCGGCTACGCGATGAAGACGCTGCATGCGAAGAAGGTCGTCGTGGTGGACGATGCGTCCGCCTATGGCCGCGGACTGGCCGACGAATTCGTGAAGTCGGTGCAGGCTGGCGGCGTGAAGGTCGCCGCACGCGAGGCGACCACCGAGAAGGCCCGCAATTTCAAGGCGATTCTCACGAAGATCAG
Source organism: Caballeronia sp. LZ029 (assembly GCF_031451275.1). Lineage (NCBI taxonomy): Bacteria > Pseudomonadati > Pseudomonadota > Betaproteobacteria > Burkholderiales > Burkholderiaceae > Caballeronia > Caballeronia sp. LZ029. The sequence goes on from NZ_JARUXO010000001.1 coordinate 676,571, forward strand.
GCGCATCCAGCCGGACGTCGTGATGTACGGCGGCATGGACGTGACGGGCGGTCCCTTCGCCAAGGAAGCGGCGGCGCTCGGGATCAAGGCGAAGATTCTCGCTGGCGACGGCGTCTGCACCGACAAGGTGGCCGAACTCGCCGGCGATGCCGTGCAAAACATCATCTGCTCGGAAGCGGGACTCGCGCTTTCGAAGATGGACAAGGGAGCGGACTTCGAGAAGAAGTACGAAGCGCGCTTCCACACGCCGGTGCAGATTTACGCGCCGTTCACGTATGACGCGATGTACGTGATCGTCGATGCAATGAAGCGTGCGAACTCCATCGAAGCGCCCAAAGTCCTCGCTGCGATCGCCTCGACCGACTACAACGGTCTGACGGGGCATATCGCATTCGACGACAAGGGCGATCTGAAGGCGGGGACGATCACGCTGTACGACTTCAAGGATAAGAAGAAGGACGTACTCGACGTCGTCAAGCAGTAGGCAGTCTGGCGGCGCCAGCTATCCGGCGGCGCTGTTTTCGTATCCGTCCGTGAAACGCTCGCAGCCTCATCCGGCGGCGGGCGGACGATCGGCGCTCAACCTTTACCGGTCTTTTAAAAAGTACGCGCAGTGCCGCTTCAGATTTCGCTTCCCACCGGTTTATCGGCCGGTGATAAAGGCGTAATCGAATCGCACGGGGCTAAGGAGCTTTAAATGGATATTTTCATCCAGCAGATCCTCAACGGTCTGGTGCTTGGCAGCGTCTACGCCATCATCGCACTCGGCTATACGATGGTGTACGGCATTCTCGGCATCATCAACTTTGCGCACGGCGACGTGCTGATGGTGGGCGCGATGGTTGCGCTCTCGGCCATCGGCGTCATGCAGAATCACGTTCCCGGCTTGCCCGGGCCGATCATGCTGACGATCGCGCTCGTGGTCGCCGCGGTGGTTTGCGCGCTCGTCGGCTACACGATCGAAAAAGTCGCGTACCGGCCGCTGCGAAAGGCGCCGCGTCTCGCGCCGCTGATCACCGCGATCGGCGTGTCGATTCTGCTGCAAACCGTCGCGATGATGATCTGGGGCCGCAATCCGCTGGCGTTCCCGCAGCTCCTGCCGACCGATCCGATCAACGTGATCGCCGCCGACGAAACCCGTCCGGGCGCCGTGATCTCGATGACCGAAATCGTGATCATCGTCGTCGCGTTCATCGTGATGGCCGGCTTGCTGCTCCTCGTGCACAAGACGAAGCTCGGCCGCGCGATGCGCGCCATCGCCGAGAACCCGGCGAACGCGTCGCTCATGGGCGTGAACCCGAACTTCGTGATCTCCGCGACCTTCATGATCGGCTCGGCGCTGGCTGCGCTGGCCGGCGTGATGATCGCGTCGGAATACGGCAACGCCCACTTCTACATGGGCTTCATTCCCGGCCTGAAGGCGTTCACGGCGGCGGTGCTGGGCGGTATCGGCAACCTGGGCGGCGCGATGGTCGGCGGCGTGCTCCTCGGCCTCATCGAACAGTTGGGCGCCGGCTATATCGGCAACCTGACGGGCGGCGTCTTCGGTTCCAACTACCAGGACGTGTTCGCGTTCATCGTGCTGATCATCGTGCTCGTGTTCCGTCCGTCGGGTCTGCTCGGCGAACGTGTCGCGGACCGCGCTTAAAGACCGTGTGAGGAGCTCATAAAAATGACTTCGATTCAACCTATCGAGCCGTCCACGACGCTCATCCCCGAGAAGAACATGACGAAGACGCTGGTCGTCGGCGTCATCACCGCGATCTTCGTGATCGCCGCGCCGATGGTCATCGGTGCAGCGGGCGGCAACTACTGGGTCCGCGTGCTCGACTTCGCGATGCTGTACGTGATGCTCGCGCTCGGCCTCAACGTGGTGGTCGGTTTCGCCGGCCTGCTCGACCTGGGCTACATCGCGTTCTACGCGGTGGGCGCGTATGTCGCCGCGCTGCTGTCGTCGCCGCAGCTGACCACGCAATTCGAATGGATCGCGCATCTCGCGCCCGGCGGCTTGCATGTGCCGTTCCTCATCATCGTGCCGTGCGCGATGGCGCTCGCGGCGACTTTCGGCGTGCTGCTCGGCGCACCGACGCTGCGTCTGCGCGGCGACTACCTCGCGATCGTCACGTTGGGCTTCGGGGAAATCGTCCGGATCTTCATGAACAACCTCGATCGTCCGGTGAACATCACGAATGGTCCGAAGGGCATCACGGGCATCGATCCGGTGACGGTGCTGGGCTTCAACCTGTCGCAGACGCACGAGTTCTTCGGCATGAAGTTCCCGTCGGTGTACATGTACTACTACCTGTTCGTGCTGTGCGCGCTGTTCGTGATCTGGGTGTGTACGCGCCTTCAGCACTCGCGTATCGGCCGCGCATGGGCCGCGATCCGCGAAGACGAAATCGCCGCCAAGGCGATGGGCATCAACACCCGTAACGTGAAGCTGCTCGCGTTCGCGATGGGCGCGTCGTTCGGCGGTCTGTCGGGTGCGATGTTCGGCGCGTTCCAGGGCTTCGTGTCGCCGGAATCGTTCACTTTCTGGGAATCGATCGTCGTGCTGGCGTGCGTGGTGCTGGGCGGCATGGGCCACATTCCGGGCGTGATTCTCGGCGCGGTGCTGCTCGCCGTGTTCCCCGAATTCCTGCGCTCGACGATGGGCCCGCTGCAAAACGCCATCTTCGGCCATCAGATCGTCGATACCGAAGTCATCCGTCAGTTGCTGTACGGTCTGGCGATGGTGCTGATCATGCTGTATCGCTCGGAAGGCCTGTGGCCCGCCGCGAAACACGAAGACAAAATCGCGAAGATCGCGAAGCGCAGCGGCAAGAAGCCGGTGCGCGCATAAGGCGGAGATCAGAACATGAGCGAAAAGCAAACACGACTTTCCGTCAAGGGCGTCAACAAGCGCTTTGGCGGCTTGCAGGCTTTGTCGGATGTGGGCCTTCAGATCGAAGAAGGCACGATTTACGGTCTGATCGGCCCGAACGGCGCCGGCAAGACGACGTTCTTCAACGTGATCACCGGCCTCTACACGCCGGATTCGGGCGAATTCAAGCTCGATGGTCAGGCTTATACGCCGACGGCGGTGTATCAGGTGGCGAAGGCGGGCATCGCGCGCACGTTCCAGAACATTCGTTTGTTCGGCGGCATGACGGCGCTGGAAAACGTGATGGTCGGCCGTCACGTGCGCACGAAGCACGGTCTGATCGGCGCGGTGTTCCAGACGCCCGCCGAGCGCCGTGAAGAGCGCGAGATCAAGGAGCGCGCGCTCGAACTGCTCGAATACGTCGGCGTGCTGCAATACGCGGACTACACGTCGCGCAATCTGTCGTACGGTCACCAGCGGCGTCTGGAGATCGCACGCGCATTGGCGACCGATCCGAAGCTGCTCGCACTCGATGAACCGGCGGCCGGCATGAACGCGACGGAGAAGGTCGAACTCACGCGTCTGCTCGACAAGATCCGTTCGGACGGCAAGACGATTCTGTTGATCGAACACGACGTGAAACTCGTGATGGGATTGTGCAACCGCATGACGGTGCTCGATTACGGCAAGGTGATCGCCGAAGGTCTGCCGCAGGACGTGCAGAAGGACCCGAAGGTGATCGAGGCATATCTGGGTGCGGGGGTGCACTAATGGCGACCACAAGCGCAATGTTGAAGGTCAAGGGTTTGCAGGTGAACTACGGCGGCATCCAGGCGGTGAAGGGTGTCGATCTGGAAGTCGGGCAGGGCGAACTGGTCACGCTGATCGGTGCGAACGGCGCGGGCAAGACCACGACGATGAAGGCCATCACGGGCCTCAAGCCGTACTCGGGCGGCGATATCGAGTACATGGGCCAGTCGATCAAGGGCGTGCCGACGCATGAGTTGCTCAAGCGCGGCCTCGCGATGGTGCCGGAAGGCCGCGGCATCTTCGCGCGCATGTCGATTCTCGAAAACATGCAGATGGGCGCGTATCTGCGCAACGATTCCGACGGCATCCAGAAGGACACCGAGCGCATGTTCGGCTTCTTTCCGCGTTTGAAGGAACGCGCGTCGCAGTATGCGGGTACGCTCTCGGGCGGTGAACAGCAGATGCTCGCGATGGCGCGTGCGCTGCTTTCGCGTCCGAAGCTGCTCTTGCTCGATGAACCGTCGATGGGGCTCTCGCCGATCATGGTCGAGAAGATCTTCGAAGTGGTGCGGGAGATCTCGAAGGAAGGTCTGACTGTGCTGCTCGTGGAGCAGAACGCGCGTCTCGCGTTGCAGGCGGCGAATCGCGGTTATGTGATGGACTCGGGCACGGTGACGATGTCCGGCGATGCCAAGGTCATGCTCGACGATCCGAAGGTGAGAGCGGCTTATCTGGGCGAGTGAGGGGCGGGTGTTTGGATGCGCGGGTTTTCTCGCCGGATCCCGTTTTCTTTTTGGTCTATTGGCGCTGCCCCTGTGCGGGGCGGCAGTCACTTTCTTTGCTGCTGCAAAGAAAGTAACCAAAGAAACAGCTCGTTTAGGCCCGCGGTCACACGCACGTTGGCCATGCTTGCCAGCCCGCGGTGGCCCTCGCCTAAGTGTCGCCCTCGAAGGCCCAACCGGGCTTGGCTCGCGCACGGTCTGCCGCACCAAATGTTTTGACGTGCTGGTTCAGCACGAAAGAGCTTCGGCACAGCGCTACGCGCTGCCGTTGGGTATACGAGGGAAACCGAAGAGGGAGCGCGCGCGCGCACCCGATTGACCCATCGGCCGCGAAGCGGGCCGGAGCTATTTGGTGCTGAACCAGTTTGTTATGTGGTGCGATGAGTCAGACCGTGCGCGGTCCAAGCCCTTATCTGCTTGTGAGGGCACTCGCTACTGCCGGGCCATTAGGCCAATCGCCTGTGCCGCGGCCGGTGTGAAGTGCTTAGGCTGGGGAAAGCTGTTTCTTTGGTTACTTTCTTTGCAGCAGCAAAGAAAGTGACTGCCGCCCCGCACAGGGGCAACACAAATAGACCAAAAAGAAAACGGGATCCGGCGACCTCCGAACCCGAGCCGACTCAATCGAAGCGCCGTTCAAAGCCGCTTGCCGAGACTAACGACTTCATCCACCCGATACCCGAGCTTTTCGTAGAACCCACGCAACTCAGTCTTAACCGACAGAATCTGCAGATTCACCTTCGGACAGCCGAGCTTCGCCAACACGGTTTCCGCGTGCATCATCAACGCGCGGCCGTATCCGCGCCCACGAAGCGATGGCGTGACGGCCAGCGAATACACCCACCCGCGATGACCGTCATACCCGGCCATCACCGTGCCGACGACCTCGCCATCGAGCGCACCGACGAAGAACAACTCCGGCTGCATCTTCATCTTGTTGGCGATCGACAAAGCCGGATCGCGCTGCGGCCGCGATGCATCCGCGTACTCCGGAAACACATCGCGCCACAGGGCGATCACGGCATCGCGATCGCCTGCATCGAAGCTACGGATGATCACAGCGAATCGAGCACCGAACGCAGCATCGTCATCATCTGATCGATCTCGTCCTTCGTCACGTTGAGCGCCGGCATGAAGCGCAGCAGGTTCGGACGCGCGGCGTTGAGCAACAGGCCGTCGGGCTGCATCAGACGCGCCTTTTCGACGATCTGCGGACCCTTGTCGCTATCGAGCAGCAGCGCGCGCAGCAGGCCTTCGCCGCGCTCGCCCTTGAAGCCGCGCTCATCGGACAGTTTCAGCAGTTCCTGCCGCAGATACGCGGCTTTCTCGCGCACGCCTTCGAGGAAGCCTGGCGCCACGAGTTGCGAGATCACCGAGTAACCGACTGCCGTCATCAGCGGATTGCCGTTGTAGGTGCCGCCCTGATCGCCCGCCTCGAAGCACGCGACATCGGCCTTCGACAGCATCGCCGCGAGCGGCACGCCACCGCCAATGCCCTTGCCGAGCGTCATGATGTCCGGCTCGACGCCCGACAGCTCGTACGCGAACAACGTCCCCGCACGGCCGCAGCCGCTTTGCACTTCATCGACGATCAGAAGGATGTTGTGCTTCTTCGTCAGTTCGCGCAGTTGCTGCATGAACTCGCGCGTCGCGGGAATCACGCCGCCTTCGCCCTGGATCGGTTCGAGCATCACGCCGACGGTCTTCTCGTTGATGAGCTTCTCGACCGAAGCGATATCGTTCAGATCGGCCTTCGGAAAGCCCGGCACCTGCGGCGCGTAGATCGTGTCCCAGCCGGCTTTGCCGCTCGCGGACATCGTCGCGATCGTGCGGCCGTGGAAGCTGTGATCGAAGGTGATGATCTCGAACGCGCCGTTCTTGAATTTCTTGCCCCACTTGCGCGCGAGCTTGATCGCGCCTTCGTTCGCTTCGGCGCCGCTGTTGGCGAAGAACACCTTGTCGAAGCAGCTGTTCGCGGTGAGGAGCCCGGCGAGCTGCGCCATCGGCGCGTTGTAGAACGCCGGCGACGGATTGATCAGCGTGCGCGCCTGCTTTTCCATCGCCTCGATCATGCCTTCGTTGCAGTGGCCGAGCGAGTTGACGGCCCAGCCCTGGATGAAGTCGAGATAGCGCTTGCCCGTGTTGTCGTAGAGCCAGGAACCTTTGCCGTGCGTGAACACGATCTCGGGACGGTTCGTGATGTACATCAGCGAATCAACGGGGTACTCATTGAAATTCATGACAGCGGGCTCCACGAAGGCTAGTGCGAGAGAAAGAGGAAAACGATGCGGAAAAAACAAAAGCCACGGATTTCCGTGGCTTCATTTCGTACGCTTCGAACAAACCGAACCGTGAGCGCAATGCATGACGAGCCAGCGGCATCCCTAGGGAAGCGGCGAGCGGCGACGTCGAAGTGCGTTCAGGATTTTGATCATTCGCGAAGGATACGTTAAGCGGTTGCTGCCTGTAAACCGCGCACGCGGATTTTTTGTCCGCGTGCGGGCTACGTGCAACATCACACGGGATGCGCCAGATCCGCCGCGCTCGTGAACGAATCCGCGTAGAACTCGTCCTCCGGCAGGCGATGATGCTGCGTGAAATCGCGCTGCGCCGATTCCACCATCACGGGCGCGCCGCACGCGTACACCTGATAGCTGCTCAAGTCTGGCAGATCTTCGATGACAGCGCGATGAACGAAGCCCGTGCGGCCCGTCCAGTTGTCGTCGGCGTCGGGTTCGGAGAGCACCGGCACGAACGTGAAGTTCGGGATGTCCTTCGCCCACTGCGCGGCGAGTTCCATCATGTAGAGATCCTTCTTGCGGCGGCCGCCCCAGTAGAGCGTCATCGGACGGTTCAGGTTCTTGAACACCGCATGCTCGATGATCGCCTTGATCGGCGCGAAGCCCGTGCCCGACGCCAGCAGCACGATCGGCTTGTCGGATTCGTCGCGCAGGAAGAACGTGCCGAGCGGGCCTTCGAAGCGCAGGATGTCGCGCTCTTTCATCGCGCCGAACACGTGATCCGTGAACGTGCCGCCCGGCATGTGGCGGATGTGCAGTTCGAGCGGGCCTTCGTGATGCGGCGGGCTCGCCATCGAGTAGCTGCGGCGCTTGCCGTCCTTCAGGATGAATTCGATGTACTGGCCCGCGTAATACTGCAGGCGCTCGTTCGCGGGCAGTTGCAGCTTCAGTTCGATGACATCGTCGGCACGGCGTTCGAGCGCGTTCACACGGCACGGCAGCTTTTTCACCTGCACGTCGCCGACGCCCGCGACTTCGCGCACGTCGATTTCCAGGTCGGTCTGCGCGGTCGCGCAGCAGAAGAGGGCCATGCCGCGGGTCTTTTCGTCGTTCGACAACGCCGATGACGAATGCGGCGCCTGCTCGACTTCACCGCTCACGACGGCGCCCTTGCACGAGCCGCACGCGCCGTTCTTGCAGCCGTACGGCAGGCCGATGCCCTGGCGCAGCGCGGCGGTCAGGACCGGTTCGTCGGGTTCTACTTGAAACTGCCGGCCGCTTTGCCGGAGCGTTACGTTGAAAGCCATAGATCGATTTCTGCGATGTGTGGAGTTGTCTCGTTCGTCTTGTTCGACGCCGCACGCGGGTTTCAGGCGACGGATAGAATGCCCGGATGATCGCCACTCGAAACCTTCGCCGCGCGCGTGTCCTGATCGTCGGGTGCGGCGATGTCGGCATGCGCGCGCTGCCGCTTTTGCATGCGCGTGCCGGCGCGCCCCGCGTCATCGCGCTCACGCATCATCCGGAGCGCGGGGGCGAACTGCGCGCGGCCGGCGCCACGCCGATTTCCGGTGATCTCGATCTGCGCCGCAGCCTCGGAAGGCTCGCGGGCCTCGCGCGCAACGTGCTGCATCTCGCGCCGCCGCAGCGTGACGGCGATTCCGACCGCCGCACGCGCGCGCTGATTGCCGCATTGCGCCGCCCGCGCCGCTCGGTGGCGCGCGGCGCAAAGACCCACTGGCTGCATCCGGATCGAGCCGGAAAAACGTCTTTCATTGTACCCGACGGCCTTCGCGCGGCCACGCAGCGGCGGAGCGGGCCGGGCACGCGCTTCGTCTACGCCAGCACGACCGGCGTGTACGGCGACTGCGCCGGCGCGTGGATCGACGAAACACGTCCGGCGCGGCCGGAGAACGAGCGTGCGCGGCGGCGCGTGTCGGCGGAGCGGCAGTTGCGCGCGGCGGGCGTGGGAAGCGGGTGGCGCGTGTCGATCGCGCGGATTCCGGGCATTTACGCGGCCAATCGCCTGCCGGTTGCGCGCATCGAAAAGGGCATGCCCGCGCTTATCGATTCCGACGACGTCTACACGAATCACATTCACGCCGACGATCTCGCCGCGATCCTTTTGCGCGCGCTCGCACGCGGGCGGCCGCAGCGCGTGATCAACGCCTCGGACGACACCGACCTGCGCATGGCGGATTACTTCGACCGGGTGGCCGATGCGTACGGACTGCCGCGTGTGCCGCGCGTTTCGCGGCAGGAAGCCGAAGCGCGCCTGGAACCCGTCACGCTTTCGTTCATGCGCGAATCGCGACGGCTATCCAATGCGCGCCTGAAGCGCGAACTGGGCTACGCGCTACGTCATCCGACGGTCGACGATTTCCTGAAATCGGCCACGCGGCGCTAGATCAGCGCCGGGATCGTTTCGAGCAGGACGAAGCACATCAGCGCGCCGATCAATGCGCCGATGAGATTCGGCGAATACTTGTGGCGCATGTGCATGACGATGGCTAGCACCCCGATGAGCACAGCACTCAGCGCGACGAACGCAATCATCGCGACGGTCAAGTGGGAGACCATGATGCCCTCCTGCTTTTTTGATAGTCATTTTTGGTATCCGTAAGACCAGTATATGAGTGCGCGCGGCGGAAGGCATGCTGCGCCGCAGCGCCCGCCATTGAGGGCTTTTACCGATTTGCATGCTCAATGCGCGTCGATGAAGGCGAGCACGTCCGTGCAAACCGGCGAGCCCGCGCGCTGCGCCGCCGAAATCGCATCGACGAGCTGAACGTGGCCGAGGCCCGCGTAGGTTTTCAGCTCGACGGCGTCGTCGTGTGCGCGCAACGCGTCGGCGAATCGCGTGCTGTTCGACGGATCGACGACGGTATCGGCGGTGCCGGTGGCGAGCAGCATCGGCGGTTCGTTGCCGGTGACGAAATCGATCGGCAGCGTCTGCCCGCGCAGCGCGTCCGGAAAGATGTCCGACATATGCGCTTCGCGCGGCGGGATGGCCGCATAGGGGCCGGCGAGACCGATCATTCCGCGCAGTTCCGACTTCGACATGCCGTGCGCCGCGAGGTAGCGCGGATCGGTCGCGAGCATCGCCGCGATATGCGCGCCGGCGGAATGCCCCATCACGCCGATACGGCCGGGATCGCCGCCGAAGTCGCGCGCATGGTCGCGCGTCCAGCGCACGGCGGCCGCGGCGTCGTCGATGAAGCCGGGAAAGATGGTCTCGGGATACACGCGATAGTCCGGCACGATCGTCACGACGCCGCGTTGCGCGAGCGTCTGCGCGACGCCGCGGGCATCCGCGCGCTGGCCGCCTTGCCAGCTCCCGCCGTAGAAATACACGACGACGGGCCGCGCGGCGTTCGTGCGGCTGTGCGGCGCATACACGTCGAGCTTCTGGCGCGGTGCGGTGCCGTAGGCGAGGCCATCGGCCTGCTCGTCGTTCTGCGCCCGCGCCCGCGCACCGGCGAGGCCGGCCGCGCACGCGACGAGCGTCAGGGAAATGAACCGCCGTCTCGCCGGGATGTGCATGATGGGTTCGTCCTTCGATGTGATCGAACAACGGCTGCGGCGCATCCGGCGCGGCGGCTTGGAAGCGAAGCTACGGCGTCGTATCCGGCTCCCGGCGCAGCGCGGCGAGATCGGCTTCATCGAGCCAGCGCCATGCACCTTCGGCAAGCGTGCCAGGCAAAGCATAACCGCCGACCCGCTCGCGATGCAGTTTCTCCACGCGGTTCCCGGCGGCCGCGACCATGCGCTTCACCTGATGATATTTGCCCTCGAGCACGGTGAGTTCGACGAGCCGCTCGTCGCGTCGCACGGCCGCGAGCGCGGCGCTCGGTTTCGACTCGCCGTGCAGCAGCACGCCATCGCGCAGCTTCGAGAGTTGCGCATCGTCGAGCGGATGGCGCACGGTCGCGAGATAGACCTTCGGCACCTTCCGTTTGGGCGACGTGAACGCGTGAACGAACGCGCCGTCATCGGAGAGAAGGAGCAGGCCGGTGGTGTCCTGATCTAGCCGGCCGACCGACTGCACGCCGCGTTCGACGAACTGCGGCGGCAGCAGATGAAACACGCTCAGATGATGCTGCGGATCGCGCGAGCATTCGTAGCCCGCAGGCTTGTTGAGCGCGATGTACGCCTTCTCGCAATACGGCCAGAGATGATCGTCGACTTCGAATTCGAGACCGGGCGTGACGGGAAGATCGGCATGCGGATCGTCGCGCACGACGCCCGCGATACGCACGCGGCCTTCGGCGACGATGCCGCGGCACTGGCGGCGCGACCCGAAGCCTTGGGAGAAGAGGAGGGTTTCGAGGTCCATCGGATGAGCGGAGTTGAAGCGCGCATTCTAGCAAGCCGCGCTTTCGGTCCGCGTTCGCCGGACGCGTCTCGCATCGGCGCTACAAAAAGAGCGCCGCCCGAACCGCGGGCGGCGCCGAGCGTGGCGATGCGCATTCGGACGAAGGGGCGTCCGGGGCCGGCGTCATCGCCCAGGGAAACGCGCCGCGCGCTTCATTGCATGTCGATGCGGCCGTACACGCCGTCGGCTTCGAAGTTCGGTCCGGCCGCGAAGAAGAGCGTGTTGGAGGGCTGCGCGCTCAGGTTGTTGCCGAACGCGATGCCCCACAAGCCGCGCTGCACGAGCGGCGTGCCGTCCGTATTCATGAACTGGCCGACGAACGCGCCGCTATTCGGATCGAACGCGTTGATCGTGCCGTCGCCGAAATTGCCGACGAGAATGTCGTTGCTGAAGGTGCCGAAGTTGCCGGGCGCCTGCGCGATGCCCCACGGCGCATTCAGCGGGCCGTTGGCCGCGAAGCGCTGCATCAGGTTGCCGTCGAGGTCGAACACGTCGACGAAGCCCTGGCCCGCGCCGGGCACGTCGTCCTCGGCGTCGCTGTCCTGCTTCGCGTAGGTGACGAAGATCTTCGAGCCGATCGCCTGGATGCCGAAGGGCGCGAAGCCCGCCGGAAGCTGCGTGTCCGTGAAGCCGCCGGGCACGACGATTTTCGTGAAGGTGCCGTCGAAGACATCGATCCTGTTGTTGTGGAAGTCGGTGGCATAGAGACGATGCCCGCCCGCCGCCGTCGTGGCGATCGCGAGTCCCTTGTAGATGGCGCCCGATGCGCTCGAATCGACGGCGGTGAACGCGTGCGTCATGTCGACGGCGGGCGCCCACGCGGTGATCGAGCCGCCTTCGCCCGCGAAGATGAACGCGGCGACGCCCGACTTGCCGTTGCGCGCGAGCGTGAGATCCGGTCCTTTGTTGAAGACGATTCCGGTGGGATTGGCCGGACCGTTCGCGGTCGCGGGAATCGACACGACGAGCGATTGAACGACGCCGTTGCCGTCATAGAGCGTGGCCGTCTGCGTGCCGTTGTTGGCGACCCACACGAAGCCGTTCGGATTGAACGCGACGCCCCAGCCGTTTTTCAGGTTCGGGTCCGTGTGGGGCGCGGGCACGGCGCCATCGGAGACGACGATCGACATCTTGAAGCGCGTCGCCGCCGGCATGTTGTCGTTCGAGCTGCCGCCGCCGCACGAGGCGAGGCCCGTCAATGTCATGACCGCGGCGGCGCAGACGATGAAGCGGCTCCACATTCCGGATTGCATGATGGTGACTCCTTCGGCAGCGGTCCGCCGTCAGTTCGTTCGTCACCTCTAAACGGATGGGCCTCGCGGCTTATTCCGTTCGCAATCCGTGCGCTTGTTTCGATGCGTGTCAGTGCGCGTCGCCGCGTCCCTTCGATGTCACCGGCACGCCGAGCCCGAAGAGCGTGAAACGCGAGTCGTCGTCATCGCTCGACATCGCGGGGTGGCGCGAGCCTGCGGTCCAGCGGCCGTCGAAGGTCATCGTCGGAACGATCGGCTTCGGTATGCCGCTGGCTTGCCGGAAGTACTCGGTATTGGTCTCGTTCTGCACGGCGAGCGCACGGCGCAAGGTCGCCTGCGTTTGACCGTTGCGCGGATCGAGCGACACCGCACGGCGCGCATTGCGCAATGCGCACGCTGCGTCCATGTTCGCGGCGCAATTGCGCGCGGTCGCCATCGCGCCATCGCGCGCGCGTTCCTGACGCGACAATTCGGCCGCGAGCTGCTGGATTTCCGGACTGCGCGGCTCGCTCGCATAGAGGCCGCGCATATGGCGGCGCGCGGTCGTGAGATCGCGGCTGGCGAGTGCTTGCTGGAGCGACGCGATGCTTCGTGCGACGGCAGCGGGAAGCGGGTCCGCGACCGGTGGTGTCGGATGCGCGGCGGGTTTTTCGGCGGCTGCGATCGTCGGAGTGTTTCGAGGCGGCTCGGTCGTGCGCGCGACGGGCGCGGGGGTTTGTGTCGCCGGTTTTGCAGGGACCGGGGTGGCTGCTGTCAGCGTCGTGCTGACACGCGGTTCCGGTTTTTGCACCGATGCGATGACCGGCGTCGCCGGTTTGATCGACGGCGCAGCGGCAGCGACCGGCGCGCTCGTCGTCGTGTTCGGTGTTGCGGGCTTCGTCACGGCTACGGCGGTCGATGACGTGATGTTCGGCGACGGCGCGTTCGCCGTTGCGTGTGCCATTGGCGCGGCGGGCATCGTCGGCTTCGCGGGTGCGGCGGCCAACGTGCTGGCCGATGCAGGCGCGTTAGCGGCAACAACGACGCGTGGTGCGACCGACGGGGCTTCCGTCGTCGCACGCGCTGCGACCGGAATGCTCGGCGGCTTCGCGGGTGCTGCGGCGGCTATCGTGCTAGCCGATGCAGGCGCGCTAGCGGAGACAACGACGCGCGGTGCGACCGACGGGGCTTCCGTCGCCGCATGCGCTGCGACCGGAATGCTCGGCGAAGCAACGGCGTGTTCTTCGCGCGCGTGATTCGCCTTCGCCATCACCGACGCCGACGCCGGCGCGACGGCCTGCGCGTTCGTCGATTCCGGTTTGGCTCGCATCAACGAGGCATGCCGCGCAGCGTCTGCGCCCGGCGCGCCGGACGCGCGGTCGCGAACCGAGCCCGCCACGCTGATGCCTGGATCGTCGCTGACCGGCGGGGCATTGTCATCCAGACGCGCATAGAAGTAACCGCCGACCGCTATGCTCGCGACCACGCCGCTGACCAGCACGGCGATGGTCGTGTGCGCGGACTTGCGGCGCTGCTCCTGCGCGTCGCCGGGCTCGATGAAGTTGGGATAGGACGTCAGCATCCTGCGGCGCACGAGGCGTTGCAGCCAGTGGCTGTCATCCCAATCGACGATATCGAGTTGAGCAGGCACCGGCACGGGTGCGCGGGTCTCCGCGCGGCTCGTGAAAATCGCGCCCTGGCGATCGGCGCCGCAGGACGGGCAGGTGTCTTCCTCGGCTGGCGAAACCGTGTTGCAGCGTTTGCAGATGACGGAGTCGAGTGACAGCGAGTAATCAGGTCGATTCATGTCGTACCCTTCTTCGAGTTATGGCTCGACGCATCGCGCGAGCGGGTCACGACATCGAGATGGTCCTAAGCAACCTGAAATGCGGGCGCTGCGCGAGCGAGCATCCCCGTGATGCTCCTCGCGCCGGGATTCTGAATGCCGATGGGAGGTATTTTTGCGGCGCTCGGTGAAACGCGTCTACGCGATTGCGCACATTCGCGAATCGTGACGCCTGGGAGAAACGATGACGACGTCTGTGCAGACACGACATAGCCATCTGGATGACTTCCCGCAAATGTTTGCGCGGGCGAAATTGCGTGTCATCAGATACAAAAGGATGATGACAATGCAATCGAACGGCTTTGACGCGACGGCGCGGCAGTTGATAGTCGGACTGCCGCTGTTCATGGGCATGATCGAATACATCTTGCGAGTGGCGCTGAAGCAGCCCGGGAAGGACGATTTCTTTCCGATCTCGCTCGTCGCCTCCAGCGTCAGTCTGAACATTGCGCTGGCCGCGCTGCCGGGCGAACTGCGCGGCGGGTTCTGGACCTCGGCGCAGCGAATCGGTCAGGCGATGTTTATCGCGAATCTGGGAATTTTCGCCTCGCTGATTGGCGTGCTCCTGTGGATATACTTGCTCGTGGCTTCGTTTAGTGAAGAGGTCCGAGGAATCTTGCCGCTTCATCCGTTGCGGGATTCTTTGGTCTACTATGTATTTTCAATCGTGGCGAATGAATGGAAGGCGAGGGTGGCAAGATGATGAACTTCGTACTGGGATTTTTTAGAGAGTATTGGCCCGTCGTCCTGGCGTGCGCGTTCGCGAGATACGGTGCTCCCGTTGTGGCGGACTGGCTTTTTCGCCATTTCCCGAAGGAAGCGTCTCAGGGCGGAACGGAGCGGCGTTCGGGCGTCGATTGAAACGGCTTGACGCGAATAGGTCAACGTCACGCGATCCCGGAGTGCGTCCGGGAACGGCCCGGCCCAAACGCAAAAAAGCCGCTCACGACGGAGCGGCTTTTCCAATAATCTTGGTGCCCAGGGCCGGAATCGAACCGGCACGCCTTGCGGCGGGGGATTTTGAGTCCCCTGCGTCTACCAATTTCACCACCTGGGCCTTGATCGACTCGCACCGCAACACACCGCAGCAACAAGCCAATCGAGTCGGCGATTATGACCGAAAACACCGCCGCCGGCAAGCAGCAACGGCGGCGTTTTCGCAAGCTCGGAAATTACTGGGCGAGATACGTGAACGCGCCGTTCCTGATCACGCCCATCACGCTCGCGCGTTGATCCAGGCCGACGTGATCCGTCGCGCTCGTATTCACGACGCCGTTCGGCACGACGAGTTCATGCGCGTGCTCCAGTTCCGAGCGCAGCGCCACGCGAAACTCCTTCGTGCCCGGTTTGCCGGACTTGAGCGCGCGCGCAACAGCGTCCTGCAAACGCGGATAGACGCCCGCCGCATCGCCCGCGAATTGCGTAACCGTGCCCTTACCGTACTTGTCCTCGTAGGCGTTCGCGAACGCGAGCGCGGCCTTTTTCGACGGATGATCCGCCGGCAGCGTCCGCGCGACGACGACCGGCTGCGTCGGGAACAGCGTGCCTTCTACATCCTTGCCGCCGAGCTTGATGAACTCGGGCGTCGCGATGCCGTGCGTCTGATAGATCGCGCCCTTGTAGCCGCGCTCGACGAGCGTGCGTTGCGGCAGCACCGTCGGCGTGCCCGCGCCCGCGATCAGCACCGCGTCCGGCTTCGCGGCCATCAGCTTGAGAATCTGGCCGGTGACGCTCGCATCGGTCCGGTTGAAGCGCTCGCTCGCGACAATCCTGATATGGCGCAGATCGGCGAACTTGGTGAACTCGTTGAGCCAGCTATCGCCGTAACTGTCCGCGAAACCGATGAAACCGACCGTCTTCACGCCGTGATTGGCCATGTAGCGCGTCATCACGTCGGCCATCGCGCGGTCGGTCTGCGCCATCTTGAATGCCCACACCTTCTTGCCTTCCTGCGGCTCCACGACCGAGGCCGAGCCGATCAGCGTGATCATCGGCGTTTCGGATTCGGCGACGGGATCGAGCGCGGCAAGCGCGGCGGGCGTGATGTTCGGCCCGACGATCACATCGACATGATCCTCGCTGATGAGCTTGCGGATGTTGCGCACGGCCGCGCCCGGGTCCGAGCCGTCGTCGAGGATGATGTACTCCGCGTTCTGCCCGGCGATGGTCTTCGGCCACATCAGCATCGCGTTCTTGCTGGTGATGCCGATGGCGGCGGCGGGGCCGGTGCTCGACAGGTCGATGCCGACCTTCAGTTGCGCGTGCGCGGCCGCGGCGATTACGGACAAGGCAACGCCGGCAGCGAGCCGGCGCGTGAACTTCGACAGCGTCATCGGAAAGGTCTCCAGGGGAGTGAATTTTTTGAGGCAGCGTGCGCCGCCATTTTATTCAGAGCTCGTAGCTCTCGTGCTCTCCGGTAAGCGCCTGCTCGATCAGCTTGCGGTTCAGCGACGGCGACAGCAGTTCGACGAGCGTATACACATAGCTGCGCAGATACGCGCCCTGCTTGAGCGCAAGGCGCGTGACGTTCGTGCCGAACAGATGGCCGACCGGCATCGCGCGCAGATGCTTGTCGCGCTCCGGATTGAACGCGATATCCGCCAGAATCCCGACGCCGAGCCCGAGTTCGACGTAAGTCTTGATCACGTCCGCATCGATGGCTTCGAGCACGACGTCGGGCGTCAGATTGCGCCGGGCGAACGCCTGATTGATCTTCGTGCGCCCGGCGAACGATGCCTCGTAGGTGATGATCGGGTATTGCGCGAGATCGTCGAGCGTGAGCGTCTTGCGTTCGAGCAGCGGATGATCCGGCAGCATGACGGCGAGATGCTGCCACTGAAAGCAGGGCAGCGACACCAGTTCCTTATAGTTGGCGATCGCCTCGGTCGCGATGGCGATATCCGCCTGATCGTGGATCACCATTTCGGCGACTTGCGTCGGGCTGCCTTGCAGGATCGAAAGATGGACCTTCGGAAAGCGCTTCTTGAACTCCGCGATCGCGGCCGGCAATGAATAGCGGGCCTGCGTGTGCGTGGCCGCGATGACAAGATTGCCCTGATCCTGCGCCGCGTAATCCTTACCGACGCGCTTCAGACTCTCCACTTCCTGCAATATTTTCTCGACCGACGCGAGGATGATGCGCCCCGGCTCCGTCAGCGATCTCACGCGCTTGCCGTGCCGCGTGAAGATTTCGACGCCCAGCTCGTCCTCCAGCTCGATGATCGCCTTCGAGACGCCCGGCTGCGATGTATACAGCGCCTTCGCGGCTTCCGTCAGGTTGAAGTTCTGCCGGACGGCCTCGCGCACGAAGCGGAACTGGTGCAGATTCATATATAACTCAGCCGCATATCAAAGTAATTTTTCAGTCGTTTGCAATATATAGCAGGTTCTTTACTATCAGTCCAATTTTTCCAATATCCATATCTCTATCTGTCATAAGCAAATGAGCGTTCCGTCTGAACGACGCTCGCGACAGGGACTCAATGGATATTCGATGGATGAGACGCGCGACGTAACCTAGGACGCCGCGCCTTGACAAGAACTTGGGGCCCCCGAATGTACCAATACGATCAGATCGACCAACGCATCGTCGACGAACGTGTCGCGCAGTACGCTGACCAGGTCCGCCGCCGGCTGTCGGGCGAATTGACCGAAGAGGAATTCCGTCCGCTGCGTCTGCAAAACGGCTTGTACATGCAGCGTCACGCGTACATGCACCGCATCGCGATTCCGTACGGCAACCTGCGCAGCGACCAGCTCCGCATGCTCGGCACGATCGCACGCGAACACGACCGCGGCTACGGTCACTTCTCGACGCGCACGAACATCCAGTTCAACTGGGTCGAGCTCGAAGAAACGCCGGAAATCCTGCGCAAACTCGCTTCGGTGCAGATGCACGCGATCCAGACTTCGGGCAACTGCATCCGCAATATCACCGCCGACCAGTTCGCCGGCGTCGCGCCCGACGAGCAGGTCGATCCGCGTCCGTGGTCGGAAATCCTGCGTCAGTGGTCGACGTTCCATCCGGAATTCGCGTGGCTGCCGCGCAAGTTCAAGATCGCGGTGAACGGCTCGGCGGAAGACCGCGCGGCCGTGCAGATTCACGATCTCGGCGTGTATCTGAAGAAGAATGCGCAGGGCGAAGTCGTGATGGACATTCTCGCGGGCGGCGGTCTCGGCCGCACGCCGATCGTCGGCGCGATCATCAAGCGCGATCTGCCGTGGCAACATCTGATCACCTACTGCGAAGCCGTGCTGCGTGTGTACAACCGCTACGGCCGCCGCGACAACATGTACAAGGCGCGCATCAAGATTCTCGTGAAGGCGCTGTCGGCGGAGAAGTTCTCGAAGCAGGTCGAGGAAGAGTGGCAGCATCTGAAGGACGGCCCGTCGACGATCACGCAGGAAGAAGTCGATCGCGTGTCGACGTTCTTCGCGCCGCCGGTCTACGAAAAGCTCGCGGACACGGATGCCTCGTACGAAAAGCATCTGATCGAAAGCAAGCCGTTCGCGCGCTGGGTCGAGCGCAACGTGCGTCCGCACAAGGTGCCGGGCTATGCGGCGGTGACGCTGTCGCTGAAGCAGCGCCATATCGCGCCGGGCGACGCCACCGACAAGCAGATGGACGACGTCGCCGCGCTCGCCGACGAGTTCTCGTTCGGCGAAATTCGCGTGTCGCACGAGCAGAACCTGATTCTCGCGAACGTGAAGAAGCGCGACCTGCATACCGTGTGGGAACGCGCGAAGGCGCTCGGTTTCGCGACGGCGAACATCGGCCTCCTGACGGACATCATCGCGTGCCCGGGCGGCGACTTCTGCTCGCTCGCGAACGCGAAGTCCATCCCGATCGCGCTCGCCATTCAGGACCGTTTCAACGATCTCGACTACGTGCACGATCTCGGCGATCTGTCGCTGAACATTTCGGGCTGCATCAACGCGTGCGGTCATCACCACGTCGGCAACATCGGCATTCTGGGCGTCGATAAGGACGGCTCGGAGTGGTATCAGTTGACGCTCGGCGGCGAGCAGAGCTCGGGCGCGACCGGCGCGCATCTCGGCAAGGTGATCGGCCCGTCGTTCTCGGCCGAAGAGATGCCCGACGTGATCTCGCAAGTGATCGATACCTTCGTCGACAACCGCATGGAAGGCGAGCGCTTCATCGAGACGTTCGGCCGCATCGGCATGGCGCCGTTCAAGGAGCGCGTGTACGCATCGCGCCAGGCTCACGCTTAAGGATTTGCAAATGACGTTGATCATCAAGAACCGCGCCGTAGTCGAAGACGATTTCACCGTCGTGCGTGCCGCCGAAGACGGCGCGTTGCCCGCTGTCGATGCATTGCCCGCCGGCAAGATCATCGTGCCGTTCGCGCTCTGGAAAGAGCACAAGTCGGCGATCGTCGCATCGCGCGCGAAGGAAGACATCGGCGTGTGGCTCGCGCCGGATGACGAACCCGCGGACCTCGCGCCGGACTTCGGCGTGCTTTCCGTGATCGCGGTCGACTTCCCGGTGTTCCGCGATGGCCGCGGCTTCTCTATCGGCCGGCTGCTGCGCGAGCGTTATCAGTGGACGGGCGAACTGCGCGCGATCGGCGACGTGCTGCGCGATCAGGTGCTGTTCCATTCGCGTTGCGGCTTCGATGCGTTCGCGGTGCGCGCGGACAAGGACATCAACGACGCGCTGAACGCGTTCAACGAATTCACCGAGCTGTATCAGGGCGCGACCGACAATCTCGAACCGCTGTTCCGCCGTCGCGCGGCGCTCGTCGCAGCTCACGGAGCCTGATGCATGACCCCTGAATTGCAAGCCAAGGTTGAACGCCTGGATGCGCTGCTCGATTCGATCGCGGCGCGCCATCAGAGCGTCAAGCTAGCCAGCAGCCTCGCCGCCGAAGACATGGTGCTCACGCACGCCATTCTTTCGCGCGGCGTGAAGATCGGCATCTTCTCGTTGAATACGGGCCGCCTGCACGCGGAAACGCTCGGCATGCTCGACACCGTGAAGGCGCGCTACGGCTACGACATCGAGCAGTTCCATCCGCAGCAGGACGCGGTCGATGCCTACGTGCGCGATCACGGCCTGAACGCGTTCTACGAAAGCATTGATTTACGCAAGAGCTGCTGCCATATCCGCAAGGTCGAGCCGCTCAATCGCGCGCTGTCGGATGTGTCCGCGTGGGTGACGGGCCAGCGTCGCGAGCAATCGGTGACGCGCGCCGAGCTGCACGAGGAAGAGCAAGACGCGCCGCGCGGCATCGCGAAGTTCAATCCGCTCGCGGACTGGAACGAAACCGATGTGTGGGATTACCTGAAAGCCTTCGACGTTCCGGTGAATCCGCTGCATGCGCGCGGCTATCCGAGCATCGGTTGCGAGCCCTGCACGCGCGCCGTGCGTCCCGGTGAAGACAGCCGGGCGGGCCGCTGGTGGTGGGAATCGCGCGACACGAAGGAATGCGGCCTGCACATCACGAACATCAAGATCGTCGAAGAAGCTCCGAGCTCGGCGATCTAAGGCGCGCAAGACGCCGCATCAAACCCTGTCATTGAACGCATCGTCGCTTTGGAAATCGCATGACGCTGCATAAAAAAGGATCGACGAACATGAGCACGACGCTCGACTCAACCGTCACCGCACCGATCGCCAACAAGGCGACCCGCATGGATCACCTGGATTGGCTCGAAGCCGAGTCGATCCACATCATTCGCGAACTCGTCGCGGAATGCAGCAAGCCCGCGCTCCTGTTCTCGGGCGGCAAGGATTCGGTCGTCGTGCTGCATCTCGCGCTCAAGGCGTTCGGTCTCGGCGCGGGCCGCGCGACCCAGTTGCCGTTCCCGCTGGTGCATATCGACACGGGTCACAACTTCCAGGAAGTGATCGACTTCCGCGACGCCCGCGCGGCCGAAATCGGCGCGGAACTGGTCGTCGGCCATGTGGAAGATTCGATCAAGAAGGGCACGGTGCGCCTGCGTCGCGAGACGGATTCGCGCAATGCCGCGCAAGCGGTGACGCTGCTCGAAACCATCGAGGAATACGGCTATACGGCGATGATCGGCGGTGCGCGCCGCGACGAAGAGAAGGCGCGCGCGAAGGAGCGCATCTTCTCGTTCCGCGACGAATTCGGTCAGTGGGATCCGAAGGCGCAGCGCCCGGAACTGTGGAGCATCTACAACGCGCGTCTGCATGCGGGCGAGCATCTGCGCGTGTTCCCGATCTCGAACTGGACCGAGCTCGACGTGTGGCAATACATCGCCCGCGAGAAGCTCGAACTGCCGTCGATCTACTACGCGCACGACCGCGAGATCATCCGCCGCAACGGTTTGCTCGTGCCGCTCACGCCGCTCACGCCGCTGCGCGAGGGCGAAACGTCGGAAGTGGCGCAGGTGCGTTTTCGGACCGTCGGCGACATCAGCTGCACGTGCCCGGTCGCGAGCGACGCCGACGATGTCGAGAAGATCATCGCCGAAACAGCCGTGACGGAAATCACGGAGCGCGGCGCGACGCGCATGGACGACCAGGCGTCCGAAGCCGCGATGGAACAGCGCAAGAAGCAAGGTTATTTCTAAGCCACACGCCCCAAGGAACGAAAGAATCATGAGCATTTATCAAGCTGAAGACCTGGGCGTGTTGCGCTTCATCACGGCGGGCAGTGTCGACGACGGCAAGAGCACGCTGATCGGCCGTCTGCTGTACGACAGCAAGGCTGTGCTGTCGGACCAGTTGTCGGCGATCTCGCGTGCGAAGAACAAGCGCACCGTGGGCGATGAAATCGATCTGTCGCTGCTGACGGACGGCCTCGAAGCCGAGCGCGAGCAGGGCATCACCATCGACGTCGCGTATCGCTATTTCGCCACTGCGAAGCGCAAGTTCATCATCGCCGATACGCCGGGCCACGAGCAGTACACGCGCAACATGGTGACGGGCGCATCGACGGCGCATGCCGCGATCATTCTCGTCGACGCCACGCGCGTCACGTTCGAGAACGGCGTCGCGCAACTGCTGCCGCAGACCAAGCGCCACAGCGCGATCGTCAAGCTGCTCGGTCTGCAGCACGCGATCGTCGCGATCAACAAGATGGATCTGGTCGATTACAGCGAAGCGCGCTTCAACGAAATCCGCGATGCGTATGTCACGCTCGCGCATCAGCTCGGTCTGTCGAACGTGCGCTTCGTGCCGGTGTCGGCGCTGAAGGGCGACAACATCGTGACGGCGAGCGAGCGCATGCCGTGGTACGCGGGCGAGCCGCTGCTCGATCTGCTCGAGTCGCTGCCGGTCGCGCAGCCGAACGATCAGGCGCTGCGTTTCCCGGTGCAGTGGGTCGCGCGCCAGGACGGCTCGCAGGCCGACGATTTCCGCGGTTACATGGGCCGCGTCGAGGCGGGCGAAGTGCGCGTCGGCGATTCGATCCTCGTGCTGCCGGCCAATCGTGAAGCGAGCGTCGCCGAGATCATCGCGCCGGTGCCGGGCGGCGTCGCGCCGGTGGATCGCGCTTTCGCGGGCCAGACGGTGACGATTCGCCTGACGGAAGACGTCGATGTTTCGCGCGGCGATACGTTCGTGCCGGCATCGCAGAAGGTCGAGCCGACCAGGAAGCTCGAAGCGGACATTTGCTGGTTCGACGAAGAGCCGCTCTCGCCGCAGCGCAAATATTTGCTGAAGCAGACGACCAACACGGTGTTCGCGCGTATCGGCGCGGTGAAGCAGGTGCTGGACGTGCATACGCTGTCGCATTCGGTCGATCGCACCACGCTCGCGATGAACGATATCGGCCGCGTGGCGCTCACGCTGCAGAAGCCGATCGTCGCGGACGAGTACGATACGCATCAGGGCACCGGCGCGTTCGTGCTGATCGACGAAGCGACGCATCACACGGTCGCGGCCGGTATGATTCGTGCCATTGCTGGCTAATATCGACGGACAAGCGTATGGGTAAGGTCTATCTGATCGGAGCGGGGCCGGGCGCGGCGGATCTCATCACCGTGCGCGGCATGCGTCTGCTCGAACAGGCGGATGTCGTGTTGCACGATGCGCTCGTCGAGCCGGCGATGCTCGACTACGCGCCGAGTGCGAAGAAGATCGCCGTCGGCAAGCGTTGCGGACAGCGTTCGACGGCCCAGCATTTCATCAACAAGCAGATTGTCGATGCGGCGCTGGAGCATGGCGTCGTCGTGCGTCTGAAGGGCGGCGATCCGATGCTCTTCGGCCGCGCGGACGAGGAAATGCGCGCGCTCGAAGCGGCGGGCATCGAATTCGAAGTGGTGCCGGGCATCACGGCGGCGCTCGCGAGCGCCGCGACGCTCAAGCGCTCGCTGACGCTGCGAGGCGTGGCGCGCAGCGTCGCGCTGGCCACGCATTCGCGCGCCGCCGACAGCGATGAAATCCGCGAGCAGGCAAAGGCGGATTCGCTCGTGTTCTACATGGGACGCGACAGCGCGCCGGATATCGCGCAACAGCTCATCGATGCGGGCCGTCCGGGCTCGACGCCGGTGGCGATCGTCGAAGCGTGCAGCACGCCGCGCGAACGCACGCTGACGTTGACGCTGGCGCGCATGGCGCTGGGTGAGGCGCAGGAATGGCTGGACCCGTCGCAGCCGAGTTTGCTGATGATCGGAGAGGCGTTTCGCGAGCGGGCGGCGGCCAAGCCGAAGGTTCATCTGAAGGGGATGCAGGCGGCGGCGTGATGCTGGTTCGGCTGGCGGATAAACAAAAGCGCATCGGCGACGGTGCGCTTTTTTGTTTTCGGACCTCGAGATTCAAAAGTCTACGAGCCGGATCTTCTTCTTTTTTGAATTAGCCGCCAGAACGGTATCGAGCGTGGCCATCGTCTTTGCCTTGCAGTCCAGTGCGGTAGCGAGATGAAGCGCGTCTCCCGCACGGAGCCCGGTCGATGCGTCGAGCGTGAGAACGGCCGCGTGATGGAACACCGGCGGCTCGATCGGCGTGAGTTGCAGATCGCTCGCGCACATTCGTTCGAAGCTGCGCCACGCAAAAGCGGACTGATCTTCGGTCATCTGACCGCTTCGCCGCTTGATGCCGAGCGCGCTGGCAAACTCGGTGACGCACCACGCTCCGGAAATCAGTTCGTCCCTGACGGACGCGTACCAGCTCGAAACGGCGGCGGTCATGCGTTCGCGGACGCATAACGCGACCAGAACGCTCGTATCGACGTAAATCATCAGTAGCGCGCGCCTCTGCGGAGTTCGTCGATGACGGAATCGGTCATCGGCATGGCGTCGCGCGTTTCGGCCAGTTCTTCCGCGAACGCCCGGCGATCCCATTTGGCGGCACGAAGGCAGATTCCGCCGTCCACCGTGAGGTTGACCTGCACCTGGTCGCCCTCGGAAAGGCCGGTGTGCCGCAGATAGTCGGCGGGGATGCGCACTGCGAGGCTATTGCCCCATTTGGAGATGAGGAGGTTCATGCGGAACTCGATCGGATATACGAAACGGTATATCCGAGTATATGCTTTTCAAGTTGCGTGGCGCCACTCGGCCGAACGGCCAGCGCTGAACTACCGACCGACCTGCCGCAAACAATACTGCGCCACAGCATCGAGCACCGCGTCGTCCTCCCCGACTGCCGTCGCGCAGGAAATGTCGACATCCGGATGCGCCGCCCGGCACTTCTCGACGATTTCCGGCAGATCCTTCCTCACATGCCCGCCTTGCCCGAAGAACACGGGCACGACCGTGACGGCATCGCAGCCATCGGCGGCCAACTGCGCTACCGCGGTGGGCAAATCGGGCGACATCAATTCGAGAAACGCCAGTGAAACCGGTTCGCCGCGCACGCCGCGCAGCTTCACGGCAAGGCGCTCGAACGGCTCGGCCCAGCGCGGATCGCGTGCGCCGTGGCCGAACAGGATGATGCCGTGCGTCTTCATCGCGCGCTCCTCGGAAGAAACGTCAGTGCCGCTCCACCCACTTCAGGCCCACCAGCCCGATCACGAGATAGGCGAGGGCGGGCGCCGCCGCGGTGATCGGCGCGGGCCACGTGTTCAGATTGCCGATATGCGAGAACAGCGTGTTGAAGAGTTGGAAGCTCATGCCGATCATGATGCCGCCGAACACCTTCATGCCGACCACGCCTGCGCGCGTATGCAGATACGCGAACGGCAGCGAAAGAATCAGCATCACGAATACCGCGAACGGATAGAGAATCTTGCGCCAGAACGCGATCTGATACCGCTGCGTATCCTGATGATTTTCCGTCAGATGCTGGATATAGCGGAACAGATTGAACATCGACATCCGATCCGGCGACACCAGCAGCACCGACAGAATCTGCGGCGTCAGCTCCGAGCGCAACGAGTACTCGGGCAGCGTGCTCTGCGTCGCACGGTAGACCGGATTCAATGCGTCGCCGGGGTTCGCCGCTTGCGGGGCAGCGTCGTTCAGTTGCGTGTCCGTCACGCCCGTGAGCTTCCAGTGGCCTGGCGGCTCATACACGCCGCTCTTCGCAATGCGCACGTTCGTCAGGCGGAACTTCGAGTCGAATTCGTAGATGCGCACGTTCGCGATGGTCGTGTCGGGATTGAGCGTGCCGACGTTGACGAAGCGCGTGACCTGCTCGCCGTTCTCCTTGGCCGTCAACGTGTCCTTCACCCACACGCCCGACTGAAAATTCGACGACACCGATGACCCGAGCGCCTCAAGCCGCACGCGCTCGGACAACTGGTCCGTGTAAGGCCCGACCACTTCGCCGATCAGATACGTGATGAGCACCATCGGAACGCCGATCTTCAGGAGCGAGCGAAGCGCGGCGCCGGTCGAGAGCCCCGACACGCGGAAGATCGTGAACTCCGAAGCCGCCGCCATTTGCGCGAACACGTAGATGGCCGAAATGAGCGCGGCGACGGGGATGATCTCGTAGAAGCGCGACGGCGTCTGCAGCGCGACGCGCAGCACCGCGAGCGTGAACTTGTAATTGCCGTGCCCGACCGTGTTCAGTTCATTGATCAGGTCGAAGAAGAAGAACAGGCCCGAGAACGCGAACAGGATGAAGATGAACGCGAGATAGATCTGGCGCGCGAAATATCGTTCGTAGATGCGCATCGCGTCAGGCCCCCTTCGACAGCGACGGGAGCTTGAAGAGCGGCCGATTACGAATCCGCAGCCAGAAGATGAACGCGACGAGCGCGCCGACCACGATATGCAGTCCGACGAGACCCAAGCCGAACGACAGCTTGCCCTGTTCGATCCACGACTGCACGACGTTCAGCAGATTCGAATAGGTGAGGTAGATCAGCACGGCCATCACGAGATTGATCGTGCGGCTGCGGCGCGGGTTCTGATAGGAAAGTGGAATGGCGAGCAACATCAGATTGATGGCGATGAGCGGCAGACCCATGCGCCACGCGAACTCCGCGAGATTTTCCTGCGTAGGATTGGCGAGCAGGTCCGGCGTGGAGATGCCTGTCGTGGTCGGTGTATTCACGAACTGGTGACTCATTATCTTCACACCGTAGCGCTCGAACTCCATGATGCGGAAGTTCGGCTGGCCCGGCTCGCCGTCGTAACGGCGGCCGTTGTCGAGCACGATGAAGCGGTCGCCGTCGGGGCGCGTTTCGGTGTGACCGTTCTTCGAGACGATCACGTTGACCTTGCCGCCTTCCGTGCTCGTGACGAACACGTTCTCGACATGCCCCTGGTCCGGCGACATCTTCTCGATGAAGAACACGCGATGGCTCGAAGGCGATTCGCGGAACTGTCCCGGCGCGAGCAACGAGACTTCATCGCGCTGCTGAAAGCGCTGCTTGATGAGCTTGCTCTGCTGGTTCGACCACGGCCAGCCGACGAACGCGAAGAACATGATGAGAATGATGATCGGCGTGGAGAATACGGCGATCGGCTTGATGAGCTGCGTCTGACTCACGCCCGACGCGAGCCACACGACCATTTCCGAGTCGCGATACCAGCGCGTGAGCACGAAAAGAATGGAGACGAACAGCGTCACGATCAGCATGACCGCGAGATAGCCGATGACGGTGAGCCCGATCAGCACGACGACGTCTTTCGGGTCGATCTGACCTTGCGCCGCGAAGCCGACGATGCGGATCATCATCGTCGTGAGCATGATCGTGAGCAGCACCATGAACACGGCGCCGGCCGTGTACGCGAGTTCGCGCTGCAGGGAGCGTTCGAAGATCATTGAATTTTTGCTTGGAGCCGGCGGCGATGCGGAAATCTTGCACGCATCTCGTGGCTTACGGGAAGGGTATTCGCTTACCCTCACGCCGCCCGCCTGTGACCGCCGCGGAAAAAATAGCGGATAATTGCGGCTTTCATCCTTCAGCCAAGATTTTATCCGAGGATAAGCGCGATGGACTTTAGCATAAAAGCCTGTGATTGGAGCAAGGGCGAGGCAAATGGTTTCCTTACCGGGAAGTCGGATGTCATCGTGCTCGGCATCTTCGAAGCGCAGACGCTCACGGGCGCCGCGCGCGACATGGACGTCGCCACCAAAGGCCTGATTTCGCGCGTCGTGAAAGCCGGCGACATGAGCGGCCGCGCGGGCACGACCCTGATGGTGCCGGAAGTCACGGGCATCGGCGCATCGCGGGTGCTGCTCGTCGGTCTCGGCAAGCAGGACGCCTTCAATCAGAAAGCCTATGGCGAAGCCGTGCGCGCCGCGTGGCGCGTGGTGCTCGGCTCGAAGATCGGTCAGGCGACCTTCACGCTCGCGCAACTGCCGATCCAGGAACGCACCGGCGACTGGGCCGTGCGCGCCGCGATCCTCGCGCTGCGCGAGCTGACCTACAAGTTCACGCAGATGAAGAGCAAGCCCGACAACGGCGCGCGCTCGCTCAAGAAGATCGTGTTCAGCATCGATTCCGCCGATGAAAAAGCCGCCAAGGTCGCGGTGAAACAGGGCGTCGCGATCGCGAACGGCATGGACCTCACGCGCGATCTCGGCAATCTGCCGCCGAACGTCTGCACGCCGACGTATCTCGGACAGACCGCGAAGAAGCTCGGCCGCGATTTCAAGCTCAAGGTCGAAGTGCTCGGCCAGAAGCAGATCGAAGCGCTCAACATGGGCTCGTTCCTGTCGGTCGCGAAGGGCTCGGTCGAGCCGCCGCAGTTCATCGTCATGCATTACCAGGGCGCGGGCGCGGCCGCGAAGGGCAAGAACGCGCCGGTCGTGCTGGTCGGCAAGGGCATCACGTTCGATTCGGGCGGCATCTCGATCAAGCCGGGCGAGGCGATGGACGAGATGAAATATGACATGTGCGGCGCGGGCTCCGTGTTCGGCACGATGCGCGCGGTCGCCGAGATGGGCCTCAAGCTCAACGTGATCGGCGTGATCCCGACCTGCGAGAACATGCCCGCGGGCAACGCGGTGAAGCCGGGCGACATCATCACCGCGATGAACGGCACGACCATCGAAGTGCTCAACACCGACGCCGAAGGCCGCCTCATCCTGTGCGACGCGCTGACCTACGCGGAGCGCTTCAAGCCCGCCGCCGTGGTCGATATCGCGACGCTGACGGGCGCGTGCATCATCGCGCTGGGTCATCACAACACGGGCCTCTTCTCGAAGGACGATGCGCTCGCGGGCGAACTGCTCGACGCGTCGCGCGAGGCGGTCGATCCGGCGTGGCGTCTGCCGCTCGACGACGAGTATCAGGATCAGCTCAAGTCGAATTTCGCGGATGTCGCGAACATCGGCGGACGTCCGGCGGGCAGCGTAACGGCGGCGTGCTTCCTGTCGCGCTTCGCGACGGCTTATCCGTGGGCGCACCTCGATATCGCCGGAACCGCGTGGAAGAGCGGCGCGGCGAAGGGCGCGACGGGCCGTCCCGTGCCGCTGCTCTCGCAGTTCCTGATCGATCGCGCGGGCGCCTGAAGCAGGCATGACGCGCATCGACTTTCATACGAATGTCGGCGATCCGCTCGCGTACGCCTGCCGCCTCGCGCGCAAGGCGTACCTGAGCGGCAAGCCGCTCGTCGTGCTCGCCGAACCGCAGCGTCTCGCCGCGTTCGACGAGCAGTTGTGGACCTTCCAGCCGCTCGAATTCGTGCCGCACTGCATGGCGAAGAGTCCGCTCGCGGAGGACACGCCCGTAGTGCTCACGTCGAATCTGGACGACGCGCCGCATCATCAGGTGCTCGTGAATCTCGGCGCGCCGGTGCCCGCGCAGTTCGCGCGCTTCGAGCGGCTCGTGGAGATAGTCGGCAGCGTGGGCGATGAACTCGCCGCGGGCCGCGAGCGCTATCGGTTCTATCGCGATCGCGGCTACGTCATCGATACACACAATCAGGGCGGTTAGCCGCACAGAGGCCGCGTCCCCGCTGCACTAAGCTCTGCTCACACATGGCGCTTCGCGTGAGACCCGAGTCAGCACGGACGCGCACACGCTGGCCGACAGGAGACCTTTGGATATGACCGACAAGCCCGAATCCTTCGATTCGTCCATCCCCGTTCTGACCGATGTCGTCGTGCCCGGCAAGCCGGAGTACGCGCGCGCGCCTTCCGCCGATGAAGCCGCGATCGAATACGACGCGGAGCGCATCGCCGAGCGGCTGCGCGGCCGCTTTACGACCTTCCTGACGGGCGATGCCCGCGCGCTGATCGAAGACCGTTGCCGCGAAGTGTTGCGCGAGCAATCGACGCAACTCGTGTCCGCGATCACACGCGAAGTCGCGATGGCGCTCGAAGGGCGGATGAGCGAATGGGTGCGCGACGCGGTGGAGGACGAACTGCGGCGCCAGCGGGGCGAATGAGCGCGTTTCATGCGGAATGAAGAAGGGGCGCACGCGCGCCCCTTTTTTTATCCGCGCCGCGCGCTCGATTTATCCCGTCACCGCGCCCTTATTAGCCGGCTGCGCGAGCGCCGCGAACTTCGCCAGCACGCCGCGCCTGTACTTCGGCGCGGGCTGCTTCCACGCGGCGCGGCGTCGCGCGAGTTCCGCATCGTCCACGTTCAGTTGCAAGAGCAGCTTGTGCGCGTCGATGGTGATCGAATCGCCTTCGTGCACCAGCGCGATCGTGCCGCCCGCGTATGCTTCCGGCGCGACGTGGCCGACCACCATGCCCCACGTGCCGCCCGAGAAGCGCCCGTCGGTGATGAAGCCGACCGATTCGCCCAGCCCCTTGCCGATGATCGCCGATGTCGGCGCGAGCATCTCCGGCATGCCTGGGCCGCCGACCGGGCCGAGATAGCGCAGCACGAGAATATCGCCGGGCTTGATCTTGTCGGCGAGAATGGCGTCCATCGCGCTTTGCTCGTCCTCGAACACGCGCGCGGGGCCGGTGATGACCGGATTCTTCAGGCCGCTGATCTTCGCGACCGCGCCGTCTTCCGCGAGATTGCCGCGCAGGATCGCCAGATGCCCTTCCTTGTAAAGCGCCTGCTCGATCGGGAAGATGACCTTCTGATCCGCACGCGGTTTGCTCGGCACGTCCTTCAGTTCTTCCGCGATCGTGCGCCCCGTGATCGTCATGCAGTCGCCGTGCAGAAGGCCCGCATCGAGCAGGATCCGCAGCACTTGCGGGATGCCGCCGGCCTTGTGCAGATCGGTGGCGACGTACTGGCCCGACGGCTTCAGATCGCAGATCACCGGCACTTTCTTGCGCATGCGCTCGAAGTCGTCGATGCTCCATTCCACTTCCGCCGCATGCGCGATCGCCAGAAAATGCAGCACGGCGTTGGTCGAGCCGCCCGTCGCCATGATGAGCGCGACCGCGTTTTCGATCGATTTCTTCGTGATGATGTCGCGCGGCTTCAGGTCCTTCTTCACCGCCTCGACGAGCACGCGCGCCGACTCCGCGGCGGAATCGACCTTCTCCTGATCCGGATTCGCCATCGTCGACGAATACATCAGCGACATGCCGAGCGCCTCAAACGACGAACTCATCGTGTTGGCGGTGTACATGCCGCCGCACGAGCCGGTCGACGGGCACGCGTTCTTCTCGACGCCCTTGAAATCCTCTTCCGACATCCGGCCCGCCGTGAATTCGCCGACCGCCTCGAACGACGACACGATCGTCAGATCGCGGCCCTTCCAGTTGCCGGGGCGGATCGTGCCGCCGTACACGTAGATCGACGGCACGTTCATGCGCGCCATGCCGATCATGCCGCCCGGCATGTTCTTGTCGCAGCCGCCGATCACGACGACGCCGTCCATCCACTGGCCCTGCACCGCGGTCTCGACGCAGTCCGCGATCACCTCGCGCGAGACGAGCGAGTACTTCATGCCTTCGGTGCCCATCGACATGCCGTCGGAGATCGTCGGCGTGCCGAAAATCTGCGGATTCGCATCAGACTTTTTGATCGCTTCGATGGCCGCGTCCGCCAAGCGCTGCAGGCCGGCGTTGCACGGCGTAATGGTCGAATGCCCGTTCGCGACGCCGATCATCGGCTTGTCGAAGTCTTCCTCCTTGTAGCCGAGCGCGTAATACATCGAACGATTGGGCGAGCGCGCGACGCCCTGGGTGATGTGCTTCGAGCGGCGATTGAAGGCCATGATGTGCTCCTTGAGGGGATGTTTTTGCTCTAGTGCAGCAAGAATGCAACTCCCGCTATGTGTCTGTCCAATATATTATTCAAGGCTTATTAGGTCGCAAAAGATATCAATGGAGCAGAGAAATCCGCCCATCGAGTTGCGGCTGTTGCGCTACTTCGTGACGGTCGCCGAAGAGATGCACTTCGGCCGCGCCGCCGCGCGTCTCGCGATGACGCAGCCGCCGCTCTCGAAGGCGATCCGCGCGCTGGAAGAGGCGCTCGGCGTCGCGCTTTTCGTGCGCACGAAACGGACCGTCGAGCTCACGCCCGTCGGCAAGGATCTGCTGCCGGAAGTGCGCCGCCTGCTCGCGTCCGCCGATACGCTGCGTCCGCTCGCGCAGTCGCTCGCGCGCGGCGAGGCGGGCGTGCTGTCGCTCGCGTTCGTCTCCACAGCCGATTACGGCCTGTTGCCGGCGCTGCTGCGCGATTTCGGCGCGCGCTATCCCGGCGTGCGACTGCAACTGACCGAGGCGACGAGCGACGTGCAGATCGAGGAACTCGTCGCCGGGCGCATCGACGCGGGTCTCGTGATTCCGCCGCTGCCGCCGCGTCATGCCACGTCGCTCTCGTATGTGGCGGTGGCGCGCGAGCCGCTCGTCATCGCGATGTCCGCCGATGCCGCGCTACAACTGGGGCAGGGCGCCGACGAATGGGCCGACACGCCCGTCGATCTGCACGATCTCGCCGCCGCGCCGCTCGTCGTCTTTCCGAGGCGTCTCGCGCCGGGTTTGTATGACATCATCATGGGCTGCTACGGCGCGGCCGGCCTCACGCCGCGTATCGGGCAGGAGGCGATCCAGATGCAGACCATCGTGAGCCTCGTGTCCGCCGGGATGGGCGTCGCGCTCGTGCCGCATTCGCTGCGTCATCTGCGGCGCACGGGCGTCGTGTATCGTCCTCTGCGGCCGCTGAACGCGTCGGCGATGCTCGTCGAGACAGGCCTCGTATGGCGCGCGGCGGAAGTGAGCCCGGTGCTCGCCGGGTTCATCGAGATCGTCCGTTCGCGGGCCGAAAGCGCGGGTTCTGTATGATTCGCCCTTGTAGTTCGCTCTAGCTCCCACATCAGAATGCTCATACATCCCAATTTCGATCCCATCGCGATTCATCTCGGACCGCTCGCCGTGCGCTGGTACGGCCTCATGTATCTGGTGGCGTTTGTATCGGCCATCGTCATCGGCCGCCTGCGTCTGCGCCTGCCTTACGTGGCCGCGCAAGGCTGGACCGTGAAAGACATCGACGACATGCTGTTTTACGGCGTGCTCGGCACGATTCTCGGCGGGCGCATCGGCTACGTGGTTTTCTACAAGGCGAGCTATTACGCGGCGCATCCGCTCGATATCTTCAAGGTCTGGGAAGGCGGGATGTCGTTCCACGGCGGCTTTCTCGGCGTGACGCTCGCGATGGTGCTGTTCGCGTATCACCGCAAGCGCACCTGGCTCCAGGTGACGGATTTCGTCGCGCCGATGGTGCCGCTCGGCCTCGCGGCGGGGCGTCTCGGCAACTTCATCAACGGTGAGCTGTGGGGCCGCGTGACGGACCCGAACGCGCCGTGGGCGATGCTCTTCCAGAGCTCGACGAACGACGACGCCATCTGGCTCGCGAAAAATCCGCAGCTCGACGCGCAATACCATCTCACCGAAGTCTTCCAGCGCTATCACATGCTGCCGCGTCATCCGTCGCAGTTGTACGAGATCGCGCTCGAAGGGCTCGTGCTGTTCATCGTGATCTGGACGTTTTCGCGCAAGCAGCGTCCTGTTGGCGCGATTTCGGCGCTGTTTCTGATCGGCTATGGACTGGCGCGCTTCACCGTGGAATTCGCGCGTGAGCCGGACGACTATCTCGGCCTTCTCGCGCTCGGCCTCTCGATGGGCCAATGGCTCTCGCTGCCGATGATCGTCGCGGGCGTGCTGATGATGGTGTGGGCGTACAAGCGCAATCTGCGCCTGCCGCCCGAATCGGCGAAAGCCTGAGCAATGCGGGGCGCGCGCCCCGCATCGATTCAACGCCCCATCTGCACGGAACCGGACACGTCGACGGTCACCGTCGTCGTGCCGGCTTCCATCGCGATCGGCGCGGCCATTTTCGCATCGGCGCTCATTGCGCGCGATTGCATCATCATGACCGGACGCGGCTGCACGCCGCTGTGTCCGACGTTCACTTCCCGAATCGTGAAATTGCTGTAGCCGAAGCCTTGCGCGGCGGTTTGCGCCTGCTTGCGGAAGGAATCGATGGCCTGCGTGACGAGCTTCTGCTCGGCCGCGCGCTGCGCCTCGGGCGACAGCGAGAATCCGACGCTGCCCACCTGCATCGACGAACTCATCTTGCCCGCGAGCTTCGACGCCGCCGCGAAGTCGTGCGATTCGAGCACGACCTCCGTGCGGCCGCGCCACGCGGAGATCTTGCCGTCGCGATCGGTGGATGGATACACGGTGAACGAGCCGCTCTTCGCGGTCACGCCCTCGACGCCCTTGGCTTCGCGCAATGCGGCCTCGGCGCGCTGATTGAGCGTCGCGGTCAGCGACGAGGGATCGGCCGCTTCCTGCTCGTAGAAGAGCGTGATGTTGACGACATCCTGCGGCACTTGCGCGCTCGCCTGCGCCGAAAGAGAAAGCACGCCCGAAGGTTGCGGCTGGGTAATCACCGTCTGCGCGGCGGCCGTTTGAGAAAGGGTGAACGCTGCGCCCGACATCGCGAGGAGCGCGAGTGCGGCAGCGGTTTTCTTGTTGATCATCGAAGGACTCCGAACGCGGGATATCGCGTGATTCGCGACGGGATTTAGTCGCGGCCTTCGTGTCGTAAGTTCCTTGTTAGACGAGTTGTTCGGTAATAAAGCGCCACTGCGCTTCGGTCACCGGCGTGATCGACAGGCGATTGCCGCGCGCGAGCACCTGCATGTCCGCGAGCGCCTCGTGTTCACGCAACGCGGCGAGCGGAATCAGCGCGGTCTTCTTCACGAACTTGACATCTACGAGCATCCAGCGCGGCGCTTCCTGCGTGGACTTGGGATCGTAGTAATCGCTCTTCGGATCGAACTGCGTGGGATCGGGATACGCCGTCGAGCACACTTTCGCGATGCCCGCGATGCCCGGCTCGGGGCAGCTTGAATGATAGAAGAGTACGCCGTCGCCGATCTGCATCTGATCGCGCATGAAGTTGCGCGCCTGATAGTTGCGCACGCCCGTCCACGGCAAGGTTTTTTTCGGCGCGTGCGCGAGGTGATCGATGCTCGCCTCGTCCGGTTCGGACTTCATCAGCCAGTAGCGCATGATTGTTCGTTATGCGGAATCGACGATGCAAATGAAAACGGCACCGGAAAAACCGATGCCGTTCTTTAGATAGGTCCCCGCCACGGCCGCTAGGCCGGCATCCTGAACCTGGGTTCAAGATTTGTCGCGGTAAGCAACACTTCGGGTACATCGGACTAGCGACGCGCGCGCCCGTGCTGCAAGGTTCCGCAACCGTGCCAATGTGACATTGGTTCAAGGAATATATGACCTTGGCGCACCAGGCAGGGAAACGTCACTCTACACCAATCGTTTGCCTTTCGCAGCCCCGCCGCAGTTTCTTTTTTCGATTGACATTGCGCGCCGATTGACTCGACGCACAGACATCTCACTGCACTTCGTATTGCGCGATGACGGCGCCGAGTTGCTCGTTCATCGAATGCATCGTGCGACGGATTTCCTCGGCGGGGAAGGCCTCGCCGTGACGCACGCTGTCCTGCAACTTAAGCAATTCCGACGCCAGCGAAAGCGCTGCCATCACCGCGATGCGATCCGTGCCGCGCACGTTGCTTGCGTTGCGCACCTTGTTCATCTCGGCATCGACGCGTGCGACTGCTTCGCGCAATGCGCCTTCCGTTTCCGGCGAGCACGCGAGGCGATACGGCTGCCCGAGAATGGAGACTTCGATCTGCGTGGTCGTCATGCCTTCTCTCCTTGATGATGCTCGCCGTGCAATTCCGCTTCATGTGCTTCCGGGGAATCGGCTTCGAGGAGATCGAGTTGATTGTCGGCTTCGTCATGCTGCCCGGTTTTCGCGCGCGGCAGCTTTTCGAGAATCGCGTTGAGGCGAACTTGCGCGTCGTCGATTTTCGCGGAGAGCGAATCGCGTTCGGATTGCAGCGTATCGCGCTCTTCACGCACTTGCGCAAGCTCGGCCTGCACGTTCGCATAGTCGGCGCGCAGTTGTTCGAGTTGGTCTTGCAGCGCCTGGCGCGCCTGATTGTGGCGCTCGCTGATCTGGATCAGCCGGCCGATATTTCCTGACAGTGATTCGAGTTCGTTGAGCATGTGCTGCGTCCTCTAAAGACCTCGCATTTTAGCGCGGTTCAACGGAGCTTCCGATAATTGTCTCGTTTCGAGACGTAACAACATGCGATCTTGCGCTTAATCCTTCGAATCAAGCGCATGTCGACATGCATTCGTGTGCAGAAAACGCGAGCGCTGTTGATGGCTCGTGAGGACAGGCCGGCCGATTCTCGTTCGATTCGTCATGTGCCGCGCCCAACTGTCCGCGCCGTTTTCTTGACGGCCCCAACACGCGCTCCTACACTTGCCGCACTTTTTGGTGCTCGCATTCGCGGATCTCGCGGATGCAGTCAAACGGGAAACAGGGAGCGAAGTCTCCGAAGTCCGACCGGGACCAACCTGGGACGAGCCAACCTGTGCTGCCCCCGCAACGGTAAGCGACCGCAACGCAAGTTGCAAGTCGTCTCATGCGCGTTTTTGCAGCGCGAGCGTGTGGATTTTCATCACACAGGGTTCATTGCCCGAATCGACTGCAAGAAACGTGTCGACGCCACTGCGCACGATGCGCGGGAAGGCGAGACGATTCATCGCCAGCCCGGATACCGGCCAGAGTTCGACGCATCGGCGCTGATCGCGCGGTGCGTTCGTCGCGCATCGTCCTCGCGGGGAGCGGGGTCGCGCTCACGCGAAACGGACACTTCATTCATGGTATTGCCACAGGCCGCCCTCAAGAACGGCCGCTCTCGTCATGGCGCGCTCGTTGCCGCGGTCATCGGTTTGCCGCTCGCCGGCGCCGCACATGCCGCCGATGACGCTTCGCAAGCGCTTGCTCCTGTCGTCGTCACCGCGACGCGCGCGCCGCAGCCGCTCGCCGAATCGATCCCGCAGACATCGGTGTTCGATGAACAGGACATCGCCGACGCCAACGCCGACGATGCGCTCGGCCTCATCGCGCTCGCGCCCGGCGTGCAGATCACGCGCAACGGCGGACCGGGCGCGACGTCGGGTCTCTACATACGCGGCGCGGCGTCCTCGCAATCGCTCGTTTTGATCGATGGCGTGCGCGTCGAATCGGCGTCGCTCGGCGCGGCGCAGCTATCGCAACTGATGCTCGATCAGATCGGGCGCGTCGAGGTCGTGAACGGCAATGTGTCGGCGTTGTACGGCTCGAATGCGATCGGCGGCGTCGTGCAGATCTTCACGAAGGAAGGCGAGCCGCATCCGCCGCGCTTCAACTTCGAAGCCGAATACGGCAGCTATCACACGCAGCGTCAGTCGGCGGGCGTGAGCGGCGCGCTCGACAAGGACGGCCGCACGACCTTCAGCCTGAACGTCTCGCGCGAGAAGACCGACGGCTTTTCGTCGATCGATCCGAATATCGCGCCCGGCGCGAATCCGAACGCGAACGGCTATCTGAACGAGAGCGTCGCGGCGACGCTGCGCCACCAGTTCAGCGACAAGTGGGACGCGGGCGTGCGCTTCCTGCAATCGAACGGCATCAGCAGTTTCGACGATGCCTACGGCCTGCCGACCGATATCAACGAATCGCACGATCGCGTGCGCTCGGCGTCGGTGTTCGCGAACGGCAAAATCACCGGCGACTGGACCACGCACTTCACGATCGCGCAGGGACAGGACCGCGCGAACATCGAGCAGAACGGCGTCTATACGAACCGCTTCAATTCGGAGAACCGTCAATACACGTGGCAGAACGACTTCAAAATCAGCGACGCGCACAAGCTGCTCTTCGGTTACGAGCATCTCGATCAGACGCTCGATTCCGATCAGCTCACTGCGCCCGATCGTCACGTGAATTCGGTGTTCGCGGGCTACGTGGGCCACATCGGCGCGAGCGAATTGCAGGCGAATCTGCGTCACGACCAGTATTCCGATTTCGGCGGCGCGAACAGCTACTATCTGGGCTACGCGTATAACTTCGATGCGCACTGGAAGGCGAGCGCGAGCTATGCGGCATCGTTTCGCGCGCCGAGTTTCGACGACCTCTACTATCCGTTCAGCGGCAACCCGTCGATTCAGCCGGAGCGCAGCCATTCGGTCGAGGCGGCATTGCAGTACGCATCGAATGCGCTCGGCGTCGCGCGCGTGACGCTGTTCCAGACGCGCTATTCGAATCTGATCGACTATGTGTCCGACGGCGGTTTCTACTATGTCGCGCAGAACGTCGGGCGGGCGAAGGTGCAGGGCATCGAGGGATCGTGGGCGGGACACGTCGGCGCAACCGACGTGCGCGCGGGCGTCACGTTCCAGAATCCCGTCGACGAGACGAATCACGAGGATCTGACGCGGCGCGCGCGGCGTTTCGCGACGCTCACGGCGCATCGCACGATCGGGCGCTGGCGTGTCGGCGGCGAGTGGATCGTGAGCGGGCAACGCAGCGACTACGATTCGACGCTCGCGGGGTATGGCATCGTGAATCTTTCGGCGCGCTACGACATCTCGAAGTCGTGGTATGTCACGGCGCGCATCGACAATCTGTTCGACAAGGACTATGAACTCGCGTACTCGTACAACACGCCACGGCGCAGCGCGTACATCACGTTGGGCTGGCATCCGTCGTGAGCCACGCGCCTGAGCGGCTTGCGCGTCCGCACGCGATGAACGCGAGCCGCGCGGCCGCGATCTGGATCGCGCTCGGCGTCGCGACGTTCGTCGTGCTCGTGGC
The DNA here is from genome assembly GCF_031451275.1 of Caballeronia sp. LZ029. Taxonomy (NCBI): domain Bacteria; kingdom Pseudomonadati; phylum Pseudomonadota; class Betaproteobacteria; order Burkholderiales; family Burkholderiaceae; genus Caballeronia; species Caballeronia sp. LZ029. Next base: position 715,087 of record NZ_JARUXO010000001.1, read on the forward strand.
GTCGCTGATGACGGGCAGCGTGACGTTGCCCGTATCGCGTGCGCTCGGCGCGCTCTTTCACGCGAACGCCGCGACACCCGATATCGCCGATGAGATCGTGCTCACACTACGTTTGCCGCGCGCGCTCGCGGGCTTCGCAACGGGTGCGCTGCTCGCGACGGCCGGCGCGCTGCTGCAAGTGCTGCTGAGGAATCCGCTCGCGGAACCGTACGTGCTCGGCGTGTCCGGCGGCGCGGCGACGTTCGCGCTTGCCGCGATGCTCGCATCGGTGCCGTGGTGGGGCGTCGATATCGCAGCGTGCGCGGGCGCGTTCGCATCGATCGTCGTCGTGCTCGGACTCGCGCGCAAGGACCTTTGGCAAAGCGGACAGGATGCGTCGCCGAGACTCCTGCTGACGGGCGTCGTGATCGCGTCGGGATGGGGCGCGCTGATCACGCTGATTCTGAGCATCGCGCCCGAGAACCGGCTGCGCGGCATGATCTTCTGGCTGACGGGCGATCTCAACGGCGCGGCGGCGCCGTGGCCGGCGTTGATCGCGCTCGCTGTCGCGCTCGTCGCGATCGTTCCGGTCGCGCCGCAACTGAACGTGCTGCTGCGCGGCGATGCCATCGCGCGTGCGCTCGGCGTGCCGGTCGAGCGTTTGCGCCTGCGTGTGTATCTCGTCGCATCGATCGCCGCGGCGGCCGCCGTGACGACGGCGGGGACCATCGGCTTCGTCGGGCTCGTCGTGCCGCATCTGCTGCGCCTTGCGTTCGGCAACGATCAGCGCATGCTCGTGCCCGCCGCCGCGCTCGCGGGCGGCCTCGCCGTGATGGCCGCCGATCTCGCCGCGCGCACCGTGATCGCGCCCGCGCAATTGCCGGTGGGCGTCGTGACGGCGTTGATCGGCGTGCCGATGTTCCTGTGGATGCTCCTGCGGAGACCGCGATGAGCCTGCAACTCGATGCCATCGTGCTTCGCGCGGGCGCGCGCACGCTCATCGGCGGTCTCACGCAGACGATCGCGGCGGGCGAAGTATGGTGCATCGCCGGGCCGAACGGCGCGGGCAAGACGACGCTCATCAACGTGCTCGCCGGTCTCGCGAAACCCGCATCGGGCCGCGTGTCGCTCGACGGCCGCGCGCTCGCAGCATGGCGCGCGGCTGACCTCGCACGTCGACGCGCGTTGATGCCGCAAGCCACGCACGACGCCTTCAGCGCGACCGTGCTCGACACCGTGCTGCTCAACCGCCTTCCGTATCTCACCGGCTGGGGCTGGGAGAACGAAGACGACCGCAACGCGGCGCGCGCGGCACTGGAAACGCTCGGTCTCGCGTCCTTCGCCGCGCGCGACGTGCTGACGCTCTCGGGCGGCGAACGCCAGCGCGTCGCGCTGGCCGCCGTGCTGTGCCAGAACGCGCCGTGCCTGTTGCTCGACGAACCGCTTTCGCATCTCGACCTGCATCATCAGATCGACTGTCTGCACGCGTTGCGCGACGCCGCGCGCGAGCACAAGCGCACCGTAATCTTCTCGTGCCACGATCTGAATCTCGCGCGCCGTTTCGCGACGCACGCGCTGCTGCTTGACGGTCACGGCGGCGCGCACGCGGGCCTCGTCACCGATGTCCTCACGCCCGAACGCGCGAGCGCGGCATTCGGCTATCCGCTCGCGCTGATTCGCGACGGCGAGCATGAAGCGCTCGTGCCTTCCATTCATCGCCCTTGAAGGAATTTCGATGTCCACGCTCAACGACATCCCGTTGCCCCGCGCACTCGACCGCGCGCTCGAAGCTGAACTGCGCCGCATCATCGACATGAAGACGAAGCCGCCCGGCAGTCTCGGGCGGCTCGAATCTCTCGCGCTGCAAATGGGCCTGATCCAGCGCACGACGAAGCCGCGCATCGAACGTCCCGCGATGATCGTGTTCGCGGGCGATCACGGCATCGCGAAAGAGGGCGTGAGTTCGTTTCCGCAGGAAGTGACGGCGCAGATGGTCGCGAATTTTCTGACGGGCGGCGCGGCGATCAACGCGCTGTCGCGCTCGGTCGGCATGTCGCTGGAAGTCGTCGATGCGGGCGTCGCGACACCGATTCCGATCGATCACGGATACGAACGTCTGTCGCTCGGGCTCGGCACGCGCAACTTCGCGCAGGAGCCTGCGATGTCGCGCGAGACCGCGCTCGAAGGCATCGCGCGGGGCGCTGCGCGCGTGCGGCATCACGCGTCGCTCGGCACGAACGTGATCGGCTTCGGCGAGATGGGCATCGCGAATACGTCGGCGGCGGCGTGTCTGATGAGCCGTCTGTGCGATCTGCCGATCGACGAATGCGTCGGGCGCGGCACGGGCCTCGACGACCACGGTCTCGCGCACAAGCGCGATGTGCTCGGCCGCGCGCTCGCGCTGCATCGCAATGAAGGCGATGCGATCGACACGCTCGCGACCTTCGGCGGTTTCGAGATCGCGATGATCGCGGGCGCGTATCTCGCCGCCGCATGCGAAGGCATGACGATTCTCGTCGATGGATTCATCGCGACATCGGCGTTGCTGGTGGCCGCGAAGATCGCGCCCGAGGTGCTCGATTACTGCGTGTTCGCGCATGCGTCGAACGAAACCGGGCATCGGCGTATGCTCGCGCATTTCGATGCCGCGCCGCTGCTGGAACTCGATCTCCGGCTCGGCGAAGGCACGGGCGCGGCGCTCGCTTTGCCGATCCTGCGCGCGGCCGTCGCGTTCATCGACGAGATGGCGAGCTTCGAGTCGGCGGGTGTGTCGAACAAAGCCGATTGATGCGACCGCTCGACGAACTGCGCTACTTCTTCACGGCGCTCGGCTATTTCACGCGCGTGCCGGTGCCGCGCTGGGTCGGCTTCGAGCGCGAATATCTGAACGCGGCGGCGCGTTACTTTCCGCTCGTCGGCGCGATGGTCGGCGGCGTTGCGGCGCTCGTCTATCTCCTGGCGCTGCGCGTGTTTCCGGCGGGCGTCGCCGTGTTGCTTTCGATGGCCGCGACGCTCGTCATGACCGGCGCGTTCCATGAAGACGGACTCGCGGATTGCGTCGATGCGTTTGGCGGTGCGTACACGCGCGAGGATGCGTTGCGCATCATGCACGACTCGCGCATCGGTGCGTTCGGCGCGATTGCGCTCGTGATCGCGATTGCGTTGAAGTGGCAGGCGCTCGCTGCGTTGCCGCCGCAACGCGTCGCGATGACGATGATCGCCGCACACGCCGCGAGCCGCGCGTTCGCGATCAGCTATCTCGTCACGCTCGATTACGTGCGCGCCGAAGGCAAGGCCAAGCCGGTCGCGCAGCGCATGAGTCTTGCATCGTTTGCGCTGGCGCTCGTGTTCGGTTTGCCGTGGCTCTTCGTGATCGACTGGAAGCTCGCGTGCTTCACGATCGGCGTGCTGATCGTTTTGCGCTTTTTTATCGGGCGATACTTCGTGCGTCGCATCGGCGGGTATACGGGCGATTGCCTCGGCTTCGCGCAGCAAGTGTTCGAAATCACGATCTATCTCATCGGGCTCGCATGGATCTCGTCCTGATTCGACATCCGGAAGTCGCTATCGAAGCGGGCGTGTGCTATGGGCAAACCGATGTGCCCTTGCGGTGCGATGTGCGCGATTTTGCCGCTGCATTGACGGCGCGGATGAAGGCGCTGAACGTGCCCGCATGTGTCGATGGATGGCATGCGAGCCCGCTTGTGCGATGCGCATCGCTGGCGCAGGTTCTTTCCGTCGATGCGCATATCGACGCGCGTCTCTCTGAAATGCACTTCGGCAAGTGGGAAGGCCGCGCGTGGGATACGATCGATCGCGCGCTCATCGATGATTGGGCCGGTGATATCGAACATGCTCGTCCGCATGGCGGTGAGAGTTTTTCGCAGTTCGCGCAGCGGGTCGTTGGGTGGTTTGAGGCGACATGCGTCGGGCGGGGTGCTGTGCATGTTGTCGCTCATGCGGGGGTTATGCGCGTGCTTGCGGCGCATCTTCTCGGTATTTCTTATGAGAATGCGCTGCAATGGTCGATTGATTTTGGTGGGGTTGGTTGGTTCAGGTGCGTGCGGGGGGAGTGGGTTCTGGTGCGGTGGAATGCTTAGGCTTTCGCCGGATCCCGGGTTCGTGTCGGTTTATTAGCACTGCCCCTCCCCGGGGCGGGGGTCACTTTCTTTGCTGCTGCAAAGAAAGTAACCAAAGAAAGCAGCTTCTCGCCGCCCGCGGTCACACGCAGTTTGGCCATGCTTGCCAGCCCGCGGTGGCCCTCGCCTAAGTGTCGCCCCCAAAGGACCAACCAGGCTTGGCTCGCGCACGGTCTGACGCGCTAGTTGTTTTAGGGCGCTGGTTCAGCACGAAAGAGCTTCGGCACAGCGCTGCGCGCTGCCGTTGGGGATGCGAGGGAAACCGTCGAGAAGAAGCGCACGCGCACCCGCACCCGATTGACCCATCGGCCGCGAAGCGGGCCGGAGCTATTTGGTGCTGAACCAGTTTCTTGTGTGGTGCGATGTGTCGGACCGTGCGCGGTCCAAGCCCTTATCTGCTTGTGGGGGCACTCGCTACAGCCGGGCCATTAGGCCAATCGTCTGTGCCGCGGCCGGTGTGAAGTGCTTAGGCTGGGGATAGCTGTTTCTTTGGTTACTTTCTTTGCAGCAGCAAAGAAAGTGACTGCCGCCCCGCACAGGGGCAGTGCTAATAGACCAACAACAAAACGGGATCCGGCGAAAACCCAGCTATTCCACCCGCCGCCCGCGAGCCGCATCGAAATCGCGGCAAAGCTCCGCCGCACCAATTGCGAGCCGAGGAGTCGGCCGATTGATGAGATCCCCATCGATCCCAAAGAGATTCCCCCGCGCGACCGCCGTCAACGATGTCCAGCGCTTCCATCGCTCAAGCGCAGGCAACTGGCGATCCGGTTTCGTCGCGCCGGGCGTAGCGGTGACGATCGCTTCGGGATTCGCCGCGAGCACGGCTTCGGTCGATATCGTCGGCACGCGCGGCTTTTCCGCCGCGAATACGTTCACGCCGCCGCACAGCCCGATCACTTCGTCGAAGACGTTGTCGCGATTGAGCGTCATCAGCGGATCGTCCCAGACCTGATAGAACACGCTCACGGGCGCCCGCGCCGCATAACGCGCGCGCAGTTGCGCGATATCGCGCGTGAACGCATCCGCACTCGCGCGTGCCTGCGCTTGCGTGCCGAGCAGCACACCCAGCTTGTCGATGCTCGCGGCGATATCGTCGAGATGTTTCGGCTCGCTGAAGTAAATCGGAATGCCGAGCGCCGTCAGCCGGTCCATCTGACGCGCCGCGTTCCCATGTCGCCACACGACGATCAGATCGGGATGCAACGCGACGATGCGTTCCAGATCGAGCGCCTTGTTGTCGCCGACGCGAGGAATCGCCTGCGCTTCCTTCGGATAATCGCTATACGTCACCGCGCCGACGATGCGCGCGCCGCCGCCCGCCGCGAACAGCAGTTCGGTCACATGCGGCGCGAGACTGACGACGCGTTCCGCGGGCTTCGCGAGCGTGACCGGTGCGCCGCTGTCATCGGTGACGGTGATCGCATGCGCTCGCGCAGCAGCGAAGCCGATCAGCAAGGCGATCACACCGCGCAAGATCACGCGCAAACCTCCCGCAACGCGAGCGACAGGCGCGCCCAGTCGCCTTCCGCGCCCGGCAAGCCGATGCGCAGGCTCGGCGTCATGCCGGGCAGATCGAAGAGACGCGTCCAGATGCCGCGCAACGCGAGCGCGTGTTGAAGCGCTTTGGCTTCGGGCGTCGGTGTCCACGCGAAGAGCGCCGTCGCGCGCACGTCGAAGCCGTGGCTCGCGATCAACGCGGCGAGGCGTGCGCCGTCGCGTTGCAACCGTTCGCGCGTGTCGCGCTGCCAGTCGATATCGGCGAATGCGGCCATGACGGCGTGACGCGACGGACCGCCGACGGTCCACGCGCCGAGCGCGTCGCGCAATGCATCGACGATCGAAGGCGCGGCCAGCACGAAGCCCGCCCGGATGCCCGCAAGCCCGAAGAACTTGCCGACCGAGCGCAGCACGATCAGCCCTTCGCGCGCGGATTCGCTCGCCAGCGACGACGCGGGATCGACATCGGCGAACGCTTCATCGACGATCAATGTGCCGCCGCGCGATGCAAGCTGCGCGTGCCAATGCAGCAGCGTGTCGCGTGAAATGCGTTCCGCCGTCGGGTTGTTCGGATTCGCGACGATGACGTGATCGAGCGTATCGGGCAGGTCGCGCCCGGTGATGTCGAGCGTCGCGATTGCGTGTCCGGCGCGCGCGAACGCCGGCGCATATTCGCCGTAAGCGAGCGGCGCGACGCCCGCCGTCGCGCGCCGCAAGAGCGCAGGCAGCGCGCGGATCGCCGCCTGCGAACCCGCGACCGGCAACGCGAAAGGCGCGCCGTAATAGCGCGCGGCGCAATCGGCGAGGCCGTCGTCGTCTTCGGGCAGACGTCGCCATGCATCGGGCGGCACGGGCGGCACCGGAAAGCCGCGCGGATTGATGCCCGTCGAGAGATCGAGCCAGTCGTCGAAAGGAATCGCGTAGCGTTGCGCGGCTTCGCGCAAATTGCCGCCGTGCCGGATCGGATGCGTCATGTCAGCCGCTCGTGGTTACGCTGATCGCGGCGAAGACCAGCAGCGCCACAAGCCACATCAGCATCGCGCGCTCGACGAGCCTCAGCGCCGCGACCACATGCTTCGGGTTCGCCGTGTGACCCGCGCCGAGCGTCGGGCGCGTTTCGAGCACGCCGTGATAAGTCGCCGCGCCGCCGATCAGCACGTTCAAACTGCCCGCGCCCGAGGCCATCACGGGACCGGCGTTCGGACTGTCCCACGAGCGCGCCTGCGTGCGCCAGCAGTGCCAGGCCATGTGCGTATCGCCGGCGAGCGCGTAGCTCGCAGCCGTGAGGCGCGCGGGAATGAAGTTGAGCACGTCGTCGAAGCGCGCGGCCGCCCAGCCGAAGCGCAGATAGCGCGGCGTGCGATAGCCCCACATCGCGTCGAGCGTGTTGGCCAGACGGAACATCAGCGCGCCCGGGCCACCCGCGATGGCGAACCAGAAGATCGCGCCGAAGATCGCGTCGTTGCCGTTTTCCAGCGTGGATTCGACGGCCGCGCGCGAAAGCGCGTTCTCGTCGGCCTGCGACGTGTCGCGCGACACGATGCGCGAGGTCAGCGTGCGCGCGTGGTCGATATCGCCGAAGCTCAGGGCGCGCGCAATCGGCGCGATATGTTCGCGCAGGCTCTTCGCGCCGAGCGCGAACCAGAGCAGCAGCACATGGACGAGGCACGCGTACGTGAACGGCAGCACGCTGACCAGCAGCCACGCGACGCCCACCGGCGGCGCGATCAGCACGAACCACGCGACGATGCCCGCCGGCCGCGCACGACGGCCGGTGTTCATGCGCGCTTCGAGTTGCGTCGCGAGCTTGCCGAAGCCGACGAGCGGATGCCGCGCGCGCGGCTCGCCGACGATGCGATCGACGATCACGCCGAGCACCGCGAGCAGGGCCATCGCGTAGGCGGAGAGGAGGAGCATCGCGCTTATCCCTTGAGCGCGAGCGGCAGACCCGCGACCATCAGCGTCGCGTGTGCGCTCGCGGCGGCGACGCGCTGATTCAGGCGGCCGAGTTCATCGACGTAAAGACGCGTGACCGAGCCGAGCGGCACGACACCCAGACCGATTTCATTGCTCACGACGATGACCTTGCCGCGCACGCTCGCAAGCGCCGCATCGAATTGCGCGAAGGCTTCGCGCGCGCTGTCGGGCAGGACGGCGATTTCTTCGCTCGCGCTCGCCGATGTGAAGAGCAGATTCGCGAGCCACAGCGTCAGGCAGTCGATCAGCACGCAATGCCCGGCGCGATCCGCTTCGCGCAATGCGCCCGCGAGATCGAGCGGCGCTTCGATCAGCGACCAGTGCGCGGGCCTGCGCTCGCGATGATGCCGCACGCGCTCGGCGAACTCCGCATCGCCCAGATGTTCGATCGGGGCGGTCGCGATATACGTGACGGGCAGCCCGCTGTCGGCGGCAAGACGTTCCGCGCGGGCGCTCTTGCCGGAGCGCGCGCCGCCGAGGATGAAAGTGAGATCGGGGGTCATCGCGATATTGTACTGACGGGCTAAGATAGCGCGTCGCTCTTCATGGGAATCTCCCGATGTCTTTCACGCCACGCGGCACGCTGATGATCCAGGGCACGACGTCCGATGCCGGCAAGAGCACGCTCGTCGCGGGCCTGTGCCGGCTCGCGCGGCGCGGCGGCGTGCGGGTCGCGCCGTTCAAGCCGCAGAACATGGCGCTCAACAGCGCGGTGACCATCGACGGCGGCGAGATCGGCCGCGCGCAGGCGCTGCAGGCGGTCGCGGCGGGCGTGCCTGCGCGCATCGACTTCAATCCGGTGCTGCTCAAGCCGACGAGCGATCGCGGCGCGCAGGTCATCATCCACGGTCATGCGCACGCGAACCTCGATGCGCGCGCATATCACGATTACAAGCGCATCGCGTTCGACGCCGTGCTCGCTTCCTACGCGCGTCTGCAAAACGAGTTCGAAGCGGTGATCGTCGAAGGCGCGGGAAGTCCCGCCGAGATCAATCTGCGCGACGGCGATATCGCCAACATGGGCTTTGCGGAGCGGGTCGATTGTCCGGTCGTGCTCGTCGCCGATATCGATCGCGGCGGCGTGTTCGCGCATCTCGTCGGGACGCTGGCGTGTCTGTCGGAAAGCGAGCGGGCGCGTGTTCGCGGCTTCGTCATCAACCGGTTTCGCGGGGATATCGGCATGCTCGAACCGGGGCTCGACTGGCTCGTCGCGCAAACGGGCAAGCCGGTGTTCGGCGTGCTGCCATATCTGCACGGCCTCACGCTCGACGCCGAAGACATGCTGCCGAGCCAGCCGCACGTGCGCCGCGATGCGGCCGCGTTGAAGGTGATCGTGCCGGCGCTTCCGCGCATCAGCAATCACACGGATTTCGATGCGCTGCGTGCGCACGCCCAGGTCGATTTCAGCTATGTGCGCGCGGGCATCGCGCCGCCCGCCGCCGATCTCATCGTGCTGCCCGGCTCGAAGAGCGTGCAACGCGATCTCGCGTGGCTGCGCGAGAACGGCTGGGATCGCGCGATCGAGCGGCATCTGCGTTACGGCGGCAAGGTGCTGGGCATTTGCGGCGGCATGCAGATGCTGGGTCGCACGATCGATGATCCGGATGGCGTCGAAGCCGCGGCAGGTTGCGTGAACGGGCTCGGGTTGCTCGATCTTTCCACGGTGCTGACGCAGCGCAAGCAGTTGGAGAACGTCGTGGGACGATTGACGATCGGCGATACGGGAGCGCCCGTGCGTGGCTATGAAATCCACATGGGGCGCACGCATGGAGCGGCGCTCGCGCGGCCGCTCGTCGCGCTTGATTCGGGAAGCTTCGACGGCGCCGTTTCCGACGACGATCAGATCGCCGCGACCTATCTGCACGGCCTGTTCGATACGCCCGAAGCCTGCGCCGCGTTGCTCGCGTGGGCGGGCGTGGAGAACGCCGAGCCGCTCGATTACCCGGCGCTGCGCGAGGCGTCGCTCGATCGGCTCGCGGATTCGTTCGCGCAATCGCTCGATCTCGAGGCGCTGCGAGCCGCCTTCGCTCAATAAAGAATCATCTGCGTGCAGCGAAACATCGCGATGAGCTTGCCTTCCCCATTCGTCACGGTCGCGTCCCACACCTGCGTGCTGCGCCCGAGATGCACGGCCGTGGCCTTCGCGACAATCTTCCCTTCGCGCGCCGTCGAAACGTGGTTGCTCTTCAGTTCGAGCGTCGTGAAGTTCTGCGCCTTCTCCGGCAGATGCGCGATGCACGCATAGCCGCAACACGTATCCGCGAGGCCGACGACGGTCGCCGCGTGCAGAAAGCCATTGGGCGCGAGCAGTTCCGGACGGATCGTGAGTTCGCCGTTCAATTCGCCCTGATCGAGCGAAATCAGTTGCACGCCGAGCAGATCGGGCAGACGGCCTTTCTGGCGGTTGCGCAGGAAATCGAGCGTGACATCGGGACGGAGCGGGGTCATGGGCGGTAGGAGTCGGAAAAGATGACGAATGCCGATATTGGCGGAGAATACGGCACGGCCGTTCGGCCAGCGTGCCGGATGCATCACTTTTGCCGATAATATCAACGCTCGAATCATGCACCTGTTCTTGTAACGACGAAAATCGTGCGCGCCGAGCGGCCAAACGCCCGCGCGCTCAACAAAATCCGGGACACTTCATGACCGTGATCGTGGTGGCAAATCCGAAAGGCGGCGTAGGCAAAAGCACGCTCGCAACCAATCTGGCCGGGCATTTCGCGTCGGAAGGCGAGTGGGTTGCGCTCGCCGATCTCGACAAGCAGCGCTCGTCGCACGCGTGGCTCTCGCTGCGCGTCGACACACTGCCGAAGATCGAGGAATGGAACATCGACGTCGATTCTCCGGCGAAGCCGCCCAAAGGTCTGGAGAAAGCCGTCGTCGATACCCCCGCCGGCGTGCACGGCAATCGTCTCGCGCTGGCGCTGGAACTGGCGGACAAGGTCATCGTGCCGCTGCAGCCGTCGATGTTCGATATCCTCGCGACGCAGGACTTTCTCGCCAGACTCGCGAAGGAAAAGGCGGTGCGCAAAGGGGCGATCCAGGTCGGCGTGGTCGGCATGCGCGTGGACGCGCGCACGCGCTCGGCGGACCAGTTGCATCGCTTCGTCGAAGGGCTCGATCTGCCCGTGCTCGGCTTTTTGCGCGATACGCAGAACTACGTCCAGCTCGCCGCGCACGGCCTCACCATCTGGGACGTGGCGAAGAGCCGCGTCGAGAAGGATCTGGAGCAGTGGGCGCCGATCATCGAATGGGTGTCCAAAAAATAAAAAAGCCGGCGTCCCGCAGGAAAGCGCCGGCTCGTGCCAGGGAAGTGGCGATTACGTCCAGTTCTGCGTCGGGACGTGGTCGCGGCTGCCCTTGATACGGTTGTCGTCGTCGACGAACACGAGATTCGGCTTCCATCCCGCCTTGATCTCTTCCTCATCGACCTGCGCGAACGCCGCGATGATCACGAGATCACCCAGTTGCGCGCGACGCGCGGCCGAGCCGTTCAGCGAAATCATGCCGCTGCCGCGCTCGCCCTTGATCGCATACGTGGTCAGACGCTCGCCGTTGTTCACGTTCCAGATGTCGATCTGCTCGTTCTCCATCAGGTTCGCGGCTTCGAGCAGGTTCTCGTCGATCGCGCACGAACCTTCGTAGTGCAACTCGCAGTGCGTGACCGTCGCGCGGTGAATCTTCGATTTGAGCATGGTGCGTTGCATGATGCTTCCTTCAGATTTCGAGATTGTCGATGAGGCGCGTCGAGCCGATTTTCGCGGCCGCGACCACGACGAGCGCGGCGTTCGCGTCGACGTCAGCTTCGCCCGGCGGCAACAGGTTCGAACGCTTGCGCACGCTGATGTAATCGGGTTTCCAGCCGCGCTCGGCGAGCGCGTTCATCGCGTCGCGCTCGAGTGCGGCGATATCCCGATTGCCCGACAGCACCGCTTCGCGCACACGCTGCAACTGCTCGGCGAGCTTGGGCGCTTCGGCGCGCTCGGCCGCCGACAGGAACCGGTTGCGCGACGACAGCGCGAGTCCGTCCTCGTCCCGCACGGTCTCAGCGGCGACGATTTCCGTGGGCAGCGCGAACTGGTGGCACATCGCGCGCACGATCATCAGTTGCTGATAGTCCTTCTTGCCGAACACCGCGACGCGCGGCTGCACGCACGACATCAGCTTCATCACGACGGTGCACACGCCCGTGAAGAAGCCGGGGCGGAACTCGCCTTCGAGAATGTCGCCGAGGTTGTGCGGCGGGTGCACGCGATACTCCTGCGGCTCCGGATACATGTCCCGCTCGGTCGGCGCGAACAGCACGTAGACATTTTCTTTCTGCAGCTTGTCGATGTCGTCCTGAAGCGTGCGCGGATATTTGTCGAAATCCTCGTTCGGGCCGAATTGCAGACGGTTCACGAAGATGCTCGCGACGACCGGATCGCCATGCTGGCGCGCGAGGCGCATCAGGGAGAGATGGCCTTCGTGGAGGTTGCCCATCGTCGGGACGAAGGCGGTTCGGTTCTGGCCGCGCAACTGGTCGCGCAGTTCATGGATGGAGCTGATGACTTTCATCGAGCGGGTGTCTCCTGGCGGGCGGCGTGATTCAGCGTCGCACCGAGGCTAGGGAATGGATAAGCGAATTCTAGGCGGGCGAGTACGCGAGTCTCACGTAGATCGGCGCGTATGGCTCGGGCTGCGTGATTTCGATCAGCGATTCGCGCGACAGCTCCAGCATCGCGATGAAGTTCACGACGACCACCGGCACACCGCGCGAAGTGTCGAAAAGCTCCGTGAATTCCATGAAGCGCGCGGTCTGCAGCCGCCGCAGGATCACGCTCATGTGCTCGCGCACCGAAAGCTCCTCGCGCGAAATCTTGTGATGCTGCACGAGCTTCGCGCGCTTGATGACGTCGGCCCACGCGGCGCGCAGGTCGTTCATGTCGACATCGGGGAAGCGCTGTTCGGCGGACTGCTCGATATAGATGTCCGCGCGCAGGAAGTCGCGGCCGAGCTGCGGCAACTGGTCGATCTTTTGCGCCGCGAGTTTCATCTGCTCGTATTCCAGCAGACGGCGCACGAGTTCGGCGCGCGGGTCTTCGGCGTCCTCGCCGGTGTCGGCCTTCTTGACCGGCAGCAGCATGCGCGACTTGATCTCGATCAGCATCGCCGCCATCAGCAGATATTCCGACGCGAGCTCCAGATTCGATTCGCGGATCTGGTCGACGTAGCCCAGATATTGCGCGGTGACATCCGCCATCGGGATGTCGAGCACGTTGAAGTTCTGCTTGCGGATGAGGTAGAGCAGCAGGTCGAGCGGGCCTTCGAACGCTTCGAGAAAGATTTCGAGCGCGTCGGGCGGGATGTACAGGTCAGTGGGCAGCTTCCAGAGCGGCTCGCCGTAAAGATGCGCGATCGCGACGCCGTCGATGGTGTCGGGCGTCGAATCGGTCGCGGGCGTGGCGAGCGCCACCACCCGGTCTTCCCGTGCGTCGTCGCGCTTGCCCTCGTGCGGCGCATGCGCGGACGATTGCGGCTCGTGGCCGGCTGCGCTCACGTTCAGAAGTTCTGGTAGTAGACGTAGGGCGTCTGGTTCACGCGCGCCTGCTGCTGCGAGCTGCGCTCGTCGAGGTCGATCGGCTGCTTGTCCCACAGAAGCGCGCGGCCGCGGCGCTGTTCTTCTTCCAGCGACGGCTTTTGCTCTTTCAACTGATTGATGAACTGGGTGATATCCGACTGATACATGATCCGGCTTCCGTTGGGGTCGAGGCGACAAGCCTCGTTTGACGATATCGGCGCACGCGGCAACCCGCATCGCGCCTGTGATTTTGCCTTTTGGCGCAATTTTACCGCAAGCGTGCGGCGGCAACGCATATCGGCGCGCCGCTGTTTCGCGTCTCGAAAGGCGCACGCGCGTGCAAGTTTTGCGGAACCCGGCACGCGCACAGCCGTCAAAAAGGCCCACGTCGCGCGCGAGATCGGCCGTCTTACGGTGCCGGCGCACGCCGATGTGGTGAAATAGCGCCTGCGCCCGCTTGCACATCGGCTGCACGTTTTCCTTTCATTCCCACTCATCCCGATGCCGGAGGTCACGTTTGGCGGGGCGTTCGTTTGATCCGCTGCGCGCGTTGCGCGTGATGCCGCCAGGCGCGCGACGCTGGCCGGCCCTGATCGTCGCGTTGATCGCGTTCGGCCTCGCCACGCCCGCATTCGCCAAGTACGAGGTCGATGTCGACGCGCCGCGCAGCGTGAAGAAGCTGCTCAAGGAGAACCTCGACATCGCCCGCTTCGCCAAGCGCGACGACGTGAGCGACGACCAGTTCCAGTTCCTCGTCACCGCGACGCCCAAGGACGTGCGCGATCTCGTCGCGACCGAAGGCTATTTCACGCCGGTCGTGCGCACGGACGTCACGACCGTCGACGACAAACGCAACGTCAAGGTGAGCGTCGATCCCGGCCCGCGGACGATGATCGCCTCGGTGCAACTGAATTTCACCGGCGCGGTCACGACCGAGGACCGCGCGCAGGAAAACGCGGCGCGCTTCGCCTTTTCGGTCAACGAAGGCGATCCGTTCACGCAAGGCGGCTGGGACGACGCGAAGAACGCCGCGCTGAGGGCGCTGCAATCGAAGCGCTATCTCGGCGCGAAGATCGTGCGCTCGCAGGCGCGCATCAATCCGCGCGCGCATCTCGCCGATCTCTCCGTGACCTTCGACAGCGGTCCGACCTTCACGCTCGGCAAGCTCGACGTGAGCGGGCCGAAGCGCTATCCCGCGTGGATCGTCGATCACGTGAATCCGATCCAGGACGGCGAGATCTACGACGTCGCGCGCATCAACGAGTTGCAGCGGCAGATCCAGAACACGCCGTACTACGCGAGCGTGGCGATCGATGTCGATAACGACGTCAGCAAACCGGCCGATACGCCGCTGCATGTGAAGGTGAGCGAGTATCCGTACAACAGCATCCGCTACGGCGTGGGTTACGCGACCGACACCGGTTTTCACATCCAGGGCGCGTACAGCTATCTCGATACCTTCGGCAAGGCGTATCCGTTCACGATTTCCGGCCGGCTCGACCAGACGCAGCAGTACGGCCGCGTGCAACTGGCGATGCCGCCGGATTCGCACGGCTGGGTGAACGCCGTATTCGGCTCCTACACGATCACCGATGTCTCCGACACGAACATCTACAGCGCGCGCGTCGGCGTGCAGCGTTCGCGCTCGCGTCAGAACATCGACACGACGTTTTCGCTGACTTTCTACGATGATCGCCTGACGCAAAACGAGCCGAATCCATCGACGGCGCGCGCGCTCGTGCCCGCATGGAGCTGGGTGCGCCGCGACGTCGACGATCCGCTGTTCCCGCGGCGCGGCAACATCATCCGCGCGGAGGCGGGATTCGCCGTCAAGGGCGTGATGACCGATCAGACGTTCGCGCGCCTCTACACCAACGCGCTGCAATATGTGCCGCTCGGCAAGAACGATTTGCTCGTGTTTCGCGCGGAGTTCGGCGGCGTGTTCACGAGCGGGCCGTCGAGCGGCGTGCCCGCGTCGCTGCTGTTTCGCGCGGGTGGCGCGAACTCGGTGCGCGGCTATAGCTATCTGGGTATCGGCAACAACGTCGCGGGCTCGGTTTTGCCGACCAAGTACATGGTGACGGGCAGCAGCGAGTATCAACACTGGTTCACGCACGACTGGGGCGGCGCGGTGTTCTTCGACATCGGCACCGCGACCGACACCTGGAGCGAGCGCGTGTTCCAGCCGGGCGTGGGCGTCGGTGCGCGCTGGCGCAGCCCGGTCGGCCCGGTGAATGTCGACCTGGCGTATGGATTCAAGAACAAGAGCATCAAGCCGTATCTGACGCTCGGCATCGCGTTCTGATGCGCGTGCGAACGATGAAGGAAAGCGAACCGGCATGACGGACCCGACGAAGCAAGCGGACGCCGAAGCCCCGCCGCCCGGCAACGAAGGCGGCGGCGACGACGGCGGCGCGAAGAAGACGCCGCCGCGCAAAAGCGGCTGGCGGCGGCTTGCGCGCTGGATCGGCGCGCTCGTGCTCGTCGTCGTGCTGATCGCCGCGCTCGCGGTCGGCGGCGTGTTCTTCGTGCTGACGACCGAACGCGGCACGCGCTACGCGTGGGACGCGGCGACCTCGCTGCTCAAGGGACAACTGACCGGCAAGCTCGACGGCGGCGCGATCGCGACCGGCCTGCAACTGCGCGACGTGCACTGGAAGGACGGCAAGGGCACGGACATCGCGGTCGACAGCGTGTCGGGCCGCTGGGCGCTCACGCGCGAGCCGTTGCGCTTCACGATCGATTATCTGCACATCGGGACGGTCGATGCCCGCATCGCGCCGTCGAACGAACCGAGCAAGAAGACGGAACTGCCGAAAGACCTGCGCATTCCGATTCAACTGGCGATCGACGATCTCTCCGTCGAGAAGCTGCGGCTGCATCAGGGCACGACGACCACCGAATTCTCGCGGCTGCTGTTCAACGGCCACAGCGACGGGCAGCATCACCAGGCGACGGTTCAGCGCCTCGACACGCCGTTCGGCTCGGTGACGGCGTCGCTGAAACTCGATGGCGGCGCGCGTCCGTTTCCGCTCTCCGGCGACGCGGGTTATGCCGGCAAGGTCAACGGCGAAACGGTGAACGTGAGCGCGCGGCTTTCCGGCGCGCTGGAAGACCTGATCGCCGACGTCGACGCGAGCGGCATGAAGCTCAACGGACGCGCGCATGTCGAAGCGTTGCCCTTCGCCGACGTGCCGCTCAAATCCGCGCTCGTCACCTTCGATCACGTGAATCCGCAGGCATTCAGCCCGGGCGCGCCCGAGGCCGATCTGGCCGTGCGCGCCGAGGTGAAGCCGGTCGAAGGCGCGGACCCGAAGGCGTTCGTCGTGAGCGGGCCGGTGTCGATCGTCAACGCGAAGCCCGGTTCCATCGACAAGAAGCTGCTGCCGCTCATCGACGCGCGCGCGAACGTGCGGCTCGACGCCTCCGAGCAAAGCGTCACCGACCTCAATGTGCGGCTCCTGAAGAACGCGACCGTGACGGGCGGCGGCGCGCTCGCGGGCGGCAAGGGCAAGTTCGACCTGAAGATCGCGAAGCTCGACCTGAACGCGATCGAACCGACGCTACGCCCGACGGATTTCGCCGGGCCGGTCGGCATCGTCCTCGCGGGCGACACGCAGACGATCACCGCCGATCTCAACGATCCGAAAGCGGCGATCCGCGCGCAGGCCAAAGTGAAGCTCGATCCGAAGCAGACCACGCTCGACGACGTGAAGCTCTCGGTCGGCAAGGGGCGCGTCGAACTCAACGGCGCGCTCAAGAAGGACGCCAATTCGAGCTACGACCTCAAGGCGAAGATCGTCAACTTCAATCCGCTGCTGTTGCAACAGCAGTTGATCGCGCAGAAGCCCGCGCCCGCGAAGAAAGGCGCGCCGAAGAAGCCTGCCGCGCCGGCGCGCGTGATCGAAGCCCGCGTGAACGGCACGCTGGCCGCATCGGGGCAGCTCGCGCCCACGCTCACGACAAAGGCCACGTTCAAGCTCACCGACAGCATGTACGACAATCTGCCGATGACGGGCGAGGGCACGGTGCAGGTCGCGGGCACGCGGCTGTTGCCGAGCAAGGCGTCGCTATCGGTGGCGGGCAATAACGTCGATCTGAACGGCAGCTTCGGCGCGCCCGGCGACCGGCTGCGCTTCAAGATCGATGCGCCCGCGCTGGAGCGCCTCGGCTTCGGCATCACGGGCACGGCCAAGGCGGACGGCGATGTGACCGGCTCGATCGCGCATCCGAATATCGCGGCGAACTATCAGGCCGATGGCGTCGTGTTCGGCGCGAACCGCGTCGGCCATGCGGAAGGCCGCGCGGATATCCGCGACGGCGCGAACGGCGCGCTCGTCTTCACGCTGAAGGCACGCGATGCGAGCACGGAGGACGTCGAAGTCGCCAACCTCGACGCGAACCTGAACGGCACGCGCGCGCATCACACGCTCGACGTCACCGCGACCGGCAAGGTGCGCGGCCAGCCGGTGAATCTCGCGCTCGGCGCGGCCGGCAAGTTCACCGACGCGCCCGATGGCCCGCACTGGGACGGCTCGATCACGAAGCTGTCGAACAAGGGCACGCCGTCGCTGAATCTCGAATCGCCGCTGACGGTGAGCTATGGTCCGAAGCGCCTCGTGCTCGGCGCGACGCGGCTGGTTGCGGAAGGCGCGGTGCTGAATCTGAAGTCGTTCGCGATGGAAAACGGCCGTCTGCAATCGGCGGGCACGCTCACGAATCTCTCCGTGCCGCATCTGCTCGAAGTGCGCCAGGAGCTGACGGGCGCGGAGCCGCCGATCCGCACCGACCTCGTCTTCGACGGCGACTGGAACTTCTCGCTCGGCGCGACCGCGACGGGCTACGCGCAGCTCAAGCGGCGCGGCGGCGACGTGACGATCGACGGCACGCGCGGCCTCTCCGCGCTCGGCATCTCGGACATCGCCGCGCGCGTGGACTTCAGCGGCGGCAATCGCCTGAACGCGTCGCTGCATGCGCAGGCGAGCCGTATCGGCGTGATCGACGCGAACGTGCACACGACGCTCGTGAATCGCGACGGCATGCTCGCCCTCGATGACAACGCGCCGCTCACCGGCGGCATCGACGCGAACGTTCCCGAACTGCGCACGACGGGCGGGATGCTCGGCGCGAACTATCTGCTGGGCGGGAAGATCGCGCTCAAGCTCGTGATCGCGGGGATCGTCGCGAAGCCGAATCTGTCCGGCTCGCTCACCGGCGACAACCTCTCCGCGACGGTCGTCGATCAGGGCGTGCAACTGAAGGACGGCATCATTCGCATCGCGCTGTCCGAGAATCTCGTCGATCTTCAGAAGGTGGAGTTCCACGGCGCGAGCGGCACGCTGCGCGCGACCGGCAAGGTGCGGCTCGACCAGCAGCAGCCCGATCTGACCGCGAGCATCATCGCGGACAAGCTGGAGCTGTTCGCGTCGCCGGATCGCGAGCTGATGCTGTCGGGGAGCGCGACCATCGCCAACGCGGGGCTGCAGGGCGGCATGGCGATCGACGGCAAGTTCACCGTCGATCACGCGCTCATCGATCTGCCGGAATCTTCAGCGCCCTCGCTCGGCGACGATGTCGTGATCGAGCGCCCCGACGGCACCATCAAGGGCGGCAATCAGCCGATCACGGCGGCGACCGAAAAGCCGGTCGGGCCGTTCACGCCGCGCGCCAATATCGCGATCAATCTGGGCGATCGCTTCCGCTTCAAGGGCGCGGGCGCGGATCTCGGGCTGGCCGGCACCATCACGGCGATGAGCGCGCCGAACATGCCGCTGCGCGCCGTCGGCAACGTGCGCGTGACGACGCCGGGCTCGTCGTACTCGGCCTTCGGGCGCAAGCTGAACATCGAGAACGGCTACTTCACGTTCAACGGGCCGGTGGCGAATCCGGGCATCAACATTCTCGCGATGCGGCGCAATCAGGAAGTCGAGGCGGGCGTTCAGGTGACGGGCACCGTGCAGGCACCGGTCGCCAAGCTGATCTCGGAGCCGAGCGTGCCCGACAACGAAAAGCTCTCGTGGCTCCTGTTCGGGCACGGCACGGACCAGGGCAACAACGTCGGCCAGCAGAGCGCGATGACGAGCGCGCTTGCGCTGCTCGGCAGCAAGGGCGGCGCGAAGATCGCGCAGACGGTCGGGCTGGACGAGTTCACTGTCGGTTCGAGCGAAGTGGGCCTGACCGATCCGCAAGTCGTGCTGCTGTCGAAGGCGATCAACGAGCGGCTCGTGATCGGCTATGAGCAGGGGCTGCAATCGGCGGGCAACGCGGTCAAGGCTACGCTGAACCTGTCGCGGTTCTGGGCTGTGACGGCGTATGGCGGGACCTATCAGGGCGTCGATCTGTCCTATACGCGGCGGTTCAATTCGTGGGCGCGATTGTGGGCGTCGTCCTCGTCGGCTGCGCGCGCGTCCGCGGCGGATTCCGCGTCGGGGGCGTCGGGCGCGTCGGGAACGTCGTCGGCGGATTCTTCCACG
Source organism: Caballeronia sp. LZ029 (assembly GCF_031451275.1). Taxonomy (NCBI): domain Bacteria; kingdom Pseudomonadati; phylum Pseudomonadota; class Betaproteobacteria; order Burkholderiales; family Burkholderiaceae; genus Caballeronia; species Caballeronia sp. LZ029. Next base: position 734,718 of record NZ_JARUXO010000001.1, read on the forward strand.
CCGGATCCGGACTGAGTTCACGCGCGCTTCAACGAAAAAGGGCACGCGAATCGCGTGCCCTTTTTCAGTTCTTCGAACCGTCTTACTTCACCCTCATGCCCGGTTTCGCGCCGCTGTGCGGCTCGAGAATGTAGAGCCCCGGCTCGGCCTTTTCATCCGTCGCCGAAGCCGCCAGCACCATCCCTTCCGACAGCCCGAACTTCATCTTGCGCGGCGCGAGGTTCACGACCATCACGGTGAGCTTGCCGATCAGATCCTGCGGCTGATACGCCGACTTGATGCCCGAGAACACGTTGCGCGTCTTGTCCTCGCCGACATCGAGCGTCAGTTGCAGCAGCTTGTCGGAGCCTTCGACCGCCTTGCAATCGACGATCTTCGCGATGCGCAGATCGACCTTCGCGAAATCGTCGATGGAGATGACGCCCGATTCTTCCTGCTTTTTCGCGACGGTCTTGGCCGGAGCGGCCGCGGCCGTTTCGGCGGCCGGCGCGAGCGATTCGCGATTCGCGGCCAGCAGAGCCTCGATCTGTTTCGGAACGACGCGCGTCGTCAGATGCTTGTACGCGTTGATCGCATTGGCCGACGACAGCGGCTTCGCGGCATCGGCCCAGACGAGCGGCGCGATGCCGAGGAACGCTTCGACCGATTCCGCCAGTTTCGGCAGCACCGGCTTCAGCGCGAGCGACAGCAGACGGAACGCTTCGAGGCTCACGCTGCACGTCTCATGCAGCGCGACGGCATTCGCCGGGTCCTTCGCCTGATCCCACGGCTTCGAGGTATCGACGTAAGCGTTGACGGCGTCGGCGAGTTCCATCGTCGTGCGCAACGCGCGGCCATACTCGCGCGATTCGTAGAAGCCTGCGATCTGCGGAATCGCCGAGCGCAATCGCGTGACGAGCGGATGATGCATCGCGCTGTCCTGTACGCGGCCGTCGAAACGCTTGATGAGAAAACCCGCCGCGCGGCTCGCGATGTTCACGTATTTGCCGACGAGATCGCTGTTCACGCGCGCCTGGAAGTCTTCGAGGTTCAGGTCGATGTCTTCCATCGTGCTATTGAGCTTCGCCGCGAAGTAGTAGCGCAGCCACTCGGGGTTGAGGCCCGTGTCGATCACGCTCTGCGCGGTGATGAAGGTGCCGCGCGACTTCGACATCTTCGCGCCGTCGACGGTCAGGAAGCCGTGCGCGAATACGTTGGTCGGCGTGCGATGGCCGGAGAATTCGAGCATCGCCGGCCAGAAGAGCGTGTGGAAATACAGAATGTCCTTGCCGATGAAATGGTACTGCTCGGCCTTCGCGCCGGGCTTCACCCACTCGTCGAAATTCACCCCGATGCGGTCCGCGAGATTCTTGAAGCTCGCGTAATAGCCGACGGGCGCATCGACCCAGACGTAGAAGTACTTGCCCGGCGCGCCCGGAATCTCGAAGCCGAAGTAGGGCGAGTCGCGCGAGATGTCCCAGTCGGCGAGCTTGGCTTCGCCCTTGTCGCCGAGCCATTCGCGCATCTTGTTGGTGGCTTCGGGCTGCGCGAGGCCGCTCACCCAGCCGCGCAGGAAATTCTCGCAGCGCGGATCGGAGAGCTTGAAGAAGTAGTGCGTGGACGTCTTGCGGATGGGCGTCGCGCCCGACACGACCGAGTACGGATTGATGAGCTCGGTCGGCTGATAGGTCGAGCCGCAGACTTCGCAGTTGTCGCCGTATTGATCTTTCGCGCCGCACTTCGGGCACTGGCCCTTGATGAATCGGTCCGGCAGGAACATTTCCTTGACCGGATCGTAGGCCTGCTCGATGTCGCGCGCCTCGATCAGCCCCGCTTGTTGAAGCGAACCGTAGATCGTGTTGCAGAGGACGCGGTTTTCCTCGGCATCGGTCGAATAGTAGTTGTCGAACGAGATGCCGAAGCTGTCGAAGTCACGCTTGTGCTCCTTCCACACGCGCTCGATCAGCGCTTTGGGCGTGATGCCTTCCTTTTCGGCGCGCAGCATGATCGGCGTGCCGTGGGTGTCGTCCGCGCCGACGTAGTAGACCTCGTGGCCATGCATTCGCAGCGACCGAACCCAGATATCCGTCTGAATGTACTCGACCATGTGGCCGATATGAATCTGACCGTTCGCGTACGGCAACGCGGACGTGACGAGGATCTGGCGGCGGCCGCTTTCATTGACGGAGGCGGCAGGCGCGGCGGTGGCAGTGGCTGAAATCGGTGCTGACATAAAGGCGCGGCCCGTGTGGGAGTGCTGGGGGTTGGGGAAAAAGCGGATTTTGATTTTAGCAGGGCGGGGGGAGAGGGCGCGCGGGGCAGAGGTGGAAGGCGGGATTCGAGGCGTGGTTGGCTGCTTGTGCGCAACTACGAAATACAACGCCCAAAAAAAACCGGGGTCCAATCGGGCCCCGGAGCAACAACGACAAGAGGAGAATGGCAGGTGATGGCATCGCCATCCACCTACCGTAAAGACAGACAGCGGCACTGCGCCCAAGTTTCAAATTTTTTTCAGACGACTGAACGCCGCGAAATCCGGACTTACGCCACCGCCTTCGCGACGGCGCATTCTCCTTTCAAATCAATTGCTTTACTGCACCTGACCCGGCTGCGCGGTGGCGCGCAGATAGATTTCCACGCGGCGATTCTGCGCGCGGCCCGCTTCCGTCGAGTTGTCCGCGATCGGCTGATTCTGGCCCATGCCCGACGCTGCCAGACGCTGTGCCGGAACGCCGTGCGTCGCGATGTACGACGCCACGCTCTGTGCGCGGTTCTGCGACAGCGTCTGGTTGTAAGCCGCCTGGCCGGTGTTGTCCGTATGGCCGACGACGCTCGCGATCAGCTCCGGATGCTGCTGCATCGTCTGCGTGACGGAGTTCAGCACCGGATCGAACGACGGCTTGATCGCGTAGCTGTTCGTATCGAACGAAATCGAGTTGGGGATGTTCACCTTGAGCGAGCCGTCCTGCTGCTCGGTCACTTGCGTGCCCGTGCCCTTCGAGTCGCCCGAAATCTTGTTCTTGATCGACTGCCAGTTGTAGCCGGTGATGCCGCCCACCGCCGCGCCCGTGGCCGCGCCGATCGCCGCGCCCTTGCCGCCGCCGAAAATCGCGCCGATGCCTGCGCCGGTCGCGGCGCCAACGCCCGTGCCGACCGCCGTGTTGGTGCCTTGCTGCGATGCGCAGCCCGCGACGAGCGCGCCGGCCACCGCGAACACGGACAGACGAGTGAAGAATTTGGTGTTCATATTAATCTCCTTGAATCGACAAGCGTTTCGGCGCAAGAAGCGCCGACAGTGCGAAAGGGTCTTCGGACGAGCCTCCGGGCAAGCCTCTACAATAATGAGAAAGGCGCCCGGCTGCCCGATGCGATGCGTCCCCGGAAAGATTTTGCAGCGGGATAGTGCAGTGCCCGCGCGTCACGCGCAACGGCGCTAACAAATACTTTCAATTTCTTCAGTTTGTTGTTGCGCGTCGCAGCGCTTTAGCAACAAGCGTTCCATGGAGTTTCGATGAGCATTGACCGCGCGAAGATCGACACCGCACTCGCCACACTGACCGATCCCAATACCAACCGCAAGTTCGTCGATACGAAGAGCATTCGCAACGTATCCGTCGATGGCGCGAACGTCGCGGTGAGCGTCGTGCTCGGCTATCCGGCGAAGACGCAGTTCAGCCCGATCCGCGAGCAGGTGCAGGACGCGCTGCGTCAGGTGCCCGGCGTCGCGAACGTGACCGTGGACGTGTCGTCGCAGGTTGTCGCGCACGCGGTGCAGCGCGGCGTGAAGCTGCTGCCGAACGTCAAGAACATCATCGCGGTGGCGTCGGGCAAGGGCGGCGTCGGCAAGAGCACGACGGCCGCGAATCTCGCGCTCGCGCTCGCGGCGGAAGGCGCGTCGGTCGGCATGCTCGACGCGGACATCTACGGCCCTTCGTTGCCGATGATGCTCGGCATCACCGGCCGGCCCGAATCGCCCGACAACCAGACGATGAACCCGCTCGAAGGCCACGGCATCCAGGCGAATTCGATCGGCTTTCTGATCGAGCAGGACAACCCGATGGTGTGGCGCGGCCCGATGGTGACATCGGCGCTCGAGCAGTTGCTGCGTCAGACCAACTGGAAGGACCTCGACTATCTCGTCGTCGACATGCCGCCGGGCACGGGCGATATCCAGCTCACGCTGTCGCAGAAGGTGCCGGTGACGGGCGCGGTGATCGTCACGACGCCGCAGGACATCGCGCTGCTCGACGCGAAGAAGGGCTTGAAGATGTTCGAGAAGGTCGGCATTCCGATTCTCGGCATCGTCGAGAACATGAGCACGCATATCTGCTCGAATTGCGGCCACGAGGAACATATCTTCGGCGCGGGCGGCGGCGAGCGCATGGCGAAGGAATACGGCGTCGAGATTCTCGGCCAGTTGCCGCTCGATATCTCCATTCGCGAACGCACCGACGCGGGTCAGCCGACCGTCGTGTCGCAGCCGGAGAGCCGTATCGCGGAGACGTATCGCGCGATTGCGCGCCGCGTCGCGATCTCGATCGCCGAGCGTCAGCGCGACATGACCTCGAAATTCCCGAGCATCGTCGTGCAGAACACCTGATTTCGAGCATCCGATCGAATCTGCGCGAGCCTTGTGCAATGCGGCTCGCGGTATCATGTCGCCTTCGATGCGCGGCAGCGTGGACGCACTGGGCGTCGGCGGGCCGCCGAGAGGATCGCATGGGACACAGATTCGACGGGAGGGCGCTTCACGCCTTGATCGCGACGGCCGCTTTCAGCGTCATGCTGAGCGGTTGCGGCCTCATCTTCCAGAATCATGAAAAGCGCGCGGACGCGGTTCTGCAACCGACGCCCGGCAACGCGACGCGCGGCACCGTCACGCTGATCGAGCGCGCGGACGGCGTGCAGGTTTCCTACAACCTGACGGACATGCCGCCGAACAGCGACCACGCGCTGACCGTGCACGAACGCGGCGACTGCATCGCCGTCAACGAGCAGGATGCGAGCCCGGTGTTCGCGCTGCCTTCGGAGCGCAGACGCGCGACATCTCGTGTCGAAGGCGAACTCGGCAATATCCACGCGGACGCGACGGGCGCGGCGACGGGCTTCATCGTCGCGACCGAGGTGTCGCTCGACGGCGTGCGCTCGGTCATTTCGCGCGCGATCATGCTGCATCGGGAAGCGGTGGACCCTTACGCGAGCGCGCCGCACAACGTGGGTCCGGCGCTCGCTTGCGGCGTGATTCGCCGCTAGACGCCGCGTCTTTCGCGCCGCGCCCGACGCGCTCGCCCGATCGCGTAAAATACGCGCTTTCGTCTGGCCCGCGCGGCGAACATCGCCGCCGGAGACCTTGCCCCGTTTCACCGCAGGCGGCGGTCGCGAGACCCGAGCCGTTCACCGTTGAGTAGCGTTCCCTATGAGCATCAAGTCCGACAAGTGGATTCGCCGCATGGCCGAAGAGCACCGAATGATCGAGCCGTTCGTGCGCGATCAGGTGCGCGTGACCGAGGACGGCCGCAAGATCGTGAGCTACGGCACGTCGAGCTACGGCTACGACATTCGCGTCGCCGATGAATTCAAGATCTTCACGAACATCAATTCCACGATCGTCGATCCGAAGAATTTCGACGAGAAATCGTTCGTCGATTTCAAGGGCGATGTCTGCATCATTCCGCCGAATTCTTTCGCGCTCGCCCGCACGGTCGAATATTTCCGCATTCCGCGCTCGTGCCTGACCGTGTGTCTCGGCAAATCGACCTATGCGCGCTGCGGGATCATCGTCAACGTGACGCCGTTCGAGCCGGAATGGGAAGGCTACGTGACGCTCGAATTCTCGAATACGACACCTTTGCCTGCCAAAATCTACGCAAACGAGGGCGTCGCCCAAGTCCTGTTCTTCGAAAGCGATGAAATGTGCGAGACGTCGTACGCGGATCGCGGCGGGAAGTATCAAGGGCAGCACGGCGTGACGCTGCCGAAAACCTGATCATCGCCGCGCTTTCAGAAACGCACACGGCAAACGCTTGTCGAAAGACCGCTGGCTTCGAGATCGCTTCTCGGGCAGCGGTCGTTCCATTTGGAGATTCGCCTCATGAAGTTCCGCTTTCCCGTCGTCATCATCGACGAAGACTTTCGCTCCGAGAACATCTCGGGTTCCGGCATTCGGGCGCTCGCCGAGGCGATCGAGAAAGAAGGCGTCGAAGTCCTCGGCCTGACGAGCTATGGCGATCTCGCCGCGTTCGCGCAGCAATCGAGCCGCGCGTCGTGTTTCATCCTGTCGATCGATGACGACGAGTTGCTGCCCTACGCCGACAATGTCGTCGTGGAAGGCGACACGCCGGAGCTGGCGTCGGCGATCGTCGCGCTGCGTGCGTTCATCAACGCCGTGCGCCGCCGCAACGCGGACATCCCCATCTTCCTGTACGGCGAAACGCGCACCTCGCGCCACTTGCCGAACGACATCCTGCGCGAGCTGCACGGCTTCATCCACATGTTCGAGGACACGCCGGAGTTCGTCGCGCGCCACGTGATCCGCGAGGCGAAGGTATATCTCGATGCGCTCGCGCCGCCGTTCTTCAAGGAACTGGTGCAGTACGCGGACGAGGGTTCGTACTCGTGGCACTGCCCGGGGCACTCGGGCGGCGTCGCGTTCCTGAAGAATCCGCTGGGGCAGATGTTTCACCAGTTCTTCGGCGAGAACATGCTGCGCGCGGACGTCTGCAACGCGGTCGAGGAACTCGGCCAGCTGCTCGATCACACCGGGCCGGTCGCGGCGTCGGAGCGCAACGCGGCGCGCATCTTCGGCGCGGATCATCTCTTTTTCGTGACCAACGGCACGTCCACGTCGAACAAGATCGTGTGGCACGCGACCGTTGCGCCGGGCGATATCGTGCTCGTGGACCGCAACTGCCACAAGTCGATCCTGCACGCGATCACGATGACCGGCGCGATTCCCGTGTTCCTTACCCCGACGCGCAACAACTTCGGCATCATCGGGCCGATTCCGCGCGACGAGTTCAAGCCGGAGAACATCCGCAAGAAGATCGAGGCGAATCCGTTCGCGCGCGAGGCGCTCGCGAAGAATCCGAAGGTCAAGCCGCGCATTCTGACGATCACGCAGAGCACATATGACGGCGTGATCTACAACGTCGAAATGATCAAGGACCTGCTCGGCGACATGCTCGACACGCTGCATTTCGACGAAGCGTGGCTGCCGCACGCCGAGTTTCACTCGTTCTATCAGGACATGCATGCGATCGGCGCGGGCCGTCCGCGCACGGGCGCGCTCGTGTTCGCGACGCACTCCACGCACAAGCTGCTCGCCGGCATTTCGCAGGCGTCGCAGATTCTCGTGCAGGACAGCGAGAACAGCGCGTTCGATCGCCATCGTTTCAACGAGGCGTATCTGATGCACACGTCGACGTCGCCGCAATACGCGATCATCGCGTCGTGCGATGTCGCGGCGGCGATGATGGAAGCGCCGGGCGGCGAGGCGCTCGTGGAGGAATCGATCGCCGAGGCGCTCGACTTCCGCCGCGCGATGCGCAAGGTCGATGCCGAATACGGCGACGACTGGTTCTTCAAGGTGTGGGGCCCGGACGCGCTGGCGGAAGAGGGCATCGGCGACCGCGAGGACTGGATGCTGAAGCCGAACGACCGCTGGCACGGCTTCGGCGCGCTCGCCGAAAACTTCAACATGCTCGACCCGATCAAGGCGACGATCATCACGCCGGGACTCGACGTGGACGGCGAATTCGGCGAGTCCGGCATTCCGGCCGCGATCGTGACGAAGTATCTGGCGGAGCACGGCATCATCGTGGAGAAGACCGGGCTGTACTCGTTCTTCATCATGTTCACGATCGGCATTACGAAGGGCCGCTGGAACTCGATGGTCACCGAGCTTCAGCAGTTCAAGGACGACTACGACAACAACCAGCCGCTGTGGCGCGTGCTGCCGGAATTCGTCGCGCAGCATCCGTCGTATGAGCGCATCGGCCTGCGCGATCTGTGCGGGCAGATCCACAGCGTCTATCGCGCGAACAACATCGCGCGTCTGACGACGGAGATGTATCTGTCGAGCATGGAGCCGGCGATGAAACCGTCCGAAGCGTTTGCGAAACTCGCGCACCGCGAGATCGACCGCGTGCCGATCGACGAACTCGAAGGCCGCGTTACGTCGATTCTGCTCACGCCGTATCCGCCGGGCATTCCGTTGCTGATTCCGGGCGAGCGTTTCAATCGGACGATCGTCGATTATCTGCGTTTCGCGCGCGAGTTCAACGAGCGCTTCCCGGGCTTCCACACGGATATACACGGGCTCGTCGGCGAGATGATCAACGGGCGCATCGAGTATTTCGTCGATTGCGTGCGCAATTGATGTTCGCCTGATTCGCTGCTGCAAAAACAAACGGCCCTTGAAAGGGCCGTTTGTCATTTCAGGAACGCCGATCGTTCAGATCAGGCCTTCCGCCTTCAACGCTGCCTGTACGCCCGGACGCGCGCCGACGCGCTCCTGATACGCGACGAGCGCCGGCCACTTGCCGAGGTCGAGATCGATGTACTTCGCCCAGCCGAGCACGGTGAAGAGATAAGCATCGCCGATGCTGAATTCGTTGCCGAGCAGGAATTGCTTGTCGTCGATTTGCTGCGCGACGTAGGCGAGACGGCGTTCGAGATTGGCCATCGCGGCTGCTTTCGAGTCGCTGCTTGCGGCCGGATTGAAGAACGGCGAGAAATTCTTGTGCAGTTCCGTGCCGATGAACGTCAGCCAGCTTTGCAGGCGATAACGCGCCATGCCGTCATTGAGCGGCGCGAGATGCTTCGCCGGCACCTGGTCGGCGATGTACTGCATGATCGCAGGGCCTTCGGTCAGCAGTTCGCCGTTGTCGAGCAGGAGTGCGGGCACGTAGCCCTTCGCGTTGATCTTGTTGAAATCCGCGCCGCTCGCGGTGAGCTTGGTCTTGAGGTCGACGGCTTCGATTTCGAAAGCCAGTCCGGATTCTTCGAGAGCGATATGCGATGCGAGGGAACAGGCGCCTGCTTTGTAGAACAGTTTCAAAACAATTTCTCCAGGGTGAGTCGGCACGATTATGAAGGAAGTCGTTTGTGCGTGGCTGACCGGATTGTGAAATTGTCTGTGTCGTGGGTGGAGATAAATCCTTGCAACGAATCGGATTCTTCGTGCGTTTATTCTGGATTACAAAATATACGATTGAGTTTCAATGCTCCAACCCAACGCCTCGCTAATCGATCACGAACTTTCGCGGCAACGTCGGGCCGCCAGCCGGCGGCATCGCAAACCCGGCATCGGCAGCCATATCGTGCAGCGCGATCTCGATGCTCTCGCACATCGCGTTCAGCGCGAGGTCGTTCTCTTCGAGCCCGAAAGGATCTTCGATCTGCGCGGCGATCGCTTCCAGCGCCATGAACGCATACGCCACCAGCAGCGCGAACAGCGGCGTAAGCACACCAGCGCCATCGACGAGTCCGAACGGCAGCATCACGCAGAAGAGGTAGATCGTGCGATGGATCATCACCGAGTACGAAAACGGCAGCGGCGTGGTCGCGATGCGCTCGCATCCGCCGATCACATCGGAAAGCGCGTTCAGATTGTGCTGAATCGCGAGCATCGCATAGCCGTCGAGCGTGCCTTCGCGCCTGCGCTCGGCGACCCATTCGCCGAGCCAGAGCAGAATCAGCGCGGGCCGATACTTCGCCGCCGCGACGCGCGCGTGCAAATCGGACGGCAATCGCGGAGCCAGGTCCGAGAGCGCATCGGTGCCGCGCAACTGATGCCGAAGCGCATGCGCCAGTGCACCAAGCGCCGCTAGGAAAGGCCGCGTCTGAGCACGGTCCCGTGGCTCCGGCAGCGACAACACCTGCTGCGCCAGTGCGCGCGACGTGTTGAGCAACGTTCCCCACAATTTGCGGCCTTCCCACCAGCGCTCGTAACTGGCGCCATTGCGAAACCCGAGAAACACGGCAAGCGCGATACCCACGAGTGCGAAGGGCGGCGTGCCGAGGCCGATCGGATAATGGCGCATGTGGTCGTGCATGAAAATCGCCGCCACCGACAGCGCGAAGATCAACCCGAGGCGCGGCAGCAGTTGCGGCAGCACGGAGCCGTGCCACACGAACAGCAGCCGAAACCAGTTGAGCTTGGGGCGGATGATCATGACCGAGCGTTTCGATGAGCGCGAGTGAGCAACATCCGATTATCCCGAAAATACGTGCCGTCGCGCAGAGACATGACGACGCGTTCTGCAACGAAAAAGGCCGTCCTTGCGAACGGCCTTCGATGTCACGAGGCAATCGTGGCGGGCGGCACGATCAAAGCGATTCGCGCGCCGCCTTCGCCGCCGCGCGCACCTGATCCGGCGCAGTGCCGCCGGGGTGATTGCGGCTCGCGACCGAGCCCTCGAGCGTCAGATATTCGAACACGTCCTCGCCGATCAGATGCGCGACGTTCGGCAGTTCGCGGCGCATCTCGTCGAGCGACAAATCGGCGATATCGCACTCGCGATCCACGCAAATGCGCACCGCATGCGCGACCGCCTCGTGCGCGTCGCGGAAGGGGAGGCCGCGCTTCACGAGATAGTCCGCGAGATCGGTGGCGGTGGAGAAGCCTTGCAGCGCCGCCGCGCGCATCGCTTGCGGCTTGACCGTGATGCCCGCCGCCATTTCCGCGAAGATGCGCAGCGTGTCCGCGACCGTATCGACGGTATCGAACAGAGGTTCCTTGTCTTCCTGATTGTCCTTGTTGTACGCGAGCGGCTGGCCTTTCATCAGCGTGAGCAGCGCCATGAGATGGCCGTTCACGCGGCCGGTCTTGCCGCGCGCCAGTTCGGGCACGTCGGGGTTCTTTTTCTGCGGCATGATCGACGAACCCGTGCAGAAACGGTCCGCCAGATCGATGAAGCCGACGCGCGGGCTCATCCACAGCACGAGTTCCTCGGAGAAGCGCGATACGTGCGTCATGACGAGCGCGGCCGCCGCCGTGAATTCGATTGCGAAATCGCGGTCGGACACCGCATCGAGCGAATTCGCGCAGATGCCGTCGAAGCCGAGCGTCTTCGCGACCGCGTGACGATCGATCGGATAGCTCGTGCCGGCGAGCGCCGCTGCGCCCAGCGGCAGGCGGTTCACACGCTTACGCAGATCGCGCAGGCGCTCGGCGTCGCGCGAAAACATCTCGACGTAGGCGAGCAAGTGATGACCGAACGTCACCGGCTGCGCCACTTGCAGATGCGTAAAGCCCGGCATGATGGTGTCGGCGTGTTTCTCGGCCATGTCGATGAGCGCGAGACGCAGATCCGTAAGCAGTCCGCCGATACGGTCGATCTCGCCGCGCAGCCACAGGCGGATATCGGTGGCGACCTGATCGTTGCGCGAGCGGCCGGTGTGCAGGCGCTTGCCGGCATCGCCGATCAGGGCCGTCAGCCGCGCTTCGATGTTCAGGTGCACGTCTTCCAGATCCAGCTTCCACTCGAACTCGCCGCGCTCGATTTCGCCCTTGATCTGCGCCATGCCGCGCTCGATGGCGGCGAGATCGTCGGCGCCGATGATCTTCTGCGCCGCGAGCATCGACGCGTGCGCGAGCGAGCCCTGAATGTCGACGAGCGCGAGCCGGTTGTCGAAGAACACCGACGACGTATAGCGCTTGACGAGCTCCGACATCGGCTCGGAGAAGCGAGCCGACCAGGCTTCGCCTTTTTTGTGGAGTTGGGACGTCATGGTGATTTTCTCAGCGGAGGGTTTGGCTTCAATTCGGCTTCGGGAAGACGAAAATTTTAACATTCGGCACTATTCGGACCCGACGAGGATGACTAGCTTCAGATCCTCCCGATGCGCCGGCTTGAACGTGATCTGGTTGAACACGACGGTCCCGCGCGACGGATGATTGAACGCGCGCTCGCCGCCTTCGCGCTCGAACACGTCCTGCGACGCCCAGAATCGCGCGAAGGCGGCGCTCGCGGCGCTCAGATCGTCGATGAGCGTGCGGGTCGGCGCATCGTTCAGATGGCGGATCGAATCGGCGCGGAATTCGGCGGCGAGACGACGCGCGCGCGTTTCCCAATCGACGATCAACGCGCGCGCCGCCGGCGATGTGAACGTGTAGGTCAGCAGATTGCGGTCATGCTCCCCGTCCAGCCAGCCGACGAACAACGCCGATGCATGCTCGTTCCAGCGCAGCGCGTTCCACTGACGGTCGAGCACGTAGGCCGGTGCGCCGATCAGCGCGACCGTTTGCAGCAGCGCGGCGGGCGCGTCCTGGCTGGCGGGATCGGGCTCGGCGGGATCGCGCTGGGCGGCGAGCTCGAACAGATACGCGCGTTCGGCGCGCGACAACTGCAACGCGACGGCGATACGCGCGAGCGCATCGGCGGAAGCGGACACGGGACGGCCCTGTTCGATCCACGTGTACCAGGTCGGGCTGACGCCGCACAGTTGCGCGACTTCCTCGCGGCGCAGGCCGGGCGTACGGCGGCGCGGACCGGCCGCGAGACCGACGGCCTGCGGCGAGAGCCGTTCGCGATGCGCGCGGATGAATTCGCCGAGCGCATGGGCGGGCGTATCGGCGAGGGGTTCGGTTTTGTCGGTGTGATTCATTCAAACGTCGACAGGTGGTTTCTATACCAGAATATCTGCACAACTTGTACTGGTACAACGTGGGCTCTATTGTAGCGGGCAGACCTTCCCCACATCGAACCGGAGAGCGCGATGAAACACCACGACCAGGTCGCAGACGCATTCGGCAGCACTGCCGCCGCCTATCTCACGAGCGCCGTCCACGCGAGCGGCGCCGATCTTCAGAGCCTCGCCGCGACTTTCGCGGCCACATGCGGCAACGCGGTCGTGCTGGACATGGGCTGCGGCGCGGGGCACGCGAGCTTCGCGATTGCGCCGCACGTGCGGGAGGTCGTCGCGTACGACATCGCGCCGCAGATGCTCGCGACGGTCGATGCCGCCGCGAAGGAGCGCGGCCTGACGACGATCCGCACGCAGCAGGGCGCCGCCGAAACGTTGCCGTTCGCCGACGGCACGTTCAACTGGGCCGTGAGCCGTATGAGCGCGCATCACTGGCGCGACGTGCCGGCCGCGTTGAAGGAAGCGCATCGCGTGCTGAAGCCGGGCGGACGGCTCAGGTTCATCGATATCGCGGGTATCGACGATCCGCTTTACGACACGCATATTCAGGCGATAGAACTTCTGCGCGATGCGTCGCACATCCGCGACTATCGCGCCGATGAGTGGATCGCGATGCTCGATGACGCCGGTTTCGACGCGCAGGTGACCGAGCGCTGGCGCATTCCGCTGGAATTTGAGTCGTGGGTGACGCGGATGCGCACGCCGGCCGAGCGTGTGACGGCGATCAGATCGATGTGGACCAGTGCGCCGGATGAAGTCCGGCAGTACTTTGGGGTGAAGGACGATTGCTCGTTCGAGCTGGATGCGGTGATGATCGAGGGGAATCGGAGGGGGTGAAGGGTGTTGGGCTTTCGCTGGATCCCGATTTCGTGTCGGTCTATTGGCACTGCCCCTGTGCGGGGCGGCAGTCACTTTCTTTGCTGCTGCAAAGAAAGTAACCAAAGAAAGCAGCTCGTTCAGGCCCGCGGTCACACGCAGTTTGGCCATGCTTGCCAGCCCGCGGTGGCATTCGCCTAAGTGTCGCCCCCAAAGGCCCAACCGGGCTTGGCTCGCGCACGGTCTGACACATCGCACCACAGAACAAACTGGTTCAGCACCAAATAGCTCCAGCCCGCTTCGCGGCCGATGGGTCAATCGGGTTTGCGCGTGCTTCTTCTTCGACTGTTTCCCTTGCATACCCAACGGCAGCGCGTAGCGCTGTGCCGGAACTCTTTCGTGCTGAACCAGCGCGCTAAAACTTCTAGCGCGTCAGACCGTGCGCGAGCCAAGCCCGAGTGGGCCTGTGAGGGCGACACTTAGGCGAGTGCCGCCTACGGCTGGCAAGCATGGCCAACGTGCGTGTGACCGCGGGCGGTGAGAAGCTGCTTTCTTTGGTTACTTTCTTTGCAGCAGCAAAGAAAGTGACCCCCGCCCCGGGGAGGGGCAGTGCTAATAGACCGACACGCTGACGGGATCCAGCGAAAACCCCCCGCCACACCGTACCATCACCCCGTATTCCGCAACCCCGCCGCAATCCCGTTGATCGTCAAATGAATCCCGCGCCGCAAGCGCACGTTCTGATCTCCCGCGCGATGACGCTTCAACAGTTCGACCTGCAAATGGTTAAGCGGATCGAGATACGGAAACCGGTTCTTGATCGACCGCGCGAGCAGCGGATTATCCGCAAGACGATCGCTCTTCCCCGTAATCTCGGCGAGCACGTCCGACGTGCGCTGATGCTCCGCGACGATCTTGTCGAACACGGTCTTGCGCAGCTTCCTGTCCGTGACGAGCTGCGCATAACGCGACGCAACCGCGAGATCGGTCTTCGCGAGCACCATGTCCATGTTCGACAGCAGGTTCTTGAAGAACGGCCACGTCTTGTGCATCTTGCGCAGCGTCGCGAGCCGCTTCGCGCGTTCATCGTCGGAGCCGGACTTGTCGAGATAGGCCGTCACCGCGCTGCCGAAGCCGTACCAGCCCGTCAGCAACAAACGGCATTGCCCCCACGAGAAGCCCCACGGAATCGCGCGCAAATCCTCGATCTTGCGTTGCTTCGGATCCTGCAGCTTGCGCGACGCCGGCCGGCTGCCGATATTCAGCTCCGCGATCTCCGAAATCGGCGTCGACAGGAAGAAATAGTCGGTGAAGCCGGGCGTCTCGTAGACGAGCGCACGGTACGCGGCCATCGCGGAATCGGAGAGCGTCTGCATCGTCGCTTCGAATTGCGGCAACTGCGCGGGCGCGTTCTCGTGCGGCAGCAGCGATGCTTCGAGCGTCGCCGCGACGACCGTCTCCAGATTGCGCCGCCCGATCTCCGCATTCGCGAACTTGCTCGCGATCACTTCGCCTTGCTCGGTCAGACGGATTTGCCCGTCGACGGTGCCGGGCGGCTGCGACAGAATCGCCTGATAGGTCGGGCCGCCGCCGCGTCCGACCGTGCCGCCGCGGCCGTGGAACAGTCGCAAGGTCGTGCCGCGTTCCTTGAAGAGCGTAACCAGCGCCAGTTCCGCGCGATACAGCTCCCAATTCGACGTGAGAAAGCCGCCGTCCTTGTTGCTGTCCGAATAGCCGAGCATCACTTCCTGCTCGTTGCCCTGATTTTCGATCAGCTTGTCGATGCCCGGCAGCGCGAAGAACTCGCCCATGATGACCGGCGCATTGCGCAAGTCGGCGATGGTCTCGAAGAGCGGAATCACCATCAGGCCGTCGCGCGGTGAATCGTCTTTAGCGCCCAGATAGCCTTGCAGCACGCCGGTTTCCTTCTGCAGCAACATGACTTCCAGCAGGTCGCTGACGGTTTCCGTGTGCGAGATGATGTAGTTGCGCACCGCGCGCGCGCCGAACTTCTGACGCGTCTCGCGCGCGGCTTCGAGCACGCCGAGTTCGCTCTTCGCGAGATCGGAATACTGCGCGTAAGGCAGACGCAGCGGACGCGGTTGCGCCAGTTCCTTCAGCAGCACGTCGCGCTTGTGCTCTTCGGACAGCGACGCATAATCCGCGACGACGCCCGCACGCGCGAGCAACTCGGTCACGACCGCTTCGTGAATATCCGAGCTCTGCCGCAAGTCGATGCTCGCGAGATGGAAGCCGAACACTTCGGCGGCACGCGCGAGCGGCGAAAGACGCAGGGTCGACATCGACGCGCCGTGATGCTCCGCGAGCGAATCGATCAGCACGTGCAGGTCGCGCACGAATTCGGACGCGTCGGCGTAGGGCTTCGCGCGAATCTGCGGCTGGCCGGCGCCCGCGCTGCGCACCGCGACGACGCCTTCGCCGAGCCGCACGCGAGCGCTCGCCGCAAGCCGCGTGTACATGCCGATGAGCGCGCGCCGGTACGGCTCGTCCGTGCGATGCGGCGACTGATCCGGCGAGGCATCGGCGAGCGCCTTCAACGCATCGCTCGAACCGGCGAGCAGGTTCGACACGGACAATTCCGCGCCGAGCTTGTGCGTCTCTTCCAGATAGTGTTCGAAGATCACGATCGCCTGACGGGTGATCGCGGTTTCGAGCGTTTCGCCGGTGACGAACGGATTGCCGTCGCGGTCGCCGCCGATCCAGCTTCCCATCTGGAAGAACGGCGGCAGGCGCACGGGCAGGCCGTGCTCGGCGAGCGCGCCTTCGATATCGGCATAGAGCGCGGGAATCTCCGCGAGGAAGGTCGCGCGATAGTAAGAAAGCGCGTTGTCGATTTCGTCGGTGACGGAGAGCCGTGTTTCGCGCAGCATGCGCGTCTGCCACAGCGACGTCACCCGCGCGCGTAGCACGGCTTCGTTCTGGGCGCGTTCGCGGACGGTCAGTTCCTGATCGCGCTCGGCGAGCAGGCGCGCGATGTCGTGTTGCGCATCGAGAATGCTCTTGCGCGAGACTTCGGTCGGGTGCGCGGTGAGCACCGGCACGATCAGCGCATCGCCGAAAAACTTGTCCAGCAGCTTGCGCGTCGCGCTGATGTTCTTGTGCTCGCGCATCCGCTCGATGGCATAGGCGATCGTGCCGGGCTGCGAAACGGAGCCCGCGAGCGCGTGGATGCGGCGGCGGCGATTGTGATGGCGGTCTTCCGCGATATTCGCCAGATGCGAAAAGTAGCTGAACGCACGCACGACCGACACCGTCTGCTCCGGCGACAGCGCGCGCAGCTTCTTCTCCAGCGTCTGCGCGGCTTCGCTGTCGTCTTCGCGGCGAAACTTCACGGCCGTCTGACGAATGGCTTCCACCACGTCGAACACGGCGTCGCCTTCCTGCTCGCGCAGCACTTCGCCGAGCAGACGGCCGAGGAAGCGGATGTCCTCGAAGAGCGGGCGGTCCTTGTCGTCGCGCGTGCGGCTCGCGGGTTTCGCGGCGGCTGCGCCGTTGGCGCGCGGCGCTTTCGCTTTGGTCGCGACGCGTTTGGCCGCGGCCTTGACGCCCGGCCTCGGTTTCGGCGCGATCGCCGCTTTCGATGCCTTCGCCGCCGTGGCGGCCTTCGTGACGATGGGCGACGACGCCGGGCGGGGCGCGTCGGAGGAGGAAGACTTGGGCAATGCGGCGTTGCGGCGCGCCGGGCGAGCCGATCCAGAAGACGTCACGTTGGGTTCCTCTCAGAAGCTGCGAAGCCAGGGACCACATCGACGTGATGCAACCCGGACGGGCGCCGCATCGGGCAGGAAACCGCAGGCCGCGCGAACGACCGTGCGTCAAACCGGCGACAGCATGCCGCGGCGTTTAGCGGGCCCCGAAGCGGTCATCGCGCGCGAAGCGGCCTGCGCCGTCGTTCACCCGGATACAAACGCGCCACGGACGCCCCGAAAGGCGCATCGGACAAGGCTCTCGCGCGCTGCCCATGTGTCTGTGGACTCTGGCGTGCGTGCTACCATTGTTCGCTAATGTCTATTCATCCATCCCGTCATTCGATCGAGCATCAATGAATTCCGAGACGCATTCAACGACACCGCCCGCGAGCATCACCATCGCTTCGCGGGAAAGCCGGCTTGCGATGTGGCAGGCCGAGCATGTGCGGTGTGCGCTGCACAAATTATATCCATCTTGTGACGTAAAAATCCTCGGAATGACGACGCGTGGCGATCAGATTCTGGATCGCACGTTGTCGAAGGTCGGCGGCAAGGGTCTCTTCGTGAAAGAACTCGAAGCCGCGCTCGCCGATGGCCGCGCCGATCTCGCCGTGCATTCGCTGAAAGACGTGCCGATGGAACTGCCCGAAGGCTTCGCGCTCGGCGCCATTCTGGAGCGTGAAGATCCGCGCGACGCCTTCGTGTCGCCGCACTACGAAGCGCTGGAAGCGTTGCCTGCGGGAAGCATCGTCGGGACGTCGAGCCTGCGCCGCGAAGCGATGATCCGCGCGCGCTTTCCCGCGCTCGAAGTGCGTCCGCTGCGCGGCAATCTCGACACGCGTCTTGCCAAGCTCGATCGCGGCGAATACGCGGCGATCATCCTCGCGGCCGCCGGACTGAAGCGGCTCGGTCTCGAAGCGCGCATCCGTGCGCTGCTCGATCCGTCGGAGAGCCTGCCGGCTGCGGGGCAGGGCGCGCTCGGCATCGAGATGCGCGCGGATCGCGCCGATCTCGCCGCGTGGCTCGCGCCGTTGCACGACGAGCACACCGCGCTCGCGGTCGAGGCGGAACGCGCGGTGTCGCGTGCGCTCGGCGGCAGTTGCGAAGTGCCGCTCGCGGCGCATGCCGTGTGGCGCGACGGCGCGCTGCATCTGCGCGGCGCGGTGGCGATGCCCGACGGCAAGCGTGTGCTGCGCGCCGAAGAAGCCGTGCGTTCGCCCGATCTCGCCGGTGCGCTCGCGCTCGGCAAGCGCGTGTCGTCGGATCTCGAAGCACAGGGCGCAATGGATATCGTCAACGCGCTCACCACGATGAGCCGCGCCGACGCCCCCAACGCCGCGCCCTCGGGGCCGAAGTCCTGATGGCGAGCGAGCGCCGCGCCACCGTCATCGTCACGCGTCCGGGCGGACAGTCGTCCGCGTTGCTCGCGCTCCTCGCAAGCGCCGGCTTCGACACGCTGGAATTCCCGCTGATCGATATCGCGCCCGTCGCCGACGATGCACCGCTGCGCGCCGCGCTCGACGAGCTCTTTCTGCCGCCCGACGCGCCTGGGCGTTATGCGCTCGTCGTGTTCGTGTCGCCGAATGCGATCGATCATGCGTTCGGCCGGCTCGGCGCGCCGTGGCCCGCCGATCTCCCCGTCGCGGTCGTCGGTCCGGGATCGGTCGCGGCGCTCGCGCGGCAGGGCGTGCACGCGCCCGCGCATCGCGTGATCAGTCCATCGACGGAAGATGCCGATCCCCGCTTCGACTCGGAAGCGCTCTACACCGCGATCGAAGCGCATTTCGGCACGAACGGTCTCGAAGACAAGCGCGTGCTGATCGTGCGCGGCGACGGCGGCCGCGAATGGCTCGCCGAACGGCTGGCCGAGGCGGGCGCGCGGGTCGAGAAAGCCGCCGCGTATCGACGTGTGCTGCCCGAGCCGTCGATGCAAAAGTGGGAGCGCATCCACGAACTGCTCGCGGGAAAGCCGCACGCGTGGCTGCTGACGAGTTCCGAAGGCGTGCGCAATCTCGACGAGCTCGCGCACGAGCACCTCACCGCCGACGAAATCGTGCTGCTCAAACGCACGCCGGTCGTCTGCCCGCACCCGCGCATCGCCGAAGCCGCGCGGGGAGCGGGTTTTGATAGGATTACGGTGTCCGGCGCGGGCGACGAACGCATCGCACACTCGCTGGAAGCGCTGTTTCCGTCCGACACCGCCGCAGCAGCCGCGCAGGCGGAGCCACAACGCAACACACGCGATCCGGAGGCCCACGCATACGCGAGCGCTGCGGCGAGCGCATCGAGCTCGAACCATTCCTCATCCGCGCCGACGGACGCCCATCCGGCCACCGCGCCGGCCCACCAAACGGCTCAATCACGCATGACTGATTCGAACGATTCCAAAAAAGCTTCACCTCAGCCGAACGTGACACCGCCCTTGCCGCCGAACACGCCTTTCACGCCTTTCGAGCAGCAGAAGCGCCGCGGCGGCGCGGGCATCGTGTTGTTGTGGTTCGTCATCGTCATTCTGGCGGTGGCGGCGGGCGCGGGCGCGTTCGTCCTGAACCGCAAGTTCGACCGCGCCGACGCGCAACTGTCGCAACGCCTCGCCCAGTCGGACGAGCAGAACGCCGATCTGCGCGCAAAAGCCGATCAGGCCGCGAGCGCGACCACCGCGCTCAATACGCAGATCATCCAGTTGCAAGGCAAGCTCACCGATGCCGAAACGCACAGTCAGGCGTTGCAGCAGCAATATCAGGATCTCGCGAGCAATCGCGACGACTGGACCATCGCCGAAGTCGAGCAGATTCTGTCGAGCGCGAGCCAGCAACTGCAACTGACCGGCAACGTGCAGCTCGCGCTCTTCGCGCTGCAAAGCGCCGACACGCGGCTTGCCGCGAGCACCGGTCCGCAGGTCGTCGCGATCCGCAAGGCGATCGCGCAGGACATCGACAAGCTGAAGGCCACGCCCACCACCGATCTCACCGGTCTCGCGATCAAGCTCGACACCGCCATCGACCAGATCGACCAGTTGCCGCTGTCGGGCGAAGCGCCCATCGCACGCGCCCGCGCGCAGACGGCCGAGCCGGCCAACAGCGCGTCGATCGCCGCGGCGACCGGCGAGCCGCGCTGGAAGGTGCTGTGGCATCAGATCACGAACGGCATCGGCCAGCAGTTGTCGAGCCTCGTGTCGGTGCGGCGCATCGATAACGCCGACGCAATGCTCACGTCGCCCGATCAGGGTTATTTCGTGCGCGAGAACGTGAAGCTGCGTTTGCTGTCCGCGCGTCTGTCGCTCCTGTCGCGCAGTGAGCCGACGCTCAAGTCCGATCTGCACGCCGCCGATGCCGCGCTCGCGCGCTACTTCGATGCATCGTCCAGGAAGGTGCAGGCCGTGCGCGATCTCGTGAAGCAGGTCGATCAGGCGTCGCTCGCCGTCGCCGTGCCGAACCTGAACGCCAGCCTCGCCGCCGTCCATCAGTTCAAGCGAGGCGGATGATGACGATTCGTGGACTGATCTGGCTCGCGCTGCTGTTCGCGGTAGCGGTGATCGTCGCAACGGTCGGCGGTTTCAACGGCGGGCAGATTCTGCTCGTGATTCCGCCGTATCGGGTCGACATGTCGCTCAACCTGTTCGCGGTGGCGCTCGTCGTGCTGTTCATCGTGCTCTACGCGGTCATTCGCGCGGTGCGCGGCGTGTGGAAGATGCCGTCGCGCGTCGCCGCGTATCGCACGCGTAGCAAGCTCGCGAAGGCGAATGCGTCGCTGCGCGATGCGGTCGGGCACCTCTACGCCGGACGCTTCTCGAAGGCCGAGAAGGCCGCGCGCGATGCGCTCTCGGTCGACGCCAACAAGGGCGCGGCCGGGCTCATCGGCGCAAACGCGGCGCATCGCCTGCACGAATACGCGCGCCGCGACGAATGGCTCGCGCAGGTTTCCGGCACTGACTGGCAGGACGCGCGCCTGATGGCGACCGCCGACATGCGCGCCGATGGCCGCGATGCCGACGGCGCGCTCGTCGCGCTCACTGAAATGCAGGCGCAGGGCGGCCGGCGCATCCACGCGCAGCAGATCGCGCTGCGTGCGCAGCAGCAGTTGAAGAACTGGGGCGAAGTGCTGAAGCTCGTGCGCATGCTGGAAAAACGCGAGGCGCTGCATCCGGCGGTCGCGGTGCGGCTGCGTCAGGTGGCAGCGGAAAACCTGCTGCGCGACCGGCGTCACAATCCCGACGCGCTGCTCGAACTGTGGCAGTCGCTTTCGACGACCGAGCGCCAGTCGCCGCGTCTTGCCGATCTCGCCGCGGAGCTGTTGATCGCGCTCGATCGCCGCGCGGAGGCGAAGAAGATCGTCGAGGATGCGCTCGCGCACAACTGGGACGCGCGGCTCTTGCGACGCTATCCGGATTGCATCGTCGGCGGCGACGCGTTCCCGCTGATCCAGCGCGCCGAAGCGTGGCAGAAGGAACGCACCGAAGACGCCGATCTGCTCTTCACGCTCGGGCGGCTGTGTCTGCATCAGCAGTTGTGGGGCAAGGCGCAGGCGTTCCTCGAATCGGCGCTGAAACTCGCCGACAACGAACCGCTCAAGATCCGCACGCATCGCGCGCTCGCGCGTCTGCACGAGCAACTGGGCGACACCGAAAAGGCCGCGGAGCATTATCGTGCGAGCGCGCTGGCGATGAACGTCGTCTGATCCGCGAATCGTCGAACATCCGCAAAAAGCCGCATGAGAGAAACTTTCATGCGGCTTTCTGTTTTTTGTCCACGGGAATGGCGTTTGACGTTGTCTGTACGTTAGCGCACGACGGCGACGCGCCCGACGTGGTCTAGTTTGCTTCCACCAATTCGAAGAACAGGGAGGCGAACGTGAAACGAGGGTTACACAAGCTCGTCGGCCTGGCGCTCGTCGTTCTTCTGTCATGGCCCGATACATCGCATTACTTCGCGCAGGGGGTCATCACGAGCGCACCGTGGACCGGAACGTGGTCGGCCGCGCCTGACGTCACGGCGGATCCCGGCTTCAACAACCAGACGATTCGCCACGTCGTGCATACGAGCATCGGCGGCACGGCGGCGCGCCTGACGTTTTCCAATCTGTTCGGCTCGCAGCCGGTCACGCTCGGCGACGTGCATATCGCGCGGCGGGCGAGCGGGGCGCGGACGATCGCCGGCACCGATCGCGCCGCGACCTTCAACGGCCAGCCCTACGTGACGATTCCGGCGGGCGGCACGGTGCAGACCGACGCCGTCCCGTTTCAGGTGCCGGCACTCGCCGATATCGCCGTGAGCTTCCATATTCCGTCGCAGACGCAGCCGGGGGCGACCGGCCATATCGAGGGCCTGCAGGACAACTGGATCGCGCCGGGCGACGTCAGCGCGGACCCGGCGTTCGCGGGCGGCGTCGTGAACGCGGCGGGCGAGCAGTCGTACTATTTCCTCACCAATGTCGATGTGATGAACGCCGCGGCGACGGGCGCGGTGGTCACGTTCGGCGCGTCGATCACGGACGGGTTTTCATCGACGCCCAACACGAACCGGCGCTGGCCGAACCGGCTCGCGGAGCGGCTGATCCGCTCGGGCATGACGGTCGGCGTGCTGAATCAGGGCATCAGCGGAAACGATTTCTTCACGGACGGGTCGGGCCAGGCCGGACTGAAGCGCTTCGCCCGCGACGTGCTCGGGCAGCCCAACGTGAAGTGGGTCATCGTCTCCGACGATGCGGTGAACAATCTCATCAGCGGCAATCCGCCGAGCGCGCAGCAGCTCATCGGCGCGTATCAGCAACTGGTCCAGCAAACGAGCGCCGCGAAAGTGGGCCTGATCTGTTCGACGCTCACGCCTTTTCAGGGCCTGGACGAGTGGACGCCCGAAATCGAGAACACGCGTCAGACGGTGAATGCCTACCTGCGCACCAAGGAAAGTGGCTGCGACGCCGTGCTCGATCAGGCCGCGGCGCTGGGCAATCCGTTGGGTTCGACCGATTCCACCGCGTACGCGCGTGCCTACAACAGCGGCGACGATCTGCATCCGGACGATGCCGGCATGTTGGCGATCGCCAATGCCGTCGCTCTGTCCTGGTTCGCCGCGCTGCCGCCGGTCAACGCACCGACGGCGTGCGGACGTATCGCGATGGGCGAGGGCTTCGGCGTCGGCGGATCGGTCGCGGCGTGCGGCGCAAGTGTGCAAGTGAACTTGCAGGGCGACGGTTATCTCGTCGCGGTGAGGAATGGCCAGACGATCTGGTCATCGCGCGTGAGCGGCACGCCGGGCGTCGAAGTCCGCATGCTGGAGGACGGCAATCTGGTGATGTACGACAGCAACGGCGCGATGGTCTGGCAGACGCACACGTCGGGCAATCCGGGTGCCTATGCGAATATCCTTCCGAACGGATATCTCGTCATATTCTCGGCGCGCGGCACGGCGCTGTGGTCGAGCGAGGGATGAGAAAAGCGTGCGGGCCGCGCGCGATGTGCGGCCCGAAAAGCGGTCAGTACGTGGGAACCGACGGATCGACCTGACGCGACCATGCATCGATGCCGCCGTACAGGTTGAACGTCTTCGTGAAGCCGCGCGATTCGAGGAACATCGCGACCTGCGCGCTGCGCGCGCCGTGATGGCAGATGCAGACGATCTGCGCTTCGTCGTCGAGTTCTTCGCTGCGCGCGGGAATATCGCGCATCGGAATCGTCACGATGTTATCCATCTTCGCCGTCTGGATTTCCCACGGCTCGCGCACGTCGAGCAGAACGGGAGCGGGGCGCGAGGCATCCGCGAGCCACGCGGCGAGTTCGGGTGCGGTGAGGTTTTGCATGGAGATCCTGGCAAGACGCGCGAGGCCGGGCACAACCGGCATCGCGCTTTCGGCTTAGAACTTGAACAGCGACGGATGCACCGCGTTCTGCAGCGGCGCGACGAGCGTTTCGAACACGTCCGACACGCGGAACTGCTTTTCGTCGACGCGCGTGATGATCTGCGCCTTCATGACCGGCGCCGCGCCGACGAACGCCGCGATGCGTCCGCCAATCTTCAGTTGCTCGAGAAATTCCTGCGGCATGACCGGCAGCCCGCCCGACACGCAGATCACGTCGTAAGGCGCGCCCTGATCCCAGCCGAGCGCACCGTCGCCGGTGATCACGTCCACGTTCGTTACGCCGTTCGCGGCGAGGTTCTGCTTCGCGAAACCGGCGAGTTCGGGCGAGATTTCGACCGTCGTCACGCTGCGCCCGCGATGCGCGAGCAGCGCCGCCATGTAGCCCGAGCCGGTGCCGATTTCCAGCACGGTCTCGCCCTT
Organism: Caballeronia sp. LZ029; assembly: GCF_031451275.1. Classification (NCBI taxonomy): domain Bacteria; kingdom Pseudomonadati; phylum Pseudomonadota; class Betaproteobacteria; order Burkholderiales; family Burkholderiaceae; genus Caballeronia; species Caballeronia sp. LZ029. The sequence goes on from NZ_JARUXO010000001.1 coordinate 759,146, forward strand.
GTGAACCGCGAGCTCCTGCAGGATGCGCGCCTCGACCTTGGGCGAGAGCATGCGCTCGCCGCCGGGCAGCGGAACTTCGAGGTCCGCGAAAGCGATGTTGCGGTACGCGGCGGGAACGAAGTTCTCGCGCTTGACGATCGCAAGCAGGTTCAGCACGTCCTGGTCCAGCACTTCCCACGGACGAATCTGTTGCTCGATCATGTTGAAACGCGCTTGCTCGATGTTCATGTTCTATGTGCGTGATGGCGACCGGAGCGGGCTGCATCGCGGCCGGATGCGGGGCTTGAAAACTATGCGATTGTAGCAAATGGACGCGTTTTCCCGCCCGTTTCGCGCGCGTGCCGGCGACGGACCTAGTGCGGCAGACGGATATCGAACTTGAAGGTGATGAGCCGCGCGATCAGGATGAACGCCGTCGAAATCAGCACGTTGTAGATCGTGTCGACGTCGAGCCGCTCCAGCCCGAGATAGATCCAGCAGCCGGCGAACGCGCACACCGCGTAGGGGCGCGAGTCGCGCAGGATCAGCGGAATTTCGTTGCAGAGCACGTCGCGCAGCACGCCGCCGAACACGCCGGTGATGACGCCCATCATCGTCGCGGTGAAGGCGGGCATCTGCGCATCGAGCGCGATCGAGGTGCCGGACACGCTGAAAAGGCCGAGCCCGATCGCATCGGTGATGAGCAGCGCGCGCTGGTCGAAAAGCCGCGACGTGACGCGCAGGAAGATGGGCGCGAAAATCGCCATCGCGAAGATGAGCAGCACGTAATCCTGATGCTCGACCCAATAGAACGGCCGGCGCGACAGCAGCACGTCGCGCACCGTGCCGCCGCCGAACGCGGTGACGAGCGCGACGAGAAACGCGCCGACCGCGTCGAGCCTGCGCTTGCGCGCTTCGATGAGCCCGGAGAAGGCGTACGCGAATATCGCGAGCGCCTCCATGATGGTGATGGCGAGGGTGAGCCTAGGATGCACTGTCCGGCCCCGGATCGTGATTCCTGCCGAGGCTCTTGTCCTGCGGATGGTTGTGATGGCGCGCCGCGCCGCCCGGCTGCAGCAGCACGAGCACCGCGCCCGCGCCGCCGTCGTGCGGGCGCGCCTGACAAAACGCGATCACTTCCGACTTCTGCACGAGCCACGCGCGCACCTTGCCCTTGAGCACGGGCTCCTTGCCGATGGAGCCGAGCCCCTTGCCGTGAATCACGCGCAGACACCGCAGCCCGCGCTTCACCGATTCGCGGATGAACTCCGCGAGCGCCTCGCGCGCTTCTTCGCGGCGCATGCCGTGCAGATCGAGCTGCGCCTGCACGATCCACGCGCCGCGCCTGAGCTTTCTCACGACTTCCTGGCTGATGCCGGGCCGCTGGAAGGACAGCGTTTCGTCGATGTCGAGCAGGCTTTCGGGATCGTATTCGTCGGAGAGCGCTTCCTGCAGCACGGCCTCTTCGTCGCGACGGCTTTGCAGCGGCACCGGCGGAGGCGGCACGCGCGTGATGGTCGAGCGCGGCGGCGTTTTGAGCGGTTCGACTTCGCCGATCGCGCGACGGAACTCGTCGGCATCGACGACGGCTTCGCGTTCGGCGCGCGCCGCCGCGACGCGTTGCACTTCGCGCTTCTCGGCGTCGGCTTTCAGTGCGCGCTTGAGCGTCGAAAGGCCCGACAGCCCGTCGCGCTTCACGGCGGCGGCGACGTCGCGCGCATCGACTGGCACGGCTGGCGCGGGCGTGGCCGGTCGCGCCGCTTCTCTGCGCCGGACTTTCGGTTCGTTCGGGTGAGGGAGATTCTTCGGCATCGTTCGGCCAGCGGAAATCGACAGGAATCAGGCTCGACGCGAGGCGCGCCTCGAATCGAAAACGGGCCGACGGCGTGAACCGTGGCCCGTTTTTATCGCGAGTCAGCGCTATCGGACGCGCCAGAAGCGGACGAACTCCATTCTAGCGGTTCGCCGCGCTCGGCCGCGCCCGGATGGACGTCCGATCAGCGATCCGCTTCGTGGCTCATCGAATGCGGGGTCGGCGTTTCGTCGATGGTCTCGAGATAGCGCTGCGCATCCAGCGCGGCCATGCAGCCCGTGCCCGCGCTCGTGATCGCCTGGCGATACACGTGATCCTGCACGTCGCCCGCCGCGAACACGCCGGGGATGCTCGTCGCGGTGGCGTCGCCGGTGGTGCCGCCCTTGGTGATGATGTAGCCGTTCTTCATCTCCAACTGGTTGACGAAGAGATCGGTGTTCGGCTTGTGGCCGATCGCGACGAACACGCCCTGCAGCGCGATATCCGTGGTCTTGCCCGACTGCGTATCCTTGATGCGCAGGCCGGTGACGCCGGAATTGTCGCCGGTGACTTCGTCGAGCACGTGATTCCACTTGATATCGACAATGCCTTCCTTCTCCTTCGCGAGCAGGCGGTCGATGAGGATAGGCTCGGCGCGGAACTTGTCGCGGCGATGCACGACCGTCACTTTCTTCGCGATGCCCGCGAGATAGATCGCTTCCTCGACGGCCGTATTGCCGCCGCCGATCACCGCGACTTCACCGTTGCGATAGAAGAAGCCGTCGCAGGTGGCGCAGGCCGACACGCCCTTGCCCATGAACGCTTCTTCCGACGGCACGCCGAGATATTGCGCCGATGCGCCCGTCGCGATGACGAGCGAATCGCAGGTGTACTCGCCCGAATCGCCGATCAGCCGGAAGGGGCGCTCGTTGAGCTTCGCGGTGTGGATGTGATCGAACACGATCTCGGTGTTGAAGCGGCGCGCGTGCTCTTCGAAACGCTGCATCAGTTCCGGGCCCTGCACGCCCGACGGGTCCGCCGGCCAGTTCTCGACGTCGGTGGTGGTCATCAGCTGGCCGCCTTGCGCGAGGCCGGTGATGAGCAGCGGCGACAGGTTCGCGCGCGCGGCGTACACGGCGGCGGAGTAGCCGGCGGGGCCGGAACCGAGAATCAGCACTTTGGCGTGTTTGGGCGAAGACATGATGATGGTCCGTTATTGATGGTCGGCTCGGAAGTACGCGTGGCCTGCAATGCAGCGATATCGACGCTGCTCGTGGCCGGAGAATGCGCGCGACGCTCCCGATGATCCAAATTTAGGTGCAAAAAGGGGATTATAAAGGCCGCTGGAAAAGCCTTCCCGAGTGAACCTTTCAATCGGTTTGATAGCCGTGGATAGCGAGGACCGCCGCATGATTTGCTCGTGACGAGTGTTACAGGTTGCAAGAACGCGTCCGTTTTGCGCCTTTCACCGCAATGCAGCGTTTACAATAGGCCACCGTTCCATGCGGTCCTTGCGTAGAGGCGTGAGCCGCAAAAAAGCGACACAAAGCGACACCGAATCAATGGCCAAAGCTACCTATTCCGCGAGCCCGCAGGCGTTGCCGCACCGCATGTCGCGGCTCTTCACCGAAATTCGCTGGATTCTCCAGGTCGCGCTCGGACTGTTCCTCGTGATGGCGCTCCTTTCGTACAGCCGCAAGGATCCGAGCTGGACCCATGCGGTGAGCGTCGATCGCATCGGGAACTGGGCGGGGCGCGTCGGCGCGTACACGTCCGATATCCTGCTGCTCGTCTTCGGGCTGTCTTCCTACTGGCTGGTCGTGCTGCTAGCGCGGCGCATCGTCGCGAATTACCGGCGTCTCATTCAGCACACGACGCAGCCGCCCGCCGTCGATGAAGACGCGCCGCGCGATCGCACCTGGCTCGCCGAAGCGTTCGCGTTCGTGCTCGTGCTGCTCGCGAGCGACGGCATCGAGGCGCTGCGCATGTGGTCGCTCAAGGTGCAGTTGCCGCGTGCGCCGGGCGGCGTCGTCGGCGATGTCGTCGCGCGGCATGTTTCGCATGCGCTCGGCTTCACGGGCGCGACCCTGTTCTTTTTGATCGCGCTCGCGATCGGCCTGTCGCTCTATTTCCGTTTCTCGTGGCTGTCCGTGTGCGAGAAGCTCGGCGACGGCATTCTCAACGCGATCACCGGCGCGCAACTGCGCCGCGAAGCGGGACGCGACCGCAAGCTCGGCGAAGCGGCCGCGGTCAAGCGCGAAGACAAGGTCGTGCGTTCGCGCGAGAAGAGCGAGGATCACGAACCGGTGATGATCGTGCCCGCGGCGCCCGCGCCCGCGCGCTCCGAACGCGCCGAGAAGGAAAAGCAGGTGCCGCTCTTCAAGGACCTGCCGGGCGATTCCACGTTGCCGCCGCTCGCCTTGCTCGATGCGCCGCCGAAGGTCCAGGAAACCATCGCCGCCGATACGCTCGAATACACGTCGCGGCTCATCGAAAAGAAGCTGAAGGACTTCGGCGTCGAGGTGAGCGTGATCGCCGCGTATCCGGGGCCGGTCGTCACGCGCTATGAAATCGAGCCGGCGACGGGCGTGAAGGGCAGCCAGATCGTCGGTCTCGGTAAGGATCTCGCGCGCTCGCTGTCGCTCGTGTCGATTCGCGTCGTCGAGACGATTCCGGGCAAGAACTACATGGCGCTCGAATTGCCGAACCAGCGCCGTCAGACGGTCAAGCTCTCCGAGATTCTCGGCTCCGAGGTCTATGCGAACGGCGCGTCGCCGCTGACGATGGGTCTCGGCAAGGACATCGGCGGCAATCCGGTCTGCGCGGATCTCGCGAAGATGCCGCACTTGCTGGTCGCGGGCACGACGGGCTCGGGCAAGTCGGTCGGCATCAACGCGATGATCCTTTCGCTGCTCTACAAGGCGAGCGCGGATCAGGTGCGCCTGATCCTCATCGACCCGAAGATGCTCGAAATGAGCGTCTACGAAGGCATTCCTCATTTGCTGTGTCCGGTCGTGACGGACATGCGCCAGGCCGGCCATGCGCTCAACTGGGCGGTCGCCGAGATGGAGCGCCGCTACAAGCTGATGAGCAAGATGGGCGTGCGCAATCTCGCGAGCTTCAACACGAAGATCGATGAAGCGAAGAAGCGCGACGAAAAGATTCCGAACCCGTTCAGCCTCACACCCGACGATCCCGAGCCGCTCACGCGCCTGCCGAATATCGTCGTGGTGATCGACGAGCTCGCCGACCTGATGATGGTCGTCGGCAAGAAGGTCGAAGAGCTGATCGCGCGGATCGCGCAGAAGGCGCGCGCGGCGGGCATCCATTTGATCCTCGCGACGCAGCGGCCTTCGGTCGACGTGATCACCGGCCTCATCAAGGCGAACGTGCCGACGCGCATGGCGTTCCAGGTGTCGTCGAAGATCGATTCGCGCACGATTCTCGACCAGCAGGGCGCCGAATCGCTGCTCGGCATGGGCGACATGCTCTATCTGCCGCCGGGCTCCGGGCTGCCCGTGCGCGTGCACGGCGCGTTCGTGTCGGACGAGGAAGTGCATCGCGTGGTCGACAAACTGAAGGAGCACGGCGAGCCGAACTATATCGAGGGCATTCTCGAAGGCGGCCTCGCCGGCGACGGCGACGAAGGCTCGGCGGGCGCGGGCGGAACCGGCGGCGCCGACGGCGAGTCCGATCCTTTATACGATCAGGCGGTCGAGGTCGTGATCAAGAACCGGCGCGCGTCGATCTCGCTCGTGCAGCGGCATTTGCGCATCGGCTACAACCGCGCGGCGCGTCTGCTCGAACAGATGGAAAACTCGGGGCTCGTGTCGGCGATGTCGTCGAACGGCAACCGCGAAATCCTGACGCCGGCGCGCGACGCGGAGTGACGCGCACGTCCAAATGGAGAACATAACGATGAAGCAATTTACGGGGAACCCGCTCACCAAGGCATTCGGTGCGGCGATCTTTTCGGCGACGATGCTGTTTGCATCGCACGCATTCGCGAGCGGCACGGAGCAATTGAAGGCGTTCGTGTCGCAAGTCCACGCGGCGCGCGGCGACTTCACCCAGCAGGAAATCAAGGCGCCCGGCAAGACCAACAACGGCGCGACCTCGAACGCCATGCCGACCAAAGGCCAGACCTCCAGCGGTACCTTCATGTTCGCGCGGCCGGGCAAGTTCATCTGGTCGTATCAGAAGCCGTACGCGCAGATCCTCCAGGCCGACGGCGACAAGCTCTACGTCTACGACAAAGACCTGAATCAGGTCACCGTGCGCACGCTCGGCGGCGCGCTCGGCGCGAGTCCGGCGGCGATCCTCTTCGGCAGCAACGATCTGGAGAAGAACTTCAACCTGCGCGATGCGGGCGAGAAGGGCGGCATCGACTGGCTGGAACTCACGCCCAAGGCGAAGGACACGCAGTTCGAGACGGTCGGCATCGGCTTCAGGGACGGCAATCTGCAAGCGATGGAACTGCACGACGTGTTCGGCAACGTCACGCTGCTCACGTTCTCGAATATCCAGAAGAACCCGCCGATCAAGGGCGATACCTTCAAGTTCACCGTGCCGAAGGGCGCGGACGTGATCAACGGCTGATCCGAAAAGGGCGCGACGAAAGCGCCCTTTTTCATTCGATGGCCGCGTGCGCCGCGGCCATGTCTTCGAGAAACGCCTCCACTATTTCCCGCTTCGCGCCCCGCGCGCCGCTCACGCGTTCCGCGCGCGTGACCATCTGAAACGCGACGCGATAGCGCATCGCCTGCGGATTGAGCGCCGCGAGCACGCCGTCTTTCACATAAGGCGCGGCGAAGTGCTCGGGCAGATAACCGAGATGCCGGCCCGATAGCACGAGCATCGCGACGGCCTCCATGTTGTCCGCCACCGCGCCGATATTGCGCGGCGTGAGCTCGCCGGCCTCGGGCAGCGGATAGCTGCGCCACGCCCAGTCGTGCTCGAATGCCTGCGCGATGCCTACTTCGCCTGCACGCGCGAACAACGGATGCTCGCGTCCACAGTACGCGAGCTGATCTTCCGCGAAGATTTCGGTGTATTCGAGCGACGGCACGCGATGCCAGAAGTAGCCGATCGCCATCTGGATGCGCCCCGACAGCAGCATCTCCTCAAGCTCGCCCGGCGAGCGCACCAGCACCGCGAAGCGCACGGATTCGTCGCGCTGCCGGAAACGCGCGATCGCCTGACTGACGCGCGCGTTCGCGCTGACGGGCGTATTGCCGATCATCCCGAGCGTGAGCGAGCCGACGAGCTTCTTGCCGACATTGCGCGCGGTCGAATCGAACGTGTCGATGGCGGCGAGCAGCGTCCGGCACGCCTCGACGAACTGCTCGCCGCGCGAAGTCAGCGCGAAGCCGCCGCGCCCGCGTTCGCAGAGCCGGTAGCCGAGGCGCGTTTCGAGCGTCGCGAGCTGTGTGCTGATGGTCGATTGCCCGACATTCAGCGTCGCCTGCGCGGACGAAACGCCGCCCGCATCGGCGATGGCGAGGAACACGCGGATGAGGCGCAGATCGAGATCGGAAAGGTGAGTGAACATGGGCGCCGCCGATACATCGAAAAATATCGATGTTAAGTTAATTTTATCGCCATTTTATTTTTATCCAGAACTCGCTATTAATTGTCAGATGTCAACGCGAACCCATCTGACGCCATGAATACATCCTCACTTTTCGCCCCCGCCGAACACTTCGATTCGCACTTCGTCGAACAGCGCGCCGAGCGTCCGCAGCCGTTGTCGGGCAACCAGATGCCGCGTTGCGGCGGCATCACGACGATGATGCGCCTGCCGCATGTCCAGTCGGCCGAAGGGCTCGATGCGTGTTTCGTCGGCGTGCCGTTCGATCTCGGCACGTCGAATCGCACGGGCGCACGCTTCGGTCCGCGTCAGGTGCGCAGCGAATCCGTGCTGCTGCGCCCGTACAACATGGCGACGCGCGCCGCGCCTTTCGATTCGCTGCGCGTCGCGGATATCGGCGATGTCGCGATCAATCCGTACAACCTGCTCGATTCGATCGACCGCATCGAGCGCGCGTACCACGAAATCCTGAAGCACGGCTGCAAGCCGCTCACGCTCGGCGGCGATCACACCATCGCGCTGCCGATCCTGCGCGCGATCCACGCGAAGCACGGCAAGGTCGGGCTGATTCATATCGACGCCCACGCGGACGTCAACGACACGATGTTCGGCGAAAAGATCGCGCACGGCACGCCGTTTCGGCGCGCGGTGGAAGAGGGCCTGCTCGATTGCTCGCGCGTCGTGCAGATCGGACTGCGCGGCACGGGTTACGAAGCCGGCGATTTCGACTGGTGCCGCGAGCAGGGTTTCCGCGTCGTGCAGACGGAAGAGTGCTGGAACAAATCGCTCGCGCCGCTGATGGACGAAGTGCGCGCGCAAATGGGCGACGGCCCCGTCTACATCACGTTCGATATCGACGGCATCGATCCCGCATTCGCGCCCGGCACCGGCACGCCGGAAATCGCCGGACTGACCGTGCCGCAGGCGCTCGAAATCGTGCGCGGCGCGCGTGGGCTGAATATCGTCGGCGCGGATCTGGTGGAAGTCGCGCCGCCCTATGACCCGTTCGGCACCACGGCGCTCCTGGGCGCGAACCTCGCGTTCGAACTGCTGTGCGTGCTGCCGGGCGTCGAGTACCGCGCAGCAAAGTAAGACTCGCATCAAGACCAAAGCAATAACGGAGACATCGTTTCATGACAGCAGCAAAAAACGCGTCACGCGCGCAACCGAAGCGCGCGGCGCTCGCCTCGTTCATCGGCACCACGATCGAGTGGTACGACTTCTATAGCTATGCAACCGCCGCGGCCATCGTGTTCGGCCCGCTGTTCTTTCCCGGCGAAAGCCGCCTGCTGAGCCTGCTCGCGTCGTTCGGCACGTTCGCGATCGGCTTCTTCGCGCGGCCGCTCGGCGGCGTGCTGTTCGGTCATATCGGCGATCGCGTCGGGCGCAAACGCTCGCTGATGCTCACGCTGATGCTGATGGCGGTATCGACGGTCGCGATCGGCTGTCTGCCGACTTTCGATAAGGCAGGCGCGATCGCGCCGGTGCTGCTGGTCGTGCTGCGCCTGCTGCAAGGCGTCGCGGTCGGCGGCGAGTGGGGCGGCGCGGTGCTGCTCGCGGGCGAACACGCGCCCGAAGGCAAGCGCACGTTTTTCGCGTCGTTCGCGCAACTCGGCAGCGCGAGCGGCCTGATCCTCTCGATTCTCGCGTTCGGCGTCGCGAGCAAGCTGCCCAACGCGGACTTCATGTCGTGGGGCTGGCGCGTGCCGTTCCTCGCGAGCATCGTGTTGCTGATCGTGGGCTTCGTGATCCGCGCGGGCGTCGACGAATCGCCGGAATTCGAGGCGCTCAAGGAAGAGCGCGAACTCGCCGAGCATCCGCTGAAGGAGACGATGAAGCAATGGCGGCTCGTGCTCGTCGTGCTGGGCGCGAACGTGTACGGCATCGCGGGCGTGTACTTCAGCAACATCTTCATGATCACGTATGCGACGCAGTATCTGTCGCTCGATCGTTCGATGGTGCTCGACGCGATGTTCTATGTCGCCGTGCTGCAGTTCTTCGTGCAACTGGGCGCGGCGTTCGTCGCGCAGCGCTTCGGCACCGCGCGCGTGCTGACGATGGCGGCCGTGTGGGCGATCGTCGTGCCGTTCATCATGCTGCCGCTCGTGCGGATGGGCACGCTCGGTTCGGTGACGCTCGGCGTCGGGCTCGCGACGATCGCCGAGTCGGGCTATTACGCGGTGATCGCGGGCTTCGTCACCGGCATGTTCGCGGCGCGCATCCGCTATACGGCGATCTCGCTCGCGTATCAGGTGTGCGGCGCGCTCGCGGGCGGCCTCACGCCGCTCTTCGCGACGATGCTCGCCGAACGCTATTCGCCGAGCTGGGTGCCGATGGCGCTGTTCTATTCGACCTTCGCGCTGCTCTCGCTCGTCTGCGTGCGATGGCTTGCGCGTCGCGAGGCGGCGGGCGATTTCGAGGAGCGCGGCGAGACGCGCGCTTCGGTGCCGCAGGGCTTGAGTTCTGCAAGCTGATGTGAAAAAGCCGCCAGAAATGGCGGCTTTTTCGTTGAGCGATCACGCGTAGGCGCGTCGCCGTCCCGACAGAAGCAGCAGATAGCACACCGCGCCGAGCGCGAGCGCGGGCAGCGTCGCGCCGAGATTCGGCAGCCATTGATTGATCGCGTGATACGCCGCGATCCCGATGCCCCACGCGATGAACGCGCTCACATGCCAGCCGCCGGAAAAGCCGTAACGCCCGTCGATGGACCCGAGCGCGGCCGTGTCGATGCGGCGTTTGCGCACGATGAAGTGATCGGCCAGCACGACGCCGAAGAGCGGCGCGAACACCGAGCCGATCAGCAACAGGAAGTTTTGATACTTGCCCATTTCCACGACGAGCGCGACGAGCGTGCACAGCGCGCCGAACGCGCACGAGAGCATCGGCACGCCGGCGCGCGCCCAGAACGTGCCCGTCGATACGGCGGCGGAGTGGATATCGGCGAAGGCGTTGTCGATTTCATCGATCAGAATGAGGAACAGCGCGATGCCGCCGCCGGCCTGCGCGAGCGCGGTGGTGAGGAGCGCATCGCCGCCGCCGGCCGCGAGTCCGTAGATCGCGCCGAGCGCATAGAACCACAGATTCGCGATGCCATAGCCGAGCAGCGTGCCGCGAAACGCGCCGCCCGCGCTCTTGCCGAAGCGCGTGTAATCGGCGATGAGCGGCAGCCACGACAGCGGCATCGCGACGACGAGGTCGATACCCGCGCCGAACGCCAGCTCGCCCGTGCCGGGACGCGCCAGCAGCGCGGCGAGATCGTGCTTCGCGAGCAGATTCCAGGTGAGCCAGCCCGCGCCGCCGAGCAGCAGCCAGATGCCCCAGGTGCGCAAAAAGCGCCGCACGAAGGAGAGCGGGCCGCTGATCGCGAGCAGCGTCGCGAGCGCGCCGAAGATGAGCGTCCAGACGAGCGGCATCGAAAGATGAAAGGATTGCTTCGCGAGCGCATCGGCGGAATCGCGCATCACGATGATCTCGAATGAGCCCCAGCCGACGAGCTGGATCGCGTTGAGCACCGCCGGCACCGACGCGCCGCGCACGCCGAGCGTCGGGCGCAGCGAGGACATCGCCGCGAGCCCCGTATCCGTGCCGACGACGCCCGCCAGCGCGAGCAGCACGACGCCGATCGCCGTGCCGATGGCGATCGCCATCAGCGCGTGCGGCAGCGACAATCCCGGCACGAGCAGCGCGCCCGCCTGCGCGACCAAAAGCCCGATGCCGAGCGAGAACCACAGCGCGAAGGCATCGCTCGTGCCGAAGGCGCGCCGCTCGGGCGGCACCGGCGTAAGCGGCGCGTAGGTCGAAGTCTCGCCGTGCGCCGCGGCGTTCGTGGTGTGCTCTTGCCCCATCGGATTGCGTCCTTGTCGTGTGAAAGCGAGGTTTGCGGGCGCGTGGCCCGCTTCCTGCGAGACCGCCGCTGTCAGGCTGTCATAATGACCCGATTCCGCGGCCGCGCCGCGCCTTCCTGAAGGGCGAGATTATCGCCGCGATCCACCCAACCGCGTCAACCTGCATCGCACAGCACATGTTCGAAGAAAACCGTGGCAACGTTCCGCTCGCGGAGCGCCTGCGCCCCCGCACCATCGACGACGTGATCGGCCAGAAACATCTGCTCGGTCCAAACAAGCCGTTGCGCGTCGCGTTCGAATCGGGCGAGGCGCATTCGATGATTCTCTGGGGTCCGCCCGGCGTCGGCAAGACCACGCTCGCGCGCCTCATGGCCGATGCGTTCCACGCGCAGTTCATCTCGCTCTCGGCGGTGCTTTCGGGCGTGAAGGATATCCGCGAGGCGGTGGAGACCGCGCAGATCCATCGCGCGAACGGGCATCAGACGCTCGTGTTCGTCGACGAAGTGCATCGCTTCAACAAGAGTCAGCAGGACGCGTTCTTGCCGCACGTGGAGTCGGGTTTGTTCGTGTTCGTCGGCGCGACGACGGAGAATCCGTCGTTCGAGGTGAACAGCGCGCTCCTGTCGCGGGCGGCAGTCTACGTGCTGAAAAGCCTCGACGCCGACGAACTGAAGGAACTGCTCGAACGCGCGTCGAAGGAACTCGGCGGGCTGACGTTCACCGACGAAGCCCGCGACGCGCTGATCGGTTCCGCCGACGGCGATGGCCGCAAACTGCTGAACAACCTGGAGATCGTCGCGCGCGCGGCGGCGCAGCAAAAGCAGACCGATGTCGACGGTGCGTTGCTGGGCAGTGCGCTCGCGGAGAATCTGCGCCGTTTCGACAAGGGCGGCGACGCGTTTTACGACCAGATCAGCGCGCTGCACAAATCTGTGCGCGGCAGCAATCCGGACGCAGCGCTCTACTGGTTCTGCCGCATGCTCGACGGCGGCGCGGACCCGCGCTATATGGCGCGGCGCATCGTGCGCATGGCGTGGGAGGACATCGGGCTGGCCGATCCGCGCGCCGCGCGCATCACGCTCGATGCGGCCGAAACGTACGAGCGCCTCGGATCGCCGGAAGGCGAACTCGCGCTCGCGCAGGCGCTCATCTATCTGGCGGTCGCGCCGAAATCGAACGCGGGCTACAACGCGTACAACGAGGCGCGCCGCTTCGTCGGCAAGGACCAGTCGCGCGGCGTGCCGGTGCATCTGCGCAACGCGCCGACCAAGCTGATGAAGGAACTCGGCTACGGACACGAATACCGCTACGCGCACGACGAGCCCGACGCCTATGCGGCCGGCGAAACCTATCTGCCGGACGGCATGCGCGATCCGTACTGGTATCAGCCGACGCCGCGCGGACTCGAAGGCAAGATCGGCGAAAAGCTCGCGCGTCTCGCGGAACTCGACGAAGCCTGGCGGCGCGAACATCGCGACGACAAGAAGCGATGAAAACCACGGCGTTCGTTTCGCGCGCGGGCAAACCGCGTTTCGCCGATCGCACCGGCGCGCAATGACCGTGCGCTAAAATCGGTGTTTCCGATTACTTAACAAAGCTGCCCCCCCGCCATGCTCGACATCCAAACCCTCCGCAAAGACCTGGACGGCGTCGCGAAGCGCCTCGCCGATCGAGGCTACACGCTCGACGTCGCCGCCTTCGCCGCGCTCGAAGCCGAGCGCCGCGAGATCCAGACCCGCACCGAAGAACTGCAGGCGCGCCGCAACAGCCTGTCGAAACAGATCGGCGCGATGAAGGGCCGCGGCGAGGACACGTCCGCGGTGATGGCGGAAGTGGGCGGCATCGGCGACACGATGAAGGAATCGGCGGCGAAGCTGGACGATATCCAGAAGCGTCTGTCGGACCTGATGCTGACCGTGCCGAATCTGCCGCACGAGAGCGTGCCGGTCGGCAACGACGAGACGCAGAACGTCGAAGTGCGGCGCTGGGGCGCGCCGCGTTCGTTCGACTTCGAGGTCAAGGATCACGTCGATGTCGGCGCGCCGCTCGGTCTCGATTTCGAAACGGGCGCGAAGCTCTCGGGCGCGCGTTTCACGTTGCTGCGCGGGCCGATTGCCCGGCTGCATCGCGCGCTCGCGCAGTTCATGATCGACACGCACACGGAGCAGCACGGCTATACGGAGGCGTACACGCCGTATATCGTGAATCCGGAGATTCTGTACGGCACGGGCCAGTTGCCCAAGTTCGCCGATGACATGTTCCGCGTCGAGAAGGGCGGCGACGAAAGCACGGTCACGCAGTACCTCATCTCGACATCCGAGATCTCGCTGACGAACACGGTGCGCGACAGCATTCTCGAAGCCAGCGCGCTGCCGGTGAAGCTCACCGCGCATTCGCCGTGCTTCCGTTCGGAAGCGGGCTCGTACGGGCGCGATACGCGCGGCCTGATTCGCCAGCATCAGTTCGACAAGGTCGAGATGGTGCAGATCGTGTCGCCGGAGCATTCCTATGCCGCGCTCGACGAGATGGTCGGGCAGGCGGAGACGATTCTCCAGAAGCTGGAACTGCCGTATCGCGTGATTACGCTGTGCACGGGCGATATGGGTTTCTCGGCGGCGAAAACGTTCGATCTCGAAGTGTGGCTGCCGGCGCAAAACACGTATCGCGAGATTTCGAGCTGCTCGAATACCGAGGCCTTCCAGGCGCGTCGGATGCAGGCGCGTTTCCGCAATGCGCAGGGCAAGCCGGAGTTCGTGCACACGCTGAACGGTTCGGGGCTGGCGGTCGGGCGCACGCTCGTCGCGGTGCTGGAGAACTTCCAGAACGCGGACGGCTCGGTGACGATTCCGGCGGTACTGCGACCGTACATGCGCGGCGCCGAAAGAATCGAAGTTTCGGCAGCAGTGTGACGTTTATTTCCAAAAAGAGGCTTGGAAAGCGCGAAAGAGTTCGATATACTTTCGTTCTTCGTTGAGCAACGACCGGTTCACGAAGACCCGAAAGGGTAGACGGAGAGGTGGCAGAGTGGTCGAATGTACCTGACTCGAAATCAGGCGTACGGTTTTCCCGTACCGTGGGTTCGAATCCCACCCTCTCCGCCAAGACACTAAAACCCCGCAAGTCGTGAGACTTGCGGGGTTTTGCTTTTGGGTCTTCGCATGACGCTCCGCTTCGTCGAGCGGAGCGTTGCCTCAGGTCGTACAACGTGCGATATCGAATCGCAGTTCCGGTTCCGGCACGCCGCCATCGTCGCTGGAAGACTGCTGCACCTTCACGATCGATCCATAAGCCGAAGGCGTCAGCGTCACAAGCCATGCATTCGACCCGACCAGCAACTCCGTCGTCCCCTGATCGCGCCGCGTTTGCGCGGAGGGAATCATGCGTTGCAGACAACTCGATATATCCGACGCGGCCCGCGCCGACGAAACGTGAATCACGGGCTTCGACGCGCGCAATTCGGGATCGCTCGTCGAACTACAGGCGGCGAGGGCGGCGACGCCCGACAACACAGCGCAAATCAGCGTAAATCGATACACGTTCATAACACTCCGGCAGGTTCGAAATCGGGCCACTAAAACACAAACGCGCGGTCATCACAAGGGCGAAAAACGATCGCGCCGTATCCCGAAAAAGCACGCCCGAAGCTTCGAAATGCAATGCCCGTGCGGCTTTCCAAGCGGCTGCCCTGCGCGGGAGTGCTATCATCGGGCCCATTGTCCTCGCGCGCCGACCGCTTCGAACACCGGCGAAAACGCGTGCGCGAGGCGGCACGAACCCATCGCATTGCTCAATGGCCATCACGCTCAAGACACCCGCCGACATCGAAAAGTTGCGCATCTCCGGCCGCATGGCCGCCGAAGTCCTCGCGATGATCGGTGAACACGTCCGCCCGGGCGTCACCACCGACGAACTCGACGCCATCTGCAATCGCTTCATCGTCGACGAACTGAAGGCCATTCCCGCCAACGTCGGCTACATGGGCTTTCCGAAGACAGTCTGCACCTCGGTGAATCACGTCGTGTGTCACGGCATTCCCGGGCCGAAAGAACTGAAGGACGGCGACATCATCAACATCGATGTCGCGATCATCAAGGACGGCTACTACGGCGACACGAGCCGTATGTACTACGCCGGCACGCCGAGCGCCGAAGCGCGCCGCCTCACGGAAACGACCTACGAGGCGATGGTTGCCGGCATGCGCGAAGTGCGCCCGGGCGCGACGCTCGGCGATATCGGCGCGGCGATCCAGGGCGTCGCGCATCGCGAAGGCTTCTCGGTGGTGCGCGAGTATTGCGGCCACGGCATCGGCCGCGTGTATCACGAGGATCCGCAAGTGCTGCACTACGGCCAGCGCGGCGCGGGCCTGCGTCTGAAGCCGGGTCTCGTCTTCACCATCGAACCGATGATCAACGCGGGACGCGCCGCCACCCAGCAGTCGCGCGACGGCTGGACCGTCACGACGAAAGATCGCTCGCTGTCCGCGCAATGGGAGCACATGGTCGCCGTCACCGAAGACGGCTTCGAAGTGCTGACGCCGTGGCCGGACGGCACGGGAAGCTATGCGGCGCCATGAGCGCGCGTTCGCCTTGTCGTGTGCGCTGTAAAGCACTTTCCCGGATTTAGGAATTGACGGGTACGCCCGTTCGGTTGAAGCTATGTTTATGGCCCGAGCGCCGGACCGGCCAACAGAGCCGCACGCGCATGAGCCCGAGAGCCAGAGAGAAATAGCCCGCATGAGTCCCTCATTGACCGTCAGCCGGATCGCCGCGCACCAAGGACCGGTTCTGCGCGAGCTTCGCACGGCAGCGCTGCGCGAAGCGCCTTACGCATTCGGCGAAACGCTCGAAGATACGCTGCTCGTCGATCCTTCGTCGTTCGGCGACACCGCGGCGCTGCACGCGAGCGCGCCCCGGCTCGCGACGTTTCTGCTCTACACGGAAGGTCATCCCTGCGGTCTCGTGCACGCGTATATCGAAGAAGCGCAGAGCGCGCGGGCGTTCGTGAGCGCGTTGTGGGTCGCGCCGGCCGTGCGGCATCTGCGCGGCGGCGAACTGCTCGTGAACGTCGCATCGCAATGGCTCGCCCAGCAGGGCGCAGCCGAAGTGCATGCGTGGATCTCGGAAGTGAACCGCTCCGCCGTGCGCTTCTACGAGCATCTCGGTTTCGGCCCCACCGGCGATCGTCGCGCCATGCCGTCGCACGAAGAAGAAGCCGAGTCGCTCTTCGTGCGGCACATGTACGCCGGACAGCACGTCTAACATACGTTAGTCTGGGCCGCGTCGCCCGCTTCTCGCGTGCCCGTCGTGCGCACGCGCGGCCCACATTTCGCGTATTCGATAGCCGAAATCCATCCTAAAAATTATGGCCGTGTGCGGCAACGCCTGTAAAATACGCAAAATTTTTGGCCGTTCCTATGTCGCTCAACAAAACGCCCTTCTTCGAACTGCGCAGCGGCTCCGTCGACACGCTTCTCTTCGTCGTCAAGACTCCCGACCTCGATGCCCTGCGTACCGAACTCACGCGGCGCTTCGAAGCAACTCCCGAATTCTTCGCAGGCGATGTCGTCGCAATCGACGTGCGCCGCCTCGCTGATTCCACGAAGGGCGGCGAGGGCGAACGCGTGTCGCTCGCGGAGCTCGAAACGCTGCTGAAGAGCGTGCGCATGCGTCCGATCGGCGTCGTCGCGCTGCCCGCGCAGACATGGGCGATTCGATGGGCGAACGAAGGCGGCCTGCCGATTCTCGAAGCGCGCGACCGGCGCGGCGCGCCGAAGCCGTCCGTGGACGAGGCGAAGCCGAACACCGAAGCCGCCGCCGTGATCGAGGCGGCCGTCGCGAAGGAACCGGCGCCCGCGGCGCTGCCCGCGCTCGCGACCATCATCGACCGGCCGCTGCGCTCGGGCCAGCAGGTCTATGCGAAGGGCGATCTCATCGTGCTCGGGCTCGTGTCGTACGGAGCCGAGGTGATCGCGGAAGGCAATATCCATATCTATGCGCCGTTGCGGGGCCGCGCGCTCGCGGGCGTGCACGGCAATCTCGACGCGCGAATCTTCTGCACCTGTCTCGAGCCGGAACTCATCTCCATCGCGGGTATCTATCGGACGACCGAGAACCCGCTGCCGGCCGACGTGCTCAGCAAGCCGGTGCAGATCTGGCTGAACGAAGAAAAACTCATGATCGAACCGCTGCGGCTGACCTGACGGGTCGGATCGACTCGCGCGCCCGATGCCCTGGCGCGCGCCCGAAAGCAACGCGAGCGGACCTATTGACGAACACAAGGTACTTGTATGGCAAAAATCATTGTGGTGACTTCGGGGAAGGGCGGCGTCGGCAAGACGACCACCAGCGCGAGCTTCGCATCGGCGCTCGCATTGCGCGGCCACAAGACGGCCGTGATCGACTTCGACGTCGGTCTGCGCAATCTCGACCTCATCATGGGTTGCGAACGCCGCGTGGTGTACGACCTGATCAACGTCATTCAGGGCGAAGCCAATCTGCATCAGGCGCTCATCAAGGACAAGAAGTGCGAGAACCTCTATATCCTGCCGGCCTCGCAGACGCGCGATAAAGACGCGCTCACGCTCGAAGGCGTCGAGAAGGTCATCAACGAACTGATCAAGATGGATTTCGAGTACATCGTCTGCGATTCGCCGGCGGGCATCGAATCCGGCGCGCTGATGGCGATGCATTTCGCCGATGAAGCGCTCATCGTGACGAATCCGGAAGTGTCCTCCGTGCGCGACTCGGACCGCATTCTCGGCATCCTGTCGTCGAAAACCAAGCGCGCGATCGAAGGCAAGGATCCCGTGAAGGAACATCTGCTCATCACGCGTTACAACCCGAAGCGTGTGAGCGAGGGCGAAATGCTGTCGCTCTCCGACATCCAGGAAATCCTGCGTATCGAACTGATCGGAGTGATTCCGGAGTCGGAAGCGGTGCTGCATGCATCGAACCAGGGCTTGCCGGCCGTGCATCTGGATGGCACGGATGTCGCCGAATCGTACAAGGACGTGGTGTCGCGCTTCCTCGGGGAAGAAACGGCGCTGCGCTTCACCGACTATCACAAGCCCGGTCTGCTGCAACGCATCTTCGGCACCAAGTAAGGGGACGCAATGTCGATTCTTTCGTTTTTGCTGGGCGAGAAAAGAAAGTCCGCTTCGGTCGCGAAGGAACGCTTGCAGTTGATCATTGCGCACGAGCGCGCGGGTGGCAAAGCCGCCGCCGATTACCTGCCGGCGTTGCAACGGGAACTCGTTGCCGTGATTTCAAAGTACGTGAAGATTTCCGATGACGATATTCGAGTGAGCCTCGAACGTCAGGACGACCTCGAAGTGCTGGAAGTGAAGATCGAGATTCCGCAGGCGTAACGCGTAGCGCCTGCGTGTGCGGCATCGCGTCGGCTCTGGCCGCGCGATCGCCGTGCGAAAAATGCGAAGCCAGGATCGAGCGATCCTGGCTTTTTTCTTTGCGCGCTATCGTTTGCGCGTGCGGTTTGGTGAGCGTGTGCGCGCCTTTCATCAACATTCGGTTGCACATCGGGTGTCTTCGTAATACGCGGTTTGTCCTCCTTCTGATGTCCTCGCGCATTGAATGCGTATCCGCGCCACGCGGCATTCAATGTCTCGAACAATGAAGAGGTACACCATGAAAACATCCCTCCGTACACTGCTCGCTCAAACCGCGCTGGTCGTCGCCGGCGCGATCACCGTGACGGCCGCGTCCGCCGCCGAATTCGTGATCGTCGCGCCGAGCGCGCCGCCCGCGCCGCGCTACGAGGCCGCGCCGCCGGCTCGCGTGGGTTATGTCTGGGATCGCGGTCACTGGAACTGGGAGCATGGCCGCTACGTATGGGCCGGCGGTCATTGGGAAGCGGAACGCGTGGGTCATCGGTGGGTGCCGGGCGAATGGGTCGGACACGGCGCGCAATATCGCTGGGTGCCGGCTCACTGGGCATGAGGCGGGAGCGCGCGATGAAACGACTCCTGCTCGTCCTCATGACTGTTTTGCTCGCCGATGCGCTCGCCGGTTGCATCGTTGTCCCCGAGCACCCTTACGCGTATCGGCCGGCGCACGTCTACGTGTACTGACGGCCTATTTTTGCGGCGCCTCGTCCTGCGTTCCGGCGGGCGCCTTTTCTCCGCCCTCGGGCACTTCCGGCGACGGCGCGAGCTTTTCCAGCGGCGTCATATACCGTTCCGACAACGCTTCGTAGAGCGGCGGCGCGAAGAGGCGCGACACGCGGCTCGAAATCAGCGCCGTCGCCATCAGCGAGATCACGAGCGCGTGGCCGTCGATCATCTCCATCACGATGACGAACGCGGTGATCGGCGACTGCGTGACGGCCGCGAGATAGCCGACCATCCCGAGCGCGATCAGCATCGGCAGCGACATGCGCGGGAAGAGCGTGTGCAGCACGTTGCCGAAGCCCGCGCCGATCGACAGCGACGGCGCGAAAATGCCGCCCGGAATGCCGGGCAGATACGAGCCGATCATCGAGATCATCTTCAGGAGCGGATAGAACATCGACAGTTGCTCGTGCCCTTCGAGCAGACCGCGCGCCTCGGCATAACCGCTGCCGAAGGTCGTGCCGCCCGCCAGCAACCCGACAATGGCGATGATGAAGCCGCACAGCGCCGCGAACACGACCGGCCGCGACGCATGGAGATGTCGCAGCGACACGGGAATCCATTTGCTCGTGTTGAGCAGCAGCCAGCAGAAGACGCCGCCCGCGATGCCGGTGACGATGCCCGTCACGATGATCGCCACGAGGAAGAAGCGCGGGAACAGCGCGCCGGCCTGGATGGTGCCGAAGTACGTGTAGTTGCCGCTTAGGCCTAGCGCGATGACGCCCGCGATGATGATGCCCGTGATGAGCACGCCGCTTGCGCGCGCTTCGAAGCTGCGCGTGAGTTCCTCGATCGCGAACACGATGCCCGCGAGCGGTGTATTGAACGCCGCCGACAGCCCGGCCGCCGCGCCCGCGAGCACGAGTTGCCGTTCGATCAGCGAATTGGAGCGCGGGTAGAAGCGCCGCATGTTGAACATCAGCGCCGCGCCGATCTGCACGGTGGGACCTTCGCGGCCAATCGTCAGTCCGCCGACGATCGCGACGAACGACACGGCGATCTTCGCGACGAGAATGCGCAAGGTGAGCAGCCGTCCGCCCGCCGCCGCTGTCGGCCCATGCAGCACGGCGATGACCTGAGGGATGCCGCTGCCTTCGGAGCCACGGAAGAAACGTCGCGTGACGAAGACGCAGAGTGCGGCGGCGGCCGGCGTGATCGCGAGCGGCAGCCAGGGATGTTCGCTGCGGACAGCGGAGAAGAGCGCGAAGCCCCAGTCGATCAGCCGCGCGTAGTAGACGGCGACGAGCCCGACGAGGATCGCACCGAGCCAGAAGATGCCATAGCGTCGCCACAGGCCGCGTGTGCGTCGTGCGGTGATGGCCGAGAGGGAACGCAGCGCGCGGATCATGCGATGTCCGTCGGCAATACGGCGCGTGTGGGGTGTGCAGCGGGGTCTGAAAAAAAGAACAGGCGCGAGGCTTTCGCCGGGCGCCCAAGAAACGCTCCCGCCATAAGCAGGAGCGGAGAGGAGAAGTGAGCTGTCAGCTCAGCCCGCAGAACGAGCCTCACGAACAGCATTACCTGCTCAGAGCAGGCCCGCGCGGGAAAGTTCAATCGATCTGAAATTTTTTTGTAGGTCCGGTGTGCGAAACCGGGCGCATCGAATCAGGCGGTAAGCACTTCGAAAGCGAGCACCGCGACGACGGCGCCCACGTTCGCGATGACAGCCTCGAAAAGCACGCCGCGCCACGTCGAAGGACGGAATTTCACCGCGAGCAGCAGTGCCGTCAAAAGCGCGATGGCGATCATCGCGACGAGATGAGCACTCTGCAGATGAATGCGCATGGCGGCCTCCATTCTCGGGTTCGCGGCATTCGTTTCCGCGAACCGTTTTTGTCGAACTTGTTTCGAGTATAGGCACCGGCAAATTTACTGGAAAGCGGACAAAAAAGTCATTTTGCCGCCAGCTTGCCGACTGCCATCGAGTGTTAATTTAAATACTCGTTGATTCAGGGAATTTTCTTTTCAGGCTAGGTACAAACCCCGTATGTGCGCGAGGCCGTTGTGGCGGCGCGCCGAAACCGCAAGTCCGTGGAGCATTCGCCAGATGACTTCCCCGACGACACGTTCTCTCGAAGTCGATTTCTTTCGAGGAATCGTGCTGCTCATTATCGCGGTGGACCATATAACGGGAAGTGTGCTGTCCCGCTTTACGCTGCATCAATATGCTTTCTGCGATTCCGCAGAAGTATTCGTGTTTCTTGGCGGTTATGCGTCGGCGGCGGCTTATACGGCGCTTGCGACTCGCCGTAGCGATTCAGCCGCGCGCCGACGCTTTTTCAAACGCAGTTGGGAAATCTACCGCGCCTATTTGTTCACGGCGTTCCTGATGTTGATCGGCGGCGCGCTTCTGATGGCGCTCAAGGTCGACACGCCGATGGTCCAGTACACCGAATGGCCGAACTTTCTCATGAGACCGTTCGGGCTGACCGTCGATATCGCGTTGCTGCGTCAGCAGCCGTATCTTTCCGCGGTGCTCCCGATGTACTCGGTGTTCGCGCTCGCCGTGCCGGTGATCGTCCCGCTGGCGCAGAAAAAGCCGGTTATCGCGATGTTCGGCAGCCTGCTCGTGTGGCTCGCGGCCATGCCGCTCTTGCGCTTTCTGCCGGGCACCTACGGCGAAGCGTGGTCGTTCAACCCGTTCGCCTGGCAACTGATGTTCATGACCGGCATTCTTTCGCGCGTCCAGCCGATCAGCGATGAATTTCACGCCGGCCGCGCCGCGCGCTGGCTGACCGCGGGCGCGATCGCCATCGCGCTGACTTTCGCGTTCTACAAGCTCTTCCTCGAAACCCAGGCGCCGCCGGGATACATGAAGCAGAACCTCGCGACACTGCGCATCGTGAGTTTCGCGGCGATCGCGTGGATCGTCGCGCGCGGGGTGTATGCGGGATGGATCGGCAGGCTCGCGCGCAAGCTGCCCGGCATCGTGACGATCGGCCAGCAAGGGCTCGTGTGCTTCATCGCGGGAACGTGCGTATCGCTCGTGCTGGATTCGGCGCTTCGCGCGATGGGCGTGCTCGGGCTCGGGCGCTATCCGTCGCACTGGATTCTGGGGCTCATCGCCGATGGCATCGCCATCGTCAGTCTGCTGACGCTCGCGCGCTTCTGGGCCGACCGCAAGGCGGCGAAAGCGGCGCGCGCGAAGGGCGTCGAGCGGCCGGCGCCGCGCATCCCGGTCATCGAGGGCAGGCCGGTGCCTGCCCATGTCACGAACCAGCGCGACCGCTAGCTCATTCCAGCGTGATGCTGCGAGTCTCGCGCATGCACAGCACCGCGATGAGGCTCACCGCCGCCGCCGCCGACACGTAGCCGCCCACCCACGTCAAACCGCCGCGATTGGCGAGCAGTTGCGCGATGTACGGCGCGACCGACGCACCCAGAATCCCGCCCAGGTTGTACGCGACGCCCGCGCCCGTGTAGCGCACGTTGGTCGGGAACAGTTCGGGCAGGAGCGCGCCCATCGGCGCGAAGGTCACGCCCATCAGGAACAGTTCGATGGTGAGGAAGAGCGCGACATGGATCGTGTCGCCGCTGCCGAGAAGCGGGGCCATCGCGAAGCCGGACAGAATCGCCAGCAGGCAGCCGACGATCAGCACGGGCTTGCGGCCGAAGCGGTCGCTCGCGATCGCGGAAATCGGCGTGGCGATCGCCATGAACAGCACGGCGAAGCACAGCAGTCCGAGAAACGTCTCGCGGGCGAAATGCAGCTTGGCGACGCCATAGGACAGCGAGAACACCGTCGAGATGTAGAAGAGCGTGTAGCAGACGACCATCGCGAACGCGCCGAGCAGCGTCGGCACGAGATGGCTGGAAAGCAGCGTCGCGACCGGCACCTTCACGCGCTCGTCGCGTTCGACGGCCGCGCGAAACGCCGGCGTCTCCGCGATCTTCAGGCGCACATAGAGGCCGAGCGCGACCAGCACGGCGCTCACGATGAACGGCACGCGCCAGCCCCAGCTGCGGAACTGCTCGTCGGAGAGCGACAGCGCGAGACCGAAGAAGAGGCCGTTCGACGCGAGGAAGCCGATCGACGGTCCGAGCTGCGGAAACATGCCGAAGAGACCGCGCTTGCCTTTGGGCGCATATTCGGTCGCGAGCAGCGCGGCGCCGCCCCATTCGCCGCCGAGACCGATGCCCTGCCCGAAGCGCAGGACGCACAGGAGGATCGGCGCGAGGCTGCCGATCGAATCGTAGCCGGGCACGAAGCCGATGAGCGTCGTCGAGACGCCCATCACGAGCAGGGAAGCGACGAGCGTCGATTTGCGGCCGATCCGGTCGCCGAAGTGACCGAAGATGAACGAGCCGATCGGCCGCGCAAAGAACGCGATGCCGAACGTGACGAATGCGGAGAGCGCCTGTGCGGCGGGCGAGTCGTGCGGAAAGAACACCGGTCCGATGACGAGCGCGGCGGCGGTCGCATAGACATAGAAATCGTAGAACTCGATCGCGGTGCCGATGAAGCTCGCGAAAATGACGCGAGAAGCGCTTTGGGATCCGTCGCCGGGCTTGGCGGCGGAAAGCGAGGGTGAGGACATATCGTCTCCGTTGTCGTGTTGCCTTGGTGCGGAGCATTGTCGCGCGCATCGCCGGGCAAGAGCGATCGAAATGACGAGCGATATCGTCGCTCGCTGCGCGTCAGCTTTCTGTAGGGATTGCACTGCGATGGCTGTAAAGCCGGGGTTGACGGCGCGCGTGAGTGGCGCGCGGTGTCGCGGCGCAGTTCGACTGCGCTCAGGCGCTTCGCGCAGCGCGCGGGATGGGCGCGAGGCGAAGGCCGCGCCGGAAGCGGGTCCGGCAGGGGTGCAAAAAATTATAACGAGCGTGCGGGTAGGACGCCAATCAATCGATGGTCGTCGCCTGCGGCGAGTGCGAGGTCTGCAACTGGAACTGGCCGTTGTCGTTGAACATCCAGCCTTCGAAAAGCTCCAGCTGACCTTTGCCGTTCAGAAGACGCGCGGGCGGCGCGGGCAGCGGCGATGCGCGGCGCAGCGAGGCGAGCGCGGTGGCTTCGGCTTCGTCGTCGCCATTGGTGCGATACACGGACGAATCGACGACCCGTCCGCCGCGATCCACCGTGAACGACACGAGCACGAAAGAGCGCAGCATGGCCTGCGGCGTGCCCTTCAGCACGAGCGACGGATTGCGCTCGAAAATGCGCTGGGCGATGTGTGCCTTGTATTCGTCGAGCGTCGGACCGGACACGGCGGGCGCGGCAGCGCGCGTGGCCACGACGCTGGGTGGCGGTGTGATCGTGCAGGCGCTCATCGCGAGCGCGCCGATAAGCGCAACGGCGATCGAGCAGGAACGTGACGCGGACATCGCAGGTGATGGCGAGATTGGCGTTACTTCAATGGTAGTCGCTGCGGAGGCGGGTGGCGGAACGAATGCGTGCGCTACCGCGCGCTCGGGCGCGGGACTTGCTGCTGATGCTGTCATTCGAAAGCACTCCAGGAGGGCGCCATGAATACCCAAACGAATGGTCCGGACGACGGCAAGAGCACCGATCACAGCGACAACGAGAAAAGCAAGTTGCCGGATCGCGATGACGAAAATCGCAAGCAAGGCCCGAACGACAGGCCGGGCAAGCAGTCGGGAGAAGGCGAGGCGCCGGTCGGTTGAGCCGTTGCGCCGTTCGGCACGTGAGCGGCATCGGCGAGGCGGTGCTACTGTAGATAGGGGATGTCCCCGGTTTTCGGGAGAGAGCCATGTCACGCAAGAACCATCCTGCACCGTCGGGCGCGCCTGCACGGCAACAACAACCGGCTGCCGCGGCGCATTCGAAGAGCGAATCGAAACGCGCCGCGCCTAAACCGGACGCGGCCAAGGCAGAGCCGGTTCCGCATGTTCGGCCGCCCGTCAGATCCGACGACAACTGAGGCGCGCCGGTTCGCTCGTCAGTCGGTGTATGGCTTGACGAGTTCGGCGCAGCGTATCGGCGCGGCGGCGCGGACTGTTCCGGTTTCCGCCGCGCGCGTTTCCACGCAGCGATAGAGGCTATTGGTTTTCTGAAGCACGTAGGTGTCTTCGGGAAGGCCGGTGCTGCGTGCGGCGACGCTCGTCACCGCAGCGATCCCATAACCGTTTTGAATCAGGTCGAAGAGAGTTGCTTCGGTTGGGCGCCATTGCGCGTTCGGCTGAGGCTGGGCATGCGCCGGCAGGCTTACGGCGGCGACGCAGCCGAAGAGGATGGGCAGGATGCGGCCTGGCTTCATGGGCGGTTCTCCGCGTTATTGATCGATGAGGCGGTTAGATGGCGTTCGGGCCATTGTGTTCACATCGATTTTGTTTGAAGCGGGGATGCTTCGCGCTGAACCGGCAAAAAAAGAGCCTCGCTCGATGCGAGGCCAAAACCCTTCCATACCCATCGATACCCCCTTCGACCGAGATGGGGAACTCGGGAAAAGGAGGCAGGGCGAAGATACACGGCTCGTTGTGCACGGAGTAGGCGGATTGTCTTAATTTGAGAATGGCGCATTGCTGAATTTTCGGGGCGTATCGTTAATAATAAGGATATCGAAGCGAAAATCAGCTAGCGGAAACTTGTTGGGAAGCTTTACCGCCGCCTAATCAGCCCCTTTAAAAGAATGTGTCTTTCTGTGCGAGGATAAACGCTCAACAGCTTAGTCATGCTACCAATACCCTCCCTCGCACAGAGAGAGGCAGAAATTGATCCAGGAGATCCGGCTGACGAACCGGTCGCTGACATTGCGTCGTCGGCGCGACGTTCATTTCACAAGCAGGGCCGAAGAGCGGCGCGCCGAAAAAGCCGGGCGAGAGTTTCTCGCTGGCTCGTTCGATTGGATGCGCGATCAGGCTTTCATGTCGAAGCTGAAAGCGCTGCTCAGCATTGACGAGACCGACCCCGCGAATGTGCGTTGGAAGGTGCAACGCGCCTTCGAGTTGGGCGAGGTCGTGACGATTCCGGACCGACCGAGCAGCGGACTGCGAGGCGGACGCGATGCCGATGCCCTCAGGCCGCGCTCGGCGACTTTCACCCCGTCGCAGCTTTTCAAGGGCGCGCCGCGCATAACGCGCACAGGCTCATACTATGACCGCCCGGTTCAACCGCGACTTTTCGCGGACGATTGCATGGCGGCTTGGCTCGCCAAGCCCGGCGACTTGCTACGCGATGGCGGTGGCGACACGGTGCTGGACAGTTTGGGCAACTCAGGCAAGGGCGGCTTGTCGCTCGGTGACGCGCAGCCGTTCGAGTACGTGCCGGACGATTTGAGCGGCAATACGATGGATCTAGCCGCGAGCACAAACAACCCGAAGTACGCAGCAAAAATGCTCGGGTACGACTCGAAAAAGTTCGGCGATATTCTTCACGACTTTAAACCCGACAATGGTCTTGGACCAGCTGATAACGTTATCTGGCATGACAACGGCGATGTCTATTTTGATGGCAATTTCGTTGCCAACTTTCACGACTGGGCTAACTGACAGGATGATCTTCGATGAGTGAGCATCAACTTGCGCACGTGACTTTTCATGTTATGGGCGACTCAGTAACGCCTGCATTCTGGACCGACTATTTTGGCGTTGAGCCAGACACAGCGATTACCAAAGGCGACTACTTCATCACGCCTTCGGGCCGACCCAGCCGCACGCCGGGACGAGTCGGTCTATGGGGTATCGGAAGCAAGGCTTCTATTCGAAGCGATCAACTCGAACCGCACCTTCGCTATCTTGCCGAACGCCTACACCTATCCCGGTCGGGACTTCGCGAATTGCTGGAGCGCCAACAAGTGAAGGTGCGGTTCTGGTGTTACTGGGACAACGAGTCTGGCGATCGTGTTCCGGACGTACCGGAAGATATTCGCGCGATGGTGGATGCGATCGGTGGAACCATCGAGATTGACGAATACCGATAGGCAGCGGTAAAGATCGGCGGGCGTCGTCGAACGCTCTCTGATGCGCTGCAGGCCGAGGTGTCGCGCCGCTAGCGCAGTGCGGCCGAGGTGCGGGCAGCCCACGCCACGATCACTCCCTCGCGCGCGTGGTGTACTCGCGAAATTTGAATTGACGGGCCTTCCCGAGGTTCGGCGTCGACGCGATTACGTCTTGGGCGGTTCGATCAGCGCAGCCAGCATGCGAATCTAGAGCGCCATGTTGAGGAACCGGCCGGGTCATCCGGGAATGAACTTCGTGCGCTTGATCTATCGGCTCGGCATGTTCTTTTCTACGTCCGCCAGGCGGCGGGAATCGGTTTGTTTCCCGCCGAGTTGCGAGAGCGCTGTCTGGAACTCGTTGGAAGCGCAGCAATACGGGCGGCCACAGTGCGTGCATCGACGGCGGCCGTTGGCCAGGCGTTTGTGCGCTTGAGCGCAGAGCTTTATCCGGCGGGCGTTTCGGGGATTGTTTCAGACGGAAGGGGACAAGCGGGGATAGGGGGTCTGGCGGAGGCGGTGAGATTCGAACTCACGGAAGGATCGCTCCTTCGCCGGTTTTCAAGACCGGTGCCTTAAACCGCTCGGCCACACCTCCAGCAAGGCGCGTATTGTAGCGCAACTCATCGTCGCGGAGAAACGCTCATCCTTCGAGCGATTTGGTCGCCTTGAGCGCGGGAAAAAGCCGCATCCACAAAACAGCGACGACGATCGTGCCGATCCCGCCGATCAGCACCGCCGGCACCGCGCCGAACAATCCCGCCGTCATCCCCGATTCGAACTCGCCGAGCTGATTCGACGTCCCGATGAACAGCGAATTGATTGCGCCGACGCGCCCGCGCATTTCATCGGGCGTCTGCAACTGCACGAGCGACATGCGCACGACGACGCTGATCACATCCGACGCCCCCAGCACCGCGAGCGCAACGAGCGACACATAGATATTGCGCGACAGCCCGAACACGATGGTCGCGATGCCGAAGGCGATCACGCCGCCGAACAGCGCATTGCCCGCGCGCTGCCGCAACGGAAAATGCGCGAGCCAGATCGATCCGGCGAGCGCGCCGACAGCGGGCGCCGCGCGCAGAATCCCGAGTCCCCACGGCCCGGTGTGCAGAATGTCGCGCGCGTACACCGGCAGAAGCGCGGTCGCGCCGCCGAGCAGCACCGCGAAGAGATCGAGCGACAGCGCGCCGAGAATCACTGGCTTGCTGCGGATGAAGCCGATGCCCGAAAAGAGCGCCTCGATGGACAACGGCGCGCGCATGCGCACCGCTTCGTCGATTTTGATCGCGGCCACCGCGCACGCCGCGACGAGAAACGCGACCGTCACCGCGCCGTACACCGTCAGCGCGCCGAGCCCGTAGAGCACGCCGCCCATCGCGGGACCGAGGATTTGCGCGGTCTGGTTCGCGGAAGTCGACCACGCGCTCGCATGCTGCAACTGATTGCGTGCGACGAGGTTCGGCAGAAGCGCGGCCATCGACGGCGATTCGAACGCGCGCGCCGCGCCGGTAATGGCGGCGATCGCGTAGATCGGCGCGACATCGTGCCAGCCGTGCCATGCGCCCAGACACAGCACGAGCGCGGCGACGCCTTCGATCGTCTGACACACGAACGCGATCGTGCGCCTGTCGTAACGATCCGCGACGTGCCCGACGACCAGCGTCAGCACGAACATCGGCAGGAATTGCGCAAGGCCGACGAGACCGAGCGCGTAAGCGCTATGCGTGATCGAATAGACCTGCCATCCGATCGCGACCGACATCATCTGAAACGCCACCGACGACATCACCCGCGCGGTCCAGAAAAGCGCAAACGGGCGATGCCGCATCACCGAGTCTCGCGCCATCGTCGGCGCGCTCAATTTTGCGGATCCTTCAGGAACAGCTCCTGCAAATCGTTGAGAAAGCGCTGGCCGAGCTCGGTCGGCGCAATGCGCTCGATATCGCGCGTGATGAGGCCGCGCTTCTCCGCTTCGACGAGCGCGGGCTCGATCGCGGACAGCGACAAGCCCGTGCGCTCCACGAACGAATGCACCGGAAAGCCTTCGACGAGGCGCAGCGTGTTCAGCATGAATTCGAACGGCAGATCGCGCGGGCCGACATCGCGCTCTTCCTGAATCGCCGTCTCGGCAGGCGAGAGCGCCTGATCCATATACGTCGCCGGATGCTTGAAGCGCGCCTGCCGCAGGATCTTCGATGGAAACGACAGCTTCGTATGCGCGCCTGCGCCGATGCCGAGATAGTCGCCGAAGCGCCAGTAATTCAGATTGTGCCGGCTCTGCCGATGCGGCTTCGCATACGCCGACACTTCGTAGCGCCCGTAGCCGGCTTCACGCGTGCGTTCGTGAATCCAGTCCTGCATGTCGGCGGAGGCGTCGTCGTCGGGCAGGGCGGGCGGATATTTGGCGAAGAGCGTGTTCGGCTCCATCGTCAGGTGATACAGCGACAGATGCGGCGGCGCGAAGGAAATGGCCGTGTCGATGTCATGCCGGCATTCGTCGAGCGATTGCTGCGGCAGCGCGAACATCAGATCGAGATTGAAGTTGTCGAAGTGCTTCGCGGCGATCTCGACGGCTTTGCGCGCTTGCGTCGCGTCGTGGATGCGGCCGAGCGCCTTCAGATGCGCTTCGTTGAAACTCTGGATTCCGATCGACAGACGGTTCACGCCGCTCGCGCGAAACGATGCGAATTTCGCGGCTTCGAACGTGCCGGGATTGGCTTCGAGCGTGATCTCGGCATCGGCGTCGATGGGCAGCAACGCGCGCGCATCGGAGAGAAGCCGGTCCAGACCTTTGGCCGACAAGAGCGATGGCGTGCCGCCGCCGATGAAGATCGTATGCACCTGCCGTCCCCACACGAGCGGCAACGCGCTTTCGAGATCGGCGCGCAAGGCGTCGAGATAGCGTTCCTCGGGGAACGTGTCGTCCTTCGATTCATGCGAATTGAAGTCGCAATAAGGGCATTTGCGCACGCACCACGGGAAATGCACGTACAGCGAGAGCGGCGGCAACGACGTCAGTCGGATGCTTCCCGGCGACGTGAAAGCCTGCACCACGTTGATGGTCTTGGGTCCGGCGCTCACGCGAGTTCCTTCAGTCGTTGCAGCAGATCGCGCAGCGCGAGCGCGCGATGGCTCAGCGCGTTCTTGCGCGCCGGATCGAGCTCGGCGGCGCTCGCGTTGAGCGTCGGCAGGAAGAAGTGCGGATCGTAGCCGAAGCCGTTCGCGCCGCGCGGAACGTCGATCACTTCGCCATGCCAGCGTCCTTCCGCGATGAGCGGCTCGGGATCGTCCGCGTGACGCACGAGCACGAGCACGCAGAAGTAGTACGCGCGACGATCGGTTGCACCGGCGAGATCGGCGACGAGGCGCGCGTTGTTTGCGGCATCGCTTTTCTCGCCGCCGTCCATCGACGCATAGCGCGCCGAATACACCCCCGGCGCGCCGTTCAGCGCGCGCACGCAAAGGCCGGAGTCGTCGGCGAGCGCGGGCAGTCCGGTGAGCGTCGACGCATGTCGCGCCTTCGCCAGCGCATTCTCGACGAAGGTCTCATGCGGCTCGGGCGCTTCGGGCACGCCGAGCTCGCCTTGCGCGATCAGTTCGATGCCCGCCGCATCCAAGAGCGATGCGAATTCGCGCAGCTTGCCCGCGTTGTTCGACGCGAGCACCACGCGGCCCAGACCCAATGCGTCAGACACCGTGAATCCCCAATGCTTCCTTCTGCTTCAGGATCAGCGCCTTGATGCCGCTGTCGGCGAGCGCGATCAGCTCGTTCATCTCGTCGCGCGTGAAGGGCGCGCCCTCCGCCGTGCCCTGCACTTCGACGAAGCCGCCCGCGCCCGTCATCACGACGTTCATGTCGGTGTCGCATTGGGAGTCTTCGTCGTAGTCGAGATCGAGCACGGGCGAGCCTTCGAAGATGCCGACCGAGATCGCCGCGACGAATTCCTTGACCGGCGTCTTCGCGATCTTGCCCGCCGCGAGCAGTTTGCCGATGGCGTCGTGCGCGGCGACGAACGCGCCCGTGATGCTCGCCGTGCGCGTGCCGCCGTCGGCCTGGATCACATCGCAATCGATATGCAGCGTGCGCGCGCCGAGCGCGTTCAGGTCGAACACCGAACGCAGCGCGCGGCCGATCAGCCGCTGGATTTCCTGCGTGCGGCCGGTCTGCTTGCCGCGCGCGGCTTCGCGGTCGCTGCGCGTATGCGTGGCGCGCGGCAGCATGCCGTATTCGGCGGTGAGCCAGCCTTGCTCGCGTCCGCGCAAAAACTCGGGCACGCGCTCGGCGACGCTCGCCGTGCAGATCACCTTGGTATCGCCGAATTCGACGAGCACCGAGCCTTCCGCGTGCTTCGTGTAATTGCGCGTGATGCGCACGTCGCGCAACTGATTCGCGCGGCGGCCGCTCGGGCGCGGGGGAGAAGGCTTGAGCAAGGGAGAGTCGGTCATGGGTCGAGTTCGAGAGAATTGGACGGGAATACCCGGCGGAACCCGACGATTTTATCGTCATTCACCATCGGGCGTCGGTCGCGCACCCGGCGTCTGGGCGGGCTTCGCGCCAAAAATGGGATAATGCGGATTCTTCGCCCGGCAGCCAACGCGTGCCAATCCCAAAGCACTTTCGAGAGCGCCGGGCGTATCGTTGAATCGGCCTTCGCAATGAAGGCGCACATCGCGAGACGTACCATGATCTACAGCATGACAGGCTATGCCAGCGCGACGCGCGAAGTCGTCGCGAATGGCGCGGGACCCAATGGCGCGGGCGGTTCGGGCGTCGGTGTATCGGTGGAATTGCGCACGGTGAATTCGCGCTTTCTCGACCTGAATTTCCGTATGCCCGAAGACGTGCGCGCGACCGAGCCGCAATTGCGCGAAATGCTGATGACGAAGCTCTCGCGCGGCAAGGTCGATATCCGCATCAACCTGAATCGCGTCGAGCAGACCGCGAACGCGGGCGCGCTCAATCGCGAGGCGCTCACGCAGCTCGCCACGCTCGAACGCGCCGTGCTCGATGTCTTCGACGGCGCCGAGCGCATGCGCACCGGCGAAATCCTGCGCTGGCCCGGCGTGCTCGCGGAAAGCGCGGTGTCGCAGGAAACGCTGCGCGAAGCGGTGCTCGCGTGCGGCAAGCAGGCGATCGCCGATCTCATCGAAGTGCGCGCGCGTGAAGGCGCGGCGCTCGGCCGTGTGCTCATCGACAACGTGACGGAGATGGAAGCGATCGTCGCGCGCATCACGCCGCTCGTGCCGGAGCTCATCGCGAAGCATCAGCAGAAGATCGTCGAGCGGCTTCAGGACGCGCTCGGCATCGCGACCACCGAAGGCGGCGCGACGGTCACGACGAACGTGCCGCGCGAGGAAATCGCCGAACGCATCCGTCAGGAAGTGACGATGTACGGCATCCGCATCGATATCGCGGAAGAATTGCAGCGCCTCACCGCGCATCTCGCCGAGACGCGCCACGTGCTGCAAAAGGGCGGCAAGGTCGGCAAGCGGCTCGACTTCATGATGCAGGAGCTGAACCGCGAGGCGAACACGCTCGGCTCGAAGGCGGCCGCGAAGGAACTCGCGGACGCATCGATGACGCTCAAGCTGCTCATCGAGCAAATGCGCGAGCAAGTACAGAATCTGGAGTAACGCACCATCATGCCGAATACCACGCACCGCTCGCATAGTCATTATACGGGCATCTATCCGGGCAATCTGTTCATGGTCGTCGCGCCCTCGGGCGCGGGCAAGTCCACGCTCGTGAACGCACTGCTCGCCGAGGACCGGGACATTCTCCTGTCGGTTTCGTACACGACGCGCGAGGCGCGTTCGAAGGAAACCAACGGCGTGCAATATCACTTCGTGTCCGTCGACGAATTCATGGAGCGGCGCGAAAAGGGCGAGTTTCTCGAAAGCGCCGAGGTTCATGGCAACTACTACGCGACGTCGAAGCTGTGGATCGCGGACCAGATGAAGCAGGGCCACGACGTGCTGCTCGAAATCGACTGGCAGGGCGCGCAGCAGGTGAAGAAGCAGTTCCGCAACGCAGTGGAGATTTTCATTCTGCCGCCGTCGCTCGATGCGCTCGAAGACCGCCTCAAGAAACGCGGCCAGGATTCCGAAAAGGTGATCGTGCGACGCCTGCTCGCGGCCGGCAGCGAGATGGCGCATGCGTCGGAAGCGGAGTATGTCGTCATCAACGAGAACTTCGATCGAGCGCTCAACGAACTGCGCTGTCTCGTCGCCGCGACGCGCCTGCGCTTCACGTCGCAATACGCGCGCAACACGCAGCTTTTCGTGGACCTCGGCATCCACTCGACGCCGCAAGCATGACGCACTGCAGTGGCCGGGTCGTTCGGTCACATAAGGTAGAATAAAACCCATATTGAGAAGGAAACAAACATGGCCCGCATCACCGTCGAAGACTGCCTGAAACAAATCCCGAATCGCTTCGAGCTCGCGCTTGCGGCAACGTATCGCGCGCGCCAGCTCGCGCAGGGCCACACGCCGAAAATCGAGAGCCGCGACAAGCCGACCGTCGTCGCGCTGCGCGAGATCGCCGCCGGCCAGGTTGGCATCGAAATGTTGAAGAAGGTGCCCGTCTAAGGGCTGCCGTATCGCCCGGTCTTTTTGCAACCGACAACCCAGCGCGTCACACCACCACGGAGGGGAAGATGAGTCAGACACCGTTGCCCATCTCCGCCGCCGTGGACCCCGACCTCGAAATCGATCAGGATTCCCTGCTCGATGCCGACAAGCCGCATGCGGCGCGCAAATACATCGACGCGGTCCTCGAACAGTCCTTCCGCCATCTGTTCGGCCCGACCGCCACGCCGGAGCAGCCGCGCAAGCACGACGTCGTTTCCATCGCGAAACTGACGAACGGGCTCGCGAGCTACATCACTCCGGAAGAGATCAAGGAAGTCAAGGCGGCTTTCCACTTCAGCGACGAAGCGCACCTCGGGCAGTATCGTCAGAGCGGTGAGCCGTACATCACGCATCCGGTCGCGGTCGCGGAAATCTGCGCGGGCTGGAAGCTCGACGCCCAATCGATCATGGCGGCCTTGCTGCACGACGTGATCGAAGATCAGGGCGTGACCAAGACCGAGATCGCGGAGCGCTTCGGCGCGAAGGTCGCGGAACTGGTCGACGGTTTGTCCAAACTGGACAAGATGGAA
Source organism: Caballeronia sp. LZ029 (assembly GCF_031451275.1). Lineage (NCBI taxonomy): Bacteria > Pseudomonadati > Pseudomonadota > Betaproteobacteria > Burkholderiales > Burkholderiaceae > Caballeronia > Caballeronia sp. LZ029. The sequence goes on from NZ_JARUXO010000001.1 coordinate 793,538, forward strand.
TTCCGCAATCGCGAAGAAGCGCAGGCGGAAAACTTCCGCAAGATGCTGCTCGCGATGGCGCGCGACGTGCGCGTCATTCTCGTCAAGCTCGCCGACCGGCTGCACAACATGCGCACGCTCGGCGCGGTGCCGCCGGAGAAGCGCCGGCGCGTGGCGCGCGAGACGCTGGATATCTACGCGCCCATCGCGCATCGGCTCGGGCTGAACAATACGTATCGCGAGCTGCAGGACCTGTCGTTCGCGAACTTCAATCCGAACCGGTACGCCACGCTCGAAAAAGCGGTGAAGGCCGCGCGCGGGAACCGGCGCGAAGTGGTCGGCAAGATTCTCGAAGCGGTGCAACGCACCATCGCGGATGCCAAGATCAATGCGGAAGTCACCGGCCGCGAGAAAACGATCTACAGCATCTACAAGAAGATGCGCGACAAGCAGTTGTCGTTCTCGCAGGTGCTCGACGTCTACGGCTTTCGCGTCGTCGTCGAGAGCGCGCTGGAATGCTATACGTGCATCGGCGCGCTGCACGCGCTTTACAAGCCCGTGCCGGGCAAGTTCAAGGACTACATCGCCATTCCGAAGGTGAACGGCTATCAGTCCCTGCATACCACGCTCGTCGGTCCGTTCGGCGCGCCGATCGAGTTCCAGATCCGCACGCGCAAGATGCACGAGATCGCCGAGGCCGGCGTCGCGGCGCACTGGCTATACAAGAATGGCGGCGCGGACCTGAACGATGTCCAGAAGCGCGCGCATCAATGGCTCAAATCGCTGCTCGATATTCAAAGCGAAGCAGGCGATTCGAGCGAATTCCTCGAACACGTCAAGATCGATCTGTTCCCGGACGCGGTCTATGTATTCACGCCGAAGTCGAAGATCATGCCGCTGCCACGCGGCGCGACCGCGCTCGACTTCGCGTATTCGATCCACAGCGACCTCGGCAATCAATGCGTCGCGGTGAAGATCAACAACGAGCTCCTGCCGCTGCGCACGGAGCTGAAGAGCGGCGATATCGTCGAAGTGATCACCGCGCCGTATTCGAAGCCGAATCCCGCGTGGCTCGGCTTCGTGCGCACCGGCAAGGCGCGCTCGGCGATCCGCCATTACCTGAAGACGATGCGTCTGAACGAGTCCGTTCAACTCGGCGAGCGGCTCGTCGATCAGAGTCTCAAGGGCTACGGGCTCGCGCTGTCGGACGTCACGCCGGAAGTCTGGGAAAGACTCGTGCAGTGGACCGGCAACAAGACGCGGCAGGAAATTTTCGCGGATATCGGTCTCGGCCGTCGCGTGGCCGCGGTGATGGCCAAGCGCATCGAGGTGTTGATGAACGGCATCGCAGATGACGACGAGCATCCGCGCGAGCATCACAACACCAATACCGCGCCGCCGGTGGTCATCACGGGCACGGAAGGCATGTCGGTGCAATTGTCGCCGTGCTGCCGGCCGATTCCCGGCGACGACATCATGGGCTATATCGGCATCGGCCTCGGCATGGCGATTCACACGACCGAATGCCGCGTCGCGCAACGGATTCATCGGCGCGATCCGGGCCGCTGGATCGATGTCGCGTGGGCGCCGCAGCCGGGACGTCTCTTCGATGTCGCCGTGAAGGTGCTCGTGAAAAACACGAAGGGCGTGTTCGCGCGCGTCGCGGCGGATATCACATCGGCGGACGCGAACATCGTGCATATCGCGATGGACGAAGACGTGTCGCAGGAAGCGAAGCTCTTGCGCTTCGTGATCCAGGTGAGCGATCGTGTGCACCTGGCGAATGTCATGCGCCGCGTGCGCACCAATCCGGACGTGATGCGCATCGCGCGCGAGCGTCCGAGCGACGAACCGCATCACCGCAATCAGGACGGCGGCATGCGCATCGACCGCGAGCGCGCCGACTACTGACGCGGCGTGGTATGCGGCGTGCATGCCTGTCGTCGATCGACGAACAGGAGAACGCGCCGCAATGAACACTTCCGATCTCGAAGGCGCCACGCTCGACTACTGGGTCGCGCGCGGACTGCACGAATTCATCCGAGAGATTCACTTCACCGACAGCGGAGAGACGCTCTCCATACGCGGCAACGACCGCGGCAAGCCCTGGGACGGACGTTTCCTGCCGTCGACCTCGTGGGAGGCGGCAGCGGTCGTTCTGGAGCGTGCCTGCAAGCTCGAGATGCACGATCACGGGCGCGGCGAGGTAGTCTGCACCGTGAGCTTCGGCAAGGACGGCCAGCCGATGGAAGGGCGGGGCGCGTCGCTGCGGATCGCATTGCTGCGCGCCTTCGTGCGGCACACATTCGGCGATAACGTCGATGATGAGTTCCCGCGCCGATCGCAGACCTTGCTCGGTGCGCGCGCGGAGGCGATCGGGGAGTCGAGCGCGGTGGCGTCGGTGGAGGACGTGCCGAGGCCGGAATTGCACATCGGCGATATCGGCTCGGTGCCGCGTCAATAGACGACGCTTCAGGGCCGCCGGAAACAAAAAGGGCCTTCCGTATGGAAGGCCCTTCGAAAGATGGCGCGGCTGGCAGGATTCGAACCCACGACCCCTTGGTTCGTAGCCAAGTACTCTATCCAACTGAGCTACAGCCGCACGCAAAACGGTACTGCTTATACAGCACTGCGCTTCTGGTTAAGCGCTTGATCTTTTCATCGAGCGGCGCGACCGCCGGGCGTGAAAACATCAGAATAGGTGGCGCGGCTGGCAGGATTCGAACCCACGACCCCTTGGTTCGTAGCCAAGTACTCTATCCAACTGAGCTACAGCCGCACGCAGAAGCGGAATTATAGCCAAGTCCATTCCGAAAAGGAAGGGGTTTTGGCCAGACTATCGAATTTTCCATCAGAAAGCGTTCGACGAAAGGGGCTTCCGGCGTGGTAAGTTGGTATCTGGCACGCAAGTACCCCACGCAATCGGACTTCACTCGGCATCGACCCGCATCATGAACAAGGCATTTGTCAAAGAGTCGGATGACACCGACGACGACCTCGAGCTCGGCCATCCCGATGTCCCGGCCGGCACGAAGAATTACATCACGCCGGCGGGCCACAAGCGGCTGCGTGACGAACTTCTGCAGCTTCTGGATACGGAGCGCCCAGAAGTGGTCAAGCTCGTCTCCTGGGCCGCTTCCAACGGGGATCGCTCGGAGAACGGCGACTATATCTACGGTAAGCGGCGGCTGCGCGAAATCGACCGCCGTATCCGCTTTCTGACGAAGCGCCTGGATCTCGCGGAAGTGGTGGACAGCAGCAAGCAGGAGAACGTCGATCAGGTGTTCTTCGGCGCGACGGTGGACTACGCGGGCGAAGACGGCGATACGAAGACGGTGACCATCGTCGGCGTGGACGAGGTGAATCTGGACATCGGCTACGTGAGCTGGATTTCGCCGGTCGCGCGGGCGCTGTTGAAGGCGAAGACCGGCGACACGGTCGCGCTGCATACGCCGGCGGGCGTGCAGCAGATCGACATTCTGGACGTGCGCTATCCGGACTGATCGAACGTCGCCGTACAGACGAAAAAAAGCCGCTCCGAAGAGCGGCTTTTCTACAACAAGACTGCCTGTAAAGCTTAGAAACGGTGACGCATGCCGACCGTCGCCGAAACCTGGTTGCCGTTCGACGACATGCCCACACCGTTGATCACCGCACCGAACGGCAGGCCTTCCTGGTCGGTCATGTGCTGGTATTCGCCTTGCAGGTACACGTCGGTACGCTTCGACAGCGCGTACGCCGTTTGCAGGCTGAACTGGTGGAACTTCGGCTTTTCGCCGTCGATACGGCTGTCGGTGTAGGTGTAAGCACCCGCGAGCGACAGAGCCGGCGTCAGGTTGTAACGGCCGTTGACTTCGTAGTTGGTGAAGCGAACGTGGCCGTCGGTCAGGTTGATCGAACCAGCGCCTTGCGAGCCGACGTTGGTGATCGACGAAGCGTTGTCCAGCATCGTTTGGGTGAACACGAAGCCGACGGTTGCCGCGCCGAACGCGTAGTTCACGCCGCCGCCGAAGATGCGCTGACGGCCAGCGACGAACGGCGTGTTGTCGGTCGTGATCGCGCCGTTGACGTTGTTCGTCGGCGAGCCGACGTTGTTCAGTTGCATGTACGCGGCCGCAACGTTCAACGGACCGTAGTTGTACGATGCGCCGACGCTGTAAGCGCGGTTATCCGCAAAGCCGCCTGCCTCGTTCGAGAAGCCGTACATCGCGCCCAGCTTGAAGCCGGCGTAGTTCGCGCTCGTGTACTTGACCGAGTTGTTGACGCGGAACGTGTTGTCGAGGTTGTCGTTGTCGAACGGGTGGGCGAACTGCGTGCCGCCGTATTGCGTGCCCGTCAGAGCGAGAGGCCCGAGGAAGTCGACCACGGAGTCATATTGACGGCCGAGGGTCACGGCGCCGAACTGGTTGCTCGACAGACCGACGAATGCCTGACGGCCGAACTCGCGACCACCTTGGCCATTCGTGCCGTTCATGATGTTGAAGCCGTTCTCCAACGTGAAGATCGCCTTCAGGCCGCCGCCGAGGTCTTCCGAACCACGCAGGCCCCAACGGCTGCCGTTGACGGAACCGCTCGTCGCCTTCCAGTTGCTATGGCCTTGCTGGTTGTTCGTGTAGGTGATGCCGGCATCGATCAGGCCGTACAGCGTGACGCTGCTTTGCGCGTGAGCGGCGGTAGCAAAAACGCCCGACAGGGCGGCGACCACGAGAGTCTTTTTCATCTTTGTAACTCCGAGAGCAGATTGGGCCGGGGACCCAGGCTTTGAGGGAAACCTCGCTCCGGCGCGCTGCGAGAGGCGCGGGCGGAGGAGCAATGCGCCGGCGATGCGACACATTTGTTTCCGGACCAGACGAAGTGTAAAGACGGTGTTACAGGCAGGGCGTTCCAATTTCCGCAATAAACCATTGTTGATGTGACAATGATCGTCTCAACGTATATTTTTCTTTATATACAATGATTTATCTGGGAATAAACTCGTAAGGGCAGTGGTGTCAACCAAATGACGTTGCGCATGCGCGACATGATTCGCGTTGAAAATTTCAGAAAATCGATTGTTGAGATTTCTGAAACAGAAGTTTGCGGCTTTTGCAGGTAATTAATGCGGGCCGTATCGCTATACTGTCATTTCTGCTTTCCGAAGCAGACTTTTTCGTTGACGGAAAAAGATCTCCAAACTTTGTCAGCGCGACTTCCCGGTCGCGCTTTTTTTTGCCCCGTCGCGTTACCGCGTCTGGGCGCCTTCGGCCGCCACGAGGTCGCCGTCGAGCGGCGTCGCCCAGTCCTCCATCACGTAGTGCCGTGCATCCATGGGCGATGAGAGAAGGTTCTGCCAGTGATCGCCATGCCAGGCGCGATCGAAAGCGAGCGATGAAGCACTCTCAGTCGTCGGCGTGATCGATGGCGCGGCGAACGATTTCAACCAATGCGTGAAGCGATTGAGCGGAGTCATCGTTGGTTGCCCTCCATTACATTTAAGTCGTAGCTTAGTTTCCATGTTGCTTAATGGTGGAGGATCGGGCAAGACGAGTAAACACTTACGATTCGGATAATCTTGTTTCAGTTTGATTGAATATCCTTCGTGTGCGTCGATATATTGTCCGGGGTTCATTCGAACGTAACCTGACTGTAGATGTTTCCAGTAGTTCGGATCAGATTTACCTTTGAAAGTCGGGCGACAAAGTCGATTATCTTTTAACGAAAATTAAAATCCGTAGATAGGCGCAACGCGCCATCCCGCGAGACAACGCCGGCCGTTCGCCGCGCGGAGCCTGCGGTTGCGGGCCTGCGCCGTCGCCGCCTGCGATGCCGATGCGCCCGGACATGATCGAGTCACCGAGGCACGTGACCGAACACTCTGTTAATTCGGGAATTCTATTACGGGTTATCCGCTATTGCGATAAGAATAAATCAGCAGAGGCTGAATAATAGAAAGACAAAAGATCAGATTCAGCACAGCTCCGTCGCGCTGAATTCTTTGGGCGCCTGGAGATAATCCAAACCAGCCGCCATCCGCGACTTCCGTGACCAAAGTCCTCGATCCGACGCTGCGTTAGAATGGGCAATCCAGCCAACGTTCCACACCGACGCTCACCGCGCCGCCTTCGCCGTCCACGATGCATCCTGATCTGTCCGCAAACCTTGTCTTTCCATCCGAGCGCATCGTATTCGTCGATCTCGAAACGACCGGCGCCACGTTCGGCGTGGACCGCATCACCGAGATCGGCATCGTGGAGGCGGGGCCGTCGGGCATCTCGCAATGGTCATCGCTCGTCAACCCGCAAAAGCCGATTCCTGCGTTCGTCCAGCAATTGACGGGCATCACCGACGCGATGGTGCGCGATGCCCCGACGTTCGAACAACTCGCATCCGGTTTGCTCGAACGGTTGAACGGCCGGCTCTTCGTCGCGCATAACGCGCACTTCGACCACGGCTTCCTCAAAGGCGAATTCAGGCGCATGGGCCTTCGCTTCGCGCCGGACGTGCTCTGCACCGTGCAGCTTTCCCGCGCGATCTATCCGGCGGAAAGCCGTCACGGCCTCGATGCACTCGTCGAGCGCCACGCGCTCGTGCCTTCGGCGCGACATCGGGCGCTGGCCGACGCCGACCTGCTATGGCAGTTCTGGCAACACCTGCATCGCGCAAACACGCAGGATGTCATGCGCGCGCACCTCGAACGCGTGACGCGCCGATTCCAACTCGCGGCGCACATCGACGAAGACACGATCGAGCAGATCGTCGCGGGCTGCGGCGTCTACATGTTCTATGGCGACGACGACACGCCGCTCTATGCGGGCCGAAGCGTGCGCTTGCGTCAGCGCGTGCGCTCGCATCTCGTCGGCCCGCGACGTTCGGCGAAAGATCTGCGTCTGGCGGCGCTCGTGCGCCGCCTCGAATGGAGAGCGACGGGCGGCGAAATCGGCGCGCTGCTGGCCGAGGCGCAATGGATAGCGAGCGCGCGTCCGGCGCACAATCGCGCGCCGAAGTCGCGTCCGGGGGATGCCCGCGGCGCGCCGTGGCCTTACGCGGGCGCGATCGCGATCGAAGAGCGCGATGAGGCATCCGGGCAACGCGCGTGGCATGTCATCGACAACTGGTGCTATCTCGGCACCGCCAGCGCGCTGGGGCAGGCCGGCGCGCTGCACGCGAGCGCCGAGTCACCCGCGTTCGAATTGTCGACCTATCGCATTTTGAGCGAGCGTCTCGCGCGCGGACTCGCCGTGACACCCATCGCCTGCGGAACGGTTGCGTCCACGGTCTGAGGCGCGATCAGCCGACCGCGCCCACGCCGCCCGACGCGCACACGTGCGAGAGCGCGTGCATGAGTGGCGCGTTCATCGACGAGTTGTAGCGTGTCAAATGCTTCCAGCGCGCGATGCTTTCGGCGAGCCGCACTGGACAGTCCTCCGCATGACGAATCGGTTCGACATGTGCAAGCGCCGACACGAGCGACTGCGTGAGCCGATCGAGCTTCGGCCGCGTGTCCTTCGCGAGATCGGGCGGCGATCCTTCCGGCGCCGCCTTCAGCGCACGCCAGTTGGCAAAGAGCGCGTTCTGCACATCCTTGCTGGCTTCGATCTGATCGCGGAAGAACTGCCTCGCGAATTCAGGATCGACTTGCGCGGCCGACGCCTTTTCTTCGACATGCTTGAGCAACGCCTCTTCGCGCGGCGCGTCGGTGATCGGCTCCTGATGCGCCCACTTCCAGCGCGCGACGGGTTCCGCGAGCGCGAGCCGTTGCGACACGAGTGCGATGAGGTTGGTGAACGGCGTATCGTCGCCGTCCGCGTGCACGGATGAGGGCGCGGCGAGCGCGAGCACGCAGGCGAAAGCGGCGGAGGCGAGGAGGGATGAGTTCGATCGGCGGCGCATCGGTATCCGGGCAAAAGCGCCAGAATAGCGCACCGCCCTCAAATCTGAACGACAGCAGCCAATTGATGGAAGACGAATCGACGAGGCGAGCCGCACTGCACGACTCGCCCGAATGCGGTCATGAACGAGGGGCGCGACGCGTCCTGGCCTGAGCCATGTCCGGACCGGACGGTCCGAGTGCGCCGCGCGCAGCGGGCGTCGTTCTCACGACGACGGCGTGATCCAGTATCTCCGCCTATTTGGACTGCGCCGAGTTGCGCTGTTCGTCGAAGAACGCGCGCACATGCTCGGGCAGCTCCGTCGCGAGAAACTCGACGCCAACCGGTTCCGGATCCGGACAGTGCACTGTGTCGGGCGTCGGGATTTTGGTCGGTTTTGCGTCCATGATTTCTCTCCTCAATGACTACAACAATTGCGCCAACTTGGCCGATGCAGCTTTTGCGCCGCCACATGCAGCCGAAATACCAAATACGGTTCTCTCTATAGATGCGTTATCGGATCGCGAAAGCTTCGGCTTGAGTCCATTCGCGCGATTCGATGTTCAACGCATGATCGTTCGTGTTTCGGACCGGTCAATATCGGTAATTGCTTGCCGGTGCTTACTTGCTGCAAAAAGTACAGTTTTTACGGCAGCCCCGAGAGCCCACCCAGCATGGCTCGGCGCGAAGCACAGCCGTTGCGTACTTAAACTGTAGCTTTTCCTCTATGGATATAACGATACCGGGAAACCAGCGTTGACGCTTGATGGTGCGGAGCGGAAAATGGCTCGTTGTTGTACGAAAGCGCACATATAAGGCGAATCAGGTGCGCGGAGCGGCGGCTCGTGAAATCGGTGAAGCCGATTTCGGCTGGCATCGCAATCCCGTGTACGAACTCGACGTTCGTTGCAAAAAGCGCGAAACCCGTTGCTCGCGTTCCACAGGATCGACCCAAAAGCAAAAACCCGCGATCACTTGCGTAATCGCGGGTTTTTTGATGCTGCCTGAATCTTGTGGTGCCGGAAAGAGGAATCGAACCCCCGACCTTCGCATTACGAATGCGCTGCTCTACCGTCTGAGCTATTCCGGCATCAGAGAAACAAGATTATAGCGACCACATTCTCGTTTTGGCAATACCCTGAATCAATTTTTCTTTTCGAGGTGGTAGCGGGTCACACGATCCACTTCGCTCTTCGAGCCGAGGAACACGGCCACGCGCTGATGCAGACTCGTCGGAACGATATCGAGGATGCGTTGCTCACCGTTGGTCGCGGCGCCGCCGGCCTGCTCGACGATGAACGACATCGGGTTCGCTTCGTACATCAGGCGCAGCTTGCCGGGCTTCGACGGATCGCGCTTATCGGCCGGATACATGAAGATGCCGCCGCGATTCAGGATCCGATGCACATCCGCGACCATCGACGCGATCCAGCGCATGTTGAAGTCTTCCTTGCGCGCGCCGTCCTTGCCGGCGTTCAGCTCGTCGATATAGCGCTGCACCGGCTCGTACCAGTGACGCACGTTCGACGCGTTGATCGCGTATTCGCGCGTTTCGTCCGGGATCGTCATGTCGCGCTGCGTGAGCACCCACGAGCCGAGTTCGCGGTCGAGCGTGAAGCAGTTCACGCCGTGGCCCGTCGTCAGCACGAGCACCGTCTGCGGGCCATAAACGGCGTAGCCCGCCGCGACCTGCTGCGATCCCGGCTGCATGAACGCGGCTTCGCTCGGCTCGACGCCGTCCGGGCAACTCAGCACCGAAAAGATCGTGCCGATCGACACGTTGACGTCGATGTTCGACGAGCCATCGAGCGGATCGAACGTCAGCAGGTAATTGCCCTTCGGATAGCGATTCGGAATCGGGAAGATCTTTTCCATTTCTTCCGATGCCATCGCGGCCAGGTTGCCGCCCCACTCATTGGCTTCGAGCAGGATTTCGTTCGAGAGCACGTCGAGTTTTTTCTGCACTTCGCCCTGAACGTTCTCGCTGCCGGCTGAGCCGAGCGCTTCGCCGAGCGCGCCCTTGCTCACGTGATAGCTGATCTGCTTGCACGCGCGCGCAACGACTTCGATGAGCAGACGGAGATCGGCCGGCAGGTTCTGGTGTTCACGCTGCTGTTCGATGAGGTACTTCGACAGCGTGGTGCGGCTGGAGATGGAGGACATGCTAGGGCTCCGTGAGCGTTAGACGAATATTCACGATTCTAACCGCTCGACCCGGCCACCCCATGTGACAGCGACCGCCGCGCCAAAACTTCACGCGGCGGTCGCAAAACAGCCTTCAGGCCGCGAGCGCCTTTTCGACGACCTCGCGCACGTCGCGCGATTTCGCCTTCGATGCGACTTCGCTCAGCGCCGCGTGCATCTTCTCGCGCAAGCGCGGCGTGAAGCGACGCCACAGTTCGAGCCCGCGCGCGAGACGCGCCGCGACCTGCGGATTGAGCGCGTCGAGCGCGATCACCTGTTCGGCCCAGAACGCGTAGCCTGAACCGTCGTCTGCGTGGAACTGTGCCGGGTTGCCGCTGCAGAAGCTGAAGATCAGCGAGCGCGCGCGGTTCGGGTTCTTGATGTTGAACGCCTGATGTTGCATCAGCTTGCGCACGATCTCGATCACCTTGCGATCCGGGCCGCCGCGCTGGGTCGCCTGAAGCGCGAACCATTTGTCGATGACGAGCGCCTCGTTCTCGAAACGCCGATAGAAGTCCGCGAGCGCCGCGTCTGCCACGGTCGCATCCGCGCCCTTCGTCGCGCTCGCGAGCAAGAGCGCGGAGAGCGCCGCCGAGCGGTCCGTCATGTTGTTGGCGGCATCGTATTGCGCCTGCGCGAGCCCGACGGCTTCACGCGGATCGTCGAGCTGGCTCAGATAGGCGAGCGAGAGATTCTTCAGGCCGCGCTTGCCCGCATCTTCCGGCAGCGGACGATATTCACCCGGCGTGCGATTCGCTTCATACGTCGCGAGCCACTTGTCGCGCAATTGCGACGCGAGACGGCGGGTCATGAAGACGCGCGCCGCGTGCACGGCGGCCGGATCGGACACGGCCATCTGCTCGGCGAGATAGCTTTCCGACGGCAGCATCAGCGCGAGTTCGCGGAACGCGGGCGTGAGCGTGGTGTCGTCGAGGACGCGTGCGAACGCGGCGATCACCTGTTCGTCGATGGCGAGCGCCTCGCCCTTGGCCGCGCGTCCGGCCAGCGCGAGCAGCTCGCGCGTCGCGAGACGCTGGCCGGCTTCCCAGCGGTTGAACGGATCGCTGTCGTGCGCGAGCAGGAACGCGAGCTCGTCGTTCGTATAGTCGTATTCGACGATCACCGGCGCCGAGAAATTGCGCAGAAGCGACGGCAGCGGCGCTTCGTTCACATCGACGAACGTGAAGGACTGCTCGCGCTCCGTGAATTCGAGCACGCGCGTCGTTCCGTTCGGCTCCTTCTCGCCTTCGAGACGCAGCGGAAGATCCGCGCCGTTCCGGCCGATCAGACCGACCGAGAACGGAATCAGCAGCGGACCTTCCTGCGTGTCGCGCGCGGCTTCGGAGCCATCGCCGTAACCCTGCGTGAGCGTCAGCGTGTAGCGCCCGTTCGCGGCGTCGTGGTGCGCGCGGACCGCCACGCGCGGCGTGCCGGCCTGGCTGTACCAGCGCTCGAACTGCGCGAGATCGCGCTGATTCGCATCGGCGAGCGCGTGACGGAAATCGTCGCAGGTCACCGCCTGGCCGTCGAAGCGCTGGAAATAGAGATCCATGCCGCGCCGGAAGCCGTCGCGGCCGAAGAGCGTCTGATACATCCGCACGACTTCCGAGCCTTTTTCGTAGACGGTCATCGTGTAGAAGTTGTTGATCTCGACGTAGCTTTCCGGGCGCACCGGATGCGCCATCGGGCCGGCGTCCTCGGCGAACTGCATCTGACGCAGCACGCGCACGTCCTCGATGCGCTTGGTCGCGCGCGCGGCCGCGCTCGCGGCGCCTTCGGCATCGCCCGCGGCCATGTCGGCGGAGAATTCCTGATCGCGGAACACCGTCAGGCCTTCCTTCAGACTGAGCTGGAACCAGTCGCGGCAGGTCACCCGGTTGCCCGTCCAGTTATGGAAGTACTCGTGGCCGACCACGGCTTCGATATTCGAGAAGTCCGTGTCCGTCGCGGTTTCGGGATTCGCGAGCACGTATTTCGTGTTGAAGATGTTGAGGCCCTTGTTCTCCATCGCGCCCATGTTGAAGTCGCTCACCGCGACGATCATGAAGCGGTCAAGATCCAGCTCCAGCCCGAAGCGCTTTTCATCCCAGCGGATCGAGTGGATGAGCGAGTCCATCGCGTGGCGGGTCTTGTCGAGATCGTGCGGCTCGACCCAGACCTGCAGCAGCTTCTCCTTGCCGGATCCGGACCGGATGCGCTCCTCGATGCACACGAGCTTGCCCGCGACGAGCGCGAACAGATAGCTCGGCTTCTTGAACGGGTCTTCCCATTTCGCGAAGTGGCGGCCGTCGGGCAGATCGCCTTCCTCGATCAGATTGCCGTTCGACAGCAACACCGGATACGCGCTCTTGTCGGCGCGCAGCGTGACGACGTAAGTGGCCATCACGTCGGGGCGATCGAGGAAATAGGTGATGCGCCGAAAGCCTTCCGCTTCGCACTGCGTGAAGAAGTTGCCGCTGGAGACATAAAGTCCGGAGAGCGTCGTGTTCTCCGCCGGATTGCAGATGCTCTCGATGCTAAGCTCGAAAGCATCGGCAGGAATATTGCCGATGGACAGACCGTTTTCATGAACACGGACATCCGCGTGCACGACGCCGTCGATCGCCGCGCTCACGAATTCGAGCTGCTCGCCCATCAAGTCGAGGCGCGACGCATCGCCCTGGGCGTCCGGGTTGCGGCGCAGCTTCATCGTGTTCTTCACGACCGTGCGCGCCGGCACGAGATCGAACTCGAGCGCGACGGAGTCGATCAGGAAAGCAGGCGGCGTGTAGTCCTGGCGGCGAATCACAGCGGATGCGGTCGTGGTAGACATGGCAAGATCTTCATGTTTGGATTGAACGGCGGCGGCGTCTCGTGTGCGCAGGTCGAGCGCACCAACGCATGCGCGCCTGGTCGAACCATTGTACAAGCCGTCCGGAGATCGTGAATCGGGCGGCGCAGCGCGTCGTGGAACCCACAAAACAGGACGCCGCCGTGCGGGTCACGGCGGTGCTGTCTATAACTGAGAAGGGTGCTCACCGAAGTGAGGATGACCATGAATTTCCCGATCAAGGCGCTCGCCCGATGGGCCGCGCTGATCCTGGCGATGTGGCTCGCGGGCTGCACCACCTATGTCCAGACGCAGGTCACCGCGTTCTCGGACTGGAGCGGCAGCGACACGACGCGCACGTACGCGTTCGCGCGCAAGGGCGAGCAGCAGAACAGCATCGAGCAGACGACCTACGAGACGCTCGTCGCGAACGAGCTGTCGAAATACAACTTCCGGCAAGTGCCCGAGGCGAGCGCGAACTATCAGATCGCGATCGCCTATTCGATTCGCGGCGACACGGTGACCGTGCGTCAGCCGGTCTACTACGATCCGTGGCCGATGTACGGTCCGTGGGGCGCGGGTCCGTACTGGGGCGGACCGTGGGGCGGCTGGGGACCATACGGCCCGTGGGGTGCGACGGGTTACGTCGACCAGAGCTATCCGGTCTATATCCACGCGCTGCAGATCCGCATGAACGACCGCAAGACCGGTCGCGAGACGTACAAGGTGACGGCGGTCAACTCGACCGGCGACGCGTCGCTCTATCAGGCGATGCCTTACCTCGTGCGCAGCGCGCTCGCGGATTTCCCGCTCGGCAACGGCACGGTGCGCACGGTGACGCTGCCCGTCGACAAGAACGGCGGCATCTCCAACGAAACGGCGGCGGCCGGTTCGAACGGCGGCGTGGCGCCCGCGCCCGCGGCCAAAACCGTCGATTGATCGAGAGGGCGTGCGACGACCGCGCGCCGTCGCATCGTCGTGAAAACGTGTCGGAAATTATTGCCGTGGCGTGCCGGGCCCGATTCTTTTCCCGGCTCCGGCGAAAGTTTGAAAAACGCCTGGTGGCCTTGACTAAACAGGGAATTATCGACGCGACGCCGGGCCGCAATATATGCAGCTTCGGCGAATTAGCGATATATTTCCGGGATGACAAAATCGTGTCCGCCCCGTCCTGAAGCCGTTCCCGAGCCCACCACATGGGATGCGCGGCTCGCACGCCGCCTCGTCACGCCGCTCGTCGGCACGCCGGTAACGCCCAACCATCTGACCACGCTGCGCCTCGCCATCGGCCTGGCCGGGGCGTATTTTTTGTCGCTCGGTCAGTTCTGGATGTGCACGCTCGGCGCGCTGCTGATCGCGCTGTCGAACCTCGTCGATCACACCGACGGCGAGCTCGCCCGCATCAGCGGACAGTCGAGCAAGATCGGCCATCTCTATGACCTCGCGTGCGACGCGCTCGTGACCGTGCTGCTCTTTCTCGGCATCGGGTTTTACGTCGCTGTGCATCACCCGTCGATGCCCGTGCCCGCGCAATGGCTCGGCGGCATCGCGGGCGTGGCGGTCGCGCTGATCTTCTTTCTGCGCATGCGTATCGAGTCGATGGTCGGCAAGTCCGGCACGAAGCAGGCGTCGATGGCCGGATTCGAAACGGAAGACGTGCTGTACCTGCTGCCGGTCGTGACGCTTCTGAACGGCATGACGCCGTTTCTGATCGCGGCGGCGATCGGCGCGCCGCTCTTCGCCATCTATGTGGCGGTGGACTATCAGCGTGTGAGCTCGCAGTTGAAACGCCGCGCGCAGGCGTCCCCTGCAAAAGACGGCAACGATTTCCAGGCGGTGAGATGAGCGATACGGCAACTCCGGACAACACGCTGACGCAACCTGCGCATGGGCCGGCGGTGAGCCGCCCGTCGAAGCACGACATCGATTCGATCATGACCGCGCGGCTTGCCACGCTGCCCACGCCGAAGCTGCGCGACGAATACGGCAAGCAAGGCTCGTTTCTCTACATCGAAGATTTCCTGCCGCGCGATTTCACCGAGCGCCTGATCGCCGCCGTTCATGACGTGATGCCGTCCGTGAACCGCAACTATCTGCCGGGTCACAAGGCGGGCGGCAGCGTGAGCCGCCATACGCTCGACAAGCTCGCGCCGTTCATCGCGGATCTGTATCGGTCGGACGCGCTCATCAAGTGGCTGGAGTCGATCACCGGCGACAAGCTGCAACTCTCGCCGCAAGACGATCCGCACGCCTACGCGCTCTATTTCTACACGCGTCCGGGCGACCATATCGGCTGGCATTACGACACCTCGTACTACGACGGCCGCCGCTACACGCTCCTGCTCGGCGTGATCGACGATTCCTCCTGCAAGCTCGACTACGAACTGCACACGAAGACGCCCGGCATTCCGGATCAGCCGGGCTCGGTGCAATATCCGCCCGGCGCGTTCGTGTTCTTCGACGGCGACAAGCTGCGCCATCGCGTGACGCCGCTCGGCGAGAACGAGATGCGCGTGTCGCTCACGTTCGAGTACGTGACGAACCCCAACATGCGTCCGTTCCAGCGTTTCATCTCGAACATGAAGGACTCGATCGCGTATTTCGGGTTCAGGCAGGTCTTTCGCCGCAAGGGCGGCAAGAACGGACTGGCATGAGCCGCGCGGGCACATTCCTGCTGTCGGTCGGCGTGGTGCTGTTCGTCGCGCTGCTCGGCTGGCAAGGCTTCGGATCGGTTGCATCGACGCTGGCCGCGGCGGGCTGGGGCTTGCTCGCGGTCGCGGCCTTTCACTTCGTGCCGCTCGTCATCGATGCCGGCGCGATCAGCGTGCTCTTCGCCGACCGTCAGCGCGACGTGTCCCTGCTCGACGCGTTGCTCGCGCGCTGGGCCGGCGAATCGGTGAACAGCCTGATGCCCGCGGGCCAGATCGGCGGACCGATGCTGATGGTCCGCTATCTCGCGCAACGCGGCATGCGCGCGCGCGACGCGGCCGCCGTCATCACCGTGAGCACGACGATGCAGACCGTCGCGCAACTGCTCTTCGCGCTGATCGGCGTCGTGCTGCTGACGGGTTACGCGTCGGGCGGCTCGTCGTCGACGGTGACGATCGCCGTGCTGGCGGTGATCGGCGTGATCGGCCTCATGATCTTCGGTTTCTATCTCGCGCAGCGGCGCGGTCTTTTCGGCCGCGCGATGCGCTTCGCGTCGGGAATCGCCGCGAAATTCTCGGCCAAGCGCGACTGGTCGTCGCTCGTCACGCGCGCCGAAGCCGTCGATGCCGCCGTGCACGAGATGTATCGCGAGCGCGCCAAGGTGGCGTCGAGCTTCGGCCTGAGTCTCGTCGGCTGGATCGTCGGCACGGGCGAAGTGTGGCTCGCACTGCATCTGCTCGGTCATCCGGTCGGCTGGGCGGAAGCGCTGCTGCTCGAAAGTCTCGGCCAGGCGATTCGCGGCGCGGCCTTCGCCATTCCCGGCTCGCTCGGCGTGCAGGAAGGCGGCTATCTGCTGCTCGCGCGTCTGGTCGGCCTGCCGCCCGAGGCGGCGCTCGCGCTGTCGCTCGCCAAGCGCGCGCGTGAACTGCTGCTCGGCGTGCCGGGCATCGTCTATCTGCATTTCGTTGAAAAAGGCTGGCAGCGCCGCCGTCTCGCGCGCGTGCCGGATATCGACTGACCCACCCAGAAGGGAACACAAGCATGCGCGCAATTATTCTTGCGGCCGGGATGGGCTTGCGCCTCGTTCAGCCCGAAGGCCAGCAAAAGCCGAAATGTCTGCTTCGCTTTGGCGATGCTTCGCTGTTGGAGCGTCATCTGCACTTTTTGAAGTCGGCGAATGTCGATGAAGTCGTCTTCGTCACCGGCTTCAAGAGCGAGCAGATCGAAGCCGAACTCGCATCCATCGACTGGAAGCCGAAGACTGAAATCGTCGTCAACGAAGAATTCACGCTCGGCAGCGTGCTGTCCGTGCATACCGCGCGCGACGCGATGACGCGCGGCGGCGATGTCCTTCTGATGGACGCCGACGTGCTCTACGACGAACGCATCTTCGAACCGCTCGTCGCGGGTGGTTCGGTGAATCGCCTGCTGATCGACCGCGATTTCGAAGCCGGCGACGAACCGGTGAAGCTGTGCGTCGAGAACGGCGTGCCGGTCGAACTGCGCAAGCAGGTGGCGGCGGGTCTCAAGTACGACACCATCGGTGAATCGGTGGGCTTCTTCCGCTTCGATCACGCGACGGCCACGCGTCTCGCCGACATCTGCGCCGATTACGTGGCGACGGGCCGCGCGAAGATGCCGCATGAAGAAGCGGTGCGCGATCTGTTGCTGGAAAAGTCCCACGTGTTCGATATCGCCGATGTGACCGGCGCACCGTGGATCGAAATCGATTTTCAGAACGACGTGAAGCGCGCGGCCGATGAAGTGCTGCCGCAATTGAACGCGCTGCGTCAGTTTGCAGGAGCATCCCAACAATGAACGCACCCGAAAACATTCCCGTCGGCTATTCGCGCACCATGCGCCTGCGCGAGATGCTGCAAAGCAATCGCCTCGAATTCCTGATGGAAGCGCACAACGGCATTTCGGCGCGCATCGCGAGGGAAGCGGGCTTCAAGGCGATCTGGGGCTCGGGCCTGTCGATCTCTGCGCAATTCGGCGTGCGCGACAACAACGAGGCGAGCTGGACGCAGGTCGTCGACAACCTCGAATTCATGGCCGACGCGAGCGATCTGCCGATCCTGCTCGACGGCGACACCGGCTACGGCAACTTCAACAATGTGCGCCGTCTCGTGAAGAAGCTGGAGCAGCGCGGCATCGCGGGCGTGTGTATCGAGGACAAGCAGTTTCCGAAGACCAACAGCTTCATCAACGGCGAAGCGCAGCCGCTCGCCGACATCGACGAGTTCTGCGGCAAGATCAAGGCGGGCAAGGATTCGCAGAGCGATCCGAACTTTTCGATCGTCGCGCGCGTGGAAGCGCTGATCGCCGGCTGGGGCATGGAAGAAGCGCTCAAGCGCGCCGAGGCGTATCGCCAGGCGGGCGCGGACGCGATCCTGATCCACAGCAAATTGTCGAAGCCCGACGAAATTCTGACGTTCGCGCGCGAGTGGGCCGGGCGCGGTCCGCTCATCATCGTGCCGACGA
Organism: Caballeronia sp. LZ029; assembly: GCF_031451275.1. NCBI lineage: Bacteria > Pseudomonadati > Pseudomonadota > Betaproteobacteria > Burkholderiales > Burkholderiaceae > Caballeronia > Caballeronia sp. LZ029. The sequence continues at coordinate 811,490 of NZ_JARUXO010000001.1, forward strand.
AGTACTACAGCACGCCGACCGACGCGTTCCGTCAGGCCGGCATCAGTTGCGTGATCTGGGCGAACCATCTGATTCGCGGCGCGGTTTCTGCGATGCAGGCCATCGCGAAGGAAATTCACGACAGCGAGACGCTCGTGAACGTGGAAGACCGCATCGCGTCGGTGAATGAGATCTTCCGTCTGCAGGACGCGGACGAGTACTCGGCCGCCGAAAACATCTATCTGAGCGCGGCCAACGAAAAGCGCAGCGCGATCGTGCTGGCGGCGAGCCGTGGCGCGGGCCTCGAAGCGTTGACCGAAGCGCGTCCGAAAGTGATGCTGCCGGTCGCGGGCAAGCCGCTTCTGCGTCACCTTGTCGAGGCGTTCAAGAAGGAAAGCATCAACGACATCACCGTGGTCGGCGGTTATCGCGCCGATGCGATCGAGAAGGGCGGCATCCGTCTCGTCGTCAACGAGCGGCACGACACCACGGGCGAGTTGGCATCGCTCGCGTGCGCCGTCAAGCACATGAACGGCGACACCGTGATTTCCTACGGCGACCTGCTGTTCCGCAGCTATATCCTGCGCGATCTGACCGAGTCGGACAGCGACTTCTGCGTGGTCGTCGATTCGTCGCAGGCGCCGGAAGCGGGCGCTGCCGCGACCGATTTCGCGTACTGCTCGACCGCCGACGACCGCGCGCTGTTCGGCCAGAAAGTGTGGCTCGACAGCGTGGTCGGCGCGGGCCAGGCGCTGACGGACGGCCGCGCACCGCAGGGCCGCTGGATGGGCCTCATCAAGGTGCGCGCCGGTGCGCGCGAACGGCTGCTCGCGACGCTCGACACGCTGCAACAGCGCGCCGATTTCGACAAGCTCGACATGGCCGCGCTGCTCAACGCGCTGATCGCCGCGGGCCAGAAGATCGAAGTGCAGTACGTGCACGGCCACTGGCGCGGCGTGAACGATCTCGACGATTTCCGTCGCGCGGGCGATTTCGCGCACGGTCAGACGCCCATCGGTTCGGAAGGCTCGGAGAACGCGCGTGATTGAGGCCGCCGAGTTCGTCGAGGCCGCGCGCGAGCGTGGTTTCGACTGGTACGCGGGCGTGCCTTGCTCGTTTCTCACGCCCTTCATCAATTACGTGTTGCAGGACGAGTCGCTGCATTACGTGTCGGCGGCGAACGAGGGCGATGCGGTCGCGCTGATCGCTGGAGTCGAACTCGGCGCAGGTCGCAAGCGCCGTGGCATCGCGATGATGCAGAACTCCGGTCTCGGCAACGCGGTGAGCCCGCTGACGTCGCTGACATGGACGTTCCGTCTGCCGCAATTGCTGATCGTCACATGGCGCGGCCAGCCGGGCGTTCACGACGAGCCGCAGCACGCGCTGATGGGTCCGATCACGCCGCAGATGCTCGAAACGATGGAGATTCCGTGGGAGCTGTTCCCGACGGAAGCCGACCAGATCGGCCCGGCGCTCGACCGCGCGACGGAGTACATGGACAGCGCCGGCCGTCCGTATGCGCTCGTCATGCAGAAGGGCAGCGTCGCGCCTTACGAGTTGAAGAAGACGGGTTTGTCGGGCGTGCGCGCCAATGCGCATCCCGCGACCGTTGAGCGCTTCGAAGGCGAGCGCGTGACGCGCCACGACGCGCTGCAAAAAGTCATCGCCAACACGCCGAAGGACACGACCGTCGTGCTCGCGTCGACCGGTTTCTGCGGCCGTGAGCTTTACGCGATCGACGACCGCGAGAACCAGCTCTATCTCGTCGGCTCGATGGGCTGCGTCACGCCGATGGCGCTCGGCCTCGCGCTGTCGCGTCCCGACCTGCGCGTCGTCGCGCTCGACGGCGATGGCGCGGCGCTCATGCGCATGGGCGTTTTCGCGACGCTCGGTGCGTACGGACCGTCGAATCTGATTCACTTGCTGCTCGACAACGGCGCGCACGAATCGACGGGCGGCCAGGCGACGGTGTCGCGGGAAGTCGATTTCGCGTCGATCGCGTCGGCGTGTGGTTACGCGCTCGCGCTCGACGGCGACGATATCGGCGTGATCGATCGTCTCTTCGACGCGAAAGACGTGAACGGCGCACGTTTCGCGCGCCTGTCGATCAGGACCGGCACGCCGGGCGATCTGCCGCGCCCGAAGATCACGCCCGAGGACGTGCGTGCGCGTTTGCAACAACACATTGGAGACCGTTGATGCTGCTGCTCAATCCGGGTCCTGTCACGCTGAGCGAACGCGTGCGCAAGAGCCTGCTGCAAACCGACTTGTGCCATCGCGAGCCGGAGTTTTTCGATTTGCAGGATGAGGCGCGCAAGCGTCTCGTCGCCGCTTACGAACTCGATCCGGCCGTGTGGAGCGCCGTGCTGATGACGGGCTCGGGCACCGCCGCCGTCGAAAGCATGATCGCCGGTCTCGTGCCCGAAGGCGGGCGCCTGCTCGTCGTGGAGAACGGCGTGTATGGCGATCGCATCGCGCAGATCGCGAAGCAATACGGCATCGAGTACGAAGTCGCCAAATACGAGTGGATGCAGGCGCCGGACATCGACGCGATCATCGCGCTGCTCGACAGCAAGCCGTTCACGAACGTCGCGATCATCCATCACGAAACGACGACGGGCCGCCTGAACGCGATCGATCAGTTGTCGCGCGCGTGCAAGGAGCGCGGCATCGGCCTGCTGCTCGACGCGGTGAGCAGCTTCGGCGCCGAAGCGATCGATTTCGACGGCGGCGGCATCGCCGCTATCGCCGCGACCGCGAACAAATGCCTGCACGGCGTGCCGGGCGCGGCGTTCGTCATCGCGCGCCGCGATGGGCTGGCGAAAGCGGCGAGCCGCAATTACTACCTCGGCATTGCGCGACTCGCGAAGTTGCAGGACGAGCGCAATACGCCGTTCACGCCGTCCGTTCACGCGTATTACGCGCTCGTCGAAGCGCTGCGCGAGTTCGAAGAGGAAGGCGGCTGGCGTGCGCGTCACGCGCGTTACGCGAAGCTCGCGGAGCAGGTGCGGGCGGGGCTGGCGGCGCTCGGCATCGACAGCGCGTTGTCGCCCGAGGAGTCGTCGGTGGTGTTGCGGGCGTATCGGCTGCCTGCGGGCGTCAAGTATGAAACGCTGCACGATGCGCTCAAGGCGAAGGGCTTCGTGATTTACGCGGGGCAGGGCGGGTTGTCGAAGGAACTGTTCCGCATTTCGACGATGGGCGCGCTCGATGCGCACGATATGGACCGGTTGATTTCGTCGTTCGTGGCGTTGCTGCGCTAAGCTAAGCGCCGCTCACTGCTTGCAAAAAATCGCCGTAATGAAGGGCGCGACGTGGTGCACATCCGCGTCGCTGCCCGCGGCGCGCACCTGCTGCTCGACCTCCTTATCGCCGCCCCACACGACCACGCCGTAAGCCGAATCGGCGATCGGCTCGCCCTTGCCGAGTTTGAAGATCGGGTCGTCCTTCTGGTACGCGACGACCACATAAACCTTGAAGCCGTAAGCCGTCAGCGTCGCGCCTTTCACCGGCTTGAACGCGTTGACGGAGTTCGGCTCCACGCGCATCGGCTTCGTTTCGAGCAGTCCGTCCTGCTGCAACGGCGCGACGAAATCATGCGCGGTCGACTTGCAATCGAGTTGCGCGTCGATCGACTTCGCATGCGCGAGCGTACCGAGTGACGCGAGCGTCACGGCCAGGGCGATTCGACAGGATCGGGCGACGTGCATCATGTTGACGCGATGTTCAGGACAGCTTGCACTTTAGCGAGATTGCAAGGAATCTGCACGAATCGTCGCGGGCGCGTGGCTGGGCCAACAAAAAAGCGGCCCGCAGGCCGCTTGCCGGATGAATCATCGATAGCGCGTCAGGCCGCCAGTTCCAGCCTCGCCGTGTTGCGCTTGTCGCGCGAATGCACGCGTTTGCCAGCCGCGTACGTTTCGAACACCGCGCGATCGTCGCCGAGCAGCGCGAACGCGAACAGCAGTTCTTCCAGCGATTCCGTGCGCGACGTGCGGCGCGCAAGCAGCGGCGTCGCGTTCGGATCGAGCACGACGAAATCCGCTTCGCTGCCGGGGCTGAGCGTGCCGATCTTGTCGTCGAGTTCGAGCACCTGCGCGGCGCCCGTGGTGGCGAGCCAGAACATGCGCGTCGCGGTCAGATGATGCCCGGTCAGGCGCGCGATCTTGTGCGCCTCGTTCATCGTCTGAAGCATGGAGAACGACGTGCCGCCGCCGACATCCGTCGCGAGCGCCACGGGCATGTTCGACTCGCCCGCCTTCTCGAAGTCGAACAGGCCGCTGCCGAGGAACAGATTCGAAGTCGGGCAGTGCGACGCCACCGCGCCGGTTTCCGCCATGCGCTCGCGGTCGCGCTCATCGAGATAAATGCAGTGGCCGTACACCGCGCGCCGACGCAGCAGGCCGTAGTGATCGTAAATGTCGAGATAGCTGCGATGCCCCGGAAAGAGGCTCTCGACCCACTTGATCTCGTCCGTGTTCTCCGCGACGTGGCTCTGGATGAACACGTCCTGATGCTTTTGCGCGAGCACGCCGCACGCTTCGAGTTGCGCTTCCGTCGATGTCGGTGCGAAACGCGGCGTCAGCGCGTAATGCTGACGTCCGCGGCCGTGCCAGCGCGCGATGAGTTCCGCGCTGTCGTCGTAGCCGGATTGCGCCGTGTCGCGCAGAAACTCGGGGCAGTTGCGGTCCATCAGCACCTTGCCCGCGACCATGCGCAGATTGCGCGCCTCGCTTTCGGTGAAGAACGCATCGGCGGATTGCTTGTGCACCGTGCAGTACACGAGCGCGGTCGTCGTGCCGCAGGCGAGCAGTTCGTCGATGAAAAAGCTCGCCGTTTCACGCGCGACCGCCGGATTCTCGAAACCGCGCTCGGTCGGGAACGTGTAGGTGTTGAGCCACGGCAGCAGGCCCGGCGCGGGCGACGCGATCATGTCCGTCTGCGGATAGTGAATGTGCGAGTCGATGAAACCCGGCACGATCAGCTTGTCGCGCATGGTGAGGACGGTCGCGTCGGCGGCGATCTTGTCGCGCAGCGACGCATACGCGCCTGCCGCGACCACCTTGCCGTCCTCGACGAGCAGAAGGCCATCGGCCTCGTAGACCGCGCCGTCAGCGGCATGCGCGGGATCTTCCCGGAAGGTCAGCAACTGGGCGCGGTAGGCGGTTTGAGTCATGATGCAACGTCTCCGTTTCTGGGTTCAAAGCTGTGAAAGCAGCACGAGTGAGAAGGCGGCGATGATCCACATCGCCGGCTTGATTTCCTTCGCGCGCCCCGTCGCCGATTTCAGCACGACGAACGCGAGAAAGCCGTACGCGACGCCATCGGTGATCGAGTAGGTCAGCGGGATCAGGATCATCGCGAGGAACGCGGGAATGGCTTCATCGAAGCGATGCCATTCGATCTGCGTGATCGCTTCCATCATGAACACGCCGACGAGCACGAGCGCGGGCGCGGTCGCGATCGCCGGAACGAGCGACAGCAGCGGCGAAAGAAACAGGAAGGGCAGGAAGCACAGGCCCGCGACCACGGCGACGAGTCCCGTGCGCCCGCCCGCCGAAATGCCCGCCGCGGATTCGATATACGCGTTCGCCGGGCTCGTGCCGAGCGGCGCGGAAACGAGCGCGGAGAAGGAATCGACCATCATCGACTGGCGGATGTTGCGCGGATTGCCGTCGCGGTCGTAGAGCTTGCCGGCTTCGGAAATCGCCATGAACGTGGAGAGCGCGTCGAAGAACGACGTGAACAGCATCACGAAGATGAACGGCCAGTAAATGACCTTCAGCGAGCCGACGAGATCGAGCTGTCCGACCGCCGAAAAGTCCGGCGCGGAGACGAGGCCGTTCCAGTTGACGAGCGTTTTGGTGGCGATCGCGGCGGGCCAGTACGCGGTGCCGTCGCCCCAGAAGCGGCCGATCGGAATCGCGATGATCGTCGTGAACACGATGCCGAGCATCAGCGCGCCGGTGACCTTGCGGGCGACGAGGATCGTCGTGACGGCGAGGCCGATCAGGAACGTGATGACGACGGGATTCAGCGACGCCGAATGCACGATCGTCACCGGATCGCCGACGACGAACTTCGCGTTCACGAGACCGATCAGGCTGATGAACAGGCCGATGCCGCACGACACCGCGTGCCGCAGATTCGCGGGAATCGCATCGACGACGAGCTTGCGCGCGTTGAATGCCGCGAGCACCGCGAAGATCACGCCGGACCAGAACACGCAGCCGAGCGCGGTCTGCCACGGCATCTTGCCGCCGTGAACCATCACGAACGCGAAGAGCGCGTTCATGCCCATGCCCGGCGCGACGAGCACCGGATTGCGCGCGTACAGGCCCATCGCGCAACTGCCGAGAAAGCTGACGATGACGGTCGCCGTCAGCGCGGCCGGAAACGGCACGCCGGCCTGCGAAAGAATGCCCGGATTGACGACGATGATGTACATCGCCGTGAGGAACGTCGTGATGCCCGCGACGATTTCCGTCTTCGTGCGCGAGCCCGCCGCGCGAATGCCGAAGAAGCGTTCGAGCGCCGTCGTGTCCTGTTGTGGTGTTGTTGCTGTGGTTTCCATGCGCTTTACTGCTTCCAGTGCTGATCCAGGCGCGCGACCATTGCGTCGCGTTCTTCTTCGGTGACGAACGAGGCTTCCAGGCTGTTCTTAAGCAGCGTGTAGACCTCGTGATCCGTGAGCTTCAGCGCATCGACGATCGCGAAGTAGTTCGCGTTGACGTAGCCGCCGAAGTACGCGGGATCGTCGGAGTTGATCATCACCGCGACGCCCTGATCGAGCAGGTCTTTCAGCGTGTGCTTGGTCATGTCGTCGAACACGCAGAGCTTGAGGTTCGAGAGCGGGCACACGGTCAGCGCGATGCGCGCATCCGCGAGACGCGCGACGAGCGCCGCGTCCTCAATGCTGCGCACGCCGTGATCGACGCGATCCACCTTCAGCAGATCGAGCGCTTCATACACATACGACGGCGGGCCTTCCTCGCCCGCATGCGCGACGAGCTTCAGACCGCGCTCGCGCGCCTTCGCGAACACGCGCTCGAACTTCGACGGCGGATGGCCGCGCTCCGACGAATCCAGCCCGACGCCGATCAGCCGATGCGCGTACTTGTCGAACAGAGGCAATGCGCTTTCGTACGTCGCGAGCGCGTCTTCTTCGGAAAGATGGCGCAGGAAACAGAGAATCAGCCTGCTCGAAAGACCGCGCTTCTCACCTTCGGCGAGCGCGGCATCGATGCCCGCGACGACCGTTTCGATCGCTACGCCGCGTTCCGTATGCGTCTGCGGATCGAAGAAGATTTCCGTGTGCGCGACGTGGTCCGCGAGCGCGCGCTCGACGTAGGCCATCGTCATGTCGTAGAAGTCCTGCTCGGTGAGCAGCACGCTCGCGCCCGCGTAGTAGATGTCGAGGAACGATTGCAGGTCGGTGAACGCGTAGGCGGCGCGCAGCGCATCGATCGAGTCGTACGCGAGCTTCACGTTGTTGCGCTTCGCGAGCGCGAAAATCAGCTCCGGTTCGAGCGACCCTTCGATATGGATATGCAACTCGGCTTTTGGCGCGCGCGCAATCTTGTCGGCGAGTGTGGGATTCATGTGGGCTTTGTTGTGTTGGGGCTACGGTTGCGCCTGTGGGTCAGGCGGTCTGTTGCGATGACGCGTGGCTCGAAGCATTGGCTTCGACCGCCTGCAGCAGTTGGGCTGCCGCTGCAACGGCGATCACTTCGGGCGCCTTGTCGACGATGCCGTCGATGCCGATCGGACACACCATGCGCGCGATGAGCGCCGGGTCGATGCCGCGTGCCGCGAGCCGGTGCTCGAACTGCTTCTTCTTCGTGAACGAGCCGATCATGCCGAAGAACGCAAAGTCGCCGCGTCTCAGGATGCATTCCGCCAGCGCGAGGTCCACCGTGTGGTTGTGCGTCATCACGATGTAGTACGTGTGGGGCGGCGCGCGGTCCACGGCTTCGTCGGGCGCGTCGTTCGGCTCGATCGTCACGTTGTCCGGCACGAACTGCGGCGCGGGAAACGCGGCGTCGCGCTCGTCGACCCAGGTCACGTGGCACGGCAGCGTCGCGAGCACGCGCACGAGCGCCGCGCCCACATGACCCGCGCCGAACAGCACGACCTGGAAGTCGCGCGGCGCGATGGTTTCGGTGAGCAGCGCGCCGCTCTCGTCGAAACCGGCGCCGTCCCACAAGAGGCAGTCGGCGTCGGTTGCGCCCGGTTCGGGATCGGAGAGCATGACGGCGTCGGGCATCGGCGCGAACGAGACGCTGCGCACGGTCGACAACCCCTGCGCGGTGCGTTTCGAAAGCGTCGTCACCCAGTTCAGATCCGCCACGTCGAGCCGCTCGAACGCGAGCACGACCGCGCCGCCGCAGCACTGGCCGAGGCTCGGGCCGAGAGCGAAACGCTCCAGCCGTCTCATGCGCGGGCTGCGCATGCCGTCCTTCAGCACTTGCCGTGCGGTCTCGATGGCCTTCCATTCCAGATGGCCGCCGCCGATCGTATAGCGCGCGTCCTCGCGCGTGACGATCATCTTCGTGCCCGGCTCGCGCGGCGCGGAGCCTTCGACACGCGCGACCGTCACGAGCACGACGGCGTCGCCGTGCGCGAGCAGGTGTTGCAGGTCGTTCAGCCAAACTTGCATCGAGTGAGCTCCAAAAATGTCGTTGTGCGTCGTCGCAGGCGCTAGTTTACCGGGGCGGCTTCTTCGGCCCCGACAGTCAGCGCGTCGAGAATTGCTTCGGGCGTCGCGGGCGCGCGCAATTTCGGCGCGTCGGTCGAATCGGGCGTCACCGATGCGATCGCCGCGCGAATCGCCAGCAGCACCGAGAACGACAGCAACAGCGGCGGCTCGCCGACCGCTTTCGAGCGGAAAACCGTCGGCTCGGCGTTGTCGTTGCCGGCATTACGAAAGAGGGCGACGTTGAAGATCGCGGGCGCGTCGCTGACGGCCGGAATCTTGTAGGTCGAGGGCGCGTGCGTCATCAGGCGGCCGTCGCGGTTCCACCACAGTTCTTCGGTCGTGAGCCAGCCCATGCCCTGGATGTAGCCGCCTTCCACCTGGCCGATGTCGATCGCCGGATTGATCGAGCGTCCCGCGTCGTGCAGCAGATCGGCGCGCAGGAGTTTCCACTCGCCGGTGAGCGTATCGACGACCACTTCCGACACCGCCGCGCCATACGCGAAGTAGTAAAACGGATGGCCTTGCAGCGTCTTCGCGTCCCAGTGAACCTTCGGCGTCGAATAGAAACCGTCCGACCACAACTGCACGCGCGCGAGATACGCGGCCGCGACGAGCTGATCGAACGGCATCTGCCCGCCGTTCACGTCCACGACGCCGCCATGAAAACGCACATCGGCCGCATTGCCGCCGAGCTGCTTCACGACGAGTTCGGCGAGACGCGCGCGGATCGTGAGCGCCGCGGCTTCGGCGGCCTTGCCGTTCAGGTCGCTGCCCGTTGATGCCGCCGTCGCCGATGTATTCGCGACCTTCGATGTATCGGTCGCCGTGACGCGCACGCGCTGCAAGCCGATGCCGAGCACGCTCGCGACGACCTGCGCGACTTTCGTGTTGAGCCCCTGGCCCATTTCCGTGCCGCCGTGATTGACGAGCACGGAGCCGTCCTTGTAGACGTGCACGAGCGCGCCCGCCTGGTTCAGAAACGGCACGTTGAACGAAATGCCGAACTTGACCGGCGTGAACGCAACGCCGCGCCGGAGCACGCCGCCTTTCGCGTTGAACGCGGCGATGTCGGCGCGGCGCGTCTGGTACTCGCTCGACGCGACGAGTTCGTCGGTCAATGCCGCGATCACGTTGTCCTCGACCGGCTGACCGTAAGGCGTCACGTTGCGATCGCCGATGCCGTAATAATTTGCGCGCCGCACGTCGAGCGGATCGCGTTTCAGCCGATGCGCGATCTCGTCGAGCATCACTTCCATCACGAGCGCGCCTTGCGGGCCGCCGAAGCCGCGAAACGCGGTGTTCGACTGCGTGTTGGTCTTGCAGCACAGCGCGCGGATATCGACATCGCTCAGGTAGTACGCGTTGTCGAAGTGGCACACGGCGCGCGTGGCGACCGCGCCCGACAAATCCGCCGAATAGCCCGCCCGCAACGCGATCTCGACGCGCGCGCCGGCGATGCGCCCGTCGTCATCGAAGCCGCATTCGTATTCGTAGACCGCGTCGTGACGCTTGCCGGTGATCATGAAGTCGTCGTCGCGATCGGCGCGCAGCTTCACGGGACGCTTCAGCAGATGCGCCGCGAGCGACGCCACGCACGCGAACAGCGCCGACTGCGATTCCTTGCCGCCGAAGCCGCCGCCCATGCGCCGGCATTCGCAGAGCACGGCGTGGGTCGGCCAGCCGAGCATGTGCGCGACGACCTGCTGCATCTCGCTCGGATGCTGCGTCGAACTATGGACGAGCATGCCGTCCTGCTCTTTCGGCATCGCGTAGGCGACCTGTCCTTCGAGATAGAACTGCTCCTGCCCGCCCACTTCGAACTCGCCTGCGAGCCGATGTTTCGCCGCCGCGATGCGTCCGTCCGGGTCGCCGCGGCGCAGATGGAGCGGCGGCAGCACGAACTGGTTGCGCGCCTTCGCTTCGCGCGGCGTGAGCACGGCTTCGAGCGGCTCGTAGCGTACGACATCCTCGCTTTTTGCGAGCGCGGCGGCGCGGCGCGCCAGATCGTGACTCTCGGCGATGACGGCGAATACCGGCTGGCCGAGGTACTGCACTTCATCGGCGGCGAGAATCGGATCGTCGTGCAGCACCGGACCGCAATTGTTCTCGCCGGGGATGTCCGCGGCCGTCAGCACCGCGACGACGCCGGGCGCAGCGCGCACCGCATCCAGATCGAGCGACACGATGCGCGCATGCGCGTGCCGCGACAGACCGAGCGCCGCGTGCAGCGTGCCGCGCGACTCGGGGATGTCGTCGGTGTAGATCGCTTCGCCGCTCACGTGCAGCGCCGCCGATTCGTGCGGCAGCGCGGCCCCGGCGGCGTCGAGCACCATCGGTTCGGTCAGTCGGTCCATGGCGCTTCCTCCACATGCGCGCCGTACGCGAAGGCGTTCACCTCGGCAAGCGCGAGCGGAGCGTCCGGACGCGTTTCCAGATAGAACCGCCAAAGCACGTTGCGCGCGACTTTCGCACGATAGGCGCTCGATGCGCGCATGTCGGTGAGCGGCTGGAAATCGGCGTCGAGTGCGGCCATCGCGGTGCGTGCCGCCGCTTCGTTCCATTCGTGGCCGATGAGCGCCGCTTCGGCCTGCGCCGCGCGTTTGGGCGTCGCCGCCATGCCGCCGAACGCGATGCGCGCATCCGTTACGCGATGGCTTTCGTCGAGCCTGATCGCGAACGCCGCGCACACCGCCGAAATGTCCTGGTCGTAACGCTTCGACACCTTGTAGGTTCGAAAGCGCAGCGCCGCGACCGGACGCGGCACGCGAATCGCCGCGACGAATTCGCCTGCATCGAGCGCGGTCTTCTGATAGCCGAGATAGAACGCGTCGAGGCGCATCGTGCGGGTTTTATCGGCCTTCTGCAGCACGAGTTCCGCATTCAGCGCGATGAGCGCCGGCATCGAATCGCCGATCGGCGAGCCGTTCGCCACATTGCCGCCGAGCGTGCCCGCGTTGCGGATCGGCCGCGACGCGAAGCGCGTCCACAGTTCGGCCAGCTCGGGATAGTCGGCGGCGAGCGCGGCATACGCGTCTTCGAGCGAGGCCGCCGCGCCGATCGTCAGCGTTTGCGCGTCGCGTTCGATCGTCTTCAGCTCGTCGACGTTGCCGATATACAGCACATCGCCGAGATCGCGAAACTGCTTCGTGACCCACAGGCCGACATCGGTGCTGCCCGCGAGCAGGCGCGCGTTCGGATGCGCGGCGCGCAATCGGGCGAATTCGGCGCGCGTGACGGGCGCGTGGAACGTGTGCGGACCGGAAGTATCGGACGCGCGGTATTCGAAGGTCTGCGCGCGCTTCAGTGCAATCAAGTGTTGCGTGATGGCGTCGGCATCGAAGGGTGGACGCGGATACTCGAACATGCGCTGCGCGGCATCGACGATCGGCCGATAACCCGTGCAGCGGCACAGATTGCCCGAGAGCGCGGCGGCGATTTCATCGCGCGACGGCAGGCCCGCATCGCGCGGATGCTGGTGATAGAGCGCCCACAGCGACATCACGAAGCCCGGCGTGCAAAACCCGCATTGCGAGCCGTGACAGTCGACGAGCGCCTGCTGCACCGGATGCAGCGCGCCATCCGCGCCGCGCAGATCTTCGACGGTGAAAAGGGCGCGGGAATCGAGCGTGGGCAGAAACTGGATGCACGCGTTGACGGCCTTGAGCGCGAGCGCGCCGGAAGCGTCGAGTTCGCCGATCACGACGGTGCATGCGCCGCAATCGCCTTCGGCGCAGCCTTCTTTCGTGCCGGTGCAAAGCGCGTTCTCGCGCAGATGCTGAAGCACCGTGCGCGTGGCGGGCGCGTCGCCGATCTCGCGCACGGCGCCGCGTTGGAGAAAGCGGATGGTTTGCGTTGTCATGATTCAGGAAGACATTGCGGACCGGGCGCGCGTTACGCGGTTTCCGTTCGCCTCATGGGTTGCATGAGAAAGCTGCCTTTGAGCGAAACGGACTGCGCGCACGTAGATCGCCATCCAGACGCGACCTTAACACCCCAATATCCCAAAAATATTGCCGGGTACGTATCAAGATTATGCGGATGCGCTGATGCGGGAAAGGGGATGCGTGCGAAACGCGATGAAGCGGGGAAGAAGCGGGCGGCGCAGAGAGGCCGCCCGGAAGAATTTACCGGACCGTCGAACGCAGCTTGCGCTTGAAACGGATACTGGCCGCGACCAGCACGAAAATCAGCGCAAACGCGATGAGCGACCATTGCGGCAGCGACAGACCGAGAATCGGCGGATACGGCGTTTCGCACAGACCCGCGACTTTGAACACCTGCGGCAGCCAGCTTGCGGGCGGCAGACCGTCGACGATCGGCTGGAGGGCATCGAAACCGCAACTGAAGCCGGGATGCGATTGCACATACACATGACGCACGGCGGTGGCGAGTCCGCCGAGCGCGGAAATCGCGACGAGCGTTTCCAGCAGCGCGATGCCGCGCCAGTTGCGGAACGCCGCCCCGAGGAACGCGAAGATCGCGATCAGCACGAAGAAATAGCGCTGGATGATGCACAGCGGGCAGGGATCTTCGCCGTGAAAGAATTGCAGATACAGCGCGCCGCCGACGAGACCGAGACTGACGAAACCAAGCAATACGAGCAGGCGGCGCTCGCGGCGCATCACCCGGTCGTCCTGATGCATCGTGAAGTGATTCAAAGAGTTGTTCATTATTTCGCAACGATTCGAGAAGGAAGCACCTGAGTTGCGTGGGTATCGCGGTGAATTCTAGCGCGAACGCCCGATACGCAAAATCAGCCGCGATGTTCTGACGGTTTTCGGGCCGCTCAGCGCGTCGTCGCCAGCACGGCTTCGACCGCGCGTCCGATCGACAGCAGGGTGTCGTCGGCGTTCGGCGCGCCCGCGAGCATCAGGCCGACGGGCGCCTCGCCGCGCGGATGGCAGGGCAACGATAGCGCGCAGGCATCGAGAAAATTGAAGGCGGTCGGATTGCGCAGGATCAGAGCGTTGGTGCGCGTGAAGGCGTCGTCGTCGGCTTCCAGATCGGCGATGCGCGGCGGCAGCACCGGCACCGTCGGACAGACGATCGCGTCGAAACGCTGCCAGAGCGTCGTGCGGGCCGCCTCGATCATCGCGTCGCGCGCTTCGCACAAGTCGATGTAGTCGGCCGCGCTCGCCGCTTCCGCGCGCTTCAGACGCGCGAGCACGCGCGGGTCGTATTCGTCGCCGCGCTCGGCCATCAGCTTCCGGTGCCACGCGTACGCCTCGATCGCCACGAGCGGATAGCGGCTGATTTCCGGCAGTCTGTCGAGCGGCGCGAAACGCACGTCTTCCACCAGCGCGCCCGCGGCGGCCAGATGATTGATCGCCGCGGCGACCGCGCTCGCGACGGGAGATTCGACGCCATCGGTCACGTAGTTCGTGAGCACGCCGAGGCGCACGCCGTCGAGCGGGCGCGTCGCGGGCACGCCGGGGTCGCGTCCGGCGAGAATGCGGTCGACGAGCGCGCAGCACGCGACCGACGTGCCGATCGGCCCGAACGAATCGAGCGTCTTCGAGAGCGGCACGCCGCCTTGCTTCGGAATGCGGCTCGCGGTCGGCTTGAAGCCGGTGAGGCCGCACAGCGCGGCGGGAATGCGGATAGAGCCGCCGGTGTCGGTGCCGAGCGCGACGGCGGCCATGCCGTCCGCCACCGACGCCGCCGCACCCGACGACGACCCGCCCGCGATGCGCGCGTCGCCCGGCACGTCGGCGTGCCACGGGGAGCGCGGCGTGCCGTAATGCGGGTTGAGTCCGAGGCCGGAGAAGGCGAATTCGCTCATGTTGGTGCGCCCGACGATCACCGCGCCCGCGCGGCGCAGGCGCGCGACAGCGACGGCGTCGGCCTTGGCGGGAGGCGCATCGCGCAGCGCTTTCGAGCCGGCGCGCGTCACTTCGCCTTCGATATCGAAGAGATCCTTGATCGACACCGGAATGCCCGCGAGCGGCGAGAGCACGGTGCCGGCGCGGCGCAGTGCGTCGTGGGCATCGGCGGCGGCGCGGGCGTGTTCGGCATCGACATGGAGGAAGACGGTCGAGCCTTGGCCCGCAGGATCGGCGATCCGTTCGAGCGCCGCCTCGACGAGCGCGCGGCTCGTCGTGCGGCCGCTTTTCAGATCGACGGCGAGTTGGGCAAGCGGGGCGAACTGCGGCGAAGTGGTGGGCATGGCGTCGGGCAGTGGCGTTGCCTCATGCGAGAAGGCCGGGCACGCCCGGCGCTTCGCATCGGCAGTGAGTGGATGGACGCGCCGTGTCGCAAACCTGGGGCGTCCAAGGTGGCTGTCATTCTAAGCCACCGACGCCGATCGAACACCGCTCAGATCGTGCGCGAGAAACGGCGCAGGCTCGCCTGTCCCAGATAGCGGTCGAATACCGACGCGACGTTGCGCACCAGCATGCGTCCGGCGGGCAGCACGCGGATCGCGTCGTGCGAGAGGTCGATGAGACCGTCGTCGGCCATCGGGGCGAGGCGCGCGAGTTCATCGGCGAAAGCGGACGGGAATTCGATGCCATGCGTCGCCGCGACATCGGCGAAACGCAGCTCGCCGCCGCACATGAGACGCATGATGACGTCGCGGCGGAGTTCGTCGTCGGCGCAAAGTCGCACGCCGCGCGTGATGGCGAGTTCGCCCGCGTCGATCGCGGCGGTGTAATCGGCGAGTTCGCGGGCGTTTTGCGCGTAGACATCGCCGATCTTGCCGATCGACGACGCGCCGATGCCGATCAGATCGCAATCCGCGCGCGTGCTGTAGCCCTGAAAGTTGCGCTGTAGCGTGCCGGCTTCGAACGCGCGCGCGAGCTCGTCGCCGGGCAGCGCGAAATGATCCATGCCGATGTACACATAACCCGCTTCGCACATGCGCGCGATCACACGTTCGAGAATCGCGAGGCGCACGGCGGGCGAGGGCAGCGCGCTTTCATCGATCTGCTTCTGCATCTTGAAGAGCGACGGCATGTGCGCATAGCCGAACACGGACACGCGATCGGGTTTCAGATCGATGATCGCGTCGAGCGTGCGCGAAAAGCTCTCGACGCTCTGATGCGGCAGCCCGTAGATCAGATCGACGCTCACGGACTTGAAACCGTTGTTGCGCGCGGCGTCGAGCACCATCTCCGTCATTTCACGCGGCTGGACGCGATTCACGGCGCGCTGCACGCGCTCGTCGAAGTCCTGCACGCCGAGGCTCAATCGGTTGAAACCAAGCTCGCGCAGCAACGCGATGGTCGCCGGCGATGCCTCGCGCGGATCGACCTCGATCGAATATTCGGCACGCTCGTCGGCGACGAGATTGAAATGCTCGCGCGTCGCGGACATCAGTTCGGCCATCTCGTCGTGCGAGAGGAAGGTCGGCGTGCCGCCGCCCCAGTGAAGCTGCGTGACCGGGCGCGAGGTGTCGAAAAGCGTGGCCTGCAGCGCGAGTTCGCGCTTCATCCGGTCGAGATAGGGGCGTGCGTGCGCACGATTTTTCGTCGCGATCTTGTTGCAGCCGCAGTAGAAGCAGACGGTGTCGCAGAACGGGATGTGGAAATACAGCGATAGATCGGCGTTCGCTTTCGCCTTGCTCGCGGCTTCGCGATAATGCGCGGGGTCGAACGCGTCGGTGAACTGGACGGCGGTCGGATACGACGTGTAGCGCGGGCCTTGCGCGTCGTAGCGCGCGAGCAGATCGGGACGAAAGAACGGAGCGGCGGCAGTCATGTCGGATCTCTGGGAATCGTCCGAGTGTAATCGGGCGATGAGCGCAACATTCGCGTGATACCGTCGCAGCGATTTGACGAAGCGCAAAGATGAGGCGTGGGACAATATCGTTTCTTTTTGCGCGGTTAAGTGTCGCCATGTCGATCGATTCTTCGTCTCATGCCTGCCGGGAAGCGTGCGGTGCGTGCTGCATCGCGCCTTCGATTTCGAGCCCGATTCCGGGGATGCCGCATGGCAAGCGCGCGGGCGAGCGCTGCGTCCAACTGGGCGACGATCTGCGCTGCAGGATTTTCGGCGATCCGCGCAGGCCGGCGTGTTGTTCCGGTTTGCAGCCGTCCGGCGAGATGTGCGGCGAGACGCGTGAATATGCGTTGACGTGGATCGAACGGCTGGAAGCGCAGACGCGGCCCACGCAACTGTCTTGACGATCCGCAGTCGAAGTTCCGAACCGCGCCACGCGGCGCAGACTTGAATAAAGCTTTGGAGGATTACGCATGACGGAACCCGTCGCGCCGCTGCGGCGCCGGTTCGTGCTCGCAGGACTGTTGTCCCTGTCGGCACTCGCATTCACATCGGAGGCACAATCCGCCTCGAACTCGATATTCCCCTTCATTCCGGATCACTACACATTTTCGACACAGCAGGTGCAGGACGCGGTCGCGCGCAAGTTCCCGCTGCAACGCACGGCTTCCCAGATATTCGATGTCGTCCTGAGCAATCCGGTCGTCGGCATGGCGCCGGATCGCAATCGCGTGACGGTGCGTGTCGATGCGCGTCTGTCCACGCCGTTCATGCCGAATCCCGTGATCGGCGCGTTCACGCTCTCGACGCAACTCGCCTACGACGCGCCGAGCCGCTCGGTCATTCTCGTTTCGCCATCCGTTGACAATGCGCAGTTCAGTGGTGACGCCGCGCAGTACAACCAACAGATTGCGTCGGTCGGCGCGCAACTCGCGGCGCAGCTGCTCGACCGCTATCCGATTCACACGTTCAAGCCCGAGGAACTCCAGTTCGCCGGCGTGTCTTACGAACCCGGTACAATCACAGTCCTTACAAACGGCATACGTGTGCAGATTGTTGAGAAGTGAGTCGAAATCTCTGCGCAATGTGCTCCACAAGCAACGGCGATAACGGCGACAAGGGCTGAACGGATGGACTGGATATTGATGGTGAAGGCGCTCATTCTGGGCGTCGTGGAGGGCTTGACCGAATTTCTGCCGGTTTCGAGCACGGGGCATCTGATCGTGGCGGGCAGTTTGCTGAATTTCACCGACGCGCAATCGAAAACCTTCGATGTCGTCATCCAGTTCGGCGCCATTCTCGCCATCTGCTGGGAATATCGCGCGAAGATCGGCTCGGTGGTCACGGGCCTGCCCGTGCGCGCCGACGCGCGGCGCTTCACGCTGAACGTGATCATCGCGACGATTCCGGCCATCGTCCTCGGTCTGCTTTTCGAGAAGGGCATCAAGTCGGTGCTGTTCTCGCCGGTGCCGGTGTCGGTGGCGCTGATCGTCGGCGGCATCGTGATTCTGTGGGCGGAGTCGCGGCAGCGCGAACGCGCCGTCGCCCCGCGCGTGCATTCCGTCGATGATCTTTCCTACGCCGATGCCTTCAAGGTCGGTCTCGCGCAATGCTTCGCGCTGATTCCGGGCACCTCGCGTTCCGGCGCGACGATCATCGGCGGGATGCTGTTCGGCCTCGAACGACGCGTCGCCACGGAGTTTTCGTTTTTCCTCGCCATTCCGATCATCTTCGGCGCGACGCTCTACGAAATGGCCAAGTACTGGCGCACGCTGACCGTGGACGATTTCGGGCTGTTCGCGATCGGTCTCGTCGCGGCCTTCGTCAGCGCCTTCGTCTGCATACGCTGGCTGCTGCGCTACGTCGCGTCGCACGATTTCACCGCGTTCGCGTGGTATCGCATCGGCTTCGGTCTGCTGATCCTGATCGTCGGATACAGCGGCGGTCTGAGCTGGGCCGACTGACCGCGCTTTCGCCGCGCACCATGCAAAACGCCACGGCTTGCCGTGGCGTTTTCGTTTGTGCGCGGCGCTTGAGCGTCGTTTCAGCGGCGGCGGAACATCAAATCCCACACGCCGTGTCCGAGCCGCAGGCCGCGTCGCTCGAACTTCGTCACCGGACGGAAATCGGGGCGCGGCGCGTAGCCGTCCGCGGTGTTTTCCAGCGCAGGCTCGGCGGACAGGACTTCGAGCATCTGCTCGGCATAGTTCTGCCAGTCGGTCGCGAGATGGATATAGCCGCCCGGCTTCATGCGCGACACGAGCAGCGCGACGAACTTCGGTTGGATCAGGCGGCGCTTGTGATGACGCGCCTTGTGCCAGGGATCGGGGAAATAGATGTGCACGCCGTCGAGACTGTCGGGCGCGATCATGTGTTCGAGCACTTCCACGGCGTCGTGCTGAAGAATGCGGATATTGCCGAGCCCCTGCTCGCCGATCAGCTTGAGCAGCGCGCCGACGCCAGGCTCATGCACTTCCACGCCGATGAAGTCATCGCCGGGACGCGCGGCCGCGATCTCCGCGGTGGTCGCGCCCATGCCGAAGCCGATCTCCAGCACGCGCGGCGCCTGTCGGCCGAAGAGCGCATCCCAGTCGCCGGGCTGCGGCGTGTAGGGCACGACATAGCGCGGACCGAGATCGTCGATTGCGCGCTGCTGGCCCGGCGATACACGGCCCGCCCGCGTGACGAAACTGCGGATGCGGCGATGGCGCAGCGTGGCATCTTCGCCGATGTTGACGTCGGGCTGATCGTTGCCGTCGGCGCCGGCGTCGTCGTGGGGATCGTGGTTCATGAGGCGATGCTGGAAACAGATGCGCGAAACTAAAAAGCCGCCCAAACGTGACTCGGGGCGGCTTTCGCTGGATGTCTGGAGCGGGCGATGGGAATCGAACCCACGTCTGTAGCTTGGGAAGCTACGGTAATGGCCATTATACGACGCCCGCATGAGGCGGCTATTGTAAGCGCAACGCGCCGCGAGGCGCAATTGCGCTTCCGGCTCAGATCCCGAACAGCGTCATCGATACGGCGACGCGCGTCACGACCATCAACAGCACCTGCACGATCACGAACAGCAGGATCGGCGAAAGATCGATGCCGCCGAGCCGCGGCAGAATGCGCCGCAGCGGATCGAGGAACGGCGCGGTGATTTGGTACAGCAGCGGCATCGCCGGCGATTGCGGATTGAGCCATGAAAGCAGCGCCATCAGGATCGTCACCCAGATGATCAGATTCAGCGCCCACTTGACGACGGTCAGCAGCGCGACGAGCAGGAGGATCGGCACCATGAGCGTCGGATCGACGCCAGCGAGCACGACCATCAGCGTGACATACACAGCCGATGCGATGAACGCCGCGACGATGCTTGCCCAGTCGATCTTTCCGCCAGGCAGAATCTTGCGCAGCGGCAGGACGATCCAGTTGGTCGCCTGCATCACGGCGTTCGAAACGGGGTTGTAGGGCGGCATGCGCACGACCTGAATCCACGCGCGAAGCAGGAGCGCCGCGCCGAACAGGGTGAACAGGGTGTTGAGCAGAAAACGGGCGATATCGCCGAACATCTCGGGTCCTCTAGGATGCGTGCGCAGTGTCGCGACTTGCGCCGGGTCGTATTGACGAAAAGGTGAAGGAAAGCGGAGGCGCTAGCGGGCGAAGATCCGCCTGATGGTGGTCTCGGAGCGGCGGCCGCCTGCGCGGCGCGAATCGGGAATGCTGACCTTGATCATTGTTCGTTCTCTGGACTTGAATATCGTGCCGAAGCCAACGCGGTGCGCGGCGCATCATGCGCGATCCGCGCGTATGGACCCGTGCCGTTCGATGAAGCTTCGCGATTCACTGCATGCGGCGACTCGAATTCCCCGCCCAGCAGGCGTGCCTGATGGGGTGCCGGACGTCACCATAACATGGCTTTAATGCGGCTTGGGGACGTTGTCGCACGTGGCGGAAGCGATTCTCCGGACAATCACATGAAAGGCAAGTGAAAGTCGTCGACGCGGCCGGTTTGGGCACCCGACGCCAGCAACTGAAAACCCTAGTGTTGCCAATTTGAGACGATCGCGAAAAGGCGCATTTCACGCAAAACTGGCAGGATATAAATACGGAAAGCGAAAGAGCAAGTCGAAGCGCAGCGCGCTATTGTTTCTATTGGCAGCTTTTCCCCGGCCCCAAAGGGCATATTTTCTGCTGTGTGTGGTAAGGCGCACATCTACTTGAATGATTGGTTTCTTTGCGAACATCGAGGAACGGACAGGCGCTCAATACTAAACAGAACACGGATTCAGCGGGAGGCGGCATGCGGCCAAGGCCGTCGCTCTCCCTTCAGGTTTCATTCGCTACGTTCGGAGGTCGCCATGAGCATTTTCTCTTATCGAAAGCATCTGCGATTCTTGAGCCAGGCCCAGCGGCGTCGCTGGTGGGACCAGAAAAAGCGCCTGACGCCCCGGGTCGTGATCGGTGGGGCGTATGTTCCGCCAAACGTCACGCGTGAATTCGCTTATGTGAAAGTCGGCTGAAACGCGCGTCGTTTTAAGACTTTCGCGCAATACATTAAGAGCCCCGCCGGATGCATTGTCCGGCGGGGCTTTTTCGTTCATTTGTAAATATAAGTTACGCGGTTTTAAGCGCTCGAATCGCGCAACGTCGCGCACACGGCGCAGACCTCCGCCGAACGGCCGATCCGCGTGCACTTGCAGGCGACGCCGGCCTTTCAAATTCGCGCCGACGTTAAGGAACTTGCAATTTGCAACAAATGGCTCCTGCGACCGACCGTGTTTTTCGATAAATTGATCTCATACCGTCACTCGTGAGCCGTGGGAATCGGCCAACACGCGAAGCGGCGAGGAGAACGAAAGTGAAAAAGCTCGGTGGTTTGTTGGTTGCTGGTGCGCTCGGTGCCGGTTTCGTCGGTGCCGCACAGGCGCACGTTTCTATTGGCGTGGGCATCGGGGTGCCGGCCTATCCGGTCTATGCCGCGCCGCCTGCACCGGTCTATGTGGCTCCGCCGCAGCCCGTGTACGTCGCGCCGCCGCCGCCCGTGGTGTATGCGCCGCCGCCTGCCGTCGTCGTGGGTGGCTACGGCGGTGGCTATGGCTACTACGGCCGTCCGTACTACCGGCATCACGGCTACTACCGTCACGGTCCGGGCTGGCGTTACTGATCGGTCCGAGCGACGAATCCTGAAGGCGATGCAACTTTGCATCGCCTTTTTCGTTTGAAGGGCGCTTTTGAATTCCGCCGATGGAACTGGGAGAATGGTGATCCCCTTCACGTCGCGCTCTCATGCCAATGTCCTCTCTTCCCGCCCCGACTTTCGATGACGTCGCCGATGCCGCCCGGCGCATCGAGGGCGTCGCCCATCGCACGCCCGTCCTGACTTCCCGCACCGCCGATGCCATCGCGGGCGCGTCGCTCTTTTTCAAGTGCGAAAACTTCCAGCGCATGGGCGCGTTCAAGTTTCGCGGCGCGTACAACGCGCTCTCGCATTTCGACGACCGGCAGCGCGCCGCCGGCGTCATCACCTACTCGTCGGGCAATCACGCGCAGGCGATCGCGCTGTCCGCGAAGCTCGCTGGCATCCGCGCGACGATCGTGATGCCCGAGGACGCGCCCGCCGCGAAGATGGAAGCGACGCGCGGTTACGGCGGCGAGGTGATCACGTACGACCGCTACACGCAGAACCGCGAGGAAATCGGCCGCAAGCTCGCCGAGGAGCGCGGCATGACGCTGATTCCGCCTTACGATCATCCGCATGTCATCGCGGGGCAGGGCACGTCGGCGAAGGAACTGATCGAGGAAACCGGTCCGCTCGATTATCTGTTCGTGTGTCTGGGCGGCGGCGGGCTCATCGGCGGATGCGCGCTCGCGGCGGCGGCGCTGTCGCCGGACTGCAAGGTGATCGGCGTCGAGCCGGAAGCGGGCAACGACGCGCAGCAATCGCTCGCGCGCGGCGAGATCGTGCATATCGACGTGCCGCGCACCATCGCCGATGGCGCCGCGTCCACGCATGTCGGCGAATACAACTTCCCGATCATCCAGCGTCACGTGGACCGGATCGTCACCGTCAGCGACGCGCAGTTGATCGAGACGCTGCGCTTCTTCGCGCAACGCATGAAGATGGTCGTCGAGCCGACCGGTTGTCTCGCGGCAGCGGCCGTGCTGCAGAAGGTCGTGCCGGTCGAAGGCAAGCGGGTCGGCGTGATCGTGTCGGGCGGCAACGTCGATCTCGCGAAGCTGGCTCAGTTCGTCGCGTGATGGCGCGTCGTCATGAAGTCGCGTTGACGATCAGATCGCGGTAGCCGTTGACGATCACGCTGTACGCGAAGTACGCGAAGAGCGCGGCGGACATCACGTGGCACGCGCGCAGGAGGCGGGTTCCGGCGCGCTTTCTGCCGTGGCTCGCGAGCGTGCAGATGAAGATCGTCCAGCCGAGTCCGCCGCAGAAGAAGCCGATCAGAAACACGGACGCGGAGACGGGACCCGTCGCGCCGGACTTGGCGATGAGCGCGCCGCCGACCGCCGCGAACCACAGGATCGCGCTCGGCGACGACACCGCGAGCAGGCATCCGCGCAGGAAGCTTTTCAAGTGCCGGGGACGCGGCACGGTGAGATCCGCCTCGCCTTCGACGGGCGGCGCGGACGCGGGATTGAGCGCCTCGCGCGCCATCTTCCACGTCAGGAAGAGCAGGACGATCGCGCCGCCGATCCACACGACCCATCGCACCGCGGAAAACTGCAACAGCGCCGACATGCCCGCGAGCGCGAGCATCGCGTAGACGAGATCGCCGAAACACGTGCCCAGGCCGAGCACGAGCCCCGGTTTGAAGCCGTGCGACAGCGCGAGCGAAATGATCGCGACATTGGCGATCCCGATATCCAGACACAGCGACAGCGACAGAAAAAAACCGTCCGACAGCAACGACCACGAGTGCATGTTTTTATTGATGGTTGTGAAGCGTGAAGCTCACGTCGAGACGGCCGGTCGGCACGTTCATCGTGTTGCGCGTCGGCGGATTGCGGAAGGCGGCGAGCGCGTCGCGCTGCTGTTGCGTACCGATGCAAAGCGTATCGACCACATGGACGACCACCGCGTTCAGCACCGACGTGTTGCCGTCCTCGACCTTCACCGCGATGCCGATCGGACCTTCATCGCGGCGCACGCCGATCGCATAGCTCGCATCCGCGCCCGTCTTGCCGACGAGCGCGCCGCCGAACGCCTGCATCAACAGCGTGCAGAAGCGTCCTTCGCCCGCGACGAGTTCCGGATGCGACGTCATCGCGCGATGGATGCGCCCGAGCGGCGAGCCTTCCGGCGCGGCGGCGATCTTCATATAGAGCCGCGCGAGACGGTCGAGCGGAAACGCGGGCGTCGGCAGATTGCAGCCGTCGATGGCCCATTGCACGTCGTCGTCGGCGAGATCGACTGCGTGCGCGACCGTCTGCTTCACGCGCGCCTGGAGCGGATGATCGGGCAAGTGGTAATCGGCGAGCGGTGCGTTCATCGCCCGGGCGCCCGCGAGCATGCCGGCGTGCTTGCCGGAACAGTTGCTGCACGCGGCCGTCGGCGTGAAGTCGCGCCTGATCCAGTCCTTGAACACGGCGTCCGAAATCGGCGGATGGCCGCCGCAGCGCAGATCGCTTTCGCTCGCGTTCGATTTGGCGAGCATCGCGAGCGCGCGCTCGATATGGCGCGGCTCGCTGCTATGCGATCCGCACATCAGCGCGAGGTCTTCGTCGGTGAAACCGAAGCGCTCGAGCGCGCCCGTTTCGATGACCGCGAGCGCCTGCGCGGGCTTCGCCGCCGAGCGCGGCAGCGTCACGCGATGCGGATCGCCGAAGGAATGCACGATGCGCCCGTTCGCATCGACAACCGCGACGTGCGCCGTGTGCGTGTTCTCGATGACATCGCCTCGATAAAGCGTGGCCGCGATCATGATTTATCCAGTCCGAGTTCAGTCCACAGCGCATCGACGCGACGCTTCACCGCTTCATCCATGACGATCGGGCGGCCCCACTCGCGATTCGTCTCACCAGGCCATTTGTTGGTCGCATCGAGTCCCATCTTCGAGCCGAGGCCCGCCACCGGCGACGCGAAATCGAGATAGTCGATCGGCGTGTTGTCGACCATCACGGTGTCGCGCGTCGGATCGACTCGCGTCGTGATGGCCCAGATGACTTCCTTCCAGTCGCGCACGTTCACGTCCTCATCCACCACGACGATGAACTTCGTATACATGAACTGCCGCAGGAAGCTCCACACGCCGAACATGACGCGCTTCGCGTGGCCGGGGTAGCTCTTCTTCATCTGCACGATCGCCATCCGATAGCTGCAACCTTCGGGCGGCAGATAGAAATCGGTGATCTCGGTGAACTGCTTCTGCAGGAGCGGCACGAACACTTCGTTCAGCGCGACGCCGAGCACCGCGGGCTCGTCGGGCGGCTTGCCGGTGTAGGTGGAATGGAACAGCGCGTCGCGGCGCATCGTGATCTTTTCGACGGTGAAGACCGGGAACCACTCCTGTTCGTTGTAGTAGCCGGTGTGATCGCCGTATGGACCTTCGAGCGCATGTTCGTATTTCGCCGCCGCGGACGCCGACGGACGCGGCGGCGCGCCTTCGGGCGCGGGCGGCGGCGTGCCGTCTTGCGGATAGATGAAGCCTTCGAGCACGATCTCGGCGCGCGCCGGCACCTGAAGCGTATCGACGCCCGGCGTCAGGCACTTCGCGAGTTCGGTGCGCGAGCCGCGCAAGAGGCCGGCGAACTGATATTCGGACAACGAATCGGGTACGGGCGTCACGGCGCCGAGGATCGTCGCGGGATCGGCGCCGAGCACGACCGCCACCGGATACGGCTTGCCGGGATTCGCGAGCGCGAATTCGCGGAAGTCGAGCGCGCCGCCGCGATGCGCGAGCCAGCGCATGATGAGCTTGTTGCGCCCGATGAGCTGCTGCCGATAGATGCCGAGATTCTGGCGCGGCTTGTTCGGCCCGCGCGTGACGGTGAGTCCCCACGTCAGCAGCGGTCCGGCGTCGCCGGGCCAGCATGTCTGGATCGGCAGCCGGTTGAGATCGACGTCCTGGCCTTCCCACACTACTTCCTGGCAGGGCGGCGCGCTGACCGACTTCGGCGCCATGTCCCACACGGCCTTCGCGAGCGAGAGCAGTTTGCCCGCGTCCTTCAGGCCTTTCGGCGGCTCGGGTTCCTTGAGCGCGGAAAGCAGCCTGCCGACATCGCGCAGCGAACTCAGCGCGGCGACGTCGCTGCCGAGGCTGACATCGGCGCCGCTCTGCGCTTCGGTTTCGATACCCATGCCGAGCGCGACGCGCCGCGTCGTGCCGAAGAGGTTGGCGAGCACGGGCATCGTGTGGCCGGTGGGCGCTTCGAACAGCAGAGCGGGTCCGCTCGCGCGCAACACGCGATCGGAGATTTCGGTGATTTCGAGAACGGGGGAAACGGGCTGCCGGATGCGGCGAAGTTCACCGATCGCCTCGAGGCGGGCAGTGAAGTCGCGCAGATCTTTGTATTTCATCGATGGTCGAAATTGGACTCGAAGCCGCCGGAGCACGAGACTCGACGGGCGGGACGGCTGCGCGCAAGGCGATTGTCGATTTTACCTGCGACAGCGTCGGTGCGTTGGGCGACATTCAGCAAATTCCGCTGGGAATCGCCCGGCGGACGTGGTTTTCGAGTGCTGAACGCTGTTCAATATAACTGTAAGTAATTGAAACACAAGTCTTTAGCATTGACGGATAATTAAACCCTGATAGAATCAGCTCGCATCTCTTGCAGGTTTTGAAACTTTTTACCTTCGCCTCAGGTCTTTCTTGACGCAACATGCGTCGCCTGCGCCGCTCCTGCCCGGCGATTCATGGTGTTTGGTTGTCATGCCGGCGTTTCTCACGCCGGTTTTTCGCGTGGAAGGCCACCCGCGCATTGAGGGCACGCAGTTCGTGCCGCGCAACCCGGCAGTCTTTTGCCGGGTCGGCTTTCCAGACGGCGCATGCCGTATCCCCGATGCCGCTTACGCTTGCCGAGAGCGAGCGGTGTCTGATTTGCGCTCCGAATACGCGCTTTATTCGTATTCATCTGCGCAAATCATGCAACATTGGGAGTATCGATGAACACTTCGGTTTGGTGGGGTTCCGACACCCGCGCCGCGCAGATCATGCGCATCGCGCTCCGTCGCGGACGCCGTTTGAGTCACCATGTCTTCGCGATGGTCGGTTGTGCCGCCGTCGTCAGCGCGCTCGCACTGTGGTTGCTGCCTTCGTGGCGCACGAACTTTGCCGCAAAGATCATGCCTTTCGTGTCGGCCGCCGTTCAGGCGGGACCGGCCCGCCTGCTCGCGGGCCAGCCGCTGCCGCCGTTCTCGGCGGTGCATCATCCGGCTGGAGACGCCTCGCTGCCCGTGAACGTCGCCGCGAACACCGCGCCGTCGGACAGCCGCAAGGCGCCGTCGACGGGGCCATCGCTCGGCGCCGCAGCCGGCGACGACGCAAGCACGCATCAGCTCACCGGCGGCATCAGCCTCGCCGTGTCGCCCAACGGGCTCGACCCGCGCACCATGCCGTCCGTCGGCATGCTGGCGAGCATGATCCCCGCGCAACGTGTCGTCGCCGACGCACGCGACGACCGGGTGCTCGTTTCGACGCGCGAGCAGAAGCTCGTTTCGAACTTCATCGCGCGGCGTTATCGCGTGGCCGAAGAGCCGGTTGCAGAACTCGTTCGCGCCGCGTTCGACACGGGCCGCGAAGTCGGGCTCGATCCGCTGCTGCTGCTGTCCGTCATGGCGATCGAATCGGGCTTCAATCCGTACGCTGAAAGCGGCGTCGGCGCTCAGGGCCTGATGCAGGTGATGTCGAAGGTTCATTCCGACAAGTTCGAATACTTCGGCGGCTCGCACGCAGCGCTCGATCCGCTCGCGAACATCAAGGTCGGCGCGCTCGTGCTGAAGGATTGCATCGCGCGCGGCGGTTCGGTTGCGGGTGGTCTGCGCTACTACGTCGGCTCGTCGACGCAGGACGACGGCGGTTACGGCGCGAAGGTGCTGGCCGAGCGTACGCGTCTGCGCGATGTCGCGCGCGGCCGCAACGTGCCGATCAACGCGCCGCAAGCGCCGGTTCAGGCCGCGCCGAAGCAGGTTCTGGCCTCGACCGCCGCGGACAAGCGCGTTCACGTGACCATCGATTCGAAGAAGTCGGTCTCGCAGGACGAAGGCGACGCGGAAACGAAGCACGTCGCATCGGCGGAGTTCGGCGCTTAAGCTTTTCGTCGGACGCAAAGAAAAAGGGCACCTTTCGAGGTGCCCTTTTTTCGTTCCTGCGATGCGCTTTTATCGGCGGAATAGCGTGCCCAGCCGCTCGACCGCTTCCTCCAGCTTCGAGTACGCCGTCGCATACGACAGACGGATGTAGCGTTCCGGCGCATGAAAGCCGAAATCCACGCCCGGCACGAGCACGACGCCCGCGTCGTGGAGCATCGAATGCGTGAGCGCGTCGCTGTTGCCGGCGGCGGGGTGATGAACCGTCGTCGTATCGGCGTAGACGTAGAACGCGCCGTCGGGCACCACCGGCACGCCGAAGCCGAGCGAACGCAGCGCCGGCACGATGTAATCGCGCCGCCGCTTGAATTCGAGGCGGCGCGATTCGTAGATCGCAATCGTCTGCGGCTCGAAACACGCGAGCGCCGCGTGCTGGGCCAGCGCCGACGCGCAGATGAACAGATTCTGCGACAGCTTTTCGACCGCGCTCACCATTGCAGGCGGCACGACGAGCCAGCCGAGCCGCCAGCCGGTCATGTTGAAGTACTTGGAGAAGCTGTTCACGGTGACGACACCGTCGCCGAAGGAGAGGGCGGACACCGGCTTCGCGTCGTAGCTCAAACCCTGATAGATCTCGTCGACGATCGTGAAGCCGCCGTGCGCACGCACCTTATCGACGATACGCCGGAGTTCGTCCGGCTCGATCGATGTGCCCGTCGGATTCGACGGCGACGCGAGCAGCACGCCGCGCGTGGCCGGTCCCCAGTTTTCTTCGACATGCTCCGCCGTCAACTGAAAGCGCTCGGCCGGACCGCTCGCGATGAGCACCGGCTTGCCATCCGCCGCCGACACGAAATGCCGGTTGCACGGATAGCATGGATCGGGCATCAGCACTTCGTCGCCGTGATCGACGAGCGCCATGCACGCGAGCAAGAGCGCCGCCGACGCGCCCGCCGTGACGACGATGCGCTCCGGGTCAACGGTGAGGCCGAACGTATCGCGATAATGCCGCGCGATCGCCTCGCGCAGCGGCGTGATGCCGAGCGCGTTGGTGTATTGCGTGACGCCGCGCTTCAACGCATCGGCGGCGGCGTGGATCACGGGCTCGGGCGCGGTGAAGTCCGGCTCGCCGATGCTCATGTGGATGATGTCGCGGCCCGCGCGCTCGAGCGCCTGAGCCTCTTTCATCAGTTCCATCACATAGAACGGCTCGATCGCATCGACACGCGACGCAAGCCGGACGAGCGGTTCCGCACCCTGGTTCATTTAGGCTCCGCGTCCGCGCGCCTGCGCCTCGGTGGGACGCATCGCGACGGCGAGCTTGTCGAGCACGCCGTTCACATACTTGTAGCCGTCCGAGCCGCCGAAGGTCTTCGTCAGCTCGACCGCCTCGTTGATGACGACGCGATACGGCACGTCGATGTGGTGCTTGAACTCGAACGCGGCCACCAGCAGCACCGCGCGCTCGACCGGCGACAACTGCTCGATCGGGCGGTCGAGGCACGGCTGCAACTGCTCGGACAGCGCGGCGGATTCCTTGATCACGCCATGCAGGATCGCGTCGAGATGCGCCTGATCGGCCTTGTCGAAGCCTTGCGCGTTGCGCAGTTGCGCGTCGATTTCGCCGGCGGGCGCACCCGACAGCAACCATTGATAAAGCCCTTGCGTCGCGAGTTCGCGCGAACGGCGTCGAGCGCTCTTCATGCGCGGTCCTCGTCTTCTTCGTCTTCGTCTTCATCGTCGCCGTCGAGCTGTTCGAGCGCGACGGAGAGATTCGCCATTTCGACCGCCACGCGTGCGGCGTCGCGGCCCTTTTCGGTCATGCGGGCGACGGCCTGCTCGTCGTTCTCGGTCGTCAGCACGGCGTTCGCCACCGGAATGCCGAAATCGAGCGCGATGCGCGAGATGCCCGAGCCGCTTTCGTTCGACACGAGCTCGAAGTGATACGTCTCACCGCGCACGAC
The DNA here is from genome assembly GCF_031451275.1 of Caballeronia sp. LZ029. Lineage (NCBI taxonomy): Bacteria > Pseudomonadati > Pseudomonadota > Betaproteobacteria > Burkholderiales > Burkholderiaceae > Caballeronia > Caballeronia sp. LZ029. The sequence goes on from NZ_JARUXO010000001.1 coordinate 841,101, forward strand.
GGCGCCGAGCGCGATCAGCGCATCGAACTGGCCGGATTCCGCGAGCTTCTGCAGCGCGAGCGGAATTTCGAGCGCGCCCGGCACGGTGACGAGCAGCACGTCCTGGCCGATCACGCCGAGGCGCTCCAGCTCCTCGATGCACGCGTCGGCGAGGCCGTTGCACACCGGTTCGTTGAAGCGCGACTGCACGATGCCGATGCGCAGGCCGTCGCCGTCGATATTCGGCTGGTATTGTCCGATTTCCATGAATGGTCCTTCCCTTGGAATTGTGTGGAATAGGGTTGTGCGGCCGGCGGTCTCAGACCGAGCGCAACTGGGTGATGGCGGTTTCCGTCGGCGCGGCGGTGGCCGGGCAGCCGGGCATCGGCACGAAGCCCGTCACTTCGAGCCCGTAGCCCGACATGCTGCCGAGTTTGCGCGGCGTCGCGAGCACTTCCATCTTGCCGACGCCGATATCGCGCAGAATCTGTGCGCCGATGCCATAGGTCTTGAAGTCGATCGGGCGGCGCTTGAGTTCGGCCGCCTTGTCCTTCTGGTCGAACGCGCGGAACACGTCGACGAGATGTTCCTTCGTGTCGCCGCAATTAAGCATGACGATCGCGCCGAGATCGCGCGCGGCGATTTCCTTCATGGCGGCGTCGATGGTCCACGAGTGCGTCGACGAATCGATTTCGAGCAGATCGAGCACCGAGAGCGGCTCGTGCACGCGCACCGGCGTGTCGCGGTCGGGATGCGGCGTGCCGCGCACGAGCGCGATATGCGGCGAGTGCGTCGGCTCGTCGCGATACAGCACCGCGCGGAACGGGCCGTGCGCGGTCTGCATCGTGCGTTCGCAGACTTTCTCGATGATCGATTCGGTGCGGCTCCGGTAGTGGATCAGATCGGCGATCGTGCCGATCTTGATGCCGTGCTGCTGGCCGAATTCGATGAGGTCCGGCAGGCGCGCCATCTCGCCGTCGTCCTTGATGATCTCGCAGATGACCGCGGCGGGCGTGAGACCCGCGAGCGCGGTCAGGTCGCAACCGGCTTCCGTGTGGCCCGCGCGCACGAGCACGCCGCCCGGCTGCGCCATGATCGGGAACACGTGGCCCGGCTGCACGATATGCTCGGCGCGCGCGTCGTGCGCGACCGCCGCGGCGATCGTCTTCGCCCGGTCCGAGGCGGAAATGCCGGTCGTCACGCCTTCGGCCGCTTCGATGCTGACCGTGAAGGCCGTGCCGTACTGCGTCCCGTTGCGGTGCGTCATGAGCGGCAGATTCAGTTGCCTGCAGCGCTCCTGCGTGAGCGTGAGGCAGATGAGGCCGCGGCCGTGCTTCGCCATGAAATTGATGGCTTCGGGCGTGACGAATTCGGCGGCGACGACGAGATCGCCTTCATTTTCGCGGTCTTCTTCGTCGACGAGGATCACCATCCGGCCGGCTTTCAGTTCAGCGATGATCTCAGGAGTGGAGGCGAGCGACATGATGACGTCCCGTGCGGGGTCCGGTTTGGGGAAAGCGCGTATTTTACGCCACGGCCGATGGACAGTCGCTGAAATCGGCGGGCAGTCGGGCGGGAGGGCTTCGTTGCAAAACGAGCAGCCCCGGCGCCCGGCAAAAGAGGCTCAGATCACTGCGCGCTCATCATCCGTTCGACATAGCGCGCGATCAGATCGATTTCCAGATTGACCTTCGCGTCTTTGGCGAGCGCCTTGAGCGTCGTGACTTCGACGGTATGCGGAATCAGGTTGATGGAAAACTCGCAGCCGTCGGCGCGGTCGCTGACGGAGTTCACGGTGAGACTCACGCCGTTCACCGTCACCGAACCTTTGTAAGCCAGATATTTGCCGATGTCCTTCGGCGCGACGATGCGCAATTCATGCGATTCGCCGACGGGCTCGAATTTCGACACGACGCCCAGTCCATCGACGTGGCCGGAGACGAGATGCCCGCCGAGCCGGTCGTGCGCGCGCAACGCCTTCTCCAGATTCACTTCGATGCCCGCATCGCCGAGCCCGACCGTCTTGTCGAGACTTTCGCGCGACACGTCGACATCGAATGCATCGGCCGACTTCCTGATCACCGTCATGCACGCGCCCTGGATCGCGATGCTGTCGCCGAGTTCGACATCGGCGAGATCGAGATCGCCCGCGGCGACCGTCAGACGAACGCCCGCTTCCGGCTCCGAACCGAGCGGCGTGACTTTCTCGATGCGGCCCACCGCCGCGACAATTCCTGTAAACATCGCTTCGTTCCTTGAATCGGTGTGCAATCAGCTCGCAGCGATCGACTCGACGAAGCGCGCGAGTATGCGCAGATCGTCGCCCAGCCGGTCGATACGATGAAATTTCAGATGCGGCCGCGCATCGAGCGTTGCGGGCGGCGCGAAGTCGAACATGCCGGGCGCGTTGCCCAGCAGGCTCGGCGCGAGATACACCAGCAATTCGTCGACGCAGCCCTCGCGCAGCAGCGAGCCGTTCAGTTTGTGACCCGCTTCCACGTGCAACTCGTTGATGCCGCGATCGGCGAGCGCGGTGAGCATCGCGGGCAGATCGACCTTGCCGTGCTCGTTCGACAGCTCGATCAGGTCCGCGCCTTTCTCACGCAGCGCGTCGATGCGCGCCGGATCGGCGTCGGCGGCATGGAAGATCCACGGCGGCGCGCCTTCGAGAATGCGCGCTTCCTTCGGCACGTCGAGACGGCTGTCGATCAGCACGCGTTGCGGCTGGCGCGGCGTGTCCACCGCGCGCACGGTCAGTTGCGGATTGTCCTCGCGCACCGTGCCGATGCCCGTCAGGATCGCGCAGGCGCGAGCGCGCCACGCGTGGCCGTCGGCGCGCGCGTCCTCGCCGGTGATCCACTGGCTTTCGCCCGTCGGCAGGCCGGTGCGGCCGTCGAGCGTGGCCGCGACTTTCATGCGCACCCACGGACGGCGGCGCGTCATGCGCGACACGAAGCCGATGTTCATCTCCTGCGCCTCGTTCGCGAGCAGCCCGCAGCGCACGTCGATGCCCGCATCGCGCAGCATCGTGAGGCCGCGACCGGACACCGACGGATTCGGGTCTTCCATCGCGGCGATCACTTTTTCGACGCGCGCGTCGATGAGCGCGTGCGCGCACGGCGGCGTGCGCCCGAAATGGCTGCACGGTTCGAGCGACACATACGCCGTCGCGCCGCGCGGATCTTTGCCGCGCGAACGGGCGTCCTTGAGCGCCTGCACTTCGGCGTGATCCTGGCCGGCCGGCTGCGTGTAGCCCATGCCGATCACTTCGCCGTTCTTGACGAGCACGCAGCCGACGCGCGGATTCGGCGTGGTCGTGTACATGCCCTTCGAGGCGAGCGCGAGCGCGCGCTCCATGTGGGTGAAGTCGGTTTGCGAGAACATCGGCGCGGTCCGCGAGCGTCAGGCGGCGAGCGACGCGAACGCGCCGCGCGCGGCGTCGATGGTCGCGTCGATCACGGCGTCGTCGTGCGCGCTCGACACGAAACCCGCTTCGAACGCCGACGGCGCGAAGTACACGCCTGCATCGAGCATCGCGTGGAAGAACGCGTTGAAGCGTTTAGTGTCGCCCTGCTGGATCTGCGCGAAGCTGCCCGGCACCGCATCCATGAAATACAGGCCGAACATGCCGCCGATCGAATCCGCGGAAAAGGGCACTTTCGCATCGCGGGCGGCGGCCGTCAGGCCGTCGACCAGCTTGCGCGTCTGCTTCGCGAGATCGTCGTAGAAACCGCGGCGCTGGATCAGTTGCAGCGTCTTGAGGCCCGCGGCCACGGCGATCGGATTGCCCGACAGCGTGCCTGCCTGATACACGCCGCCCAAAGGCGCGAGATGGGCCATGATGTCGCGGCGTCCGCCGAATGCCGCCGCCGGCATGCCGCCGCCGATGACCTTGCCGAGACACGTGAGGTCCGGCTTGATGCCGTAGACCTCTTGCGCGCCGCCGAGCGCGACGCGGAAACCGCACATCACTTCGTCGAAGATCAGCACCGCGCCGTACTCGCTGCAGCGCTCGCGCAGCGCGTTGAGGAACTCGGGCGTCGCGCGCACGAGATTCATGTTGCCCGCGACCGGCTCGACGATCACCGACGCGATCTCGGCGCCAAACGCCCTGAACGCCTCGTCGAGCTGCTCGACGTTGTTGTACTCGAGCACGGTCGTGTGCTTCGCGATATCGGCGGGCACGCCCGCGGAAGTCGGATTGCCGAACGTCAGCAGGCCGGAGCCGGCCTTCACGAGCAGGCTGTCCGCGTGACCGTGATAGCAGCCCTCGAACTTGATGATGCGGCTGCGGTTCGTGAAGCCGCGCGCGAGGCGCAGCGCGCTCATCGTCGCTTCGGTGCCGGAGGAGACCATGCGCACCTGTTCGATCGACGGCACGAGCTTGCAGATTTCCTCGGCGATCTCGATTTCGGCTTCCGTCGGCGCGCCGAAGGAAAAGCCGTTCGCGAGCACGCGCTGCACGGCGTCGAGCACTTCGGGATGGACGTGGCCGAGGATCATCGGGCCCCACGAGCCGATGTAGTCGATATAGCGTTTGCCGTCCGCATCCCAGAAATACGCGCCTTCTGCGCGCTCGATGAAGCGCGGCGTGCCGCCGACCGAGCGGAACGCGCGCACCGGCGAGTTCACGCCGCCGGGAATGGTTCGCTGGGCGCGTTCGAAGAGAACTTGATTCTTGGACATGGATGAAGGCCTGCGCTGAAAGTGGAAGCGGGAATCGCGAAGGGCGGACCGGGCTCGCGCGGCGACGAGCGCGGCGTGCGAGACGCGCGGTCCGGCGCGAAAAAACGATGCTGAAATTGTACCGGAGTCGTTGCGAACGGGCGGTGTCGCGCCTATGACGACGATGATCGTTTCGCGGGCGCGGACGGCGCGGGAGGCTGCGAGCGACGTCCGGTTCGCGCGGTCCAGAGCTTTTCCAGCGCGCCCTCGGCCATCGGCTTGATGAGCGTGCCGGACATCTGCGCGTCCCACGTCTGCACGGAGAACGGATGCGCCCGCAATTCGTCGCGCGTGACGACGACTTCCTCGTGCGCATCGACGAGCCAGTCGTACACGAAGTCGATGCACAGCCGGTAGCCGCGTTTGCTCGCGGCGTCGGGCACTTCGTAAGGCGCGCGCGTCACCCAGCCCGACGCGAACACGCCCTTCGGCTCCTGCGACACGCGATGCACGAACACGCGATCGCCCGGCAGGAGCCCGCGCGCGGTCCCGCAGCCCCACACGTCGGCGACGGCATCGCCCACGGCGACGCGCCGCGCGATGTCGGGCAACTCGGGCCACGGCCACTTTTTGGGGCTCCAGATCAGCAGAAAGGCGGTCATCGCGTCGATGGAATGGGAAGGAAAACGAGAGACGAGCTTAGCGCAACGCGGCGCTCAGGGCCGGATCACGGCGGGGCGTCGCGTACAATGACCGATCGCTTGCGCGGCACGAGGCCGTGTCGCATCCACTCATCCCCGTCTTGCGAACTCCATGTCCGACACCACCCGTCGCCGGCCCGATGGCCGGCTGATCCTGTTGCTCGGCGCGCTCGCCGCGTGCGGCCCGCTGTCGATCGACATGTATCTGCCGAGCCTGCCTTCGCTCGCCGCCTCGTTCGGCACGAGCCCGGCCGCCGCGCAGAGCACGCTCACGAGCTTCATGTTCGGCTTCTCGTTCGGCATGCTGCTCTATGGCCCGATGTCCGACGCCTACGGCCGCCGGCCCGTCCTGCTCGGGGGCATCGCGCTGTACGCGCTCGCGAGCATCGGCTGCGCGGTGGCGTTTTCCATCGATGCGCTCGTCCTCGTGCGCTTTCTGCAGGCGCTCGGTGCGGGCGCGGCGTCGGTGCTCGCGCGCGCCATCGCCCGCGATGCCCACGAGCCGGGCGACGCCGCCCGCGTGCTGTCGATGCTTTCCATCGTCACGTCGATCGGACCGTTGCTCGCGCCGCTGATCGGCGGGCAATTGCTGCTGCTCGGCGGCTGGCGGGTCGTGTTCGTCGCGCTGACGCTCTTCGGCCTGACCTGCGCGGTGACCGCCTTTCTGCGCGTGCCCGAGACCTGGCCGAAAGAGAAGCGCGCGAGCGCGGCGGTGGGCAAGTCGTTCGCCGCGTATGGCCATCTGCTGACCGATCCCGTCACGTGGGGCCACATGATGTGCGGCGGCATGGCGTTCGCGTCGATGTTCGCGTACATCACCGCGACGCCGTTCGTCTATATCGATTACTTCCACGTGAAGCCGCAGTACTACGGGCTGCTGTTCGGGCTGAACATCATCGGGATCATCGCGGGGAATGTGCTCAACACGAAGTTCGTCGGCCGCGTCGGCGCGATGAAGATGATCTCGGCCGCGTCGGTCGTGAGCGTCGCGGCGGCGCTCGCGGTCGCGCTCGTGTCGCTGACGGGCTGGGGCGGCTTGTGGTCGATCGTGGCGACGCTGTTTTTCGTCGTCGGCGTGGTCGGATTGCTGTCGGCCAATTGCACGACCGAACTGATGCACCGCTATCCGCGCAACGCGGGCGCGGCCGCCGCCGTCTTCGGCGCGATGCAACTCGCGCTCGGCGCGCTCGCGAGTCTCGCGGTCGGGTTCTTTCACGATGTATCGCCGCACGGCATGGGTATCGTGATCGGCGTATGCGGCGTGCTGACCTTTGCCGGGCGCACGCTGGTGCTGCGCTCGCATGCGGTGCCGGTAAAGGTCTGAATCAGGCGAGCGGCCCGATCGTCGATGCGAGGAACGTGAACGCGGCCGCTTCCGCCTGCGCGATCGCTTCGGGCTCGACGCCCGCGCCGTGTCCGCCGTCGCCGGTTTCCTGATACCAGACGTTCGCGTGACCCTGCGCCTGCATCTTCGCGGCCATCTTGCGCGCGTGGCCGGGATGCACGCGATCGTCGCTCGTCGATGACGTGAAAAGCACCGGCGGATACGCAACATCCGCCTTCACGTTCTGATACGGCGAGTACGCCATCAGATGATGCAGATCGGCGGCGTCGTCGGGGTCGCCGTATTCGTCGATCCACGATGCCCCTTGCAGCAGCAAGTGAAAGCGCGCCATGTCGAGCAGCGGCACTTCCGACAGCACCGCGCCGAAAAGCTCGGGCCGCTGGACCATGCACACGCCCGTGAGCAGGCCGCCGTTGCTGCCGCCGCGGATCGCCAGTTGCTTGGCCGTGGTGACGCCCGTATCGATGAGCGCCTCGGCTACCGCGCTGAAATCGTCGAAGGAAATCTGGCGATTCTCGCGCAACGCCGCCTGATGCCACGCCGGACCGAATTCGCCGCCGCCGCGAATGTTCGCGACCGCGTAAAGCCCGCCGCGTTCGAGCCACGCGATGCCGGTTGTCGCGTCGTAGCCGGGATCGAGCGCGACTTCGAAGCCGCCGTAACCGTAGAGCAGGCAAGGGCGCGCGTCCGTGCGCGTATCGACGTCACGTCCGATCAGCCAATAAGGAATGCGCTCGCCGTCCGGCGCGACCGCGTGGCGGCGCACGGCCGAGAGGCCCGTCGCATCGAACTGTGCGGGAAGACGCGCGAGCAGTTGCCACGGCGCGTCGTTCGCGAGATCGGCGTGATACAGCGACGGCGGCGTCAGAAAGTGCTCGACGTGGATGAGCACGGTGTCGTCACGCTCGCTGTCGATCGAATCGACCCAGGACTGGCTCGCTTCCGGCAGCGCGAAGCCGCGCGCCTGCCACTCGCCTTCGAGCGTCGCGGGCGGGCGCAGCAGCGTGACGCGCGGCGTGCCGTCGTCCATCTGCGAGACGATCAGCCAGTGTTTCGTGAAGTCGATGCCGGCAAGCACGAGCCGATCGGATGGCGTGAACAATGGCGTGAAGTGACGCGAGCCATCGAGAAACGCGTCGCGCCGGATCACGGTCAGCGTGCCGGGCGCGTAGCGACGGCCGCCCGCGTTCCAGAACTTGCGCGGCGTCACGAACAGCCAGCCGTTCCAGTGCTCGATTTCCGCGTGCGCCGGCAGGTCGTATTGACGCCATTCGTTCGACGTCTCGTCGAGCCAATAATTGAGCGTGTCATAGAACGACACGGCGCGCGACGCGAGATGCAGCTTTTCGATGGGATCGTAGTCCACGCCCGCCGATACATCGCGCCGGTTGCCGTCGAACACGACGGGCGCGTCCGCGAGCGGCGTGCCGCGCTTCCAGCGGCGCGCTTCGCGCGGAAAGCCGGAGGTCGTGAGGGCGGGGCGCGGGTTCGTCTTGCTGTCGTCCCAGCCGACATAGACCGTGTCGCGATCGATCCACGAGATATCGTGCTTGCCGACATCGGGCAGCACGAAGCCATCGGCGACGAAGCTTTTCGACGCGATATCGAACTCGCGCACCATGCACGCGTCCGAGCCGCCCGGCGACAGGCTCACGAGCGCGCGATCGTAGTCGGGGTAGCGCATGTCGAAGTCGGCTAGCGCCCAGCGGGTGTCGGCGTTGTCGTGCGTGTTGAGGTCGAGGGCGTCGACGTCGAGGATCGTTTCCCACACGGGTTTGCCTTCCAGCCACGAAGACCACGGCGTGCGGCGCACGATGCCGAGCGGATGCGCGTCGTCCTGCCAGGTGTTGTAGGCCCAGTCGCCATAGCGCGAGCACGACACGATGCGGTCTTGCGATGTGTAGGCTTTTTCGAGCCTTGCGGCGAGTGTGCGCGCTTCTGGCGTGTTGCCGAACGCGGTTTCGGTGCGGTGGTTCTGGCTATCGACCCAGGCTTGCACGCGGGCATCGTCGAGCGCTTCGAGGCCGATGTAGGGGTCGGGGGCGTTCGACGGAGTCCAGGTCGGTTCGGGATGCGTGGTAGGGAGAGTCATGCGATGCGGGCACTTTGAAATGCAAAACGACGATTGTGCCTGCAATGGGGCGAAGGGGGTATCGCGGTCGGTTCGGGACGCGTCGGGCTTCTGTGGATGGCCTGTGTTCGTGTCGGTTTATTAGCACTGCCCCTCCCCGGGGCGGGGGTCACTTTCTTTGCTGCTGCAAAGAAAGTAACCAAAGAAAGCAGCTTCTCACCGCCCGCGGTCACACGCACGTTGGCCATGCTTGCCAGCCCGCGGTGGCACTCGCCTAAGTGTCGCCCTCGAAGGAACAATCGGGCTTGGCTCGCGCACGGTCTGACAAGCTAGTTGTTTTAGGGCGCTGGTTCAGCACCAAACAGCTTCGGCACAGCGCTACGCGCTGCCGTTGGGTATGCGAGGGAAACCGTCGAGGAAGAAGCGCACGCGCACCCGATTGACCCATCGGCCGCGTAGCGGGCTGGAGCTATTTGGTGCTGAACCAGTTTGTTCTGTGGTGCGATGAGTCGGACCGTGCGCGGTCCAAGTCTTTGTCTGCTTGTGAGGGCACTCTCTACTGCCGGGCCATTAGGCCAATCGTCTGTGCCGCGGCCGGTGTGAAGTGCTTAGGCTGGGGATAGCTGTTTCTTTGGTTACTTTCTTTGCAGCAGCAAAGAAAGTGACTGCCGCCCCGCATAGGGGCAACGCCAATAGACCGACACGAAACCGGGATCCGGCGAAAGCCCAGCCGATCCAAATCACTCCAACTCCCCAAAAAAAACGCCACGGCTAACCGTGGCGTCTCATCAATCGAACAACAACCTCAAGCCAGCCGCTCTTCCGTCTGCGGATCGAACAACACGGCCTTCGACACATCGAACAGCAGCGTCATGTTCGACGTCGGCTGCGGATTTGACGCCGGATGCACACGCGAAACGATGCGCTTCCCATTCACCTGCGCGAACACGAGCGTGTCCGGCCCGGTCGGCTCGATCACATCGACGCGCACATCGACCGGTTGCAGGCTCGCATCTGACACATCGTGCGCGCTGCGCGAATCGGTGATGCGCTCGGGGCGCAGACCGAGGATCACGTCCTGACCGACCTTGCCACGCAGGCGGCCCGCGTCGAACGGCAGATTCAACACCTTCTGCGCGACGCCCGTATCGAGCTGCAAGCCGACGCCCGATCCCGATTCGACGAGCTTGCCGGCGATGAAATTCATCGGCGGCGCGCCGATGAAGCCCGCGACGAACAGGTTGGATGGCGAGTCGTAGATTTCCTGCGGCGCGCCGAACTGCTGCACGATGCCGTCCTTCATCACCGCGATGCGGTCGCCGAGCGTCATCGCTTCGATCTGATCGTGCGTCACGTAGACGATCGTCGTGCCGAGGCGCTGATGCAGCAGCTTGATCTCCGAGCGCATCTCGATACGCAGCTTCGCGTCGAGGTTCGAAAGCGGCTCGTCGAACAGGAACATCACGGGGTCGCGCGCGAGCGCTCGGCCCATCGCGACGCGCTGGCGCTGACCGCCCGACAACTGCCCCGGCTTGCGATCGAGCAGATGACCGATCTGCAGCGTCTCCGAGACGCGATCGACGATCTTCTTCTGCTCGTCCTTCGGCACCTTGCGGATGTTCAGGCCGAACGAGATGTTGTCGCGCACGCTCATCGAAGGGTAGAGCGCGTAGGACTGGAACACCATCGCGATGTCGCGATCCTTCGGCGAGAGATTGTTGACCGTCTTGCCGTCGATCATGATGTCGCCGCGCGTCACGGTCTCGAGACCCGCGATCATGTTGAGCAAGGTCGATTTGCCGCAGCCCGAGCCGCCGACGAGGATCAGGAACTGACCGTCCTCGATGTCGATGTTGACGCCCTTGAGAACCGGCACCCCGTTCGGGTAGGTCTTGTACACGTCACGGATGGAAAGGCTTGCCATGTGAATCCTCTATATCTCTATCGAACGAAGTCGATTAACCCTTCACCGCGCCGGCCGTCAGCCCGCGCACGAAATAACGTCCCGCGATCATGTAGACGAGAATCGTCGGCAATGCGGCGATGATCGCGCCCGCCATGTCGACGTTGTATTCCTTCACGCCCGTCGACGTGTTCACGAGGTTGTTCAGCGCGACCGTGATCGGCATGGAATCCACGCCCGAAAACACGATACCGAACAGGAAGTCGTTCCAGATCTGCGTGAATTGCCAGATCAGGCAGACCATGAAAATCGGCAGCGACACCGGCAGCAGGATCTTCGTGAAGATCGTGAAGAAGCCCGCGCCGTCGATGCGCGCCGCCTTCACGAGCTCGGCCGGAATGCTCACGTAGAAGTTGCGGAAGAACATCGTCGTGAACGCGATGCCGTAGATCACGTGAACCAGCACGAGGCCGGTCGTCGTGTTCGACAGGCCGAGAAAACCCTGCAGGCGCGCCATCGGAAGAAGGATCGCCTGGAAGGGGATGAAGCAGCCGACGAGCAGCATCGTGAACAGGCCGTCCGCGCCGCGAAAGCGCCAGTGCGTGAGCACATAGCCATTGAATGCGCCGATGAACGACGAGATCAGCACGGCCGGAATCACCATGCGCACGGAGTTCATGAAGAACGGCTCCATGCCGTCGCAACGCACGCCGGTACACGCGCCCGACCACGCCTTGATCCACGGATCGAAGGTGAAGTGCGTGGGCGGCGTGAGCAGGTTGCCCGTGCGAAGCTGGTCGAGATCCTTGAAGGACGTCGACAGCATCACGTAGATCGGGAACAGGAAGTAGAGCGCGAAAAGTATGAGCACCGCGTAGATGACGGCGCGGCTCAGGGTCATCTTAGGCTGCATTGCGAGTGCTCCTCGATTCGAGATACATGAGCGGCACGAGCACCGCGACGACCGTGGCGAGCATCATCATCGACGACGCGGCGCCCACGCCGAGCTGACCACGGTTGAACGAGAACGTGTACATGAAGATCGCCGGCAGCGACGACGACGTGCCCGGCCCGCCCGCAGTCAATGCGACGACGAGGTCGAAGGTCTTGATCGTGATGTGGCAGAGAATCAGCAGCACGGAGAAGAACACCGGCCGCATGCTCGGAATCACGATCTTGCGGTAGATGGTCGGCAATCCCGCGCCGTCCATCTGCGCCGCCTTGAAGATTTCACTGTCGACGCCGCGCAGGCCGGCGAGGAAGAGCGCCATCACGAAGCCTGTCGATTGCCACACGGCCGCGATCACGACGCAGAAAATCGCCTTGTCCGGGTCGCCCAGCCAGTTGAACGAGAAGCTCGTCCAGCCCCAGTCATGGAACACTTTCTCCAGACCGAGGCCGGGATTCAGAATCCACTGCCAGGCGGTGCCCGTCACGATGAACGAGAGCGCCATCGGGTAGAGGAAGATCGCGCGCAATGCGCCTTCGTTGCGGATCTTCTGGTCGAGAAGGATCGCAAGGAACAGGCCGAGGAACACGCAAATCGCAATGAAAGGAATGCCGAACCAGCCGAGATTGGCGGCGGAAGTCCACCAGACGTCGTTGGCGAAGAGCTGTCGATAGCGGTCCAAGCCCGCGAAATCGTAGCGCGGCATGAGCCGCGATTCGGAGAGTGACAGATACCCGGTGATGGCGATGAAGCCGTAGACGAAAACGAGCGCGATCACGACGCTGGGAGCGAGCACCAGCTTCGGAATCAGGCGATCGGCGAGCGCCGCCGTCGGTGAGACGCGACGGGGCGGATTTTGCGGCTTCTTGTCCGCGGTGATGGAGGCAGTCACGACTCGACTCCTGGAAGATGCGCCGGCGCTTGGGTGCGTTGAGGTGCGTTTAGGTGCACTGAAAGGCGCTTCTGTGGCGAATGCCTGCTGGCGCTGAAAGATGCGACGTTACAGATGCAGTCCTGCTGCGTCTTGCGCCGCCCGGCGCATGCATGGGCACACGCGCCGGGCGGAAACTGCCTTACTTCGTCTTGGCGGCGTTCGCGAGCGCGGCGACCGCGCTCTTCGAATCCTGCGACGAATTCATGAACTTCGTCACGACGTCGGTCATGGCGCCGGCGACTGCATCGCCCTGAGCCATGCCGTGCGCGAGCGACGGAACATAGCCGCCCGATTTGATCGCCGTCTGTTCATCAGAGTAGGACTTCTTCGCGCAGTCGTCGAACTTGTCCATCGGCACGCCGAGACGAACCGGGATCGATCCCTTGTTCAGGCTGAACTGCTCCTGGAACTCCGGCGTCATGATGGTCTTCGCGAGCGCGAGCTGGCCCGGCGTCGCGGCCTTCTGGCCCTTCTGCTGGAAGAACACGAACGAGTCGACGTTGAACGTGTAGGCCTTGTCCGTGCCCGGCACCGGCGCGCAGATGTAGTCCGTGCCCGCCTTCTTGTTCGCGCCGGCGAATTCGCCCTTCGCCCAGTCGCCCATGAACTGCATGCCGGCCTTGCCGTTGATGACCATGGCCGTTGCGAGGTTCCAGTCACGGCCCGTGCGGCCGCTGTCGAAATAGCCCTGGATCTTGCGGACCGTGTCGAACACCTGAACCATCTTGTCCGAGGTCAGCGTCTTCTGGTCGAGATCGACGATCGCCTTCTTGTAGAAGTCAGCGCCCTGCGACAGCACGACGTCTTCCCACAGCGTCAGATCCTGCCACGGCTGGCCGCCCATCGCGATCGGCATGATGCCCGCGGCCTTCATCTTGTCCGCGACCTGGAAGAACTCGTTCCAGTTGGTCGGCACCTTGCCGCCGGCCTTGTCCAGCGCGGCCTTGTTGATGTACAGCCAGTTCACGCGGTGCACGGAGAAGGGCGCCGCGACGTAGTGGCCGTCCGCGTGGATGATCTTGTCGATCTCAGGCGGCAGGTTCTTCTTCCAGTCGCCCGCGACGGAATCGATCGGCACGAGCACGCCCTGCTCGGCCCATTCCTGGATCAGCGGACCCTTGATCTGCGCCGCCGACGGCGCGTTGCCCGAGATCACCTGCGTCTTCAGTGCGGTCATCGCGGCCGCGCCCGCGCCGCCCGCGACAGCGAAGTCCTTCCAGGTGTAACCCTGCTTCGTCATGTCGTCCTTCAGCACGCCGACAGCCTTGGATTCGCCGCCGGACGTCCACCAGTGCAGCACGGAAACAGCCTCGGCAGCCTGCACCGCCGACGCCGTCGCGCCGCACAGAAGACCTGCGGCGCACAGCGCGCCCATGAGCTTACGGACTTTCATTGTTTATCTCCTCCAGACACCAGAACAAGAAACGATTGGCTCCCGATGCCGCCAGAAGCATGGGTAAGAAGCGTTGTCAAAAAAACGGCAAAACTGGATGGCCGGAAATCGGCGATGTCGGCGGGGAAGCGGCAGCGCGGGTCACCACGAACGCAGCGTGCCGGGCCGGCAGACCGATTTACGGCCGCACGGCTCTCAAGAGATGAGTGGGTTCAATCGCAACGGCTGTCTCCTCTTTTGATTTTTGCCGGGCCGTTCAAACTTGCCCCGAAGGACCCGCTCGACGGCGAGGCGCGAGGCCGGGCGCACAAGAGCCGCAAGGGACGCTTTTCTGCGAAAAGCGGCGATCCGCAGGCTCCGTTAACATGCGCACAGAACGTCTGGCCGGAAAAAGCTGTCACCAGATTTGACTGATTGACATGTCTTATTTTCCGTCGATGACATTTCCTCTTGATTTGGATTGTAGTTAAACTACAATTCAGTGTCAAAAAAAATTTTATCGGACTACGGCGACATTCGTGGTCTCATTGGGCGGCACGCCCCGATTCGACTCACATCCAGTTCTGGAACCCTCGTTCAGACTCATGCAAAGCGACTCGAACTTCATCTTCGTACTCTTCGGCGGCACCGGCGACCTCTCCATGCGCAAGATTCTTCCCGCGCTCTTCGAGGCGCATCGCGCGGGCATGCTCAATCCGGCGGGCAGGATCGTTTCGGTCGCGCGCGAAGCCATGGAGCAAGCCGAATATCGCGCGTGGGTCGAGAGTCACGTGAAGCCGCACGTATCGAAGGACGGTCTCGACGACGCCGTATGGCGCAGCTTCGTCGATCGCTTCGAGTACGTCGGGCTCGACCTCGGGCGCGCGGAAGATTTCGTCCTGCTGCGCGACGTGCTCGCAAAGTTCGATGGCACGCGCGTCTTCTATCTCGCGACCGGCCCGAAGCTTTTCGTGCCGATCTGCCGCGCGCTCGCCGCTGTCGGCTTGAACCAGAACTCGCGCATCGTGCTCGAAAAGCCGCTCGGCTACGATCTGAAATCGTCGAACGCGATCAACGACGCCGTCGGCGAGATCTTTCAGGAAGAGCAGATCTACCGGATCGATCACTATCTCGGCAAGGAGCCGGTGCAGAACCTGCTCGCGCTGCGCTTCGGCAACGCGCTGTTCGAGCCGCTGTGGCGCCGCGAATGGGTCGAGAGCATCCAGATCACGATTGCGGAAGAACTGGGCGTGGAAGCGCGCGGCGACTTCTACGACAATACGGGCGCGCTGCGCGACATGGTGCAGAACCATTTGCTGCAACTGCTCTCCATCGTGACGATGGAGCCGCCGCACTCGATGGATTCCGACTCCGTGCGCGACGAGAAATTGCGCGTGCTGCGGGCGCTCAAGCCCATCGACGAGCGCGACATCAGCCGCGTCGCGGTGCGCGGGCAATATCATGCGGGTGTCGTCCGGGGCACGGCGGTGCCGGCGTACGCAACGGAACCGGGCGTGCGTCCCGACAGCACGACGGAAACCTTCGTCGCGCTGAAGGTGGAGATCGAGAACTGGCGCTGGGCGGGCGTGCCGTTCTTCCTGCGCACCGGCAAGCGGCTTGCGGACCGTGTCGCGGAGATCGTCGTGAACTTCCGCGCGGTGCCGCATTCGGCGCTCGGCGCGAACGCATTGCGCGCGGGCTCGAACCGTCTCGTGATCCGGTTGCAGCCCAATGAGTCCATCCGTCTGTATTGCCTCGCGAAGCAGCCCGGCGAAGGCATGAATCTCGCGAGCGTGCATCTGGATCTCGCGTTCGATCAGTTCTTCAAGGAAGGACAGATGGAGGCGTATCAGCGCCTGCTGCTCGACGTGATTCACGGCCGCCTCGCGCTTTTCGTGCGGCGCGACGAGCAGGAAGCGGCGTGGCGCTGGGTCGAGCCGATCCTGAACGCGTGGGCATCGGGCACCAACAAGCCGAAGCCTTACGCGGCGGGCACGTGGGGGCCGGCGGCGTCGAGCGCGATGCTCGCTCAGGCGGGCACATGCTGGCTCGAAGAAGAAAACTGATGGCGTGACGCCGACGCGGCCCCGAAGAGGTGCGCGGCGAACATGGGGAATACAAGAGACCGCTTCGCCCGTCGTTGCGACGGCGCGGGCAGCAAAGCGGATCGATAAACCAGAACAAGCAGGAGGAGCAATGATCGAGCTTCGCACTTTCGACGATCCGCGCGCCCACTCGGACGCGCTGGCGAAAGCCGTGAGCGACGCGCTCAAGGCGTCCCTCGCGGCGCGAGGCGCGGCATCGGCCGGCACCACGGGGCAAACCGCTCACGCCACGCTCGCGGTATCGGGCGGCACGAGCCCGAAGCCGTTCTTGCAGACGCTCTCGCGCGAGCCGCTCGACTGGGCGCACATCGACGTGACGCTCGTCGATGACCGCTGGGTGCCCGAGACCGATTCCGCGAGCAACGCACAGCTCGTGCGCGACACGCTCCTGCAGAACGCGGGCGCATCGGCGTATTTCCTGCCGCTCGTCGATACCGGCAAGCCGCTGGAAACGCATATCGCCGAACTGAACGCCGATCCGCGCCGCCGTCTGCCGGATGTCGCCGTGCTCGGCATGGGCGAGGACGGCCATACCGCCTCGATTTTCGCCGACGCGCCCGAATGGGATGTCGCGATCTCGACGCCCGAGCGCTTCATCGCCGTGCATCCGGGCGCGGCGCCGCACGCGCGCGTGAGCCTGTCGATGTCGGCGCTGAAGCAGATCGGACAGGTGTATCTCTTCATCGCCGGCCAGAAGAAACTCGACGTACTGAACGCGGCGCTCGCCGCCCCGCAAAAGAACGCCATCTCGACGCTGGCCCACGCTGAAGGAGTGAAGCTCGATGTCTACTGGTGTGCATAAGGCAGCGGCTCAGCACGCCGACGGACCGCGGCTTCTCGCCGACATCGGCGGCACGAACGCGCGCTTCGCGCTGGAGACCGCGCCTGGCGAAATCGGGCAGATCCGCGTGTATCCGGGGGCCGATTACCCCGGCATCGCGGAGGTGATGCAGCAGTATCTGAAGGACACGAAGGTCGGACGCGTCAATCATGCGGCGATCGCGATCGCCAATCCGGTCGACGGCGATCACGTGAAGATGACCAATCACGACTGGAGCTTCTCGATCGAGGCGACGCGCCGCGCGCTCGGCTTCGACACCTTGCTCGTCGTGAACGACTTCACCGCGCTCGCGATGGCGCTGCCCGGCCTGACCGACACGCAGCGCGAGCAGGTGGGCGGCGGCTCGCGCCGGCAGAACAGCGTGATCGGCCTGCTCGGACCGGGCACGGGACTGGGCGTGTCGGGTCTGATTCCGGCGGATGACCGCTGGATCGCGCTCGGCAGCGAAGGCGGCCACGCCACGTTCTCGCCCTTCGACGAGCGCGAAGACCTCGTGACCCGTTATGCGCGCCGCAAGTTTCCGCACGTGTCGTTCGAGCGCGTGTGCGCGGGGCAGGGGCTGGAGCTGATCTATCGGGCGCTCGCGGAGCGCGACAACGTGACGGTCGCCGACGACTTCAACGCCGCCGACGTCACGAATCGCGCGCTGCAAGGCGAAGCGCTCGCGCTCGAAGTCGTGAATTGCTTCTGCGCGATCCTTGGCACGTTCGCGGGCAACATCGCGGTGACGCTGGGCGCGCTGGGCGGCATCTATATCGGCGGCGGCATCGTGCTCAAGCTGGGCGAGCTGTTCCACAAGTCGCCGTTTCGCGAGCGTTTCGAGGCGAAAGGGCGCTTTCAGCAGTATCTGTCGGGCATTCCCACGTACATCATCACGGCGGAATATCCGGCCTTTCTCGGCGTGTCCGCGATTCTCTCCGAGCAGTTGTCGAATCGCGCGAACAGCGGTTCGTCGGCGGTGTTCGAGCGCATTCGCCAGATGCGCGATGCGCTGACGCCCGCCGAGCGGCGCGTCGCCGATCTCGCGCTCAATCATCCGCGCTCGATCATCAACGATCCGATCATCGACATCGCGCGCAAGGCCGACGTGAGCCAGCCGACCGTGATCCGCTTTTGCCGCTCGCTCGGCTGCCAGGGTCTGTCCGACTTCAAGCTGAAGCTCGCGACCGGCCTGACCGGCACGATTCCGGTGAGCCACAGCCAGGTGCATCTCGGCGACACGGCCACCGATTTCGGCGCGAAGGTGCTGGACAACACGGTCTCCGCGATCCTTCAGTTGCGCGAGCATCTGAACTTCGAGAACGTCGAGCGGGCGATCGATATCCTGAACGGCGCGCGGCGCATCGAGTTCTACGGGCTCGGGAATTCGAACATCGTCGCGCAGGACGCGCACTACAAGTTCTTCCGCTTCGGCATTCCGACCATTGCTTACGGCGATCTGTATATGCAGGCTGCGTCGGCGGCGCTGCTCGGCAAGGGCGACGTGATCGTGGCCGTGTCGAAGTCGGGCAGGGCGCCGGAGCTTTTGCGCGTGCTCGAAGTGGCGATGCAGCAGGGCGCGACGGTCATCGCGATCACGTCGAGCAACACGCCGCTCGCCAAGCGCGCGACGGTGGCGCTGGAGACGGATCACATCGAAATCCGCGAGTCGCAGCTTTCGATGATCTCGCGCATCCTGCACCTCGTGATCATCGACATTCTCGCGGTCGGCGTGGCGATTCGCCGGGCCGCGCCGAAGCCGGGCGCGAAGATCAGCGAGACGGTCGCGAAGGCGCGTCGGTCAGGCGACGATGATGCCGCCGCCGTGCTCGACTGGCTGAGCCACGGGGCGTCGGGGATGGCGCGGGACTAGCCGTTTTATCGCGTCAATGCAAAAGGCCGCCGATGCAAACATCGGTGGCCTTTTTGTTTGCGGCCCGGCGACGATAGCTCGCTCGGAAAAGTCCCACACGCCGTTCGCGATACCGACCGTCGCCCAGATCCCCGCTTCCCTTTGATGCCCCACACGCAGTGCCGCCGCAGCGAGCAAAACCAACCGATGGCTGCTGTCTGGCCTGATGCCGGCGCATCGGGCCGAACCTGGTTATCGAGGAAAGACACGCGTGAACGTGCGCACGCCGAAGCATCGCGACGACGCGATGATCGGAGGCATTCCTCGTTTTTCGGGGTTTTTGAAGCAGAACTACATGTTATGACGCGCGGTTTTGTCGTTTAGATTGTCGATCTGACAAATGTCGTGCGTGGGCCGAAAAGCGTCCAGATCGATGTTCGTCATGCTAAGCATGGCGTATCCAGCCAAGCGCGCGCCCAAATAAAAAACGGTGCGATACCCTTTCGGGCACCGCACCGATACGCGCCTCTCGCAGCAGCGTGAAAACCTTCTAAAAAAGACTCTTTGGTCAGACTCGCCGATTAGAACGAGTGCTGGATACCTGCGTACACGCCCGTCTGGCTGTGGCCGGGGAACGGGTTGTCCGTCGAAGCAGCCGAACCGTAGTTGTTGGCGTTCAGGCCGTAGTTCGCGGTCTTGCTGTTCTGCACCGTCGCGACCTGCAGATCGAGCAGGGTGCGCTTGGACAGGTTGTACGAGCCGCCGACCGTGTAGATGGTCGCGTTGCCCGCGCCGTTGTTGCCGTTCACGTGGTAGACCGCGGCGATCAGCGCTGCCGCCGGCGTCGCTTGCCACGTCACGCCGCCCCATTCGTGATCGAGCGCGGTCGGCTGGCCGGGCAATTGACCCGTCATGCCCGAGCTGCGGATCGCCTGGTAAGCGCCCTGAACCTTGAACTGGCCGAGGAACACGTTGAACATCGCCGTGTATTCACGCGAATACGCGTACGCGCCGTTGCCGCCCGAACCGCCGTCGATCGGGTTGTACACGCCGCCCAGCGTACCGTTCGCCGGGTTGCGGATTTCGTCGTACATACCGCGGATCTGGAAGAGCGGCGTCGTGTAGGTGATATACGCGCCCGCTTCACGGCCTTGCGGCGTCGTGCCGTTACCGTTCCAGTTCGTCGCGTTGGAGAGCGAGTACTGACCGTAGAAGTCGAGGCCCGCGAACTTCGGCGACTGGTACGAAATGTTGTTGCTCGATTGCGGCCAGTTGCGGCCACGCACCAGCGATGCCGACGACCAGTTCGACTGGCCGAACGGATCGAAGTCCCACACGCCGTTGGAGATGAAGAGCTCACGACCCAGCAACAGGGTACCGAACTGATTGTTCGCGATACCGACCGTCGCCCAGCGATTAAAGAGACCGCCGCCGCCCGGGCCTTGACCCGTCATGGTGTTGAAGCTGCCTTCCAACTGGAACACGGCGCGGTAGCCGCCGCCCAGATCTTCGACGCCCTTCAAACCCCACAAGCTCGTGCCCCAGTCACCGCTTTCCGCCTTGAAGCGGTGCGACGAGCCGGTGGCAGGCGCGCCGGCCGGACCGGTCGGCACACCGTTCATATATTCGAGCCCCGCGTCCAGGCGGCCATACAGCGTCACGCTGCTCTGAGCGTGCGCGACCGCGCTGAACGTCAGCAGTGCTGCCGACGCGAGCAAAGCTTTCTTCATCATCTCCTCCAACCCTGTCAAGAAATAGAACCCAAGTGCTGCTGTGTGGTTCGATGCGAGCGCACCCAACCGAAAATTGTTTTCAGAGGAAGGACACGCGGGCTGTGGTGCTAGGCGATTCGTGCGTCGTGGGCGCGAACCTGACGCCGACCCGTCGATCGGTGTCGTTCCTCAGTTTCTTTTGGACTTTTGAAGTAAAACTACTTTTTGGGTACTTCGTTTTGGTACTTTGGTTACCAATTTAACAAAATACGGTATAAGCGCCAAAGAAATTTGACGTTAGGCGACTGTGTGTGTCAAAAATGCAATGCCCTTGTGATAGACCCACTACCCACACCATGGGAAACACCCCGCAAAGCCTTATGCCATCAGGGCTTTAGGGTGATGTAAGTTTCAGAGTCAGGTTTGTCGCCTATTGACGCGAGCGCGTCGTGGCGCTAGGTCGGAGCAGGGCGCGAAAGAGGTCGATACAACTGCGCCCGGACGCAAAAAAAGCGCCTCTTGGGCGCCTTTTCTGGAGTGGAAGGTTATCGAAGCCGGCCTTCGCCGGGTGCTACTTGAGGCTGCCCGACAGGAACTGTTTCAGGCGCTCGCTCCTCGTATTGCCGAACACCGCATCGGGATGGCCTTCCTCCTCGATGCGCCCCTGATGCAGAAACACGACATGATTCGACACGTTGCGCGCGAACGCCATCTCGTGCGTCACGACGATCATCGTGCGGCCTTCCTCGGCGAGTGTCTGCATGACCTTGAGCACTTCGCCCACGAGTTCGGGGTCGAGCGCGGAAGTCGGTTCGTCGAAGAGCATGACATCGGGATGCATCGCGAGCGCGCGCGCAATCGCAACGCGCTGCTGCTGGCCGCCCGACAGATGCGACGGATACTGCTTCTCCACGCGCGGCGCGAGCCCGACCTTCTCCAGATACGTGCGCGCGCGATCCTCGGCTTCCTTCTTCGAGAGCCCGAGCACGTTGACGGGCGCTTCGGTCACGTTCTCCAGCACGTTCATGTGCGACCAGAGGTTGAAGTGCTGGAAGACCATCGACAACTTCGAGCGCACTTGCCTCAGTTGTTTCTGGTCCGCCGCCTTCAGCGCGCCGGTCTTGTCCTTCATCGTGCGGACTTCGGTGCCGTCGACGAAGATGCGCCCCTGGTTCGGCTGTTCCAGAAAGTTGATACAGCGCAGCATCGTGCTCTTGCCCGAGCCCGACGAGCCGATGATGCTGATCACGTCGCCGGCCTTCGCCTTGAGCGAAACGCCCTTCAGGACTTCGTTGCTGCCGTACTGCTTGTGAATATCGTCGACGAAAAGCTTGTGCATCTGGGAATTCATGAAGTGTCCTTGGCTGACTCGATGGTCTTATTTGCCTTGCGGCCGCAAATAAGCGAGCCAGCGATACTCGGCGCGGCGGAACAGCCACACGAGCGCGAACGAAATGCAGAGATAGAGCAGGGCGGCGATGCCGAACGCCTCGAACGACTGATACGTCGCCGAATTGACGTCGCGCGCGATCTTGAGAATGTCCGGCACGGTCGCGGTGAATGCGACGGTGGTCGCGTGCAGCATCAGAATGACTTCGTTGCTGTAATACGGCAGCGCGCGTCGCAACGCGGACGGCAGAATCACCCGTCGATACAGCGTGAAGCCCGACATGCCGTATGCGCGCGCGGCTTCGATCTCGCCGTAGGGCGTCGCCTTGATCGCGCCCGCGAAAATCTCCGTCGTGTACGCGCAGGTGTTGAGCGTGAACGCGAGCAGCGTGCAGTTCATGCCGCTGCGGAAGAACTCGGCGAGCAGCATGTGGTCGCGCACGACCTGCAGGCTGTAGAGGCCCGTGTAGCAGAGCAGCAACTGAACGTAGAGCGGCGTGCCGCGAAACACGTAGGTATAGAGCCACACCGAGCGCGACAGCAGTTTGTTTTTCGACACCCGCGCGACCGCGAGCGGCACCGAAAGACAAAAGCCCAAGCCGATGGAGATGACGAGCAGCCACATCGTGATCGCGAGACCGGTGATGCGGTAGCCGTCGGTGAAGAGGTAGTTCTTCCAGTATTCCTGGATGATTTCGATCATGATCCCTGCCGCTCTTGAATGGACCGATTAGAGGTCGGCCTTGCGCACGCCGATGGAATAGCGCCGCTCCAGCCAGATCAGCACGAGATTCGAGATCGTGGTGATCGCGAGATACACCGCGCCCGCGAGTAGCGTGAAGAAGAAGAAGCGCAGCGTGCCCTTGCCGGCATCCTGCGAAGCCTTGACGACATCCGCGAGACCGATGATCGACACGAGCGCCGTCGCCTTGACCATGACCTGCCAGTTATTGCCGATGCCCGGCAGCGCGAAACGCATCATCTGCGGAAACATGATGCGCGAGAAGGTCTGCCACGGCGTCATGCCGTAAGCCGCGCCCGCTTCGAGCTGGCCGCGCGGCACCGAGAGAAACGCGCCGCGGAAGGTTTCGGTGAAGTACGCGCCGTAGATGAAGCCGAGCACCAGGATGCCTGCGAGGAACGGATCGATGTCGATCTGATCCCAGCCCATCGCGTCCGTGAACAGGTTCAGCCAGATCTGGATGCTGTAGAACAGCAGCAGCATCAGCACGAGATCGGGCACGCCGCGGATGAGCGTCGTGTCGACGGTGCCGAATCCCGACGCCACGCGGTTTTTCGACAGCTTCGCCGCCGCGCCGATCAGGCCGATCACAAAGGCGAACACGAGCGACAGCACCGCCAGCTTGACGGTCTGCCAGGTGCCCGCGAGGATCAGCGGACCGTAGCCTTGCAACATGGTGATTCCTTAGTGAGGTGCCTAACGTGCATGGAGTGCGACGGGCGCGGCGCGCGATACGAATGTCATCATCTCTTTTCCCGGCCGGCGGCGCGCTTCCCGCGCGTTTCGGCTGTCCTTCTCCGGCACGCTCCTGCTTTGCGTCCAGCGGACGGTATTCTATGTGGTCAAAATTGCGGGCTGCCGTTGCTGCTAACCCTGCCAACGCGCAATTGCTGCGCGGCGGCGGGCTCGCGACTGCCGGATTCTCCGGCGCCTCGGCCGATCCGCGTCCGCCGCCACCCCGAAAAGCGCGGTATTTTACCCGAAGCCGACGCGCGCGCGGAGGCGAAGCCGGAAGAGTCCGATTACATGCATGGGTGGAACGATGTAGTGCCGGCGGGCGCGTTGTTTCGAAGCGCCGCCGCCCTTACATTCTCTCCATCGCAAAACAACGCCTTGGGCGGGAGCAAACATCATGTTCGAGATTCGCCGCAGCAACGAACGCGGTCACGCCAACCACGGCTGGCTCGACTCGTATCACAGCTTCTCCTTTGCCGATTACTACGATCCGGAGCATACGCACTTCGGCGCGCTGCGCGTGATCAACGAAGACCGCGTCGCGGGCGGGCAGGGCTTCGGTGCGCATGGCCATCGCGATATGGAAATCGTGAGCTACGTGCTCGACGGCGCGCTCGCGCACCGCGACAGCATGGGCAACGGCTCGACGATCCGTCCCGGCGACGTGCAGCGCATGAGCGCCGGCACCGGCGTGCGTCACAGCGAATTCAACGGCTCACCGACGGACACCGCGCATTTCCTGCAGATCTGGATCATTCCGGATGCGCCGGGCGGCGCGCCGGGCTACGAGGAAAAGCGCTTCGCGGATGACGAAAAGCGCGGCCGGCTGCGCGTGATCGCGTCGCCGGAAGGTGTGGACGGCTCGGTCAGGATCGGCGCGGACGCACGGATTTTCGCGGGCTTCTTCAATGGCGACGAACGCGCCGACTTCGATGTGCCGGCGGGCCGCCGCGTGTATGTGCACGTGGCGCGCGGCGCGGTGACGGTGAATGGCGAGACGCTCGGCGCCGGCGACGCCGCGAAGCTCGAGGATGTGTCGAAGGTCACGCTCGAAAAGGGCGATAACGCCGAAGTGCTGTTGTTCGACCTCGCGTAAGTCCCGGTTCGCCGATGAAAAAAAGCCGCGGAGCGTCATGCTCCGCGGCTTTTTTGTTGCCGCAGCCGCCGCTTACGGCTTCGCGGTAGCCGATGCGCCCGCCGCCGCACCCGGCGCGCCGTCCGGGCCGCCGCGCTTGCCCCAGCGCTCATGCATCTTCTGCTCGTGCTCGTGCATCTTCGCGAAGTGCTTCTTGAGCGCCGTGCTGACGGTCGTCTTCTGCTGGTCGTTCAGCGCGTTGTAGAAGTTCAGCCACGCGGTCGTGGTCTGCTCGCGCAGTTGCGCGTTCTGCGCCTCGATCTTCTGGTGCGCCGCGTGCATCGCGTTCAGGTCGAGGATCGGCTGGCTTTCCATCGACTTGAACTGATCGCGCATCTGCTTGTGGCTTTCGCGCATGGCCTGATGATTCTGCTTCATCGTCGTGAGCGCGGTCTGCCACAGCTTTTCCTGATCCGCGTTCAGCTTGAGCTGGCCGTGCAGTTCGTCCAGTTGCTTCTGCATGCGCATTTCCATGCGGTGGCCGCCAGGGCCGCCGTGGCCGCCCATCATGGCCGGGCCGCCGGGGGGCGGCGCAGTCGGCGCGTCGCTGGTGGCCGCGTAGGCCGTGCCGAACGTCAGCGCGATTGCAGCAGCGGCGGCGGTGAGGATGCGATATTGCTTGGCCATCTTGATACTCCCTTGATTGTTTTCGATGCCGAAGCCACGAGGCCTTGATCGACGTGTCGGTTGGTGTGTCGAGGTCTTGCGCTTGTCGGTGAAACACAGCGTAGGGGTTCGCGGCAGGGCGCGTGTTACGGGCTGGTTCAGGCTTGTTACGCGGGTTTACGCCCCGCTTTCGTCGTAACACCCCGTAACCCTTATGGCAGGCCTGTCATCAATCGAGGTCCGACTCACGCGCTAAACTCCATCCCATGACTACGCAAATACTTGTCGTCGACGACGACGCCGAACTGCGCGACCTTCTGCGCGACTATCTGGTCCGGCAGGGCATCGAGGTGTCGGTGCTGCATGACGCCGGTGGACTCGAACGCCGCATCGAACGCGAGCGGCCCGATCTCATCGTGCTCGATCTGATGATGCCGGGCGTCGACGGGCTGACCGCGCTCAAACAGTTGCGCGCATCCGGCGACGACATCCCGGTCATCATGCTGACCGCGCGCGCGGACGACGTGGACCGGATCGTCGGCCTCGAACTGGGTGCGGACGATTACCTCGGCAAGCCGTTCAATCCGCGCGAACTGCTCGCGCGCGTGCAGGCCGTGCTGCGCCGCCGCCGCACGATTCCGTCGGCCGCGCCCGAGCAGCGCGAGCCGTATTCGTTCGGCCGCTTCAGGCTGGATTTCCAGTCGCGCACGCTGCAACAGGACGACAAGCCGCTCACGCTGTCCGGCAGCGAATTCGCGCTGCTCAAGATCTTCGTGAACAACCCGATGCGCACGCTCACGCGCGAGCGCCTGCTCGAACTGCTGCACGGCCCCGAATACGACGGCACCGACCGCGGCATCGACGTGCAGGTGTGGCGCCTGCGCCGCATCCTCGAGTCCGATCCTTCGGCGCCGCGCTTCATCCAGACGGTGCGGGGGCGCGGCTACGTGTTCGTGCCGGACGGCGGGCAAAATGCGCCGGGCAATTGACACGCTGTTCGGCCGGCTGGTCGTCATCGTCATCGGCATGCTGGTGCTCTCGCATGTCGCGTGGTTTGCGATCATCCGCTTCGAGCGGGACAACGTGCAGACGCGCTTCGCCGTTGAGGAAGCCGTTTTCCTCGTCGAGGCGGTTCGTCAGCACATCGCCAATACGCCGGATCAGCCTTTGCCGCCGCGCGTGCGCGTGGTCGCGCTCGCGAGTCCCGACGTGCCCAGGCAGCCCGACGAGAACATGCCGCCGCCGCTGCTGCGGTTCGTCGAGGACCTGAAGGACCGTCTGCCCGATGGCACCGACGTGCGCCTGAGCGAGCCTGGCGGCCCGCCCAGCGTGTGGGTGCATGGCGTGAAGGACACGGGATGGGTCGTCGTGCCGGTGCAGCCGCTGCGCCCGCCGCGCTCGCGCGACCGCATGCTCGTGTGGCTCGCGCTGATTTTCTCGACGGCCGTGCTTGCCGCGCTATTCGGCGCTTGGCAGTTGCAATATCCGCTGCGCTCGCTCGCGCAGGCGGTCGGGCGCTTCGGGCGCGGCCAGCCGACGCCGCCGGTGCCCGAGCGCGGCCCGCGCGAATTGCGCCAGTTGACGCACGGTTTCAATCAGATGGTCCGCGAGGTCTCGCAGACGGAGAGCGACCGCGCCGTGATGCTCGCGGGCGTCGCGCACGATCTGAAGACGCCGCTCGCGCGCTTGCGTCTGCGCGCCGAAATGATGGACGACAAGAAAATGCGCGACGGCGTCGTGCGCGACGTCGATTCGATGGCGCATATCGTCGATCAGTTTCTCGTGTTCGCGCACGACCGCCCGGACGGCAGCGAGCCCGTTCCCGTCGACGAGCAGTGCGAGCGGATCGCGCGGGCGTATCGCGCGGTATCGCCGGGCGCGCAGCCGATTCGCCTGAAACTCGAAGCCGGCCCCGCTTTCGCGCTGCCGGCGGCCACGCTCGACCGGCTCTTGTCGAACCTGCTCGACAACGCGCATGCGTACGGTGCGCCGCCGGTCGTCATCGAGACGCGGCGGGAAGCCAGGGGCTGGGTGTTGTCGGTGTCCGATCACGGCAAGGGCATTGCGCCCGACGATCTCATCAAGGCGAGCCGGCCGTTCGTGCGGCTCGATCCGGCGCGTGGCGGCAGCGGACATAGCGGGCTCGGACTCGCCATCGTCGAGCGGCTTGCGCGGCGCGTGGGCGGTGAGTGCGAGATCGGCAATCGTGCCGATGGCGGATTGCAGGTCGCGATGACCTTTCCGTTCGATATCGCCACGCGGCCGGTGGAAGAACGCCGCGCCGGCCCTCAGCACGAAGAGCGCGTGTCGTAACGGCGCGCCAGGTGGCAGGAGCGGCGCGGCGTCAGTCGAAGAGGGTTTCCAGCGCCGACGCCGCTTCGCTGTCCACCGTGTTGTACGTCACCGTCGACGCCTCGAAGATGTAGTGCGTCGTGTATTTGCCGAGACGCGAGAGGATCTCATCCTGAATCACTTCGGGCGCGAGATCGATCTTCAGGAACCACGTCGTCGACGAAAGCCGCGTCTGAAACGAGCCGTACTCGGCGAGCAGGTGGTCGAACGTTTCTGCGTCCTGATCCCGGCACACGATGACCAGATTTCCCTTCATGCAAACCTCCCGATTCACGCCAGCGGCATTCGATTTCGAATATCGATGATACCTGCGGGATGCCTGCGCGTCGCGACATGCGCATGACCGTGCGATGCCACGACGCTCATTTGCCCGCGAGCGTGTCTTCCGTGTGCCGCGCGGACGGGCCGGGATCGGCGGGGCGCACTTCGCTGCGGTCGCGCCCGCGGGACTTTGCCTCGTAGAGCGCGAGATCCGCACGGGAGAGGATCCATTCGAGGGCATCGTCGAGCGCGAGCTCCGTGATGCCGATGGACACCGACAGCACCGCGTCGTCCGGCAGATGCGCGCAGTGCTCGTGATGGAAGCGCTTTCTCAGACGTTCGAGCACGGCTTGCGCATCGGCGAGCGAGGTTTGCGGCAAAAGAATGCCGAATTCCTCGCCGCCGAGCCGGCCGATCGCGTCGCTCGGACGAAGCTGCGCGCGGCACACTTCGACGAAATGTTCGAGCGCACGGTCGCCCGACGCGTGGCCGAAGCGATCGTTGATCTGCTTGAAGTGGTCGAGATCGGCGATCGCGACCGAAAGCGGCGTGCCGACCGAGCGCGCAAGCTCGACTTCGTGCCGCAGCGTGTCGAGGAAATAACGCCGGGAGAGCGCGCCCGTGAGCGCGTCATGGCGCGCTTCGGCCGAAAGCAGCGTATTGGCCGATTGCAACTGCTCGGCGAGATCGCGCGTCGCGCGGTGCAGGCGCCGCTCGCGCGAGTACGAAGTGGCGATCACGATCGCGAGCGTCACGACGCCGAGCATCGTCAGAAACACGAGGAAGCGGTCGCGGCTGTGATTGCGGCTGATCTCCGGCCAGCTCGTGAGCGGATGGACGATATGCGCCGAAAGGCCCGAGTTGAGGCCGGTGCGTTCGTCGTAGAGCGAGGGCACGTTGCTGCCGTTCGCGGCGTAGAAGGTTTGCGCGAGCGCGGGCGCGAGCCAGTGCTCGGACGCGCGCATCTGCTCGCCGATATGCGCCACGCGCAGCTCCGGAAACGACTCGCGCCGGTAGTGCTCGATGCGCTCGCGCTCGGTCATGCGCGCGATGGGCGAATTGGGCATCGCTTCGTATTCGAGCCTGCCGTCGTGCGCCATCACGACGACGCCGTTCTCGTCGGTCACGAAGGTGCCGGCGCGCGAGACCCAGTGCCGCAGCCGGTCGATGCTCACCTTCGCGATCACCGCGCCGACCAGGATGCCGTCCTCGTAAGCCGGCGCCGCGATGAAGATGCCCGGCTCGCCGGACAGACGCCCCACGCCGTACATCTCGACGAAGCCGCCGAGCAGCGCGCGCGCCACATAGCCGCGAGCGCTCATGTCGTAGCCGATGAAGCTGTCGTCGTCGCCCGCGTTGCTCGATGCAATGCAGAAACCCTTTTCGTTGACGAGCCAGATGGAGTCGAGGCCGGAGAAGCCCTGCGCGTCGTGCAGGAAGTGATTGACCTTCGCGAGAGCGGGGCGCGCGGTCCAGTCCTTGCGGCGTTCGAGTTCCGTCCCGGCCGGGTTCGAGGCATAATTCCGCGACTCCGCGAGCGCGCTCTGCGTGAGGTCCATCTGGGCGAGCGTCGCGGGAATGGCGCGCGACATCGCCAGATCGCTCGCGATGATCTGCGCCATGTTGTCGACGATGGACGCCGCCATCTGGCGTTCGGTGCGCACCGTCGAAGTCATCTCCTGTTGTACCATTCGGTCCGACAACAAGCCGGCGGCAATCCAGCACGCGAATGCCAGCGCCGCGAGGCCGAGCGTCGCGATCACACGGTGCAGGATGAGCTTGTTCATCGATCTCGGGCGCAATGGAAGTTCACGCCGTTCGCAGGCTCAACGCGCCGTGCCGCCCGAGCGGTCCGGTCTGCGCGAAGCGGGCTAGGCGGGTGCGCGGATTGCAGCGCATCATGTCAACCGCTTTCCGGCTTTCGCTCGCAACGGGGCGGCGAGTGTGGCTCAGGCGGTTTTCCGGCTCGGATCGGGCGTCTCGCATCGCATCGGCGCTCAAATTATTGTTCGTGATAAGCCAAGATTGGACGATGTTTTGCGCCGCCTATCAAGTGCCTTCTGAAGGCGTGCGACGTGCGTCCAACATAACGGATGCGCGCCGCGCGAAAGCGCCGTTCGCCGGCAATCCGACCTGCGCGCGCCGCAGCCAGACTGAAAGGAAGCGAAAGCACGCGGGCGCGAGGCGCATTCGACGCTGACAGCCCCTTCATTTTGCCCATGCCGTGCCGAAGAGCAACAGAAACATCGCAGGAATGGCGCGGCGGGCCGCATGAAGGTTGTGCCTGTCACACGGGTTGGTGTAGTGTCGCTCGGTTCAGCGCGGGGAAACGTCTGACGCGGCGGCTGCCCGGCGCCGTCATTCGTGCTGAACGTGTCGTCGTATCGACGGCCGCGTGCGTTGAGCATGAGGCCGTTCCGGGCGAAGGCTTCTTGCCCGCCGGACGGTTCGTTCGCCGTCTCAAGCAACATCCCGCGCACGCGCGGTCGGAACAAAGCCTTACGGGGAGGGCCTTGCATGGAATTTGGTTTCAATCTGAATCGCACGGCGAATGCGTCGGCCTGGCGGATCCTGCCCAACCGCTGGGATTTCGTCGCGTTCCCGATGATCATCTGCATCATCGCGCTCGCCGCCGTCGGATTCCACGAGACGCTGGCGCCGATCTCGACATTGCAGACCCAGGCGATCTCGCTTGACCCCGCGAACCTTCCCGAATACGCGTTGCGCACGACCTTGCGCATGCTGCTGGCGATGGTCGCCTCGCTCATCTTCACGCTGGTCTACGGCACGCTTGCGGCGAAGAGCAGGCGCGCGTCGATCGTGCTCGTGCCGATCCTCGACATCCTCCAGTCGGTGCCGGTGCTGGGCTATATCTCGTTTACGGTGACGTTCTTCCTCGCGATGTTCCCGGGGCGCGTGATCGGCGCCGAATGCGCGGCGATCTTCGCGATCTTTACGAGCCAGGCCTGGAACATGACCTTTAGCTTCTACCAGTCGCTGCGCACGGTGCCGCGCGATCTGGATGAAGTGTCGCGCGGCTTTCACCTCACCAACTGGCAGCGCTTCTGGAAGCTCGAAGTGCCGTTCTCGATGCCGGGCCTCATCTGGAACATGATGATGTCGATGTCGGGCGGCTGGTTCTTCGTCGTCGCTTCCGAGGCGATCACGGTCGGCAACCGCACGATCGTGCTGCCGGGCGTGGGCGCGTATCTGGCCGCGGCCATCGGCGAGCGCAATCTGAGCGCGATCGGCTGGGTGATTCTCGCGATGACCATCGTCATCCTGGCCTACGACCAGTTGATGTTCCGCCCGCTCGTCGCATGGGCCGACAAGTTCCGCATGGAGAACACGAGTTCGGGCGACGAGCCGTCGTCGTGGCTGCTCGACCTGATCCGCCGCACGCGCCTGATTCACCGTCTGCTCGTGCCGGCGGGCTGGATTCTCGCGAAGGCCGCGCGCGTGCCGATCAAGCTGCCGTCGCTGCAGGGCGCGCTGGAGAACGTGGGCTTGCCGCTGCGCGCGAAAGTGCCGTCCACGCGCGCGGGCGATATCGCGTGGGGCACGGTCGTGGTGCTGATCACGGTGTTCGTCGTATGGAAAGTCGCGTCGTTCGTCGCGACCGGCGTGAGTTGGGGCGAAGTCGGCCACGTGTTCGTGCTCGGCTTCATCACGCTCTTGCGCGTGGTGGTGCTGATCGCGCTCGCATCGGTGGTGTGGGTGCCCATCGGCGTGTTGATCGGCCTGCGCCCGGCGCTCGCGGAGAAAATCCAGCCGCTCGCGCAGTTCCTCGCCGCGTTCCCGGCGAACCTGCTGTTTCCGGTGTTCGTCGTGGTGATCGTGCGCTTTCATCTGAACCCGGATATCTGGCTGTCGCCGCTCATCGTGCTCGGCACGCAGTGGTATATCCTCTTCAACGTGGTCGCGGGCGCGTCGTCCTATCCGAACGATTATCGCGAGGCCGCGAGCAACTTTCAGATCCGCGGCTGGCAGTGGTGGAAGAAGTGCATGTTGCCGGGCATCTTCCCTTACTACATCACCGGCGCGATCACCGCCTCGGGTGGCGCGTGGAACGCCAGCATCGTCGCGGAAGCCGTGTCGTGGGGGAAGACGGAGGTCGTCGCGCATGGCCTCGGCGCCTATATCGCTCAGACGACCGCCGCGGGCGACTACCCGAAAATCATTCTCGGCATCGCCGTGATGTCGCTGTTCGTCACGCTGTTCAACCGACTGTTGTGGCGCCCGCTATACGCCTACGCCGAAGCAAGGCTTCGGCTGGATTGAGGACGAGTTCCGATGCAGAACCTGAAAAATACGTCGGCGGCGCAGGGCTTCCAGCGCCCGCAAGGCACGCCGCCGCGACTCGGCGCGGAGATCCTGCGCGTGGCGAACGTCAGCCGCGGCTTCAACAAGACGCAGGGCGAATTGCTCGTGCTCGACGATGCCAACCTCTCGCTGCGCGAAGGCGAGATCGTCGGATTGCTCGGGCGTTCGGGCTCGGGCAAGTCGACGCTGTTGCGCATCATCGCCGGGCTGATCGAGCCGACGGCCGGAGAAGTGACCTATCTGGACAAGCCCTTGAGCGGACCCGCGAAGGGCGTCGCGATGGTGTTCCAGACGTTCGCGCTGTTTCCGTGGCTGACCGTGCTTCAGAACGTGGAAGCCGGTCTGGAAGCGCAGGGCGTGGGCGCGCGCGAGCGCCGTGAACGCGCGCTGGCCGCGATCGACCTGATCGGTCTCGACGGCTTCGAAAACGCGTATCCGCGCGAACTGTCGGGCGGCATGCGCCAGCGCGTGGGCTTCGCGCGGGCGCTCGTCGTCGATCCGACGCTTCTGCTTATGGACGAACCGTTCTCCGCGCTCGATGTGCTGACCGCCGAAAACCTGCGCACCGATCTGCTCGATCTATGGACGCAAGGGCGCATGCCGATCAAGTCGGTGCTGATCGTCACGCACAACATCGAGGAAGCTGTGTTCATGTGCGACCGCATTCTGGTGCTGTCGTCGAATCCCGGTCGCGTGATGGCCGAGATCAAGGTGCCGTTCAAGCATCCGCGCAATCGTCTGGACCCGGCGTTCAGGCGTCTCGTCGACGATATCTACGCGAAAATGACCGCGCGCCAGATGGACGAAGCGAAGAAGAAGGGGCTCGAGCTGGGAAGCTGGCTGCCGTCGGTTTCGACCAACCTGATGGCGGGTCTCATCGAAACGCTCGCGGCCGAGCCGTATCACGGCCGCGCGGACATGCCCGAAATCGCGCGCACGCTTCATCTCGAAGTCGACGATCTCTTTCCGATCGCGGAAGTGCTGCAGCATCTGGGTTTCGCCGATGTGCGCGAAGGCGACATCTTCCTCACGCCGCAAGCGCGCGTGTTCGCCGAGTTCGGCACGCAGGAGCGCAAGATGATGTTCGCGGAGCATCTGCTACGGCACGTGCCGCTGGCCGCGCGGATCAAGAAGGTGCTGAACGAGCGGCCGGGACATCGTGCGCCGCGCGTGCGCTTCGAGCAGGAACTGGAGGACTTTCTCTCCGACAAGGCCGCGCAGGAGACGCTCGATGCGGTCATCGACTGGGGACGTTATGGGGAGATTTTCTCGTATAACGACCAGACGGAGATGCTGAGTCTGGAGGATGTGGAGGCTTGAAGGGGGTTGGGTTCGGGTTGATTCGAGAGCGCGGTTGCCGGTGACGGGACCGCGCTTTTTCGTTGGCGTTGGCCGATTGGCTGAATGTTCATGCAGCGCGTCGAATCGTAACGTTTTCGTCTTGAAGATCACTGCTGCGTGTGTAAAGCTACACACGCAGCATTCGGAGACGAGATGGATTCATCGCGCTTGATTCGAATGCTGATGGACGGCGGCTGGGAGCTCGTGCGCACGCGAGGCAGTCATCACCACTTCAGACATGGAACCAAAATCGGTCGCGTGACCGTGGTTCATCCAAAGAAAGACGTAGCGATCGGAACGGCCAGATCGGTTCTCAAAAGCGCCGGAATGCTAAACCGTCTGTATTCGTCGTAACGGAGCCGGACAATGGAATTTGCCCTCGCCATTCATAAAGATCCTGAAAGCAGCTACGGAGTGACCGTGCCCAACGTGCCGGGCGTTTTTTCAGCCGGAGATACGATCGACGAAGCGATCAAAAATGCGAAGGAGGCCATTTTTTTCCACATCGAGACGATCATCGAGGACGGCGCGGAAGTCTCGATCACGTCGCGAAGCATCGAGGAGTTGATCGCTGATCCGGATTTCGCCACGGCCATCTGGGCGTTCGTCGAAGTGGACCTCTCCAAGCTCGATTCCCGCCCGGAGCGTATCAACATCAGCCTGCCGCGCTTCGTGCTGCGCAAGATCGACAGCTATGTCGAAGCGCGCCACGAGACCCGCAGCGGCTTCCTCGCGCGCGTTGCGCTCGAAGCGATCGCCAACGGCTGAAGCCATGAAAAAAGCGCGGTGTCCGTCAGGAAACCGCGCTTTCCAAAAGACTCGCCGGGAAACTACTGCAAATTCCCCCACCGCTCGACCGCAGGCTCCGCCGACGCCCATTTCCATCCGCTCGGCTGCTGGCAAGCCGTCGCGACGAACCATTCGGCGGGCGCTTTCGCATCGTCGCCATCGACGACCGAGAACGCGAATTCCTTGCACGTCGCGAGCGCGCTGCCGAACTCGCGCAGCACGCGCACTTCACCGTGACCGTTCTCGACCGGCAAGGTGTGCTTGACCTTCCACGGCCTCGTCTCGCCGACCTGAGAGATGCCCGCCGTCACCGCGATCATGACCTGCTGATCCTGATGCAGCGATTTGGTGACGCGCTTGACGGCTTCGTCGGTGGCGGCCTGCACGGCGATGCCTACGCCCAGCCCGATGGCCGGATTCGTCGTGAACGCGCCCGTCGCGATGCCGGCCGTCGCGCCCGCCGCGGCGCCGATCGATGCGCAGCCGCTCATCGACACGCATACGGCCGCGCCCGCCGCGACGATGCCGAGACGCAGCGCCAGAGTTACGTCGAGCGACAGCGTCATTGCAGCGAACCCCAGCGCGGCGTAGCGGGCTCGGCCGAGGCCCACTTCCACTTGTCGCCGTCACGGCATACCGATGCGACGTAGAACGCGCTGTCGGCCGCGCGGTCCTTCGTCGCGTCGCGATCGACGGAAAACACGATCTCCTTGCACTCGAGCACGCCGCTGCTGATCGTGCGGCTCACCGTCACGCGGCCTTTTTCGTCTTCTTCGATCGGCACCGAATGCACCGCCTTCCACGGCGCGACCGCACCGACCGCGAGCGGACCGGCGGCCGACGCGATCTGATCCTGCGTGTTGGTATGAGCGACGCGCTGCGTGTACTGCACGCCCGCGCGGGCCGCGGCGACCGCGCCTAGACCGATGCCTGTCGCCACCGCGGCGTTGCTGGTGACGCTGTTCGCCACCGCCGCGCCCGCGATACCGGCGCCTGCTGTCGCGCCTTCGCTATAGAGCGAGTTGCATCCACTGAGGCTCATGCAAGCGATGACGCCTGAAATGACCGCGGCGAGCGCGGCGGCGCGCGGGCTGCGCCGATGGACCCTGATCTGCATGTTGCTTTCCTTCGTCTACCGTATCCCGACGCTTGCCAATCGGGGTTCGAGGGCTCGAATCTTCTTGAGGTCTCGCTCTCAAGTCGCCGCCCGGCAACGCAAAATCGGCACGGTGCGCGGGCTTCGCGCATTTTGAAGCATGCTTCTAATTACCGGTTCGGGAAAATTGCAAGAAATTGCAAGCGCACGAAATGTGCCTCGATCCGCGTTTCGTCACGGACAAAAAAAGCGAGCGCGGCCGTGCGCGCTCGCTTCTCAAGTCATGTCGATGAAAGCTGGCAGGCGATTCAGTTCTCGCTGCCCGATGCCGCGTCGCCGCCTTCGGTATCTTCGTTTTCGTACGCGCCGAGGCGGTTATACAAGGTCTTGAGGCTCACGCCGAGCGCCTTTGCCGCGCGCCGCTTGTCGCCGCCGCAATGCTTGAGCGTGCCGAGGATGATCTGCTTCTGCGCATCGGCGAGCGGCGTGCCGACCCAGACGTTCATCGCGTCGCCCTGCGTGACGGGCTTCTTCACCCGGGACGCGAGATGCGGATGCGCGATCTCCACCGTCTTCTCCGCGAGAATGAACGCGCGATAGACCGTGTTCTTCAGTTCGCGCACGTTCCCCGGCCATGAGTACGTGCGCAGCACGTCGAGCGCGCGTTTGCTAAAGACCTTGCTCGTGCCTTCCTGCGCGTTCATCTCCGAGAGGAAATGCTGCGCGAGCAATTCGCGGTCCGAATCGCGCTCGCGCAGCGGCGGCGCGCGCAACGGGAACACCGCGAGGCGATACATCAGATCTTCGCGCAAGCCGTTTTCCTTCACGGCCGTGACGGGATCGCGATTGGTCGCCGCGATCACGCGCAC
The DNA here is from genome assembly GCF_031451275.1 of Caballeronia sp. LZ029. NCBI lineage: Bacteria > Pseudomonadati > Pseudomonadota > Betaproteobacteria > Burkholderiales > Burkholderiaceae > Caballeronia > Caballeronia sp. LZ029. The sequence goes on from NZ_JARUXO010000001.1 coordinate 877,147, forward strand.
ATCCGAGCTGATGAGATCGTTGCCGCCGACGCGAAAGAACGTGCCCGTTTCCAGCGCACGCAGCAGCTTCACCTGCCGCACCGGCGACATCTCCGTGACTTCGTCGAGAAAGAGCGTGCCGCCGTTCGCGTGCTCGAAATAGCCGATACGCCCCTGCACCGCGCCCGTGAAGCTGCCTTTCTCGTGACCGAAGAGTTCGGCTTCGATGAGGTTATCGGGAATCGCGCCGCAGTTCACCGCGATGAACGGCGCGTCCTTGCGCGCGCTGTGGTCGTGGATCGTCCGGGCGACGAGCTCCTTGCCGGTGCCCGACTCGCCGATGATGAGCGCCGTCGCATCGGTGGCGGCGACGCGTTCGATTTGCGCATACAACTCCAGCATCACGGGCGACGAGCCGTAGAGCAGTCCATAGGACTTCAGGCCCGGCACTTCTCCCGTGTTGCGCTTTCTTTGCGCGGGTGTATCTCCGACCGCAGTGGGCGGCGGATCCAGATCGGTTGACGCCATGTGTCCTGATCGTTCCAGTTCTGCGTATGTCGTGGGCGGGCGGCGGCCTGCGCGGGCGCCCCCGGTCGTGCAGCCGGCGTGGCGCGGTTCGGCGCGCGCGAGCGGCGCAACCGTGGGTGACCGCGCGCATCGGCATATGACGCGCCCGTGCGCGTTGCCCGTCGTGCTCACGCTAGCCGTGAGCGCTCTTCCTCGTGGTGCGTCGGTCCAGGAACGTCTGCATCGGGTATTTCGCAGCGCCGATTGTTTACAGACGAGCCTATCTCATAAACGCTATTTAACCATTCGCAACGACATTGCGGCAATGCGCTGGCCGGCGCGGGGCGCATTTTGTCTGAACCGCGCGGTGAGTGCGGCGCACTTCCGGAAAGGTTCTCCTTTACGCACCGAGAATTTACAAAGGCACAGCGTAATTGTTACCCGATCATCGCGGCGCGGCGTCGCGGGCGAGCGGCAGGCTTCGGTTCAGCGTCACTGGCACGAAAGCTGCGTAAGCTCGGTCATCGTGATACTTGTTCGAAAAGTCGCCGACGAGCATCGCCCTGAGGCGCACACACGAGAATGGGCGAGAGAGGCAAAAGCATCATGGAAGACTTCTTTATTTTCGACGGGCCCGCACACGAGCGCACCACGCCCACACGGCCGCTTCGCACGCGACGCGCGAACGGTTCGGGCGGCGATCGTCAGGAACTCGTGACGGGCGAGCCGATCGACATCTATCACTGGGCCGCCGTCGCGCTCGTCACCGCGCTGATGTGCGCGGTGCTAGGCTATGCGGCGGGCACGCCTGCGCTCGCACGCGCCGCGAACGTGACGAGCCTCGTGTTCGGCGCGATGGGCGGCGCGCTGATGGCAAGCGGCGTCGTGCGCAGCCTGCGCGCGCGTCTCGAAGCGGGCGGGCGCCTTGCCGTGCCCCGCCTTCCCGTCGCCGAAACGCGCTGATCGTCGCATCGGCGCGCTCGGACAAACCCAATTAGGCGAGGACTACATCCTATGAGTCAAACGACTGTCCAGCTTGCGTTGGGCAAGCAAAAGATCATCGAAGACATCAAGGTGCTGCTGAACGATTCGGAGGAATTGCTGCGTTTATCGGCGACGCTGCCCGGCGAGGGCGTCGAAGCGCTGCGTACGCGTTTGCGCGATCACGTCGATTCGGCGCGCGGCGCGCTGGAAGATGCGCAGGCGAACGCGCAAAGCCGTTATCGCGCGGGCGTCGATTGCACCGAGAAATACGTGAAGGACAATCCGTGGCAGTCGCTCGGCATTGCGGCGGGCGTCGGCTTTCTGGTGGGGCTTCTGGTTTCCCGCTGATTCGCCGCGCATTCATCATGAATGCGCGGAGCCGTCGTTTAAACGCGTCGGCGAATTTTATTGATGATGGGAGAGAACACAATGGCACGGCCCTCGATCGGAATTTTCGGCGCGTTGTTCGCAGTAGGCAGCGTTCTCGCGTGGAAGTGGGTGCAATCGCAGGATCTCGCCGGACGGCGGGCAGCGCGTGACCTGAACCGTTGGGAAGACGAGGGCGGCAAGGTGCTGAGCCCGTCGACTGGCGCAAGCGCGAAGGTCGTAAATGGCCATGGCGTGGTCGGCGGCACTCCGGATGCGTGGCATTTTCCGCGGAGTTGAGCCGGACTTCATCAACCCGCTATCGCTTTTTAATGATGCGACCAAAGAAACGCGCGCTGAATCAGCGTGCGTTTTTTCGCGTGATAAACGCTTATAATCGGTGAAACTCCGGCCATAAGTTGTCTAAATGGAAAAACTTACGCTGGGTTTGAACCAAGCGTGCGGATCATCGGAAATTATTCTATTTTTTGCGCATTTCGCGTCGCGCGATTACCTTTAATCGGCGGCCATCGCGAATCGCACCGGCCCGTACGGCGTCCATGCCGCACGGAGAAGACCATGCCACTTCATGGCGTGTGACCCTGAAAACGCTTTGGAAGAATTCGAGACGCAATGCCACACGTATTGATTGTCGATGACGATCCCAGTACCCGCGAGGCGCTAGCCGCGATCATCGGCGAAGACGGATTGACGACGGCCACCGCCGGCGATTTGCGCGAGGCACGCATTCAGCTCGTGCGGCAGACGCCGGACGTCGTATTCACCGATCTCAAGCTGCCCGACGGCACGGGCGTCGATCTTTTCGAGGATCTCGACCCGCGCTCGGGCGTCGAGGTCATCGTGATAACCGGCCACGCGACGGTCGAATCGGCTGTCAGCGCGCTCAAGATGGGCGCGACCGACTATCTCGTCAAACCGATCAACATGCAGCGCGTGAAGGCCATCCTCTCGCGCCTGCCGCGCGCCGGCGACCTGAAAGCGGAAATCGGCACCTTGCGCGGCGAGCTGCGCCGCATGGGCCGCTTCGGCCTGATGCTCGGCAATTCGCCCGCGATGCAAACGGTGTACGACCAGATCGGCCGCGTCGCGCCGACGGCCGCGTCGGTGTTGCTGATCGGCGAATCGGGCACCGGCAAGGAAGTCGCCGCGCAGACGCTGCACGAGCTCAGCCTGCGCCGCAAGCATTCGTTCATCGCGGTGAACTGCGGCGCGATCTCGCCGAACCTGATCGAATCGGAAATGTTCGGCCACGAGCGCGGCTCGTTCACGGGCGCAGATCGGCAGCACAAGGGCTATTTCGAGCGCGCGAACGGCGGCACGCTGTTCCTCGACGAAATCACCGAAATGCCGATCGAGCTTCAGGTGAAGTTGCTGCGCGTCCTGGAGACGGGCATGTTCATGCGCGTCGGCACGACCAAGGAACTCGAGACGGACGTGCGCCTCATCGCCGCGACCAATCGCGATCCCGAGCAGGCCGTGCTCGAAGGCAAACTGCGCCTCGATCTCTATCACCGGCTGAACGTATTCCCGATCAACCTGCCGCCGTTGCGCGAGCGGGGCAAGGACGTCGAATTGCTCGGACAGGCGTTCCTCGACGAGCTGAATTCCCGCTACAACACGAAAAAGGGCTTCCCGCCGGCCGTGCGCGAGATGCTGGCGTCGTACAACTGGCCGGGCAACGTGCGCGAGCTGAAGAACTACGTGCAGCGCGCGTACATCATGTCGGCGACGGATTCGGACAGCACGGCCACGGTGCCGCTGCAGATTTCGCTGTCGAAGCCATCGGCGGGCACGGCGGTGACCATTCCGTTCGGCACCTCGCTCGCGCAGGCCGACCGTCAGCTCATCCTCGCCACGCTCGACCAGTGCGGCGGCGTGAAGACGCGCGCCGCCGAAATCCTCGGCATCAGCCTGAAAACGCTTTATAACCGGCTCGTCGAATACGGCGAGGACGCGAACAAGGCTGCGGTCGGAGAAGGCGGCGACATGAACGAGGCAGATAGCGAAAATACCTGAACGTCGCTTATCTTTAGACGAAAACAACGCCTGCGGCTTTTAAAGTGCGCAGGCGTTTTTCATTGGCAGGCGCGTTTTCTACGCCGATAATGTGACAGGAGATGCGCAACGGAGACTCATGAGGGGCATGCCCCTTGCTGCCGATCGAATGACATCCGCGCGTGGCGCGCAGGCGCCGACGGATGGCGAAAGTACGATCACAAGACCGCAAGGAGCCCGCCATGCCACTCAGCCCGTCCCATCGCGCTTCCGATGTTCACCGTATCGAAGCACAGACGCCGCAGCCGCCGGACCCGCCGGTAACGCCGCCCGACCAGCCGCCGCCCGCGCCGATTCCGCCCGACACGAATCCGGATCCGACGCGCGAGCCGCCCGAGCCGCCGTCGCAGCCTATCGGCGATCCGCCGCCGGGACCGGGCGAAACACCGCACGTGTATTAGCAACGCAGAAGGACGCAGGACTGCAGACGTTGGACAATGCCCAGAATTCGTGCAAGGTTTGAATAAGTTTCCATCCGCAGCGTAGGGATTACAACGGATGGTGCAACAATGACCGGCGACGCGTTCTGTCGCCGGTCGCTTTTTCTGAAGCCGCGCTTGCCCAAGCGCAACGGTCCGACGCCGCCGACGTCACTATCGCGACGGCCTTCTTCTCTGGAGGCATCATGAGGCATCCCGCACTCCGACGCTCCGCGCGTCATTCTTCCAAGCGCGAAGCGCGCGCCGAAGCCGCCAAGGCAGCCGGCGCCCAGGGCGCATCGGCGCCGCCCGCCGATCACGATCCCGCCGGCCAGAACCGCCCCGCGCCTGGCGTGCCGCCCGATGGCGAGCACAATCAGGGCGGCGTGCGCCGCGAAGGGATCGACTATCAACGCGACCTGGGCTCCGAGCAGGACTCGTGATTCCGGCCGGCGGAAGCACCCGGCACAAGAATAAAAATTTCTACGCGGCGTGCGTTCGCCGCGTATTTTTGTTCGTCCGTAACATCTCCATACAAACTTTCATTTACAAAAACCCACAAAAAGGCACAGCTTTTGCATACCCTTGATCGCCAATTCGAGCATGCAACGACAACTGATGAGGTGATGCTGTAATGAGCAGATTGATCGTGGTATCGAATCGCGTCGCACCGATCCAGGAAGGCAAGCCCAGCGCGGGCGGCCTCGCGATCGGCGTTCTCGATGCGCTCAAGGAGACTGGGGGCGTGTGGTTCGGATGGAGCGGCGAGATCGTCGGCGAGGCGGGCGCTCCGGTCGTCGAGAAAGGCGGCAAAGTGACCTACGCGACGGTCGGACTCACGCGCCGCGATTACGACCAGTATTACCGAGGTTTCTCGAACGCCACGCTGTGGCCGACGTTTCACTATCGCAATGATCTCTCGCGCTTCGATCGCGAGGAATACGCGGGCTACATGCGCGTCAACGCCAGCCTCGCCGCGAAGCTGAAGACGATGCTCAAGCCCGACGACATCATCTGGGTGCACGACTATCACATGCTCCCGTTCGCGCAGGAGTTGCGAAAGCTCGGCGTCGCGAATCCGATCGGCTTCTTTCTGCACATTCCGTTTCCGGTGCCCGAGATCATGCGCACCGTGCCGCCGCACGAGGAACTGATCGCGGCGATGTGCCAGTACGACGTCGTCGGCTTCCAGACCGACAACGACAAGCAATCGTTCATCGATTATGTGGAGCGCACGAGCCGCGGCCACTTCAACGAAGACGACGGCATGCTGCAGGCATTCGGCCGCATGCTGAAAGTGGGCGCGTATCCGATCGGCATCTATCCGGACGCCATCGCGAAGGCCGCCGACCAGTTCGCGAACCGCAAGCAGGTGAAAAGCCTGCGCGACAGCATGCACGGGCGCAAGCTCATCATGAGCGTCGACCGGCTCGACTATTCGAAGGGTCTCGTCGAGCGCTTTCAGGCGTTCGAGCGGCTGCTGCTGAACGCGCCGGGCTGGCATGGCCGCGTGTCGCTCGTGCAGATCGCGCCGCCGACGCGCTCGGACGTGCAGACCTATCAGCGCATCCGCCAGAATCTGGAAGGCGAGGCGGGCCGCATCAACGGGCGTTTCGCTCAGCTCGACTGGACGCCGATTCAGTATCTGAACCGCAAATACGAACGCAATCTGCTGATGGCGCTGTTCCGTCTCTCGCAGGTCGGCTATGTGACGCCGCTGCGCGACGGCATGAATCTCGTCGCGAAGGAGTATGTCGCGTCGCAGGATCCGGCCGATCCGGGCGCGCTCGTGCTGTCGCAGTTCGCGGGCGCGGCGGATCAATTGCCGGGCGCGCTCGTCGTCAATCCGTTCGATCTGTCGCAGATGTCCGAAGCGCTGGAGCGCGCGTTGTCGATGCCGCTCGCCGAGCGTCAGGCGCGTCACGCCGACATGATGGCGCCGTTGCGCGAGAACAATCTTTCGGTGTGGCGCGATTCGTTCCTGTCGGACTTGCGCAGCGTCGCGACCGCGACATCGGTGACCGAAAAAACCGTCAATACGGTGAGGCAGGGCGCGACCGGAGCCAGGCGCCCGGCGGCGAAGGCCTGAGCCCGCGCCAAACGTCGTCTTTGACATACAGCCCCGCGCCTCGAAAGAAGCGCGGGGTTTTTTCATGCGTCAAGCGGGGACGATCGCGGAACGGGACTTGCGGATTCATCATCGACACGATCCCAGGAGGTCATGATGAGCGGAAGTACATTGAACCCGCCCGAAGACGACGGCGCGGAATACGGCAAAGGGCACGGCACCGGGGCGCTCGGCCCGAGCGACTCGTCGGACAGCGGCTCGGACGTGCAGGGCGAAAAGCGCTATCCGGGCGACATCGAAGATGAACTCGACGCGCACGCGCTCGGCCAGTCCAAAGCGGAGTTGAACAGCGATACGGACCGCTTCGGCACCGGCGAAGCTGCGTCGGCGGACGGCGATAACAACCTCGAAGCCGACGCCGATATCCTGCCCGACGAGATCGAGGACGAAGCTCGCGGCCTCGCCGACGAGGACGCCGACCCGGCCGACGATCGACCCTGAGCCCCTGACACGCAGCGGCACAACGCAACATGAACGCGGCGCGCTTCCAGTGGAGCGCGCCGTTTTTTACACACGATTCGCAGCGCGGGGCTAACATCGTCGATTGACACTTCAAGCCGCGCTCACGCTTTCCGCCGATGGATCAGGACGTCTCCGCCACTCAATCCGCGCCTGTCGCTTCCGGCCGCACGTCGCGGTTCGGCTGGTTTTCGTGGATCGTCGATCCGATCACGCAATGGTCGCAGGATCACTGCCTGATGTTCTCGGCATCGATCGCATTCTTCGCCGCCTTCTCGCTCGCGCCGACGCTCGTCATCGTGATCGCGGTGGCGAGCGTGTTCTTCGGCGCCGATGCCGTGCAAGGACGGCTCTTCGACGAGATCAGCGGCGTCGTGGGCGTGGACGCGGCTCACACTCTGGAGGCGATCGTCGCGAACGCGTGGCATGCCGACATCGCGCGCAGCACGGCGATTCTCTCGCTTGCGGGCGTGCTGATCGGCGCATCGGCGACGTTCTCTTCGCTGCACAGCGCGCTCAATGTCATCTGGCCGACGCCCGCCGTGAGCACGCGCGAAAGCATCGTCACGCTGCTGCGCGTGAGGCTGATGTCGTTCGGGCTCGTGGTCGGCTCCGGTTTGCTCGTCGCGATACTGCTCGTGCTCGATGCGCTCGTCGAGATACTCGGCCATTGGGTACTCGGCGACGGCAGTCCGTTCATCGTGCTGTCGGGCCTCACGCGGCGCGCGATATCGATCGGCGTGCTGATGGTCGCGTTCACCGTGCTGCTCAAATTTCTGCCGACGACGCGCATGCGCTGGGCCGATGCCGCGCTCGGCGCGACCGCCGCCGCGCTGCTTTTCGAAGGCGGCAAGCGGCTCTTCGCGTTCTATCTCGCGCACGCGGGCACGGCGAACATGTTCGGCGCGGCGGGCTCGCTTGCGATCATCCTCATGTGGCTTTATTACTCGGCGGCGGTGTTTCTGCTCGGCGCGGAGCTTTCGGCGACGGCTGCGAGAAAGCGCACGCATCGGGCGTCGGGCTGGCGCTGACCGCGGACAAAAAAAGGCCGTCCGCGAACGGACGGCCTGTCGATTACGCTCCTGTCGCTCAGGCGCCTCGCTTGACCGGGTCGTCGCCGAGCGCTTGAGAGCGTGAAACCATCATGCCTGACGGCGCAGTTCCGCGGGCGGCACTTTCATGAGATGTCGATACTTCGCCACCGTGCGCCTGGCGACGATCACGCCCTGATCCGCGAGCATCTTCGCGAGACTCACATCCGACAGCGGATCGCGGGTGTTCTCCTTCGAGATCATTTCCTTGAGCAGCGCGCGCACCGCCGCGGCCGAACATGTGCCGCCGCTTTCGGTGCTCAATTCGCGCGGGAAGAAGTGCTTGAACTCGAAGATGCCGCGCGGCGTGGACATGTACTTGTTGCCCGTGGCGCGCGAGATGGTCGATTCGTGCAGGCCGAGCTCATCGGCGACATCACGCAGAACGAGCGGCTTCAGCGCGATCTCGCCGTAGTCGAAGAACGCCTTCTGATGCGAGACGATGCATTCGGCGACGCGCTGGATCGTCGTGAAGCGCTGCTGCGCGTTGCGAATCAGCCAGCGCGCTTCCTGCAATTGCTGCGCGAGCGGCGAGCGGCTCGCGCCAGCCGATTGCGCGAAAAGCTCCGCGTACATGCGATGGATACGCGCGCGCGGCAGCACGGCCGGGTTGATCGTCACGACCCATTGCTTCTTCACCGGGCGCACGATGACGTCGGGCACCACGTAGTTGTCCTCGCTCTGACCGTAGTTCTCGCCCGGCTTCGGATCGAGGCGACGCACGAGCGCGCACGCGATGCGCAGTTCATCCGCGCTGCAGCCGATCTTCTTCTGCAGTTCGGCCTGTTCGCGCCGTGCAAGACGCTCCAGATGATGCCCGACGATTTCGAGTGCAACCGCGCGTCCCGGCGTGTCCTCTTCGAGCGCTTCGAGCTGCAATGTCAGACATTCAGAGAGATTGCGCGCGCCGACGCCCGGCTTGTCGAGCGACTGCACGAGCTTGAGCGCGATGTTGAGTTCGTCCTCGTGCAGCGCGGGTTCGATCTCGACGACATTCGCGAGCTCGCTCAATTCCTGGCGCAGGTAGCCGTCGTCATCGAGTGCTTCGATGATGAGCTGCGCAATCGCGCGATCGCGCTCGTTCAACTGATAGAGACGCAACGCATCGTGGAGCGTTTCGTGCAGCGACGGCTCGATGCGCACCCAGTCGGCGGGATCGGAGCCTTCGCCGTCGCCGTTGTTGCGCGACGAGCCGCGTCCGAACGGATCGGACGAGAACTCGTTCATGGAGTCGTCGCGCGATTCCGAATCGGACCGTTGCTCGCTTTCCATGTTCGTTTCGGACGCGAGCGGGGCTTCGGCGGTGTTGCTGTCCGTGGTCGACGAGGCCGATTCGCCCATCGAGCTGCCGTTGTCGGCGCCGAGCGCGTTGTCGTCGGTCTGGGACTCGTCGTATTCGAGAAAGGGATTCGTGTCGAGCGCGTTGCGCAGTTCTTGCTGGAACTCCAATGACGAGAGTTGCAGGAGACGCACGGACTGCTGCAGACGCGGCGTAAGCGCGAGGGTTTGTTTCGCGCGGAGTTCGAGTGTAGGCGGCATTGCTTGCTAATCCTCGATTGTTCTAGACGTAGTGGGCAGGTTTGCGGATCAGTAAAGCAACAGCCGTGCCATCGTTCGATAAGCTCGCGCCGCGTCTACGTTTTTTGCAGTCTGCCCGGCGTTTCCGGACGGTTCTCCGCGCGGCTTTCACGCAGTTTTTACACGCGCTCAGACAAAAGCGCCGCGCGTTTCGGGCCGCGTCGCGTGCGCTGTGGCGGACGGTTTTGCGAGCGTCGAAGATTTGTTCGCAGACGCACGAATGCCTTGCCGCGCGGCGTTTTCAGCGCGCTGTTGCGACGGGCGGATAGCGTGTGCGGTCGGTCCGGCACGCAAGTTGCGGTACGAAGTTCACGATCCGCGTGCTACGGCGCGGACGTGATCGCAGAGCCGCCTCGCGCACGAAAAAGGCGAACGGGGCGCCAGACCAAAATCGAAAAAATGGGAGTATTGCCATGAAGACGACTCAAATCCTGAAGGCAGCCGGTGGTATCGCGTGTGTCGTGTTCGCGCTTAACGTCGGCGCGCAAACCACTGCGGCGTCGTCGACGAGCGGTTCCGACACGTCGATGGGCCAGAAGGTCGACGACAGCGCCGTCACCACGAAGGTCAAGGCCGAGCTGCTCGGCGCCAAGAACGTCAAGTCCACGCATATCCACGTGAAGACGCGTGGGGGCGTGGTTTCGCTGACGGGCACGGTGCCGTCGGCGGAGGACAAGACCGCCGCCGAAGAAGTCGTCTCGAACGTGTCGGGTGTTGCTTCCGTGAAGAACCATCTTAAAATTGCCGCCAAGTAATGGCATAGTTCGTATGCCCGGCTTCGCCACGGCGGGCCGCGGTTGAGTGCCAGCAGTACGGAACCCGCGCGGGGTTCGACGATTCGCCATCAGCGGCGATGAATCGGACGAAGCGCGGGTTCTCGCATGGAGGCTAGGGTTCGCGTCGCATCGCCCGATGCTTCAGTCGCACGTTCACGCATGACGCTTCACGCAGTGCGCATCACCTCGCAGCACTTCGAAACTTAAAAACGAGTACGACCGTTCAGGACGGCACTCACACAGGTGGCTCACGAATGCGCAGTAGCCCGGCGTTCAGAGGCCCCGGCAAAACAGGAGCTCTTCATGAAGACGAAAAAGATGGCATTGATCGGCGCGCTCGCGCTGGCATTCTCGACGGCGGCGTTTGCGCAGGCAGCGTCCGATGCGGCCACGGCAGGCGCGGATGCTGGCGCGCATGCGAAGAAGCAGAAGGGCACCTATCTGCATCAGCAGGACAAGGCGCACAAGCTGAAGGGCGCGTCGGCAGCGGCGGCGGCTTCGGCGCTCGGCACGAACGACAAGGGTCAGCCGCAGTAACGTAATGCGCGTCACGCGTTGCGCTTGACGAACAAACGGCCGCATCGCGCGGCCGTTTGCGTTCATGCGGCCCGATCGTCATCGGGCCGCTTTTGCGTCATCGCTTCAGGACTTCGCGGCTGCGTACTGATCGCGCAGATCGCGGATACGATCGTGATTCTCCAGCACGCCCTGATACTGGCGTTCGACGATCGCGCGGACATCGGCAGGCAGATCCTTGTCCAGCGCCTGACGATAGTTCTTCTTCGCGGCATCCTCGCCACGCTCGCATTCGGCGAGAATCGCGTGATCGCTATGGCCGCTCACGGCCGACTTCACATCGACCCAGCCGCGATGCAGCGCGCCGGCCACCGATCCGCCGGTTTCGGGCTTTCCGCCCAGTCGCGCGACCACGTCCTGTAGTTCACGCGCGCCTTCCGCGCACTTTTGCGCGCGATTCTGGAACAGCAGCTTGAGGCTTGGATCACGCGTATCCTCTGCGGCCTTGAGAAAACCCTTTTCCCCGTCCTTCGAGGTTTCGACGAGATCGTTGAGTACCGATACGACGTTCGTGCTCATATAACACCTCCCATTGGTTTCGACATTGCCACTGCGCAGCCTCCCTGCGGGATGCGGCTCGCCGATTCAATACGCACGCGGCGTGCCCGCATCGCTCGCGGCGGGGCATGCGATTTGCTGCCGACACGGCACTACAGCGCGCATCCGATACGAGATGCGCGCACGACACGGCAACAGGAGAACGCAGTGAAATTCTTGAACCGGCTCGCGCATCGCGAGTTTCTGATACTTGTGGCGGTGGCGGCGTCCGCGCTGAGCTTGCATGTCCGTCAGCACGTCATCGATACGCAAACCGCGCAGGCATCGCACGCCGACTATGGGCGTATCTGCGAAGCGCCCGCCGTAAGCGAAGGCCAGGCGCGCGTGCTGCCCGCCGAATGCCGTCTGCGCGCGACCATGCCGGCGAATAGAACGCATACGCCCTGGGTCTGATGCGTCGCAAACAAAAACGCCCGCGAGAAGCGGGCGTTTGTCATGGGTGGATCGAGAAATCAGGCGCGCGTGTGCGCGAACTCGCCCACCGGATGCGGCGGCTGCAGCGGATCGAAATCGCTCCAGCGACCTTGTTTCCATCGACCCGACGCACGCTCGATATCGATACCGCCCGCCTCGCGCAGCGCCGCGGCGGCCTGATCCTGCGATTCCGGCGATACGTGCACCGCGACGAGCACGCCCGCATGGCGCGCAGGCTCCTCGGCGTGTGCGGCGTCCTTCGGCTTCTTCGTATGCGACATCGCGCCGACGAGCGATCCCACATAAGCACCGACGCCCGCCGCGATCACCGAGACGAGCAGCGGCGCATGAAACACCGCGAAGATCGCCGCACCCACCACCGCGCCAGCGACCGCGCCGATCGTCACGCCCTTGCCGGCGCCTTTGGGGGCCGCGCTCGCGCCCGCATCGGTGCCGACATCGCCGCCGACGGGATAGCGCGCGTGCTGGCCGCTCGGATTGACGAAGAAGAGCGTCACGTCTTCTTCCACGAAGCCTTTCGCGAAGAGCTTCTGGGCTGCCGATTCGGCCGCGCGAAAGGTCTGAAATCGGCCCGCAATGATCAGTGACATGTTCCCTCCTTGTTGGCTTGGGTCAGTGGGGTGCGTCGCGTTGCGTAAGCGGCTCAGTCCGGCTCCATGCCGGCGACGCGGAACAATCCGCTCCTCAGCACGGCGGGCTGTCCGCCGTTGTCGTCGAGCACTTCGGCGCACACCGCGCGAATGCGCGCCGTGCCGCGCGCGTACGCATCGAGCAGATCCTCTTCGCGAGCCGACGTCGCGCCGAAATGATCTTCGAGCGCTTCGGCGGTGATCGAACAGACGACCGGCTCGCCGTCGATGAGCGCGGCAAAGTGAATGGCGAGATCGTCGCCGTCGAAAACGGGGGCTTCGTCTGCAAACGTGATGTGCATGGTCGAGTCCTCATAGGCCGGACGGGAAGCGGAACGGGAAGCGGCCGCGCGCTGGGCGACATGCGCGACGCTCATGACGCCGCCTTCGCTTTCGCCAGCTGCTGCGCCATCTCGTAGTGATGGCTGATGACCGGCAACGCCTTGGCTGCCGCCGCCTTCAGCGCGGTGTCGATGCCGCTTTCGCTCTCCTTCGTGAAGAGCGCAACGGCCTTCTGATGTCCGTCCATGGCTACCTTTTCAATATAGGCCTTGTCGAACTCCGCGCCCTGAAGATTTTGCAGGCTGCCGATCAGCGATGAATCCGCCGCGGCCGGCGCGGTGATGCCATGACGCTTCGCGAGCACGTCCAGATTGCGCGCGAGTTTCGTGTGATCGACGATCATTCGCTGTGCGAATTCCCTTACCTGCCGGTCGCTCGCGTGCGTGAGCGCGAGCTTGCTCGCGGCAAGCTCGGTCGCGCCCGCTTGTCCAGCATCCTGAAGAAACTGCTGATCGATCGGCGAGAGCTTTTCGCTTTGCGCCTGCGCGACCGGCGCAGACATCGAAATTGCGGCCAGTGACAACGTGAGTGAGATCAATAGTCTCGACATCGGCTTCGCTCCGGTGCGATGGATCAGGCGCGCGCCTTTCCCAGCGCTTCGATCAGCGCCTTGTTGAACGCGGGCAGATCATCGGGCTTGCGGCTCGTGATGAGATTGCCGTCGATCTGCACTTCCTGATCGACCCACGTGCCGCCCGCGTTGCGAACATCGTCCTGAAGGCTCGGCCAGCTCGTCATCGTGCGGCCCGCGACGATGCCCGCCGAAATCGGCAACCAGCCGCCGTGGCAAATCACGGCGATCGGCTTCTTCGCCTGATCGGCTTCCTTCACGAAGCTTTGCGCTTTCGCATCGAGGCGGATCGCGTCGCTGTTCACGACGCCGCCGGGCAACACGAGCGCGTCGTAGTCGGCGGGGTTGGCGACGTCGAAAGTGACATCGACATTCACTTTGCCGGCCTTGTCAACGTGCTTGAAACCCTGAATCTGGCCGGGCTTCTGCGACACGACATCCACCTGCGCGCCGGCTTCCTTGAGCGCGCGTTGCGGCTCGACGAGTTCGGCCTGCTCGAAGCCATCGACGGCGAGAATCGCGACCTTGCAACCGTTGAGGGAATTCGCCATGAACACACTCCTACATTGCTGTTTTCGAAGATTCCGCACAGGCGGAATCTATTTTCGAAGTTTCAGCAAAGGCTGTGCCCAGCGAGCGGCGGGGATCGGGAGAAAAGAGCGCGGATCAGGCGGGCTCGATGCTGCGCTTGCCGGTGAGGCGCAGCACGCTGACGACGGCGGCGGCCGCCGCGAACGCCGCCGCGACGGCAATCGCGATCACCGGACCCTGCCTCGGCGCGACGCCGAAGATCAGCGCGACGAGCGCCGCGCCCAGCGTCTGCCCGGTGAGGCGCGCGGTGCCGAGCATCCCGCTTGCGCCGCCGCTGCGATGACGCGGCGCGGCAGCGAGCATCTGACGATTGTTGGGCGACTGGAACAGCCCGAAGCCGAGCCCGCAGACGGCCATGCGCCACGCGATATCGAACGCGTCCGGATGCGCGCCGACGCTCGCGAGCAGCACCAGCCCGACGGTCAGGATCGCGAGCCCGATGCCGCCAAGCAGCCCCGCCGGATAACGATCCGCGAGCACGCCCGCGAGCGGCGCGACGAACACGATGACGAGCGGCCACGGCGTCATCAGAAAGCCTGTCTCGACCTGGCTCATGCCGAAATTGTTCTGCAGCAGGAACGGCAGCGAAACGAACGCGAGCATCTGCGCGCAGAACGAACACACCGACGCGCCGACCGACAGCGCGAACACCGGAATGCGCATCAGATCGACGGGCAGAAGCGGCGCGCTTTGCGTCAGTTGCCGCTTGACGAAGAAATAGCCGATGACCGCCGTCACGATGATCTCGCCGATCACATACGGGCGATGCTCGCCGTGCCCGAAGCCATCGACCGCGACGATCGCGAGGCCGAAGAACAGCGCGTTCATGATCGCGCTGATGTAGTCGTAGGGCTGCCGATGTCCCGGCGTGCGCGGCATCGACTTCCAGCCGATCGCGAACGCCACGACGCCGATCGGCACGTTGATCGCGAAGAGCCACGGCCAGGTCGCGACGGAGAGCACGCCCGAGGCGACCGTCGGCCCGATCACCGACGAGATGGCGACGACCGTCGCATTGATGGACACGCCGCGCCCGAGTTGATCGTGCGGATAGATGATGCGTACGAGCGCCGTGTTCACGCTCATGATCCCCGCCGCGCCGAAGCCCTGCACGACGCGCGCGATGGTGAGCGCGACGAGCGAGCCGGACAGCGCGCACGCGAACGACGACACCGTGAAGAGCGCGAGCCCCGCCATATACACGCGCCGGTAGCCGATGCGATCGCCGAGCGAGGCGAGCGGCAGGAGCGAGATGGTGATCGTGAGCTGATAGGCGTTGACGACCCAGATGGAGTCGGCGGGCGAGGCGTTCAGATTGCGCGCGATGGTCGGCAGCGCGACATTGGCGATGGCGCCGTCGAGCACCGCGAGCGTGATGCCGAGCGCGACGACGGCAATGGCCCAGTATCGCTGGGGCAGCGGCAGACCTTGGTCGGAATCCATCGATGGGCGGGCAGTGGCGAGCGGCGCATTGTAAGACGCACCGTTTTCAAATGGCTTGTACGCCGGCGCGGCCGCAAGGGTCCGCGCCACGTCCTGATGCTTACTTCAACTCGTAAAGGCCGGTGTAGGTCGCCGAGTCGATCTCGTTGAGGTGAGTCATGAAGCGCGCCACCGCGTTGGTCACGTTTCCGTCGAGCGGCAGGCTTTCCGCGGACAGCGCATGGATGCGGAAGATATAGCGATGCGGCTTGTCGCCACGCGGCGGCGCCGCGCCGCCGAAACCGACCGTGCCGTAGTCGTTGCGAAGCTGCAGCGCGCCTTGCGGCAGCAGACTGCCGTCGGCCTTGCCGGCATTGCGCGGCAGCGAGCGCGCATCGGCCGGAATGTTGACGACGATCCAGTGCCAGAAGCCGCTGCCGGTGGGCGCGTCGGGATCGTAGACGGTGAGCGCGAGACTGCGCGTATCGGCGGGCGGATCTTCCCATTGCAGCGCCGGGGAAATGTTCTCGCCCGAACCGCCGAAGGCTTGCTGGTCGAATTCCTGCGCGTGCGTCATGAAGCCGTTCGCGGGAAATTCGTCGGACCAGATGCGGAAATCAGCCATGAGAGTCGTGCCTCCTTCTTATAGCGATGTGGATGGATGCGGCACAGCGCATCGGACCGCGCGATGTCGCGCGCACATCCGAGCGGTGCAGCAAACGTGCCCGAGATTGCGCGGCATGAAACACGCGTGAAACGCGCGCGCGGCAAGGGCATGGCCAATCGAGTGTAGCATCCGCCCCCGATATCCGGCATGAGCGCGAACGCTACGACAAACATGCGCAAAACGGGCGATTCGGCCCCGGAAATACGGCGCGCGCTACAATAATGAGATGAATTCAGGCATCAACCAGGGACCATTTTGAGCCGGCGCGAGCCGAAAGGATGACCATGCCAAACGACCCGCGCCGCGCTGCCGGTCAATTCACGCCGGCGAGCGTGCCGGAGGACGATGCCGACATGTTCGACCTCGCGCCCGTGTCGCTCTGGCTCGAGGATTTCAGCGCCGTACGCGAGCAGTTCGAGCGCTGGCGCGCGGCGGGCGTCGCGGACCTGCGCGCGTTTCTCGCCGAAAACCCTCAACGCATCGCCGAATGTTCGTCGCGCATTCGCGTCGTGAAGGTCAATCAGCGCACGCTCTCGCTGTTCCAGGCAAGCGATGTCGATGATCTCGTGCAGAACCTCGATCGCGTGTTCCGCGACGACATGCTCACCACGCACATCGACGAACTGGAGCAACTGTGGTCCGGCAAGTCGCGCTTCGTGAGTCAGACGGTCAACTACACGCTGGATGGCAAACGCCTCGACGTGCTGCTCAAGGCGGTCGTCCTGCCGGGCCACGAGGACACATGGACGCGCGTGCTTGTCACGATCGAGGACATCACCGAACTCGAAGCGATGCGCCGCACGGCCGCCGCGAGCGAGCTGTATGCGCGCGGACTCTTCGAGCATTCGCCGGTGTCGCTGTGGGTTGAAGACTTCAGCTCCGTGAAGTCGCTGCTGGACGATGTGCGCGAGCGCGGCATCGTCGACTTTCGCACGTTCACCAACGTTCATCCGGAGTTCGTCGAGCGCTGCATGCAGGAGATTCACGTGCTCGACGTGAATCAGCACACGCTGCGCATGTTCGCCGCGCCGACCAAGGCGACACTGCTCACGCGCCTGTCCGACGTGTTCCGCGACGACATGCAGCAGCACTTCCAGGAACAGTTGATCGATCTGTGGGACGGCAAGCTCTTCCATCAGCGCGAAGTGCTCAACTATTCGCTCGAAGGCAACGAGGTGCACGTGCATCTGCAGTTCTCGGTGTTTCCGGGACATGAGGCGCGTTGGGATCTCGTGCTCGTCGCGCTGACGGACATCACCGCGCGCAAGAAGGCCGAGGCGTATCTGGAATTCCTCGGCAAGCACGACGTGCTCACGAAGCTCAAGAACCGCTCGTTCTATATCGACGAAATCAATCGCCTCGAGCGCAAGGGCCCGTTCCCGGTGACGGCGATCGCGGTCGATGTGAACGGGCTCAAGGGCGTCAACGACCAGCTCGGCCACGCCGCCGGCGATGCGCTGTTGCGCCGCGCGGGCGAAGTGCTCGGCAAGGCGGTGGAGAAGCCGTTCCAGGCGGCGCGCATCGGCGGCGACGAGTTCATGATTCTTCTGCCGGGCACCGACGAGCGCGGCGGCGACGCGGTGATCGAGAGCATTCGCCAGTTGCTCGAAGTGAACAACCAGTTCTATTCGGGCAATCCGCTTTCTTTCGCGATGGGCGCGGCGACCGCGCACGAGGGCGAGCGGCTCGAACCGATGCTGCAACGCGCCGACGCCGCGATGTACGCGGAAAAACGCGCGCACTACGACGGCAAGAGCGCGTGATTACTGCTGCGTGACTTCGTCGATGCCGCGATTGAGCGCCGGGCACGCCTCGCCGATCTGCTTCTGATACTCCGACGGATTGCTCGTCTTGAGCTTCTCGAAGCGATCGACGGTCGGTTGTGCCTGCGCGAGTCCGAGCTTCCATTCGCCATCGAAATCGGGTGCGTCGGGATAGCTCGTATGGACGACGTCCTTGAAGCGCGCGACCTTCGCGGCATCGATATGACAGACGTCCGCCGCGCCGCGCGCGATGTTCGCGCTCGTCATCACGCCTTCTGCGGCCATCAGTTGTTTCGACGACGGATGGCCCGGCGGCATCGCGGTCTGCGCCGTCGCGCAGAGACACCAGGTGGTCAGAATGGCGGGAGCCAGAAAGAGCGAACGCTTGATGCGCATATGATTTTCGGTTTGTCTGCGGGGTGAAAAAATTATAGGTGAAGCCCTTCGTATTGAGCGCCTGTTATGGCGAGGATGCGTCGAAAGCGCGTGCTAGAATCGATTTTCAACGCCGTTCTCAGACAGAAAAATGAAGAAAGGAAGCAAGGCCGCGACTGCTGCGCCCTCGTCGACCACGGAGCAAGGGCGGCGCAAGTACGATCCTGAGGAGACCAAGCGGAACATTCTCGACATCGCCACACAGGAGTTTTCGGCGATGGGCCTCGCGGGCGCGCGCGTCGACGCCATCGCGGAGCGCACCAACACCACGAAGCGCATGCTGTACTACTACTTCGGCAGCAAGGAAGGCTTGTACGAAGCGGTACTGGAGCAGGTCTACGGCGATATCCGCGCGCTCGAACAGGAACTGCAGCTCGCGGAAATGGAGCCGGCGGAAGCGCTGCGCGAATTCGTCGGTTTCACGTTCGATTATCACGACAAGCATCGCGATTTCGTGCGCCTCGTGACCATCGAAAACATTCACGGCGCGAAGTACATCGAACAATCGAAGACCTTCAAGGCGCGCAATTCGACGGTCGTGAAGACCATCGAAGATCTCATCGCACGCGGTGTCGAGGCGGGCAAGTTTCGCGCCGACGTCGATCCGATCGACCTGCATCTGATGATCAGCTCGTTCTGTTTTCACCGCGTGGCGAACCGTCATACGTGGGGCGCGGCGTTCGGGCGCGATCCGTCGGGCACGCGTTCGCGGGCGCGTCATCGCGAGATGATCGTCGATGCGGTGTCGCGCTACATGCGGCGCGACGGCTGAGCTTTTCCTCGCGCGCATAACAAAACGGCGGCACTCTCGCGAGGCCGCCGTTTTTTCATGGCTATCGGGGTTTCAACCTTCCAGCAAGGTCTGGAAATGCGCGAACATGCGCTCGGCATCCGGCTCGCGGCCGGTGAAGATGCGCAGCGCATCGACCGCCTGGCACACCGCCATGCCGCCGCCGCTCACCGTGCGGCAGCCGAGCGCCTTCGCCGCTTTCAGCAGCTCGGTTTCGAGCGGGAAATAGACGATCTCCGCGACCCACAATTCCTTGTGCAGATACTCCGCCGGCAGCGGCAGGCCGGGCAGCTTCGCCATGCCTGTCGGCGTCGCGTGGATGAGGCCGCTGGCGCTGGCGAGCGTTTCGCGCAGGTCGCCGCCGCTTTTCACGACGCGATCCGGGAAACGCGCCGCGAGTTCGGCGGCGAGCGAGGCGGCGCGCGCCGCGTCGGAATCGAACAGCGTGAGCTCGCGCGCGCCCATCGACAGCGCGGCATGGGCGACGGCCGCGCCCGCGCCGCCCGCGCCGAGTTGCACCACGCGTTCCAGCGGCGCGCCGGGCAGGCCGCGCTGGAACGCGCGCGCGAAGCCCGAGCCGTCGGTGTTGTAGCCGATGCGCTTGCCGTCCTTCAGCACCACCGTGTTCACGGCGCCGAGCGCGCGGGCGTCGGGGTCGAGCTCATCGAGCAACGGGATCACGCTTTGCTTGCAGGGATACGTGATGTTCAGGCCGTCGTAGCCCATGCGCTCGGCGGCGACGAGCAGATCGGGCAGGGCGGACGGCTCCAGCGCGAGCGCCTGAAGATCGATGCGCCGATACACATAGCCGAGCCCGAGGTTGCCGCCTTCCTTTTCATGCATGGCGGGCGTGAGCGAGCCGGCGATGCCGGAACCGATCAGGCCGATGAGATACGAAGTCTTGTTGGTCATGCGAGCGCGCTCCGGCATGGATGAGCACTGCATGCTGCAGTGCGAGATTGATCAGGCCGCAGTGTGAACGCACGCGCGAGGCTTGTCGGTTCGTGTTTTCACTAATTTGTACGGTCTAGTTAGTTTGTTATTATCTCGCAAACTGACATGGATTGCGCGCGTCCGTCATGCGGACGGCCTACACTGGAAGGCACCGCTTTCGATCCATCCCGCGTTCAATGAATTGCAACGAGGAGGCAGCGATGCTGCGTTCAATCCGGACTTCCATCGCAACGGTATCCATCAGCGGCACGCTTCCCGAGAAGTTGCGGGCCATCAAGGCGGCCGGTTTCGATGGCGTCGAGATCTTCGAGAACGATCTGCTGTATTTCGACGGCACGCCTGCCGACGTGCGCCGCATGTGCGCCGATCTCGGCCTCGAGATCTACCTGTTTCAGCCGTTCCGCGATTTCGACGGCGTGAGCGCCGAGCGGCTCGCGAAGAACGTCGAGCGCGCGAAGCGCAAGTTCGAACTGATGCACGAACTCGGCACGGACCGCATTCTCGTGTGCAGCAATGTGTCGCCCGATACGATCCGCGACGACGCGCTGCTCGTCGATCAGCTCGGCGTGCTCGCGAAGATCGCAGCGGACGCCGGCGTGATCGTCGCGTACGAAGCGCTCGCGTGGGGCCGCTACGTGAACTCGTACAAGCACGCGTGGAAGCTCGTCGATGCGGTGAATCATCCGAATCTGGGCCTCGCGCTCGATACGTTCCATACGCTGTCGATCTGCGATTCGGTGGAAGAGATCGCGTCGATTCCGGGCGATCGCATCGCGTTCGTGCAGATCGCCGATGCGCCCGTGCTCGCGATGGACGTGCTCGAATGGAGCCGTCACTATCGCTGTTTTCCGGGGCAGGGCGCTTTCGATGTCGCCGGATTCACGGCGCGCGTGCTCGAAGCGGGCTACAAGGGCCCGCTGTCGCTTGAAATCTTCAACGATGGCTTTCGCGCCGCGCCGACCGCGATCACCGCGGCGGATGGTTATCGATCGCTGCGTTTCCTCGAAGAGCAGACACGCGAACTGATGGTCTCGACGGGCAAGGACGTGCCGCCGGAACTCTTCAATCCGCCCGCGCCGCCCGAGCACATCGGCTTTCAGTTTCTCGAATTCGCCGTCGACGACGCCACGCGCGAGCACCTTTCGCAATGGCTCGGCCGGCTCGGCTTCAGGCTCGCGGGCAAGCATCGTTCGAAGGATGTCGCGTTGTATCGACACGGCGCGGGGTCGATCGTGCTCAACGCCGAAGCCGATTCGTTCGCGAGCGCGTTCTTTCAGAAGCATGGCTTGTCGCTGTGCGCGTCGGCGTTTCACGTCGATGACGCGAAGCAGGCGTTCGAGCGCGCCGCCGCGTACGGCTCGGCCCCTTTCTCGGGGCAAGTCGGCCCGAATGAGCGCGTGGTGCCGGGCGTGCAGTCGCCCGACGGCAGCCTCGACTATTTCGTCGACGAATCGCCCGGCGGCCCGACGCTGTGGGAGTCCGACTTCATTCTGACGGACATCGACGGACCGTACGAAGTGGGCCCGCTTTCGCGCATCGATCACGTGTGTCTGTCGCTGCCCGCCGACGCGCTCGACACATGGGTGCTGTTCTTCAGAAGCGCATTCGGTTTCGAGACCGAGGCCGCCGTGCTCGTGCCCGATCCGTACGGCCTCGTGCGCAGCCGCGCGGTGCGAAGCCGCGACGGCTCGGTGCGTATCGCGCTGAATGCGTCGGTCGATCGGTATACGGCGGTGTCGGAATCGTTATCGACGTATCGCGGCTCGGGCCTGAACCATGTCGCGTTCAGCACGCCGGATATCTTCGATGCGATTCCGCGCCTCGAAGCCGACGGCGTCAAATTCCTGCGCATTCCGGGCAACTATTACGACGATCTCGTCGCGCGCTTCGGTCTGCCCGACGATCAGATCGACCAGATGCGCGAGCACAACATCCTCTACGATCGCGACGAGCGCGGCGGCGAGTTCTTCCACGCCTATACGGAGCAGCTCGATCAGCGCTTCTTCCTCGAAGTGATCGAGCGGCGCGGCGGCTACGACGGCTACGGCGCGGCCAACGCGGCGGTGCGGCTCGCGGCGCACGCGCAACAGCAGCAGCGCGCGCGTCAGGCGGCGTGAAGCGGGGCTACGCGTGACCTAAAATCGATACATGGCGCCAGGGAAAAGCAGGAGGACGTCATGTGGGATTTTCCGAGCATTTTCGTCGGGCTCGCATGCCTGGCGACGATCGTCATCGTGCTGCTCGCGCAGGACTGGCGCGATGAACATCGCAGGCGCGTGGCGGCGCGAGACCCAGCGCACCGGCATCCGTTGCGCGAGTGGTGGCTGAGGCATCGGCATTGAAGCGCGTTCAGGCGCTTTGAGCTTTCCCGCCGCCGGCCGCGACGGCCGGCGGCTGCTCGTGTTCGCGCGCCGTCGCCTCGAATGCGTCGATATGCAGATACAACCGGTGCACGGTCTGTATCTGCGTGTGAGAGAGATGTGACTGACGCGTGATGGATGCGAGCCGCTCGCGCCAGTACGAAGGCGGCAGCAACGGCCCGCCGAGATCGCACGACAATGAACGACGCAGCACCTTTTCGAGGTGCGTCAGGTCCTGGTCGGCCAGCAACGCCGAGAACGCGCCCTGCGGCTTGGTATCGGGGAATGGGTCCATTACTCCGATGGCGGCGCGGCTTGGCGAAACTTGATAGGTGCAAACCCTAGCCGGACGGTTTTTTCCGACGCGCGCCGCCGCGTTCGAATTTCTTCGCGCCGACCCCGATGCCGCCGATAGCGTTTGCTATACTCTGCGCTCGCTTGCCGACGCTGTCGGCGACGCGCGGTCCACTCCCCGTAGTTCAATGGATAGAACGAGTGCCTCCTAAGCGCTAGATGCAGGTTCGATTCCTGCCGGGGGGACCACGATCCCACACGCCGCCTTCGCGGCCTTCCTGCCGCTGTCCCATCGCGCTTTTCTCTTCATCCGGTTCACATTGGACCGCGAGCGCTTTCCCGCCGATAATGCGACCACTTCGGTCACGCCATCTCGGCTCGCGCGCTCATGACGGAAATCCAGTCCGCGGTGCTCGTCTTCATTCTTCTGCTGGCCAGCACGGGCCTGGGCGCGATCGTGCGGCCGCTGCTGCCCGAAGAGCACAAGGCGCAGGAGACGGTGCAGCTCGTGCAGCTGCTCGTCGGCATGCTGGTCACGTTCGCGGCGCTCGTGCTCGGCCTTCTGACGGCATCGGCGAAAACCATCTTCGACACCACGAACAACGACATGCGCAGCTACGCGACTTCGATCATCGAGCTAGACCGCGCCATGCGCGATTACGGCGCCGATCTCGATCACGCACGCGAACTCCTGCGCTCGTACACGGCGGGCGCGCTCGCGAGCACGTGGCCGAACGAGCCGCACCCGCTTGGCGAATATCCGAACGTCGAGCCGTCGAAGGACACCGACAGCCTCGCGAACAACACGCTCGGCGCAATCTTGAGCAAGGCTCAGCGCGAAGTGCGCCTGCTCCGTCCGCACGACGACTATCATCGCCAGCTTGCCGCCGAAGCCGCCGCGCGCTTCGAGCAACTCATCGCGCTGCGCTGGAAGCTGGTGGAAGAGGCGCACGGATCGATTTCTTATCCGTTCGACCGGATACTCGTCTGCTGGCTGCTCATCATCTTTCTGTGCTTCGGGCTGATCGCGCCGCGCAACGCGCTCTCTCTCGTGACGATCATGCTCGGCGCGCTGTCGATCGCATCGGCGGTGCTCGTGATCCTCGATCTCGATACGCCGTTCACCGGCCCGATCATGGTCGGCAGCCAGCCGATGCGCGACGCCCTCGCGTATCAGAGCCGCTGATGCTCTACGACGATCCGCGCCTCGTCGCGCTATACGATGTTCTCAATCCGTTCGCGTCCGATACGGCGTTCTATCTCGCGCTGGCGGAGTCGGCGGAACATGTCGTCGATCTGGGCTGCGGCACGGGCTTGCTCGCGTGCGAACTGGCGAAGCGCGGGCATCGCGTGACGGGCATCGATCCGTCGGCGCAGATGCTGCGTGTCGCGCGGGCGCGTCCCGAAGGCGACAAGGTGACGTGGATCGAAGGCGATGCGAGCGCGCTGCCGTTCGTCGGCATGGCGGATCTGCTCGTGATGACGGGCCACGTCGCGCAGATATTTCTCGACGATGCGGCGTTCTTATCGACGCTCAGGGCTGCGCGCCGCGCGATCCGGCCGGGCGGCGCGATCGCGTTCGAGAGCCGCAATCCGGCGGCGCGGGCGTGGGAAAACTGGACGCGCGAGCGCTCATCGAGATGCGTCGAAGCGCCGGACGGACGAACGGTGGAAGTGTGGCAGGAACTGCACGCGCAACCCGATCCTTCGACGACAGGCCACGCCGCGTTCACGACGTACTATCGCTTCACGTCGGCGCCCGAAGAAACGTTGAGCGCCGCGAGCGAATTACGCTTCCGTACGCTCGACGCGCTCGCGAGCCTGCTGACCGATGCGGGTTTTGCGCGTATCGACTGGTACGGAGACTGGGATCGCGCGCCGGTGGACGAAACGAGCCGCGAGCTGATCGCGGTGGCACGGTGAAACAGCAGTGAGTATCAGAACTCGACGACGACGAAATCGGCTTTGCCCACATCGCACAGCGGGCAGCGCCAGTCGCCGGGAATATCGCCGAAACGGGTGCCGGCGGGAATGCCTTCGTCCGGCAGACCGTCTTCCTCGTTATAGATCCAGCCGCAAATCAGGCAGACCCAGCTCTTGAATTCGATGACTTCGCTCACGACAGACTCTTGATTCGAAAGAAATAAACGGACCGCGTGCGCTCGAAGACGATGCGCGGCGCGGCGACCCGGCATCTTACAGGAATCGGCGCGATCGTCCCCGGACGGACCGTCCGCAGGATGGTCCCGATTCCGCCAAACCGAAAGCCCGGTGTATGCTTTTTGGGTCTCGGGCGCCGCATTCGCGCCAGCGACCGGTTTCACAACATGGAGAAAACGATGAACAAAAAGGTCTTGGGTGCGATGCTGACAGGCGCGATCCTGCTCGCGCAATACGCCGGCGCGGCGCATGCGCAGGCGCGCGTCTATTTCATCGAGCCGAAGGATGGCGCGACCGTCACGAGCCCCGTGCACGTGAAGTTCGGCGTCGACGGCATGTCGATCGCGCCGGCGGGGACGATGACCGATGGCACCGGCCATCACCATCTGCTGATCGATGGCAAGGCGCTGCCGAAGGGCACCGTGATTCCGGCGAACGACACGTCGCTGCACTTTGGCAAGGGCCAGACCGAAGCCGACGTCAAGCTGCCGCCCGGCGATCACACGCTGACGATGCAGTTCGGCGACGGCGCGCACCGTTCCTACGGGCCGGAAATGAGCCAGACCATCAAGGTGCATGTGAAGTAACGCGTTTTTCCGGTACGAGACAAGGGAAGGCCGCCACGGATCGAATCCGGGCGGCCTTGCTGTTTTTTGGGCTGCAAAGCCTCATCCGTTCGGCTTAAGCCGCGTGCGTCGTGCGTTGTCGGGCGCGGCGCCCGGTACAATGGCCGCTTCCATCGGTCGTCGTGTTCGTCGCCGATTCTTCGCCATTCATCCGGTTTTCCCATGTCGCTTTATTTCATTTCGGACGCGCAGCTCGCGTTCGGCCACGTCGCATTGCTCGACCACGCCGACTTCTCG
Organism: Caballeronia sp. LZ029; assembly: GCF_031451275.1. Lineage (NCBI taxonomy): Bacteria > Pseudomonadati > Pseudomonadota > Betaproteobacteria > Burkholderiales > Burkholderiaceae > Caballeronia > Caballeronia sp. LZ029. The sequence goes on from NZ_JARUXO010000001.1 coordinate 902,920, forward strand.
CTCGAAGCGGGCGAGCGTGTCGGGCTGATCGGCCGCAACGGCGCGGGCAAGTCGTCGCTTCTCAAGATCGTCGCGGGGCTCGCCGCGCCCGATGACGGCCTCGTCACGCGCCAGAGCGAGCTCACGACCGTGTACGTGCCGCAGGAGCCCGAGTTCGATCTCGACGCCTCCGTATTCGATGTCGTCGCGTCCGGCCTGACCGATGCGCGCGCACTGCTCGACGAGTACGACGCCGTCGCGCACGCCCTCGCCGATACGCCCGAAGGCGCGCAGCACGACGCCTTGCTCACGCGCATGAACGCGCTGCAATCGGCGCTCGATTTGCGCGATGCGTGGAATTGGCGCACGCGTGTCGCAACGACGCTCGCGCAAATCGGCCTCGACGGCGACGCGCGCGCGGGCGACCTCTCCGGCGGCATGAAAAAGCGCGTGGCGCTGGCGCGCGCGCTCGTCGTGCAGCCCGACGTGCTGCTGCTCGACGAGCCGACCAACCATCTCGACTTCGACGGCATTCGCTGGCTGGAAGACCTGCTCGTCACGTTGCGCACCGGTTTGCTGTTCATCACGCACGATCGCGCGTTTCTCGATCGCGTGGCGACGCGCATCGTCGAACTGGATCGCGGGCGTCTGCTCTCGTATCCGGGCAACTTCAGCGCGTATCAGACGAGAAAGGCGCAGCAGCTCGAAGTCGAAAAAATCGAGCAGGACAAGTTCGACAAGCTGCTCGCGCAAGAGGAAGTGTGGATTCGCAAGGGCGTCGAGGCGCGGCGCACGCGCAGCGTCGGGCGCATCGCGCGGCTCGTGGAAATGCGCAACGAGCGCGCCGAACGCCGCAATGTGCAGGGCAACGTGAAGCTCGATGTCGGGCAGGGCGAGAAGTCGGGCAAGATCGTCGCCGAACTGACCGATGTGACGAAGCGCTACGACGAGCGCACGATCGTCGACCGCTTCACGGCCACCGTGATGCGCGGCGACAAGATCGGTCTCGTCGGCCCGAACGGCGCGGGCAAGACGACCTTGCTGAAACTGATTCTCGGCGAACTGCAACCCGACGAAGGCCGCGTGCGTATCGGCACCAACATTCAGGTCGCGTACTTCGATCAGATGCGCGCGCAGCTCGATCTCGACAAATCGCTCGCCGATACCATCAGCCCCGGCAGCGAATGGGTCGAAGTGAACGGCGTGAAGAAGCACGTGATGAGCTATCTCGGCGACTTCCTGTTCGCACCGGAACGCGCGCGTTCGCCTGTGCGCTCGCTTTCGGGCGGCGAGCGCAATCGCCTGTTGCTCGCGCGGCTGTTCGCGCGGCCCGCGAACGTGCTCGTGCTCGACGAGCCGACCAACGACCTCGACATTCCCACGCTCGAACTGCTCGAAGAACTGCTCGCGGATTACGACGGCACCGTGTTGCTCGTGAGCCACGACCGCGCGTTTCTCGACAATGTGGTGACGTCCGTGTTCGCCGCGGAGGGCGGCGGCATGTGGCGCGAGTATGTCGGCGGCTTCTCAGACTGGCAGATTCAGCGCGAACGTTCGGAGCGTATCGCGGAAGACGCGGCGCGTCAGACCGCGAAGGAAGCGCCGAAGGACGACACGCCGAAGGAAAGCGCCGCGGGCCGTAACGCCCAGCGCACGGTGAAGCTGTCGTTCAAGGAACAGCGCGAACTGGAAGCGCTGCCGGGGCGTATCGCCGAGCTGGAGGAAGAGCAGAAGGCGATCGGCGCACAACTCGAAGACGGCTCGATCTTCGCGAAGGATGCGAAGGAAGGCGCGCGGCTGTCGGAGCGCCACGCGGCAATCGAAGAAGAATTGCTCGTCGCGCTCGAACGCTGGGAAGAGCTGGAAGCAAAACGCAAGTAGGCGCGTTTTATCGGTCCGAGGTGGGCGCGGCGGGCGAAAACCGCTATTCTCCTAGCGCGGCTCGGATCGGCGGGCGGTTTTCCGCCTCGCTCACAGGCATCCGGCCAGGCATTTTCATCAAGCATTCGCCGGCAGATCGGGCGTCACGTTGTGGCATTTCCCGCGAGAACGCCCGAGAGCCGGATCAACGTTCAACTATGTCCACGAAAAAATCCAGCGCAATGGCGACAGGCACTGAACGAGGCAAACGCCTCGTCATGAACGCCAAGGCAGCCGGCTACAGCGAAGCATCGATCAAGGTGCTCAAAGGCCTGGAGCCGGTCAAGCAGCGGCCCGGCATGTACACGCGGACCGAGAATCCGCTGCACATCATTCAGGAAGTGATCGACAACGCCTCCGACGAAGCGCTCGGCGGCTTCGGCAAGCAGATCATCGTCACGCTGCACAACGACAATTCCGTCTCCGTCGAAGACGATGGCCGCGGCATTCCGTTCGGCCTGCATCCGGAAGAAGGCGTGCCGGTCGTCGAGATCGTGTTCACGCGGCTGCATGCGGGCGGCAAATTCGATAAAGCGGCGGGCGGCGCCTATACGTTCTCCGGCGGTCTGCACGGCGTCGGCGTCTCGGTGACGAACGCGCTCGCGACGCGCCTCGAAGTAACGGTCTGGCGCGACAACAAGGTCGCGCAACTCGCGTTTTCCAACGGCGACGTCATCGAAGCACTCACGACGCGCACAGCCGAGCGCGGCGCCAAGAAAAGCGGCACGCGCGTGCGTGCATGGCCGAATCCGAAATACTTCGATTCCGCCAATCTGCCGCTCGGCGAGTTGCAGCGTCTCCTGCGCTCGAAGGCCGTGCTGCTGCCGGGCGTCGAAGTGGCGCTCGTCATCGAGAAGACGGGCGAGCGTCAGACGTGGAAGTATGAAGACGGCCTGCGCGGGTATCTGCTCGAAGGCATGGGCGGCAGCGACCTGCTGATTCCGCTGTTCGAAGGCGAGCGCTATGCGGAAAGCTCGAAGAACACCGAGGAAACCTTCGCGGAAGGCGAGGGCGCGTCGTGGGTCGTCGCGTGGAGCGAGGAAGGGCCGCTCTTGCGCGAATCGTACGTGAACCTGATTCCGACGCCCGCGGGCGGCACGCATGAATCCGGCCTGCGCGACGGTCTTTTTCAGGCGGTGAAGAACTTCGTCGAGATTCATAACCTTCAGCCCAAAGGCGTGAAGCTGCTCGCGGAAGACGTGTTCGCACGCGTGTCGTTCGTGCTGTCGGCGAAGGTGCTCGATCCGCAATTCCAAGGGCAGATCAAGGAACGTCTCAATAGCCGCGATGCGGTGAAGCTCGTGTCGTCGTTCTCGCGGCCCGCGCTGGAATTGTGGCTGAATCAGCACGTCGAGTACGGCAAGAAGCTCGCGGAACTCGTGATTCGTCAGGCGCAGGCCCGCACGCGCGCCGGCCAGAAGATCGAGAAGAAGAAGAGCTCGGGCGTCGCGGTGTTGCCGGGCAAGCTGACCGATTGCGAATCGACGGACATCGCGCGCAACGAGCTTTTCCTCGTCGAGGGCGATTCGGCGGGCGGCTCCGCGAAGATGGGCCGCGACAAGGAGTTTCAGGCGATTCTCCCGTTGCGCGGCAAGGTGCTGAACACGTGGGAAACGGAGCGCGACCGCCTCTTCGCGAACAACGAAGTGCATGACATCGCGGTGGCGATCGGCGTGGATCCGCACGGTCCCGACGATCAGATCGACCTCACGAATCTGCGCTACGGCAAGATCTGCATCCTGTCGGACGCAGACGTCGACGGCGCGCACATTCAGGTGCTGCTGCTCACGCTCTTCTTCAAGCACTTCCCGCAACTGATCGAACGCGGCCATGTGTGCGTCGCGCGTCCGCCGCTCTTTCGCGTCGATGCGCCCGCGCGCGGCAAGAAGCCCGCGCAGAAGCTCTACGCGCTCGACGAAGGCGAACTCGAAGCCATCCTCGACAAGCTGCGCAAGGACGGCGTGCGGGAAACCGCGTGGACCATCAGCCGCTTCAAGGGCCTCGGCGAAATGAGCGCGGAGCAACTCTGGGACACGACGATGAATCCCGACACGCGCCGCCTCCTGCCGGTCGGCCTCGGCGATCTCGGCTTCGATCTCACCGTGTCGCGCATGACGATGCTCATGGGCAAGGGCGAAGCGGCCTCGCGCCGAAGCTGGCTCGAAGAGAAGGGCAACGAAGTCGAAGCGGACATCTGAGCTCGACTCAGGCAACACACAACGGATATTGATATTCGATGGGAATCACAGACGATCTCTTCGCCGAACAGACCGCACCGGACGGCGAACAACTGACGCTCGGCGATTACGCCGAGCGCGCTTATCTCGACTACGCGGTGAGCGTGGTGAAGGGCCGCGCGCTGCCCGATGTCTGCGACGGACAAAAGCCCGTGCAGCGCCGCATCCTCTACGCGATGAGCGAGATGGGCCTCGCGTCCGGCGCGAAGCCGGTGAAGTCGGCGCGCGTGGTCGGCGACGTGCTGGGCAAGTATCACCCGCACGGCGATCAATCGGCGTACGACGCGCTCGTGCGTCTCGCGCAGGATTTTTCGATGCGCTATCCGCTCATCGACGGTCAGGGCAATTTCGGCTCGCGCGACGGCGACGGCGCGGCGGCCATGCGGTACACGGAAGCGCGCCTCACGCCCATCGCGCGTTTGCTGCTCGATGAAATCGATCAGGGCACGGTCGATTTCATGCCGAACTACGACGGCTCGTTCGAAGAGCCGAAGCTTTTGCCCGCGCGCCTGCCGTTCCTGTTGCTGAACGGCGCATCGGGCATCGCGGTGGGTCTCGCGACGGAAATCCCGTCGCACAATCTGCGCGAAGTCGCGCAAGCCGCCGTCGCGATGATCCGCGATCCGAAGCTCGGCCACGCGGGTCTGATGGAGAAGGTGCCCGGTCCCGATTTCCCCGGCGGCGGGCAGATCATCTCGTCGCCCGCGGAAATCTCGGCGGCTTACGAGACCGGCCGCGGCAGCCTCAAGGTGCGCGCGCGCTGGAAGATCGAAGAGCTCGCGCGGGGCCAGTGGCAGGTCGTCATCACGGAATTGCCGCCGGGCGTATCGAGCCAGAAGGTGCTCGAGGAAATCGAGGAACTCACCAACCCGAAGATCAAGCTCGGCAAAAAGACGCTCACGCCCGAGCAGGTTCAGACCAAGCAGACCTTGCTCGGCCTGCTCGACGCCGTGCGCGACGAGTCCGGCAAGGACGCGCCCGTGCGTCTCGTGTTCGAGCCGAAGTCGAGCCGCATCGATCAGACGGAGTTCGTCAATTCGCTGCTCGCGCATACGAGCCTCGAATCGAACGCGACGATCAACCTCGTGATGATCGGCGCGGATGGCCGGCCGCGTCAGAAGGGCATCGTCGAAATTCTGCACGAGTGGATCGGTTTCCGTTTCGTGACCGTGACGCGGCGCACGCAGCATCGCCTCGGCAAGGTCAACGACCGCATCCATATTCTCGAAGGGCGGATGATCGTCTTCCTGAATATCGATGAAGTCATTCGCATCATCCGCGAATCGGAGGAGCCGAAGCAGGCGCTGATCGCGCGCTTCAATCTCACCGACAGGCAGGCTGAAGACATCCTCGAGATTCGGCTGCGTCAGTTGGCGCGGATGGAAGCGATCAAGATCGAGCAGGAGCTGTCCGACTTGCGCGACGAAAAGACCAAGCTCGAAGAACTGCTCAACAGCGATGCCGCGATGAAGCGCGTGCTCATCAGGGAGATCGAAGCCGACGCGAAGCAATACGGCGACGATCGCCGCACGCTCATTCAGCAGGAGAAGCGCGCGACGTTCGAGGCACGTGTCGTCGATGAACCGGTGACGGTCGTCGTGTCGCAGAAGGGCTGGGTGCGCGCGTTGAAGGGTCATGGACTCGATCCGGCGGGCTTCACGTTCAAGCAGGGCGATGGACTCTATGCGGCGTTCCTCGCGCGCACGCCGGATTCGCTGGTCGCGTGGGGCAGCAAGGGGCGTGTGTATTCGGTGCCGGTGTCGGCGTTGCCGGGCGGGCGGGGCGACGGCGTGCCGGTGACGTCGCTGATCGAGCTCGAATCGGGCACGCATCTGCTGCACTATTTCGCGGCGAATGCGGAGCAACAGTTGCTGCTCGCATCGAGCAATGGCTTCGGCTTCCTCGCGAAGCTCGGCGACATGGTGAGCCGTCAGAAGGCGGGCAAGGCGTTCATGACGATCGACGAAGGCGCGGCTCCGCTTGCGCCGATGCCTGTCGTTCACGGCGCGACCTATGTCGCGTGCCTGTCGAGCGTGGGCAAGCTGCTCGTCTTCGGTATGGACGAGATGAAGACGCTGTCGGGCGGCGGTCGCGGCGTCATTCTGATGGGCCTCGACGCGAAGGAAACGCTGCGCCAGGCGCTCGCGTTCGATGCGCGTGGCGTGATGATGATCGGCACCGGGCGTGGCGGGAAGGCGAAGGACGAGAAGCTCAGCGGGTCGCAGTTGCAACTGCATCTCGGCAAGCGTGCGAGGAAGGGGCGCGCGCCGGATTCGTCGCTGAAGGTGATGGAGTTGAGGCCGGTGTTTGAGGGGTGACGGTTTCGATCTGGCATCCCTTGAGTTCGTTTGCTCCGTGCCTTGAAAGCCCGCTTCGTGCGGGCTTTTGTATTGCCCTGTTTCCAGAAGAGGTCGACAGACGGCATCGCCACGCCGAAACCGGACATCGACATCTTTCGGGCAAGGCTGAAAGCTGCGCAGGACCATGCCGCAGGAGAACGCAATGATCGAGATTGAAAAGGGCAGCGGCAACGTCTATGCCGACCTGGGAACGGCCGATGCCGACGAAATGCGCGTCAAGGCGCAACTCGCCAGCAAGATAGGCGAGATCATCAAGGCGCGCCGCTGGACACAACAGCGCGCGTCGGAGGTGCTGGGCATCAGTCAGCCCAAACTATCGCAACTACTGCGCGGCCAGTTCCGGGGCATCAGCGAGGCGAAGATGCTGGAGTTGCTGGCACGAGTCGAAGTTGTTTTCGCCGCGTGATGGGGAATTCAGGTTTGCGAGCGATACGGTGACCGTGGTGAGCGGCATCGCGGTGATTGCGCGTTGCATCATAAAAATCCCCAAAAGCGGGAACTCCCTACGCGACTCGTATTCTTAGTGTTCTGGGTTCGACCGGCTCGCCTCGTGATTTTGCAGCCGCAATATTCAATCTTCGGCGTAAGTCCGGCGGTGTCTGCCCATGGCTGTCACGGCAACCCGTCCATCAAGTCTTGAACTGCATCCGGAATCCTCAATGAACAAAGCCATCGAAGCGGCGCTCTTCCTGCATCTGCTCGGCGTAGCCGTTTGGATCGGCGGCATGATCTTCGCGCATTTCTGTCTGCGTCCCGCGCTCGGCGATCTCACGCCGCAACTGCGTCTGCCGCTCTGGGAGTCGGTCTTCGCACGGTTCTTCAACTGGGTGGGCGTCGCGGTGATCGTGATTCTGCTCACCGGCGGGTTCCTGCTCGTGGAGTTCGGCGGCGGTCACGCTGCGTGGCCGTTACATGCGATGGCCGGTCTCGGCATCGTGATGATGCTGATCTTCGGTCATATCCGCTTCGCCGTGTTTCCGCGCATCCGTCGCGCGGTGCAGGCGCAGAACTGGCCCGACGGGGCGAGGGCGGTCGGGACGGTGAGACGGCTCGTCGTGATCAATCTCGTGCTGGGCGTCGTGACGATCGGCACAGCGGTGCTGTCGCGCGGGTTCTGAGTTAGCCGTCACCCGCCGCGCTCGTCACTGAGCGCGGCGCTCGATTCGCGGCCCGCATCGTTGCGCGAGCGCGGCGATTGTCCGCGCGGCCATCCGCACACGCCGAAGCGATCGAGCAGCGCCTGCACGCCATCCGCCGGCACGGGGCGTGAAAACAGGAAGCCTTGCGCTTCCACCGGCCCGAGCGCCGCAAGCCACGTAATCTGCTCCTCGCGCTCGGTGCCTTCGACGACCACCGTCAGCCCCAGCGAACGCGCCAGATTGATGATCGCCGACACCATCACGCACACGCTTCGGTCCTCGGGAATCGCCTGGACGAACGAGCGATCCACCTTGAGCGTATCGACCGAGAAGCGGTTCAGATACGACAGCGACGAATAGCCCGTGCCGAAGTCGTCGAGCGCGATGCGCACGCCCAGACGCTTCAACGCGACGATCTTCTCCTGCACGAGTTCCGGATATTCGACCATCACCGTCTCGGTGATTTCGAGTTCGAGCTTGTCGGGCGGAATGCCGCTCGCCTCGATCGCGCGCGCGACCGTCTCCAGCAAGTCGCCGCGCCAGAACTGCACGGCCGAAATGTTCACGGCGAGCGACAGCCCGTTATAACCGTCGCGCTGCCATTGCGCGAGCTGCATGCACGCCGTGTAGATCACGAAATCGCCGACCGCGACGATGAGTCCCGTCGATTCCGCCACCGGAATGAACTCGTTCGCCGGAATGAGCCCGTGCTGCGGATGATTCCAGCGCACGAGTGCCTCGAAACCGGTGATGCAGCGGCGCGTGAGATCGATCTTCGGCTGATAGACGAGAAAGAGCTGCTGTTCCGTCAGCGCGACGCGCAGTTGCTGCTCCCACTTCATCAGATGGTCCGCGCGATGCGACAACTGCGGCGAATAGAACTGATAGCAGTTCCTGCCCGCGTCCTTCGCGCTGTACATCGCGAGATCGGCCTTCTTCAGCAGATCGATCTCGCTTTCGTTCGATACCGAAAAGAGCGCGATGCCGATGCTCGCATGGAGCACGAACGCGCTGCCGCGCACGTCGAACGGCGTGGCGAACATCGTCGCGATGTCGTCGGCGAGCGTGACCGCGCGCTGTTCGACGTCGTCGCCCTTCACGACGACCACGAACTCGTCGCCGCCGATGCGCGAGAGCGTGCCGCTTTGCCCCACCGTCTCCGCGAGCCGCGACGCGGTCATCTGCAGGACGATATCGCCGGCGTTGTGGCCGAGCGTGTCGTTGACCGTCTTGAAGTTGTCGAGGTCGATGAAGAGCAGCGCGAGCCGCCCGATGTTCTCCGGCTGCGCCACGTCCTGCCTCAGCGCGCGCAGCGTCGAATAGCGGTTGCGCAGACCGGTCAGCAGGTCGAATTCGACGAGATGCGTCATCTCGCGCTCGCGCCCGAGCAGCTTGCCGATGAGCCCGGTCGCCACCGCGAAGAAGCCGAGCATCGCGAGCGAGATGAAGCTCGCCATCAGGAGATAGACATTGCGCGTGTGGTTGTAGTCGATCATCTCTTCGCGCTCGGAGAGACCGACGAGCACGCCGAGCGGATAGCCGTCGATATGCCGGTACGAGACGATGCGCTTCACATGATCGATCGGATCGACATAGATGCCCGACGCGTGGTCGGTGGTCGGATAGACGCCGCTCGCGCTGAAGGCTGCGTGCGCGCGGTCGGCCGGACCGCTGTGCGTGGCGCCCTTCGCGGCGGAGCTGGCCGCTGCGCTCTCGGCGAGGCTGCCGCCCGTGCTGCGCGCGAGCACGGAGCCGTTGTCCGATACGACCGCGATCACGCCTTCGCGCCCGATCGACGCGACGTTGTAGAAATCGCTCGTGAAATAGGCCGGATCTTCCGACACGACCACGACGCCCGCGAACGAGCCGTCCGCATGATTGAGGCGCCGCGTGATCTGCAACGTCCACAGCCCCGACACGCGGCCGCGCACCGGGCGGCTGATGTAGAGCAGGTCGTCGTTCGAATGGGCGTGGACCTTGTAGTGCTCGCGATCGGACAGGTCGATCGGCTTCGGATGCGGGTCGGACGTATTGCCGATCAGCGTGCCGTATTCGTCGATCAGCGATACCTGCACGAGGGTGTCGCTCTGCACCACGCCTTTCTCGACCGTGGCGATCAGATCGAAATTGTCCGGTGACTTCTCGTACTCGTATTTGACGAAGCGGGTGATCTGGTCGACCTGATGGATCGCCTTGATGGTGTGCTGTTCGAGCGCCGACGAAAGGATCGCGGCAGAGGCCATCGATTCATGTGTCGTCGCTTCACGCTCGACGGAGAGGCGGGCGAATATCACCGCCCACAGCAACACCAGCACGAAGGTGCCGAGCACGGGAATCGCGAGGAGCGCGCGCCGACGCCGCGCCGACGGCGCGCCGAAGAGAGTGTCGGATAAGGCGTGGGAGCGCGTGCGCTTCATGGCGCATCCGTGCGCGCTTTGCCGCGTAGCGCGTGGCGTGTTGCGAACTGCGCGAGGTGGATGAAGCGATGCATGTTTTGAGGCGTTCAGCCGAAACGGGTGAATATACCGTGCGCGGCGCGCAGCGGATGATCGGCGGCTTGTTTCTCCGAGACCCGATCCACGTCCGGATTCACGTCATGAAGCAGCACAACGGCCGTTCGGCGAGCGATTTTTTGCGGCAGCGCCCGAAGCCCGGCATGAGTGAGACGGCCAGCATTCGATGTCGTCAAGAGCATACGTTTGCGCTGCGGCGCAAGCAGCCCAATCTCGCGACGCCCATTGTCCGCCGATGTGAAACCGCGTTTGCGTTCTGATCCCCGATTGTTCAGATATTAGCGAAGCCTCGAAGATTAAGAAAGGGGCGCCGCTTGGGGGTATACGCGCGCCCACGCGAACACGCGTAGGTCATTGTTTCAGATGCAGAATGTCCCGTCGATCACAGTTACCGACGAGCCGCCGATCCAGATCGGTGCACCGTCCGCCTCATCGTCGTACTCGATGCTCACGCGGCCATCGCGGTCAAGCGCGGTGCCCTGGCGCACGGTGTACGAAGCGCCGGGGCGTCTTCCCTGTCGCGTGAGGAGCGTCGCGAGCGCCGCGTTCGCGCTGCCCGTCACCGGATCTTCGATGTTCTCCGCGCCGAGCAGGATCACGCGCAGCTCGAAGGTCGCGGGGCCATCGGCGTCATGCGGTCCGTACACGGCGATGCCGTGCGTATCCACTTCCGCGACGAGCGCCTGCAGCGTCTCGCGCGCCTCGCCGCGCAGCGACAGCGCGAGGCACTGCGCCGCGTCGTTCACGCGCACGACGAGCCACGGCGCACCATTGTTGACGGCAGCGGGCGGCGCGCTGAAATCGATTACCGAGGGCGAGAGCGCATCGGCGAGGCGCTGATTCTGCGCGGCGCTCAGGGGCGCGATGGTGGCGGGCGGCGCGGCGAACGCCCACTCGCCGTCGCCGCGCTCGGCGAGCGTGACGAGCCCGACGCCGCATTCCTGCACGAGCCGGCCGGGCGTCTTCGGCGTGTAGCCGCTATCGATGAGCGCGTGCGCGCTGCCGAGCGTCGGATGGCCGGCGAAGGGCAGTTCGACCGCCGTCGTGAAAATGCGCACGCGATAGTCGGCGCGCGGATCGGTCGGCGGCATCAGGAACGCCGTCTCGGACAGATTCGTCCAGCGCGCGATTTCCTGCATGCGTTGCGTCGAAAGGCCTTCGGCGTCGAAGATCACCGCGAGCGGATTGCCCTTGAACGGAACCGGCGTGAAGACGTCGACCTGTTTGAACTGAACAGTACGTGTAGGCATGAATGTCATCGGTTGGATCAGGACACAAAAAAACCCGACGGCCTGAGCGCGTCGGGTTTCGCTGACGAGCGACGGACGACGCGCCCTATGCGACTTCCGCGATCAACTCGATCTCGACGCACGCGCCGAGCGGAATCTGCGCGACGCCGAACGCCGAGCGCGCATGTTTGCCCGCATCGCCGAACACTTCCGCGATCAGCTCCGAAGCGCCGTTCGTGACGATGTGCTGCTCGGTGAAGTCGAACGTCGAGTTCACGAGGCTCATCACCTTGACGATGCGCTTCACCTTGTTCAGATCGCCGACGTGCGCATGCAGGGTTGCGATCAGGTCGATGGCGACGCTGCGCGCCGCGGCCTTGCCTTCTTCGGTCGTGATGTTGTCGCCGAGCTTGCCGACATGCACCTGGCCGGCCTTCTTCGCGATGTGCCCGGAGAGATACACGGTGTTGCCGCTCTGCGCGCTCATCACATAAGCGGCGGCGGGCGCGCCGGCGACCGGCAGTTCGATGCCGAGTTCCTTCAGCTTGTCATACACGTTCGATGCCATCGGTTGCTCCTCTAAACGTTGAAATCAGATGCTCGCGCGAATCAGCGCGCCGAGTTTCGCCACGCCTTCGTCGATCGTCGCGGGCGGAACCGTCACGAACGAAAGACGCATCGTATTGTGCTCGGCTTCGTTCGCGAAGAACGGGCCGCCCGGCACGAAGGCCACATTTTGCGCGATCGCCTGCTCGAGCAGCTTCATCGAGTTGATGTGTTGCGGCAGCTTCACCCACACGAACATGCCGCCTTCGGGCCGGTTCCATTCGACGCCGGCGGGCATGTGACGTTCCAGCGCGTGGAGCATCGCCTCGCACTGGTCGCGATAGAGCGCGCGGATGGTCGGCACGTGCCGGTCGAGGAAGCCGTCCTTCACCACTTCGTAGACGATGCGCTGCGTGAGGCTCGGCGTGTGCAGGTCGGTTGCCTGCTTCGCCTGCACCAGTTTGAAGTGCAATTCCTCGGGCGCGATGATGTAGCCCACGCGCAGGCCCGGCGCCAGCACCTTCGAGAACGAGCCGAGATGCACGATGTGCTCGGGCGCCATCGAGAGCAGCGTCGGCAGCGGCGCGCCGGCGTAGTCGAGCGCGCCGTAGGGATCGTCCTCGATCACCGGGAACGGCGCCTTCTGCGCGAACGCGGCGAGCGCGCGGCGGCGTTCGAGCGGCAGGCGGCGGCCCGTCGGGTTCTGGAAGTTCGGCTGCGCGTAGAGCAGGCGCGCGTCGGCGGTGAGCGCGGCGACGAGCGCTTCGGGAATCAGGCCGGCTTCATCGGTCGGCACTTGCACGTAGTGCGGCTCGAAGAGCGAAAACGACTGCAGCGCGCCGAGATACGTCGGCGTTTCGACGAGCACGCGGCTGCCCGGATCGACGAGCGTCTTGCCGAGCAGATCGAGCGCCTGTTGCGAGCCGGTCGTGATGAGCACCTGCGTCGGGCGGATATGCGCGCCGTTCACCGAGTAGCGCGCCGCGACCCATTCGCGCAGGGGCATGTAGCCTTCGGTCGCGCTGTACTGGAGCGCGGCCGCGGGCTGATCGCGCAGGATGCGTTCCGAGGCGTGGCGCATTTCCTCGACGGGGAACGTCGCGGGCGAGGGCAGGCCGCCCGCGAAGGAAATGACCTCGGGCCGCTCCGTGACTTTCAGGATTTCGCGAATCGCCGAACTGGTGAGCTTGCGTGCGCGTTCGGAGAGTTGCCACGGCGTGGCGCGGAGATCGGCTTGATTCATGAAATGCCTCGGTTGTCTCGGGGATGATGTCTCTCGCGGCGCGGGCCGCGAGTTTTTGAGTCTGGGCTGACGAGGAACGGCAAACCTCAATTATCGCGCGAGTGCGTCATCTTGCGTGCGTCGTGCCCGCCGCGACGACCGCGGCTTGCGGCGCGGGACGCACGGCGGTCTTGCGCCCGAGCACGACGGTCGCGATGACGGCGGCCGCATACAGCCACGTCGATGCGCTCACGTGCTCGCCGAAGAAGAGCGCGGAAAACGCCATCGTGAAAAAGATCTGCAGCAGTTGCACCTGCCCGACGCGCGCGATGCCGCCCATCGCGAGACCGGCGTACCACGCGAAGAAACCGATGAATTGCGAAAACAGCGTGACATAGCCGAACGCGAGCCAAGTTTTGAGCGCGAGCGGTTCGGGATGCGTCGCGTGACTTCCGAACAACTGCGCCCACGCGAGCCAGCCGACCGGCAGCAACAGGAACGGCGCGGAGAGCACGAGCGCCCAGCAGATCACCTGCCAGCCGCCCATCTGACGCGCGAGCCGCGCGCCTTCCGCGTAACCGAGCGCGCCGATGCCGACCGCGACGAGCATCAGCAGATCGCCCGCCTGCAAGCCGCCGCCGCCCGCCTGCAACGCGAACGCGACGACGATCGCGCTGCCCGCCACCGCGCTTGCCCAGAACGCCTTCGACGGCCGTTCGTGCGAGAGCCACGCGGCGTAGATCGCGACGCACAGCGGTTGCAGGCCGTTCACGACCGCGCCGTGCGACGCGGGCACGGTTTTCATCGCCCATGCCGAAAACACCGGAAACGCGATGATCACGCCGAGCGCCACCACCGCGAGACTCTTGACCTGCGGCCAGGTCGGCAGCTTTTCGCGACGCCACACGAGCAGGGCGGCCGCCGGAATCGCCGCGACGAGCGCGCGTCCGAGGCCGTTCAGCAGCGGATGCACCTCCGCGACCACGATGCGCGTCATCGGCAGCGTCAGGCTGAAAATGACGACGCCGATCAGGCCGAGCAACATGCCTTCGGTTTCGCGGGTTTTCATCGTGAGGTGTCTCCTTGTTGGTCCGATGCGCAGGCTCAGTCGGGCTGCGATGGTGTTTCCGGGTCGTCCTGCGTATCCGTTTTCTTCACGCGACGGCGTTTGGACGCCTGCCGCGCGTCTTCCTCGCGCGCCATTGCCGCTTCCGCCGATTCGCCGAGCGTCAGCGTCGATCCGTCCGGCAGATCGAACTGCGCGACGAGCACCGGCGCGCCCGCCGTATTCTCGACGCGCATCAGATGCGCCGCGCCGAGCCACGCGAGTTGCTCCGATACGGCATCCGCGTCCGGATGGAAACCCGTCAGCGTGCGCAGCGCGATGCCCGTTTCCGGCAGCGCGTCGCTCGGATGACGCGGCGTGTCCCACTGGATCAGCGACGGCAGTACGCCGTCGCCCGCGCCTTGCCACGCCGGAAACGCGCCGTCGTCGGGCACGGTGAGGCCCCACGTATTGCCGGCGCGCGACATGGCCGCGACAGGCGCGATGCGCGCCGGATACTGCTCACGCCAGCGCGCGAGCGACTTCGGGCGATCGACGCGCGCGACCCAGTGCACGAGCTGCGGGCCGTCGTCCGTGAGACGACGCTGCATCGCCGGGTCGTCCAGCGCGAAAAGGCGCGGCCGTGGCGACTCGACGCCCGCCGCCGACGGATCGATCGCGATCACTTCCAGATACGCGCCGCCCCACAGATTCAGCAGCCGGTTGTGCGTGCGCATCAGCGGATGCGCGCCGCCGGCTACCGTCTCGACGCCGAATTTCGCGGCGACGAACTGCGCGCCTTCTTCCAGCGTGCGGGCGGCGATCACGAGGTGATCGAGTTTGAGTCGATGATCGGTCATGACGGGGCGATGCGATAAACAGGGGCCGATAGCATAACGCTTCCGTTTCGCGCACCGGAGCGCCCGAAAGCAAAATGTAGCCGCTATCACCATAACAGTAACGGTACAATCGGCCCAATACTATTCGGTACAGTTTTCCTGGCGCGCAGCCGCGCTTACGGTACACCGGAGGCCCGCATGTCCGTTCCGCTCGATCAGATTCCCGCGCCGCACGACGCCGCGCAACTCACGCTCGTCGATCAACTGGTGCAATGGGGCCGCCGCCGCATCGACGAGCGCGTGTTCCGGCCCGGCATGCGCATGCCGTCGATCCGCAAGCTCGCGCTGGACAAGGGTGTGTCGCGCTTCACCGTCGTCGAGGCGTACGAGCGGCTCGTCGCGCACGGCTATCTCGACTCGCGGCGCGGCTCGGGCTTCTACGTGCGCGAGCGCGTCGCGCCGGCGCTCGTCGCGAAAGGCGAGGCGCCTGCCGTCGCGGCCGAGCGCGAGCCGGTGCAGAACACCATCGACGTGGTCTGGCTGCTGCGCAACATGCTGCATACGTCGAGCCCGGAGAAAGGGCCGGGTCTCGGCTATTTGCCGGGTCGCTGGCTCGATGGCGAACTCATCACCAACGCGCTGCGCTCGCTGTCGCGCCAGAGCGGGGCGCAGATGCTCGGCTTCGGCACGCCGCAAGGTTTTCTGCCGCTGCGCCAGCAGTTGCAGACGCGGCTCGAAGAATTGGAGATCGGCGCGTCGGCGGCGCGGCAGATCGTGCTCGTGTCGGGCATCACGCAGGCGATCGACCTGATCTCGCGTCTGTATGTGAAGCCGGGCGACGCGGTGATCGTCGGCGATCCGGCGTGGTTTCAGATGTTCGGGCGCTTCGCGTCGCAGGGCGCGCGGCTCGTCGGCATGCCGTATACGCCCGACGGTCCCGATCTCGACGCGCTCGAAACGCTCGTCGCGACATGGCGGCCGAAGATGCTGATCATCAATTCGGTGCTGCAGAATCCGACCGGCACATCGCTGACGGCGGCGCAGGCGTTCCGCATTCTTCAACTCGCGCAGGAATACGATTTCATCGTCGTCGAGGACCATGTGTACGGCGATCTGTGTCCGGCGGGCTTTCCCGCGACGCGCCTCGCATCGCTCGATCAGTTGAAGCGCGTGATCTTCCTCGGCAGTTTTTCGAAGACGCTCGCGGCGAATTTGCGCGTCGGGTATATCGCCGCGGCGCCGGAAGTGGCGAAGGCGCTCGCGGACCAGAAGATGCTCGTCGGCATGACGAGTCCGGAACTCAACGAACGCGTGGTTTATAAGGTGCTGACCGAAGGGCACTATCGGCGGCACGTCGAACGGCTGCGCGCGCGGCTCGACGGGGTGCGCGACAAGACCGCGCGCATGCTCGAGAAAACCGGTTTGCGGCTTTTTGCGACGCCGGCGGCGGGGATGTTTCTGTGGGCCGACGCAGGGGTCGATTCTGATGGGCTTGCGGCGGCGGGTCACGAGGCGGGGTTTCTGCTGACGCCTGGCAGCCTGTTTTCGCCGCATCAGTCGCCGACTACGTGGATGCGGTTCAATATCGCCAATTGTGGGGATCCGGCGTTGCCCGGGTTGCTTTCCAACTATCTGGAGAAGGCTGCGAGGCGTAGCGCCTAGGGGGTGGTGGCTCTTTTGTTTGCCTCGGCTTCTATGGGTGGCCTGTGTTCTTTTTGGTTTATTAGCGTTGCCCCTGTGCGGGGCGGCAGTCACTTTCTTTGCTGCTGCAAAGAAAGTAACCAAAGAAACAGCTATCCCCAGCCTAAGCACTTCACACCGGCCGCGGCACTGGCGA
>NZ_JARUXO010000001.1:920090-1007533 GCF_031451275.1 Caballeronia sp. LZ029
CATGGTCGGGTCCAGGCATCGAGATGCCTGAAAGTGTCAACCATGTCCCCGCGGATCTGTCAGCTATGTCCCCGGTCTATACACTGCTGCAAAGAAAGTGACTGCCGCCCCGCACAGGGGCAACGCAAATAGACCGACACGAAACCGGGATCCGGCGACCTCTTGAAAAACCCCCACCCGCCCTCATATGACGCAAATTGGCCGCGTCGGCCAAACACGCCGCCGCGACAATCGCACCAAACGAAATCAACACAGAGGACCCCGACCATGGCGCAAGAAACCATGAGCTTTCAGGCAGAAGTGAAGCAGCTTCTGCATCTGATGATCCATTCGCTCTACAGCAACAAGGAAATTTTCCTGCGCGAGCTGATTTCCAACGCATCCGATGCCGCGGACAAACTTCGCTTCGAAGCCATCGAAAACAGCGCGCTCTACGAAAACGATCCGGACCTGCGTATCCGCGTGTCGTTCGATAAAGCCGCGCGCACCGTCACCATCGACGATAACGGCATCGGCATGAGCCGCGAGGAAGCGATTTCCCACCTCGGCACGATCGCGCGCTCGGGCACCAAGGAATTCTTCTCGAAGCTCTCCGGCGACCAGCAGAAGGACGCGGCGCTCATCGGCCAGTTCGGCGTCGGCTTCTATTCGGGCTTCATCGTCGCGGACAAGATCACCGTCGAAACGCGCCGCGCCGGTCTGCCGGCGAACGAAGGCGTGCGCTGGACGAGCGCGGGCGAAGGCGATTTCGAAGTCGAGGACATCGAACGCGCGCAACGCGGCACGACCATCACGCTGCATCTGCGCGCCGATGAAGACGAACTGCTGTCGTCGCACCGGCTGAAATCGATCATCCAGAAATACTCGGATCACGTCGCACTGCCCATTCTGATGAACAAGGAAGAGTGGGATGCCGAGAAAGGCGAGATGGTCACGAAGGACGAAGACGAGACCGTCAACCAGGCGAGCGCGCTCTGGACGCGTCCGAAGAACGACATCAGCGACGATCAGTACAAGCAGTTCTATCAGCACATCTCTCACGATCACGACGATCCGCTCTCGTGGACGCACAACCGCGTCGAAGGCCGCAGCGAGTACACGCAACTGCTGTACGTGCCCAAGCACGCGCCGTTCGATCTGTGGAATCGCGAGCATCGCGGCGGGCTCAAGCTCTACGTGAAGCGCGTGTTCATCATGGACGACGCCGAGCAACTGCTGCCCGCGTATCTGCGTTTCGTGAAGGGCGTCGTCGATTCGGCCGATCTGCCGCTCAACGTGTCGCGCGAAATCCTGCAGGAAAGCCGCGACGTGAAGGCGATCCGCGAAGGCGTGACCAAGCGCGTGCTGTCGATGCTCGAAGAGATCGCATCGTCCTCCGCCGAAGCGACCGAAGACGCCGACAAAGAGAAGTACGCGACCTTCTGGAACGAGTTCGGTCAGGTGCTGAAGGAAGGCATCGGCGAAGATTTCAGCAATCGCGAGCGCATCGCGAAGCTGGTGCGCTTCGCATCGACGCAAAACGACAGCGACGCGCAGAACGTGTCGCTCGCCGATTACGTCGCGCGCATGAAGCCCGAGCAGACGAAGATCTACTACGTCACCGCCGATAGCTGGCAGGCCGCGAAGAACAGCCCGCATCTCGAAGTGTTCCGCAAGAAGGGCGTCGAGGTGCTGCTGCTGACGGATCGCGTCGACGAGTGGATGCTGTCGTTCCTCAATGAGTTCGATGGCAAGCCGCTCGCGAGCGTCGCGCGCGGCGACCTCGATCTCGGCGCGCTCGACGACGAGGAAAAGCAGCAGCAGGAAAAGGTCGGCGAGGAAATGAAGCCGCTCGTCGAGAAGATGAAGGAAGCGCTCGAAGGCAAGGCGAAGGACGTGCGTCTCACGTTCCGTCTCACCGATTCGCCGAGCTGTCTCGTCGCCGATGAAGGCGACATGAGCGGCTATCTGCAACGCATGCTGAAGGCGGCGGGGCAGAAGGCGCCGCAAGCCGAGCCGATTCTCGAAGTGAATCCGGAGCATCCGCTCGTGAAGGCGTTGGACGCGGACAGCGCCAATTTTGTCGACTGGTGCCATCTGCTCTTCGATCAGGCGTTGCTGGCCGAAGGCGGCGCGCTCGAAGACCCGGCGAGCTTCGTGAAGCGCACGAACGCGCTGTTGCTCGCGCGATAAGCTGCCTGAGCGTTTCGAATGAACGCGCCGCCGGGAAACCGGCGGCGCGTTTTTTCTTGTGTTCGTGCGCCGTAAGACGCGGAATTTATAATCCGCAGCATGCTCTCGCCCAACGATCCCATCGATGCGCACTGGCGCGTCATCCCGCTTTCATCGCTCACCGATGCACAAAAGGACTGGCTCACACGCGGCGGTTCGCTGACCGCGCATCTGCGCACGCTCGGCACGGTGACCGTCGATGTCACGCGCGAAGCCATCGATATGCCCTGGCACGACGAAGCGCGCGCGCTCGATATCACGCCGCGCACGCCGGTGTGGGCGCGTGAAGTCGCGTTGAAAGTCGATGGCGTGCCGTTCGTCGTCGCGCATAGCATCGTGCCGCTCGCGCACAGCACGGGCGTGTGGCAATCGATGCGCCGTCTGCGCACGCGTCCGCTCGCCGAATTGCTCTATAGCGATAGCAGCGTGTCGCGTTCGGCGCTCGCGAGTCGAAGAATCACCGCGCGGCATCCGCTGCATCGGCTCGCGTCGGCGCAATCGGATGAGCAAGCGCATGCGCTCGTCGCGCGCCGTTCGGTGTTCAAACGACACGACGCGCCGTTGATGGTCACCGAATGCATGCTCGATGCGCTCTGGGCGAAGCTCGCCACGATGCACGACCGGCATCGGCGCGAACATGCCCGCTCTTACGATCACCTGAGCTCTCATGCGAAGCGCGTCGCGCACGGCGAGGCGAAATGAAGCTCGACGGTTTTGCTCCTGTCGGCGATGAGGGAACGCACACGCTCATTCTCGGCAGTTTTCCGGGCGTCGCGTCGCTCGCGGCGACCCAGTATTACGCGCATCCGCGCAATCAGTTCTGGCGGCTCGTCGGCGCGGCGATCGGCGAGGATCTGCACGCACTCGTCTACGACGAACGCATCGCGCGTCTCGTCGCGCACGGCATCGGTCTATGGGACGTGCTCGCCGCATGCGAGCGCGAAGGCAGCCTCGACACGGCGATCCGCAACGCATCGCCCAATGACTTCGCGCAGTTCCACGTGCGCTTTCCGAAGCTGCGCAAGGTCTGCTTCAACGGCAAGACATCGGGCAAGTTCGCGCCGGTCCTGAGCGCCGCGGGCTACGCGACGCTCGTGCTGCCATCGTCGAGCGCGGCCAATGCTATCCTCTCGTTCGATCAAAAATTGCGCATCTGGCGCGACATCCTCACCACACAATGACGAATCTCATCAAGCGTGCATCGGCTGAAGCGCGCGCGTTCAGCCGTAAAAAGGACGACAGCAAGGCGAAGCGCAAGCGCAGCGACGACGATCGCGACGATCTCGCGAACGCGCCGCGCATCGACGCGCCTCGCAAGCCGCGCTTCGCGCCCGTGACGTTCTCGGAAGAGGGCGGCGTGCGCTATCTGCACTTCGGCACCGAATGGGTGCAAGGCGCGATGCGTCTGAAGAAGCCCGATCACATCGAGCTCGAATACGCGCAGCAGATGATGGCGTGGCTGCTCTTCGTCGAAACGCCGGAACGCATCGTGCAACTCGGGCTCGGCGCCGCCGCGCTCACGAAGTTCTGCTATCGCTTTCTGAAGCACGCGAAAGTGGAAGCCGTCGAGCTGAATCCGGCGGTCGTGATCGCCGCGCGCGCGATGTTCGAACTGCCCTACGACGATGCGCGCCTCACCGTCACCGAACGCGACGCGTGGGAGTTCGTCAACGACCGCGCGAATCACGGCACGATCGGCGCGTTGCAGATCGATCTCTACGACGCCACCGCGCGCGGCCCCGTGCTCGACAGCGTCTCGTTCTATCGCGCGTGCCGCGCCTGTCTCACGCAGCCAGCGGGCGTCGTCGCGATCAACCTGTTCGGCGATCATCCGAGCTTCGTGCGCAATATGCGTCATCTGAACGAAGCGTTCGATCATCGCGTGATCGCGCTGCCCGAAGTGCACGACGGCAATCGCGTCGCGATCGCGTTCGCCGGTCCCGCGCTCGACGTTTCATTCGACGCGCTCGACGCGCGCGCGAAGCTCATCGAAGCGCAACTCGGCTTGCCCGCGCGCAAGTGGGTGAAGGGTGTCGCTGCGAGCGCGGGCGTCGCGGCGAGCGGCGCGTTTTCGATCTGATTGACCCGGCGCAAGAAGCCATGGCCAGGACGAGGGTTTTGGCCTATTTACAAGATGCTTTCAAATCAGCGGAATAGTCGGGATTCCCCCTGCTTGACCGTGTTTTAAGGGTCCATATACTCCCTCTGTTATTTCGGGGTGCTTTCAGCGGCATGTCTACCCGACGACCGGCATCCCGCCGGGCTCGCAATAACGACGCGAATCAAAACAAAGAGGAGACCGTTCATGGCTCACGAAGCTACGACCGGCACCGGACAACCGCGCAACAAGCATTGGCTATGGCTTCTGATCCTTCCGTGGATCGGTGTGGTATGGGTGCCGTTTTACAACAAGATCGAGCCCGTTCTGTGGGGCTTTCCGTACTTCTACTGGTATCAGCTCCTGTGGGTGCTGATCAGCGCGGTCATCACCGCCGTCGTCTATAAGAAGACGAAGGCGCTGCCCTCGGGACGCAAGAACGGAGGTGCGCGATGATGAACGCCACCGCAACTTTCGTCTTCGTTCTCTTCTTCGTCGGCGTCACGATTCTCGGCTTCATCGCCGCGCACTGGCGCAAGGGCGATCTGGCCCAGCTCGACGAATGGGGCCTCGGCGGACGCCGCTTCGGCACCATCGTCACGTGGTTCCTGCTCGGCGGCGATCTCTACACCGCCTATACGTTCGTCGCGGTGCCGGCGCTCGTGTTCGGCGCGGGTGCGACGGGCTTCTTCGCGCTGCCGTACACCATCCTCATCTATCCGTTCGCGTTCGTCGTGTTTCCGAAGCTCTGGAGCATCGCGAAGCGTCACGGCTATGTGACCGCCGCCGACTTCGTGCACGCGCGCTACAACAGCCGCATGCTCGCGCTCGCCGTCGCGGTGACGGGCATTGTCGCGACGATGCCGTATATCGCGCTGCAGCTCGTCGGCATCGAAGTGGTGATCGGCGCGCTCGGATTCTCGACGCAAGGCTTCGTCGGCGATCTGCCGCTCATCATCGCGTTCGCGATTCTCGCCGCGTACACGTACACGTCGGGCCTGCGCGCGCCCGCGATGATCGCCGTGGTGAAGGACGTGCTGATCTACATCACGATCATCGCCGCGATGATCGTGATTCCGGCGCAGCTCGGCGGCTTCGGCCATATCTTCAGCGTCGTGCCGCCCGAGAAGCTGCTTCTGAAGGCGCCCGATGCCGCGAGTCTGAACGGCTACAGCGCCTACGCGACGCTCGCGGTCGGCTCGGCGCTCGCGCTCTTCCTGTACCCGCACTCGGTGACGGCGATTCTCTCGTCGAACTCCGGCAACACGATCCGCCGCAACATGGCGCTGCTGCCGGCGTACTCGCTCGTGCTCGGCCTGCTCGCGCTGCTCGGCTATATGGCGCTGGCATCGGGCGTGAAGGACATGCCCGAGTTCGCGTCGTACTTCAAGGCCTACGGCGCGAACTTCGCGGTGCCGGCGCTCTTCCTGCACTACTTCCCGTCGTGGTTCGTGGGCGTGGCGTTTGCGGCGATCGGCATCGGCGCGCTGGTTCCGGCGGCGATCATGTCGATCGCGGCGGCGAATCTCTACACGCGCAACGTGCATCGCGAGTTCGTCAATACGTCGATGACGCCGGAGCAGGAAACCAACGTCGCGAAGCTGGTGTCGCTGATCGTGAAGGTCGGCGCGGTGGTCTTCATCCTCGCGCTGCCGCTGACCTACGCGATTCAGTTGCAACTGCTCGGCGGCATCTGGATCATCCAGACGCTGCCCGCGCTCGTGCTCGGCCTCTATACGCGCGTGCTCGATCATCGCGGTCTGCTGCTCGGCTGGGCGGTGGGCATCGGCGTGGGCACGTGGATGGCCGTATCGCTGCAACTGAAGGGCTCGATCTATCCGCTGCATCTGTTCGGCTATGTCGTGCCGGGCTACGCGGCGGTGTGGGCGCTGATCGCGAACCTGATCGTCTCGATCGTCGTGAGCCTGCTCGTGCGGGTGCTGGGCCTCAAGCGCTCGGATGACCGCACGCGTCCGGAAGACTATCTGGATATCGTGGAAGGCTGATTCCGGCCGGTCGCGCACGCGTGCGGCGCGGCGCGCGAAAAGCTGGTAAAACGCCCGTAACAGCCATCTGGCCGTTACGGGCGTTTCGTTTTCCGGTTGCCTGGGTTTGACGGGCGTGCGTGTTCATCGACTTGAGCGAACCATGCTTTCTCCGACATCGACGTCACACAGGCGCGGCCGTCTCGCGCGCTTCTTCCACTCGATCGCGTCGCCGTACTTCCGCTACCGGCACGCGAACATGATCCACGCGGTGCGCGTCGGAATCGCGATGGCGGTGTCGATCGCGGTCACGACCGGCATCGACATGCCGCATGGCGTGTGGGCTTCGGTATCGGTGCTGGTGGTGATCGGCGGATTGCAGCACTACGGCAACATCCGCAAGAAGGCGGGCGAGCGCGCGATCGGCACGATGCTCGGCGCGTTGTTCGGGCTCACGCTCATCCTCGCGCAGATGCTCACCGGCTCCGTGATGGTGTTCTTCGTGCTGATGTGCGTGATCGCGGGCGGCTGCGCCTACTATGCGATCGGCAAGGCCGGCTATGTCGCGTTGCTCACGGCGATCACCATGGTCATCGTCTCAGGCCACGGCGATCTGCCGCTGACCACCGGCTTATGGCGCACGGCCAATGTGATGATCGGCGTCGTGATCGCGCTCGCGCTCTCGTTCGTGTTGCCGCAATACGCGACGTATTCCTGGCGCTATCGGCTCGCGGACAATCTGCGCGAGTGCGCGAAGCTGTACGGCGCCTTGCTCGACGGCACGCCGCTTCACGCGGAGGACACCGCGCGGCGCTTCTACACGATGAGCCAGCGGCTCGTGCAGTCGCGCGGGCTGATGGAATCGGTCGCGAAGGAAACCGATGTGCCGATGGCGCGGCTCGAAGAGATCCAGCGGCTGCACCGCTCGATTCTCGCGGCGCTGGAAATGCTGGTGATGTCGATGCCGGAAGTCGCGAGCGCGACCCCGAGCCGTTTCGCGATCGCGTGTTCGCCGGGCGAGTATGCGGTGCGTCAGCAGCTTCTGCAGATGGCCCGCGCGTTGCGCTTCGGGCGCGTGGGCTTGCTGTACCGCGCGGTGGATGCGCCGGCTGTGCCGCCATGCGCCGACGACGATGCGAACATGTCGACGCAGGGCATGCACTGGCTCGCGATGCGCTTCGTGGAGCAGGTGGATCGGCTGAGGCTGCGGCTGTCGGAGATCGAGCGGCAGTGGAATATCGAAGGCGCGCGGCCGCTCAATCCCTGATGTGACGAAGCTATGAAGCGATGAAACTCAGGCCGGCTGCGCTTCGCCCTCGTGCACCACGTTGATGAGCCAGGGCACGCCGAAACGATCCGTCAGCATGCCGAAGCCTTGCGTCCAGAACGTGGATTGCCACGGCGTCAGGATATTGCCGCCTTCGGCGAGCATCTTGAAGATGCGCTCGCCGGATTGCGCGTCGCCCGCGGCGATCGACAGCGTGAAGCCCGAGTATTCCTTGCGCGGCTGATCGTAGCGGCCGTCGGAGACCATGATCGCGTTCTGCCCGACAAAAAACACCGCGTGCATGATCTTGTCCTGCCAGTCGGGCGGTGCGTTGCCGCCGTCCGGCACGTCGCGAAAGCGAACCAGCGTGGCGATCTGCGCGCCGAATGCCGCCTGATAGAGTTCGAGCGCCGCTGCGCAATCGCCGTTATAGAAAAGATACGTATCCAGTTGCATGACCAGAAACTCCGTGCATTTGAAGCGGACATGCCGCCGAAGCCCGGAAGTCTATTGCAACGATGTCCGACGCCGACTCGGAAACAGTCAAATTAGGTCAAGATGCGGCGAAATAGAAAAAACCGCGGATCGCACCAATGTTCCGGCGCGATCCGCGGCTTTCGTGTCAGGCATGTGTCACTGAAGCGCGGTGATCAGCTTCTCCAGCTTGATCGCATCGGCGGCAAACGCGCGGATGCCTTCCGCGAGCTTTTCGGTCGCCATTGCGTCGTCGTTGACGAGGAAGCGGAAGGTCGGCTCGTCGACGGCGATCTTCTCCACGTTCTCGTTCTTCACCGCTTCCGGCGAGAGCTTGCGTTCGACCGTATCGTTGCTGTCGGCGAGTTTCTTCAGGAGATCGGGGCTGATCGTCAGCAGGTCGCAGCCGGCGAGCTCGGTGATCTGGCTCACCGTGCGGAAGCTCGCGCCCATGACCTCGGTCTTGTAGCCGAACTTCTTGTAGTACGAGTAGATGCGCCGCACCGACTGCACGCCGGGATCGTTCGCGCCGCCGTTCTTCACTTCGTCCCATTCCGCGCCGGCGGACTTCTTGTACCAGTCGTAAATGCGGCCGACGAACGGCGAGATCAGTTGCGCGCCCGCTTCGGCGGCGGCCACGGCCTGCGCGAGCGAGAACAGCAGCGTCATGTTGCAGTGGATGCCTTCCTTCTGCAGCACTTCGGCCGCGCGGATGCCTTCCCACGTCGATGCCAGCTTGATGAGCACGCGCTTGCGGTCGACGCCCGCGTTCTCATACAGCTTGATGATTTCGCGGCCCTTGTCGATCGAAGCCTTGGTGTCGAACGAAAGGCGCGCATCGACTTCGGTCGAAACGCGGCCCGGAACGATCTTCAGAATCTCGGTGCCGAACGCTACGAGCAGATTGTCGATGATCTGCGGCATCGGCTTCTTCGCGTGCTCCTTGACGGTATTTTCGAGCAGCGGCTTGTAGTCGTCCTTCTGGACGGCCTTCAGGATCAGCGACGGATTCGTGGTCGCGTCCTGCGGCTTGAACTGGATGAATTGCTGGAAGTCGCCCGTGTCGGCGACGACGGTCGTGTATTGCTTGAGCTGGTCGAGAGCGGATGTCATGTCGAGTCTCAGACGCGTTGCGCCTTGTCAAATTGCGGTAACCAACCCGCGGATTGCCCATGATTGCGACGCCGTGCGGCGACTTCGTTCGCGCGGCGCGCCCCTGAATGTCATTCTCCCATTCTAGTCCCGAGCGCGGCGAGCGCGCTGATACCGTGCGCGCCGGTTTTCGACCGTGCGCGGGACTGCGCGTTCAATCGGCCTTCAATCCACCGCGTAGGCGAGTTCGTGCCAGCGCCGCACCGTGCCCGAGCCGAGTTGACCACGTGCAAAGCGCATTTTGCGGACCTCGTCGAGCGCGTGGGCGTCCTTCGCGGGATCGCCGCAGCTCATTTTCAGGACGACGTCCTGGACGTGCCCGGCGTCGTCGAGCAGCACGCGCACGATTGTCTTGCGTTTCTGGGCGGCGCCGGGCGGCGCGGAGCGCGCCAGCAGTTTGTCGATCAAAGCCATGACGGAATTACAAAGTTCTGTTGCGGAAAAACCGGCCGGAAATCGGGGCCGATTCCGTCATTGTAGGATGCGTCAGGATCGTCTGGCGTTGAGCACGATGTGTGTCGCGACGCCCGCGATCAATCCCCAGAACGCCGAGCCGATGGAGAGCAGCGTGAGGCCCGATGCCGTCACCATGAACGTGACGAGCGCGGGTTCGCGCTGACGCGCGTCCTGCATCGCGTTGGCGAGACCGCTCATGATCGAGCCGAAGAGCGCGAGCGCGGCCACGGACACGACCAGTTCCTTCGGAAATGCCGCGAACAGGGCGGCGATGGTCGCGCCGAACGTGCCCGCGATCAGATAGAAAATCCCGCACCAGACGGCGGCCGTGTAGCGCTTGTCGCGGTTCTCGTGCGCTTCGCGGCCGGTGCAGATCGCGGCGGTGATGGCCGCGAGATTCACGCCGTGCGAGCCGAACGGCGCGAGCACGAGCGACGCGATGCCGGTCGCCGAGATGAGCGGGGCGGAGGGCGTCGTGTAGCCGTCGGCGCGCAGGACGGCGATGCCCGGCACATTCTGCGACGCCATCGCGACGACAAAAAGCGGAATGCCGATGCTGATCGCGGCGGCGAGCGAGAACGCGGGCATCGTGAAAACCGGATGCGCGAGCGCGACATGAAAGTGCGTGAAGTCGAGCAGCCCGAGGCCGCCCGCGATCGCAATGCCCACGATGAGCGTGGCCGGAATCGCATAACGCGGCACGAAGCGCTTGGCCGTGAGATACGTGAAGAACATCGCGATGACGAGCGCGGTCCGATGCTCGGCGGCGCGGAAAATCTCGATGCCGATCTCGAACAGAATGCCCGCGAGCAGGGCGGCGGCGATGCCTGTGGGGACGCGCTTCATCAGCGTGTCGAACCAGCCGGTGAGACCGACGGCGGTCAGGAGCACCGCGCAGACGATGAACGCGCCGATCGCATCAGCATAGGCGACGTTCGGCAGCGACGACACGAGCAGCGCCGCGCCCGGCGTCGACCACGCGATGACGATCGGCGCGCGATAACGCAGCGACAGCCCGATGGTGCAGACCGCCATGCCCATCGAGAGCGCCCAGATCCACGACGAAATCTGCGCGTTCGTGAGATGCGCGGCCTGGCCCGCCTGGAACATCAGCACGAGCGAACTGGTGTAGCCGGTCATCATCGCGACGAAGCCGGCGACGACGGTGGACAGCGAAGTGTCAAAGAGGAAGCGCGGCGCAGCGGGCGCCGGTGAGGAAGCTTTCATTCGTGTTCTTTTCGGTTACTTCGACAGCGCGCGCATGGCGGTTTCCAGGCCGGCCATCGTGAGCGGATACATGCGATTGCCGAGCACATTGCGGATCGCGGAAATCGACTGCCGATATTCCCATAGCCGCTCGGGCTCGGGATTGAGCCACGCGTGATGCGGGAATTGATCGGCGAGCCGGCGCAACCAGACCGCGCCGGCTTCGGCATTGTTGTATTCGACGGAGCCGCCGGGCTGCAGCACTTCGTAGGGGCTCATGGTCGCGTCGCCGACGAAGATCAGCTTGTAGTCGGGCGTGAACTTGTGCAGCACGTCGAAGGTCGGCGTGCGCTCGGCGTGGCGCCGGCGATTGTGCTTCCACAGATAGTCGTACACGCAGTTGTGGAAGTAGTAGAACTCGAGATGCTTGAACTCCGCCTTCGCCGCCGAGAACAGCTCTTCGACGCGCTTGATGTGATCGTCCATCGAGCCGCCGACATCGAGCAGCATCAGCACCTTCACGTTGTTGTGACGCTCGGGGACCATCTTGATATCGAGCCAGCCCGCATTGGCGGCGGTGCTGCGGATCGTGTCGGGCAGATCGAGTTCCTCGGCCGCGCCTTCGCGCGCAAAGCGCCGCAGTCGACGCAGCGCGACCTTGATGTTGCGCGTACCGATTTCGACCTGATCGTCGTAGTCCTTGTACGCGCGCTCGTCCCACACCTTCACGGCCGTTCGATTCCCCGACGATTCCCCGCCGATGCGAATGCCTTCCGGGTTATAGCCGCCGTGTCCGAAGGGCGACGTGCCGCCCGTGCCGATCCACTTGTTGCCGCCTTCGTGACGCTCCTTCTGCTCGTCCATCAGTTCTTTCAGACGGTCCATGAGCTTGTCGAGGCCGCCGAGCGCCTCGATGCGCTTCTTTTCCTCCGCGGTGAATTCGCGGTCGAGGCGCTTCTTGAGCCAGTCGAGCGGAATGTCGAAAGCTTCGTCGGGAAGCTGCGTCACGCCGTGGAAATAGGCGCCGAACGCGCGATCGAACTTGTCGAAGTACTTCTCGTCCTTCACGAGCGTCATGCGCGAAAGGAAGTAGAACTCGTCGAGCGACGGTGATATCACCTGCGCCTTCAGCGCTTCGAGCAAGGTCAGATATTCCTTCACCGAGACGGGCAGCTTCGCGTCGCGCAGCGAGTAGAAAAAGTCGATCAGCATGGCGCGCTCTCCATCGTGACGGGTTTCAGCGGTCGAGCCGGTAGTTCAGATTGGCGCGCACCGCCGGCCACTCCGACTGGATGATCGAGAACACGACGGTGTCGCGCAGCACGCCATCGCGGCCCACCTGATGATTGCGCAGGATGCCGTCCTGCTTCGCGCCGAGCCGCGCGATCGCGGTGCGCGAAGCGTGGTTCATGAAATGCGTGCGGAACTCCACGGCGATGGCATCGAGCCTGTCGAACGCGTGCGTCAGCAGCAGCAACTTGGCTTCGGTGTTGAGCGCGGTCTTCTGCACGCGTCTCGCGTACCACGTATGGCCGATCTCCAGCCGCCGGTTCGCTTCATCGACGTTGAAGTAGCGTGTCGAGCCGACGACATCGCCCGTCTTCGCATCGATCACCGCGAACGGATGCGCGCCGAGTCGATCGCGCATGTCGAGCGCCGTGTCGATATAGCCGCGCGTCTTGTCGGGCGAGGGCACGAAGGTGTACCAGAGCTTCCACAATTCACCGTCGCTCGCGGCGGCCGTGAGGGCCGCTTCGTGTTCGCGCGTGAGCGGCACGAGCCTGACATGCTCGCCTTCCAGTGTGACGGGTTCGATCCAGCGGCTCATTTCTTTTTAGCGATGGTTGCGATTCATGAAGAGCAGACGCTCGAACAGCGCGACGTCCTGTTCGTTCTTCAGGAGCGCGCCGTGCAGCGGCGGGACGATCTGCTTCTGATCCGACGAGCGCAGCGCTTCGGGCGGAATGTCTTCGGCGAGAAGCAGCTTGAGCCAGTCGAGCAGTTCGGAAGTGGACGGCTTCTTCTTGAGGCCCGACACGCCGCGCAATTCGAAGAAGCTCTGCATGGCGGCGGCGAGCAGATCCTGCTTGATGTTCGGGAAGTGCACCTCGACGATCGCCTTCATCGTCTCGGCGTCCGGGAACTTGATGTAGTGGAAGAAGCAGCGGCGCAGGAACGCGTCCGGCAGTTCCTTCTCGTTGTTCGACGTGATGATCACGAGCGGCCGGTGCGCGGCCTTCACGAGCTCGCGCGTCTCATACACGTAGAACTCCATGCGGTCGAGCTCGCGCAGCAAATCGTTCGGAAATTCGATATCCGCCTTGTCGATCTCGTCGATGAGGAGCACGCTCTGCCGGTCTGACTCGAACGCCTGCCACAGCACGCCCTTGACGATGTAATTGCCGATGTCCTTCACGCGCTCGTCGCCGAGTTGCGAATCGCGCAGGCGCGAGACCGCGTCGTATTCGTACAGGCCTTGCTGCGCCTTGGTCGTCGACTTGATGTGCCATTGCAGGAGCGGCATGCCGAGCGCGAGCGCGACTTCCTCCGCGAGCATGGTCTTGCCGGTGCCGGGTTCACCCTTGATGAGCAGCGGCCGTTGCAGCGTCATCGCGGCATTCACCGCGAGCTTGAGATCGTCGGTTGCGACGTATTGCGATGAGCCTTCGAAACGCATGACGAAGATCCGGTTGGCAAAAAAATCCCAGTATAAGTCAGAAGACCTTTCGATATTGAGGCGCGCCGGGTATCGTTTGAGCCGCTCTATCGGCGGGTTGCCGAAGCGAGTCCGAATGCTGCGCAGCGTGCGCGCAAGCGGGCTCATCGCTTGTACAGGGGCGAATTGTCGCAGGCAAAACGGCTGCTTTTCAGCCGATTCCCCTTGCCAGCAGGGCTTCGGCGCGGTTCGCGTGTGGACGGGGGGTAGGTCGCGCGGTACAATTAGCGCGATTTTTTTGGCCTGCGTGGCGACAAACCCTGTAGCAGCAAACAGTCCCGAGAAGGTTGTAATGCGCTCGGCGCGGGCCGCGGCCTTTTGAGCGCCGGATTTCCCCTCAAGCCAGGTTAGAAGAGCTATGAACAATTTCGTCGGCAAATGTGCCGTGATTGCAGCGCTGTCCGGTCTCGCCGGCTTCGCGACCGAGGCGTCGGCCGACGTCGTCGGCAACGCGAAGGCCGCAGAGGGCAAGGTCGCGATGTGCATCGGCTGCCACGGCATCCCCGGCTATCGCACCGCGTACCCCGAAGTCTACGAAGTGCCGATGCTCGGTGGCCAGAACGCGCAGTACATCGCCAATGCGCTGCACGCCTACAAGAAGGGCGACCGTCATTTCGACACGATGCGCGCCATCGCGACGACGCTGTCGGATCAGGATATCGCCGATATCGCCGCGTACTACGCCGCGCAGACTTCCCAATCGAAGAACAATCCCGACAAGTGATCCGCGCGTGACACGGCAAAGCGATAAACGGGAAGGAGAATTCATGAAGCCGTCCAAGGCACTTCACTCAAGCTTCAAGGCAGCATGCGCGGCAGCGGCGCTCATCGGCATGACGGTCGGCGGCGCGCACGCGGCCGACGTGAGCAACGGCAAGGCGCTCTCCGACAGCCACAACTGCGCGGCCTGCCACGGCCCCGGTCTCAACAAGCCGGTGAGCGGCGAGTATCCGCGGCTCGCGGGTCAGCATGCGACCTATATCTACTGGGCGCTGCGCCAGTATCAGATCGGCGGCAACAATCCGAACTTCGGACGCAACAACGCCATCATGGCGGCGCAGGTGCAAAGCCTGTCGCAGAGCGATCTGAAGGATCTCGCGGCGTATATCGAATCGCTCGACGGCAGTCTCGTGCTGAAGAAGTAAGCGCGCGGCTTTCGAAGATTCGTCAGCAAACAACACCCCGCTTCCCGAGCGGGGTGTTTTCATTTGGACGGCGCGTATTTCGGATGCTTAGTCGCGCGAAGCACGGCGCTCGATCAGCGCGAGATAGGCATCGGTATCCGGCGGCGTGCCCGTGCGCTGCGCTTCCCAGATCACCTGTCCGAGGCAATCCATGATCGCGTGCTGCGCGTCGTGCGGCGAACCGAGGCGCGCGACCAGCCTGTCGTGCGCGCGGCGGATGCCCGGCGGCTGATCGATCGACAATTGCTCGCTGATCGCGAGGTGCATCGACAGATGCAGAAACGGATTGGTCTGGCCGCGATCGGGCGAGTAATCGGCTTCGCGCGATTCGGGTTTCGCGAGCGCATCGTGATATTCGGGATGTTCGCCGATCCAGTCGGCGGCCATGCTTTCGAGCGGCGTCAGAATCTCGCCGGCGCGCTCCTTGCGCCAGGTTTCGGTAAAGAACTGGCGGACTTCGTCGCGGCTAGGGTTGAACATAAGGTATTGATTCGATTGCGGGTTTCTGAACCCGCTATTGTAGACCGTGGCGCGTGCGGTCTGCCCAAACCGCTCATTCGACCGGCGCGGGCGTCTTCGGCCGATATTCGCAGAGCGGCTCGATCGCGCAATGCCAGCACTCGGGCACGCGCGCCTTGCACACGTAACGCCCGTGCAGGATCAGCCAGTGATGCGCATCGTGCAGAAACTCTTTCGGCGTGAACTTTTCGAGCGCGGTCTCGACGGCGCGCACGTCCTTGCCGGGCGCGAGTCCCGTGCGATTCGCGACGCGGAAGATGTGCGTATCGACAGCGATGGTCGGCTGCCCGAACGCCGTATTCAGAATGACGTTCGCCGTCTTGCGTCCGACGCCCGGCAGCGCTTCGAGCGCCTCGCGGTTGTCGGGCACGTCGCCGCCGTATTGATCGATGAGAATGCGGCACGTCGCGATCACGTTCTTCGCCTTTGTGCGATAAAGCCCGATCGTGCGGATGTATTCCGTCACGCCTTCCTCGCCGAGCGCAAGCACCGCCGCCGGCGTGTTCGCGACGGGAAACATCTTGCGCATCGCCTTGTTGACGGAGACGTCGGTCGCCTGCGCGGAGAGCATCACGGCGATCAGCAGTTCGAAGGGCGTCGTGTATTCGAGCTCCGTGGTCGGATGCGGATCGATGCTTTGCAAAGTCTCGTAGATGGCGCGGCGCTTCGTGGCGTTCATGGTTCGATGTCCGTTCTCACGCGGGTTTGTCGCTTCGATCGCCCTCGCCGGGATGGGACGCGTTTTCGTCGTCCGCCAGCCCGAGACGGCGACGGCGCTGCTCGGCGCTGTCGATCTGCGCCTGCACCGCGGCGCTCACGTGATCCGTGTTTTTCGGACCTGCGCCGAGCTTCGCCATCTCTTCCTTCTTCTTGCGCGCGCGCTCCAGCGCGGCCTGAATGATCGCGCGTTTCTTTGCTTCCGGATCGTCGCTCGCGGCTTGCGTGGCAGCCGGCGCGACCGGTTGCGGCGACGGCGTTTGCGGCGTGTGCGGCACCGGCTGGTCCACGTGCGCCGCGCGCGCGGCCTGACGCGCGCTTGCCCGCGCCTCGGCGGCCGCGCGTTCGCGTTCGAGACGCGCCATGCGGCGGTCGTGCCGCGCGCGGGCCGCATCGGCTTCGTCCTGGCTCCATGCGTCCCAGCCGGTGCGCGTGCCGGTGACGGGCACCATCGCAATGCAATCGACGGGGCAGGGCGGCACGCACAGATCGCAACCCGTGCACAGCTCGGCGATGACCGTATGCATCTGCTTCGCCGCGCCGACGATCGCATCGACCGGACACGCCTGCATGCACAGCGTGCAACCGATGCACACGTTCTCGTCGATTACGGCGACGGGCCGCGCGCGCTCGACGCCGTGCGTCGTATCGAGAGGAATATCGGGCTTGCCGAGGAGCGCGGCCAGGCGCGCGACACCTTCGGCGCCGCCCGGCGGGCACTGGTTGTAGTTCGCCTCGCCCGCGGCAATGGCGTCGGCGTAAGGCCGGCAGGCGGGATAGCCGCACTTGGTGCATTGCGTCTGCGGCAGCAGATCTTCGATGCGCTCAGCGAGCGTCTTGGGAACGGTTGCGGTCACGAGGAATTGCGATGATGCCTTGGGGACTGGCGCAGCATGTGCGCGACATAGGCGAAGCGCGTGGCTGTGATCACGTCCACAACGACGACGGCGGCACGCTGCCTGTTCGGCGCGTGTCCCGCTCTTTCGGTCACGCGCTCGGCTTTAATCGACATTATCGCCGAAGTCATCAAGAGTCGTGCCGAATGGCTTTCAATCCTAATTGCCAATGTGCTTCGATGTGCGCATAATCGAAGCGCTTTTCCGTTTGACCGCAGGACGGTGTTTCCCAATAACCATGGGCAGCGCCCGTTCACGTCATGTACCCCAACGCGGGCCGCGTGACGCTAATCCGGCAACGCGGCTCCCGAGTCATGCCACCATGAATCAGCCGAAAATCAAAAGAGATCCTGAAGGCACCCGGCGCCGTATTCTGCTTGCCGCCGCAGAGGAGTTCGCTGCAGGCGGTCTGTTCGGCGCCCGCGTCGACCAGATTGCGCGCCGGGCGGAGACCAATGAACGCATGCTCTACTACTACTTCGGTAGCAAGGAGCAGTTATTCACCGCGGTGCTCGAACATGCTCTTTCGGCGCTTGTCGAAGCCGAACGCACGCTCGAACTCGACGGCATCGCGCCCATCGAAGCGATGACGCGTCTCGCGCATTTCGTCTGGGATTACTACCGGGATCACCCGGAATTGCTGCGCCTCATCAATAACGAAAATCTGCATGAGGCGAGATATATCAAAGGATCGAATCGAATCCGCGAACTCATTTCGCCGATCGTCGCGACGCTCACGGCTATTCTCGATCGTGGCCAGAAGGCCGGATTGTTTCGCACCGACGTCGATCCGCTCAAGCTCTACATCGTGCTGTCGGGACTCGGCTATTACATCGTGTCGAACCGCTTCACGCTCGAAGCGACGTTCGGCCTCGATTTCAGCGAGCAAGGCCAGCGCGAGCAGATCGTCCGCATGAATACCGAGTTGCTGCTGGCTTATCTGACGCGCCGCTGATCAAACGCTTTCGCGTTCGCGCCGTCTGAAGAAAAAAACGTCGCGCCTTTTGCAAGGCGCGACGTTTTCATTTGACGCGATGGAATCGGTCCCGGCGCGTGCCTGCTTACGCGGGCACGGCTTCCGTCTTCGGCGTCTTGTCGTGTTCGAGAATGAACTCGCGCAATTGCGGATACACCATCGTGCGCCAGCGGCGGCCCGAGAAGATGCCGTAGTGGCCGGCCTTCTCCGCCGTGAAATGGCGCTTGTGCTTCGGCGGGATGCCGGTGCACAGATCGTGCGCGGCGCGCGTCTGGCCGCTGCCGGAGATGTCGTCGAGCTCGCCTTCGATCGTGAAGAGGGCAGTGTGCTTGATGTCCTGCGGACGCACGAGTTCGTCGTTGACTTCCCACGTGCCTTCGGCGAGCCGGAACTCCTGGAACACGACGCGGATCGTTTCGAGGTAATACTCGGCGGCCATGTCGAGCACGGCGTTGTATTCGTCGTAGAAACGGCGATGTTGCTCGGCGTCGTCATCGTCGCCGCGCAGCAGATTTTGATAGAAGTCCCAATGGGCCGTGAGATGGCGTTCGGGATTCATCGCGACGAAGCCCGCGTGCTGCAAAAAGCCCGGATAGACCTTGCGTCCCACACCCGGATAGTTCGCCGGCACGGTGTAGATGACGTTGTTCTCGAACCACCCGTACGAGTGCTCGTTCGCAAGCGAGTTGACGGACGTGGGACTGCGGCGCGCGTCGATCGGGCCGCCCATCATGGTCATCGTGCGGGGCGTGTCTTCGCCGCGGCTCGCCATCAGCGAAATGGCGGCGAGCACCGGCACGGTCGGCTGACACACCGAGATCACGTGCAGGTCCTTCGCGCCGATATGGCGGATGAACTCCTGGATGTATTCGACGTAATCGTCCAGATGGAACGGACCGTTCTCGGTCGGCACCATGCGCGCGTCGATCCAGTCGGTAATGTACACCTTGTGGTCCTGCAAAAGCGTCTTGACCGTATCGCGCAGCAGCGTGGAGTGGTGCCCGGAGAGCGGCGCGCACACGAGCACGATCGGCTCGTTCTTCAGCTTGGTGACGGTGGCGCTGTCGTCGGCGAAGCGCTTGAATCGCAGGAGACGGCAGAACGGCTTCTCGACCACCGTCTGCTCGACGATCGGAATGTTGTGTCCGTCCTTGACGATCTGATGAATGCTGAACTCGGGCTTCTCGTAGTCCTTGCCGAGCCGGTAGAGCAACTCGTAACCCGCGGCCAGACGGCTCGAACCGGGAATATAGGCGAGCGGGCTGGCCGGGTTGACGAACGACTTCGATGCAGCTTCGGCCCATGCTGTGAGAGGAGACAGCATGGCTCGCTGAAATTCGTGAATTTGATAGAGCATGGTTGCCCCAGTAACTCCGGTGGAAACCGGCACGCCCGTTGATCCCGGCAAAGCATCCGGCGATGAGGCTCAACGGCATTCGATGACCCCCGGCGGCGCGGCGGGCTGTCGCCATGCTGCCGGGGCACTGTCTTTCCTGAAATGCTTCCTGCCTGCCTTTCCGTGCTGCCACCCGCGCAATATCGACTCTTGTACGACGAACCTTGAGCGGAAGCAAGATTTTCCGCGTACTAAGCGTTCAATTCAATAATCGGTCGGAATTGCCTGCGTGAAAACAACACATCCCGACATCCTACATTTTGTGCATTGCACCAATATTACCGGGAAACGCCAATTTCATCAAACAAAACATAGATTTATGACTTTCCTGTTGCAGCATC
Organism: Caballeronia sp. LZ029; assembly: GCF_031451275.1. Taxonomy (NCBI): domain Bacteria; kingdom Pseudomonadati; phylum Pseudomonadota; class Betaproteobacteria; order Burkholderiales; family Burkholderiaceae; genus Caballeronia; species Caballeronia sp. LZ029. The sequence continues at coordinate 939,685 of NZ_JARUXO010000001.1, forward strand.
GATGGCAGCTTGCGCGTCCGGCTCGTCGTGGTTTTCCGGGCCGGATGGCTGGCCGATCGCCTTTGCCATCTCCTCTTCGTGCCGCATCAGATTCATTCCGGTATGCACTAGCGCCACGTGGGTAAAGGCCTGCGGGAAATTCCCGACCATGCGCCTGGCCACCGTGTCGTACTCCTCGGCCAGCAATCCGACATCGTTCGCGAGCCCGACGAGGCGCTCGAACATCTCGTGCGCTTCATCGATCCGGCCTTGCAGCGCCAGATTGTCGACCAGCCAGAAGCTACAAGCCAGAAACGTGCCTTCTCCGGGCGGCAAGCCATCCGCGACTTCGGCGGTGTGATAACGCTTCACGAGCCCATCGTGCGTCAACTTGGTCTCGATCGCATGTACGGTTCCGGTCACTCGCGGATCTTTAGGCGGCAAAAATCCGAGCAACGGGATGAGAAGCAGGCTCGCATCGAGCGCATCGCTGTCGTAGGCCTGCGTGAAGGAGTTCAGTTCGGCGTTCCAGCTTTTCTTCAGCACCTCGGCACGGATGCGCGCGCGCATCTCGCGCCAATGGTCGATCGGCCCCGGCAGCTCGAACTTTTCCGCCGATTTGATCGCGCGGTCGTACGCGACCCACGCCATGACCTTCGAGAACGTGAAGTGCTGGCGCCCGCCGCGCACTTCCCAGATGCCTTCGTCGGGCTGTTCCCAGATCGTGTCGAGGTGTTGCAGCATGGCGCACTGGATCGACCAGGCGGTTTCGTCGCTCTGCAGACCGCCGACGCGCGCGAGGTGCAGCGCGTTCATCACTTCGCCGTAGACGTCGAGCTGCAACTGATCGACCGCGCCATTGCCGATACGCACCGGCGACGCGCCCTCGTAACCGGGCAGCCACGGGATCTCCCACTCGGGCAGGCGCCGCTCGCCCGCGATGCCGTACATGATCTGGATCTGCGCCGGCGAGCCCGCCATCACGCGGCCCAGCCACGCGCGCCACGCGCGGGCTTCGTCGTAGTAGCCGCCGCGCATCATCGCGAGCAGGGTGATGGTCGCGTCGCGCAGCCAGCAGTAGCGATAGTCCCAGTTGCGCGTGCCGCCGAGCTGCTCCGGCAGCGAGGTCGTGGGCGCGGCGACGATGCCGCCCGTCGGCTCGTAGGCGAGCGCCTTCAGCGTGATCAGCGAGCGGCGGATCGCGCTCGCCCAGCGGCCCTTGAGCTCGCTTTGCCCGGACCATTCGCGCCAGTGGTTCTCGGTGCGCGCGAGTTGCGTGTGGGGATCGGACGCGTGCGGCAGACGCAGATGGGATTGCGAGTAGCACAGCGAGAAGGGCACGCGTTCGCCCGCGCTCACGTCGAAGCTGGCGGCCGTATGCATGTTTTCGCCGACGAGGTCGACCGGCGTGCGCAGCACCGCGAGATCCGGTCCGGCGATCGCGCGAATGCCGCTGTCGTCGGGCAGACGGCTCACCCAGGGCACGGCCGAGCCGTAATCGAAGCGCAGCACGAGCTCCATCTTCATGCGCACCGTGCCGCGCCGTCCGATCACGATGCGCACGAGTTCCGAATGTCCGTTGCGCAAGGGCATGAAGTCGACGATCGTCACGGCGCCTTGCGATGTTTCGAAATCCGTTTCGAGGACCAGCGTGTCCTCGCGATAGCGACGGTTGATGACGGCCGTTTCGCCGTCGGGCATCTCGGGCGCGATGAGCCATCGGCCGTGCTCGGGCGTGCCGAGCAGCGCCGCGAAGCACGCGCCGGAGTCGAAGCGTGGCCAACAGAGCCAGTCGACGGAGCCGTCGCGGGAAATCAGGGCTGCGGTGTGGCCGTCGCCGACCATCGCATAGTCTTCGATCAAAGCTGGCATAAGCGAACATCTTCCTGCTGGCGGCGCGGACCGAATCGAAACGCGCCGCGGGTTGAGCAAAAGATTCGGGACGCGGCGCGCCCCGAGCGAAGCGCGGCGTCAAGGACAAAGGAAGCGACCGACGCCACGCATGCTTTCTGGCCGCATTCTGCCGCAATCGTTCGTTGCAAGCAGAAAACCGGGCCGCGTGTGATCACGGCGCGCAACGGCCGGTGCGATGGCGGTCCCGCCGCGATTGGCGGAAAAGCGCTAGCGATGCGCCGATCGCGCTGTTGAAAAAGCATTCGACTGATGTTTAGAATGAAGTTTCGTGAAAGGTCGAAGCGCCGTTTCCTTTGTTACTCGCGGCGCTGAAACTCTTGCGCCTTTCGCGCGTCTTTCATGCATGACCCCGGCGCGTGACGCGCGCGAGCCATGCAACGGCCTGCGCGCTCCCGGCCGGTCCCTAACGTAGCGTTTTCGAGGAACGGAACCCATGCTCTATCCGTCGAAAGCCGACTGCATCGCCATTCTTTCCGCAGCAAGCCGCGTCTCTGATGCCGAGGCGCTGCTCGCGCTCGATCACAAGCATCTCGGTCTGTCGCGCAACGCGATGGAAACCGCCGCCGCATTTCTCACGGAGCGCGGCTGCTTCAGCCGCTACACCTTCGGCGTCGCCGGCGTTTCGGTCGGCGCGTTGTCGTTGCAGGGACGCCTGCGTCTCGACCAGCTCGCGAACGGCTGACGATACACGCTCGCCCCACGCGGCCCATCCGCGTGTCCTTTTTTCGTGACACTTTGCGCACGCGCACGGCTCAACCCGTGCGCGTGCGCTCGCGTTTGCGTTCGCATGTCCGGAACCGCCGGGATGAATCGGCGTCACAACGACAGTCTCGCGTCCGTCAGAAATGGGCCGATCCCATGCCGAACAGGCCGATCAGCCCGATCACGATCAGATAGATCGCGACGATGAAGTTCAGCAACCGCGGCATGATGAGAACCAGGATCCCGGCGATCAGGGAAACGAGCGGGCCAAGGCTTAGGTGAATAGTCATCGCGGCAACTCCTGTTGTTGGTTCGAATCGTGTCGGTTGGCCTGTCGTGCGTGGTGTATCTTGGCTGCGAACCCCGTCGCTCATGATGGCGGTCCACGCCGTTTGGAGCGAAATTTGCTCCCGCACGTCCTTGGGCCTTGCGATGCCGGCGAACTCGCGCGTCGCCCCCGATAACAAGCAGCAAAGAGACGATGAGGAGGTTTCATGCACCCGAGCCATCCCTGCGGCGCGAATTCGCTCGCATCGATGTTGCAAGACGCGCGCCCGATGCGCGCGAGGCCCATCGCGTGGGCGAGAGGGGTCGCGCTGATGCTGTCGCTGGCGGCGGCGCAGTCCTTCGCGCAGACCGCCACGATGCCCGCCGCGCCGGGCTCAGCGAGCGGCGCGGCCACGACGGGCGCGCCGGGCAAAGAGGTCTACGATCTGCTGATCGGCACCTACACGGGCGGCGGAAAGAGCGAAGGCATCTATGTCTATCGTTTCGACACGGCCAGTGGAGAACTGTCCCGCATCGCATGGGCGCAGACGGTCAATCCGTCCTATCTCGTCGTGAGCCGTGACCGGAATTACGTGTATGCAGTGAACGAATTGCCCGGCGACAACGGCCCCGCGACGCAGCGCGGCGGCGTGAGCGCCTTTCGCTTCGATCGCGCGACCGGCCAGTTGAGCTTTCTCAACCGCGTTTCGTCGGATGGCAATGATCCGTGCTACCTCGCGCTCTCGCCTGACGGCAAATATCTGCTGACCGCCAACTACTCCGTCGCATCGAATCCGGGCGGCAGCTTTGCGGTCTTTCCGCTGTCCTCAGACGGCCATGTCGGCAATTCGGTGCTGACCGTGCATCACGAAGGCGGCGGCCCGGTGAAGGGACGGCAGGACAATTCGCACGTCCATTCGACCGTGTTCTCGCCCGACGGCAAGTATCTCTTCGCGCAGGATCTCGGTGTCGACAAGGTCTTCGCGTACCGCTACACGCCCGATCCGTCGGCATCGGGACGCGGCCTCTTCGGTCCGACCGAAGCGCGCTACGCGTTGATCAAGCCGGGCTCCGGGCCACGCCATCTGATCTTCGACGCAGGCGGCAGGCACGCCTATCTGACCACCGAGTTGAACGCGTCGGTGCTCGTGTTCGATTACCGCGACGGCAAGCTCACGCAGGTTCAGACCAATTCGATGATCGCGCCGGGTTTCAGAGGCAAGATCGGCGGCGGGGCGATCCATATGTCGCCGGACGGGCGTTTCCTTTACGCGACCAATCGAGGCGACGCCAACGAGATCGTCCAGTTTTCTGTCGATCCGAAGAACGGCCATCTGAAGTACGTCAAGCGCTATCCGACGCTCGGCAAGACGCCGCGCGAATTCGCGATCGATCCGACCGGGCGCTGGCTCATCGTCGGCAATCAGGAGAGCGACAGCGCGTACTTCTTCCGCCGCGATCCGCAGACGGGCGAGCTCGCGTCGGACCCGAAGCAACTGTCGATCGGCTCGCCGGTCGATTTCAAGTTCGTATCGCCGTCGTGACGGTCTGATCGGAGCGACGAGAGCGGCCGACGAGCCGCGATTCACACAGCGACACGCTGTCCGATGACGATGAAAAGGAAACTGCTCAAGGCGGTGATGGTTTCGACGTTATGCGCGCCACTCGCGGCGCGCGCGGACGACAGCAAGGAATGCGATTTCGAGCGGGACTGGATGTCGTCGGCGTGCCAGCGTGTGATGCGCGTCGTGCACGAAGGCACCTGGGATCTCTACGTGACGGGTTACGGCTGGCATATCGACGGCTTCAACGATCGCAGCGAACTCAACCCGTGGTCGTACGGCGGCGGGGCGGGCAAGCACTGGATCGACGCGAACGGCAATGAGGACATTCTGTTCGCGTTCGCCTTTTCGGATTCGCATCACAACTTCGAACCGATCGGCGGTTACGCGCGCCAGTGGTACACGAAGCCGGTGCTCGGCGGATTGCAGGCGGGCGGCGGGTTCTTCGTCGGCGTGACGGCGCGCAGCGACATCGGCCATTACGTGCCGTTGCCGCTCGCGCTGCCGATCGGCTCGGTGCGCTACCGGCGCGCGTCCGTCATGGCGACGATCATCCCGCACATCCCCGGCCTGAACGACGGCGACGTCGCGTTCTTCTGGGGCCGCTACGAGTTCTAGTACGATGCGTTTCCGAGGCGCTTTTCTTTCGCATCGACTGAAAGGTGTACTGAGGAAATCGAAAGGCAACAGCAGGGAATGCAAGATTGAACACGACTCAACCATTCGACGCGCGCGAGCGTCCGCTCAAGCGCACTGAACCGGCGCCGCCGGGATTCATCAGCGCGTTCAGCTTCGCCGGCGGCGAGGCGCTGCGCCTGACCTGGGACGAAGCGCGCGAATCCGTCGCGGGCGATGGCCCGACGTGGCTGCATCTGTCGGCGAACGACGATGCGGTCGAGGGCTGGCTCGAAGGCGTCACGTCGATGCCCGATGTCGCCCGCGAGTTCCTGAACGGCGAGGACAAACGCCCGCGCGTGCATATCGGCTCGAACTTCATGTACGGCGTCGTCGCGGACCTCGAACTCGTCGCGAAGACGCCGGATGCCGCCGCGCCCGGCGCGCGCGAGGCGAACCGCGCGACCGGCGCGCTGCGCTTTTACGTGGACAAGCATCGCATGATCACCGTGCGCGCACGTCCGCTGCAATCGACCGACCGCTTGCGCCACGCCGTCCTCGAAGGCGCGATGTTCCGCGATACCGTCGATCTCTTCGCCGGGCTGATTCGCGCGCTGAACGATACCTTCGCGGACCGTATCGATGAAATCGGCGACTGTCTCGACGATGTCGAGGAAAGCGTGCTCGAAGGAGGCCATTCGAAATGCCGCGCGATGCTGGGCGGCGCGCGGCGGCGCATCGTGGAAGTGAAGCGATTTATCGATCCCGAGCGCAACGCGCTGACGCAACTCGTGTTGCGCCGCCTCGAATGGGCCGAACCGCGCTCGATGGAAGCGCTCGTGCAGGCGATTCAGGTGCTGAACGGTCTGGGCGGCGGCCTTGAAGGACTCTACGAGCGCGCGAAGCTATTGCAGGATGAAATCGCCGCGGCGCTGTCGGAGGACATCAACCGCAAGCTGCTCTGGCTCGCGATCATGTCCGCGTTGCTGCTGCCCGCCACGCTCGTGACGGGCATTTTCGGCATGAACGTGGCGGGCTTGCCGGGGACCAAGGATCCGGCGGCGTTCTGGATCGTGGTCGGCGTGATGACGGGCTGTGCCGCCATCACGATCTTTCTGCTGCGCCGCCTGCGGCTCTGGTAACGCTCACTCCGCCGGGCCGGGCGGGGCGAGCACTTCACGGTTGCCGTTGTTGCTCATCGACGAGACGAGCCCGGCCGCTTCCATCTGTTCGACGAGGCGCGCCGCGCGGTTATAGCCGATGCGCAACTGCCGCTGCACCGACGAAATCGACGCGCGCCGCGTGCGCACGACGAAAGCCACGGCTTCGTCGTAGAGCGGATCGGCTTCGGCGTCGGGTGTTTCGCCGAAGAGGTCTTGACCGCCGCCGCCATCGGACGTCGGGCCGGACAGAATGCCTTCCTCGTACTCCGGTTCGCCGAACTGCTTGAGATGCTCGACCACGCGATGCACTTCGTCGTCCGCGACGAACGCGCCGTGTACGCGTTGCGGATAGCCCGTGCCGGGCGGCAGGAACAGCATGTCGCCTGCGCCGAGCAGCGATTCCGCACCCATCTGGTCGAGAATCGTGCGCGAATCGATCTTCGACGACACCTGGAACGCCACGCGCGTCGGAATGTTCGCCTTGATGAGACCGGTGATCACGTCGACGGACGGCCGCTGCGTCGCGAGAATCAAATGGATGCCGGCCGCGCGCGCCTTCTGCGCGAGACGCGCGATCAACTGCTCGATCTGCTTGCCCGCGACCATCATCAGGTCCGCGAGTTCGTCGATGACCACGACGATGAGCGGCAGCGTGGACAGCGGCTCGGGCGCGTCGGGCGTGAGCGAGAACGGGTTCGTGAGCTTCTTGCCCGCGGCCTCGGTGTTGCGGATCTTCTGGTTGAAACCTTGCAGATTGCGCACGCCGACCGCCGACATCAGCCGGTAACGCTTCTCCATCTCGCCGACGCACCAGTTGAGCGCGTTCGACGCGAGCTTCATGTCGGTGACGACCGGCGCGAGCAGATGCGGAATGCCTTCGTACACAGAAAGCTCCAGCATCTTCGGATCGATCATGATGAGGCGCACGTCCTCGGGCTTCGCCTTGTAGAGCAGCGAGAGGATCATCGCGTTGATCGCGACCGACTTGCCCGAGCCCGTCGTGCCCGCGACCAGCATGTGCGGCGCGCGGGCGAGATCCGTCACGACCGGATTGCCGACGATGTCCTTGCCCATCGCGATCGTCAGATTCGACTTCGACGTGCGATACACGTCGTCTTCGAGAATCTCCGAGAGGCGGATCATCTGGCGCTTCGCGTTCGGCAGTTCGAGGCCCATGCAGGTCTTGCCGGGAATCGTTTCGACGACGCGGATCGACGTGAGGCCGAGGCCGCGCGACAGATCCTTCATCAGCCCGACGATCTGGCTGCCGCGCACGCCGAGCGCCGGCTCGACTTCGAAGCGCGTGATGACCGGACCGGCCGACGCGCCGACCACCGTCACCGGCACCTTGAATTCCTGAAGGCGCTGCTCGATCAACTGGCCGGTTTCGTTCAGATGCGCCTCGGAGACGGGCTCGATCTCGTCGGACGCGGCTTCGAGCAGATCGAGCGTCGGCAATTCCACCGCCGATGCGTGCGGCGCATGGAATTCGAACTCGGTCGGCGCGGAACCGCGTACCGGCTGGCGCGGTTCGGGCGGCGCTGCGTTCGGCTGACTCGGAGCCTGCGATACGACGGGCGGCGCGGCCGCGATGCCCGGAAAGCGCACGACGTTCGACGGCGAAGCGAATTCGTCGCCCGCAACCTGGCGCTCGGCGATGGGCAGCGGCTCTTCCTCGGGCATGTCGAGCACGTCGTCCGGCTCGTCGACGACGCGCAAGAGCGGCGGGGCAGGGGGCTCGCTGTCGGTATCGCGCGACGTGGGTTCATCTAGCCACGGCGGCGTCGGCGCGAGATCGCGCGCGTCCGGTTCGTGTTCCGGTTCCGGTTCCGGCTGTCGCGCGGCGGGCGGAGGCTCGGGCGTCTCGCTCGGCGAGTCGATGTACGCGGGCTCTTGCGCCGCGTTTGTGTCGAACGGAGAGGCAGGGGTGGAAAGCGATGGCGCGATCGGGATGTCGGCGCTCGGCGGCTCCGGCAGACGCAAGCCGAAGAGCGGGGGCGGCTCGACGAGCGCGGGCGCGATCACGTGCGCATCGATCAGCGGCGGCTCGACGCGAGCATCGAATTCCTGTGTTTTTGCGGGCGGAGGCGTTACCGGCTCGACGATCGATTCGGCTGCCGTTTCGATGACGTGTTCATCGGCGGTCATCGACGCATTCGTCTCGGCGTCCGGCTGAATATCGGGCTGGCCGCCACGCGCCATCGACACATGTCCGCGCGCGAGACTCGCGCCCGCGAGCGACGTCCACAGCGCGGTCTTCTCCTCGATGGAACGCAACGTCGCCTGAATCGCTTCGGGTGCCGGCGGCGGCGCGATCGGCCCGAGCGGCGCGGCCGGACGCGAGAACGCCGGTGCGGCGAGCGGCGCCGGCGCGAACTCACGCGTCGCTGTGCCCATGGACGGACGCGCGGGCGGTGCGGCGCGTCTGATGCTTTGCGGCGTTTGCGGCAAAGGCGTTCTGCGCGCGGCGCTCACGCCGGTTGCGACGGACGTGGATGTGCTCGCCACGCCCGATGACCGTTGCGCAGGCATCGACGTCACCGGACTGCGCGGGCGATCCACGCGAGGCGCGGGCGTCGGCGGCGTGGACGCGCGCGGTTTGTCGGCGGCGACGGACGCGCGCAAGCCCGAGCCCGAAGGCTCGAATGCCGACGCCCGGCGCGGCGCGAATGCCGCCCCGGCCTCGCGATTCGCCGATGTCGCCGACGGGTTCAGCCAGTCCGCAGGCACGACCGGCTCCGTTTGCGCGACCGGAGGCGAGACGCCCGCGGCCTCGAATGCGGGGCGCTTCGCGTAAGCCTCGGCGGTGGCGATTGCGCTCGCGGTGGCCGCCGATGCGCGGCTGACCGCGCTCTTGCCGGTCGCAGGCGGGCGCCACGGCGTCGGACGCTGATAACGGGTGCTACGGGGGCCGGTCGGAAGGCCGAGCGTCGGCTCGTCGTGCGACGTGCGCGGCGGCGGCGCATCGAAACGCTCGGCGCGATGGGCACGTTCCTGCGAATCGCGCGCGGCTCTTGCGCGGGTGCGGCGTTCGAACCAGCTGCCTGCCTTGTCGCGCGCTTTTTCGCGGCCGGGCGAGCTTTGGCGCGACTCGCTTTCGCGCTCGCGCGGCGTGAGCCAGTTTTGCGGCAGGCCGAAGCCGAACGCTTCGTCCGCCCACGCGAGCACCGAGCGCCAGCTGAATTCGATCAGCCAGGGCAGGAAGATCGCGAGCACGACGGCCGCGATCGCGGCTGCGCCGCCCAGATGCGCGGGTCCGCTCAACGCGGTAGCGAGCGCGCGTCCGCAGCGATTGATGTTCGCCTGCGTTTCGAGCGAGTTTGCGAGCGCGCCTTCGAGCGTGCTGCTCGCGAGCAGCACACCGACGAAACCGAGCCAGAGGCGGATCGTGCCCGGGCCGCGCACGCCTTCCCTGCCCGGCAGCGCCAGCTTGACGATGCGCCAGAGGAGCGGAAGGAACCAGACGACCGATGCACCGAACCAGCCGAGAACTACCATGTGCATGCTTGAGCTTGAATCAATGTTGGGTGAAACGAATCAGGTTGTGACCCGAAGACTGCGCCCGGCCGCGCGTGTTGGCCGGACTGTTCGATCGAGCAGTTTAACGGGAAACCGCGCGGGAACCGCGCGGGCGCCGCGCACGCACGACGCGTGTGCCGCATGTACGCAACACATCACCTCGCGCGAGCCGAGAAGGTGAGCACCTGGCCGTCGTCGAGCGTCAGTTTCAGCGCGGGCGGCGGATTCATCTGCACGCCGCTTTTCGCGATATGCGCGAGCGCGTCGAGATAGGGCCGCTCCAGCGCCGCGCCCGCACCCGAGACGCACGCCATGCGCGTGCCGGCGAGCGGGCCGAAAGTCAGCTTGCCGTCCTTCAGATCGTAGGTGCCGCTGTAGCGGTTGCAGCCCGAAAAGCCGCTCGCCTGGCGATGACCGTTCGCGGTCGAAAAATCGAGCGTGAGCGGCCGCGCGCCGTTCTCGCCCGCGTGCGGCACCGCGCGCGGCTGGCCGCTCGCATCGGTCCAGCTCGTGAGATCCCATTGCGTGTCGTCGAGCAATTGCGTGGCGGCGGGATTATAAGGATCGGTGGGCGGCGCGCTCGTATCGGGATGCTTCGGCATCGCGCAACCGGCGACGACGCTCGCCGCGACGACGAGCGCGCACGCGCGGGACGCAAGCGAAAGCGCCGCTTTGCTACGCGACAGGAAGTTTGACGATGAGTGCGCCGAACGAAGAGCGGACGCGCGAAGGAAATGCGTGGGCATCGATGATCCTGAAGCAGGCGAAACCGTAAGGGTATCGCACGCGTCCTGCGATTTGTCTAGCGCCCGCAAGCAACAAAATGTTTGCCGCGGCTGTCATCGATCGGCGATGCGCGGGGAATTCCGATCCGCATTCACGTGTCAATACCGTTTGTGACGACGCCGTCAATAGGCCGGACGGCAGAGTGTTGCGGCGGGCACTGCGTGTTAACATCGCGCCCAATTCCGCCGCTTTCGCTTTACTGGCCTCGTCACCCGATCGATTCCCGGAGCACTCATGCAGACCGATTCATCTCGTCCTGATGCCTTGCGCATCGGCACGCCGCTTTCCGCCAACGCCACGCGCGTGATGCTGCTCGGCGCGGGCGAGCTTGGCAAGGAAGTGATCATGGCGTTGCAGCGCCTGGGCGTCGAGGTCATCGCGGTCGATCGCTATGCGAACGCGCCGGGGCATCAGGTTGCGCATCGCGCGCACGTCATCGACATGACCGACGCCGCCGCGCTGCGCGCGCTCGTCGAGAAGGAGCAGCCGCATCTGATCGTGCCGGAGATCGAGGCGATCGCGACCGATGCGCTCGCTGAAATCGAAGCGGCGCAACTCGCGACCGTCATCCCGACGGCGCGCGCCACGCAGCTCACGATGAACCGCGAAGGCATCCGGCGACTCGCCGCCGAGGAACTCGGCCTGCCGACATCGCCCTATGCGTTCGCGCAATCGCTCGACGAGATGAAGGCGGCGATCGCCACGATCGGCTTTCCGTGTGTGGTGAAACCGGTGATGTCGTCGTCGGGGAAGGGGCAATCGGTGCTCAAGAGCGACGCCGATGTCGAGCCGGCATGGAATTACGCGATGGCGGGCGGGCGCGTGAATCACGGCCGCGTGATCGTCGAGGGCTTCATCGACTTCGAATACGAGATCACGCAACTCACCGTGTGCGCGGCGGACCCCGAGAGCGGCGAAACGCAAACCTACTTCTGCGATCCGATCGGCCATGTGCAGGTCGCGGGCGATTACGTCGAATCGTGGCAGCCGCAACCGATGAGCCCGGCCGCGCTCGAAAAAGCGCGCGATGTCGCCGCCAAAGTCACGACCGCGCTCGGCGGACGCGGGCTCTTCGGCGTCGAGCTCTTCGTGCGCGGCGACGACGTCTGGTTCTCCGAAGTGAGCCCGCGTCCGCACGACACCGGTCTCGTCACGCTCGCGACGCAGCGCTTCTCCGAGTTCGAATTGCATGCACGCGCGATCCTCGGCTTGCCCGTGGATACCGCGCTGCGCGCGCCCGGCGCGTCCGCCGTCATCTACGGCGGTCTGGATGAAACGGGCATCGCGTTCGAAGGCGTGGCGCAAGCGCTCGCGGTGCCGGGCGCGGACTTGCGGCTTTTCGGCAAGCCGGAGAGCTTCGTGAAGCGCCGCATGGGTGTCGCGGTCGCGACGGGCGCCGACACCGACGAAGCGCGCGAGCGCGCGAAACTCGCGGCGTCGAAGGTGCGGCCGGTTTCGGCAAAATGACCGGCGCGCGGGCGCCGGCGGGAGCGTGAATGTGAAATGGAAAGCGCTGGCCGCGCTCGTCGCGGTTTCCCTGGGACTCTCGGGCTGCGGACTTGCAGCGGCGCCGTGCCGCATCGCCTCGGCGGGGCTGAAGATCGTGCCGGTCGTCGGGCATGTCGCGGCCGCACCGACCGACGCATGCGCCGAAGTGATCGATCCGTGATCGCCGGCGCGCGCATCGACATCGAAACCATCGCGAATCGGATGATGAAGAAAACAATCGCACTCATGCTCGCGTCGTTCGTGGCGCAGTCGGCGCTCGCCATGCCGCTCACCGTGCCGCAGATCCAGACCGCTTCGACGCAAACCACGCGTTACGACTGCAAGGACGGCAAGAGCGTGTCGGTTCAGTACACGAACACGCGCAATCGTCAAAGCTTCGCGGCGCTGACCGTCGACGGGCGCAAGCTGCTGTTCGTGAACGTGATCGCGGGATCGGGGGCGAAATACGTCGCCGATCAATACACGTGGTGGACCAAGGGTCCGCAGGCGGACCTGTACGACGAAATGGCCGCGAAGGATTCGCCGCCGCTGCTCGCGGATTGCGAAGCGCGCAAGAAGTAGGCGCGCGGCATGCCGGAGCGCGGTCTGGTCGTGCTTTCGCGCCGCGGGAACGCACTCGCGCGCGGTGCTACAATGTGCGGCTTTCCGGCTGTGGAAATTGCAGCCGGTCCGAATTCCGGATTTTCGGCATCGCCGTTCGATGCCGGCTGAGCGGTACACGGGCCTCGAGCGAACCGCCGCTCAGAAAATCGGGGATGCCGCTTGCCTTCAAGGCGTCATCGAAGCCGTGTCCCATCTGAGCGCAGGCTCGATACCGGCCGCCCCGTGCAGCGCGCACTGTGTGCCTGTTTGATGCGCCGCGTGCGCCAACGAAACCCATCCGCGTAAGCAAGCGGTCGCGACGTTCGACCGAACGATTCGACCGATTTTTTACGCGCGCCGCATCGAGCGGCACTTTAGCGAAAGCCAATATAGTCACCATGTCCGATTCCGCCGCCACGAACACGTCCACCGCAGGGGCCGACGCGTCGACGTTCGACCAGTTCGGATTGTCCGCCGACATCCTGAAAGCGGTGAGCGAGTCCGGCTACACCACGCCCACGCCGATCCAGGCGCAGGCGATTCCGGTCGTCCTCGCGGGCCGCGACGTCATGGGCGCCGCGCAGACCGGCACCGGCAAGACCGCGAGCTTCTCGCTGCCGATCATCCAGCGCCTGTTGCCGTCGGCAAACACGAGCGCATCGCCCGCGCGCCATCCGGTGCGCGCGCTGATGCTCACGCCGACGCGCGAACTCGCCGACCAGGTCGCCGCCAACGTCCAGACCTACTCGAAGCACACGCCGCTGCGCAGCACGGTGGTGTTCGGCGGCGTCGACATGAATCCGCAGTCCGACGCGCTGCGCCGCGGCGTCGAGATCCTGATCGCGACGCCCGGACGCCTGCTGGATCACGTACAGCAAAAGACGGTCAATCTCGGCCAGGTGCAGATGCTCGTGCTCGACGAAGCCGACCGCATGCTCGACATGGGCTTTCTGCCCGACCTGCAGCGCATCCTGAATCTGTTGCCGAAGGAGCGTCAGACGCTGCTGTTCTCGGCCACGTTCTCGCCCGAAATCAAGAAGCTCGCCTCGACGTATCTGCGCAATCCACAGACGATCGAAGTCGCGCGCAGCAATTCGACCGCGACCAACGTGCGCCAGATCGTTTTCGAGGTGCACGAGAGCGACAAGTCCGGCGCGGTCGCGCAACTCATTCGCGAGCGCGAACTGAAGCAGGTGATCGTGTTCTGCAACAGCAAGATCGGCGCGAGCCGGCTGGCGCGCGTGCTGGAGCGCGACGGCATCGTGGCGACGGCGATCCACGGCGACCGCACGCAGAGCGAACGCATGCAGGCGCTCGACGCGTTCAAGCGCGGCGAGATCGAGGCGCTCGTCGCCACCGACGTCGCCGCGCGCGGTCTCGATATCGCCGAATTGCCGGCTGTCATCAACTTCGATCTGCCGTTCAACGCGGAAGATTACGTGCACCGTATCGGCCGAACCGGGCGCGCGGGCGCGTCGGGCGACGCGCTGTCGCTGTGCAGCGCGAACGAGCGCAAGCAACTCGCCGACATCGAGAAGCTGATCAAGCGTCCGCTCGAAGTCGAATCGCTCCAGGTGACGACGCGCGTGCGCCACGACGGATCGGCGCCGCGCCGCGATGAGCGCTTCGGCCGTCCGGAGCGCACGGAGCATCGGCATGCGTCACGCGACGAGTCCGGCTCGCGCCGCCGTCCGGCGGGCGCGCACGATCGTCCGCGCGGCCGTCAGCAGCCCGTCGACGAGTTCTTCCTGAAGCCTTATGAGCCGTCGCCGTCGGCGATGAAGCGTCACGAGGAAACGGTCGAACCCGAGCGCAAGAGCGCGCCGAAGCAGCCGCTCGCGGCATTGCTCGGCGGGCTGGGAATGCCGCGCAAGTCGTCGTGATTTCCTGAAGCCGAATGAAAAAAGGCAGCCCTTGCGGCTGCCTTTTTTGCTTAATGGCGATGAATTTAGCGCGCGAAGCGCTTCGCCCATTCGGCCGTCGCGGCGCTGTAGAACGTGTCGAGCGAATGGGCCGAAACGCGGATGTCGAGATGCCTCGCCGCCTCGACGAGCGCTTCGAGCGGCGCGTGCCGATCGAGCGGCGCCGCGCCCGTCTGCTTGCTCAGTTTTTCGCCGGCATCGTTGTTGACGACGTCAACGTGCAGATAAGCCGGCGTGGGCACACCGAGGCGCTGCTGCAGATAGATTTGCCGTGCGGTCGAATCGAGGAGATCGGCGCCGCGCACGATATGCGTGATACCGGCGTCGGCGTCATCGACGACGACCGCGAGTTGATAAGCCCACAGCCCGTCCGCGCGCTTCAACGCGAAATCGCCGACTTCCGTCGCGAGATTCTGCGCTTGCGGCCCTTGCCAGCGATCGACGAACGTAACGACCGCCGCATCGCCATCCGGCACACGCAGCCGCCATGCGCGCGCGGGCTTGCCGTGCAGGCCGTCGCGGCATGTTCCCGGATAGGCGAGCGTCGCGTGGCGCGCATGCGCGTGCACCAGCGAATCCGCGATTTCGCGTCGCGTGCAGCCGCACGGATAGATGAAACCCGCCGTCTGAAGGCGTTCGAACGCGGCCTGATAAGCATCGCCGCGTGCGCTCTGCCAGACCGGAGCTTCGTCCGAATGCATGCCGAAATGCGCGAGCGTCGCGAGGATTTCATCGGCGGCGCCGGGCACCGTGCGCGGGGCATCGACATCCTCGATGCGCACGATCCAGCTTCCGCCGTGCGCGCGGGCATCGAGAAAACTCGCGAGCGCGCTGACGAGCGAACCCGCGTGCAGCGGACCGGTGGGCGAGGGCGCGAAGCGGCCGCGATAAGACATCGAGCGCTTAAGCCGCGCGGCTGACCTTTGCGTCGGGATGGCAGGCCGGGCACGTCTCGCCAGGCGTATAGAACGGCGACGTCTGATCTTCCACCGACACCACCGCGCGGCAGCCGAAGCATTGCGCGGTCGCGGTGGGCTGGAGGCTCGGATCGAGCGCCGTGCGGTAATCGAACACGAAACATTCGCCGGTGTAATGCGCGCCGCCCACTTCCTCGAAATACTTCAGAATGCCGCCTTCGAGCTGATACACGTGCTCGATGCCGACTTCCTTCATGTGAATCGCGGCCTTTTCGCAGCGGATTCCGCCGGTGCAGAACGACACGATGGTCTTGTCCTGCAGATCCGCGCGATTTCGCTCGATCACCTCGGGAAACTCGCTGAATTTCGTGATGCGGTAGTCGAGCGCGTTGTCGAACGTGCCGACATCCACTTCGAACGCGTTGCGCGTGTCGAGCATCACGACCGGACGGCCTTCGTCGTCGTGGCCGCGGTCGAGCCAGGCTTTCAGCGTGGGCGCATCGACGGACGGCGCGCGGCCGAGTTCCGGCCTGATCGCGGGCTTCTTCATCGTGATGATTTCGCGCTTGAGCTTCACCAGCATGCGGCGAAACGGCTGCTTCGCGGAAATACTTTCCTTGAACTGCAGATCGGTGAAACGGCCGCCGAAGAGCGCATCCGTGCGGATGTAGTCGATGAATTCGCGGACTTCGGCGATCGGCCCCGCGATGAAAAGGTTGATGCCCTCCGGCGCCAGCAGAATCGTGCCTTTCAGGCCGAGCGCGTTGCAGCGTTCGGTGACGAGCGGCCGCCACGCGGGGCCGTCCTCGATGGTGACGAATTTATAGGCGGAGAGGTTCAGAATGCTCATGATCGAATGACGCGCAAACGGCTGTAACGAGTAAAAAGTGCGCGGATGAATCGCGCACAAAACACGTATTATCCCGCAAACGGCGCGTGGCTCTCCCGGATTCGATCCGCCGCGTCGCCTCGCTTTGCGCGTGCGCAATTTCGGGCGTGCGCGCGGGCCTTATCCGTTCGGCCAACGCGATCGCCGCGCCCGATTTCGCGTATGTCCCGCATGTACAATACCGCCATGTCAGATCCCCGCTTCGTTCATCTCCGCGTCCACTCCGAATTCTCGATTGCCGATGGCATCGTGCGGCTGGACGACGTCGTCAAGGCTGCCGCAAAAGACGGACAAGGCGCGCTCGCGCTGACCGATCTCGGCAACGCGTTCGGTCTCGTGCGCTTCTACAAGGAAGCGCGCGACAATGGCGTCAAGCCCATCGCGGGCTGTGATGTCTGGATCACCAATCCCGCCGATCGCGACAAGCCCGCGCGCCTCCTTCTTCTCGTGCGCGACAAAGAGGGCTATCTCAATCTGTGCGAACTTTTGAGCCGCGCGTGGCTCACGAACCAGTATCGCGGCCGCGCCGAGGTGATGGTCGAATGGCTCGAAGAAGGACTGGCCGCTGGACTGCTCGCGCTCTCGGGCGCGCAGACGGGCGATATCGGCATGGCGCTCGCGGCGGGCAATGCAGCCGCCGCGCAACGCAATGCCGAGCGCTGGGCGGCGCTCTTTCCGAACGCGTTCTACATCGAATTGCAACGCGCGGGTCAGCCGGGCGAGCAGGCTTACGTTCAGGAAGCGGTCAGGCTCGCCGCGAAGCTGAAGCTGCCCGTGGTCGCGACCCATCCGCTGCAGTTCATGACGCCCGACGACTACACCGCGCACGAAGCGCGCGTGTGCATTTCCGAAGGCGATATCCTCGCGAATCCGCGTCGTCAGAAACGCTTCACGAACGATCAGTTTTTCCGCACGCAGGACGAGATGTGCGCGCTCTTCGCGGATATTCCGTCGGCGCTCGCGAACACCGTCGAGATCGCCAAGCGCTGCAATCTGACGCTCGAACTCGGCAAGCCGAAGCTGCCGCTTTTCCCGACGCCCGATGGCATGTCGCTCGACGACTACCTCGTGCAGTTGTCGAAGGAAGGTCTCGAAGTCCGTCTGCAACAGCTCTATCCCGATGCCGCCGAACGTGAAGCGCAGCGCGAAACGTATTACGCGCGCCTCGACTTCGAGTGCGGCACGATCATCAAGATGGGCTTTCCGGGCTACTTCCTGATCGTCGCCGACTTCATCATGTGGGCGAAGAACAATGGCGTGCCGGTCGGTCCGGGCCGCGGTTCGGGCGCGGGCTCGCTGGTCGCGTATGCGCTCGGCATCACCGACCTCGATCCTTTGCGCTACAACCTGCTGTTCGAGCGCTTTCTGAATCCGGAACGCGTGTCGATGCCCGACTTCGACATCGACTTCTGTCAGGAAGGGCGTGACCGCGTCATCCAGTATGTGAAGGGCAAGTACGGCGCGGATGCCGTCTCGCAGATCGCCACCTTCGGCACGATGGCCGCGAAGGCCGCGGTGCGCGACATCGGCCGCGTGCTCGATCTCGGCTACATGTTCACGGACGGCATCGCGAAGCTGATTCCGTTCAAGCCCGGCAAGCACGTGACCATCGCGGATGCGATGAAGGAAGAGCCGGCGCTTCAGGAACGCTTCGACAACGAAGACGAAGTGCATCAGCTGCTCGAACTCGCGCAGCGCGTGGAAGGGCTCACGCGTAACGTCGGCATGCACGCGGGCGGCGTGCTGATCGCGCCGGGCAAGCTCACGGATTTCTGCCCGCTCTATACGCAGGGCGAAGACGGCGGCGTCGTCAGCCAGTACGACAAGGACGACGTTGAAGCCGTCGGCCTCGTGAAGTTCGACTTTCTGGGCCTGACCACGCTCACCATTCTCGACTGGGCCGAGCGCTATATCCGCCGGCTCGATCCGTCGAAGAAGGACTGGAATCTCGCGCAGGTGCCGCTCGACGATCCGGCGTCGTTCTCGATCCTCAAGAAAGCGAACACCGTCGCCGTGTTCCAGCTCGAAAGCCGCGGCATGCAAGGCATGCTGAAGGACGCGCAGCCGGACCGCTTCGAGGACATCATCGCGCTCGTGGCGCTGTATCGTCCGGGCCCGATGGACCTGATCCCGAGCTTCTGCGCGCGCAAGCACGGACGCGAGATCGTCGAATATCCGGACCCGCGCGTCGAGCCTGTTCTGAAAGAGACCTACGGCATCATGGTCTACCAGGAGCAGGTGATGCAGATGGCGCAGATCATCGGCGGCTACTCGCTCGGCGGCGCGGACTTGCTGCGTCGCGCGATGGGCAAGAAGAAGCCCGAGGAGATGGCCAAGCATCGCGAGATTTTCGCGGAAGGCGCGGCGAAGAACGGCCTCACGCGCGAGAAGGCCGACGAAACCTTCGACCTGATGGAGAAGTTCGCCGGCTACGGCTTCAACAAGTCGCACGCGGCCGCCTATGCGTTGCTCGCGTATCACACGGCGTGGCTCAAGGCGCATCATCCGGCGGAATTCATGGCGGCCAACATGTCGCTCGCCATGGACGACACCGACAAGGTGAAGATCCTCTTCGAGGACTGCATCACGAACGGCATGGCGGTGCTGCCACCGGACATCAACCGCTCGGCGTATCGCTTCGAGCCGGTCGCGGAACCTGACGGCAAGCGCTCGAAAACCATTCGCTATGGTCTGGGCGCGGTGAAGGGCAGCGGACAGAACGCGATCGAGGAAATCCTGCGCGCGCGCGAGGACGGCCCGTTCGTCGATCTGTTCGATTTCTGCGAGCGCATCGACCGTCGTGTCGTGAATCGTCGCACGGTGGAAGCGCTGATCCGCTCGGGCGCGTTCGACACGGTGCACGCGAATCGCGCGCAACTGCTCGCATCGGTGCCGCTCGCGATGGAAGCCGCCGATCAGGCCGCCGCGAACGCGATGCAAGCCGGTCTCTTCGACATGGGCGACGCGCCGCTCGCGAAACACGAGTACGTCGACGAAGCCGAGTGGTCGGACAAGAAGCGTTTGCAGGAAGAGAAGACCGCGCTCGGCTTCTATCTTTCGGGCCATCTCTTCGATGCGTACAAGGGCGAAGTGCGCCGTTTCGTGCGCCAGAAAATCGGCGAACTGAAGGAAGGGCGCGACAAGCTGGTGGCGGGCGTCATTTCGGCGATGCGCACGCAGATGACGCAGCGGGGCAAGATGCTGATCGTCAATCTCGACGATGGCAGCGGGCAGTGCGAAGTCACCGTCTTCAACGAGCAGTTCGAGGCGAACAAGGCGCTCTTCAAGGAAGACGAACTGCTGGTCGTTCAAGGTCAGGCGCGCAACGACGCGTTCACGGGGGGCATCCGCTTCACCGTCGATACGGCGATGGACCTCGAGCGCGCGCGCAGCCGCTATGCGCAGTCCGTGAAGGTCGAGATGAACGGCAATGCCGATGCGTTGCGCCTGCGCCGCGTGCTCGAAGCGCATGCTGCGGGCGCCGAAGCGCCGGCGCCCGTTGCCGCGCCGCCCGCTCGCGATAACGGCCGTTCGCGTCAGAGCGCGCCCATTCCGAACGGGCTGAACGTGAGCATCGTCTATCGCAGCGAGCATGCCGAAGGCGAAGTGCGCCTCGGCGACGCGTGGCGCGTGAAGCCGACCGACGAACTCATCACGGCGCTGCGCGGTGAATTCGCGGGCAGCGCGATCGAAATCGTCTACTGATGCGCACCGGCGTGCCTCGGCATGCCGGCTGCGTTGTCAGCGCGTGTCGTTGAGGCGGGCGAGCTTCAGGAAGCGGTAGTAAACGGTTTGAGCGTTGAACACCGCGATCATGAAGCCTGTCCGGCCGTCCAGAAAACCCTGGCGCAGAAAGTAGGTGCGCACGAACGCCCATAGTCCGCGCGTCACGGCGGTCCCCAGGCTGCCACGCTTGCCAGCCGAATGACGTTGCAGCGCGCCTGCGCTGGAGTACGCATCGAGCTTGCGCAGAACGGTCTCGAAGTCTTCGTACGAGTAGTGAAGCAGCTTGCCTTCGAGGCGGGCAACGGGCGTCGCCGGGTCGAAGACCAGCCGCTCGTGTACGAGGTCATCCGAGAAGCGCGCCGCGCCACGTCGAAAAAGCCTCGCCAGGCGGTCGGGATACCAGCCGCTATGCCTGACCCATTCGCCGCAGAAGCTCGAAAGCCGGTCGACCGTGCAGACATCGGCGCGCGGCGTATCGATGGCCGTGCGAATGGCCGCGGCGAGCTCCGGCGTGACGATCTCGTCCGCGTCGATGGACAGGATCCAGTCGGTGGAAAGCGCGTCGAGCGCGCGATTTTTCTGCGGCCCGAAGCCGGGCCAGTCGCGCTCGATCCGCACGCGCGCGCCGTGCGCCTGCGCGATCTCGGCCGTGCCGTCGGTGCTGCCGCCGTCGACCACGACGATATCGTCCGCGAAGGCGACCGATTGCAGGCACTGCGCGAGCCGCGCAGACGCGTTGTAGGTGATGAGAGCGATGCCGAGTGTGGGTCGGTTCATTTTGCTGGGCGGTATGCCTGACGCGGGCGGCAGCGAGACGAGTTTCGCCCCGGCGACCCGCCGATTGGCCCCGTGATAGCCGGTTTCAGGAGAACGGGGACTGTATAATGTCACACATCAGTCTTGTCGCAAGAGCCCGGACGGGAAATGCGCGAGACGGTCATAGCGCTTGCTATCGCATATCTCTCGTGGCGCCACGTTCCGGATTCACTTTCCGAAAGCAATTCTCACCACGGTCGCAACGGGCTTTCCCGCAATTTTCTGAATGAAGCGAATCTTAGTAGTCAAGGTCACTTCGATGGGCGACGTGATCCAGGCACAGGCTGTCGTCGCGGACCTGCATCGCGCGTTTCCGGGCGTGCAGATCGATTGGGCCGTCGATGAGGCATTCGCGGACATATTGCGCTGGAATCCCGGGATTTCCCGTGTGCTGTATGCGCCATTGCGACGCTTCAAGAAAACGCGCAGCGCGAAGGATTTCGCGGCGATCTGGGCGTCGATCAAGGAACTGCGCCGCGAACGCTACGATGCGGTCTTCGATCTGCACGGCGTCTACAAGAGCGCCATCATCTCGTTTCTCGCCCGTGCGAAACGCCGCTTCGGTTACGACAACGTCAATCTCGGCGAACGCGGCGCCGCATTCGCCTATTCCGACCGATTCGCGCCGCGCCACGACAGGAACGCATGGGACGGGATGCGCCGCGCGCTGAGCGAAGCGCTCGATTATCCGATCGAACCCGTTCCGTCGATCGTTCTCACCGTGCCTCAACCCGCCGTGCCGCCCGAGACGGTCAGGCACGCGCCGTATGCGCTGCTGTTTCATGCGACGTCGAAGGAAGAGAAGAAGTGGCCCGTCGCGAACTGGATCGCGGTGGGACAGTCGCTCGTCGAACGTGGCGTGACGCCTTTGCTGCCGTGGGGCACCGATGCCGAGCGCGACAACGCCGAAGCCATCGCGAAAGGCGTGCCCGGCGCGCATGTGCTGCCGAAGATGTCGGTCGTCGAGCTCGCGCAGTGTATCCAGTTGAGCGCGCTCGTCGTTGGAACCGATACCGGCCTCGTGCATCTCGCGAGCGCGCTGCGCCGGCCGACCGTGATGATCTTCAGCGCGACGTCGCGTCCGCTTTTCGGCATCGACATTCCGGACTTGTGCATTTCGATCGGCGACGACGGCAGGCCGCCCTCCGTCGCCGAAGCGCTCGACGCCATCGAGCATGTAAGGAAACCGGCTTGAAAATTCTTCTGACTAACTTCCACCGCGGCCGGGGCGGCGGTCACGATACCTATATCCTTGCCATCGCGCAGGCGTTGTCGCCGCAGCATCGGATCTTCGTCGCGGCGCCGGCCACGAGCCGTCTCTTCATGCAGGCGGGCGCGTTGCCCGGCGTCACGGCGTTTCCGATCGACTTTTCCGCGAAGTTCAAGGATCTCGCGAAGCTGCCCGGAGAATATCGCGCGCTGCGGGGTCTGCTCGAACGCGAGCGCTTCGACGTCATTCACGTGAATGGATCGCCGGATCATCGGCTGGTGATGCTCGTCATGCTCGCGTGGAAGGGAAAGCGTCCGCGAATCGTCCTGACGAAGCACAACTCGATCCGAATCAAGCACGATTTTCTGACGAGACTGCGAGCGACACGCGCCACCGACGACGTCATCGCCGTCTCGGACTCGACCGCGCAACTGATGCGCGAGTCGGTGTACGGGCGTTGTCCCGTCACGGTCATCAAGAACGGCATCGATACGGTCCACCGCTATGCGCCGCGCGATCCGCAGGCGGCGGCGCTACAGCGCGGCGCGTTGCTCGGGCCGCGCGCGGGCGACCGGCTCGTGATCGGCACCGTGACCGGCTTCGACTGGTACAAAGGCACCATGGGCATGATCGAGGCGGTGGCGGCACTGCCCGAACCGCTGCGCGACGAGGTGATGGTGGTCGTGGCGGGCGTCGAGCCGAACGCCGAGCAGCGCCAGCAAATCGAGGCGCTCGGCATGAGCGGTCGCGTGCATGTCGCGGGATTCGTCGAGGACGTGCCGAATGTGATCGCGTCGTTCGACATCGGTTTCGTGCTGTCCTATGCGATCGAAACCGTATCCTTCGCGTGCCGGGAAATGATGGCGATGGGCAAGCCCGTGATCGTGTCGCGCTACGCCGGCTTGCCGGAAAACATCGACGACGGCGTGGATGGCTGGATCGTCGAACCGCGCGACACCGCGGGCCTTTCTTCGCTGCTGCAGACGATCATCGCCGGGCGCGATCGATTGCCGGCCATCGGAGCAAGAGCGCGCGAGCGAGCAGTCCACGAGTTTTCGGACGAGCGCTTCATCGCGGACACTGAAGAAGTCTATCGGCAGGGCGGCGCGGCGCGCGGCGCCTGACGGCGTACGCGTACACTGCATCCCAATATTGCTTTTCTGCGCGGAGTCGGGTATTTCGCGAACGGTCTGGGCGGCAGCGACTGAACAACGGCGCTCATCGAGGCGCAACGAAAACGCTCGGATGAGCGCGCACGGCATCTTTACGACACTATGGAAATCACACGGATCTGGAATACGAGCTTGTCGGGTCCTGACTCTTACCAGTTGATCGCGGCGAAGTGGTTCGCGGTTGTCACGCTCTGGCTCGTGCCGATTTCGACGGCGGGCGTCAATCTGGGCTCGGCGGCGTGCGCCGTGTTCGCGCTGACGTCGCCGGAAGTGTGGCGGCGGGCGGGCGGGCTGTGGAAGCGCTCGCGTGCGGCGGTTATCGCGCTCGCGCTCTTCGTCGCGCTGGCGTTGAGCGTCGCGTACACGGCCGCGCCGACGAGCGAGGCAATCGACTTCCTGATGAAGTATCGGAAGCTCCTCTTCATTCCGCTGCTGATTCTCGTCTTCGCCGACAGCGAACGCACGAAATGGTCGGCCCTGGCGACGTGGGGCTTGTTCGCCGCGCTCGTCCTCTCGATGGTGCTGACTTACACCAATTTTCTTGGCTGGACCGCGGTCGGGCCGCGACACGGCACGGACCCCGTCTCGAAACCGTGGGTGTTCAAGGACCACATTTCCGGCGGCCTGATGATGGCGTTTCTCGTGTGTCAGTCCTGGTCGCTGGCGGGCACGACGCGCAACCGGACTGCCAGGATCCTGCTCGCGCTGGTTTCGCTGCTGGCGATGGGCAATGTCCTCTTCGTGCTGCAGGGCCGCACGGGTCAGGTCGTCGCGATCTTCTACATGGCGATCTTTCTCGTCATGCAGGCCGTTCAGTTCCGCAAACACGACAAGGTCTCGCGCTGGATCGCCGGCGTGGGCGCGATCATGATCGCTGTGTGCATCGCGGCGTTCGTGCTGTACGCGAAAGACTCGCGCCTGGCCGGCACCGCGCAGGAAATCACCCAGTTCGAGACGCAGAACAAAGTCACGTCGATGGGCCTGCGATACGAGTACTATCGGCGCAGCATCGAGTTGATCGCGCACAGGCCCTTTTACGGATACGGCGCCGGCAGCGTGCGCACGGAGTTCGAGCGTCTCCAGAGCGCGAACGCAGGCGCGAATTTCGTCATGATCGGCAATCCTCACAACGAGTTCCTGCTGATGGGCGTTCAACTGGGCGTCGTCGGCGTGGCGCTGCTCGTCGCGCTGTTCATCACGCTCGCGCTAGAATGCAGCCAGCTTGCCGCGCCCGAGCGAGGCGTCGCAATCGGCTATCTGTTCGCGTTCGCATTGGGATGTTGCGCGAACTCGCTGCTGCTCAATTTCACGGAAGGAAACTTGCTGGTCTTTCTCGTTGGAATACTGCTTGCCGCGGCGCCCCGCCGCGAGAGCCAGTCCCGCGCGTCGAGCGCGGGCGCGGCTCCAAACTGACTATCTGTAGCCGCCGGGCGCCCGGGCGATGAGCGAGCGAGACTGCTCGACGCGCAGGGCAGCCGACGAGTGCGGCGAGTAGGAGATCACCTCTTGAATAAACAGGCAACCTTGCGCAAGACGATCGGCGGCACCGACGTCTCGTCGCCAATGGCCGTTTTGAAGCGGCTCTGGCCGTACATCCGTCCGCTGCTCGGCATGGCGTTGCTCGGCATCGCGACGATGGGCATCGTTGCCGCGAGCGAGGCCGGCATTCCGATGCTGCTCAAACCGCTGCTCGATCACGGCTTCGGCTCGAAAGGCAGCGATCACGCGCGCTGGCTCGTGCCGCTCGCCGTCGTGGGGCTTGCGCTCGTGCGCGGCGCGGCGCAGTACGCGTCCGGCTATTTCCTCTCCTATGTGACGAACAAGATCCTGCTGCAACTGCGGCTCGAAATGTTCCACCGCATGATTCACACGAGCGCGGGCTTCTTTCAGCGCGAGACCGCGAGCACGGTCATCAACGCGATCGTCTTCGAGGTGAATCAGATCCTGAACGTGCTGTCGAGCGTGGTGGTGACGCTCGTGCGCGATTCGCTCACGGTCGTGTTCCTGCTCGGCTATCTGTTCATTCTCAACTGGCGCCTCACGCTGATCGTCGCGGTGATCCTGCCCGCGATCGGCTGGCTCGTCAGCAAGATCAACCGCCGTCTGCGCCGCTTGAACCGCGAGCATCAGGCGCTGACGAACGAACTGTCGTACGTCGTCGAGGAGACGGTCGGCGGCTACAAGGTCGTGAAGGTACATAACGGCGAGCGCTACGAGATCGACCGCTTTTCGGAGATGAGCCATCGCCTGCGCGGCTACTCGATGCGCATGCAGGTGTCCGGCGGGCTCGCACAGCCGCTCACGCAGTTTCTCGCGTCGATCGCGCTGGCTATCGTGCTGACGATCGCGGTCGTGCAGTCGGCGCACGATCAGACGACCGTCGGCGGCTTCGTCGCGTTCGTCACGTCGATGCTGCTCGTGATTTCGCCGCTCAAGCATCTCATCGACATCAATCAGCCGATGCAGCGCGGCGTGACCGCGGCGGAACTGATCTTCGGCCTGATCGACGAACCGGCCGAGCCCGAGGGCGGCGGGCGCCGTCTTCCGCGCGCACGCGGCGAAGTCGAATTCCGCGACGTGACGTTCAGCTACGGCTCCATCGACCGGCCGACGCTCGATCGCGTGTCGTTCAAGGTTGCACCGGGCGAGATGATCGCGCTTGCGGGCCCGTCGGGCAGCGGCAAGACGACGCTCGTGAATCTGCTACCGCGCTTCTTCGATCCGCGCGCCGGTCACGTGCTCGTCGATGGCGTGCCGGTCAACGAATACAGCCTGCACGATCTGCGTAGTCAGCTCGCGATGGTCAGCCAGGACGTCGTGCTGTTCAACGATACGATCGCGGCGAACGTCGCGTATGGTCAGACGCCGGATCGCGATCGCGTGATGTCGGCGCTCGTTGCGGCGAATCTGTCGGAGGTGGTGGCGTCGCTGCCGGATGGCATCGATACGCTTATCGGCGGCAATGGCATGCGGCTGTCGGGTGGACAGCGTCAGCGTCTCGCGATCGCGCGCGCGATCTACAAAGACGCACCGATCCTGATTCTCGACGAAGCGACGTCGGCGCTGGATTCGGAATCGGAGCGGCACGTGCAGTCGGCGCTCGAAACGCTGATGAAGGGACGCACGACGCTCGTCATCGCGCATCGGTTGTCGACGATCGAGCGCGCGGACCGCATCCTCGTGATGGAGGCGGGGAAGATCGCGGAGCAGGGCAGTCATGCCGAGTTGTTGCGCAAGGATGGGTTGTATGCCCACTTGCATCGGATTCAGTATCAGCAGCAGGCGGCGTGAGGGGCGAAGGCGGGTTGGCTTCGAGGTTGTGGATCTCGCCCCAATGCGCATGGGGCGAGGTTTTCGCAGAGGTCACATCAACACAATGTCATACTGCTCCTGACTAAGATTACTCTCCACCTGCAACGAAACCGGCTTCCCGATGAAATCCATCAGCATAGCCAGATGCTGCGATTCTTCTTCGAGAAATAAATCGATCACCTGCTGCGAAGCCACGACCCGAAACTCACGCGGATTGAACTGCCGCGATTCGCGCATGATTTCACGCAGCACGTCATAGCACACGGTGCGCGGCGTCTTCACCTGACCCTTGCCTTCGCATATCGGGCACGGTTCGCACAACACATGAGCGAGTGACTCGCGCGTGCGCTTTCGCGTCATCTCCACGAGCCCCAACTGCGAAA
The DNA here is from genome assembly GCF_031451275.1 of Caballeronia sp. LZ029. Lineage (NCBI taxonomy): Bacteria > Pseudomonadati > Pseudomonadota > Betaproteobacteria > Burkholderiales > Burkholderiaceae > Caballeronia > Caballeronia sp. LZ029. The sequence goes on from NZ_JARUXO010000001.1 coordinate 966,630, forward strand.
ACCCGTTCACCGTCACGCGCGTCCGGTCCCGCGACAAAGCCTTCTTCAGTTCCCACAGAACCTGATCGCGGTGCTCGACATTCTCCATGTCGATGAAATCGATGATGATGATCCCGCCGAGATTCCGGAGTCGCAGTTGCCGCGCGATCGTATGCGCCGCTTCGAGGTTCGTCTTGAAGATCGTGTCGTCGAAATTGCGCGCGCCGACATAGCCGCCCGTATTGACGTCGATGGTCGTCATCGCCTCGGTCTGGTCGATCATCAGATAACCGCCGGACTTGAGATCGACGCGCCGCGACAGCGCCCGCTGAATCTCCGTCTCGATGTTGTACAGATCGAATAGCGGACGCTCGCCGGTGTAGTGATGCAGACGCGGTGCCACCGCCGGCGTGAACTCCGCCGCGAAGTCGGCGAGCATCTGATACGTTTCGCGCGAATCGACCTGCATGCGCGTGGTCTCGTCGTTGACGAAATCGCGCAGTACGCGTTGCGCGAGATTCAGATCCTGATAGAGCAGCGTAGTGGGCGGTACGCGCTGCGCCTGAGCCACAATCGTCGCCCAGGTCTTGCGCAGGTACGCGACATCGGCCGCGAGTTCTTCGCTCGTCGCGTCTTCGGCGATGGTCCGCACGATATAGCCGCCTTTCTCGTCGGCGGGCAGCACGGCCGTCAGGCGCGCGCGCACGGCCTCGCGCTCCGCCTCGCTCTCGATCTTCTGCGAGATGCCGATATGCGGCTCCTGCGGCAGATACACGAGCGTGCGTCCCGCGATGCTCACCTGCGTCGACAGCCGCGCGCCCTTCGTGCCGATCGGGTCTTTCACGACCTGCACCATCAGCGACTGCCCTTCGAAGACGATCTTCTCGATCGGCACATGCGGCGCCGACGAATGCGGCTCGCCCGCGATACGTGGATGCCAGATATCGGCGACATGGAGAAACGCGGCGCGTTCGAGGCCGATATCGATGAACGCGGACTGCATGCCCGGCAAGACACGCACGACACGGCCGAGATAGACATTGCCGACGCGTCCGCGCGAAAGCGTGCGCTCGACGTGAAGTTCCTGAACGGCGCCTTGCTGAACCAGTGCGACGCGGGTTTCCTGCGGTGTGACGTTGATCAGGATTTCTTCGTTCATGGCCTGTTTAGAATGCGACGCGCGCCACGCGCAAGAGTGCTGCTGTTTCGAAAAGGGGCAAACCCATGATACCCGAATAGGACCCGTCGATTCGCTCGATGAACTCCGCCGCGCGTCCCTGTATGCCGTACGCGCCCGCCTTGCCGAGCGGCTCGCCCGACGCCGCATAGCGTTGCAGCGCAGCACGATCGGCGCGTGCGAAGCGCACCGTCGAGCGCGAGAGCGCGGGTTCGAGCAGCGCGCCATCGGCATCGACGACGGCGAGCGCCGTCAGCACTTCGTGCTCGCGGCCCGCGAGGCGTTCGAGCATCGCGACGGCGTCTTCTTCGTGCTGCGGCTTGCCGAGGATCAGGCCGTCGATGGTCACGGTGGTATCGGCGACGAGCACCGGCGCGCTCGCATGACCGCCCGCAACGAGCCGCGCGCGCGCCGCGTGCGCCTTCAACGCGCAGACGCGCACGACATACGCATCGGCGGATTCGCCCGGCAGCTCGGCTTCGAGCGCTTCGGCGTCTTCATCGAGACGGGGAAGGAGGAGTTCGTACCGCACGCCGAGCTGACGCAGCAGCTCCTGACGGCGCGGGCTTTGAGACGCGAGATAAACGAAGGGATGAGTCGGCATCTTGAAGTCAGTTCGAATGGCGCGCACGGCATTCGATCCGACATCGAAAAAGCCTCACGCGCGATGATAGGGATGATTCTGCGTGATGCTCCACGCGCGGTAAAGCTGTTCGGCGAGCAGCACGCGCACCATGCCATGCGGGAGCGTGAGGCTCGATATGCGCAGCATCAGCTCGGCGCGCGCTTTCACGGCCGGGTCGAGCCCGTCCGCGCCGCCGATCACGAACGCGACATCGCGCCCATCCTGCTGCCAGCCGGGCAGGGCGTTCGCGAGTTGCATCGTGGTCCAGTCGCGGCCGCGTTCGTCGAGTGCGACGACGCGCGCGTTCTTCGGCAAGGCGGCTTCGATGCGCTGCTTCTCGGCCGCCATCACGCTTTCGGCATTGCGCCCCGACGAGCGCTGCTCGGGCTTGATTTCCTTCAGCTCGATGCGCAGTTCGGGCGGCATGCGCTTCGCGTATTCGTCGAAGCCATTCGTGATCCAGTCGGGCATCTTGTGTCCGACGGCGAGGATGACCAGCTTCATCGAATGAAGCGGCTTCAGTGCTTGCGCGTGGTCTTGCGCGCGGGACGTTTGATCGCGGGTGCGTCGTCTTCCTCGTCCTCGTCTTCGTCGGCGGTGACGTTCGCGCCGCCGAACATGTTCGGCTTTTGCAGCTTCACACGCACGGGTTTGTCGCCCCAGACTTCCTCGAGGTTGTAGTACTGGCGCAGCGCGGGTTGCAGGATGTGAACGACCGCGTCGCCGCAATCGACCAGCACCCATTCGCCGATCTCTTCGCCTTCCGTGCTGATGATATCGCCGCCGGCTTCCTTGACCTTCTCGCGCACGCTATTGGCGATTGCCTTGGTCTGCCGGTTCGACGTGCCGCTCGCCACGACCACGCGGTCGAACAGCGACGTCAGATGGGTGGTGTTGAACACTTTGATGTCTTGCGCCTTGACGTCTTCGAGACCGTCGATGATCGCGCGTTGAAGCTTCTGAAGTTCCATGGTTACCGTGTCTGGTACAGGTGATGTTGAACAATATAGTCCCATACAGCCGATGGGACGTGATCGCGGGCCTGCGCGCGGGCATCGTGTTCGTCTGTCATCGTGCGCGCTTCCTCGCGGATCGCCGTGGCGGATACGTCGATGAGAAGCGTCTCGTCGATGAGCACGTGACCGTGCGGGCTCGCTTGCAGTGTTTCGGGCGACGCGGCGCGCTTTTGCACTTGCGCCGCGACCACCGCCGGAAGCGTCGCGACATCGAAGCCGGGGCGCGTCTCCACGCAGACATGCGCGTAGTCGAAGAGCCGCATCCATTGATGCCACGAGTCGAGCTTGACGAGCTGATCCGCGCCCATCAGCAACGAAAGCGATGCGTCCGCGCCTTCGCGCTCGCGCCAGCGGGCGAGCGTGTCGACGGTATAGGTGTCGCCCTGGCGATCGATTTCATCGGTGGCGACGATGACCTGCACGCCGTCGAGTTCGAGCGATGCCGCCGCCGCCCGCGTCATCGCCAGCCGATGCTCCGGCGCCGATACGCCTGCCTTCTGCCACGGCTGACCGGCGGGCAGCAGCACGAGATCGGTCAGTCGCAGCAACTCGACGAAACGCCGCGCGAGCGCGAGATGCCCGTTGTGGATCGGATCGAAGGTGCCGCCGAACAGGCCGACGCGCTTGGCGCACGACGCGCGAGCCGATGCGGCCGGGGTCACAGCCATTCCCGCCGCACCAGGAAATCTTCGTAGAGCCGCGCTTCCGGCGTGCCGGGCTCGGGTTGCCAGTCGTAGCGCCAGTTCGCGACGGGCGGCATCGACATCAGAATCGATTCCGTGCGTCCGCCGCTTTGCAGGCCGAAGTGCGTGCCGCGATCGAACACGAGATTGAATTCGACGTAGCGCCCGCGCCGATACGCCTGAAACTCGCGCTCGTGCGCCGAATACGGCGTGTCGCGGCGGCGTTCGATGATCGGCAGATACGCTTTCAGAAACGCATCGCCGACGCTTCGCATCATCGCGAACGAGCGCTCGAAGCCGGGCTCCGAGAAGTCGTCGAAGAAAATGCCGCCGATGCCGCGTTGCTCGTTGCGATGCTTCAGATAGAAATACTCGTCGCACCACGTCTTGAAGCGCGGATACAGCTCCGCGCCGAACGGATCGAGCGCGTCGCGGCAGACCCGATGGAAATGCCGCGCGTCGTCCTCGTAGCCGTAGACCGGCGTGAGATCCATGCCGCCGCCGAACCAGAAGATCGGCGCTTCGCCCGGCTTCGTCGCGGTGAGCATGCGCACGTTCATGTGCACGGTGGGGCAGTGCGGATTGCGCGGATGCATCACGAGCGACACGCCGAGCGCTTCGAAGCCGCGTCCCGCGAGTTGCGGACGCGCCGCGCTCGCGGAAGGCGGCAGCGCGTCGCCCTGCACGTCCGAGAAGCCGATGCCGCCGCGCTCGAAAAACTCGCCGCCTTCCAGAATGCGCGTCACGCCGCCGCCGCGCAGATGCGCGCCGGGCTCGCGGGTCCAGGCATCGGTGGCGAAGGCGGTGCCGTCGAAGGCGCCGAGGGTATCGGCGATGCGCGTCTGCAGGCCCGTCAGATAATCGCGGACGGCTGCGATATCGTGGGCTGCGTCGTGTTCGTTGTGTTGTTCCGCGCTGCGGTTCGGTTCACTCATCGATTGCTGCGTGCGCCCTGTAGGCGGCCATGAATGGGCGGGGGTTAACCCTTCGTCTCGGAACTCTGAAAAGCACGCTGCCGGACACGAGGTCCGGCAGCGCGTCGGCTCATGCGGCGCAAGCCGCGCGGTGCCGCTTCAGTGCTTGTCGGCAGGCTTGTCCGCCGACTGCTTGCGGTTCACCGCCCGATAGCCGATGTCCCGGCGGTATTGCATGCCGTCGAAGGAAATCTGGTTGACTGTATCGTAGACCACGGATTGCGCGCCGCGCACGGAATCCGCCAGACCGACGACGCACAGCACGCGTCCGCCCGAGGTCGTGAGTTTCCCGTCGGTAAGCGTGGTGCCCGCATGGAAAGTGACGGAATTCTCGGTTTCCGCCGGAATGCCGTTGATGCGGTCGCCCTTGCGCGGCGTCTCCGGATAGTTGTGCGCCGCGAGCACGACACCGAGCGCCGTACGGCGGTCCCAGTCGAGATCGACGGTGTCGAGTTTGCCGTCGATCGCCATTTCCACGACCTTCGAGAAGTCGCCCTTCAGGCGCGCCATGATCGGCTGCGTCTCCGGATCGCCCATGCGGCAGTTGAATTCGAGCGTTTTCGGATTGCCGTTCGCGTCGATCATCAGGCCGGCGTACAGGAAGCCGGTGAAGCGGATGCCTTCGCCTTCCATGCCGCGCACCGTCGGCTGGATGATTTCGCGCATCACGCGCGCGTGCAGTTGCGGCGTGACGATCGGCGCGGGCGAGTAGGCGCCCATGCCGCCCGTGTTCGGACCCTTGTCGCCGTCGAGCAGGCGTTTGTGGTCTTGGCTGGACGCGAGCGCGAGCACGTGCTTGCCGTCCACCATCACGATGAAGCTCGCTTCCTCGCCCGCGAGAAATTCCTCGATCACGACGCGCGCGCCCGCGTCGCCGAGCTTGTTGTCGGCGAGCATGGAATCGACGGCGGCGTGCGCCTCTTCCAGGGTCATCGCCACGACGACGCCCTTGCCGGCCGCGAGCCCGTCCGCCTTGACGACGATCGGCGCGCCTTTCGCGTCGATATACGCGTGCGCGGCGGCGGTGTCGGAGAAGGTTTCGTACTCGGCCGTCGGGATGTTGTGGCGCTTCATGAACGCCTTCGCGAAGTCCTTCGAGCTTTCGAGCTGGGCGGCTTCCCGGCTCGGCCCGAAGATTTTCAGGCCGCGCGAGCGGAACAGATTGACGATGCCCGCGGCGAGCGGCTGCTCCGGCCCGACGAGCGTGAACGCGACATGCTCCTTCTCGACGAAATCGGCGAGTTCCGCCGGGTCCGTGATGTCGACGTTGCGCAGACGCTCGTCCTGCGCGGTGCCACCGTTGCCCGGCGCCACATAGACGATCTGCACGCGCGGCGATTGCGCGAGCTTCCAGGCCAGCGCGTGTTCGCGGCCGCCGGAACCGACGACGAGTAACTTCATTTGAATCCCCGAAATCCTGACAAAAAGCGGCTTGAGAAAAAGCGGCGGGCGCATGGCCCCTGACTTGCGCGCATGACGGCGGTCGATGCGTCGCGAAGGCGGCTCGCGCTGACATCGGCTGCGTCACGCGCCTTCCAGGGGCGATGCCGCGCCGCAAAGATCGCGCGGCGCTGCTCCGGCATGCGAGCCGAAGCGAAAGATGTTCCATGCGGGGCGGGGCGGCTTTCGTTTGCGCCGCGCCCCGCGCGATGCGAAGCTCAGTCTTCGTTGATCGCGGCGTTTGTATAGACTTCCTGCACGTCGTCGAGATTTTCGAGCGCGTCGAGCAGTTTTTGCATCTTCGCTGCGTCGTCGCCGGTGAATTCGACTTCCGTCTGCGGTTTCATCGTCACTTCGGCGAGTTCGGCCTTGAAGCCCGCGGCTTCGAGCGCGTCCTTCACCTTCTGAAAATCGTTCGGCGGGCAAATCACTTCGATGCTGCCGTCCTCGTTCGTCACCACGTCGTCCGCGCCGGCTTCGAGCGCCGCGTCCATCAGCTTGTCTTCCGGCGTGCCGGGCGCGAACAGGAACTGGCCGACGTGATCGAACATGAACGACACCGAGCCGTCCGTGCCCATGTTGCCGCCGAACTTCGAGAACGCGTGGCGCACTTCCGCGACGGTGCGGGTGCGGTTGTCCGTCATCGTGTCGACGATGATCGCCGCGCCGCCGATGCCGTAGCCTTCGTAGCGGATTTCTTCGTAGTTCGCGCCATCGACGCCGCCGACGCCGCGCTGGATCGCGCGGTTGATGTTGTCCTTCGGCATGTTGGCGTCATAGGCCTTGTCCACGGCCAGGCGCAGGCGCGGGTTCGAATCGGCCTCGCCGCCGCCCATGCGCGCCGCCACCTGGATTTCCTTGATGAGGCGCGTCCAGACCTTGCCCTTCTTCGCGTCGGCCGCGGCTTTCTTATGCTTGATGTTGGCCCATTTGGAATGACCCGCCATTACCTTTCTCCATCGCGCTCGGGCGTCGAGCCGTGCGCCTAGTGTGCTGTCGTGCTTGCTTTGATGCCGAATGTGTCTGTCCGCGCCATCCTTCTCAGGCGGCTGCGGGTTCGCTCGCGGATCGTCGGATCCGGCGTTACCCGAATAGGAGCAGACCGAAATTTTAGCATGGCGGCGCACGCTCCCAGAACCGCTGCGCGCCGGCCGAAACGGGAAAAATGATGCAAACCGCGTGAAATTCCGGCGAATCGCGGCGAAATCGTGCAAAGGCGGCGGTAAACGCAAACCGCCGCGCGGATGGCGCGGCGGTCGAAGGCGAAAACCCGGAATGAAACGGACGCTCAGTTCTTCGTGCCGAACAGGCGGTCGCCCGCGTCGCCGAGGCCCGGAACGATATACGCATGCTCGTTCAGATGCGAGTCGAGCGACGCCACGTAGAGCTTCACATCCGGATGCGCGTCCTGGAACACCTTGACGCCTTCCGGCGCCGCGACCAGCGCGACGAACACGATGTTCTCGCTCAGCACATTGCGGCGCTTCATCACGTCGACGGCGTGCACCGCCGAGTAGCCCGTCGCGACCATCGGATCGCACAGGATGAAGACGCGCTCTTCCAGATCGGGCGGCAGGCGCACGAGATACTCGACCGGGCGATGATCCTCCGCCCGATACACGCCGATATGCCCGACGCGCGCCGACGGCACCAGATCGAGCAGGCCGTCCGACATGCCGATGCCCGCGCGCAGCACCGGCACGATCGCGAGCTTCTTGCCGGCGATCACGGGCGCGTCGATATCGACGAGCGGCGTTTCCACGCGTTTGGTCGTGAGCGGCAGGTTGCGCGTGATTTCATAGCCCATCAGCAGCGTGATTTCCCGCAGCAGCTCGCGGAACGTGCGCGTCGACGTGTCCTTGTCGCGCATGTGGGTGAGCTTGTGCTGGATCAGCGGGTGATCGAGGATGAAGAGATTGGGAAAGCGGCTGTCTTGTTTCATGGGTCTCGCGCGCGCGGCGCGTCCTGCTCGTGTGATGTTCTGCCTGCGACGCTCGGGGAGCGACAGTGGCGACAGTTTACCCAAAAGCCCGCCCGCACCTAAGAAGAATCGCGCGCCTCGTTCCATACGGCCGCCGACGTTGCCGCCCCGATTCTTCTAGAATTGCGCGATAGACATGAGACCCGCGTGCGCCACGGCGCGCATGTTCGACCAACGCATAAACAAAACTGGAGGATCGACGATGGATATGGGAATCGCGGGCCGCACCGCGCTGGTGTGCGCGGCGAGCAAGGGCCTCGGACGAGGCTGCGCCGAAGCGCTCGCCGCCGAGGGCGTGAATCTGGTCATCACCGCGCGCACGGCGGAAACGCTCGAAGCGACGGCCGCGCACATCCGCGCGCAATACGGCGTGACCGTCACGACGGTCGCGGGCGACATCACGACGCCCGAAGGCCACGCCGCCGCGCTCGCCGCGTGCCCATCGCCCGATATTCTGGTCAACAACGCGGGCGGGCCGCCGCCGGGCGACTTCCGCACCTTCACGCACGACATGTGGATCAAGGCGCTGGAAGGCAACATGCTGACGCCGATCGAGCTGATCAAGGCGACCATCGACGGCATGATCGGGCGCGGCTTCGGGCGTATCGTGAATATCACGAGTTCGTCGGTGAAAGCGCCGATCGATGTGCTCGGCCTGTCCAACGGCGCGCGCTCCGGGCTCACGGGCTTCGTCGCGGGCGTCGCGCGCAAGGTGGCGTCCACCGGCGTCACGATCAACAATCTGCTGCCGGGCACCTTCGACACCGACCGCATCGCCGTGACGATGGAAGCGCAGGCGAAGGCGCAGAACATCTCGATCGAGGACATGCGCGCGCGCCGTGCGCAGAGTCTGCCCGCCGGACGGTTCGGCACGTCGGAGGAATTCGGCCGTGCGTGCGCGTTTCTATGCAGCGTGCACGCGGGCTATATCACCGGTCAGAACCTGCTGATCGACGGCGGCGCTTACCCCGGCACGTACTGACCAAGGACACGCACATGACCACACGCGTCGCGCTGATCGCGCACGACATGAAGAAGGACGACATCGTCACGCTCGCGGGCGAGTTCGTCGACACGCTCGCGCAATGCGATCTCGTTGCGACCGGCACGACCGGCGGACGCATCGCGGCGGCGCACGGGCTGGAGATCGAGCGCAAGCTCTCCGGGCCGCACGGCGGCGACTTGCAGATCGGGGCGGAACTGGCGGAGGGCCGCGTGAATATCGTGATCTTCCTGCGCGACCCGATGACCCCGCAGCCGCACGAGCCGGACATCAACGCGCTCGTGCGCGCCTGCGACGTGCACAACGTGCCGTGCGCGACCAACATCGCGACGGCGCGCATGATTCTCGACGACCTGCGCCTGCGTTTTGCGCGGGCCTGACGAACCGAAGGAGACGAACGAGCGATGACCAAGGCAATCCGATTCGACAAGGCAGGCGGCCCGGAAGTCATGAAATGGGTCGACGTGGACGTGGGGGCGCCGGGCAAGGGCGAGATTCGCGTGAAGCATCATGCGGTGGGGCTGAATTTCATCGACGTGTACTTCCGCACCGGCCTCTATCCGATGCCGCTGCCCGGCGGTCTCGGCATGGAAGGCGCCGGCGAGGTGACGGCGGTGGGCGAGGGCGTCACGCAGTTCAAGCCGGGCGATCGCGTCGCGTATGCGTCGCGTCCGCCGGGCGCGTATGCCGAAGAGCGCGTGATGTCGGCGGACTACGTCGTCAAGTTGCCCGATGCGATCGGCTACGAAGACGCCGCGTCGATCATGCTGCAAGGCCTGACCGCGCAGTATCTGCTGCGGCGGACGTATCGCGTGAAAGCGGGCGATACCGTGCTGATCCACGCGGCGGCGGGCGGCGTCGGCATGCTTGCATGCCAGTGGGCGAAGGCGCTCGGCGCGACGGTGATCGGCACCGTCGGTTCGGACGAGAAAGCCGAACTGGCGAAGGCGCACGGCTGCGATTACCCGATCGTCTACACGCGCGAGAATTTCACGCAGCGCGTGCGCGAAATCACCAACGGCGCGGGCGTGCCGGTGGTCTACGATTCGATCGGCAAGGACACGTACATCGCCTCGCTCGATTGCCTCGCGCCGCTCGGCCTCTTCGTCAGCTTCGGCAATTCGTCGGGACCGCTGCCGCCGCTCGATTCGTCGGAGCTTGCGGGGCGCGGCTCGCTGTATTTCACGCGGCCGACGCTTTTCAGCTACATCGCCAAGCGCAGCGATCTCGATACGATGGCGGCGGAACTGTTCGACGTCGTTTCGTCGGGCAAGGTGAAGACGAACGTGCGCCAGCGCTATCCCTTGTCCGATGCGGCGCGCGCGCACGAAGACCTCGAAGCGCGCAAGACGACCGGCTCGACGATTCTCCTGCCCTGAAGTCGCGCCGAAGGGCGGTTCGTCACCATAACGAGCAACTAAAAAACCATGAGCGAGCCGTCCTTCACCGTCGTCCTGATCGAGGACGACAAGCAGATTCGCCGCTTCGTGCGCGTATCGCTCGAAGCGCAGGGCATGACGGTCCACGAAGCGGAGACGGGACAGAAGGGTCTCGTCGAAGCGGCGACGCGCAAGCCCGATCTCGTGATCGTCGATCTCGGTTTGCCCGATACCGACGGCATCGACGTGATCCGCGAGCTGCGCGGCTGGACGGAGTTGCCGATCATCGTGCTGTCGGCGCGCACGCAGGAAGAAGAGAAAGTGGCCGCGCTCGACGCCGGCGCCGACGATTACCTGACGAAGCCCTTCGGCGTTTCGGAACTGATGGCGCGGATTCGCGCGCATCTGCGGCGGCGCAATCAGGCGCAGGCGTCGGAGACGCCGGTCGTCGCGTTCGGCGACGTGAGCGTCGATCTCGCGCTGCGCCGTGTCGTGAAGAACGGCGAGAACGTGCATCTGACGCCGATCGAATATCGTCTGCTATCGACGCTCGTGCGGCACGCGGGGCGCGTGTTGACGCATCGGCAATTGCTGGTGGAGGTGTGGGGGCCGTCGCATGTCGAAAGTCCGCATTACTTGCGCATCTACATGGCGCATCTGCGCCAGAAGCTGGAGCGCGATCCCGCGCAACCCGAGCATATCGTGACGGAAACGGGCGTCGGCTACAGGCTCGTCGGCGCGGCGTGACGGATCGTGTGCGCGGGTTCGAGCCTGAGCGAATCGAGCACGATGTCGATGGGCTCGTCGCCGCCGACGAACGCGATCATTCGATTGCTGATGCCGCATGTCACGCATTGCAGCGCGATGCGCGCGACGTCGGCGCGCGAGACCTCGGGCTTGTGCTTCGTGAGTTCGCCGGCGAGCGCGATCGCGCCGTGCGCCGGTTCGTCCGATATCGGTCCGGGCCGGAGAATCGCGTAAGGCACGCCGCGATGCGCGACGTATTCGTCGGCTTCGCGCTTCATGCGCGAGTAGTGGCGCAGTGCGAACCCGCTGCGCTCGGGGTAGAACGCCGACAGCGCGCTGATGACGATGAGTTGCTGCACGCGGCGGCGTTTTGCGGAGTCGGCGGTGCGCATGACGGCATCGCGGTCGATCGCGCGTTGCTCGTGCACGCTGTCCGTTTCCGCCGATCCGGCCGCGTAGATCACGTGCGTGATGTCGTCGAAGGCGTGGGAGAAGTCGTTGGTGAGATCGCCGAGGAGGATTTCGGCGCCCATCGCGGCGAGTTCGCTCTTGTGGGCGGATTTGCGCAGCATGGCGCGGAAGGGCATGGCTTCGGCGTGGAGACGCTGCGCGATCAGTCGGCCCGTGCGGCCGTGGGCGCCGATCAGCAGAACCTTTGGCGTTTTCATGCGGGGATGCGTCCTTTGCCACGGTGTTTGTGGCTAGCCTTTACCCGACAAAGTAGGCGATTTTTGCGCGGTGCGCTGGGGGTTGTATTTGCGTTTGCAGCAATTTTGGTTTTTCGCTGGGTCCCGGTTTCGTGTCGGTCTATTAGCACTGCCCCTGTGCGGGGCGGCAGTCACTTTCTTTGCTGCTGCAAAGAAAGTAACCAAAGAAACAGCTCGTTTAAGCCCACGGTCACACGCAGTTTGGCCATGCTTGCCAGCCGCAGGCGGCACTCGCCTAAGTGTCGCCTTCGAAGGACCAACCGGGCTTGGCTCGCGCACGGTCTGACACATCGCGCCGCTTGCTTCACTGGTTCAGCACCAAATGGCTCCAGCCCGCTTCGCGGCCAATGGGTCAATCCGGTTTGCGCGCGCTTCTTCTTCGACGGTTTCCTTCGCAAACCCCACGGCAGCGCGTAGCGCTGTGCCGAAGCTCTTTCGTGCTGAACCAGCGCGCTTAAACATTTGGGGCGGCAGACCGTGCGCGAGCCAAACCCGGTTAGTCCTTTGGGGGCGACACTTAGGCGAGTGCCGCCTGCGGCTGGCAAGCATCGCCAACGTGCGTGTGACCGCGGGCTTGAACGAGCTGCTTTCTTTGGTTACTTTCTTTGCAGCAGCAAAGAAAGTGACCCCCGCCCCGGGGAGGGGCAGTGCTAATAGACCGACACGATAACGGGACCGAGCGAAAGCGAAGAAGACAATTCACTCCACCGCATTAGCAGGCCGCCCACGCCCCAGCCGCCGAGCGCGCCGCGCCTCGGCACGAATACGAAACCGATCCATATAAAGATAAACAACAGGCGTCGTATAAAGCGTCAACATCTGACTAACGATCAACCCGCCGACAATCGCGATCCCAAGCGGCGCGCGCATCTCCGACCCTTCTCCGGTACCGAACGCGAGCGGCAACGCGCCGAGCAACGCGGCGGCGGTCGTCATCATGATCGGGCGAAAGCGCAATAGACACGCTTCACGAATCGCGTCCTGCGGCGTCTGCGCACCATGCCGCGTCGCCTCGATCGCGAAATCGACCATCATGATCGCGTTCTTCTTCACGATACCGATAAGCAGAATCACCGCGATCAACGCAATGATGCTGAACTCCGTCTTGAACAGCAGCAGCGCGAGCAGCGCGCCGATACCCGCGGACGGCAGCGTCGAAAGAATCGTGATCGGGTGGATATAGCTCTCGTACAAAATGCCGAGCACGATATAAACCGCCGCCAGCGCCGCAAGAATCAAAAGCGGCTGGTCGTTGAGCGATTGCTGGAACGCCTGCGCCGTGCCCTGGAAACTGCCGTGGATGGTCTGCGGCACGCCGATCTCGGCCATCGTTTCGTAGATGGCGGCCGTCGCGTCGGACAGGGACTTGCCCGGCGGAAGATTGAACGAGATCGTCGACGCGACGAACTGGCTCTGGTGATTCACCGAAAGCGGCGTATTGCCCGGCCCGAACTTCGCGATGGCCGACAGCGGGACCATCGTTTCCTTCGATGTCGATACCGCCGCGCCCGACGACGAACCGTTCTTGCCCGTCGCCGCAATCGCGTTCGTGGCGGAGTTCTTCACCGCGGCGAGCGCGAGGGCGGCCGTGGTGTCGCTCGTGCTCGTCGATGTTCCGCCCGCGCCGGTCGATCCGGTCGCGGCAGTGGATGCGGTCGAGGTCGTGCCGGAGGTCGTGGTCGATTGCGTCGACGCCGAACCGCTCGCCGTGCCGCCCGACGTGCTGATGTAGAGCTGCTTGAGCGTCTCCGGGTCCTGCCAGTACTTCGGTGCGAGCTCCATCACCACGTGATACTGCGACAGCGGGTTGTAGATGGTCGATACCTGACGCTGGCCGAACGCGTCGTAGAGCGTGTTGTCGATCTGCGCGGGCTTGATGCCGAGACGTGCGGCCGTCGAGCGGTCGAACGTGACCATCGCTTCGAGGCCGCCCTGTTGCTGGTCGGAGTTGACGTCGGTGAGCTCGGGCCGCTTTTGCAGCGCGTCGGTGAGGAGCGGCCCCCACTTGTAGAGATCGGATGTCGTGTCGGACAACAGCGTGAACTGATATTGCGCGTTCGACTGCCGCCCGCCGACGCGAATATCCTGCACTGCCTGCAGGAAGGTGCGCGCCCCCGCGACGTCCGCGAGCGGCTTGCGCAAGCGGTTGATCACCTGATCGGCGGACACCTTGCGCTCGCTCTTCGGCTTGAGGGAGATGAACATGAAGCCCGAATTGGTCGAACGCCCGCCGGTGAAGCCTGCGACGCTATCGACGGCCGGGTCCGCCTCGACGATCTTCATCATCTCCGCGAACTTGACCTTCATCGCCTGGAACGACGTGCTCTGGTCCGCCTGAATGCCGCCGATGATGCGCCCCGTGTCCTGCTGCGGAAAAAAGCCCTTCGGCACGATGACATACAGATAAATATTCAGCCCGATGGTCGCGAGCAAGACCAGGAGAATCGTGCGCGGATGCGCGAGCGCCCAGCCGAGCGTGCGCGCGTAGGCGCGCTGCATGCGGTCGAACTGACGCTCCAGCCAGCGCGCGACGCGGCCTTCTTCCTTGCGATCGTGCGGTTCCTGAAGAAGGCGCGAGCACATCATCGGCGTGACGGTCAGCGACACGACGAGCGACACCGCGATCGCGAGCGAAAGCGTCAGCGCGAACTCGCGGAACAGCCGCCCGACGATGCCGCCCATCAGCAGAATGGGCAGGAACACCGCGACGAGCGACACGCTGATCGACAACACCGTGAAGCCGACTTCGCGCGCGCCGAGTATGGCGGCCTCCATGCGCGGCACGCCTTTCTCCACATGCCGCGTGATGTTCTCCAGCACCACGATCGCATCATCGACGACGAAGCCCGTCGCGATGGTCAGCGCCATCAGCGAGAGGTTGTCGAGCGAGAAGCCGAGCAGATACATCGCCGCGAAGGTGCCGATGATCGAAATCGGCACGGCGACGCTCGGTATCAACGTGGCGCGCCAGTTGCGCAGAAACAGGAACACGACCATCACGACGAGCGCGACCGCGATCACGAGCGTCAGCTCGGTATCGTGCAGCGACGAGCGGATGGTGGTCGAGCGGTCGGCGGTCGGCGTGATCTGCACGTCGGCGGGCAGCGCCGCCTGCAGTTGCGGCAGCATCGACTTCACCCGGTCGATGGTTTCGATGATGTTCGCGCCCGGCTGTCGATACAGAATCACGAGCACCGCGCGCTTGTTGTTGATGAGGCCGAGGTTGCGCAGGTCTTCGACCGAATCGACCACTTCGCCGACATCCGAGAGCTTCACTGCCGAGCCGTTGCGGTACGCGACGACGAGATCCTTGTATTGCGAAGCCTTGCTCGCCTGATCGTTGGTGTAGAGCTGAACGCGGGTGCCCTTGAACTCGATCGCGCCCTTTGGGCTGTTCGCGTTCGCCGACGCGAGCGCGGCGCGCACGTCCTCCAGCCCGATGCCGTAGTGAAAGAGCGCGCCCGGCTCCAGTTCGACGCGCACCGCCGGATTCGCGGAGCCGCTCACATCGACTTCGCCGACGCCCGGCACCGTCGATAGCGTCTGCTGCAGCACGGTCGCGGCGGAATCGTAAAGCGAGCCCGCCGTGCGCGTGGGCGACGAGAGCGCGAGCACGAGAATAGGCGCGTCGGCGGGATTGACCTTGTGATACGTCGGGTTCTGGCGCAGCGAGGTCGGCAGATCGGCGCGTGCGGCGTTGATCGCGGCCTGCACGTCGCGGGCGGCGCCGTCGATATCGCGGTTGAGGCCGAATTGCAGCGTGATGCGCGTCGAGCCGACCGAGCTCATCGACGTCATCTCGCTCACGTCGGCGATGGTGCCGAGATGCCGCTCAAGCGGGCTCGCGACGCTCGTCGCAACCGTCTCCGGGCTCGCGCCGGGCAGCGATGCCTGCACGGAGATCGTCGGAAAATCGACCTGCGGCAACGGCGCCACGGGAAGCCGCACGAACGCGAACATGCCCGCGAGCGCGATGCCGACGGCGAGCAGCGTCGTCGCGACCGGCCGGGCGATGAAGATGCGCGACAGGTTCATGGCTCAGCGTCCCTCACTCGCCGGCGCCGGGGGCGTGCCTCGATGAAAACGCGCGCGCAGCTTGCGGGCGAGCGAATCGAAGCCGAGATAGATCACCGGCGTCGTGAAGAGCGTGAGCAATTGCGACACGATCAGACCGCCGACGATCGCAATGCCGAGCGGATGCCGCAGCTCCGAGCCCGCGCCCCAGCCGAGCATCAGCGGCAACGCACCGAGGAGCGCGGCCATCGTCGTCATGAGAATCGGGCGGAAGCGCAACAGTGACGCCTGGAAGATCGCCTCGCGCGGCGACTTGCCCTGGTCGCGTTCGGCTTCGAGCGCGAAGTCGATCATCATGATCGCGTTCTTCTTCACGATGCCGATCAGGAGCACGATGCCGATGATCCCGATGATGTCGAGATCGTGCCCGGTGATCATCAGCGAGAGCAGCGCGCCGACGCCCGCGGACGGCAGCGTCGAGAGAATGGTGATCGGATGGATGAAGCTCTCGTACAGCACGCCGAGCACGATGTACATCGTCACGATGGCCGCGAGAATCAGGAACAGTTCGTTCGACAGCGACGCCTGGAACGCGAGCGCCGCGCCCTGGAAGCGGATCTGGAACGACGCGGGCAGGCCGATGTCCTCCTTCGCCTGCTCGATAGCCTTTACCGCTTCGCCGAGCGACGCGCCCTTGGCGAGATTGAAGGAGACGGTCGTCGCCGGGAACTGGCCGAGGTGCGTGACGAGCAGCGGCGCTGCGCGTTCATGGAACTTCGCGATGGCCGAGAGCGGCACCTGCCCGTTGCTCGCGGTGGAAGAGGGCAGGTAGATGCCGTTGAGCGTGTCGCTGTAGTGCGCGTCAGAAGGTTCCGCTTCGAGAATCACGCGGTACTGGTTCGACTGCGTGAAGATGGTCGAGATGATGCGCTGGCCGAATGCGTCGTAGAGCGCGTTGTCGACGGTCGCGGGCGTGATGCCGAAGCGCGCGGCGGTCGCGCGGTCGATCTCGATATACACCGACTGGCCGTTCTGCTGCAGATCGGTGGCCACATCGGTGAGGACCGACGTGTGTTGCAGGCGCTCGACGAGCTTCGGCACCCATTCGGCGAATTCGGAGGGATTCGGGTCCGTCAGCATGAACTGGTATTGCGTCGGGCTGACGGTCGAATCGATCGTCAGGTCCTGCACCGGCTGCATGTAGAGCTTGATGCCGGGAATGTCCGCGACTTCGCCCTGAATGTTGCGGATGATGTCGCTCGACGTATTGCTGCGGTCGTCGCGCGGCTTCAGGTTGATGAGCATGCGCCCGCTATTGAGCGTGATGTTCGTGCCATCGACACCGACGAACGAGGTCAGGCTTTCCACGTCCGGGTTCTGCAGGATTTTCTGCGCGAGCGCCTGCTGCTGCTCCGCGACGGCCTGATACGACGCCGCCTGCGGCGCCTGCGTGATCGCCTGGATCACGCCGGTGTCCTGCGTCGGAAAGAAGCCCTTCGGAATGTAGACGTACAGCACGGCGGTGAAAACGAGCGTGAGCACGAACACGAAGAGCGTCGCGCGTTGACGCTCAAGCACCCAGGTCAGCGCGACCGCATAACGCCCGATCACGTAATCGATGAACTGGTGCGCGCGCGCCTCGAAGCGCTTGCTCTCTTTCGGCGGCGTGTGGCGCAGAAGCTTGGCGCACATCATCGGCACGAGCGTGAGCGAGACGATCGCCGAAATGACGATGGTCACCGCGAGCGTGATCGCGAATTCGTGGAACAGGCGGCCGACCACGTCGCCCATGAAGAGCAGCGGAATCAGCACGGCGATGAGCGAAACCGTCAGCGAGATGATGGTGAAGCCGATCTGCTTCGATCCCTTCAACGCGGCTTCGAGCGGCGGTTCGCCTTCCTCGACATAGCGCGCGATGTTCTCGATCATCACGATGGCGTCGTCGACGACGAAGCCTGTCGCGATGGTCAGCGCCATCAGCGAGAGATTGTCGAGCGAGAAGCCGCACAGATACATGATCGCGAGCGTGCCGACGAGCGAGAGCGGCACCGACAAGCTGGGGATGATGGTCGCGTAGACGTTCGCGAGGAACAAATAGATCACCAGCACGACCAGCACGACGGAGAGCGCGAGCTCGAACTGCACGTCGCGCACCGATGCGCGGATGGTCGTGGTGCGGTCCGTCACGACGCGCACGTCGAGCGCGGCCGGCAGCGCCTGCTGCAACTGCGGCAGGATTTTCTTAATGCCGTCGACGACCGCGATCACGTTCGCGCCCGGCTGGCGCTGCACGTTCAGGATGATCGCGGGTGTCGCATCGACCCACGCGCCGAGCTTCGTGTTCTCCGGGCCCTGCACGATGGTCGCGACGTCCGTCAGCATGACCGGGCGGCCGTTGCGATAGGCGACCACCGCGCTCTTGTAGGCGTCGGCGTCGGTGAGCTGGTCGTTCGCGTTGATCGTGTAGGCGCGCGTCGGGCCGTCGAAGTTGCCCTTCGGCGTGTTGACGTTGAGGTTCGAAATCGTCGTGCGCAGGTCGTCGATGTTGAGACCGTACGATGCGAGCGCGCGCGTGTTCGCCCGGATACGCACGGCGGGACGATTGCCGCCGCTCACCGACACGAGGCCCACGCCCGCGACCTGCGAGATTTTCTGCGCGAGGCGCGTGTCGGCGAGATCCTGGACCTGCGTGAGCGGCAATGTTTTCGAGCTTACCGCGAGCGTCATGATCGGCGCGTCGGCGGGGTTCACCTTCGCGTAGATCGGCGGCGCGGGAAGGTCGGACGGCAGCAGGTTGCCCGCCGCGTTGATCGCCGCCTGCACTTCCTGCTCGGCGATATCGAGCGGCAAATCGAGGCTGAACTGCAGCGTGATCACCGATGCGCCCGCCGAACTTTGCGACGACATCTGGTTCAGGCTCGCCATCTGCCCGAACTGCTTTTCGAGCGGCGCGGTGACGCTCGATGTCATCACATCCGGCGAAGCGCCCGGATAGAACGTCTGGACCTGGATCGTCGGATAGTCGACGGCGGGCAGCGCCGAGAGCGGCAAAAAGCGCAGCGCGACGAGGCCGACCAGCATGATCGCCGCCATCAGGAGCGCCGTGCCGACCGGACGCAGAATAAAAATGCGAGATGGGTTCATGCCGGATTCATTACGTGATGCCTGCGGTTACTGCTGCTGCGGCTGCTGACGTCGATGCCCGCCATGCCGTGCGCCCGATGCCGCCGAAGCCGGCGCGGCCGCCGATGCGCCGGACGCACCGGACGCAGCCGACGCCGCCTTCGCCTTCTCGGCCGGGATCGTGATCTTCGCGCCTTCCTTCAGGCGGTCGGAGCCGTCGATCACCACGCGCTCGCCCGTTTGCAGCCCGGACTTGATGCTGGTGCGCTCGCCATCGACCGGACCGGTCTTCACGTTGCGCACCGTGACGGTGTTGTCCGGCTTCACGACATACACGAACGCACCGGACGAGCCGTTCAGCACCGCGGAAGTGGGCACGATGGTCGCGTTTTTGATCACATCGACGAGCAGCTTCGTGTTCACGAACTGATTCGGGAAGAGCATGCTCTCCTTGTTGTCGAAGGTGGCGCGCAGCTTCACGGTGCCGGTGGTCGTGTCGATCTGGTTGTCGACGGTTTCGAGGAAGCCCGCTTCGAGCGGCGTCGTGTTCGCGCGGTCGTACGCGGTCACCGACATCTTCGTGCCCGCGTGCAGCGGCTTGAGAATGGCGGCGAGGTTGTCCTCGGAGGTCGTGAAGATCACGCTGATCGGCTGCAACTGCGTGATGACGACGACGCCGTTGGTGTCGCCCGTCGTCACGTAGTTGCCCGGATCGACCTGACGCAGACCCACGCGCCCCGACACCGGCGCGGTGATGCGCGCGTAGGTCAGGTCGAGCTTGTAGGTATCGACATTCGCCTGATCGGACTTCACCGCGCCTTCGTATTGCTTCACGAGCGACGCTTGCGTGTCGACCTGTTGCTTCGCGATGGAGTCCTGCGAAAGCAGCGTCTGATAGCGCTGCAAATCGAGCCGCGCGGTCTGCAGCAACGCCTGGTCTTTCGCGAGCGCGCCTTCCGCGTTGCGCAGCGAGATCTCATACGGACGCGGATCGATTTGCGCGAGCACGTCGCCCTTTTTGACCATCTGGCCTTCCCTGAAGGCGACATCGACCAGCGTGCCGTTCAGCTGCGTCTTGACCGTGACGTTCGCGAGCGGCGTGACGGTGCCGAGCGAATTGATGACGACGGGCATTTCGCCTTGTGTGACGGTCGCCACATGCACCGGTTGCGGCTGATTCGCCGCTTGCGCGCCGCGCCGTCCGCCCTGACGCGCGTCCTGCGGTGCGTTCGTGCCGCCAGTGCTGCCGCGATTCCACGGATGCCACCATGCGATCGCGCCTGCGACGATTAGCATCGCGACGATGAGCGGGACGATCCGGCGCCGCCGTTGCGCGGGTTCGTAGGCGGCGGGCGTTGGAGGCGTCGGGCGCGGTTGCGCGGAAGGATTCTTTTGGTCGTCCATCGGTTCGGTGGCTGGGTCTTTCAAATCTGTACGGAGCGCGGACGGGCGGCGGTCGCGGTTCGGACGCGCAAGGCGATGCGCCGCGCGCATGAACCGTGACCGAAGCGGAGGCCGTGAGAATGCGGGGGCCGTCGAAAGCGGCTGGAAAGCCTGCCTGTCGATCAGGCCGGGAATCCGGCGCGGCCCCGGTGCGCGCGAAGCATGATGCTACGTCTCGCACCCGAGGCCGTCTACCGGCCATTCTTTCTGTTGATTACGACTGTTACACGGGCGCCGACGCGAGCTTTCGATGGGCTTCGCTCGCGCGCCGTGCAGTCGCGTAGTCTAACCGGCGGCGCGTATCGCGTTCGTCGCGCGCGAGCCGCCGATCTCGCGGGTGATCTGCTCGATGCAATCGAGCAGGGCCGGCGCGACTTCGCCGGTGAGTATGTCTTGCGGGCACTGATGCGCTGCCCCGCCGCAATTGACCGAATACCGTTCCTCCGACGGCCCGACGAAGCCCGCCGCGACCGCGTTCAGCCCCTGGTGCCATTCGCCGACGGAGGTCGCGAAGCCGAGGCGCAAGGCATCGTCGAGGCCGCGCTGCAAGCCGCCCGCGATGGCCGGCCAGTCATCGCCCGATGCGGTCTGCAGACTGCCGATGAGCGCGCGCCGATCCGGCTCCGACAGCACGGCGAGATAAGCGCGGCCGACCGCCGTGCGGCACAGGTCCATCCTGCCGCCGACTTCGAGCCGCGAAACCAGCACGGCGGATCGCGGCCGAATGGCATCGATTACAACCATCTCAAGACGATCGCGCACGGCGAGGTGGACGGACAGGCCGGTACGTTCCGCGAGCCGGATGAGGAACGGGCGCGCCCGAGCACGAATATCGAAGTTGCGTAAGAATCCGTTGCTCAGTTCGAGAACCGAAGCGGTCAGCACGAACCGCTCGCTGTCGGGCAATCGCAGCAGCAGGCCGGCGCCGACGAGCGTCGCGGTGATGCGCGATACCGTCGGCTTGGGGATGCCGGTCCAGTCGGTCAGTTCGCGATTGCTGACGGGCGCATCCGCGGCGGCGATCCGGCGCAACACGTCGAGCCCGCGGGCGAGCGCCGTGACTTCTTCGCCGTCTTTCTCCCGGGCGCGTTCCCGGCCTGGCGACCGTTCATTTTGCATAGGCATTCGTTTTGTGAAACATTGTTTTATTCGATGATGGGTCGCAATTCTACAGGGTGACGCCGCGAAACTTGCAAACGATGCAAGCCTTCACGATAAGCTGCATACACGATGTAACTTTTCCCGCAACAGTCGCACCTTGAACGGAACTTGGGCAGTTGCCCGGACCGTGAAGTTTTGCTTGACTTGGGCAGCGATCCCGGAAAAAATGGAACCGAATTTCGAAACCGCGGTGATGTGCGCATCGGCGCTTTCCGCTCAGGGCTCGAAATACAGGCTCTCAGGTTCTAGCACGGCCCTCGGAATGGCTAGAACTTTTAAGGCGCTACGGCAACGTAGCGCCTTTTTTTTTCGTACTCGCTTAGTCCAAGCGCGTTGGCGAATATACCTGAACGGCTACGAGCCGCCTGGATGCCGCTCGCGGTCGTTGAATCGGGATGCAGGGGAAGGGTGGTGCGAGGCGGGAAATCGGCGGCGAAGACCTTCACCGCGCGATGTCAAAACGCGGCGCACCGGGCGCCGCGTCGAGGAAATCAGTACATGTTGTTGAACACGCGAGGCTGCCTGAGCAGGCGTTTGCCGCGCGCAATCCAGTAGACGCTCGCGCATACGAGCAGCAGAGCGACGGCCAGCACCACGAGCGGGGAAATGCGTTCCGGCGCGGGCGGGCTCGTCGCGATGAACAACGCCGTCAGAAATGCCACGCCGGCCTGATAAAACGACCGGTTGGCGAGATTGCGGCGCATGCGGGGCGTGGTGAAGCGGGAGACGGGGGCGCGAGTGAACGGCTCGAACAGAATCAACCCTGCGACCAGGGCGACAGCGAAATTCATGAGAAGCATGGAGCGAGAGACTTAGTGGGGGGCGGGACGCCCGCGAATATATGTCAGCCCGATACGCTCCAAAACCAGAAGTCTCTTAAATGTAGAGGGAAGATTCTATTCCCCGCTTTTCACGGGCGGCGCTTGCGTTGGCAGGTGTTCGTAAGGACTGGCGCGGCCCTCGCGCGCCAGTCAGGTTCCCCTGCGATGCAAGGTTTCAGAGTTCGATTCGCGTGCCGAGCAGCGTAAGAAACTGCCTGATCCACGCCGGATGCGCGGGCCATGCGGGCGCGGTCACGAAATTCGCATCGGTCACGGCATCGTCCACGGCGATATCGGCGAAAGTCGCGCCGGCGAGCCGCACCTCCGGCGCGCAGGCCGGATAGGCGGAAATGCGGCGTCCCTCGATCACGCCCGCCGCCGCGAGCACCTGAGCGCCGTGGCAGACAGCGGCGATCGGCTTGTTCGACTGCGCGAAATGGCGCACCAGTTCCAGTACGCGATCGTCGAGCCGCAGATATTCCGGCGCGCGGCCGCCCGCGATCGCGAGGGCGTCGTAACGGGCCGGATCGACATCGTCGAAGCTCGCGTTGAGCGTGAAGCGATGGCCGGGCTTCTCCGTATAGGTCTGGTCGCCCTCGAAATCGTGGATCGCCGTTTTCACGTAGTCGCCGCGACGCTTGCCCGGACAGACTGCATCGACCGTATGGCCGACGGCCTGCAGCGCCTGGAACGGGACCATCGTTTCATAGTCCTCGGCAAAATCGCCGGTGAGGAAAAGAATCTTCTTCGCAGCCATCGCTAGACCTCGTCAGGAAAGGGGTTGTCGGATGCACCGTGCCGCGCAAAGCGCGCAACGCGGACCAGTCTACTATTCATGTCACGCTTCGCATGTGACACGCCGGAACTGCATTGCCGAGCGATGTCGCAGCGGCAGCGTATGATGTGCGCGACTTTCGAGATCACGAATCGGGCAGAAGGTAACACCATGCAAATGAATCCCATGAGCCGCATCGCCGTGGCGCTCGCCGCGCTCGGCGTGCTGGCCGCGTGCGAGAAGCACGACGCAACCGCGGGACAGGCCGCGGGCGCATTCAACAACCTCGCGAGCCAGACGAGCCAGAAGTTCGATCAGGCGGCGAGCTATGTCGGCGCGAAGGTCGATGCGGCCAAGCAGTCGGCGCAACAGAATGTCGATAACGCCGGATCGATGCCCGACGTGTCGGCGAGCAGCGTCGCCGCATCCGCGCGATCGAATTTCGACAGCGCCGCGAGCGCCACGAACGCCGCCATCAACAATGCCGCGAGCGCGACGGGCGCCGGCCTGCAATCGGCGGGACGCAAATTGCAGGAATGGTCCGCGACGAGCGGCGGCGCGTCGAATCCGCAGGCGAGTGCGCAAGGTTCGGTCGCGAGCCCGGCAGCCGACGGCAGCAGCGGCACCCGCACGGAAATCGATAAATAGCGCTCATTCGTCTGAGAAAACCGGGCGAATCCGCTTAACATTCGGTTACGTCCCGGTTGGGCGGCGTTCCTGTCGCAGCCGCTAAACTGGCGGTCTTTCAGAAATCGAGACCGTTATGAAGTTACGCAAGCTCGCGCCCGTGCGCGCGGCGGCGTCTGTCGCGATGTCCTGGATGGCGGCGCTCGCGCTTTTTTCCGCCGCGCTCGTGCGCCACGCGTCGCGCGGTTTTTCGCTTGTCATGTCGTTGGTGCTCGTCGCGTCGATCGCGCTCTCGACGTCCGCCGCCCAAGCTGCTCCCGCGCTCACGCTGCCCACTTTTCAGGAACTGATCACGCCGGCCGCGCCTGCATCCGCGCCGGATGCCGCGTCCGCGCCCGCCATGTCCGATGCCGACATGGTGCGCTCGCTCGACAACGTCATCTCCACGCTCGACAGCGACAAGCAGCGCGCCGCGCTCGTTTCGCAACTGAAGCATCTGCGCGATGCAAAACGCGCGGCCGACGCCACCGTTCCCGCGTCCGGCGCGGCGGCGGCTTCCGCGACGACGGACGCCGCCGCGAGCGGCACGGCCGCGGCAGGCGCGACGCCGACGTCCGGCTCGACGGCATCGTCGGTGGTAGCGACCATCGCGCAGAACGCGGGGCTGCTCGGCGCGATCGCGTCGGCGCTCACCAATATCGAAGCGGACGTGAAACGCGGGAAGACGCCGATCGCCTATTGGATCGGACGTTTCAACGCCGCCGGCAACGAGCTTTTCACGATCGTCACGAGCCAGAGCCGCGAGACGTTCGGCCGCACGCTCTTCAACTTCTTTGCGATGCTCGCCGGCTGGGGCGCCTGCGCGCTGACGCTCGTCTATCTGCAGCGGCGCGTGCAGGCGCGTTACGGCATCGACACCGGCCTGCACTCGAATCCGACGACGCGCGAACTGCTGCTCTTCACGCTGCGCCGCGTGGCGCCGTATCTGTTCGCGTTTCTCGCGGCGCTGACCTTCACGCATTACATGCCGCTGTCGCTCGGTCGCACGCTCGCGATGGTCACCGCGTACGCGATCGTCGCAGGCGCGGTGTTTTCTGCGATCTGTCTCATCATGTTCTCGCTGTTCGGCTCGGCGCACCGCCGCGTCGCGGTGAACCTGCTGATCATCCGCGCGCGGCGGCTCCTGTTCCTGATCGGCACGCTCGGCGCGCTCGGCGACGCCGCCGCCAATTACGACGTCGCGCAGCAACTGGGCACCAATCTCGCCGGCCTCATCTCGACCTGCGCGAATATGGGCGCGGCGGGCCTCACCGCGTATTTCGCGCTCGCGTTCCAGCGGCCCGTCGCGCATCTGATTCGCAGCCGGAGCTACGAGCAGCGCAACACGCGCAAGGCCGCGACCGAAACCTTCGAAGTGGTCGCGTCGCTGTGGCAACTGCCGCTCTTGCTACTCGCGTCGGCGTCGGTGGTGGCGACGCTGATGGGCATCGGCACGTCGGAGAACGTGTTGCAGATGGCGATCGCGACGGCGGGCCTGCTCGTCATCGCGTTCTTCCTTTCCGCGATCATCGTGCGCATCACACGGCCCAAGTCGCGCAAACCGCGCCGGCAATCGGCGTATGTGCGCAGGCTCGTCAAGTTCGTCGGCACGATGATCGTGGTCGGCGTGTGGCTCGTGTTCCTCGAACTGTCGTCGCGTTTCTGGGGCTTTTCGCTCGCCCACATGGCCGAGGAGAGCGTCGCCGCGCGCGGCATCACGCACGCGGTCGCGATGATCGTGCTGACGTTCTTCGTCGTGTGGCTGATCTGGATTCTCATCGACACGGGCATTCAGGAAGCGCTCAGGCCGGACGCGACGCGGCGCGGCGGGCGCGGCCCGAGCATGCGCGCCCGCACGATGCTGCCGCTCGTGCGCAACGTCGTGTTCGTGTTCCTGCTGACGGTCGCGGCGATCGTCACCGCCGCGAATCTCGGCCTCAACGTGACGCCGCTGCTCGCGGGCGCGGGCGTGATCGGTCTCGCGGTCGGCTTCGGCGCGCAGTCGCTCGTCGCGGATCTGATCACGGGGCTCTTCATCATCATCGAGGACACGATCTCGGTCGGCGATTCGATCGAGGTGGAGGGCGGTCACGCGGGCATCGTCGAAAGCCTGACGATTCGCACCGTGCGCCTGCGCGACGGTCAGGGCGCGATCCACGCGATCCCGTTCTCGCAGATCAAGACGGTCAAGAACCTGTCGCGCGATTTCGCGTATGCGGTGTTCGAGGTGCGCGTGCCGTTTTCGGCCGATGTCGATCAAGTCACGCAGATGATCCGCGAAGTCGGCGCCGAGCTGATGGACGATTTCCGCTATCGGCTTGAGATGCTGGGACCGGTCGAGGTGTGGGGACTGGACCGTTTCGATCCGAACTGGATGGTCGTGAAAGGGCAGATCAAGACGCGGCCGCTACAGCAATGGAGCGTCGCGCGGGCGTTCAATTTGCGCATCAAGCGCAAGATGGACGAAGCCGGCATGGAGATTCCGGTGCCGCAGATGCACGTGCAGATGACCCGCGATGCGATGCTCGGCGCCGACGCCGCCGAAGGGCGCGAGCGCGCGCGGCGCATCTGGACGGGCGCGGCGCCGCCGGCGGCGGAAGAAGAGGCGACAGCCGCGGCGCGCGACGTGTCGCACGAGCCGCAACCCGCGCCCCCGCCGACCGATCAGTCCGTGCAGATTCCGCCGCAGATCCCGACGGCGTCCGAGCCGGGAAAGGGCTGAGCCTGCTCAGGCGGCAAGCAGATCGTTGACGTGCGTGGCGATCTGCTCGCCCGCAACGCCGTAGACATGCAGCGACACGGCGCGCGCGGCGGCATCGGCGCACAGGCCGAGCTGATGAATCGCGCCGCGTCCTGCGCCCACATACGACACCGCGCCCGGCGGGCGTGGATGACGCCGCGTTTCGATCGCGCGATGCTCGGCCGCGTCCCAGCGATACAGCGTTTCCTCTAGCGTGCCTTCCATCACCGCATAGCCGCACCACGTCCGATGACCATGCACCGGGCTCGCCTGTCCCGGCGCCCAGACGAGCGCGGCGATCGCATAGCGGTTGAGCGGATCGGCGGCAAGCAGATGGCGGCAATAGGTCTGCGGATTGCCCGCGCGCTGATCGGGGCGCAGAACTTCCGGATCGGCGATCGCCCGTTGCAGCGCGAGTCGCACCCGCTGCCCGAACGCAGCCTGCGGACCCGTTTCGGCGGCCGCGAAAGCCGCATCCAGCTCGCGGCACAGTCGTTCGAGCGCGGGGCTCCGGCAGGCAGCGGATTCGGACGCCGGCGAAGCCGGAGGGAAGGGCCGCGCCGGGCGGCTGACATGTTCGAGTTGCATAGTGGATGAGCCGTCTTTTCGTTGTTAGCTGATCCACTCATTTATACCGGCTTGCCTCCAGAATTAGTTTCCATATAATTTCGCTCGACCATCGAGAAATAGAATAATTTCCTATAAGGGGTGCAGCATGGGAATGGACCTCATCGACCGCAAACTGCTCGAATTGCTGCAGAACGACGTGACGATGCCCATCGCGGAACTCGCGCAACGAGTGAATCTGTCGCAGACGCCTTGCTGGAAGCGCGTGCAGCGTCTCAAAGAGACGGGCGTGATCCGCGCGCAGGTGGCGCTATGCGATCCGAAAAAACTGGGCGTCGGTACGACGGTATTCGTCGCGGTGCGCACGAATCAGCACACGCAGACGTGGGCGGAGGATTTCACGCGCGCGGTCCGCGATATTCCGGAAGTGGTCGAGGTGTATCGGATGAGCGGCGAAACCGACTATCTGTTGCGCGTCGTGGTGTCGGATATCGACGATTACGACCGCGTATACAAGCAACTCATTCGCGCGGTGCCTTTGTACGACGTGAGTTCCAGTTTCGCGATGGAGCAGATCAAGTATTCGACGGCGCTGCCGGTTCGCCCGACGCTTGCGCCTTGAGCGCGGGCGAGTGCATTAACTTAGGATGATGAAACAAAAAAAAGGCCGCCCGGGCGGGCGGCTCATCACGTCCGGTCACAGGTAATCCCGGCACCTGCACCTTCCACCCTCGCCGGGATCGGACGCGCATGGAATAGCATTCAGTATCGTCGTCCGGACGGGCTCTCTTCAAGCGGCGCGGTGCAGCAGAGAATTTCGCGACCGGCGTGCGCGTATCGAAACGACATGAGCTCAAGTGCCGCGAATCGACGCGCCCCGCAATCCAACTGAAACCCGATACGGGTACCATGTCGGGTCACTCCCGAAACGTCGCCACGAACCTTTTCATGAACCACGACCCCCGCGATTCTCGCCCCCCGGACGGTAAGCCGAAGAACCCGACCCGCGCCGTCAGCGTGTTCATCGTTGTCGTGGTGCTGCTCGTGATCGGCACGATTCTCTTCAACGCGATTCGCGAAAAGCGCGAGTTCGATCAGCAAGACGCGCAACCGTCGGCCGCGAGCGACGTGCGTCCCGCGGTCCCTGCGATCGGCGCATCGCAGTAGCGCCTGAGCGGCGTTCACACCGGCAGGCGAATCTGCGCAGCGTCCTTGCCGATGAGCGATGACGCCGTCAGCATCTGCTTGCATTGATGCGCGAGCAGCTTGAGGTCGTGAAGCGCATCGGCGGACAGCGATTGTGCGCGCTCGGCATCGACGACCATTTTGTCCAGATCGCGCCGCAGTTCCTTGAGCGCGTCCGCCTGTGCGGGCGGCGCATCGGGCTTCGGCGCGGCCGGCAGTTCGCCCACGGCGTCGGCGAGGTTCTCGCGCACGACGCCGAAGGTGCGCTGCACCGGTTCGAACGGCTGGCCGCCCGCTTCGTTGAGCGACTGCAAAAGCGGCGCGGCGGCCGTGATCTGCGAGGCGAGCACATGGCTTTGCACGAGCAGATCGTTCAATTCGGCGACGTACCTTTGCTGCGCCTTCGGCTCCAGCATCATGCGCTGGAACGCCTGCGCGAGATTGGCGAAAGCGATATGCACGTTCTTGCGCGCGAGCCGGTAACGGAAGTCGCGGTCGAGCGCGGTTGCGGCGACCGTCGCAGCAGCGGACGCGCCCTTGCTCGCCGTCGCCGCCGTGCTCTCCCCGATACTCACCGACGACAAGCGCTGCGCCGTCGCGCTCGCGGCTTTCATCGCCGAATCGGCGACCACGGCCGGATCGAGCGGCGGCGTGGTGGCGTTCGGCTCGTTGGCCGCCACGGCTGTCATCGTCACGGTTTGCGCGGGCGCCTCGACAACCGATGACGACGCCACCGCGCCCGCATTGGCATCGGCGAACACCGCGCGATCGACGGGCGTTTCCACCGCCGACGAAGAAGCGGCGCGCGCCTTTTCCGCCGGCGTGGCCGGCTTCGCTCGCCACCACCAGCTTGCTTCCAGATAATTGCGCGTCGCGGCGAGCAGATCCTTCACGAGCTTGCCCATCAACCGGTATTCCCAATAAGGGAAGAGATGGCTCGCCGCGATGGCGATCGCGCAGCCGACGACGGTATCGATCGCGCGCTCGCCGATGAGCCGCAAGCTGCCGGGCGCGAGCAGGTGGAACATCAGAAGCACATACGACGACGTGAACACGACGCTCGCCGCGTAGTTGAAGAGCAGGAGGCTATAGCTCATGACCATCGACGCGAACATCACGACGAGCAGGATATGCGGCTCCTTCACGAACAGAATCAGCGCGATGGTCACCGCGCAGCCGATCGCCGTGCCGATGATCCGCTGCGTATTGCGCTGCTTCGTGAGCGAGTAGCCGGGCTTCAGGATGATGACGGTCGTCATCACGATCCAGTACGCGTTCGTGAGCGGCAGCAGCCGTCCGAGCCAGAAGCCGATGCCCACCGCGATCGTCACGCGCAGCGCGTGTCGGAAGCTCGGCGAGGACATCGTGAGATTCGAAAATATCTGCATGAACGGCACGCGCCGGCTCGATATGAACCGCGAGAGCGCGTGATCGATCTGCACTTCGGTTTCGATCGCGCTCGCGCCGTCGCGCGTGCGGCGGCGCATCTTGTCGATGAGGCGCGTCGCGCTCCAGAGCCGCCTGAACACCGCCGCCGCCGCTGTATACGCTTCCGGATTCTTCTCCGGCAGACCGTGCTTGCGCATCAGTTCGAGTTCGTATTCGATCGCGCGCAATTCGGCCTTCATGCTGATCTGCCGTCCGGCCGGATTGTTCTGCAGCACCGCGAGGCCGATTTCTTCGAGATCCGCGCTCGCCTTGCGCATCAGGTCGCGATAGAAAATCAGCACGTCGGAACCCGCGAAGGTCTTTCTGACGAGCGGATAGTCCGTATGCGCGCCGACGAAGAACTCGTGCAGATCCACCACGTTGATGAACAGATTGAAGAGCCGTGCGCGCCGCGCGTCGAGCTTGCCGCTCTTCACTTTCGGCAGGTTGCGCAGCACGATGTCGCGCGCCGCTTCCTGCCGCTCGACGGCCGCAATCTGCTTCTCGATGAGAATGCGGTAACACTCGTCGAGATCGGCGTCGCCGTCATAAAACTCGGCGCGCGCGAGCAGATACTCCGCGCAACTGAAAATGCTTTCCGCGAGCGCCTGCTGCTCGATGCGATACACGAGCAGGCGGGAGACGAGCGTCGCCCAGTAGGTGTACCAGAGACCGCCCAGAAGAATCCACGAAGCGTTGATGAGCGCCTGCATCGGCGTGAAATGCTCTTCGAGCGTGACGACCATCATGAAGAGCGTGGCGAAGCTGATCTGCGGCCAGCGATTGCCATACACGACGATCAGCGACAGCACGAAAGTCAGCGGCACGATGGTCAGCCAGAGCGCGATCGGATGCGCGGTCGCGATACCCGTGGCGAGCGCCGCGAGGAAGCCGATCGACGTGCAGGCGAGCATCTCGTTGTGCTTGTGCCTGAGCGGGCCGGGCATGTCGACGACGCACGCGCCGAGCGCGCCGGTCGCGATCGTGAAGCCGAGTTCGCGATTATGAAAGACGATGAGCATCAGGACGGCGGGCAGCGACACGCCCAAAGCGATGCGCAAGCCGCCGAAGAAATACTGGCTGTAAATGAACTTCCTGATTTCGAACGAATAACGCATCGACTTCCTGTTTTGACGCTCGTTGATGTTCTGGGGACGAGGCGAGAAACGAGTCTAACCCAACTCTACCGGGCTTCGGACCTCGGCCATTCGGCCAGGTTCTCGTCGCCGCGCCCGCTTTGCTATGCTGGCGCCTGGACTTACAAAGCTTTTCAAATCCCGCCATTTCAGACCGCATAGCACCGGCGCTTCCATGCTCGAACTCTTTTATTCGAATCGTCACGAGACGCTCGCCGCTGCGCTTTTCGAGGACCTCGACGCGTTCGCGATGCGCGAGAGCGATCCCTTCGCGCGCGAAGCCGTCATCGTGCCGAGCGCGGCCGTGCGGCGGCGGCTCGAACTCGACATGGCCGAGCGCTTCGGCATCTGCGCGAACGTCGATTTCTGCTATCTCGCGCAGTGGCTCTGGGCGCAGATCGGGCGCGTGCTGCCCGTGGCCGTGCACTCGCCGTTCGCGCCGGACCGCCTTGCGTGGCGTTGCTACCGGCTGTTCGAAGATCCGTCGATCGGCGATTCGGCGCGGCTATCGACGTATCTCGACGCCGCCGACGATTCGATGCGCTACGAGCTCGCGCGGCGCATCGCGACGGTCTTCGATCACTATCTGACATACCGGCCCGAGTGGCTCACGCACTGGCAGGCGGGCGGCTCGATTCTCGCGGGCAGCGGCGCCGATAGCGATGCACGCGGCCCGCGTCTCGCGGGCGCGAACGATATCCAGCGCGAAGACGAGCGCTGGCAGGCGGCGCTGTGGCGCGCGCTGCTCGCGGACCTCGCACACGATGCGAACGGCGCCGAAAAAGACCCCACGCCGCCCGCGTACCGCTTTCTCGCCGATGCGTCCGGCCTCGATCTCGATGCCGTGATGCACGCGCAATGGCCGCGCCGCATCAGCGTTTTCGCCTTGCCGACGATGCCGCCGCTGCATATCGCGTTGTTGCGCGAGCTGTCGCGCTGGATCGACGTGCGCGTCTATGCGCAGAATCCTTGCCGCGAGTTCTGGTACGACATCGTGAGCGAGGCGCGCGTCGAGCAACTCGAACTGAAGGGCGAAGCCGATTATCAGGAAGTCGGTCATCCGCTGCTCGCGGAATGGGGCCGACAAACGCAGGCGCAACTGCACATGCTGCACGAGCTGACCGAAAGCGCGGCGTCGAGCGAGCGGCAACTCTTCGAGGACAATCCCGCGCCGACGTGGCTCGCGCGCGTGCAGAACGGCATCCTCGCGCTCGATGAAGAAAGCGTCGAGCCGCAGCCCGAAACGATCGTCGGGAACGGCATCGAAGTGCATGTCTGTCATAGCCTGTCGCGCCAGCTCGAAGTGCTGCACGATCGTCTGCTCGACTGGTTCGACGAGATCGAAGGCCTGGAGCCGTCGGACGTGCTCGTCGCTTTTCCGGATCTCGCGGTGGCGGGGCCGCTCATCGACGGTATCTTCGGCACCGCGCCCGCGGGCGCGAGCAACGAGCGGCGGCGCATTCCGTATCGCATCACGGGCCTGCCGCCGTCGCAGGCGAATCCGGTCGCGCGCGCGCTCATCGACTGGCTCGCGCTCACCGAGCGCAGCGTCGGCGCGCCCGAACTCGTCGAATGGCTGCGCGTGGATGCGATCGCGGCGCGCTACGGCATCGACGCCATCGCGCTCGAAACCGCGCAGGCGTGGCTCGCCGCGGCAGGCGCGCGTCGCGGATTGCGGCCCGACGAAGTCACCGCCGCCGACGTGCCCGCCGCGCGCCACACGTTCGCCGACGCCCTCACGCGCCTCTATCTCGGTTACGCGCTGCCGGGCGGCGGCGCGCCTGTCGACGAATGGCTGCCGATCGAAGGCGCGAACGGGTCCGATGCCGAGTTGCTCGGCCGTCTGACGCGCTTCGTCGATGATATCGACGCATTCGCCGAGCGCATCGCCACCTCGCGCACCGCGCGCGCCTGGGGCGATCTGCTGCTCGACGCGCTCGAACGTTTCTTCGACGCGGGCGTCGCGTTCACCGACGCCATCGGCGACGTGCGCAGCGCGATCGATTCGCTCGTCGTCGCGATGGACGAAGGCGCGGGCGAGACCGATGTATCGGCTTCCGTGATCCGCACCGCGCTCACCGATACGCTCGACGATCCTGCACGCGGCGGGGTGCCGTGGGGCGGCGTCACGTTCTCGTCGCTGACGAGCCTGCGCGGCCTGCCGTATCGCGTGGTCTGCCTGCTCGGCATGGACGACGGCATGCTGCCGAGCCTCACGCGCGCCGACGAGTTCGATCTGATGGCGCGTTTCGGCAAGCTCGGCGACCGTCAGCGCCGCGACGACGAGCGCAACCTGTTCCTCGATCTCATGCTCGCCGCGCGCGACCGGTTCATGATCGCGTACACCGGGCGCAGTATCCGCGACAACGCGGTACTGCCGCCCGCCGCGCTCATCGACGAACTGCTCGACTATCTCGCGCAGTCCGTCGCGGGCAAACATGCCGCGCCCGACCAACTCGAAGCGGCGCGCGCGCGTTTCGTGTTCGAGCATCCGTTGCAGCCGTATGCGCCGGACTACTTTCACGCTGACGGCCGGCTCTTCACCTACGAGCCCGAGCGCGCCGAGCTGGCTCGCGCACTGGAATCCGGCAAGTCGCAGTCCGTTGCGCGGTTTTTCTCCGCGCCATTGCCGCCGGAGGAGGACGTTCAGACCGTCGCGTTCGACGACTTCGTGCGCTTCTGGCGCCATCCCGCGCGCGCGCTGTTGCGTGACCGCCTCGGCATCGCGCTAGTCGATGCCGAAGCCGAACTCGACGAAACCGAGCCGTTCGAACTGGGCTTCGCGGGCCGCGATGCGCTCGCCGCGCGTGTGCTGCCCGCGCTGCTCGAAGCCGCCGACGACGGCGAGCGCGCCGCACGCGAACGCGCGAGACGTGTCGCGCGTGCGAGTCCGGAAATGCCGGGCGGCGCGACGGGCGGCGTGTGGCAGGCGCGCGAGCTTCACGCGCTCGGGCAACTGGCCGAACGCGTGCGCGCTTCGACATCGGCGGGTGTCGAGCGCCTGCCGTTCTCGCTCGATCTCAAGCCGCGCTGGCCCGACACCGCGGGCATCGCGCTCTTCGGCGCATATGACGACGCACTCATCGACGTTCGTCCGATGACGCTCGTCGGCACGCTCAATGCGCTGACGCCGCAAGGTCAGGTGATCTATCGCTACGATGCGCCGCGTGCGCGAGACTATTTGTCCGCATGGCTCGCGCATCTCGCGTATTGCGCCGCGCTGCCCGATGGACCGCGCCGCACGATCTGGCACGGGCGCGGGTCGCAATCTGCGGATTTCGAGCTGACGCCCGTCGCCGATCCGCTCGCGCATCTCGCCGCGCTGGCGTCGCTCTATCGCGCGGGACGGCGCATGCCGCTCCGGTTCTTTCCGAAGAGCGCATGGCTCAAGGTGAAAGAGGGCGACGCGAAAGCGCAGGCCGCATGGGAGTCCGAACGCACGCGCGCCGAATCCGACGATCCGGTGTTTCGCATCGCGTTTCGCGGCGCGGACCTCGCGCTCGACGATGCCTTCGCCGCGCTCGCGCGCATCGTGTTCGAGCCGCTCGTGCAACATCTGCGGAGCGGCGCATGACCAACCTCACGACATTCATGGATGACACCGGCGTGCAGGAACTCGACGTCTTCTCCTGCGCGCTCGATGGCGTGAACCAGATCGAGGCTTCCGCCGGCACGGGCAAGACCTGGAACATCTGCGCGCTGTATGTGCGCCTGCTGCTCGAGAAGCGCCTGTCCGTCGAGCAGATTCTCGTCGTGACCTTCACGAAGGCGGCGACCGCCGAGTTGCACGAGCGCATCCGCTCGCGGCTCGCGGGCGTCGCGCATGCGATCGAAAATGGCGATGCGGCCGGCGATCCGTTCATCGAGCAGCTCTTCGAAACGACGCTCGCCGAGATCGACGCGGACGAGGCCGCGAAGCGCCTGCGCATCGCCGTGTCCACCTTCGATCAGGCCGCGATCCACACGATTCACGCGTTCTGCCAGCGCGCGCTGCAAGAGGCGCCGTTCGCCGCCGCAATGCCGTTCGCGTTCGAGATGGAAGCCGACGACAGCGCGCTGCGCTTCGAGCTCGCGGCGGATTTCTGGCGCGAGCGCGTGGAGCCGGTGGCGGCGCGCACGCCATCGTTCGCGTCGTGGCTCGTCGCGAAGGGCGCGGGGCCGGCATCGCTCGATGCGCAGCTCGCCCGGCGTCTGAAAAAGCCGCTCGCGGCGCTGCGCTTCGGCGATACGAATGCCGCCGAAGCGGCCGACATGCAGGCGCTGTTCGACGAAGCCTGCGCGTTGTGGAACGCCGAGCGCGACGGCATCGCGAAGCTGCTCTTCGACGCCGAAGCCATCCTCAACAAGACGACGCACAAGCGCACGATCCTCGACGCGGCCATCGACGCGTGGGCCGACTATTTCGCCAATGCCGACTGTCACGCGCCGCCGCCGAAGGAAGCGCTCAAGCTCACCGCGACCGCGCTCGCGAAGGGCACCAAAGGCAAGAACACGCCGCCCGCGCACGCGTTTTTCGATCAGGCCGATGCGCTCGCCGCGTCCGCCGCCGCAGCCGAGGCGTCGCAGCGCGCGATGTGGCTCGACATCGTGCGCGAGTGGCTCGATCACGCGCCCGCGGAACTCGCCGCGCGAAAGCGCGCGCGCCGCGTCGTCTCGTTCGACGATCTGCTGTCGAACCTGCATCACGCGCTCGTCAAACACGCGTGGCTCGCCGAGGCATTGCGCGCGCGCTATCCGGCGGCGCTCATCGACGAATTTCAGGACACAGATCCGCTGCAATACGCGATCTTCAATCGCGTGTTCGCGCCGCACGGGCCGCTTTTTCTCGTCGGCGATCCGAAGCAGGCGATCTACAGCTTTCGCGCCGCCGACCTGCACACGTATCTCGCGGCGCGCGACGGCGCGAGCGCGCGCTATACGCTCGCGGTCAATCAGCGCTCGACGCCGCAGATCATCGAGGCGTGCAATCGCGTGTTCGAAGCGAATCCGGCGGCGTTCATTCTCGACGGGCTCGACTATCAGCCGGTGCGCGCCGGCACCCGCAAACGCGGGCCGTTCGTCGATGGCACGCCGGCCGCGGCCTATGCCGATATCGCCGATTTCTGCGTGTGGATGCTGCCGCACGGCGAATCGGCGCTCCTGAAAACCACCGCGCAGCGCGACGCCGCCGAAGCCTGCGCCGCCGAGATCGCGCGGCTCTTGCGCGGTGCGCAGCGCGGCGAGGTGACCATCGGGCGCG
This sequence comes from Caballeronia sp. LZ029, assembly GCF_031451275.1. Lineage (NCBI taxonomy): Bacteria > Pseudomonadati > Pseudomonadota > Betaproteobacteria > Burkholderiales > Burkholderiaceae > Caballeronia > Caballeronia sp. LZ029. Next base: position 1,002,639 of record NZ_JARUXO010000001.1, read on the forward strand.
CGCCGCTTTCGGCGGGCGATATCGCCGTGCTCGTGCAGACGCATCGGCAGGGCAGTCTCGTGAAGCGCGTGCTCGCGGCGTGGGGCATCGGCAGCGTCGAGCTTGCGCAGGCGTCGGTGTTCGGCTCGCCCGACGCCGAGCAGATCGAGCGCGTGCTCGCCGCCATCGACACGCCGGGCGATTTGCGCCGTCTGCGCGCGGCGCTCGCGACCGACTGGTTCGGGCTCGACGCCGCCGCGCTCTGGCGGCTGGAGCACGCGGACGCGGCCGATCCGCACGGCGAGCCGATCGATTCGACGAACTGGGTCGAGCGTTTCTCGCGTTATCGCACGATCTGGCATGAGCGCGGCTTCGCGGTGATGTGGCGCACGCTCGCGCGCGAACTGTCGATCGCGACGCGTCTCGTCGCACGGCCCGACGGCGAGCGCAGGCTCACGAATGTGAATCATCTGGCGGAGTTGCTACAGGCGCGTTCGGCCGAGCAGCCCGGCATCGCGCCGACGCTGCGCTGGCTTGCCGCGCAACGCGAGCAGCAGGGTGGCGGCGAGGAAGCGCAATTGCGCCTCGAATCCGATCGCAATCTCGTGCAGATCGTGACTGTTCACAAGTCGAAGGGACTGGAATATGCGGTCGTGTTCTGTCCGTTCCTGAACGACGGCGCGTCGCGCGAGCGGTCGAAATCAGGCTTGCCCGATGCGCGCGAATATCACGACGACGCGGGCGAAGCCGTGCTCCATTACGGCATCGAAGGCGATGAAGACGATCACGTGAGCGCGGCGATCGCGCGCGAGCAGGCGGCCGAGCGCGCGCGTCTCGTCTACGTCGCGTTGACGCGTGCGGTGTTCCGCTGCTATGTCGTGGCGGGTTTCTATGTGTCGAACCGATCGACGAAGGAATCGCGTCGCAGCGTGCTCAACTGGCTCGTCGCGGGTAGCGGGAAAGATTTCGATGCGTTCTGCGACGAGCCGCCCGAGGAAGCGGATATCGTCGCGGCGTGGAATGCAGTCGCGGCGCGCTCGGACGGCGCGATCGGCGTTGCGCCGTTGCCGATCATCGATATGCGCGAGCCGCTCGTCGCGGATGCGGCGAATCAGCACGAGATCGCGGCGCGCGTGAATCAGCGCATCCTGCGCGATCGCTGGCGCATGGCGAGTTTCAGCTCGCTGATCGCGGCCGGTGCGCGCGACGAGGCGAACCAGGCGCAGCCAGCCGAAGCGCGTCCCGATCACGACGAACTCGCCGCGCTCGACGACGCCGCACGAATAGCGCCATCCGCGCGCGACGAATCGCAACTCGCGCCCGACGACATACTCGCGTTCCCGCGCGGCGCGGCGGCGGGCGAGTGCCTGCATCGCATGTTCGAGCTCGCGGATTTCACCGAGCCGTCCGGCTGGCCCGCTGCCGTCGAGCGCGCGCTGCACGAGCATCCGACGCCCGCGCCGGACACGCTCGCCCCGCGCCTGCGGCCCATGATGCTGCGTCTGCTTGCCGATACGGTCGCCGCCGAGATCGCGCCCGCCATGCGGCTTCGGACCATCGCGATGACGCGTCGCATGAACGAACTGGAGTTCCTGTTTCCGGCGCAGACACTCGATTTCACCGCGTTGCGGCGTTTGCTCGCCGCGCACGGATTTCCCGACGTCGCCCTCGAAAGCGGCGCGCTGCGCGGGTTCATCAAGGGATTCATCGACATGATCGTCGAGCACGAAGGCCGCTACTGGATCATCGACTGGAAGTCGAATCATCTGGGCGATGCCGCTTCCGACTACGCCGCCGCGCCGCTCGCCGTGGCGATGGCGGAACATGCATATCACCTTCAGGCGCTCATCTACGTGGTGGCGCTGCATCGTTATCTGCGCGCGCGCCTGGCGGACTATGCGTACGACAAGCATATCGGCGGATATCTGTATCTGTTCGTGCGCGGCGTTCGTCCCGACTGGCGAGATGGCGAATCCGCAAGCGGCGTGCATCGCGGACGGCCGTCGCTGGAACTGGTCGAGGCGCTCGATCGATTGATGTCGGGAGGCGTCGCATGAGCACGCTCGATTCAATGGAAGCGGCGCGTCCCGTGCCCGCCCCCGTGGACGAAAGCGCGGCGCTCGCCGAAGGCTTCGCGCGGCGTCTGAGCGCGCTCGCGGCGCGGCTGGGCGCCGACGAGCGAAGCGTGCTGTGGGCCGAACGCGCCGCGCTCGCGATGAGCCGCGCGACCGCGCAAGGGCACGTGTGCCTGCCGCTCGGCGCACTCGCCCGGCGTCACGATGCGCACTTCAACGAAGCGCGCGACGCGTTGCTCGCGAGCGGCGTCGCGTGCCTCGCGCGCAGTAATGCTCGCGGGAGTGCCGCTGATCTGTTGCCGCTCGTCATCGACGAAGATGGGCGGCTTTATCTCGCGCGTTACTTCGACTACGAGCGGCGGCTCGCGGAGGCGCTCGTCGAACGCTCGCGCGATGCGCGCGTGCCCGTTTCGCGGGAGGATATCGCGCAGCAGGCCGGGCGCATCGCGCGTTATTTCGGTCCGCGCGAGGGCGACGACATCGACTGGCAACGTGTCGCTGCGCTGGTCGCGCTGGCGGGGCGGCTCACGATCGTGAGCGGCGGGCCGGGCACCGGCAAGACGACGACGGTGGTCGGCGTGCTCGCGTGCCTGCTCGATACCGATCCCGAGGTGCGCATCGCGCTCGCCGCGCCGACCGGCAAAGCCGCGCAACGGATGCAGGAGGCGCTCATCGAGCGCGCGGACAAGCTGCCGCCGGAACTCGCGGAGCGTCTGCCGCGCACGTCGTTCACCTTGCAGCGGCTGCTCGGCGTGCAGTCGGACGGGCGCTTCCGGCATCATCGCGACAATCCCTTGCCGTATGACGTGATCGTCGTCGATGAAGCCTCGATGATCGACGTCGCGCTCGCGGCGCATCTGCTCGAAGCGGTCGCGCCGGCGAGCCGTCTCGTGATGCTCGGCGACAAGGATCAGTTGTCGGCCGTGGAAGCCGGCGCGGTGTTCGCGGAACTGAGCGCGCAGCCGTCGTTCAGTGCATCGGGCAAGGCGCGCATCGCGGCGGCGCTATCGATCGATGCGAAACGGCTCGAAGCGGCGTTGCCGCATGGCCGGACGCCGAAGAGCGAGGCGCAACTAGGACTTTTCGACAGCGCGCCCGCCGACGACTCCGAAGGCTACGGCGCACTCTTCGATACGCTGCCCGATGACTGGAGCGGGCGGGGCGACGAAGGCGAAGGCGAAGGCGCGCTGACCGATTGCGTCGTGTGGCTGCAGAAGAATTATCGATTCGGGCTCGATTCGGACATCGGCCGGCTTTCGATCGCGATTCGCAACGGCGACGAACAGGCCGCGCTCGATGCGCTCGACCCATCCGGCGCGCGCGCGGCCGTGCTGTTCGACGACGGCGACGCGGCGCTGTCCGAGCGCACGCTCGCGCGCCTCGCCAAAGGTTTCGCGCCGTATGCCGAAGCGCTGTCCGCCGCGATTGATGGCATAGAGGCCGATCACGCCCGGCTCTTCGACGCGCTCAATCGCTTCCGCGTGCTGTGCGCGACGCGCAAGGGACCGCGCGGCGTCGATGAAGTGAACGCGCGCATCGCCGCGAAAGTGCGCGAACAGGCGGGCATCGCGCTTGCACTCGGTGCGCAGTGGTTCGCGGGGCGGCCGGTGATCGTCACGCGCAACGACTACGCGCTCGGACTGTTCAACGGCGATATCGGGATTGCGCTGCCGGGCGTGGACGGATCGCTGCGCGTCGCGTTCCGAATGGCCGATGGCGCGCTGCGTTACGTGTCGCCCGCCGCGCTGCCGCCGCACGACACGGCGTTCGCGCTGACGGTGCACAAGTCGCAGGGATCGGAATTCGAGCATGCGGCGCTCGTGTTGCCCGGCGCGTTCGTGCGCGTGCTGTCGCGCGAACTGGTGTACACGGCGATCACGCGGGCGAAGCGCAGGGTGGAAGTCATCGGCTCGGCGGCGATTTTCGCGCAGGCCGTGAGGGAACCGACGCGGCGCGATTCCGGACTTGCGGCGAGAATGCGGCGTCTCACATGAGCGCAGGACAAAAAGGAGCCGACCGATGACGATGACCGACAGCCTCGCTGTGCCGCCGAACGAAATCGAGCTGACGGCCGTGCGCGCGCAAGGCGCGGGCGGTCAGAACGTCAACAAGGTGTCGAGCGCGATCCATCTGCGCTTCGACATTCGCGCGTCGTCGCTGCCGGAGTACATCAAGGATCGGCTGCTCGCGCTCACCGACAGCCGCGTCACGCGCGACGGCGTGATCGTCATCAAGGCGCAGGAGCATCGCACGCAGGACATGAATCGCGCGGCGGCGCTCGCGCGGCTGGATGAGCTCATTCGGAGTGTCGCCGTCACGCGGCGCAAGCGGATCGCGACGAAGCCGACGCGCGCATCGCAACGGCGTCGCGTGGAGGGCAAGGTGAAGCGCGGCGCGATCAAGGCGGGAAGGGGGCCGGTGCGGGGGGATTGAGTGGCTTTGTTGCGGTTTTGGCTGAACGTCCATGCGCGAGCGAGAAAGGATGATCTCGGCGCATTACGGCCGATCAGCGGAAACAGGAAAGAGTCTTCCGTCCGCATTTCAGATTAGCGGAGGACGGTGTGCCGGTGCAGCTTGGTGCTGAAAGGACGCTTGAATCCCAAGCTCGTTAGAGGTGCGCGAGCTAAGCCCGATGATTCTTGTGAAGGCGATGCTTAGGCGAGTGCCAAGGACCAAGGACGGCTGGCAAGCATGGCCAACGTGCGTGTGACCGCGGGCCTGAACGAGCTGCTTTCTTTGGTTACTTTCTTTGCAGCAGTGTATAGACCGGGGACATAGCTGACAGATCCGCGGGGACATGGTTGACACTTTCAGGCATCTCGATGCCTGGACCCGACCATG
>NZ_JARUXO010000001.1:1007633-1313922 GCF_031451275.1 Caballeronia sp. LZ029
CGACTCATGACGTTTGACCCGAACCAGCCCGATACACGATGATCAAAGTGTCAACCATGTCCCCGACGAAAGTGTCAACCATGTCTCCGGTCTATACACAGCAGCAAAGAAAGTGACTGCCGCCCCGCACAGGGGCAATGCCAATAAACCGACACGAAAACAAGTTCCCCGAAATCTCAAGGCACAAGCTTACGCCGCCCAACGAACGGCACACGCTTCACAGCACCGGTAGCAAGCGCAGTCCCCGCAAGCACGATCCCACACCCCGCGATCATCGCAATCGACACATGTTCGCCGAGAAACACCGCGCCCCAAAGAATCCCAAAGAGCGGAATGACGAAAGTGACGGTCATCGCGCGGGCCGGCCCCGCGACCGCGACCAGATGGAAATAGATGAAGTAAGCGATGCCCGTGCAGCCGATGCCGAGCGCGAGCACCGCACCCCACGCGTGCGCCGAAACCGGCACGGCGGGCCAGGTGAGAAACGCAATCGGCGCGAGCGTGAGAGTTGCGCCGATCATGCTGCCGGCGGCGTTGGTCATCGCGTCGACGTCCATCAGATACTTCTTCGCGAAGTTGCCCGCGACGCCATAAAGCGCCGAAGCCGCGAGCGCCGCAGCCGCCGCCAGCATGCCCTGCACCGGCAGCGCCGCATCGTGCCCGCCGTGATCCGGCGCGATCTGATTCCACACCAGCACGAGCACGCCCGCGAAGCCGATCGCCATGCCGATCGAGCGTGCCGTCGTCAGACGGTCCCGGAGCCACAGGAACGCGACGAGCGCGCCGAAGAGCGGCGTCGTCGCGTTGATGACGGACGTCGCGCCGGCCGAAAGCGTCAGCTCGGCGTACGCGAAGAGACAGAACGGCGCGGCGGAGTTGAGAATGCCGACGGCCAGCAACTGGAGCCAGCGCGTGCGCAGCGTCTTGACGGTGGCGGCGAACGGACGGCGCGCCAGCAGCATCGCCACCAGAAACACCGCGCCGATACCCACGCGCAAGGCCATCAGCGGTGCGACGCCGAACTCGGCCACGCCGACGCGGATAAAGAGAAACGATGCGCCCCACAGGGCGGCGAGCACGATCAGTTGCAGCAGATTGGCGGGTGACATGGCGAGGCGGACTTCGGGATGCTGATTGAAAGTCCGCGCATGTTAGCACCGCGCCCGTATCGATAGAACGCCCGCCGAACGAGAGCGCAAGAAGCGGGAGAAACGCGCCGGATTTTCAGTGCGGCGGAATCATCCACGTCAGAACGTTCTGCTGCAGCCACACGAGCACGCCGAGCACGATCGTGAGCAGGATCGAATGCTTGAAGGTGCGCACGAAGACGACACCTTCCTTCCCTTTGAGCTCGGTCGTCGCCACGCCGGTCGAGATGTTCTGCGGCGAGATCATCTTGCCCATCACGCCGCCCGACGAGTTGGTCGCCGCCATCAGCACCGGATTCAGGTTCAGCTGATTCGCCGCCACCACCTGCAGATTGCCGAAGAGCGCGTTGCCCGACGTGTCGCTGCCGGAGAGGAACACCGCCACCCAGCCGAGGAACGCGGACACGAGCGGGAAGAACGGCCCGACCGACGCCACGCCCAGACCCAGCGTGTAGTTCATGCCCGAGTAGTTCATCAGATACGCAAGGCCGACGATCGTCGCGACCGTCAGAATCGCGATGCGCGTCTGCACCCACGTATCCGCGATCGCCGCGCCGTACTCGCGCGCGGGCAGCTTCACGAGCAGCGCCGTGATGATCGACGCCACCAGGATCGCGGTGCCGGTCGCGAGCGGCTGGAAGTCCCAGATCGCGCCGTACGGCTGGTTATAGAGCGTGATGTAGACGGCCTTGTCGAGACCGGGCCACGGCACCTTGACGTCGCCGATCAGGAAAATCTTGAGCACCGTCCACACGATCACCACCACCGATACGACGATCCACGGCACCCAGCCGTGGCCGCCCGAAAGCGTCGCGCCCGTGTTGCCGAGGCGCTCGACGTTCACGGCGAAGCGCTCGTCGGCGACGGGCTTCCACACGCGCAGGAACGCGATCGTCAGAATCAGCGAGACGAGCGACGAAAGCACGTCGGTCAGCGCATAGCTGATGTAGTTCGACGTCACGAACTGCGTGAGCGCGAACGCGCCGCCGGAGACGAGCAGCACGGGCCACACGCGCAGCATGTTGCGAAAGCCCGCGTAAATGCCGATCACGTAGAACGGCAGGAAGAACGCGAAGAGCGGCAACTGGCGGCCGACCATTTTCGCGAGCGCATCGGTGGGCAGGTGCGTGACCGCGCCGAGCACGGTGATCGGCACGCCGAGCGCGCCGAACGCGACCGGCGCCGTGTTGAAGATCAGCGTGAAGGTGAGCGCTTCGAGCGTCGGGAAACCGAGCAGAATCAGGAGCGAACTCGTGATCGCGATCGGCGTGCCGAAGCCCGAGATTCCTTCGAGCAGCGCGCCGAACGAGAAGCCGATCACGACCAGCACGATGCGCCGGTCGTTCGGGAGGTTATCGACCATCCACAGGCGAAACGCCTCGAAACGCCCCGAGCGTTGCGCGACGTTGTAGAGCAGGATCGCGGCGAAGACGATCCACATGACCGGCCATAGCGCGAACACGGCGCCGGCCGCGACCGAATCGAGCGCGAGCGCGACCGGGAAATGCCAGCCCGCCACGGCGATGACGAGCGCGAGAATCAAGCCCGCGAGCGATGCCTGCCACGCGGGGCGGCGCGCCCAGCCCAGCAGCACGAGCACGAGGATGATCGGCAGCGCGGCGACGATGAACGATGCGAACAGGGAATTGGCGATCGGGGTGAGTAGCTGGTGGAACATCGGGTCTCCTTCTCTCTGTCATGAGCCGAAGCGGCGCGAAGCGAAGCCGCCATGCGCGTGGAGTTCGATGTTAAGCAGAAGCCGGCCGCGGGCTTAAGCAAACGCATAACGCGCACACTAAGAATAGGGCGCGAACGGCCTGCGTCAAGGCGTGAATGCCCGCCCATTGCGGCATCGGCGTGACGGGACGCGCCGCTTGCGGGCGCGTCGTCGATGCGGGAGCGGCGCGGAAGTGGAGAGCGTCAGCCCTTGGCGACCGCGTCCGGCGCGCGTTCGTCATGGCGGACAGATGGCGTCTGGCGGAACACCCACACGGTCAGAAGGCCGAGCGAGGCGAGCATCCACAGCAGGAAAAACATAAAGGCCATCATGTCCGATCCCCCGATACGGAAAGTGCGCCAGCGATGCGCGCGAGGTTTGCTACCTGGGTCGCCGTTGCGACGTGTCGAATAGGGGAGCTATGTAGCCAGAACTGTGCCAATCGTCTGGCGAAATGTGCCGAAGCCTTGTCGGATAAGGCAAGTGTCGCAGCGCACAGTTGCGTAATGTGCGCGTAAGTGCGCGAGCCGATCAGAAAATGTTGCAGCTTTGTTACGCAGGCGTGCGCCGGACGGCTTTTCTGTGTCATCCGGCGCGATCGCGACACGGCGCTCAGTGCCCGTGGCCGCCGCCTCCGCCACCGTGCCAACTGCTGCCGCCACCGTGCCAGCCGCCTCCGCCGCCGTGCCATCCGCCGTTGCCGTGCCATCCGCCGCCGTGCCATCCGTGACCCCAGCAGCAACCGCCGCCGCCCCAATAGCCGAAGCCGATCGAGACCGCCGGATAGCCGTAGCCATATCCATAGCCGTAATACGCGGGATACCCGGCGTACGGATAGTACGGATACGGATAAGGGTACGGATAGGTCTGGTAGTAGTCGGAATAGGGCGAGCCGACGGCGTACTCGTACTGCGGCGGCAGCGTGGCAGGCGAGGTCGCTACAGCCGCTCCCGATGCGGGAACGACGAACTCACGCTGCGCGTAGGTCGCACTCGTGACGGGATAGGGTGGATAAGCCGGATACCCGTAAGGGTAATAGCACCCGCTGAGAAGCAGCCCGGCGGCGAGCGCGGCGGCGGCCGTTTTGGGTCCGGGAATAAAGGCGGAAATCATGATGCTGCTCCTTGCGCTACGGCTTGCCGGACTCTTCTCGATGAAAATCGAACGGTCCGTTAGAAACAGCTTAGACGAACGATGGCGCGCAGGCGTCCGATGTCATGTGACAAAGCATTACCGAAACGCCTTTCTGTAACAAACATGAAACAGCGGATCGGTTCGACGCGGCGAAGCGCAACACTTCGCCGCCGAAAACGGCCACCTCCTTACTTCCCGACCTGATTGCCGATGACGCCGCCGACCGCAGCGCCGCCCAACGTCGAAAGTGCACTGCCGCCGATCACCGCTCCGCCGGCCGCGCCCACGCCTGCGCCGATGGCGGTATCCCGTTGACGCGTGGTCATGTCGCTGCAAGCGGTCAATCCTCCCAGAAACGCGATGACCATTGCAGCGGCGCCGATCTGTTTGATGTTTTTCATGTCGACTCTCCAATTCGATGATGAGATGAATCGGCTCCGGTTCACACGCGGCTACGCGAGCCGCGCAGTGACCGTTTCGGCGTCGGCCAACGGGGGCCGCCATGTTTTTCGCCGGTTCGTTCGTTTTCCCAGCAGGAAAAGTGCCCGAATCGTCAGATTGATCGCTCATCCATACGCGACGAGGCTTTGCGCCCGATTCCAATAAAAAAACGGCCTGCCGCACGCGCTGTGCGACAGGCCGTTGTCAGCCAAAAACAAGCATCAAGTCGGCTGGTAAATCTCCGAGCCCTTCTTGACGAACTCGATCGCCTTCGTCTCCATGCCCTTCGCGAGCGCCTCGTTTTCGCTCAAGCCTTGCTTCGCGGCGAAATCGCGGACGTCCTGCGTGATTTTCATCGAGCAGAAATGCGGGCCGCACATCGAGCAGAAGTGCGCGACCTTGGCCGAATCCTTCGGCAGAGTTTCGTCGTGGAATTCGCGCGCCTTGTCGGGATCGAGGCCGAGGTTGAACTGATCCTCCCAGCGGAATTCGAAGCGCGCTTTCGACAACGCGTTGTCGCGAACCTGCGCGCCCGGATGACCCTTGGCCAGATCCGCCGCGTGCGCCGCCAGCTTGTAGGTGATGATGCCTACCTTGACGTCGTCCTTGTTCGGCAGGCCGAGGTGCTCCTTCGGCGTGACGTAGCAGAGCATCGCGGTGCCGAACCAGCCGATCATCGCCGCACCGATACCCGACGTGATGTGGTCGTATCCCGGCGCGATGTCCGTCGTGAGCGGCCCGAGCGTGTAGAACGGCGCTTCGTCGCACCATTCCAGTTGCAGGTCCATGTTCTCCTTGATGAGCTGCATCGGCACGTGGCCGGGGCCTTCGATCATCACCTGCACGTCGTGCTTCCACGCGATCTGCGTCAGTTCGCCGAGCGTCTTGAGTTCGCCGAGCTGCGCTTCGTCGTTGGCGTCGTAGATGGAGCCGGGGCGCAGGCCATCGCCGAGCGAGAACGAGACATCGTATTGCTTCATGATTTCGCAGATGTCTTCGAAGTGCTCGTAGATGAAGCTTTCCTTGTGATGCGCGAGGCACCACTTCGCCATGATCGAGCCGCCGCGCGACACGATGCCCGTCATGCGGTTGGCGGTCAGCGGCACGTATTGCAGGCGCACGCCCGCGTGAATCGTGAAGTAATCGACGCCCTGTTCCGCCTGCTCGATGAGCGTGTCGCGGAAGATTTCCCACGTCAGGTCTTCGGCCTTGCCGTTGACCTTTTCGAGCGCCTGATAGATCGGCACCGTGCCGATCGGCACCGGCGAATTGCGGATGATCCACTCGCGCGTTTCGTGGATGTGCTTGCCCGTCGAGAGATCCATCACCGTGTCGCCGCCCCAGCGGATCGCCCACGTCATCTTGTCGACTTCCTCGCCGATGGAGGAGGTCACCGCCGAATTGCCGATGTTCGCGTTGATCTTCACGAGGAAGTTGCGGCCGATGATCATCGGCTCGCTTTCCGGGTGATTGATGTTCGCCGGGATGATCGCGCGGCCGCGCGCCACTTCCTCGCGCACGAATTCGGGCGTGATTTCCTTCGCCGCATCCTTGCCGAACGCCGCCGCGCCGAAGGCCTGGCCGGGATGCTGGCGGCCCATCATCGCGGCGAGCTTTTCGCCGTTCGGGCCGCTCTGCTTCAGGCTTTCGAGGTATTCCGCGCGCCGCTGGTTTTCGCGGATCGCGATGTACTCCATCTCGGGCGTGATGATGCCTTGCCGCGCGTAGTGCATCTGCGAGACGTTCTTGCCGGCCAGCGCGCGGCGCGGATGGCGATGCAGGTCGGGAAAGCGCAGTTCGGCCGTCTTCGGATCGGCGGCGCGCTCGCGGCCGAATTCGCTCGACAAGCCATCGAGCTGTTCAGTGTCGCCTCGTGCTTCGATCCATTGCGCGCGCACGGCGGGCAGACCCGCGCGGATGTCGATGTTCGCGTCGGGATCGGTGTACGGGCCCGAGGTGTCGTACACGTACACCGGCGGGTTCTTCTCTGCCCCGAAGCCGTCGGGGGTGTCCGATTGCGTGATTTCGCGCATCGGCACGCGGATGTCGGGCGTCGAGCCGGTCACGTAGACCTTGCGCGAGTTCGGCAGCGGCGCGATGGCGGCGGCATCGACGACGGCATTCTCGGACAGGAACTTCGGGTTGGCATTCATGTGCTGTCTCTCCTGTAGGGATGGTTTATTGCCGAAGCACGACGACGCACACACGAACGCCGTCGAGCTCGGCTGATTCAGGAGCTAAACAGGGAGGAACGAGATGGAAAGGTACGGGTCCGGAAGAAGTGGCCTGATGCTGCAAACCATGGAACCCGAACGCTTCCCTGCGCTGGCATTATCCAGATCAGGTTCAAAGGGTATTTCTCACCCACGCCACACGAAGCGATTTCGTCGATAGAACCGATCGAGATCGCGATGTGCAACGCAGGACCCCCGCGTTAGCAGCCGACACGTTACACCGCGGCGTGGCGTCTTGGCAACCATTCGTAAAGTTGTGCAAACGCGTTCCGTGCTTACTGCATAATGTCGGGCGCCGCGGATTCTCGGGGTTTTCCCGAGGGTCGCGCGGTCTCTCCTCGCGCAATCGCACTTCTTTCGTCCCGTCATGCCGTTCAGTCTGGTAGTCGCCGCAGCGTATTTCCCCGTCCCATTTGCAGTTGTCCGGCGCGCAGCCGTTGCGGAGTAATGCATGTCCGCTTTGCCGCCGCCGCGTCTGCCGTTCAGTTTCCCCGACCGTTTTCCGTTTCGTGCGCCGCGCTCGTTCAAAGGGCAGGTCGCGCTCGCGCTGGCCGTCGTTTATCTCGTGTGGGGCTCGACGTATCTCGGGATTCATTTGTCGCTCGAGTCGTTTCCGCCGCTCATGCTCGGCGGCCTGCGCAATCTGTGCGCGGGCGTCGGGCTGTTCGTGATCGCCGTGCATCGCAAGGCGGTGTGGCCCAGCGCGCGGGAAGTGCGCAATGCGGCGATCGTCGGCACATTGCTGGAGGGTTTGTCGAGCGGGATGATGGCCTACGGCATGCGCACGGTGGGAACCGGCACGGCCGCGGTGATGGTGGCCACCGTGCCGCTCTTCGCGACGATCTTCACCGCGCTCAGCGGGCGCGGCGTCGCCAGGGGTGAATGGTTCGCGGTGGCGCTGGGTCTCATCGGCATCGTGCTCTTGAATCATGGCGATCCTTCTCCGAGTTCGACCGTCGGTACATTGGCGATTCTGTGCGCCGCGATTTTCTGGGCGGGCGGCGCGCATCTGGCGACGCGTCTGCCGCAGCCTTCGGATCTGCTGATGTCGACGGCCTTGCAGATCGGGCTCGGCGGATTGATCGCGACGGCAATCGCGCTGGCGGCGGGCGAGCGGGTGACGCATATGAGCGTCGGCGCGGGATTTTCGTTCGTGTATCTCGTGGTGATTGGGTCGATGGCCGCGTATGTCGCGTATAACTTTCTGATTCGGCATACGAGCACGATCGTCGCGACGAGTTGTCTTTATGTGAATCCGGTTGTCGCGGTGTTGCTGGGCGCGTTGCTGCTCGGAGAAATCATCACGCAATGGACCGTTATCGCGACGGTCGTGATTTTGCTTTCTGTGGGGCTTTCGTTCTGGTTCGATTATCGGCGGCGGGGGGTGGCTTAGCGCCGGTTGTGAACTGACGCGAAACGGCTTTCGCGCCTTAAGCGGCAGAGTGAAACAATCTGTCTTCACACTTGCCCGTGCACCGAGCGGCGGACAAAATCCGCGGCAGAAACGCGTAGTCGCGAAGCCGGCTCGCGGGAACACGGAGCATCGCCATGACCACCCACGTCATCAGTTTCTTCGCGGACGATAGCGCTCGCGCTTCGTTGCAAAATCATCGCCTCTACTGCGAGCGGCAGGGATACACGCACGAATACGTCGATGCGAGCGCAATAGGTTGGCCGCAACTGCGCATGATCATGAAGTATCAGGTGCTCTTGCGAGCGTTGCGCGCCTGCGCGGAAGGCGATCTCGTTCTGCTGCTGACACAGGATTGCTTGCTGAAAGGCGATATTCGCTGCGAAGTGTTGATGGAAGGTCGCGAATCGGACTGGATTGCCGCGCTGGACTCCGACTATGTCATGGCGTCATTCCAGTTGTGGCGCAACACGATCATGTCACGCGCGCTTGCCAGCTATCTTTTCGGTGGTACGAAGCTCTGCTATGAAACGCCGCTGAGCGAATCGGACCTGTTGACGCTGTTGAAGCCGGAACCGTTCGACTGCGAATATAACGGGCACCTCGCTGTCTCGCCGGTCGCTTTGGATACGTCGATGTTCTGGGTCGACGTCCCGGTCCTGGCCTTGGCGCTCGTGGATTTGTCAGTCGCGCCTAGAAACTATCCAGTCTGCACGAAGCTGCGCGATCTGCTCGCGGAGCATATCAACGCGTGCCAGGCAGAAGGGCGGCCTCTCTTCACGTGGCCGCGGCAGAACACGCCTGATCGCGCTGCACGCTATGAAGCGATGAATGCCGATGCGCCCATTGCGCTGACCATGCTGTACACGCCGAACGTCAGCGAGTACGGCGAGATCGCGGAAGCCAACCTGCGGCGTTATTGCGCGCGTCACGGTTATGCCTTGCATGTTTATCGCGACATTCCGGATCAGGCCGGCTGGAATGCAGCGGGCAACTGGTTCAAGCCATGGGTGCTGCGTCATCATCTCGGACAGCATCAATGGGTGTTCTGGATCGATGCGGACGTGCTCGTCGTCGATCAGAAGAAGCCGTTGGAACCAATGTTGCAGAACGCCGATCGGGTGTTGGCGGCGGATATCAGCTGGCATTTCAACTCGGGTGTCATGGGATTTCGTAACACGCGGGAGAATGCTCGGTTGCTGGAAGAAGTCGCGCAGACGGTGAGCGAAATGTCGGACAAGTCGACTGTGTACGCGAACGGCGGTGACCAGGACATCTTCATCAAGGTCATGGAGCGTCATGGAAAAGCCACCTATGACGAACTGATCGACTGCACAACGCTAAACACGCCTTATCAGCTTCAAACGCGCAATACCTTCATGGTGCACTACATGGGTATGCAGCCGGCCTTTCGCACGCTTGCGATGCGTCATGGCGAGCAGCTCAGTCGGGAACTCGACGCGAGCGGCGTCTAAACTGCGGGCGCGGCAAGGCGAGCGTGGTCGACGAGGGGCAGGAGGGGCTCGACTGCCCCCGAAGCTCAGGCGGGTTATTCAACTACGACGACCGCCAGGCACCCCGTTCCAGTTCCGCGACCACGCGTGCCAATACCTCGTTCCAGTCGCCGCGTTCTTTCTGGTTGAAGATGCGCATGTTCGGGTACCACGGCGTATCCTCACGATCGCGCATCCAGCGCCAGCAACCCTGATACCGATTGAGCAGCCATACGCGCTTGCCCATTGCGCCGGCGAGATGCGCTATGGATGTGTCCACACAGATCACGAGATCCAGCGATGCGACGAGCGCGGCAGTATCGGCGAAATCGTTCATCTCGTTCATCCAGTCGACGATATGCACGCGCTGCCGGCGTTGCAATCTCTTCTCGTCGTTCGCTGGCTTCTGCAAACTGATCCAGAGCGCATGAGGCCAGGCGATGAGCGCGTCGATCATCTCGACCGGCATGCTTCGTCTCGCATCCACTTCCGGCACCAGCCCGCCGCCGGCCCACGCAAGACCGATACGCGGCCGCGCCGGGTTGTGCAGGCCGGCGAGCCGTTTCGACCAGCGCTGCGCTGCGCGCGGTTCCGCGTGCAAGTAAGGAATCGCGGCCGGGATGGAGTCTGCATCCGTGTCGAACGCCATCGGCAGTGACAGCAGCGGGCTGTACATGTCCCACTGTCGCAAGTCAACGCGCGTCGCATCGAGGTACACGAACTTCGATGACGTCGAACCGAAAGCGCGGCTCAACAGGCGTCGAAGAGGTTCGGGGCCGGCGAAGCCCACCTGAGAGAAACGCTCCATCGCCATCGGGATATATCGGCAGAAGTGAAGCGTGTCACCCAGCCCCTGCTCGTGCAGTATCAGCAGACGATCCCGATCCGCTCGCGTGCTTTCGCCTTTCCATTGAGGCATCGGCAGATTCGGCGGATTGACGTTCCTGTTGCCGCTCTCATCCTGAAACGTGGACCACCGATGTTCGAAGTGCGGCCACGCGTCCCTGTACCGACCCAGCGTGAGCAACGCATGACCGAGGTTGCCCTGAGCCTCCGGATTCGCCGGCTGGATCGACAAAGCGCGATGGAGTTGCTCGACTGCCGCGTCGAGGTGGCCCAGCGACTTCAACGATGCGCCGAGATTGCTGTGCGCCTGAAAATGACGAGGGCTGAAATCGATCACCTCGCGATATACCTCAGCCGCTTCGGCAAAGCGCAAATCCAATTGCAACGCGCGACCGAGGTTATAGAGCACGACGCTCTTATCGATATCCGGGTGCCCTTGCATTGCGATGTCGAGTGCGGTTCGCGCGCTTTCGGCGGCGCGGGCAAATGCGCCCAGGTGCGTCTGAATCACGCTGAGCGAATTGAGGAAAACCGGATTCGGCGAACGCTCGATTGCTTTCAGAACCCAGCGTTGCGCGTCTTTTGGATCGTCGAGTGCAAGCGCGGCGATGCCACGCAAATGGAGCGCTTCCGCGTTATCCGATTCGATGCTCAGACATCGTTCACTCCAGAACACAGCGCCTTGCCATTGGCCAGCGTTATAGCATTCGGCCGCCTGCTTATACATCGACTGAAAATCATCCTGCATCCCTGAAACGACTCCGAATGTTTTACGAACCGCGTCACCGATTCTATCGATCGGTTTCGATTTGCCGCTTCTCCAGATTGGAAAATTGAGTGTTTCCATCGGGAGATTTGCAGGCGTGTCAGCGTGCCGAGTTCGCCGCTTGTACTCATCCCGAAGCAATCCTCTAACGAAAGCAAAGCCTTATCCCACAAGGCTTCGAGGCTCATCCAAGCGCTCAAGCACCGATCAGGGGCACGTCGATTGCTCCATGCGAACGCCCGTTCCGCCGAGTCTTCGAAACCAAACTTCGTTGCAAGCGGACAGGGAAGGTCAACAAGGGAGAGTCCCAGGCCGGGCATCACGCACACGCGCCACGGACTCGAATAGAAAAGAACCAGACAAAAAGGTGGAACCATGAAGCTCATCCGCACCGCTGCCGCGCTCGCCGCCGTCGCCGCTTTGCTCTCCGCTTGCGGCGGAAGCTCCGACGATGTCGGCAAGGAAATCGGCGTCACGCCGGCGCAGGTCCATTTCATCCACGCGATTCCGAGCGGCCCGAACGTCGACTTTTACGACAACGCCAAGATCCTGCAACCGAATCTCGCCTACAAGGCGGTGACCAACTTCGCGAACATCGATACGGGCCAGCACAGCTTCTCGTACGCAGCCGTCAACACGACGACACAACTCGCCACCGACACGAGCATCTCGAACGCCGCGAAAGGGCACGAGTACACGGTGATCGCGCTGCCGGATGCGGGCTTCCTGCCGTCGATCGCGGTCATCGACGATCCGTTCGACAAGGGCTTGCTGTCGAGCAGCGCGCGCGTGCGCGCGTTCAACGCGTCGACGAACGCGCCGAACCTCGATATCTATCTCGTCGCGCCGGGGACGAACATCGCGAGCGTCAGTCCGACGATGGCGGGCGTCGCCTACAAGAACGCCGTGCCCGCGACGACGCAGGATTCCATCTATGTCTCGGGCGGCACGTACCAGTTGATCGCGACGCTGCCGGGCACGAAGACGCCGGTCTACACATCGGCCTCGTTCACGCTCGTCAACAACGCGGACTGGCTCGTGACGACGCTGCCTTCGGGCAATGCGGTCTCGCAACTCGTGCCGGAGAAGATCCGTATGCTGGTCGCGCAGGGCGGCAACACGCAACAACCGGCGCTGGAATTGCCCGACACGCAATAAAGACGAGCGCCTGAAGCAACGAAACCCGGCCGCGCAGCATCGGCCGGGTTTTTTTTGCATTTCGCGAGCGCCGCAGCGACGCAAAAAAAATCCCGCCACGCGAACGTGGCGGGAAGACAGGGTCCTACATCAACGCTATGGAACGCCTGAGCGCGTGCGCCGCAACGATGCGGCGCCCCTCGCCCGTTACTTGTGCTCCTCGGCGGAATTCGAAATGGCCTGACCGCCCTTCGAAATGTCCTGGCCAGCGCCCGAGACGGTGTTGCAGCCCGCGAGAGCCGCCGTGCCTGCAATCAGCAGTAGAGCGATGAGTCGAGTCATGTTTATTCCCCTTGGAGTTGAAATGCGTGACTGGAATCGGGTTCGCGCATCATTGTCTGGTGACGGACCTCTTCGACGCCCCGCATACCGGTGTGAACAATCATAAAAAAATCGGTCGGTCTCAGGCTGTAGGCACGGCTGCGATTTTGCTGTCGGCGGCGTCTGCATTCGATGTCGGCATCGTCCTACGCGGAAGGCGCGACGACGGGTGCATCCACGCTGCGCTCACGCGGCATCGACACGCTGATCGACGTGCCATGTGGCGACGCGCGTTCGATCTCGAAGCGCCCGCCGCGCGCCGAGACGCGCTGGCGCATGCCGACGAGCCCATGCGTCTGCGTGCGCTTGAGATCCTGCGGCCGGATGCCGATGCCGTCATCGATGATCGAGAGCGACACGTTCTCTTCATCGACGTCGAGCGTCACGCGGATGCGGCTCGCGTGCGCGTACTTCGCCGCGTTGGTCAGCGTCTCCTGCGCGACGCGAAAGAGCGCGATTTCGATCGCCTCGCCGAGCTTCACGTCGTCGCCCGGCAGATCGAACTCGACGCTCCAGCCGTTGCGTTGCGCGGCTTCGTCGGCAAGCGAGCGCAGCGCGGTCACGAGGCCGAAGCTCGCGAGCACGGTCGGCCGCATGTCCTCGATGATGCGTCGCTTCAATGCGATGCCCTGATCCAGATTGCCGAGCGCGCGCGCGAGTTTTTCGGCCATCGCGGGTTCCGTGTTCTTGAGCTTGCCGCGCACCCACGCGACATCCATCTTGCTCGCGGTCAGGATCGAGCCGAGCTCGTCGTGCAGTTCGCGCGCAAGCTCCGTCTTTTCGTTTTCGCTGACCGATTGCAAGTGCCAGGCGAGCGCTTCGAGCTGGCGCGTGCGCGCGAACACGAGTTGATCGAGCTCTTCCTGTTGCGTGATGAGCGCCTTCTGCACGCGCGCCTGCTTGTCGAGCTGGATGCCCAGATTGCGAAAGAGCAGGATGAACAACACGATATTGAGCGCGCACAGTGCGCCGACACAGAGCGTCGAGATACGCTGATCCGCGCGGCTCGCGTCGAGCGCATGCTGCGCGCGTTGTTCCTCGTTCAGTCGCAGGAGCGAGAGCGCCGCGTCGAGCGTCGCGCTCGTGTCGGGCGGCGGCGCGAGGATGCGGTCGCGTGCGGCTGGGTCGGCGGGCGGGTCGGCGAAGCGCACCGTGCCTTGCGCGATTTCATCGTCGGCGGCGGCGCGGATCTGCGCGAAGCTCGCGAGCGCGGTGTCGTCGCCGATACGGCGGTAGTACGCATCGAGCCACGCCAGCGTGCGCCGCACGCGCTCCGCCGTCTCCCTGAAGTGCGCCGGAAACGCGCCATCCGCCTTCAGCGCGTAGCCGCGCTCGTCGGCGGTGAGCGTGGCGAGATCGGCGGCGAGCGTCGAAAGCTGCGCGGTCGCGCCCTTCGCTTCGAGCGCGGTTTCATATTCCGACGCGATGCGCATCCGTCCCGATTCCAGAATGATCAACCCGCCCACGGTGATGACGATCGCGACCGTCATCGCGACCGCCCAGCTATAGCGGCGCATCCAGTCGTTGAACCGCGCCGCGCGGCGCGCGATGCCGGCCGGCGCGGGCGGCGTGGACGCTTTCGGCATGGCGGGCTCGTCGGCTGCGAAGAGGGGCGGGTCGTCGGGCAGGATCGCGGCTCGCGGTACGTGGCTCATGGTGTCGGTGGTTCGGCGTTTCACTTCGGCAGCCGGTTTGAAAGCGAGTGTCGGTGGATTCCCACAGCAAAAAAGGAGCCTGCCCGAATGCGCCGCGCGGCGGGCATCGCTAGCATGGTTCCGTCATTCATTCTTTACGGGGAACGATCATGCTGAAGTGGGCCTTGTTTTTCGCGATCGTGGCCGTGATCGCCGGGGTGCTGGGCTTTACGGGCGTCGCTGCGGGCGCCGCGGCCATCGCCAAGTTCCTGTTCGTGCTCTTCCTGATCCTGTGCGTCGTGTTCCTGGTGCTGGGCTTCGTCGTCACGAAAAAAGCCGTCGATTAGCGGCGCTTGCGTCGACTCGCCGGACCGTTCTCAACCACTTAGGAAGGAGCTCACATGCTTCACTACGCCGCTGTCTTCTTCGTCATCGCCATCATCGCCGCCGTGTTCGGCTTCACGGGCATCGCGGCCGGCGCGGCGGAAATCGCGAAGATTCTTTTCTTCATTTTTCTGGTCGTGTTCGTGGTCACCTTGCTGCTTGGCGTGTTCCGTACATGACGCCCGCATCACGGCGAGAGCCATGAGCCATCAAGCCGCGCGCGGGACTTACGACCGTCGCGCGGCTTTTTCGAGGGGCAGGCATGACACATGCATCGGAACCTCTGATTGGATAGCAGGGTTCTATGCACGCCGCATCTGCAAGAACCTGCTCCAGCGAACAGTCATCTCATCCCGTACAGAGGAGCGAACCAAATGTCCAAATCGTCTGCTGTAAAAGCCGAGTCGAATCAGTCCTCGGGCGCTTTTGTTCTCGATGTCGAAAAAATTCGCGCCGATGCGCGTCAGCACATGGACGAAGGCGCAGTGACCGAGGGCTACGGCGCCGACCGCGAGACGGTCCTGAAGCTGCTCAACGACTCGCTCGCCACCGAAATCGTCTGCACGCTGCGCTACAAGCGTCATTACTTCATGGCGAAGGGCATTCACTCGGAAGCCGTCGCGCAGGAGTTCCTGGAGCACGCAAACGAGGAACAGGAGCACGCCGATACGCTCGCCGAGCGCATCGTGCAACTGGGCGGCGCGCCGAATTTCGCGCCCGACGGCCTCTCGTCGCGCTCGCATTCCGAGTACAACGAAGGCAAGGATCTGATCGACATGATCCGCGAGAATCTGATCGCCGAGCGCATCGCGATCGATACGTACCGCGAGATCATCCGATATCTCGGCGACAAGGACGTCACGACGCGCCGCATCTTTGAGGACATTCTGGCCGTCGAGGAAGAACACGCCGACGATATGGCGGATCTGCTGGAAGGCCGTAACGGCTAAGGGCGACGCGGCTCCGATACGCTGCGGGCGTATCGGGCCGCATGCATGAAATGACCGATCAACTACTACAAGAGCGTCCGGCAGCGCGGACGACGCGAATGATTCGAGTCTTGATAGCCGACGACCACGCGATCGTGCGCAGCGGATTCAGGCAGTTCGTCGTGGACGAGCCCGACATGGAAGTCGCGGGCGAGGCCGCAACTGGCGACGAAGCCATCGCGCTCGTGCGCGCGCAGGCGTTCGATGTCGTGCTGCTCGATATCGCGATGCCGGACAAGAACGGCGTCGACACCTTGCGCGTGATCAAGCAGATCCGTCCGGAGCAGGGCGTGCTGATGCTCTCGGGTTTTCCGGAGAGTCAGTACGCGATCAACCTGCTGAAGGCGGGTGCGAACGGCTATCTGAACAAGGACGCCGCGCCCGAGGAGATCGTGCGCGCGATCCGCACCGTGGCGCGCGGGCATCGGTATCTGTCCGAGTTCATCGCGGATGCGCTCGCCGATAAGCTCGACAAGCCCGCCGCCGAACGGCCTCACGAACTGCTGTCGGAGCGCGAGTTCCAGATCTTCTGCAAGCTCGCGGGCGGACGGATTCCGACGGAAATCGCGCAGGAACTGCATCTTTCGGTGAAGACGGTGAGCACGTATCGCGCGCGCGTGCTCGAAAAAATGCGGCTTTCCAATAACGCCGATCTCACGTATTACGCGATCAAGAATGGCCTGATCGAATAGCGGCGCATGGTTTGAAATCCGCGAGCACTGCCGGAGGGCGCCCGACGTGGGCAATCACATCACCACTGACGACCGAAGCGGGCAGCCGGGCGCGCGGCGCACGCCGCTCGCGGTGCTGTTGATCGAGGACTCGCCGCTGATCCGCCGCAGCCTGACCGAGGCGATCGATGCGCTCGGGCCGTGGCGCGTGAGCGCGTTCGCCGATGCGCCGGACGATGCGATCGCGTTGCTGTCGGCGCAGGCGTTCGACGCGGTGATCGTCGATCTGCAACTGAAGCGCGGCTCGGGCATCGACGTGCTCGCGTGGCTCGAGGAATGCGGCGCGGCGCGCTCGCCGGGCGCGTTCGTCGCGGTGCTCACGAATCACGCGCTGCCGACGTATCGTGAGCGTTGCCTGCAATACGGCGTGCGTCACTTCTTCGACAAGTCGCTCGAATTCGATCGTGTGCTTGACGCGTTGTGCGATTACGCACGCGGGCGCACCTGAAGCCGCTATCGCTTATCGCGCCCGCGCCAGTGGCTGAAGCCCGCGAGACCTGTCGCCGCGAGACCGGCGAGACACACGCCCGTCCAGCCCATCGCCTGCCACGCCAGCGACGCGACCCCTGATCCCAGCGCCCCGCCGATGAAATAAGCGACCATATAGACCGTGTTCACGCGGCTGCGCGCCTCGGGCTTGAGCGCGTAAATGCGCGACTGGTTCGAAATCTGCGCGGCCTGCACGCCGACATCGAGCACGATCACGCCGACGACGAGCCCCGCGATGCTCGTCGCCGAGAACGCGAACACCACGAACGACAGCGCCACGAGCCCGATGCACAGCGAGATGACGGCGCGCGGGCCGCGCTTGTCGGCTGATTTGCCCGCGAGCGGCGCTGCGAGCGCGCCCGCCGCGCCGACGATGCCGAAAAGACCCGCCGCCTGCGGACCCATATGAAACGGCTCGCCCGCGAGCAGCAGCGTGAGCACCGACCAGAAGATGCTGAACGCGGCGAAGAGCGCGCCGCCGGTGAACGACGCCTCGCGCAGCGCGCGGTTTTCGACCGCGAGATGCCACATCGAGCCGAGCAGTTTGCCGTAGGTGAGCGTCGAGGTCGGCCGGCTCTTCGGCAGCCGTGCGATCACGACGACCGCCAGCGCGATCGTCGCCAGCACGGAGGCGCCGAACACGGCGCGCCAGCCGAAGTACTGCGCGACGAAGCCCGACACGGTGCGCGCGAGCAGGATGCCGAGCAGCAGCCCGCTCATCACCGTGCCGACGGCGTGGCCGCGTTCGGCGGCGGGCGCGAGCTCGGCGGAGAAGGGCACGGCTTGCTGCGCGATCGTCGATACGATGCCGATCGCGAGACTCGCCGCGATCAGAACGGCGAGCGTCGGCGCGCTTGCCGCGGCCACGAGCGATACGCCGAGCGCCGCGAGTTGCAGCAGGATCAAAAGACGCCGGTCGAAGCGGTCGCCGAGCGGCGCGAGCACGAGCATGCCGAGCGCGTAGCCGAGTTGCGTCGAGGCGGGCACCGCGCCGATCAAATGGGCGTCGCCGGGAAAGCTCGCGCGGAAATCGCCGAGCAGCGGCTGGTTGAAATAGATGTTCGCGACCGAGACGCCCGCGATAGTCGCGAGCAGCCACAGCGTGGCGCGCGAATAGTGCGGATGGCGCGCCGGAGGATTCGATTGCGGCGAATTGGGCATGAACCGAAGCCAGTGAAGATCAGCCGCCGATCATACTGAAGACGCGCGAGCGCCGCAGCGCGCCGTCAGAAAGGCTGCGGGCCGCCGCCCTGATCGACGCTCATGCAATGCGTGACGAGTCCGAGATCGGCGCGCCACAGATGCAGCCCGAACGCGGGCGGCTCCATGACGAACGCCTCGGGGCCGTCGGGTTTCAGTTGCAGCGCCACCTGATGCGCGGTCGACGGCGCGCACCAGACGAGCGTGCCGCCGAACCGCGCGCCGATGGCCCGATGCACATGACCGCACACGATGCGCTCGACGTTCGGATGGCGGCGCACGAGCACATCGAGCGCGCGGCTGTCGTCCGGCGCGAGGCGGATTTCGTCCATGAAGCCGATGCCGCACGCGATCGGCGGATGATGCATGCCGATGACGACGGGCCGGTCGCGGCAGGCGTCGAGCTGCGCTTCGAGCCAGGCGAGGCGCGCGGCGCACAGACGCCCGCCGCCCGAGCCGGGATCGAGCGTGTCGAGCGCGAGCACGCGGACATCGCCGACATCGAATGCGTATTGCACGAAGCCGTCGTGGCCCGCGAGCTCGGGGCGGTCGCCGAATACCGTACGCAGGTTCGCGCGGTCGTCGTGATTGCCGACGATCACGTGCCACGGCATCGCGAGCGTATCGAGGAGCGTGCGCAGATGCCGGTATTCGTCGATGCCGCCCGCATCGACGAGATCGCCCGTGACGAGCACGGCGTCGGGGCGGGGATCGAGCGCGTTGAGCACGCCGATCGCGCGGGCGAGGAAAGCGGCGGTATCGACGCGGCCGTAGGCGAGCGTGCCTCGCGCCGTGATGTGCAGATCGCTGATCTGGGCGAGCAGCATGCGCGTGAATCTCCTCGTCGCGAGCGGTTTAGAGGCTCAATCGTCGGATGCGGCGACGGGCGG
Source organism: Caballeronia sp. LZ029 (assembly GCF_031451275.1). NCBI lineage: Bacteria > Pseudomonadati > Pseudomonadota > Betaproteobacteria > Burkholderiales > Burkholderiaceae > Caballeronia > Caballeronia sp. LZ029. The sequence goes on from NZ_JARUXO010000001.1 coordinate 1,026,659, forward strand.
CTTCGGCGCGAGCTTCGCGGGAACGAGCCACTGGAAGCCGGTCATCGACGTTTCGCTGAACGTGCATTCGGCGGCCGCGGGCACCGGCGCCGCCTTGGTGGCCGGCGGCTTCGGCGGATTCTGGATCGTGCCGTGCACGACCACCCGCGAGCCATGATAACTCGCGCCGGAGCCCGTGATTTTCAGCGGCGCGCTCGCGGGGTCGGGATAATCCGCGCGCACCTTGTCCTTGCAGGCTTCGACGTTCTTGTAATAGGACGTGCAGCCCGCGAGAAAAGCGAGCGGAATCGCGAGCAAAACGAGCGGCAGATGGCGGGTGCGATGGTTCATCGATGAATTCTGTCGGTGCCCGATGCCGCGAAGGGCTCGGAGCGGAAAGAGGACGGGGCGAAACTTTATATCATGCGCGCCCCGCGAGGGTTTGGCCGGGCGCTTGTTTTCTCGCGCGATGCGGTAGCACAATCGGCTCTGTCATTCGACCGCGCGTTGCGCACCGATGGAGACCACCGCCATGCAGAAGGACATCGAAGTAGGCGATTACCTGCTCGCCATGCAGGCCGTATCCAGGCCGATCGAAGCCGACGGCGACGAGGAGGCGGCTCCGTCCGAGGGTTACGCGATTCGCGTGCGCGTGACGCGGCTCGACCGCAAACCTGTGCACGGTTCGACCCTCGCCGACGACTCGGGCGAAATGACGGGCGATCACGGTCCTTTCGAGACTGTCGCCGAGGCGATCGCGCACGGCGAGGCGTGGGGACGGCATTACGTCGCGCGGGTGCTGGGGCACGCGGTGTAGCGGCGAGGGCCGCGAAAGAGGGGAAGCGTTCCCCGCGTCAGGCGGGTGCAGCGCGACGGTGGGCATCGCTAGACTCTGGTTCATCGACCGGACCATTGCCGAGGTTGCCATGACGCCCGTTGCGCTCTACATCACCCCGAACTACATCGCGTCGGTGCGCGGCGGCAAGACGCGCGACTGCTTCGGCGGAACGGTGCGGTTCATAGGTGTGGATGCGTTGCCGTTCGATATCGAGCATGTGTGCCTGCTTGATCGCGATACGGCGATCGAGGCGCTGTTCGATGCGGTAAGGGACGCGGAGCGGTTGTTGAATGCGGTGTGAGGGGGCTCAAGATTTCGGAAGGCGGGTCGTTATTGCGGTGACCCTATCCTTTACCGAAAACTTGAACCACGAATGGCTCTGAAATCCCTTGCAAGCGCAGTTGCGTTGTCCTTGTTTCTTTCCGGATGCCTGACGACAGTACCGGATATCCCATCTTCCAGCGCGGGCAGTGTCCAGACGAGGCAGCGAATCGTCGATGGCATCCAGTCCCCGACGATCGACAGTAACGGTGTTCTTCTCACGCCATGGGTTCGCAGCGCGATGATGTCCGCATTCGCGATGCGCGCCGCTCATCTCGGACTTCGAATCGATCCGAACGGGGTCCCGGTCAGGATCCGCATCACCAGCGTTCGATCGAAGTCCGACGCGGCGCGTATCGCCTTCAATTTCCTCGATGGTGCGGAGTGGGTGTCGGGAACGGTGACGGTCGGTGACGCCAGCTTCGACGTTCAGGAGGACACGTGGCTGCACTGGATGCCGACGGGCTATCGCAGCATCCAGGAAGTCGCGGATGCGGTCGGGAGGCAGGTAGCCAACGGCGTGGCGCTGGTTGGCGGGATGCCGCTAAACGATTGAGGGGAGTGCGAATCGCGTGCCTGGTGCCGGGGACCGGACTCGAACCGGCAAGCCGTTAGGCGGCGGATTTTAAGTCCTAACTCACTGTATATACCAACAGTGATAAAGCAAGGCTCTCACGGAAATACAAGGGGCGGCGGGCGATGAGATGCTGTATATAAAAACAGTGATTGACGATAGATTGGCAGAAAAATGCACACCCCTATCTGCCTCCTATCTTCTCAATCGCCGTCGTCAGTTTCTCGGTAACGAGATGGCTGTAGCGCTTCGTCGAAACGATCGATAGATGCCCGAGCACACCGCCGACGGTGAAGAGGTCGACGCCCGCGTTGATCATCTCCGACGCGGCCGCGTGGCGCAAGTCGTGGAAGTGCGTCGTCGGTAAACCAGCTGCGACGCGCGCTCCCTCGAAGTGATTCCCGAACACGTTCGCATTGACCGTGAAGCGCGTGCGGCGCGCGAGCACGGCGATGCGCGGGTGGATCGGCACAATGCGCGGCTTCCCGTTTTTCGTGTCCGTCAGCACGAAGCCCTTCTTGGTCACCATGGCACGCAGGATCTCCGACTTGCGCATGCCTGAATAGAATGCAATGCGGATTCCGGCGCGCACTTCGCGATGCTTGCATGCCCGCGCGATCAGCAGCATCTCGCGGCGCTGCGGGTAGTGGTGGCGCTCATTGCTCACCGACGGCATGGCCATGCGCGCGGTTTGATCCTCAGACAGCATGCCGACCTTGTGGGCATATTTGATTGCTGCGCGCAGGTAGGCGAGCGTGTTTCGGATAGACGCATCTGTCAGCGGACGCTTCGGCAAGCCGCGGTGATCCTTGGCGGCGCGCATATATCCGACGAAGCGAATTGACCAGTCGTGGAGATCAAGAGCATCCTGATCGGCATACTCGGCGCTCCACTTCTGAAGAATGCGAATTCGTTTCACCGCATCCTTCCAGCGATCCTTTTTATCTGCGACGTGCTTGCGCACACAGTCGCCGATGGTCACCGTCGCTCGCCGCTCGCCGTTCGCGATCGCATATATCTCCGCTTCCCATCGCCTGGCTAGGCCGTCCGCCTCTGCGGAAGAAATTCCAGCAGGGAGAAGCTTGGTTTGACGGACACGTTCACCCTTGATGATGCGGTTGAATGTCCATCGGTAACGCTTGCGGCCGTTTTTTGTAATGGTTTCGATTGGCATGATTCGAGATAGACGTAGAGGGATTGCAGATCGTAGACGTGTGTTTTGCGCGTGAGCTTGAAGCGTTGAATGTACTGGCCTTTTACGTCGAGCCGACTGATCAGGTGCGCCGGCACGCCGAGTATCTCGGCGGCTTCCTTGGCGGTCACTCGCTTTCCGGATGCGATTCCCATGTCTGGCTCTCCCGATACGCGGGGCTAACGCGCATGAATTCTTCGATTTGCTGCTGCATTTCACTGTCTAAAGTTCTTTCGATTGCTGCCGATAACGCGGGCATGAACAGAGATCAAGCCCAAGCCCTTATCGACTCCATCGACGCCGCTGCCGTCGCGATCGTCACTGCCAAGTTCGGCCACTATGACGATCTAGATAGCGAGCACGGCGACGTCTACTACAAGGCGACGGTCGCGCTACTCGCCGATCACGATCCGAACTTGTATCTGCCGGATCTCTGGAAAATCGTCGGTCTCTGAGCGGCGGATCAGAGCATCTCCGCGATCAGGTATGCGATCGCCGCGATAACCGGAACGGCGAGCCACGCCCAATCAAACGCGGTCAGTTTGCGCATTGCTTCTCCCGTGTCATAGCCGCGTCGATCGCCTCGCGCGCCGAGTCGTAGAACTCGCCCTTGCCAGAAATGACGCCTGCGCTGCCGTGAAGCTGGCACGTCTCGCCGTACCACTGCACGACTGCGCCAGCGCGGACCATGAAGTCGAGGCGGGCGGTGTCGGATGCCTTGATCGCGGCACTCACGACGGCGCGGCCGATAGTTAGCGCCTCCGTGCGCCAGCGCTCGACGCCGGCACGGTCGAAGTCGCACGCGGCAACGATTGCCGACATGATCTCTTCGTCATTCAGCATCCCTGCTTCTCCTCGCCAATGGCGGCGTCTTGCCGCGTTTTTCCTCGGATCTCGATATATGCGTCGAGCGTCATTCGTCTGGCGATGTTCTGCTGCGCGTATTCCGGCAATGCCGCGGTGCGCGCGTTCATGCTCTGCAACGAGTAGATCGCGGCGACGATCTGATGCTCGATGCGCTGCGCTGCGCTGCGCGGTGGCGGTCAGGAGGCGGTGGCGCTTCACTTCCGATTTCTCCATTCCTTGAAGCGGTGGATCAGGTCTTGAATCAGTTCCAGCACGAGCGAGCCGACGAGGAACAAGACGAAGCCGATGATCGCGAGCGTGACCAGCTTCCCGCCAAAACCGTGCGGCCAGTACAGGGGACGATGACTCATGGATTCTCCTTGGCAATGGCGTCGTCGATTGCGCGATTAAGGTCCCAGCCGTCGATCATATTCACCCAATCGCAGCTATATCGGTCACCGGATGCTTTCCATACGACCTGAGCAACCGGCGGCTTGGCTGCGGTCGGGAAATGCTCTTTTACTAACCACCGATACCGCTCCGCATCCTTCTCCATCCCCGCGATCCGCTCGCGCAGCGCGGCGATCTCGGCGTCTCGGGCGTGCCAAGCGGCGCATGCTTTCTTATCGTCCTCGAAAAGACCGGCCGGCGCATCGAGCCGTGGCTTTCAACTTACGTGTTGAACGTGCCAGGCTTCAAACTGCATGTGCTCATTCGCCCCCGCTGAGTCGGCGGCGATGCTCGCGGAGAGAATCTCTGACGCAACACGCTCGAACGCTTCCAGCGAATCAGCGTTTCGGGCTGTGTGAAACAACTGGCGGATGAGTTCTTGGGTCATGCTTTCCTCAAAAATAATGGGTGACGACTAGGCGGCGACACAGCCAAGATCGCGCGGCGTCGCGAGGCGCGCGCGTGCCGATACGTTGCCGCGGATGAAGGTGTTCTCGCGGGCACACTGTTCGGCGCCGTCTCGCGTGCGCGAACGGACGTACATCGTGTGCTTCTTCGTCTCGTAGCCGACGCGCCGGCTGATCTCGACAACCCAGACCTTCACGGGCCTCGTCGACCAGTAGGCGATCGGGTCGAAGGCGCCATCGAGCAGAAGCTGAAGTTCTCGCTGGTTCATGCTGCAACTCCCGTCATCTGCTTTTCGTGCGCGAAGTTGGCTACGATTATCGCGGTTGCGAGATCCGGACACACGCTGTTCCCGATCATCCGAACCTGCGAGGTTCTCGACAGCGGCTTGTCGTTGAACATCGGGTCGAGCAGGTAGCTGTCGGGAAAGCCCTGCGCGCGCGCGAGCTCGCGCGGCGTGAGCATCCGCATTCCGATGTCGACGATCGCGTAGTCTTCGCCGCAGATTGTCACCAAGCCGAAGTGGTCATGCGTCGGCACCGTGTGCAGCGGCTCGCGCAGGTCGACGCCGTCCTTCTCGCTCCCGTAGTACTTCACGAGGAAGGCGCGCACCTCGGCCTGATGCAGGCCGCCCGCGCTGATCGTGCGCAGCGGTTCGTCTGTCGGCTGCCCGACGTTGTCGCCGCGAAGCTTCACGAGGTTCGAGGTCACGAGGGCGTGATGATCAGTCGTCGTGACGGTGCCGGTGGGCACATCGAGGGGAATCCCGGTGACGCCGCCGTAGTGCTTGGCGAGGAATGCCGCGACGACCGCGTGCTTTGCGCCGCCCGCGACGATCGTGCCGAGAGGCTTGTCTAGACCGGGCACGCGTGGCGCTTGGCCCGGCCGCTCGCCATATCCCGTCTGCACCAGCGTCGGCACGACGACGCCGAAGCGCGGCGCGCCGGCCATGACGGTGTGGAACGGCTCGTCGAGCGTCTGGCCGGTGCTGTTCTGCGAGAACTTGACGATGAACGGATCGGCGCTGTTCACGACGAACTTCATGATGCCGCGCGCGATGCGCCGCAGCGTCGCGTCTTTCAGCGGGCGATCGCGCTCGAAGATCGACAGGCACGGGATTGACCAGTCGATGCATTCCGCGGCGGTGCGCCACGGCTGCAGCTTGCCCGACGTGACGCCGACGCTGCTGGGCGCGCCGTGTGTCGGCTTGGGCCAGACGATCGGCAGATGGTCGCGGCGCGCGACGAGGAACAGACGCTTTCGGATCGTCGGCGCGCCGTAGTCACACGCACGCAGCTCGCGATACTCGACGCTATATCCGTGCCGCTCGAGCGCGTTCACGAACGAGCGGAACGTGCGGCCCTTTTGCTTCGGGTCAGGCTTGCCTTCGGGGTTGAGCGGGCCCCAGTGCTGAAACTCTTCGACGTTCTCCAGCATGATCACGCGAGGCTTGACCTTTGCCGCCCAGCGCAGTGCGATCCATGCCAGCCCGCGGATTTTCTTGTCGACCGGCTTGCCGCCCTTCGCCTTCGAGTGATGTTTGCAGTCAGGCGACAGCCAGACGAGCGCGACCGGCTGATTGCCCGTGATCTCATCCGGATCGACGTCGAACACGCTCTCGCAGTAGTGCGCGGTATGAGGATGATTCGCCGCGTGCATCGCGAGCGCTTCGGGATCGTGGTTGATCGCAACATCGACCGGCCGGCCGAACGCCCGCTCAAGTCCCGTGCTCGCACCGCCGCCACCAGCGAAGTTGTCGACGATCAATTCGCTGCCGAGATCGAGTGGCAAAGACATCAAGTCGCGTTTCATGCTTATTCTCGTGAGTCGTTGTGGTTATCGAGCGTGATACGATTTGCTCCTACATCCGGAGCCTGCTATGTCACGCGATCCGATCAGGGCTGGTGATCTCGAATTTCAGGTTGCTGTGCAGCCGTTGCGAGGCGGTGGCTTCACCTACACGATCGTGGAGACGGATCACAGCGGTAGGGGCGTGAGCGAAAAGCGATACGACAGCGGCCTTCGTTTCGAATCTGAAGACGAAGCGTTCAACGGCGGTGCATCTGATGCTCGACGTCGTGCCGCGAGAATCGGCGGCTGACCGAGAGACGATAGAGCGCTCTTTCACGCTTTCTCTCCGGTTTCCACTGCGGACTCCAGATACTCGGCATAGTCCGGCCAGTAGCGCTTCAGGTTCGACGCGTGCTGCTTCGGCGTGCTGTCCCATTCAGCGACAACGGCGGTGACGGTCGGCCAGTGGTCCGGGTTCTTGCCTTCCGCGATGGACTGCGCACGCTGCTTTGCGAGATACGCGCCCCAGTACGCGTTGAACGCTGCGGCGACCTTGTCGGCTTCCTCTTTCGACGGTGCCGCGACGATGTCGTCCGGGCCTTGGATGTGGAGCATCCACAGGGTGTTTTCGCTCATGCTAGGATTCCTCGCCTTTCGACATATGGACTGATCCGATGAATCGCACCGGCTCTTGGGTTTCCTTTCTTTCGGGCCTCGCCGCCGGGGCGATCCTGGGCTGGTTCTATTGCTTTCCGCCGACGGATAGCTCTTCTGCGGCTGGCTGGGCTCAAGCGCTCGGCGCCGTCGCGGCGATCGTGGGCTCGGTAGTCATAACGCGCCTGCAAATGCGTCACGCAGTCGAACGAGAAGAAGTCGTGCGAAAGAATGATCGCGTTGAGCGACTCGATGGAGTCATCGCAATCGCGCACAGTCTTGTCTTGGCGTGCGGACGCACGCAGAAGGCGGTCAAGGATCACATTTCGGCTGACAGGGAATACCGAGAGGCAATTCGCGGCTTCCAGGCTCTGGCCGACGGAGGAATTGTTGCGCTCGATCGGATACCTCTTCATGAACCGCCGTATGCGTCGATCGCACGAGAGATCATCGTGCTGCAGCGAGCGATCTACTTGTATAAGAGGCGCATGTCGAAACTCCTGGCTCAGGAGGTCGACCCGAGATTCCACCTTGGCAAAGCCGAAGTAATCCTCAACCGGTTGAGATTGGAGGAGCAGCGACTTCGCAAGAGAGCGGACCGACCCTTGAAAGCGCGCACCGCAGACGGGCTCGCGTTGGATTAGTTTTCTCGACGATGCAGTACTCACGCCGCCTCCTTCGCTGCTTCGTCTCGAGTCTCGCGATAGACGATCGAATGGTTCTCACCGAGATAGTCACGGAAGGCCGCGACGGCTTCGGCAAGGTTCGGATGACGCTCGCACATGCTGCCTTTTGCCACACGCGGCCAGAAGCACAGCAGCAGGCCGTGGAACCCGTTCGGGCGGATCTCAACGCGGATGCGCGCTTCGTGGCTAAGGAAGACGAGGTTCGTCAGCCCATTGAAGTCCCACGTCGCCAGATCGTTCTTCCAAGGAATGGCGATACCGTGTCCCCAACCTTTCCAGCGAATCGCATCCCAAGCGATCGGCGCGTTGTAGATGCCGTTGCCGACCATGCCGAGAATGTTGAAAACGTTGCGCTGGAACGGCGAGAGGGTGTCCGGCGCCGCGCGGTATCCCTTCGTGACGTCGCGCCGGCGCTTCAGCGGGTGATCCTTCTGCTCGCGCTTCTTCGCCGCGCGGATGTCGTCTTCAGCCCACTTCGCGTGGTCCATCGTCACATAGCCCATGGCTGTCCTCGTTCTTGTTCGAATCTGAGTTGATGACGCTGCAAACCTGTCGCCCTTATCGGGTGGCCCATCACGGTCAGGCGGCGCGCAACGTCATCAAGTCAGACGGCCGGGTTACGCGCCGGCGCGCGGTTGGTTGGAATTCAGTGCGCCGCCGGCCAGCGGATACGCTTTTTCTTCTGCTCAATCTCGCTGATCAGTCGCGTGGCCCGTGCATCTGCGCCGCGCACGAACGCTATTGCTGCGATCATCGTGACGATGAAGAAAAGGACTACTATCTGATAGGCGTTCATGAGTGAGCCTTTACGGGATCAATTCAGGCGCAGTGGATCACAGCGCAGCGTTCGATTCGAGCGGCGCGGTAATCGAGCTCCGCGCAGATCGCGAGGTAAGCGCCCGCGACCAGAAACGTGATGCACCAGATTTGCCAGAGCTTCACACCAACACCCCGGCCTTGAAGGCAACGCACAGGAACCACACTGCGCCGATTGCGATTCCATACAGACCGGCAACGCCGATCGCCTTGTACAGCTTCTCGACGTCCTCCAATCGCGTGATGTCGCGGAGTAGGGCGTTGTCGTTGAGTGCTCGATTCATTCCCGTTCGTCCTTACCCGCCAAGCCGCGCGTCAGCGACGCCCGGAGCGATGATGTTGAGTGCGACTTCGCGCAGGAGGTGTTCGGTCAGCGCGCCTGCGCGCCTTGGGCGAGACGAATCAGTTCAATCAGATCTTTTGCAAGCGTGCTCACACGAGTCTCCTGTCCAATTGCCGGACAGGAAGCCCTGAGTACAAGACACTGTTTGATCCAGTGCCCTGAGATCAGGGCTCCCGGTTTTCGCCGGTGCGCTGTTCGTTCAGCGCATGAGAGGCATCATAAACATTGGTTTAGAAAACGTCAAAACAAATGTTTATGCGGGTGTGAGAAATTTGTAACAGCGCAGAAGCCCGCACAGCGCACGTGGCACCTGCGTCGATTCAATCGGACAAAATGAGAGGACGTATGCGGACCGCTATTGGGATCGCAGTCGGAGTGGGGCGCCGCGGCATATCAACAGGCACAATGAACGATCAATAACCGACACAAGTAAAACAATTCTCTAAAGTTTTCTGTCGAAATGCCGACAAGAGGGTCTGGAAAAATACCTCCAGAGGTCCATCTTGCTCAACATCCGAGGGCTCGGAGTCGCGTCGGCCGCCGCATGGGCGCTCTGCGCGTGCGCACCGGCAATTCAGGTTCAGACATCGCAATTGACGGCGCAGAACACGCCGCGACAGATGGTTCGCATCGTCAGGCCGGTGGTCCTGCGGCTCGCCACCGGATACTCGCGCAAGCTGCGGGAAGGTTCGACCTGGCGATCCATCGGGGTACTGCCGCAAGGTTCAGTCTATCGGCCAGTCGGTTCTGAATTCACCATTGAAGGCCGTCAGGTGCATGAAGCGTATCTCGTTATCGACGGAGATCGGCTGGTGGGTTTCTACTTGCCCGGCGAGTCCAATTTTTCCGCATTAGAACCACCTCAATCCATACAAATCGAGAAAATAAATGGCTAAGTTGTTTCGTGCATTGCTGACCGGTTCTTTCGTGGCACTCGTAGCGTCGGGGTGCGCCAGTGGTCCGCAATACAAGGATCTCGCCTCGTCGATTCCGACAATGAAGGAATCGCAAGGGCGGATTTACTTCTATCGCTCCAATTCGATGGTCGGCTCCGCTGTACAGCCGGACATCCGTCTGAACGGCACGGTAGTGGGCGAGTCCAAACCGGGCGGCTTCTTTTATGTCGACGAACCTGCTGGCACGTACGTCGTGTCAACGGCAACGGAGACCGAAAAGACCGTCACGTTCACGCTCGATGCAGGCGAGACGAAATACGTGAGGACGCGTATTGGCTTCGGTCTGCTCGTAGGACGCATCATCCCCTCGCTGGAAACGGCCGAGGAAGGCGAGAAGGCCCTGCAAGACTCGCATTACATCGGAACGCCGATGACCGCCGCATCGAAGTAATCACGCAGATGCCCTCTTCCGCGAGGGCATCCGTCACGCCGTGAGTTACAGCGGCGAATTGCTCGACACTGTCACGCTCTTTCACACACCGCGCTCGTCTTACAGCGCCGCGAGCGTGTCCTTACTCATCGTACGTTCTGGCGGCAGGCCCTGAATATCTTGCGCCGCACCTGCTTGGCCCCTCTGGCGACGGCCCCAATGTATTCGTTGACACAGCAGCGGCGTCAGAAGGCCTGGCGCGCGCCTTCGGCCCGCCGCTGGACAGTCCCACACAAAGCATAAAGCGACTTCGGGGCGTCGTGCACGCGGATGCCTGTTCGAAAAAACGGGAGCTTACACGCCCCTCACGGTCGTAACGATGAACAGGAAAGGTGATGACTATGGTATCAATGGCCCATGCTCGACGGCTGGTCAACTACGGGTTGCATGGAAGGTCAAAAATGAGCGAGACAGTTTGGGATTGCCTTCGCCCTTGAAAACAGCGAGGGAACCGCAATGGTTTTGGTTCGCTTAACTCTGAATTTTCCGGTGCTAATTCCAACGTCACAAGTAGCGCGGAGGCCGTTGCCGACCCACTTCGGCCGTCCGAACTTCGCAGGTGGAACATCTCTTGAGGAAGTGAAACGGTCACGCGGGCAAGTCGCCGTCCTAGTGCGCAGCTTTTTAAGGCAGGCACCGCGCTGACCATAGGTACGACCGGGCATCTTTTCCCTGCCGCGACCGGGCTTGGAAAGTCTTTCGCAGGTGCGCTCCGGCGGAAGAACAGGTCGGAATCCTCAATTTGAGGAGCAGCGGGCAGAAATTCAGTCCGGGGCTTAGCCCCCGTGAAGCTTCGCACCGAGAGCAAACGCCCCTGCAACAAGTGCGAAAATCGCTGCAACGAAACTGTATAACTGGGATGGTTTTGTGTTGCCAATGAGTTCGCTGACTGTCATCTCCGATGGGTTAGCTTTTGCCATAGGTTTTGCGTCGGCGGTGGACAGCTTTCCCTTCCAACTCGCAAGAACACTGTTGAACTGTATCGTGGTAAGCGCTTCGGTTTTCAATTCGACCACTTGAACGTACCAGTCGAAGCCAGGCTCCAGTAATCCTTCAGTGGATATACCTTGCTCAACAATAACAAGTAATGGATGCCCCCTACTGTAGGCCATCGCCGCTTCGATCTGATTCCATGGCGTCGGAAGTGCCACGTTTGTGATTGGAACTTCTGAGGGGCCACCGCGCTTCTCGATTCCGTTCGAAAAATATTTTCGTTCGAGTGCAATAACAACCGTCCCCGAGCAGTTGTTCATGAGTTCCACTACTGTTTTTAATGGCGAATCCGAACTGAAGGTGTTCCGTCCGACGGTACAGGGAATAAGGCCCTCCGCTCGCAGCCGATTCTCAACTGCGCGGACGAAACTCTCCTGTTGGTCCGTCGCAGTTCCGCCGACGCTCACAAACACTTTCAGTTCGTTCATGGCTTGTTTCCTCGCATTGCTCTTGCGCATTCTACACAGCGGGCTAAACGACGGAACCAACCTGGTAAGTGAACCATCTCTCCCCGAATCGGAGGGCAGGGTGCCGTGAGGTCTCACTGCCATGACTGAACATTTTGCGCGGACGATAACGACTCGGGAGAGTCGTCGTCGGGCCCTCGTCGGCCAGACTCCGGGTTTCCGAGGACCACGACCTGTGTTGCGCATCTTCAAAGCGATCAGACCTCCTCTATAGTGCATATGTGGTCCGGAACGAATGGCAGATCTTCCGCTGTCGATTCTCGAGCCGCCGGGCCGACGATTGAGAACTAAGATGAAAAACGCTCTGCCAAGGGCCTTCGCAGTGTTGTGAGGTTCTCGGTACTGGTCGGTTATAGAAAGCGAACGCCCGCTTCCTTATCGGAGATCGCACATGCCTATCCTCGTGGGTTTCTGGAGTTATTCCCGCTGCGACGACGTACACAGTGACGGCCATTTAAGTCTCCTCCGATGCTTGATGGGCAAGGCGCTTGCTTTACAGCACGGTGCGGATATCGTGATCTGGCAGGACATTCAGTCCATGCCGACAGGGTCGGATTGGGCTGCTTCGATCGAGCGATCGATTGGCCAAGCTCTATTCTTCATTCCAATCATCACCCCGCGCTACTTGAAAAGTAAGAATTGCCTCGCGGAGTTTCAGTCATTTCGGCACCGCATGCTTGAATTGGGTTGTGACGACCTGATCTTTCCGATTCTTTACGTCAGTGTGGGTCAAATTTCCGCTGAAGACACCGTGTTCGGGTCGAACTTAGAAGCGCTTCTCAGGCATCAGTGGACCGATTTTCGACAGTTGCGTCATGTCGATTGCCATTCGCACGAGGTCCGGGCACGTATTGATGAATTAGCGGAGTACATACTTAGGGTAGCCGTGCCTGTGTTGCAGGCGCGGACGTGCGGGCCGTGAGCATAACTAGCGGACTCGACGACGTCGGTGTCGAGGCTAGTCTCGGTTGATGGCGCCAGGTCAACGGCCAGATACTTTTTTTCGCCGCCTGATGCGGGTCCGTGCCCACCGTTCGCACAGGCCCACATCCACGCCTTGAGCATAGGGCGGGTTTCGGGACGAACCGGCCGGCCGAATGACCGCTGCGTGGTTCGACTGAGAGGCAGATAGTGGCCGACCCCAGCCTGTAAGCACTCGGTGTTCAGAAAAACCGCGAAGAACGAATAAAACCCAGCAAAGCGGGTGCAGGTGTGGCGGCCGGCATGAGCTTGCTGCTACTGGCAAAGAACGGCATCGGGGGGTGATCGAAACGGCTGCTTGCTTATTACCGTTCCTCTCACTCAGGGCGCCACATCGCGCGCTTTGCAATGCCGGCCACGTAGTGCATCTTCTCGATTTCGTCGTCGGCGAAGGCGACGGGTGGGTGCGCGTCGTTCGTCGAGATCAAGTGCGTGCGTCCAGCGCGGCGATAGAGAAACTCCTTCACCATCACGCGGCCATCGATTGACTTCACGAGAACCTCGTCGCCAGGCTCGATTTCGTGATTTGGCTCAACAACTACAAACTCTCCGGCCTTTATGCGAGGGCGCATCGAGTCGCCTTCGCATCGAAGTGCGTAAGCGTCCGGATCGTTCGTCGGGAAGGTAACGTACCCGTCACCGTGACCAACCGGATACTCCAGGTCGGCCCAGTAACCGTTATCTCCAAGTTGTGCCATGCCAACCACAGGTATTGCCTTCCAGTTCGTTATGGGGACCGGCTGAAACTCGTCCGTGAAGCGAACGGTAACGCCCGGATCTCCCTTGCCCTTTGTCAGCCAGACGGCATTGATCCCAAACTTGTTTTGGAGCGCAACTGCCTGCTCCAAAGTGGGCGGATCTCCTTCGCCACGTAGCCAACGCTCGGCCACTCTCTGATCGACGTCGGCGGCCTTTGCAATTTCCACTGCAGAGAGCCCGAGGGAGTTGCCGGCCGCCTGCACACGTTGCAAGGCTTCCGTCCGCCCAAGTTCTGTTCGGGAATGATCCGCCCGCGACGGCGCTGTCGATTGCTCGATCTGGCCCGTGTTCTGGCTGCTTTTCGGTGGATTGGAATGATAGTAGGCGCTGCGGATCGCCAACCACTCATCCTTTGTCAGGCTGGTTAGATCCTCGGAGAGCAGCCGTTCGACCGGGAAGCCGAAATATCTGGCGAGGTCAGACGCGATGTCTGACTTTTTGCTCTCGCGCTTTTCGAGCGCATAAATTTTTTGGCGGCCGGCGGCACGCTCCAAGCCCAGGGCTTCCGCCAAGGGCTCCAGTGCGATGTCAGCTAAGGCGCGAAGGTGCTTGACGTTCTTTCCCAGACTCATGGGGCGCATCGTATAAACAATTGTGTTCATGCGCCATAAACAAGAGTTTGATTTTCTTTAAACAAAGGTTTATGATGGTGGCTATGGAAAACGCCGCCCAAACCCTCGCGCTCGAAACCCTGAAGCTCGCCGTCTCCCTGTGCGATAGCCAGGCCGATTTCGCGCGCCGTATCGGAAGTAGCACGCAGGCCGTCTGGCAATGGATCAACCGGGACAAGCGTGCTCCGGTCGAGGCGTGCCCGTTCATAGAGGACGCGCTGAAAGACGAACGCATCACATGCGAGAAGCTTCGGCCGGACTATCGAGGGTTCGAGATATTGCGTGATTCTCGGACAGCCGAAATCCAGGTGGAAGAAGAGGAGGTTGGTCTCACCCGCGTTAAAGATGGTCATCGTTCAACTTTTTCTTTTTGTTAGGGAGGTTCTATGTCGCGTCGTGCCGAGTTTCGAAATGAAGTCAAGACCCGCCTCGAAGACCCCGTCTACGAGGGATTGCAGGCCTACAAGGCTCTGCATGGGATCGATCACGATTCCGCTGCGCTTGCTCGAATTGCCAAGCTTTTTCTGTTCGGCACGATTGGCACTTTGCCAGCGAATCTTCTGGGCGTCAGTGTCGCGGCGGTCCAAGTTGGGAGCGTTGTAACCGCATGACCGAAGGAAAAACCAGCCTTCTCGTTGAACTTCCGATTCCTGAAGCTGGGGAGTTGGCTGCTTTGGCGGCGAGTCTGGGCGTTTCAACACAGAAGTATCTCGGGTATCACGTCCTGCGCTCAGCATATGGACAGTTGCACCCGGAAGTAGCCGCGTTTGAAGTGGCCCACGTTGGGAAGCGCGGGGAATAAAACGTCAGACAACTGACGGAGCAAGTCGGTTACGGGGCCGACACCTGCATGGATGAGTCGAAACACAAGCAGCTTGGACGCCAGGCTTCTTCTGTTCCGATTTAGTACTACTGACCGGCCTACCGGCGGGAGATCCCATGCAAAACAATTCGTATCCGGTTCTCTTCGCGCCGGAGCCGCCGCCGGAACTGCCGGCTGCGCAGCAGAAGCAGATCCGCGACGCACTGTGTGCGGTTGCGGCACGCGGCGAGCGCTTTCCGGGCGAGCTCGCGTCTGTGCGCGTTTGCCTGTCGCGCGAATTCGCCACCTTCAACGCCGACTGCGTCAAAGCGGCCAAGGCTTCGAAGGTGAAGGCGTGAGTGCCCGCGACCTTCAGCCGTCGCTCGGCGGCGCGGATCTTCTTCACACGGGACGCTTCTTTCTCGGGCCGCTGGCGACCGATCAATCGACCACGACGAACGCCGCGCCGAAGATCTGCATCGGCTGCGGCGCTAGTCAATCGTCCGACGGCTCGCTGCCGTGCGGTCACGACAACGACCTGTGAGGTCATCCATGAACGCAATCGCCCTGAGTGCGCCGACGATGTCCAGTCGCGAAATCGCCGATCTGGTCGAGTCTCGCCACGACAAGGTCAAGCAGTCGATCGAACGTCTTGCCGCGCGCGGCGTGATCGCTCTTCCCCCATTGGGGGAATACCTCGACAGCCTCGGCCGGCGCGCCGCTGAGTACCAGATCGGCAAACGAGACAGTTACGTGATCGTTGCGCAGCTCTCGCCGGAGTTCACCGCACGCCTCGTCGATCGTTGGCAAGCGCTCGAGGAGCAAGTCTCGAAGCCGCAACTGCCCGACTTCACGAACCCGGCGATCGCGGCGCGCGCGTGGGCTGACGAGGTCGATAAAAACCTCGCGCTGCAGCAGCAAGTCATTGAGGCCGCCCCGAAAGTTGCCGCACTGGAGCGCTTGACGGTCGCCGCGCAGGGCGCCATGTGCATCACCGATGCTGCGAAGAACCTGCAGGAGCAGCCGAAGCGCGTGTTCGAGTGGATGCAGTCGAACGGCTGGATCTATCGCCGTCCCGGCGGCGCGACGTGGACCGCCTATCAGGACAAGCTGCAGCGCGGCGTGCTCGAGCACAAGATCACGACCGTCCATCGCAATGACGGGTCGGAAAAGGTCACCACGCAGGTTCTCGTGACCGCCAAGGGCCTCACCGAGATCGCGCAGAAGATGCGCGGCGCGGATCTGCACTGAGGGAGCCATGAGCGGATACGCACATCAATGGGCAAAGCGTCAGCGCGTCGGCGATTCGTCGGCCAAGACGCTGCTGAAGACCTACGCGAACTGGGCTGCTGAAGACTATTCGACGTGGGTCACGAACGATGAGCTCGAACTCGACACCGAGTTGAACATCCAGACGATCCGCCGCGCGCGGAGCAAGCTGATCGAACTCGGCTACCTGCTTGAGACGGACAAACGGCTCGGCCGGACGCAAAGCATCATCATTTATCAGATGCTCGCACCGGCTGGCGCGACGATCGTACAGAGCGTTGATCCGCGCAGCGGCAAGACCATCTCGTTGAGCCCGCCGACGCTCGAAGAATACGCCGCGAAGAGGGGTGAAAAATCAAGCCACTCTAAATCGCGACGCTCTAAGGGGGATGGAAATTCAAGCTCCTCCAATATTCAAGGGGCTACAAATCCCACTTCAAGCCCCTCCAAATCCCACGTTGAAGGGGGTGACGGCGGTGCAAAGTTTCGTGACCGGTGCGACGCGCGCGAGCGCGCTTAGCGGCGCGTTGCTTGCCGGTGTCGTGGGTGCTGCGGCGCTTGTCACGTCCAAGATTCTCTCGATCGAATCGGCATGGGCGAACACCGTTCGCAGCGTCAGTAACAAGTCGCTGACGCTCGGTATCGACGCGAAGCAGTTATTCGGCATTCAGAACGCGGCTAAGTCGGTCGGCATCGGCGGGGACCAGGCGACTTCGGCGGTGGAGGGAGTGACGCGCGGCTATTACGAGTCGACGCAGGGACGCGATCCGCAGAAGCGGATGATTTATCAGGCGTACGGTATCAACGGACTCGATGCGCGCGGGCAGTTCAGTTCTGAACGCCTGCTCGAGCAGATTGCCGCCGCCGGCGAGAGCGTCAATAGCCGTAACGGTCCGCTCGCACGGCATCGGCTATTCGAAGCGCTTGACGCGGGCGGTCTTGAGGATCTCCTGAACAAGGGCGCAGGCGGGGTGCGCGAACGCTACTCGCGCGGCTTGGCGCTTGCCCCGAGCGAGGACGACATTCGGCATGCCAATGACTTCGCCGAAGCGATGTCGAAGCTCGATGCGCAGTTCGACAAGACGAAGCAGACAATTTTGAGTGGCCTCGCTCCCGCCCTGACGATTTTCCTTGAAGGCGTTGAGCGCGTCGTCGCGCGCTTGAATGGACAGGAATACGTGCCGACACGCTGGAACGGGCAAGGCTATGTTCCTGCTTCGTCGCCCGATGCCCCGCCGGCCGCAAATCTCGGTGATCGCGCGATCGATGGACTGGAGAAATTCGGCAACTTCCTGCGAGGCAACGGCGCGCGCACGAACGCGCAAGTCGGGGCTGAGCCGAATGCCAATGTTCCGGCAGCCGTCTCGTTCTTTGAATCCCGCGGCTGGACTCGCGCACAGGCCATCGGTATCGCGTCGAACCTGCAGCACGAGAGCGGCATCGATCCGACAGCGTCCGGCGATGACGGGAAGGCCTATGGTATCGCTCAGTGGCATCCAGACCGGCAAGCCGCATTTCAGAAGTGGGCCGGCAACTGGATCGGAAACTCAACGCTCGAGCAGCAGCTCGGCTTTGTCGATTACGAGCTACGCCAAGGCGGTGAGCAGCGCGCGGGCGCCGAGTTGGAGATGGCGCGCACGCCTGCTCAAGCTGCTGACGTTGTGTCCCGTTTCTATGAGCGCCCAGCGGCTGCCGCTTCTGAGGCCGCCGCGCGCTCGGCCACAGCCGACCGTATCGCGGGCCTTTACTCAGGTGGCGCGTCTCAACCGACGGCTGCTCAGCAGGATCAGCCGCCAGCACGCGCGGATGGCGAGCTTCGAGTGAAGGTCGAGCTCGGGAATCTGCCGAAGGGGTCGCGCGCTGAGGTCTCAGGATCGCCGAACGTGAAATCGACGGTGGAGCGGGGCTCGACCGGCTCAACCAGTCAATTCGCACTCGGGGCAACGTACTAATGAATTCGCTTGTTGTCACGCTGCCGGATGCAGGCATCTCGATCACCGGCTGGAAAGGCGCGCGCGTGACGCGTTCGATCGAGAGCTGCACCGGATCGTTCGTGTTGGAGATGACCGAGCGATTTCCCGACGAGGTCGACGAGGCATCGCTGATAGGCGGTGTGCCGATTCAGATCGCGATCGACGCCGACAATCTGCTGCTCACCGGATACGTTGACACCGTCGAATACATCATCACGCCCCACGCGCATCTGATCCGAGCAACTGGCCGCGGTCGATGTGAGGATCTGATCGACTGCAGTGCGCCCGTCGATCGAATTCTGGCAAATAGCCGAATCGATGCGGTCTGCCGCTCGCTGGTGAAAAACTTCGACATCGAGGTGGTGGTCAGCGCGAGCCTGCAGGCGGTGATCGATGAACTGCCGACGATTCCGTTTCAGTTGATCTCGATTACCGAAACGCCGTGGGAGATCATCGAGCGTTGCTGCCGTTACAGCGGCGTGCTCGCGTTCGAGCTTGAAGATGGCTCGTTGTGTCTCGCGCTTGCCGGTGACGCACTCGGATCGACGGGCCTCGAGCTCGGCGCGAACGTCGAATCGGCGGTGTCACTGAAGAGTTCGTTAGGGCGCTTTTCGAGCGTCTCGGGCGTGCTGACGAATTACAACAACGCGACGGACATTGGCGTCAACCTGCTGCCGGAATACACGGCGTATGACCCGGGCGTGAAGCGGTACAGGCCGAAGTTCATCGTGTCGGAGCAGCCTTCGTCCGATCGGACGTATCTGCAGCGGCGCGTCGACTGGCAGATTGCACGCGCCTACGGAATGTCGCGCCAGGTGCGCGCGCTGGTGGACAGCTGGACCGATGCGAGCGGCTCGCCTTGGTATCTGAACTATCAGGTGCCGGTCACGATGCCGCTGCTTAAGATTCCGGAGAAGACGCTGCTGCTCATCACGGAGATCAGTTTCATCCTCGACGAGAACGGCACGCATACCGAGCTACTGCTCGCGCCGCGTCAGGCATATCTGCCCGAGCCGCTCGTTCTTCAACGCATTGATCCGGACATCGCGCCGGCCTGAGGACTTTGAATGCTCGACGCACTGAACGCGCTCTCGCGGCGGATTCGTCTGTTCGTGAGCCGCGCGGTGATCTCGTTCGTCGATGACACGCGAACAGTTCAATACCTGCAGGCGAAGATCAATGCGCTTGAGACGGTCGGCGACATTCCACGCTACGTCGAGTATGGTCTGTCGTCGAATCCGCCCATCGGATCAGAGGCGCTCATTGTGTTCGGGAACGGCGAGCGCACGAACGGCATCGTAATCGCCACGTCGAACGCGAAATATCGCGTCACCGCGTTGGCGAGCGGAGAGGTTGTCGTGCACGACAACACGGGGCAGAAGGTCTACCTCTCTCAGGCCGGCATGGTGCTCGACGGAGGCGGGAAGCCCGTGACGATCAAGAATACGCCGGACATTGTGGCGGACACGCCGCTACTCAAGTGCACTGGCGACATTCTCGACAACTGCAACACGAACACGCGCACGGTTGCCGGGATGCGGGCAGTCGCCAACATGCACACGCATCCGATCGTCAACGTGCAGACCGGCGGCAGCACGATCAATACGCAGCCGCCGACACAGCCGGAGTAATAGATGCCTGACATCAGCATCGTCTGGGATGCCGCGAACAGTCGCGGCGATTGGCAGCAGCTCGGTCCCGACCTGCTCACCGGGAACGATCTGCAAACCGCTGTGCTGTTGAGCCTCTTCACCGACCGCTCCGCAAATTCCGATGACGTAATTCCCGACGAGACTGGTGATCCGCGCGGCTGGTGGGGCGATCTCGACGAGGACAGTCCAATCGGCTCGCGGCTCTGGCTGCTCGATAGGTCGAAGCAGACGCAAGAAGTGCTGAACAACGCTCGCGATTACATCATCGAGGCGTTGCAATGGCTCGTTGATGACGGCGTCGTCGCGAGCATGGATGTTCAGACGGAATGGACGCGCGACACGTTTCTCGGCGCGCAGATCACGCTCTATCAACCTGCCGGGCCCAGCGTCTCACTGACGTACGCATGGGCATGGCAACAGCTATCCTGATATGCCATTCCAACGAAAAACGCTATCCACCTTGATCAGCGAGGTGGCGGCCGACATTAACTCGGCCTTGCAGGGTGCAGACGCGACATTGCGACGTACCGTCCTGAAAGTAATCGGCAAAGTGCAGGCAGGAATGTCGAACCTGCAGATGGGATACCTCGACTGGATTGCAAGGCAGGCTGTTCCATTCACTGCGGAAGATGAGTATCTCGAAGGTTGGTCTGCGCTCAAGAAGGTGTATCGGAAGGCCGCGACTCCGGCGAAGTTGACCGCGACGTTTGCCGGCGTGACCGGAACGCCTCTCAGTGCCGGCACTCAGGTCGTGCGCAGCGACGGCGCTACTTACACGACGGCCGCAGCAGCGACGGTGGATGGAACGGGCTCCCTCTCGGTGACTATCGTCGCAACCTTGGCGGGCTCGGCGGGGAACGCTGATCCGGGTACGACGGTAGCACTTGGCGTCGCGGTGTCGGGGTTGCAGTCCTCTGGAACGGTCACGGCCACCGTCGCATCTGGCGCGGACGTCGAAGATAACGACGATCTGCGCACGCGCATGCTCGCCGCGTACCAGAACACACCGCAAGGCGGCGACTTGAACGACTATGTCGGGTGGGCGCTCGCGGTACCGGGCGTGAGTCGAGCGTGGTGCGCGCCGAATGGTTTCGGTGCCGGCACAGTCGTCATCTACACGATGTGGGACTCGGCAGAGGCTTCACATAACGGATTCCCACAAGGCACGAACGGCGTATCGCAATATGACAAAGGGCCAGGCGGTACGCCGCGCGGCACGGTCGCGACTGGCGACCAGCTCGTTGTTGCCGACGCCGTCGTCAATCAGCAGCCGGTCACGGCGCTCGTTTATTCGTGCGCACCCGTCGCGAACAGTCTGACGTTCACGCTTTCCGACCTGCTGGGCACATCGACCGCGACTCGCGCTGCGATTGCTTCGGCGATCTCCGACGTGTTGTTTCGTAACGGCGACCCGCGCGCAGGGACGATCAATCGATCAGACATCGAATCCGCGATCGCATCTGTTTCAGGTACAAGCGGCTTCGTCATAACGCTCGTGCAGGGTCTCGTCGGCGTGACGACCACCACCTATCCGGGAAATATCACGAGCGGCTTCGGTCAGCTTCCGGTGCTCGCCGGCGTGAACTACGTTTAAGGCATCCATGCTTGCACCGAACTTTAAGGCGGCCGATTTTCTGGCCGCCATGCAGGCGCTTCTGCCTCGTGGCCGTGTGTGGCCGCGCGATCCAGACACGGTTCAGTCCAAGGTTCTGTCCGGGCTAGCGCCAAGCTATGAGCGGCAGACGGCGCGAGCGAATTACCTACTGGTCGACGCATTCCCTTCGACGACGTACGAGCTCCTCCCCGAGTGGGAGTCGACGCTTGGACTGCCAGACCCTTGTGCTGGCGAGGCACCGACCATTCTCGCGCGGCGCGCGCAAGTAATCGCGCGCCTCACTGCCATGGGCGGCGCATCCATTTCCCAACTCACTGCATTCGCGGCATCACTCGGCTACGCGGTGACGATAACGCAATACACCCAAGCTCGCGCCGGGGTATTGCGAGCCGGGCAGCCGGTCAACGGCTACGACTGGAATTTCGCCTGGAAGATCACGGCACCGATCAACACGGTCGTGCGCGCGGTCGCTGGATCAATGGCTGCCGGCGATCCCCTCGCTTCGTGGGGAAACGCTGTTCTTGAGTGTGAGTTTCGCGCCGTGATGCCCGCACACACGATCCCAATCTTCGCTTACGCATAAAGAGGTCACATGCAACGCATTGACGATGCAACCGCGGCAACGAGCTTGCCTACTCCGGAAGCAGCAGGAACCCCTGGGTACTTCACCGAAGGCAACCCGACAGGCGGCACTCCCGCCACAAACGTTCGCGGGTCGTGGCTGAACATGGTTCAGGAAGAGCTTATGGCCGTAGTTGCGGCCGGTGGGCTCACGCCGAGCAAGACTGTCTACACCCAGGTTCGCGACGCGATCAAAACTATGGTCGGGGCCGGCCGCTTGCTCAACGTACAAAAGTGGACAGGCAGCGGCACGTTCACCTATACGCGCACCGCCGGATGTAACGCTGCTTATGCCGAGGTAGTTGGAGGAGGCGGATCCGGCGGCGGAACACCGGTCACCGGCGCGAGTCAGTGCGCAGTTGGCGGCGGCGGCGCTTCCGGCGCATTCGCGAGCGGCTGGTTCCCTTCTGGGATAGCCAATGGCACGACGATTACCATTGGCGCAGGCGGGGCTCAGGTCAACGGTGGATCAAATCCAGGTGGCAGTTCCTCGATCGGGTCCGTCATGACGGCGCCAGGGGGCAAGGGCGGAACAACTGCCGGCCCAACAACCGCCCCGTGGCTTACGGGCGGCGGGTCAGCGGCGACATCGACAGCCACTGGCGGCAATTTGCTGAATACGAGCGGACAAAGCGGCGATAGCTCATTCGCGCTGACTTCCGGGTCGGCTTTGGTCGGGGGTGCTGGCGCTTCATCGGTGTATGGAAATGGAGGCGCCGTGACGGCCGGGAACACCGCTGGAAATGCCGGAGTAGCACCGGGGTCAGGGGGCAGCGGAGTCGCAACAGGGGCCAGCCAAGCGACTCTCGCTGGGGGGCCTGGCGCGGCCGGAGCAGTCTTCATCTACGAGTATGCCTAATGAAAACATTTGCACGAATCGAAGCTGATCGGTTGGGGGAAATCATCGCGCCAGCCATCTATGACGTTGAAATCGTCGACGAAGATGGAAAGGTCGTGCACAACGCGGGCGATGAAATAGCGATCGAAGACCGCTTCACGCTTGAATTTGTCGCGACTCTTGTAGACGTGAGCAACCTTTCGCCGCTTCCAGTTCTTGGCATGGTCTACGATGGAGCGACATTTTCAGAGTACGTGGGGCCGGCTCTGAGTCCGGAGCAGGTCGTCGCCGACAACACGGCTCGACGCGATGCCCTATTGGTAGCGGCATCGGCTGCGATCGCGCCTTTGCAAGATGCGGTCGATTTAGAGATTGCGACGGACGCGGAAGCGGCGCTTCTGAAACTTTGGAAACAGTACCGCGTCGCGGTAAATCGAATCGACCTCACGCAATCAAATCCCGTTTGGCCCGCGGCTCCCGCTCAGTAACAACGTCCCGCGAAGCGCACGCTTGACCGAAGCGGTGCGCTTCTCGAATGCGAACCAAAACGCCATCGCCGCCAAGTTCGTCGCGACCGCATAGCCAATAAATCGCAGTAGATCGTACCCGCCGTATGGCCGGTCGATAGCGGTCAGGGGATCGAATGAGAAGAGCAGCACGAGGACGGGTAAGTGAATTGCATAGAGTGAAAAACTGTAGCCAGCGAAGAATCTGCCGATCGCTCTGAAGCCGCGAGCCGGGACAAAGCGTGCGAGTCCTATGACTCCCGCTGTCGCAGCACCGATCAATGCATCGTGAGCGATCGTCTCTGGATTCGGCGCCACACTCCACAGGAGACATCCGGAAGTGAGAAGCAGCGCAAGCGCGATGTACGGAGCCGATTTCCTCGCGGAGATTCTGTGCAGGATTGCACCGAGCATCCAAATGCCAAAGCCAGCGATGAAACCAGGCGACAAGTTGTGAAGACGATAGATAACGTACGCGACGGACAGCAGCGCGAATGCGGAGAATATCCGCTGCGCTTTTCCCCCTATAAACACAGTGACAATTGCTGGCAGCGTCACGTAATACCAGAACTCGTTTGTTAGGCTCCAAAGGGAGATGTTCGACCCGAACATGGGTTTCTCGACCCGAATAAGGAACGCGGCATTGGCAAAAAGGCGCTCGAGGCTCCAAGTGTCAGCGCGTACCCAATCGCGCGGGTAAATCGAAGCCCACTCCTTCAGGAAGTAGAGACCTGTTCCAAAATTCGTCGCGACCATGTCGAGCGCGAATGTCAGTACAAGGCAGGGCAGCAGCACGGTCCAAAGCCGAGTCAATCGCGCCGGGAGATATTCCTTCCAAGAAAATTGACCAGACATCAGCGATCGCGCGGCGGGCCCGCCGACAAGGTATCCAGACAGGACGAAGAACACGATCACGGCCTCGTGCGAATAGCGCGAAACGAAAATGATCGCGGCATGGATCAGCATCACCAGCTGAGATTCTGGACCACCGTGGCTGCCAAAGAAGAATAGTTGGTACAGGTGTCCGAGCAGAACGGCTTGCGCAGCTCCGCCACGCATCACGTCCAGCCAGGCGGACGTGTTCTTGTCAATCGGGGCGTCTCGCATATTAATCGTCTTGAATACAGGCGGGAGAGATTCTAACCCCGAATGTCACAAGGCATTACCAACCATTACCACGATTCTAAGTGGTGGAATTCAACACTTCCAGCCGCCCCCGGGCGGCTTTTCTTTTGTCCGCCGCGGCTCAACTGAGGAAATGCCAGATGTCGGAGTTCTGGAACGAGGGCGTCAAGTCGATCGTGACTGCCCTCGGAAGCGTGGGCACCTTCTGGGTCGGCGGCCGAATGTGGCGGCAGATCGACCGTCGCCGGCAAGCAGAGAGCGAAGGCGAAGCCAACATCGTCAAGGCTGACTCTGCCGCGCAGGTTGAAGCGATCGGGCGGTTTGAGCGGCTCGCGACGTTGGCGGAAGAGCGTGCCGGCCGAGCAGAGGCGCGAGAACTACTCGCCGTGCAGCGCGCTGACCGTGCCGAGGAACTCATGCGTGCCGCAGAGCAGCGAGCCGACGCGGCCGACCGGCGTGCTCAGCACGCGGAGGCGGAAGTGCTCGAACTGAAAACTCGGATCGAACGTCTTGAGCGTGCGATCGACAACCGGAGGGAATCAGATGTCTCGCGTTCGTGACTGGCGATGGTGGGTTGTGGGCGCGTGCCTAATGGGAGGGCTGGCTGGCGTAGCCGCGGTTGGTTTTTTCATCGGGCAGTGGGGCATGTCGGTCGAGCGGGCCACTTGGCAGGCAGAGCGCGCCGCGTATCTCGCGCGGATTCCGAAAGTTCGACAGGAGACGCGCGAAGCCTGCACGCGCGAATTCGCCGGCCGGATCGAGGGGCTTCAGAAGCTCAACGAACGCAGCGAACAGGCGCTCATCGATTTGAAAGCGCAGATGACAGACACGCACGAGCTCGCGGCGTACACGCTTCGATACCTGGGCGACCGCGCGAAGCTGACCGATGCGCGGCAGGCGACGATGCTCAAGCAGACGCGCGCCGCTGCCGTCGCGGCCGTTGCGGCCGCGAAGAAAACCGAAGTCGTCGAGCAGAAAGTATCCGTCGCGACCGCAAGCGCCGCGGAAGCGGCAAGCACGGCGAAGGCGACCGAGAAAAAGCTCGAAACCGCAACACATCCGGCGGCGGTCGTGCCGTCGACGCCGTGGGCCGGCAGCCGGCGATAAGCCACATCAACATTCCGAAGGATCCCAATGAATCTGAAGCTCCGCCTAGTCGATGACGCGGCCAAGGTGCACACGTACTCGTCAACCATCATCGCTGCCGCGCTCGGCGCGGTCTCCGCGGCTTCGCCTTTCATCGAGGCCGCGTGGACAGGTATGCCTGACGAGGTGAAATCGCTCCTTCCAGATAGCTGGCGCCTCGCGATCGCGATCACTGTCGGCTGTCTGGCGATCATCGCCGCCCGCTACACGACGACGTCCCCTAAAACGACAACGACCGAGGCGGCCGATGGCGACGCAAGCGCAGCAGCCGAGTAAGCGACCCGGCAAGAAGGCACTCGCGGCGACGATCGGCGCAGCAGCGGCGGCCGCGCTCGTCGCGCTCACAGCCTCTCAAGAGGGCGTGTCGCTCAAGCCATATAACGACCGTCTCGCAAACAACATTCAGACGGTCTGTTTCGGTGAGACGAACGTCGAGATGCGCGCGTACGCGTTGCCCGAGTGCAAGTCGATGCTCAGCGACAGCCTCGCTGGCTATGCCGACGAGGTGCGGTCGGTCACGCCCGGCTTCGACACGCTGACGGACGGACAGAAGGTCGCGGTCGTGGATCTCGCCTATAACATCGGCGTGCCGAACTATAAGGGGTCGACGCTTCGCAAGCGCTACATCGCGCGCGACTTCCCGGGCGCCTGTGCCGAGTTCATTAAGTGGCGGTTCGTCGCCGGAAAGGACTGCGCGATCGCGGCGAACCGCTGCGGCGGAATCGTGACGCGTCGCCAGCTCGAGGCGCAGGCCTGCCGAGGAAACTGACATGTCCCCATACCTCATCACAGGAATCATCGCGGGCGCACTAGGCATCGCGATCGGGGGCGCGGCTGTGCACACGATCGATGCCACAAAGCTCGCAAGCGAGCAGACCGCGTACGCACGCGAAAACGAGATTAACGCGCAGAAGCTTCAGGCCGTTTCCGATGCGGCTGCGAGCGCGGCGCGCGCGTCGATCGCGAAACAAAACGACGCAGCCGCGCAACTCGCGCAGCTCGACGACAAGCTCAACCAGGAGAAGGCATCTCATGAAGCTGACAATGCGAAGAATCGCGCTGCTATCGCTGATGGCGCTCGCCGGCTGCGCGTCGCAGTCACCTCCTTCACCCCCGCAAATGGTGGCAACGCCACAGATTCAGGCGCAGGCGCCAGCGGCGTGGGCGATGGTGCCGGTGGCACAGCCGAGCTATCACCTTCGTTTGGATCAGCTCTTTTCGGGATCGTCGACGACGCCGACAGCGACGCCCGCGCAAAGGCCGATTACCTCCAGCACTACATCTGCATCCTCCAGAAAAAAGGAGTGATCGCGGGCACCTGCAGACTCACGACCACCGCGAAGGAATGACCACATGGCATCGGATCTCAAATTCACCGTGTTTCTGAAAAGCGCGCAATAGGCCGCGATCACTGCTTGTGTCGGCGCCAGCGGTGCATATGACACTACGGCGACGCACGCGGCTGGACTTAGCAGATCTACGGGAGTTCTACCCACGCGCTTTTCGACGGGACCGCAAAAGCGATCTCCGCGCACGACCGCGCCACAGCCGCGAAAGGCGGTTGGAAACCGAGCCGTCGCTAGGACGAGGCACCGCTCACGGCGGGCTCGACCGAATGCTGCTAAACATCAATTTCGAGTGTTTAGCGTGACTCAAAACAGGAAGATTACCGATCGCGTTTCTGGCTTGAGTTTTGTCTGCCTATTTATAGCTATTAAAATTAAATTAACGAACGTGCATTAGTTGTTGACTAGTTAAGCGACTAAGTGGAACGCGCGTAATAGCGTTTGCTAATTGCGCTTGACATCTGACATGGATGATCTACTTTAAAACCAATAACATAAGCGTCTTGCAAGGAGCGCGTCGCGAAATTGCAAGTGTTCCCGTAGGAGGAAAAATCATGTCATTAATTCGGAAGCCGCTCAGGCCGGTTGTCCTTGCTGCCTTACTCGTGTTAGCAGGGACGTCGCAGGCGAACCCTATTTTCGGAGATGCCAGCGTCGTAAAGACAAGTGTCGCCGAAAATAAGCAAGTCATCGGAAAAAGCGCGGCACAGGACTTTTACGGATATTATGGAATATTCTATGCTCAATTAGCTCTTGCCTATGGCGGGTTCGCACAGAAGTATCCAAACACCTGCTCGGGAGCTTGCAGTTCCACTTCGTCGCAGTACTATTCCTATGCGGCCACCTACGCTGATTACGCTAGGTATTATTTCGATTACGCTGCAAAACATTGAAGTAAAGCTTCGTTACATGCTCGCCACGCATTGTCAAAGATGACAAGCCTTCCAAAGGTTGATAGGAAATGGCCTAATTGTGACGGTTAATAAAAACAAGTTCTCGTGGGCGGCACCCTTTGCCGCCGCTTTTATTTTCGGCCACTCTCCGAGCGTGATCGCCGACACGACAAAAGCCAAGGAGCGAGTGACGCTTGAGCAGAAGATTCAAAGACTCGAGGAGCGAGTTCGACGATTGGAAGATGCGCTAAATTCCGAAATGGCCAAGAACCGCAATCGAGGCGCGATCGAAAATAAATTCGGCGTCTCTTCGGACGCCGTCCGCGAAAAGAATTATGCGGACCCCGTTGCATCCGAGCCTGTCACTCGCGATCACCCTGAGGAGCAGAAGCAGCGGCCCATTATTAGCCCCGCGGCGTTACCCAAAGCAGTCCAGAAGCCATCATCTCCGCCCCTAGACGATGCTCCACAGGAACTCTTTGTGATGCGAGAGAACGCGGTCACACTAAAACCTCGGCGGTTCGAACTCTCATCCGAGATCGACTATTTGAGCCGGCGATCTACGTTGCAGACCGATAATGCGTTTCTAAACGTTACAACGCTTCGTTACGGTGTGCTTGACTGGCTCGAGTTTGGCGTCACCGTGCCGTACGGTTTCACCGCGCGAACAAGCAGTTTCGGGCCGAGCAACGAGGTGCAGTACGACGCTCGTGGTTTCGGCGACATACAAGCTCAACTGAATGCAAAAATTGTTGAACAAAGTAGAAATTGGCCTGGCATCGTAGTGTCTTTGGCGGGAATATTTCCGACGGGACAAAGGCCGTATGACTTTAGCAACTACAGGCTTGACGCGCCGAACTTTGTTGCGACACCCAATCCAATAAATCCATTGGTCAACTATTTCTCGCAGGGCGCCTGGGGAATCCGAAGTGGTATTCAAGTTTATAAGACGGTTGATCCGATCATTATTTTCGCGGGGGTAGGCGTGGTGTACACTTTCCCTCAAAATGTCGATTCCTATCAAGTAAAAATGGGGCTGGCCTATACATACAATATGGGCATCAGCTTCGCCGCTTCTGAGAAGACGACTTTAGGATTTTCATTTAACGGGGGTTACACATCAGTTATAACTGTGAATGGCCGGAAAGTCTATGGCTCAAGCGTTTATCCGGCTGTCTCTCGGCTCAGCATCATTCAGCGCGTTACGCAACGAGTGTACCTTGAGCCTTCGCTGACTTTTGGAATGAATCAAGATGTACCGAATTTCGCGGTCGGATTGGGAGTGCGCGTGCGCTTTTAGGATTGCGTCTTATACGGTTATGATCTCGTTGACGGCATGCGCTATCGGCACTCCCGTTCCAGATCGACCAAAGCCATATGCGACTATGCGATTCGAAGGGACGACGCCCCAGTTTCTCGATTACACGTGCGGGGCAGCGAGCCTTTCTACGCTTTTGACGTTCTACTGGTCCTATCCTACGACCGAGCAGTCAGTACTCGAAGTATTGCGACAACGTTACACTAGAGAGGAAATGGCGAAGATAACTCAAGACGGGCTGTCTTTTGACGATCTAATTTACATCGCAACGCAATTGGGATTCAGCGCGGAAGGAGCGAGGATAGAAATAGGCCAACTGAAAAACATGTCAGGGCCGGTTATCGTGCATCTCGATAAGGGAACATTTCAGCATTTCGTCGTGCTCCGCTCAGTGGGGGATGGCGTCTTCTATCTATCAGATCCGGCGGCCGGGGCGGTCACGATGCATGCCGACGAATTTCAAAGCTTCTACACGGGACACGCTCTGGCGGTGTGGAAAGATGGCGCTAAGCTGCCGAGCCACACGTGGCTAACTAATCCACGCGATGGAATCAACCTGAACGCGACGCTTTCGAACGTGATCAATCGGCCGCCGGGCCTGCCTTCGCGGGGATTCTGACAGGCCCGTACGTGTCTGGCAGAAAAATGCACACTGTGAATTCGAAACGTTGTCGTTGCTATCGTGGAAACCCTTGTTGCGTGGCTGGTGCCGGGGACCGGACTCGAACCGGCAAGCCGTTAGGCGGCGGATTTTAAGTCCGCTATGTTTACCAATTTCATCACCCCGGCAGGGCGGACGCGATTCTACCATTGCCCGACACCGCGCCAAAGCCGCGCCAACCGCCACCATGCACGCCGTTCGACAAGTTTTCGACCCTCCCGCATAATCGGCGGCACCGATTTCGGCGCGAGGACACACGATGGGCAAGACCCGGCTCGAAGCATTCAGCGATGGCGTGATCGCCATCATCATCACGATCATGGTGCTGGAGTTGAAAGTCCCGCACGGCGAAGACTTCACCGCGCTGACGCCGCTCCTGCCCGTTTTCTGTGCATACGTGCTGAGCTTCATCTACGTCGGCATCTACTGGAGCAATCATCATCACCTTTGCCACGCGATCCAGCGCGTGAACGGCCGCGTGCTGTGGGCGAATCTGCATCTGCTTTTCTGGCTGTCGCTCTTTCCGTTCACGACGAACTGGATGGGCGAAAATCATCTCACCGCCGTGCCGACCGCCTGCTACGGCTTCGTGCTCTTCATGACGGCCGTCGCGTGGTACATCCTCACCCGCGCGCTCATTTCGATGCACGGCGAGAACGTCGCCCTCGAACGCGCGGTCGGCGCTGACCGCAAAGGCAAGCTCTCGGTGCTGCTCTATCTCGTCGCCATCGCCGTGTCGTTCTGGCAGCCGTGGATCGCCGCGACGATCTACGCGCTCGTCGCAGCCGTATGGCTCGTGCCCGATCGACGTATCGAGCGCATTCTCGCGAACGAGGAAACGTGATGCGCGTCGGACTCATTTCCGATACCCACAATCTGGTGCGCCCCGAGGCGCTCGACGCATTGCGCGGCTGCGCGCACATCGTTCATGCAGGCGATATCTGCAAGCGTGACGTGCTCGATGCGCTCGCGTCCCTCGCGCCGCTCACCGTCGTGCGCGGCAATAACGATGTCGGCGATGACGTCGCGCGATTGCCGGAACATGCGCGCATCGAGCTTGGCGGCGCGATGATCCACGTCGTCCACGATATCGCCGATGTCCCGAAGCAACTCGACGGCATCGATGTCGTCGTGACCGGTCATTCGCACAAGCCGCTCATCGAGCGTCGCAACGGCGTGCTCTTCGTGAATCCCGGCAGCGCGGGGCCGCGCCGTTTCAAATTGCCGATCACGCTCGCGTTGCTCGATATCGACGATGGGAAACTGCAAGCGCATCTCGTCGCGCTCGTGACATAAAAAAAGGCCGGCGCTCACGCACCGGCCTTGCTCCATCCGACAACCCGACGCTTTACGCGCGCACCGTGCCTTCCGGGAACGTATCGTCCATTTCAGCGGCTTCGCGATGGCCACGCAGGATCGCGTGCGCTTCCGACTTCGACGCCACGGCCGGCGGCGAACCCTTCAGCGGCTTCTTCGCCGTTTCGTGCAGCGCGAGCACCGACACGATACCGATCAGCGACGCGCCCATCAGATAGTACGCGGGCATCATCAGGTTGCCGGTCTTGTCGACGAGCCATGCCGTGACGAGCGGCGTCGTGCCGCCGAACAGCGACACCGACACGTTGAAGCCGATCGCGAGCGCGCCGTAGCGGATCTTCGTCGGGAAGAGGGCCGGCAGCGACGACGGCATCACGCCCGTGAACGTCGACAGCAGCGCGCCGAGAATCATCATGCCCGCGAAGATCGACGGAATCGTGCCCATGCGGATCAGCGAAAGCGCCGGAATCGACAGCACCAAGAGGCCGATACAACCCGCGAGCATCACCGGCTTGCGGCCGATCGTGTCCGACAGGCGGCCAGCGAAGAGCGTCAGCGGCATCATCAGCACCATCACGACGAGCACGATGAAAAGGCCGTGCGTCTCGTTGAACTTGAGCGTCGCCGACAGATAGCTCGGCAGATACGAAAGCGCCATGTAGTCGGTCACGTTGAAGATCAGCACGAGGCCCACGCATTGCAAGAGCGGCTTCCATTGCTGGATCAGCGTCTCGCGGAACTGCTCCTTGGTCGTTTCGTGCGACACCGCTTCCGCCTTCTCGGCTTCGCGCTGGAACGCCGGCGTTTCCTCGAGCTTCATCCGGATATACAGACCGATCAAGCCGAGCGGACCCGCGATCATGAACGGAATGCGCCAGCCCCACGAAAGCAGTTCGCGCTCCGACATCACCGCGGTCAGCACCGCGACGACGCCCGCGCCGAGCACATAGCCGACGAGCGTGCCGAACTCCAGAAAGCTCGACATGAAGCCGCGCTTCTTGTCCGGCGAGAATTCGGCGATGAAGGTCGCCGCGCCGCCGTATTCGCCGCCCGTCGAGAAGCCCTGCACGAGACGCGCGACGAGCAGCAGCACCGGCGCCATCACGCCGATCGACTCGTAGCTCGGAATCAGGCCGATACAGAACGTGCCGACGGCCATCATGATCATCGTCATCGCGAGCACGCGCTTGCGGCCGATGCGGTCGCCGAGCGGGCCGAACACCATGCCGCCGATCGGGCGCACGAGGAACGCGGCCGCGAACGTGCCGAAGGTCGCGAGCAACTGCGCCGCCGGGCTGCTCGACGGAAAGAACACCTTGCCGAGCGTCACGGCGATGTAGCTGTACACGCCGAAGTCGAACCACTCCATCGCGTTACCGATGGCCATCGCGCCGACCGCGCGCTTGAGCAGGGACTGATCGACGATGGTGATGTCGTCGAGGGTGAGATCGGACTTCCGACTCGATGAATCGTGTTTGCGCCAAAGGCCCTCTTGAAGAGAAGACATAGTCTGAAAAACTCCGTATTCGATCCCGAGAACTCGCGCAGAGCTTCGGGCGCGCCGTCGAAAGGACAGCGCGTATTGCCGGGACAGTGCAGTTTCGCGACGGCGCCGCTTTGCATCGCGGGAAACGGACGCCAATGGCTCCGCGCAGCATCGTGTTCGAAGCAGATGCTGAAGAATCGAGTAGCAAGCGCGGTGCCGGTGCTTCGCGGTGGGTCGCGAAATTGCACTCGGATGAAACAAACGAATTTGACGTGCGGACGGCGAACCCGGCGTTGAACCTGAGTTGCCGCGGGTGGAGCCGCGACGTCGGCGAAAAAACAACCTGAGACGAAAAAGGCCGGCGTGAGGCTGGCAAGACCAGCTAAAAAACCGACGCGCCTCTTTGTATGAAAACTGTCACTACCGCGATGCGTCCGAGAAGCGATGCGCCGGACTCATGCGCGTGAATGATGGTGAATTACTGTTGATAACGAACAGATGATAACACGATGACAGAAGATGTGCAAACCGGGCCGTCGGCGCACGCTTCGGAGGCTGGCTCAATCCCTTGCCTGGTCTAGGATTGCGCCGAATCCCATGAGATTCGTCTGATGGTCCATTCGGAACATTTTGCGCATTCGCGGGCAACAAAAAACCGGCCGCATGGGCCGGTTCTTGCAGTGCCTTCGAGCCGCGATTTCAACTTTGCGGCGGGACGTAGCCCGTGGCCGTATCGGCGCCTTCGCCGAAGAAATATTTCTCGGTCTGCTTGATGAGGTACTGGCGCGCGCGCGGATCGGCCATGTTCAGTCGATTCTCGTTGATGAGCATCGTCTGCTGCTTGAGCCAGCCTTGCCAGGCTTCCTTCGAGATCGTTTCGTAGATGCGCTTGCCGAGCTCGCCCGGCAGCGGCGGAAAGTCCAGTCCTTCGGCTTCCTTGCCGAGCTTCGCGCATTGAACCATTCGAGCCATTGTGAGTTTCTCCTCTGTATCGGGGGAGAAGCGCGGTTCGCGCTTCTCAAATCGTGTTCAAAGCTGTTTCATCAGGACGAGCGACTTGCGCTGCCAGTTGTAAAGGCGCCGGCGGTCTTCGGGGAGATCGTCCACGGTCACTTTCACGAAGCCGCGCTTCAGGAACCAGTGCTCGGTGCGCGTCGTCAGCACGAAGATACGCGTGAGGCCGCGCGCCCGCGCCCGCTGCTCGATGCGCTTGAGCAGGCGCTCGCCGTCGCCCGAACCTTGCGCTTCCGGCGCGACGGTCAGGCACGCCATCTCGCCTATGCGTTCCTGCGTGTACGGATAGAGCGCCGCGCAGCCGAACAGCACGCCATCGTGCTCGATGACGGAGAAGTGGTCGATATCGCGCTCGATCTGGTGACGTCCGCGCCGCACGAGCGTGCCGTCGCTTTCGAGCGGCTCGATCAGCGTCAGAATGCCGCCGACGTCGTCCGGCGTCGCTTCGCGCAGGCTTTCGAGGTTCTCGTACGAGATCATCGTGCCGACGCCATCGTGCAGGAACAGTTCGAGCAGCACGCGGCCGTCGAGCGAATACGGAATGATGTGGCCGCGCGCGACGCCGCCGCGGCACGCGCGCACCGTATGCTTCAGATAGAACGCGGTGTCGCCTTGCAGCTCGCCGCTTTCCTGCAGGCGATAGGCGTCGTCGAGCGACATTTCGCGGATGAGCTCGTTTTCCGAATCGACGAGGCCCGGAATTTCGGTCACGAAGATGATCTTGTCGGCGCGCAGCGCGATGGCGGCGGCGGACGCGACATCTTCCATCGACAGATTGAACGCCTCGCCGGTCGGCGAGAAGCCGAGCGACGACAGCAGCACCAGCTTGTTCGATGCGAGCGACTGGCGGATGGAATCGCCGTCGATCTTGCGCACGACGCCCGTATGCTGGAAATCGACGCCATCCAGTATGCCGACCGGGCGCGCCGTCACGAAGTTGCCCGACACGACGCTGATGTGCGCGTGCGCCATCGGCGTGTTCGGCAAACCCTGGCTGATCGCAGCCTCGATGTCGAGACGCACTTCGCCGGCGGCTTCCTTCGCGGATTCGAGCGCGCGGGCATCGGTGATGCGCAGGCCGTGCGAGAACGACGATTCCACCCCGTGAAGGCTCAACTGCTCGTCGAGTTGCGGGCGCGAGCCGTGCACCAGCACGACATGGATGCCCATCGCGTGCAACAGGCCGACGTCCTGCACGAGCGCGTTCAGGCGTCCTTCCTGCACCAGCTCGCCGCCGAACGCCACGACGAAGGTCTTGTTCCGGAACGCGTGAATATACGGCGCGACGGAGCGCATCCAGTCGACGAACTGGGCGTGGAGATCGGGCGCTTCGGGCTCGGCTGCCGGCTGCGACGCGGTCATCGTGAGGTCGGTTTGGGAATTCATCCCGGGATTATAATGCGACGCTATGCCGAATGTTTCTCGTCCATCACGTCCCGATCAGGCGGGCAAGTCTCAGTCCGCCGATAAATCCCTCGATCCTCAGGAGCAGTTGCGACAACTGCGTGAAAATCTGCTGCGCGAAGCGCGGGAGGGCGGGGGCGCGTCCGGCGATTCCGGCGAAGCGGGGTTGAGCAAGAAGGAACTCGCCGCGCGGCGGTTCGCGGCGGGCGCGCCTGCTGCGTCGGCGCCGCCGCAGCAGAAAAGCGCCGTGCACAGCAAGGCCGCGGAAGTGACGCGCGGGCAGAGTGGCACTTCGGCTGCGAAACGTCCGCCGCCGCCTCGGCCGCCCCAGCCTGCGGAGCCGATCCGCGATCGGGCGAAGCAGAAGCCTGCGCTTGCCGCGAAAACGGATCGCGCTCCGGCGCCCGAGCCGCTCGCCGCACCCGGGCAGGCCGCGCCGGCGAAGCGCGATGATGCTCGTCCGCCTCGCGACGGGCATCGCGCCGAACGGCAGGACGGTGGCGCGCGCACCAAAGCAGCCGACACACGCAAGCCAGAGGTTCAGCGCGCCAAGCGTCGAAGCGAACGGCCCGCGCCCGATGCGCGACGCGAGCGCGAACCGCGTGAACAAGCCCGCGAACCGCGTCCACCACGCGCTCCGCGCGTCGTCACACCGAACCCGATTCCGCCGATCGTCTTCCCCGAAGCGCTGCCAGTCTCTGGCCGGCGCGAGGAAATCGCACGCGCGATCGCGGCGAATCAGGTCGTCATCGTCAGTGGCGAAACCGGCTCGGGCAAGACCACGCAGCTTCCGAAAATCTGCCTCGCGCTCGGGCGCGGTCTCGGCGCGGGCGGCAGCGGTCTCATCGGTCACACGCAGCCACGGCGAATCGCCGCTTCGGCGACGGGACGGCGCATCGCGGAGGAACTCGGCACGCCGTTCGGCGAAGTCGTCGGCTACAAGGTGCGATTCACGGACAATCTCGCGCCGGGTGCGTCCGTCAAGCTGATGACCGACGGCATTTTGCTCGCCGAAACGCAGACCGATCCGCTGCTCAACGCGTATGACACGATCATCATCGACGAGGCGCACGAACGCAGCCTCAACATCGACTTTCTGCTCGGCTATCTGAAGGAAATCCTGCCGAAGCGTCCGGATCTGAAGCTGATCGTCACGTCGGCGACCATCGACG
This sequence comes from Caballeronia sp. LZ029, assembly GCF_031451275.1. Lineage (NCBI taxonomy): Bacteria > Pseudomonadati > Pseudomonadota > Betaproteobacteria > Burkholderiales > Burkholderiaceae > Caballeronia > Caballeronia sp. LZ029. The sequence goes on from NZ_JARUXO010000001.1 coordinate 1,062,909, forward strand.
CCGAGCGTTTCGCGCGCCATTTCGGCAGCGACGAAAAGCCCGCGCCGGTGATCGAGGTGAGCGGGCGGCTGTATCCGGTGGAAGTGCGCTATCGGCCGATCGAAGAGGAAAGCGAGGCGATCAAGAACGCGCAGGGCACGCTGTCCCGGCGCAACGATCGCAAAACCGACCGCGATCTGATGGAAGCCATCGTCGATGCCGTCGATGAACTGTGCCGCGTCGGCCCCGGCGACGTGCTCGTTTTCCTGCCCGGCGAGCGCGAAATCCGCGACGCCGCCGAGGCGCTTCGCAAGCACCATCCGCCGCACACGGAAATCCTGCCGCTCTTCGCGCGCCTCTCCGCGCAGGAGCAGGAGCGCGTGTTCAGGCCGTCGAACGCGCGGCGCATCGTGCTCGCGACCAACGTCGCGGAGACGTCGCTGACGGTGCCGGGCATTCGCTACGTCGTCGATACCGGCATGGCGCGCGTGAAGCGCTATTCGTATCGCAACAAGGTCGAGCAGTTGCAGATCGAGCCGGTGTCGCAGGCGGCGGCGAATCAGCGCGCGGGGCGCTGCGGGCGCGTCGCGGACGGCGTCTGCGTGCGGCTCTACGACGAAGCGGATTTTCAGGCGCGGCCGCGCTTCACCGATCCGGAAATCCTGCGCTCGTCGCTGGCCGCGGTGATTCTGCGCATGAAGTCGCTGCATCTGACCGCGATCGAAACCTTTCCGTTCATCGAGCCGCCGCCGGGCCGCGCGATCGCGGACGGCTATCAGTTGCTGAACGAACTCGGCGCCGTCGATGACGACAACGCGCTCACGCCGCTCGGCCGCGAGCTCGCGCGCCTGCCGCTCGATCCGCGCGTCGGCCGGATGATCCTCGCCGCGCGCGATCATCATGCGCTCGCGGAAGTGCTGATCATCGCGTCGGCATTGTCGGTGCAGGATCCGCGCGACCGGCCGATCGAGGCGCAGGAGCAGGCGGATCAGGCGCATCGGCAGTTCGTCGACGAGCGCTCCGAGTTCCTGCAATGGACGCGCATCTGGAAGTGGTTCGAAGATGCCGTCGCGCACAAGAAGTCGAACAAGCAACTCGCCGATGCGTGCCGCGCGAATTTTCTGTCGCACCTGCGGTTGCGCGAATGGCGCGACGTGCATTCGCAATTGCTGACGGTCGTGCGCGAGCACGGCTGGCGTCTGAACGAATCGGAGGCGACGTTCGAGCAGGTGCATCTGTCGCTTCTGACAGGTCTCCTCGGCAACGTCGGACTGAAAGCCGACGACGAGCCGCATTATCTCGGCGCGCGCGGCATCAAGTTCCATCTGTGGCCGGGCTCGGCGCTCCTGAAGAAAGCGGGGCGCTGGGTGATGGCGGGCGAGCTGATCGAAACGAGCCGGCTGTACGCGCGCACGATCGCGAAGATCGAGCCGGAATGGCTGGAAACCGTCGGCGCGCATCTGTTGAAGACGTCGCTTTCCGATTCGCATTGGGAAAAGAAAGCCGCGCAGGTCGTCGCCTACGAGCGCGCGACGCTTTACGGGCTGACCGTCTACGCGCGCCGCCGCGTGAGCTTCGGCAAGCAGGACCCGAAATACGCGCGCGAGCTGTTCATCCGCGGCGCGCTCGTCGAAGGCGAATTCGATACGCGCCTGCCGTTCTTCGCGCACAACCGCAAGCTGGTCGCCGACATCGAGCAACTGGAGCACAAGTCGCGCCGCCAGGACGTGCTCGTCGACGATGAACTCATCTACGGCTTCTACGATTCGCTGATTCCCGCAGGCATGTGGACGGGCGCGGCGTTCGAGCGCTGGTATCGCGACGAGCAGAAAAAGGAGGGCAACGAGAAGCTCCTTTTCCTCTCTCGCGACGACCTGATGCGCCACGAAGCCGCCGGCGTCACGACCGATCTGTTCCCGAAGCGCATGACGATGTCGGGCATCGAGATGTCGCTCACGTATCACTTCGAGCCGGGTTCGCCGCGCGACGGCGTCACGCTCGCGGTGCCGCTCTACGGGCTGAATCAGGTCGATGCGCGCCGCGTCGAATGGCTCGTTCCCGGCATGGTCAAGGAAAAGGCGCAACTGCTGCTGAAGTCGCTGCCGCAGAAATTGCGCCGTCACGTCGTGCCGTTGCCGGAGTACGCGGCGGGTTTCGCCGAGCGTCATGCGGGGCCGAAATTCGGCGCGGGCGCGCTCGTCGATTCGCTCATCGCCGATATTCGCGAGCAAACGCAATTCGCCGTGAAGAGCGCGGATTTCAAGCTCGAAACGCTGCCCGCGCATCTGTTCATGAACTTCAAGGTGATCGACGAGCACGGCCGCCAGCTCGCGATGGGCCGCAATCTCGCGCAGTTGCGCACGGAGCTCGGCGCACAGGCGCAGCAGGTGTTCCAGAAGCTGACGTCGGCGGCGGCGTTCGACGCGCTCTCGGGCGAGTCGGAATCGGCGCCGCAAACGCAACCGGCCGGCGTCGGCACTGCGCTTTACGAGAATCTGACCACCTGGAATTTCGGCAAGCTGCCCGAATTGCTGGAAATCCGCCGTCGCGGGCAGACGCTCTTCGGTTATCCGGCGCTCGTCGATCGCGGCACGCATTGCGACGTCGAAGTGTTCGATTCGCCCGAGGAAGCGGCGCGCATCCATCGTGCGGGGTTGCGGCGGCTGTTCGCGCTGCAACTGCGCGAGCCGATCCGTTATCTGGAGAAAAACCTGCCGGGCCTGCGCGAAATGTCGATGCAGTACATGGCGCTCGGCACGGCGGATGAATTGCGCGACCAGATTGTCGAGACGGCGCTCGATCGCGCGTGCCTGCAAGACCCGCTGCCCGACGACGACGCCAGTTTCCACGCCCGCCGCGACGCCGCGAAGGGCCGTCTGACGCTGCTCGCGCAGGAAATCGCGCGGCTCGTCGGCGCGATTCTGGCCGAATATGCGGCGCTCGCGAAAAAGCTGGCGCAGGCGAAGGCGTTCACATCGGCGTATGCGGACATGCAGGCGCAACTGGGCGCGCTCATCGGCAAGCGCTTCGTCATCGATACGCCGTATGCGCAGCTCGCGCACTTTCCCCGCTATCTGAAGGGGATCGGCCTGCGCATCGACAAGCTCAAGGCCGATCCGGCCCGCGACGCGCGTCTTTTCGGCGATCTGCAACCGCTCGCGCAGCATTATCAGCGTGCGATTTCGCAGCGCGGCGGCGTCGCGGACGCGCGGCTTTCGGAGTACCGCTGGTTGCTGGAAGAACTGCGCGTGTCGCTGTTCGCGCAGGAATTGCGCACGCCGATGCCCGTGTCGGTGAAGCGGCTCCACAAGGTCTGGGAATCGATGCAGCGCTAGACCGTGACCGAAAAACTTGCCGCAACACGCCGTTTCTTGCGCCCTCGCAGCGTATTGCGCAAAAAGCCGCAGCCGGTCAACCCGCCGCGCGAGGCAAACGTTCTACAATGACGCCTGCCTTCCGAAGCCTATTTTCCATGCGCAATATTTTCTGTTCCGGCCGTTTCCGTGCGGCCGCCGCACGCGCGGCGCTTGCTACCGGCGCCGCTCTCGTCGCCACCGCAGCGTTCGCCAACAATGTCATCGTGCTCAACTCGGCGGAAGCCACGCTGAGCCTGATCGACGAAAACACGCATCAGGTCGTCGGCACCGTGCCTACCGGCAAGGAACCGCACCATCTGATGCCGACGCCCGACAGCTCGTCGCTGATCGTCGCGAATTCGGTGTCGAATAACCTGATGTTCGTCGATCCGAAAACCGGCGCGTTCCAGCGCTGGGTGCAGGATATCGAAGATCCGTATCAGCTCGGTTTTTCGCCGGACCGGAAATGGTTCGTGTCCACGGGGCTGCGTCTCGACCGCCTCGACATCTACCATTTCGACGGCAAGAACCTGAGCCTCGCGAAGCGCCTGCCGCTCGCGACGATGCCGAGCCACATCGCGTTCACGAACGACAGTTCGACTGCGTTCATCTCGCTGCAGGTGTCCGGTGAAATCGCCGCGATCGACCTGGCGACGCAGACCGTGAAATGGAAGATGAAGGTCGGCAAGGTGCCCGCCGGCGTCTGGCTCACGCCGCAGGACAAGTATCTGCTCGTCGGCATGACGGGTGCGGATTACGTAGCCGTGGTCGACTGGCGCAACCAGAAGATCGTCAAGACCATCACGACGGGCAAGGGCGCGCACAACTTCCGTTCGATGGTCGACGGCAAGCACGTGCTGGTGTCGAATCGCGTGGCGAACACGATCAGCATCATCGACGAGGACACGCTCACGAACGTCGGCGATATCACCGGTCTGCTGCCGGGCCCGGACGATATGGAACTTTCCGCCGACAAGAAGTATCTGTGGGTTACGTTCCGCTTCGCGAAGCACGTCGGCGTGATCGACCTCGCGAATCGTAAGCTGATCGAAACCATCAAGGTCGGCCGCTCGCCGCACGGCATTTATTTCTTCAACCGCGCACCGGTGACGGCGCCCAACGGGGCATAAGCGGAGCAGCAGAGGGCGCCTGGCGCGCCCTATACTAGGATTGAGGAAAGGCCGGCGCACCGGACGGCCGCAAGCACCACGGAGCACCATGTTTCATTCCATTCTTTCGTCGCTGGACGGTCTCGTTTCCTGGCTGCAGACGCTGCTCTATGTCGATGTCGTGCAGCCGGCGCTGTTCAAGATCGGCCTGATGGACTACGACGAGGACACGTACGACGCGCTCTACTGGGTGATCGTCGGCGTGCTGGAAGTGCTCGCGATGTACGCGATCCTGCGCCCGCTCGAAGCCTTCCGCCCCGCGGAGGAATGGAAGGACCGCAAGGGCGTGCGTGTGGACGTGCTCTACACGTGGATCGTCAAGCTCGGCATCCTCAACCTGTTTTTCTTCTTCACGTTCCAGCCGCTCTTCGATTCGATGCAGAGCTGGCTGCGCATCCATAACGTGCCGAATCTCGAAATCGACAACCTGTGGCCGGGCGTCACAACGCAGCCGCTCGTCACGTTCGTCATTTATCTGCTGATCCTCGATTTCGCGGGCTACTGGTATCACCGTCTGGAGCATCGCTTCGGCATCTGGTGGGAACTGCACGCGGTGCATCACAGCCAGCAGAAAATGTCGCTCTGGACGGACGATCGCAACCATCTGCTCGACGACATTCTGCAGGCGAGCTTTTTCGCCTGCGTCGCGCTCGTGATCGGCGTGGAGCCGTCGCAGTTCGTCGTGCTCGTCGCCATCACGAATTTCATGCAGAGCGTGCAGCACGCGAACATTCGGCTGCACTTCGGCTGGCTCTTCGATCGCATCATCGTGAGTCCGGCGTTTCATCGGCGTCATCACGCGATCGGCTTCGGTCACGAAGGCACGACCTACGGCTGCAACTTCGGCGTGCTGTTCTCGTTCTGGGATGTCCTGTTCCGCTCGGCATCGTTCGACCGCACCGTCGAGCCGACCGGCATCCGCGACCAGCTCGGCGCGCCGGGCGTGAAGCCGGTTCATTATGGCGACGGTTTCATCGAGCAGCACTGGCTCGCGTTCAGGCGCATCGCCGCGCGCGTTTCCGCGCGTCGCGCGGGCGCGTCCCCTTCGGACAACTCGGCGGCCGTCTGAACGTTCCGCCACGACCAGCGGCCGCGCGCGGCGCTGGTTTATCCTGTCGGTTCTTCTTTCTCTTTCTTCTTCGAATCACGCATGAGTGACCTGCTGCGTTCGTTCGTGCGCGCGCTCGCGAACGTCTTTCATCCGCGCATGCTCTGGCTGACGCTGATGCCTTTCGGCGTCGCCACGGTGCTATGGGGCGCGCTCCTCTGGTTCTTCTGGCAGACGCTGACGGGCGCCGCGAATAGCTGGCTCGACGGCTGGGCGCTCACGTCCGCGATGTACCGCCTCTTCGATACGGTCGGCTTCTCGTCGCTGCACGCGGTGATCGCGCCGTTCCTCGTCGTCATCATGACGGTGCCGCTGATCGTCGTCACGGTGCTGCTGCTGATCGCGACGCTGTCGATGCCGGGCGTCATCACGCTGCTCACGCGCAAACCGAGAGGGCATTATTCGTCGCTCGAAGAACGGCGCGGCGGCTCGTGGTACGGCAGTCTCGGGCACTCGGTCGTGACCACGCTCGTGTGTCTCGTGCTGCTGGTCGTCACGCTGCCCTTTTGGCTGATCCCGCCGTTCTTCGCGCTGATCCCGCCGCTGCTGTGGGGCTGGCTGACGTATCGCATAATGACTTACGACGCGCTCGCGCTGCATGCCAGCGCGGAGGAGCGCCGCGCGATCGTGCGTAATGCGCGGTGGCCTTTGCTCGCGATCGGCATCGTGAGCGGACTTCTGAGTTCCGTGCCGACGATGCTCTGGGCGTGGTCCGTATGGCTCTTGCCGCTTTTCCCGGTCGTCGCCGCCGTGACGATCTGGGCGTATGCGTTCATCCTCGTGTTTTCCGCGCTGTGGTTCGCGCATTACTGTCTGCACGCGCTCGAGCGCCTGCGCGCGAACGAGCCGCATTATCCGGCGATCACGGTCGAATCCCGCGACGTTTCACTGTAAGAACAAAGGGGCACTCATGGGCATTGGCGTCATCATCATCGGCGACGAGATCCTGTCCGGCCGACGCACCGACAAGCATCTGCCGAAAATCATCGAATTGCTGAGCGCGCGCGGCCTGTCGCTCGACTGGGCGGAGTACGTCGGCGACGATCCCGCGCGCATCACCGCGACGCTCGCGCGAACTTTCGCGTCCGGCGACATCGTTTTTTCGACGGGCGGCATCGGCGCGACACCGGACGATCACACGCGCCAGTGCGCCGCGCAGGCGCTGGGCGTGCCGCTGGCTTTGCATCCGGAAGCGGCGGAGCTGATCCGCGCGCGCATCCGCGACACGGCGGCTCAGGCGGGCGACAAACCGGTCGATCTGGAGTCGCCGGAGAATCTGCATCGCCTGAACATGGGCACGTTTCCGCAGGGCGCGGAGATCATTCCGAACAGCTACAACAAGATTCCCGGCTTCACGGTCGGCGATCATCACTTCGTGCCGGGCTTTCCGGTGATGGCGTGGCCGATGATCGAGTGGGTGCTCGACACGAAGTACGCGCATCTTCATCATGCGACGCCGCATGTGGAGCGCTCGCTGCTCGTGTTCGGCCTGCCGGAATCGCGCATCACGCCGCTGATGGTCGCGATCGAGCGCGATTTCGACGGCGTGCGAGCGTTCAGCCTGCCGAGCGTCGGCGATGCAGCGCGCGGGGCGCTTTACGCGCGCTCGCACATCGACTTGGGCGTCAAGGGCGATCCGGAACAGGCGAACGCGGCGTTCGAAGTGCTGCGTGAAGGCGTGATCGCGCTGGGCGGCGAAGTCGTGGAAGTGCCGCCGGAGGAAACGAAGTGACGTTGCTGGAAGTCATCGCGACCACGGTTGCCGATGCGCGCGCGGCGGAACGCGGCGGCGCGAACCGGCTGGAGCTCATCACGGCGATGGGCGAGGGCGGACTGACGCCGAGCATCGGCCTGATCGAAGCGGTGGTCGACGCGGTCGGCATTCCGGTGAACGTGATCGTGCGGCCGCACAGCCGCTCGTTCGTCTACGATGCCGACGACTACGCGGTCATCCTCCGCGACGTGCGCGCCGTGGCGAAGACGCGGGCGAATGCGATCGTCGTGGGCATGCTGAACGCGAATGGCGATGTCGACATCGACGGTCTCGCGCGCGTGATCGAAGCGGCGGACGGCTTGCAGCTCACGTTTCACCGCGCATTCGACGAAGCACGCGATATTTTCGCCGCGTTCGATACGCTGCTGAACTTCGATGCCGTGACCAATGTGTTGACGTCGGGCGGCAAGCCATCGGTGCTGGAAGCGCCGACGACGATCGCGAAGCTCGTCGAAAGGGCGGCGGGAACGTGCTGCACGGTGCTCGCGGGCGCCGGACTGACCGTCGATGCCGTGCAGCCCTTCGTTGCTTCGACGGGTGTGTGCGCGGTGCACTTCGGCTCGGGTGTGCGCGTCGACGGGAAGGGGCTCGCGCCTGTCGATGAAGCGAGGGTCAGGCGCGTGCGGACGTTGCTCGACGCGCCGGACTAAACAACATCAAGCCCCAATCCACGGCAGCTTCCGAAAACACCATCCCGACACCGTTTTCCGATGCCCCTGCCCATCCTTATCGCCTTCAAACCCTTCCAGCAGGTCATACGCCTGCGCATAACCCTCCTTCTGCGCAGCAACCGCCGCGAGCTTCGAGCGCGCGGCGCTGCGGCACAAAAACACGACAGGCGTATCCGGGGTGGCGACCTGTCGCAATTGTTCGATAAACTCGGCATTCGGCACGGAGCCGGGGTAGCGGATCCACTCGATATGCGCGTACTGCGCGCCATCGATGGCCGGGCGGCCGACCCAGTCAAGCTCGGCGCGCGTGCGAACATCGACGAGGCGCACGCGCGGATCGAGTTGCAGAAGTTCGAACGCTTCGGCAGGCGAGAACGCGCCCGCGTAGGTGAGGCTGTTCTCGGCGGCGCGTTTGCTGGCCTGGCTATAGAGTTGTTCGAGCGTGCTCATGGCGTATCGGTCTCCGTTAAGCGCAAAGAATCATTCTAGCGCGCGGCATAAGCCGGACAGACCGATGCGCGATACTGGTGCAAGACGGGCGCGATGCACCGAAATCGTGCTTTGATATTACTGGACAACCGTGTGCGCACCGAAAAGGTGCGTATCCGATTCGCAGCGCAACAAGGATCGCTTCAAAACGCGCGCTGCTTCAAGCGCTTAGCGCAAAGATGGTGCGCTTGGCACGGAAGCTGCTTTTCCATCCTCGATTGAATCGATGTACAGAATTGGTCGGGGCGGCGAGGTGATTCGCCGACTTTTGTTAATCAGGAGATAGGTAATGAGTAAATCCGTGGCCGACGTCATGCAACTCGTCAAGGACGAGGACGTCAAGTTCGTCGACTTCCGTTTCACCGACACGCGCGGCAAAGAACAACACGTATCCGTGCCGGTTTCGGCATTCGACGAAGACAAATTTGAAAGCGGCCACGCTTTCGACGGTTCGTCCATCGCAGGCTGGAAGGGCATCGAAGCGTCGGACATGCTGCTCGTTCCGGATGCGGACACCGCCTTCATCGATCCGTTCTTCGAAGAATCGACGCTGGTTCTCACCTGCGACGTGGTCGAGCCCGCCGACGGCAAGGGCTACGAGCGCGACCCGCGTTCGCTGGCACGCCGCGCGGAAGCCTATCTCAAGAGCTCGGGCCTGGGCGACACCGCGTTCTTCGGTCCGGAGCCGGAATTCTTCATTTTCGACTCGGTGCAATGGAACACGGACCAGTCGGGCACGTTCCTGAAGATCGGTTCGGAAGAAGCGCCGTGGTCGTCGGCGAAAGAATTCGAAGGTGGCAACACGGGTCACCGTCCGGGCACGAAGGGCGGCTATTTCCCGGTCGCGCCGGTCGACACGTTCCAGGACATCCGCTCGGAAATGTGTCTGCTGCTCGAACAGATCGGCATTCCGGTCGAAGTGCACCACCACGAAGTGGCGGGCCAGGGCCAGAACGAAATCGGCACCAAGTTCTCGACGCTGGTTCAGCGCGCGGACTGGCTTCAACAGATGAAGTACATCATCCATAACGTGGCGCACACGTACGGCAAGACGGCGACCTTCATGCCGAAGCCGATCGTCGGCGACAACGGTTCGGGCATGCACGTCCACCAGTCGATCTGGAAAGACGGCCAGAACCTGTTCGCGGGCAACGGCTACGCAGGTCTGTCGGAATTCGCGCTGTTCTACATCGGCGGGATCATCAAGCACGCGCGCGCGCTGAACGCGATCACGAACCCGGGTACGAACTCGTACAAGCGTCTCGTGCCGCACTTCGAAGCGCCTGTGAAGCTGGCTTACTCGGCTCGCAACCGTTCGGCATCGATCCGTATTCCGCACGTGTCCAACCCGAAGGGCCGCCGTATCGAAACGCGCTTCCCGGATCCGCTGGCGAACCCGTACCTGTGCTTCTCCGCGCTGATGATGGCGGGTCTCGACGGCGTGCAGAACAAGATTCATCCGGGCGAAGCCGCGGACAAGAATCTGTACGACCTGCCGCCGGAAGAAGACAAGAAGATCCCGACCGTGTGCGCGGGCCTCGACCAGGCACTCGACGCGCTCGACGCGGATCGCGAGTTCCTGACGCGCGGCGGCGTGTTCACGGATTCGATGCTCGACGCATACATCGAACTGAAGACGAACGAGTTGCAGCGTTATCGTCAGGCGGTGCATCCGATCGAGTTCGAGATGTACTACTCGCTGTAAAGCGACGCACGCCCGCATGATCGAAACGCGTTTCGTGGTGAGCAGTCAGGCGAAGCGCGCGACGCATGCGATGCAGTGAAGAAAAGGGACGGCGCGCCGTCCCTTTTTTAATCGCCGCAATGTCATAGAACGAGAAGAAGATCGGTGTCACGAACGACCTCAACCATTGCACGATGGTGCTAAAGAACCTCATCAAGGCGCGCAAGGGTCACGCCGATGCGCTGACAGACGACTCGCGACTCGCGGGAAGCGGGCTTCTCCCGGGATTCGAAGCGCTGCCCACGAACGTGCTCGTTCTGGACATACGCAACCTCAGGATCGCGTACGCGAACCCTTCGGCCGAAGCGATGCTGGAGATGTCGCGCAAGCAGCTGACGCAGATGAACTGGCCCGAGCTCTTCGCGAATTCCGAAGAGCTGGCGACCACGATCGCGTCGATCGCGGAGAACCGCTTCAACGCGACGCGGCTCGATGCGGTGCTCGAACGTCAGAGCCGCGAGCCGGTACATGTGCATGCGATCGTCGGCTATCTCGAAGCGGCGCCCGAATACGTGCTGCTCGAACTCTTCGAGAACGAGCGCCATCTGCGCACCGATCGCGAAGAGCGCATCCACGACCTCACCGCCGTCAACAAGCAACTGATCCGCAATCTCGCGCACGAGATCAAGAATCCGCTCGGCGGGATTCGCGGCGCGGCGCAGTTGCTCGAATTCGAACTCGGCGCGCGCGAACGCGACGAACTGCGCGAATACACGCAGGTCATCATCAAGGAATCGGATCGGCTGCAGACATTGGTCGACAGATTGCTTGAGCCGCACCGGCATCCGCATATCGTCGGCGATGTGAACATCCACGAAGTATGCGAGCGCGTGCGGGCCGTGATTCTCGCGGAGTTTCCACGCGGCCTCACGATCGAGCGCGACTACGACGTGAGCGTGCCCGACCTGCGCGGCGACAAGGAGCAACTGATTCAGGCGCTGCTCAACGTCGTGCGCAACGCGGCCGAAGCGCTGAAGGAGCGCATTTCACAAGGCGATGCGAGGATCGAACTGCGCACGCGCATCGCGCGCAAAGTGACGATCGGCAAGAAGCTGCACAAACTGGCATTGGACTTGCATATCACTGACAACGGTCCCGGCATCCCCAGCGAAATCCGCGACCGGATCTTCTTCCCGCTCGTATCGGGCAGGGAAGACGGCAGCGGTCTCGGTCTTACGCTCGCGCAATCGTTCGTCCATCAGCACGATGGCCTGATCGAAGTCGAGAGCCGGCCGGGCTGCACCGAATTCGCCATCCTGTTGCCGTTTGAGAATTGATCACGATCGACCAGCGACGTCACGCGAAGCACGTGACCCATCAGGCATCGAAGCCTGACCGTTTCGACGGGCTCACACCGAACCATACGAAGACTTCTCGCCGAACGATATGAAGCCGATCTGGATAGTAGACGACGACCAATCCATCCGCTGGGTGCTGGAAAAAGCGCTCGCACGAGAAAACTTCACGACGCGCAGCTTTTCCGGCGTGCGCGATGCGCTCGCCGCGCTCGAAGGAGAAAGCCCGCAAGTGCTCGTCTCCGACATCCGTATGCCGGGCGGCTCCGGGCTTGAGCTGCTGCAGACCGTGCGCGACCGCTTGCCGGGGTTGCCCGTCATCATCATGACGGCGTTCTCGGACCTGGACAGCGCCGTGGCGGCGTTCCAGGGCGGCGCGTTCGAATACCTCGCCAAGCCATTCGATGTCGACAAGGCCGTCGAGCTGATCCGCCGCGCCGTCGATGAAAGCATGCGCGGCGAAGCGGCCGTCGACGAGCGCGTGACGGAGACGCCCGAGATGCTCGGCCAGGCGCCGGCGATGCAGGATATGTTCCGCGCGATCGGCCGTCTGTCGCATTCGGCGGCGACCGTGCTCATCACGGGCGAATCAGGCACCGGAAAGGAGCTTGTCGCGCGCGCTTTGCACCGACATAGCCCACGCGCGAACGGACCGTTCATCGCGCTGAACACGGCGGCGATTCCGAAGGATCTGCTGGAGTCCGAACTGTTCGGCCACGAGCGCGGCGCGTTCACCGGCGCACAGGCGATGCGCCAGGGCCGCTTCGAGCAGGCCGAGAACGGCACGCTCTTTCTCGATGAAATCGGCGACATGCCCTTCGATCTTCAGACGCGCCTGTTGCGCGTGCTGTCGGATGGGCAGTTCTATCGTGTGGGCGGGCACAATCCGCTGAAGGCGAACGTGCGGGTGATCGCGGCGACGCATCAGAATCTCGATGCGCGCGTGCGGCAAGGCCTGTTCCGCGAGGACTTGTATCACCGTCTGAACGTGATTCGCCTGCGTCTGCCGGCGTTGCGCGAGCGCAGCGAGGATATTCCGCTGCTCGCGCGCCATTTCCTGCAGAAGAGTGCGCGCGATCTGGGCGTCGAGCCCAAGCGCGTGTCGGACGCGGCGCTTGCGTATCTCGCGTCGCTGCCGTTTCCCGGCAACGTGCGTCAGCTTGAGAACCTGTGCAACTGGCTCACGGTGATGGCGCCCGCGCAGGTGATCGAGCAGAAGGATCTGCCGCCCGATCTCACGCCGCGCCAGGACTATGCGGCGGAGGCCATCGCCGTATCGTCCGATGGCGCGGTGGCGCCGGCTCCCGCGGCACAGAACGGCGCGGCGGCATCGGCGCCTTCTGTGGCGGGCGTTGCGGCCAGCGTGTGGGAGAACGGCTTGCGCACCGAGGTCGCGCGCCTGCTGCGCGAAAACTCCGCCGACGTGATGGACGAACTCGCGCGCCGTTTCGAAGCCGCGGTGATCCGCGAGGCGCTCGATTTCACGCGCGGACGCAAGGTCGAGGCGGCGGAGCGGCTGGGCATCGGCCGCAATACGATCACGCGCAAGATTCAGGAATTGCATCTCGACGCGTGAGCGTTGGTCGGGCAGGGATCAGTCGATGGTCGCGATCACGGGCGCGTGGTCCGACGGCTGATCCCACTTGCGCGGCACCTTGTCCACTTCGCACGACGTGCAACGCGTCGCGAGCTTCTCCGACAGCAGAATGTGATCGATGCGCAGCCCCGCGTTGCGGCGGAACGCCATCATCCGGTAATCCCACCACGTGAAGAGCTTCTCGGGCTGCTCGAACTTGCGGAAGGCATCGGTGAGTCCCAGTTCGACGAGCTGCGCGAAGTGCGCGCGCTCCTCTGGCGAGACGAGGTTCTGACCTTCCCAGGCTTTCGGATCGTGCACGTCGCGGTCTTCCGGCGCGATGTTGTAATCGCCCAGTAGCGCGAGCTGCGGGTGACGCGCCATGTCCTCGCGCAGCCATTCGCGCAGCGCATCGAGCCAACGCATCTTGTAGGCGAATTTGTCGGAGCCGGGCGCCTGGCCGTTGGGGAAATAGGCGGAGATGATGCGCACGCCGTCGATCGTCGCGGCGATCACGCGCTGCTGCAAGTCCTCGAAACCGGGGATGTTGCGTACCACGCTGATTTCATCCACTTCGAAACCCGCGTCGGACCTGACCAGAATGCCGACGCCGTTGTAGGTCTTCTGTCCCGCGAACCAGCTTTTGAAGCCGGCGGCTTCGAGCTCGGCGCGAGGGAATTTCTCGTCGGGGAGTTTGAGTTCCTGAAGACACAGCACGTCGACTTGTGAAGCGGCCAGCCAGTCGATGACGTGTTGCTGGCGGACTTTGAGGGAGTTGACGTTCCAGGTGGCGATTTTCATGAATTTCGGTCTTCTTCGGGGAGCGCGGCCGTGCGCTGAAGTTTAGGATTCTAGCGGAGCGTAGGAGGGTGGTTTCGCTGCGCGGGTGGATTGGGGTGCTTTCGCCGGATCCTGTTTTCGTGTCGGTCTATTAGCACTGCCCCTCCCCGGGGCGGGGGTCACTTTCTTTGCTGCTGCAAAGAAAGTAACCAAAGAAAGCAGCTTCTCACCGCCCGCGGTCACACGCACGTTGGCCATGCTTGCCAGCCGCCGGCGGCACTCGCCTAAGTGTCGCCCCCAAAGGCCCAACCGGGCTTGGCTCGCGCACGGTCTGACAAGCTAGTTGTTTTAGGGCGCTGGTTCAGCACCAAATAGCTTCGGCACAGCGCTACGCGCTGCCGTGGGGTATGCGAGGGAAACCGTCGAAGAAGAAGCCCACGCACACCCGATTGACCCATCGGCCGCGTAGCGGGCCGGAGCTATTTGGTGCTGAACCAGTGTGCTCTGGGTTATGGCTTGTCAGACCGTGCGCGGTCCAAGCCCTTGTCTGCTTGTGGGGGCACTCGCTATTGCCGGGCCATTCAGCCAATCGTCTGTGCCGCGGCCGGTGTGAAGTGCTTAGGCTGGGGATAGCTGTTTCTTTGGTTACTTTCTTTGCAGCAGCAAAGAAAGTGACTGCCGCCCCGCACAGGGGCAACACAAATAGACCGACACGAAATCAGGATTCCACAAAAGCAAGCCAGCGCAAGCGAATTATGATGTCGTCTGGCCACAAACCTGCAAAACGATCGATGAACCTACCGACCCTGAACGGACAGCGCGTGCAGCTTCGCCCGCTGCAAAGCGAAGACCGCGCCGCCTTACTCGATGCCGCCGCCGATGGCGAGCTCTGGAGTCTCAACGTAACGGTCGTTCCAAACGAAGACACCATCGACCGCTATCTAAACACCGCGTTCGCAGGCCGCGACGCCGGCACGGTCATGCCGTTCACGATCGTGCGAACCGATGACGACCGCGTGGTCGGCAGCACGCGTTACTGGAAGATCGACCGCGTGAACCGCAAGCTCGAAATCGGCCATACATGGCTCGCGGCATCGACGCAACGCACCGGCATCAACACCGAAGCGAAATATCTGTTGCTCGCCCACGCGTTCGAAGCGATGAACTGCGTGCGCGTGCAGTTCACCACCGACGAACTCAACGAGAAATCGCGCGCCGCGATACTCGGCATCGGCGCGAAACAGGAAGGCATCGTGCGGCACGAGCGCATCATGCCCGATGGCCGCAAGCGCAACTCGGTGCGCTTTTCGATCATCGACGACGAATGGCCCGCAATCAAAGCGATGCTGCTCGCGAAGCTCAACCGTCGAGCGTAGCCGAAGCCTTCAGCGCTTTCACGCGCGCTTTCATGAACGCGACGAAGCCGCGCGTGACGGTGTCGTCGCGTTCGGCTTGCCATGCGAGACCGACGCGCCATCGCGCGGGCTGATCGCGCAAGGTCAGCACGCGCGCATCGCGCAGCAGATATTGCGCACGCGATGGCAGGAACGCGGCGCCCACGCCGCCCGCCACGGATGCGAGCACGGACTGGATATCGTCCGCTTCCTGAATCACGTGCGGCACGAACGCGTGCTCGGCGCACCAGCGATCGATCTGCGCCGCGAGACCCGGCCCGCGCGTGCGCGATAGCGCGATGAATCCCGGCTCGTTCAACTCGTTCAGGTCCGCGGGCAGACGCTTGTAGCGCGTGTGCTCGGGCACGGCGAGCGCGAGCGTTTCGTCGAGCACCGTGAAGCCCGACAGCCCGGCGCTCGCGGGCATCCGCATGAATCCCACATCGAGCTTATTGGCGAGGATGCGGCGCGTCTGCTCGTGCGACGAAAGATCGTGCAGCGTGATGCTCACGCCCGGATTGAGCGCGCCGAATTCCGCGATCAGCCTGGGCACATGCGTGAGCGTCGACAGGCACAGGCCGACACGCAAGAACCCGCGCGCGCCGCTCGCGGCTTCGCGTGCGCGGGCGAGCACGGTGTCGGCGTCGCGCACCAGCGATTGCGCATCGGCGATAAAGCCCGCGCCGAACGCCGTCAGATCCGCGCCGTGTCGCCCGCGTTCGAACAGGCGCGCGCCGAGGCTCGCTTCGAGCGCGGCGATCTGCTTGCTGAGCGCGGGCTGGCTGACATGCAAGGCTTCGGCTGCACGGCCGAAATGGCGCAAGTCCGCGATGGTGAGGAAGGCGCGCAGGAGTTTCAGTTCCATCGGATATTCGATTCCATTTGGCGATCGAATCGATCAAAACATTCATTTTACTTATCGATACGCGAGCGGTTCAATGAGGTCATCTACCCGTTTATTCCGGAGCCTCGCTTGGACGCCACCTCGTTTCGCATCGCTGTCAGCACGCGCGTGTCGCAAGGCGATGCCGCGCGCCATTGCGCGCTGATCGCCGACGCCGCATGTCAGGGCGTACAACTGGTGCTGTTCCCGCAATTGAGCATCGGTGTGGCGGACGACGCGTCGCGTGCCGAATCGTTCGATGGCCCGTCGATCCGCGCGATCGCCGCCGCCGTCGACGCAACCGGCGTCGCGGCAGGCGTCGGCTGGATCGAGCGCACGGAAGACGCACGCCTGTACGACAGCTACGCGATTCTCTTCCCCGGCGGCGCGCGCGTTCGTCATCGCAAGCTGCATGCGTCGCATTGCGGATTGCACAGCGGCGAGCGCTTCACCGTGTTCGATGCGCCGCTCGGCGCGCGCATCGGCATTCTGATCGGCGATGACAACGACGTCGTCGAGAACGTGCGGATGACGGCGCTCATGGGTGCGACGCTTCTCATCGCACCGATGCGCGGCGATCGCACGCAGCGCGCGACGCTCGCCGCGCGCGCCGCCGACAACGGCATGTTCATCGCGTGCAGCCACACATCGGGCGACGAAGCGCTGATCGCCGGACCCGATGGCCGCGTGCTCGCGCGTCGTACATCGGCGGATTGCGGTCTCATCGTCGCGGACGTGAAGCCGTCGCTGGCCGAGGCGAGCGCCGGGCGTCGGGCGCTATCCGCGCGCCGTCCCGATCTCTACGAACCGCTCGCGCGACAGGGCGACGCCTATCCGCTCAGGATCGAACCGGAACGCGCAATGTCGCGCGGTTCGCTGCCGCTCAGTTTCGCGGTGGTCGGACGCCATCGCGTACTGCGCTGAATCGAACTCCGCATGGCCTTTCTGTCCCGATACAATCGAACGGACACATCGGACGAAAAGCCTGATACGGAGGTTTCGCACATGGATTTGATCATTCGCCGCGCGGCGCTCGCGGACTCGCGCGGGCTCGTCGATATCGGCATGGAAGCGGGGCGTATCGCCGCGATCGAGCCGCATCTCGCGGCCACCGCGCGAGAGGAAATCGATGCGAACGGCTCGCTCGTCACCGCGCCTTTCGTCGATGCGCACTTTCACATGGACGCGACGCTGTCCTACGGTTTGCCGCGCGTGAACGCGTCGGGCACGCTGCTCGAAGGCATCGCGCTGTGGGGCGAGCTGAAGCCCGATCTCACGCAGGAAGCGCTCGTCGAGCGCGCGTTGCAATACTGCGACTGGGCCGTCGCGCGCGGGCTGCTCGCGATCCGCTCTCACGTCGATGTATGCGATCCGCGCCTGCTGGCAGTGGAAGCGCTCGTCGAAGTGAAGCGCCGTGTGAAACCTTACCTCGATCTGCAACTCGTCGCGTTTCCGCAAGACGGCGTGTTGCGCAGCGCGGGCGCGTTCGAGAACCTGAAGCGCGCGATCGCGAAGGGCGTCGATGTCGTCGGCGGCATTCCGCACTTCGAACGCACGATGGCCGACGGCGCGGCATCGGTGAAGCTCCTGTGCGAATACGCGGCGGAGCAGGGCTTGCGCGTGGACATGCACTGCGACGAATCCGACGATCCGATGTCGCGCCATATCGAAACGCTCGCGGCGGAGACGCATCGGCTCGGACTGCACGGACGCGTGACCGGCTCGCATCTCACGTCGATGCACTCGATGGACAACTACTACGTCAGCAAGCTCATCCCGCTGATGCGCGAGGCGGGCGTCGCGGCGATTGCGAATCCGCTCATCAACATCACGCTGCAAGGGCGCTCGGACACGTATCCGAAGCGAAGAGGCATGACGCGCGTGCCGGAACTGATGGCAGGCGGCATCACGGTCGCGTTCGGCCACGATTGCGTGATGGACCCGTGGTACAGCCTCGGCTCCGGCGACATGCTCGAAGTCGCGCATATGGGTTTGCACGTCGCGCAGATGACCGGCGTCGATGCGATGCGCGCGTGCTTCGATGCGGTGACGAAAAATCCCGCGCGCATTCTCGGGCTGGAAGGATACGGCATCGAAGTGGGCTGCAACGCGGATTGCGTCGTGCTCGATGCGCGCGATCGCATCGAAGCGATTCGCCTGCGCGCGGCGCGCACGGCTGTCGTTCGACGCGGCAAAGTGGTCAGCCGAAGCCCCGCCGTGCGCGCGACGCTGGCGCTCGAAGGGCGGCCATCGGAAGTGGATTTCAGGATCGACAGGCGATAAAAAACCCGGTCCCTTGCCCGCGGACCGGGTTGTCGAGCCGGCTAACGATCAGTGCGCCGCTTGCCCGGACATGCCGTTATGACGCAGCAATGCGTCGATGTCCGGCTCGCGTCCACGGAACGCCTTGAACGAATCCATCGCCGGGCGGCTGCCGCCCACTTCGAGAATCTCGCGGCGATAGCGCGTGCCCGTCGTCGCGTCGAGCACCGAGCCGTTGCCGGCCTTCGCGGCCTCTTCGAACGCGGCGTACGCATCGGCTGACAGCACTTCGGCCCACTTGTAGCTGTAGTAGCCCGCCGCGTAGCCGCCCGCGAAGATATGGCTGAACGTGTTCGGCCAGCGCGAGAACGGCGCCTGCGGAATCACATGGAACTTCTCGTTGATCGAGCGCGCGAGATCGTTCACGTTCTGCGTCGCGTTCGCCGGATCGTAGGACGTGTGCAACACCATGTCGAACATCGAGAAGACGATCTGGCGCAGCGTGCCGAGACCGCTCTGGAAATTCTTCGCGGCGAGCATCTTGTCGAACAGCTCGCGCGGCAGCGGCGCGCCGGTCTCGACATGCGCGGACATGTCGGTGAGCACGTCCCACTCCCAGCAGAAGTTCTCCATGAACTGCGACGGCAGTTCGACCGCATCCCACTCCACGCCATTGATGCCCGACACGCCCAGCTCGTCGATGCGCGTCAGCATGTGATGCAGCCCGTGCCCGAACTCGTGGAACAGCGTGATGACTTCATCGTGCGTGAAGCAGGCGGGTTTGCCGCCCACCGGCGCCGAGAAGTTGCACGTGAGATAGGCGACCGGCGTCTGCACGCCGCCTTGCGTGCGCTTGTGGCGCGAGCGGGCGTCGTCCATCCAGGCGCCGCCGCGCTTGCCTTCGCGCGCGTAGAGGTCGAGATAGAACTGCGCGACGAGCGTGCCGTCCTTGTTCTCGACGCGGAAAAAGCGCACGTCCGGATTCCACACGGCGGCCTCGTCGCGGCGGATCAACACGTTGAATAGTGTTTCGGTGACCTTGAAAAGGCCCTTCAGCACGGCTTCCTGCGGGAAGTATTGCTTCACTTCGTTCTCGGAGAACGAGTAGCGCTTCTGGCGCAGCTTCTCGGCCGCATACGCGATATCCCAGGGCTGCAGTTCGGGCATGCCGAGTTCGGTCGCGGCGAACGCGCGCAGTTCCATCCAGTCGTTTTCGGCGTAAGGGCGGGCGCGTTTGGCGAGATCTTCGAGGAACGCGATGACTTGCGCGGGCGATTCGGCCATCTTCGGCGCGAGCGACACTTCCGCGAAGTTCTGATAGCCGAGCGTCTTCGCTTCTTCCTCGCGCAGCTTCAGGTTCTCGACGACGTTCGCCGTGTTGTCCCATTCGGCCTTGCCGTCGCCGTAGGTGCCGCCCAGTTCCGACGCACGCGTGACGTACGCGCGATACATCGCTTCGCGCATCGGCCGATGCTCGGCGTATTGCAGCACCGGGAAATACGACGGGAAATGCAGCGTGAACTTCCAGCCTTCCTTGCCATCGCGTTGCGCGGCTTCGCGGGCTGCTTCGATCACGTCATCGGGCAGGCCGGCGAGATCGCTTTCCTTCGTGACGATATATGCGTAGGCG
The DNA here is from genome assembly GCF_031451275.1 of Caballeronia sp. LZ029. NCBI lineage: Bacteria > Pseudomonadati > Pseudomonadota > Betaproteobacteria > Burkholderiales > Burkholderiaceae > Caballeronia > Caballeronia sp. LZ029. The sequence continues at coordinate 1,083,019 of NZ_JARUXO010000001.1, forward strand.
TTGGTCGAATCGAGCACGTGATCGGAGAACGCCTTGGAGAGCGCTGCCTGCTCCTCCTGCAACTGCGCGAAACGCGGCTTGCGATCCTCGGGCAATTCCGCGCCCGACAGGCGGAAATCGCGCAGCGAGTTCTCCAGAATCTTCTTGCGCTCGGCCGACAGACCGGCGAATTCCGGTCCTGCGGCGATCGCCTTGTACTTCTCGTAGAGCGCGAGATTCTGACCGACGCTCGCGGAGAATTCGGTGACGCGCGGCAGGTTTTCGGCGTGCGCGGCGCGCAGTTCGGGCGTATCGGCGACGGCGTTCAGATGGCCGATGACGCCCCACGCGCGCGACAGTTTTTCCGATTCCTGCTCGACCGCCTCGACGACGTCCTTCCAGGTCGCGGGCGTGTCCGGCGCGCTCGCGCGATCGACGGCGGCTTTCGCATCAGCGAGCAGCACGTCGAGCGCGGGTGTGACGTGCGCGGGCTGAATTTCGCCGAAACGCGGAAGATCGGAAAAATCGAGCAGCGGATTGGCCGCTGCCGGGGTGGACGTGGTATCGCTCATGACTCTCCCGTTCTGGTGTTGGACGAAGCCGGGAACGGGACGCGTGCCGCGCCGGCTCTCTCCGAGATTATTGGGGCGGGCGGGGCAAATTCCAATCGATTGTTTTTAAGGGGCCGATTAATGCCGCCCCGCGCCGATGTTCACGCCTGCGCCGCGCGCTCGGCCGCTTCGATCGTGTTGACGAGCAGCATCGTGATGGTCATCGGGCCGACGCCGCCCGGCACCGGCGTGATGAATCCGGCCACTTCGCTGACGCCCGCGAAATCGACGTCGCCGCACAGCTTGCCCTCGTCGTTGCGGTTCATGCCGACATCGATCACGGTAGCGCCCGGCTTCACCATGTCCGCGGTCAGGATGTTGCGGCGGCCGACCGCTGCGACGATCACATCGGCGTCGCGCGTGTGCTTCGCGAGGTCGCGCGTCTTGCTATGGCAGATGGTGACGGTCGCGCCGGCTTCGAGCAAGAGGAGCGCCATCGGCTTGCCGACGATGTTCGAGCGGCCGATCACCACCGCGTTCGCACCTTTGAGGCCGATGTCGTGCGCCTCGAACATCTTCATCACGCCGTAGGGCGTGCACGGGCGAAAGAGCGGCTTGCCGGTCAGGAGCGCGCCCGCGTTGGCGACGTGAAAGCCGTCGACGTCCTTCTCCGGCGCGATGGCTTCGATGACCTTGTGGCTATCGATATGCGCGGGCAACGGCAGTTGCACGAGAATGCCGTGGATCGAAGGATCGGCGTTGAGCTTCGCGATGTGCGCGAGCAGCTCGTTTTCGGCGAGCGTCGCGGGGAAGCGGTCCATCACCGAGTGCAGGCCGTTGTCGTGGCAGGCCTTCACCTTGTTGCGCACGTAGACCTCGCTCGCGGGATTGTCGCCGACGAGCACGACGGCCAGGCCCGGCTTGTGTCCACGGGCGGTGAGTGCGGCGGCGCGCTGGGCGACGTCGGCGCGAAGGGTCTTGGAAAGGGCGTTGCCGTCGATGAGTTGGGCGGTCATGGCGAATCGGATCGAGGATGGGCGAGGGCGCGCGAGGGCGTAAAGCCGACGCCGTGCCCGCCGCTTTCGTGCGGCAGCGGTGCGCGGCGCTCGCGCATGGTGCTGGGCGCCTGCTCGGCAAATGCGTGGCAAATGCGCCCCTGGGAAGGGCGAAATTATACCGCCGGGCGCTATCGCGCGTTCCGGCCTGCCATCTCCAACATGTCGCCGCGACTCACGGCGTCACCACCTGCCACGACGAATCCGGATTGAACGACCTGATCGCCGCCGCCGCGCGCGTGGACGCCGGGCCGAGATCCTTCTCGTAGATCTGCCCATCCTGATTGACGATGAAGGTCATCACGCCGGTCTGTCCGTAGCGCGCGGGCGTCGCGATCACGCCGAAGCCGTTCGTCAGTTTGCCGTCCTGCAGATAGTTCTTCGCGCCGCCCTGCGCGTTCGCGCCCTGCGCCGTCAGGATGCGGTAGTGGTAGCCGTAGTAACCGTCCTTGTCGGTGGGCTTGTTCGGCATCGTCGCGGCGAGCGGGCCGAGCGGGCTTTCCGGGTCGCCCGGCGCGGTGTCCCAGTAGAGGCCGTCGTGCTTGCCGGGCGTGCTCACGAAACGGTCGGCGTAGCGGCCGGCCGTCTTGCGATAGTCGCTTTGCGCGGCGACGACCGCGAGCGCGACCTGCATCGCCGAACGCTCGTTGCGGCCGATACGCCGCGTGAACACTTCGTCGCGCGCGGCGGGCATGTCGAAGCGCCAGCCTTTCGCTACTTTCACGAGCGGAATCGGCAGCGTCCAGCCGCTCGTGCCCGCTTCGATATGAGCGGCCGGACGGCCATCGAGCGGCTGCGCATCCTCGACGATGCGATGCTGTTGCGCCCACGCGGCGAGGTACGCGTAGATGTCCTCTTCGCCGATGCTGCCTTCGGGCACGTAGCGCCCGTGGTCCTTGCCGAGGACTTTGGCGAGCGCGGTTTCGTCGTTGGTCGCGATGGCGTCGGTGAACGCCTGCGCGGCGGCTTCCGCGGTGGGATACACGGCCTGCGCGTACGCGAACGATGCGCAAAGCGCCAGCGACGCGGCGGCGAGTGCGCGAAGCAATGGCTTCTTCGATGAGGCGAGTGTTTTCATGTCGGGCTCCTGGATCTGGCGTTCGCCGCCTGAGCGGCGTTTGACGATGGACTCGATCATCACCGGCGGAATCCTCCTCCGCCGCCGCCGCCTCGATGGAATCCGCCGCCGCCTCCGCCGCCACCTCCGTGGAATCCGCCGCCACCGCCGCCGCCGCGTTGCACGCCGCCGCCGCCTCCGCCTCCATGGAATCCGCCGCCACCACCACCACCGCCGCCGAGACCGCCGCCCGCCTGTCGCTCGACACCGCCGCCGCGGTTATGCGACTGATTGGCGAACGACTCCCGGCTCGCCTGGCCGCGCTGCATGTCCTGCCGCGCACCGTTGCCATCGCCCGCGCCGCGCAGCGCGTTATCGCGATTCACGTTCTGCGAGCGCTGACGCAGATCGTTGGTGTTGCGCGCATTCTCTCCGCCGCCCTGGCGGATGCTCTGCACGCGCTGGCTGGCCGGCTCGTTGAGGTTTTGCCCGGTGCGCTGCTGCAGCGTCTGCGCCGCCTGCGCGCGCCCGTCCTCGCGGCCGCGAAACTGGTTGGCGTTCGCGCCGCGATTCGCGTTGTTCAACGTGTTCTGCCGGTTCTGGACGTTGGTCCGGTTGAACTGCGGATCGTTGCGGTTCCAGCGCACGTTGTTGCTGTTCGCGTTGATGCGGTTGCTCGTGTTGATGTTGTTGTAGCGGTTCACGTTGACGTTGACATCGCCGTGACCCCAGTTGCAATTGCCCCACAGCGAATTCACGACCGCGACGCCCGCGCCGAACGCGAGGCCGCCGACGAACGCCGACGCCATCGCATATCCCGGAGGCGGCGGCACGTAGACCGGCGGATAGGCCGGATAAGGCCATGTGCCGTACACGACTGTCGGGTTGTAGGTCGGCACGTAGACCACTTGCGGATTGGCCGGCTCGATCTGGATCACGGTGGTGCTGGTGGTCGTGCTGCCCGCCGGCGGCGGCCCGCTCGTGACCTTCTGCTGCTCGTTCGTCTTGAGATTGCCCGCGCTTTGCGCCGCGCGCCGCAGACGCTGAACCGAGTCCATCACGTCGCTCGGCTGCGCGATGAAGGCGTTGCCGAGCTGCGTCACCCAGTCGATCTTGGAGGCCATCGTCGCGAGCGCCTGAGGGAACGCGACGAGCGATTGCACGCTCGGGTCCCACGGCTCGGATTGCACGGCCTTGACCGCGTCGTCGCCCTTGACGTTCGGATTCGCCTTCGACCACGCGGCCGCGTCGGTGATTTGCGACGGATATGTCGACGCCATCATCACCTGCGCGAGCAGCGCGTCGGGATAGAGCGCGACCGGCGCGGTCAGCGCATCGAGCTGCTGGTTTGTCAGCTTCGGCGCGGTGCTCGCGGCGTCCTGCGTCTGTGCGTGCACCGGTCCGGGATGAAGCGCCGCGAGCGGCAACGCGAGCGCAACGCTCATCGCGATCATGCGCAGCGCGCGATGCCCGACGACGATGTAAGGATTTCGTTTCAAGATCAAGTCCTCCGGTGCACGCGCGATGCGCACGTTGTTTGCTGACAGGCAGCGAACTGATGCGCAGTGCTTGATGAAAGCGAAGGGAACGATGCGAGAGAGCGCGCTGGTCTCGAAGGTATCGACACCAAACGTTTGACCGTCGAGCAAGTACGTGGCAGACGCCTTGTCGCGCATGACCGTTGTCCGGTAGTGGGTCCGGCCAAATTACGGGCGGGCCGCGATGTGTGTCAACGTGATTCAGGAAATATCACGTTTCACTCTCGCCGACAACGGGGGTTTCGGAAGGGGACGGGCGGCGCGATGCGGACATCGGGCGCGCCATGAAAGCGCGGCCGGCATGACGATGCCGGCCGCGAACGGGAGAGCGAAGCCGTTACTGCTGAGGCTTGTTCGACAGCGCGAGGCGCAGCAGATCGGCGACGGTGTTCACGGAGAGCTTTTCCATGATGTTCGCGCGATGCGCTTCCACCGTCTTGATGCTGATGCCGAGATCGTCGGCGATCTGCTTGTTCAGGCGTCCCGCGATGATGCGTTCGAGCACCTGATGCTCGCGCGCGGTCAGCTTGCCCAGACGCTCGGCGGCGGCGCGCTGCTGCTGCACGCTGGTGCTTTCGCTGCGCGCCTTTTCCAGCATGCGCTCCACGAGCTTGCGCAGCTCGGCCTCGTCGAAAGGCTTTTCGATGAAGTCCATCGCGCCTTTTTTCATCGTCGAGACGGCCATCGGCACGTCGCCGTGACCCGTCACGAAGATAATCGGCAGGAGCGAATTCTCGGCGATGAGTTTCTCCTGTAGCTCCAGCCCCGTCATGCCGGCCATCCGCACGTCGAGGATCAGGCAGGAAATCGCGCCGGAGTGCGAGATCGGCAGATAGACGTCGAGAAACGATTCCGCGCTGGAGAAACACTGAACGCGATAGCCGTTTGCTTCGAGCAGCCAGCGCAAGGAATCACGCACGGCTTCGTCATCGTCGACGACGAAGACGGTTTCCTGAGTGGTGACTGTGCTCATAGTTCTCCCGTAACTGTTTGTTGTCTCGTATGTTCGTCCTGCGCATCCGTGCCGCTCGTGCCCGAGCTGCCGTCCACTGCGCCGATCGGCAGGCTGCAGTGGAAGGTCGCGCCGGTCACGTGGCCGTCCGCTTCGACGTTGTTGACGACCCAGAGGCGTCCGCGATGCGACTCGATGATCGAGCGGCAGATGTTCAGCCCCATGCCCATGCCATCGGACTTGGTGCTGTAAAACGGTTCGAAGAGGCGCTCGGCGGTTGCCTCGTCCACGCCCGGACCCTGATCGACCACGCTGATGCACACGAAGCCGCCGTCCATGCGCTGCACGACGACGCGAATCACCGGATCGATGGCGTTCGGTTTCGCATCATGCATCGCCTCGGCCGCGTTTTTCAACAGGTTGACCAACACTTGTTCGATCAAAACCGGATCGACGTAGATCACCGGCATGCGCGAGCGGATTTCGGTGACGATGCGGATCTTGCGTTTGCGCGCCTCGATTTCGGCGAGACCCACCGCGTCCGCGACGATATCCGCGACGCGCGCGGCCTGGCGCTTGGGCTCGCTGCGCTTCACGAACTCGCGGATGCGCTTGATGATCATGCCCGCGCGCACGGCCTGCTGCGCGGTCTTTTCGAGCACGGGAAGCAGCGTTTCCTGCGTCACGCGGCCGGATTTCACCAGCGCGACGCAGCCCGAACAATAGTTGTTGATCGCCGCGAGCGGCTGATTCAGCTCGTGCGCGAGCGACGACGCCATTTCGCCCATCGTCATCAGGCGGCTCGTGAACTGGAGCTTTTCTTCCTGCTGATGCGCGAGTTCCTGCGCCTGCTTGCGCTGCGTGATGTCGGTGGCGATCTGCATCTGCGCGAGATGGCCGTCGACCCACTGGATGTACTGGCGGCGCACCTCGAACCACTTCTGGATGCCTTCGACATAGACTTCCTGCGCGTCCGCCGAGCTTTCGGTGAGCGCGGTGGCGGGCAGGCCCGCGTAGGTGTCGACCATGTCGATGGTGTCCGACGAGCTTTGCGAGCCGCCGTCGAACGCGGCGCCCGCGAGCTCCAGATGCCCGTCCGGACGGATGCCGAACAGATGCCGGTAATAGCGATTGGCGAAGAGCAGCTCGGCTTCGTCGGCGGCGAGCACGGAGACGGCCGCGTCGAGGCTTTCGAGCACGGTGGTGAAGCGCTCGTGCGCGGCGGCGAGTTCTTCGCGGGCGCGCTTCGGCTCTGTGATGTCCGTCATCGACGACATCCAGCCGGTCTGCCGGCCCGAACTGTCGATCAGCGGCGACACGTACAGCCGCGCGTGAAAGAACGAGCCGTCCTTGCGGCGCACGCGCAGTTCGAAGCCGGACGAGGGCGCCTTGCCGCGCAGCGTCATGTCGAGCTGGCGCTGCATTTCGGGATACGCGTCGCGCGGCCAGTACGGGAACGGCGCGTTCTTGCCGACGAGATCGCTCTCATCCCAGCCCGTCATGCGGCAGAACGCGGGATTCACGTGCGTGATGCGGCCGTGCATGTCGAGCACGCGCATGCCGATCAGCACCGAGTTTTCCATCGCGCGACGAAAGAACGCTTCGGCGTACAGCGCCTGTTGCGCCTCGAAGCGCTGGCGCGTGTGCTTCCACAGGCTCCAGAGACTCCACAGCACGAAACACGACAAACCCGCGACGAGCCAGACGAGCGTGTTGTTGGTGAAGTTGGTGAGCTGCGGATACGAATACACGCGCACCGACAGACCTTGTCCCGGCGGATCGAGCGGCAGGTCGTAGAACATGTCGCGCGGCAGGCGCGGGCGGCTCGACGTGGTCGCGAGTTCGCGGTTGTTCAGGTCGGTGATGGAAATCTTGTACTTCGCCGACAGTTCGCTGGGAATGTCGTGCTTCAGGACGCCTTCGATCGAGAACACCGCCGCGATCGAGCCGAGGAACTCGCGGTCGCGGAAGACCGGTGTCTGCAAGGTGATATAGCCATTGCCGAGGTCGTCGTAGAGCAACGGCGAGTAGACTTGGCGGCGGGTGGTGCGCGCTTCGTCGAATGCGGCCTGCACGGCCTCGTCCATCTGCGTGTCGTTGGGCTTCGCGAGACGCGATCCGAGCACGGGCAGCGGCGTATTCGGCCAGCGGGGCTTATGCTCGCTCGTGTACCAGTTCATGTAGAGGATCTCGGGATGCCCCTGCATGATGTCGGTGGACGAGGTCTGGAAGGTTTGCGGGTCGCCGTGGCCGGTCGCAATGTCGCGCGCGAGCGCCTGGATCTGCTCCTGCGCGCCGGTCATCGAAAGACGGATTTGCTGCTGTGCCCACGCGACATTCCGATAGAGCGTGTCTTCCTGCTGCTGTTGCTCGCGCCGGTTCAGGCTCCATAGGATCAGACTCATCACGACCAGGAATACCAGGATCGAAATGAGCGGCGTGAGTAAATAGGAGTTCGACCACCACGGGCCGTGGTGCCAGCGGGAGGGCGAGGCGTCGGTCGGCTTTCGCGCGACCCTCGCCGAGCGTTTGATCAGCCGTTCGGTCAACATGGAAGCGATTGTAACGCAGCACCTGATTGTTAATCGGCGTAAAAAGACGGTAAAGAAGTATGGATTGTCGCAAAAGGAGGAGAAACATCTGAACAAAAAAGTCTTATCGGACGGTGCGTTGCAGCAATTTTTCGTATGGTGAGATTAACTCTCATGATTTGAAAAATTCCTTGCATCATGGTCTGGACCCTCTTTAGAATTGCCGGCACGCGGCCAGTGCCCGCCTTCGATCGGGCGTGCGCCGGCGGTTCTCAGAGTGTTCCTCACATCAGGAGACGAGCATGTCCGCTGTACCCGACGAAGTTCTCAAATATGTCGCCAACGCCAAGGACGACGATCCTCAGGAAACCGCCGAGTGGCTCGACGCGCTCGATGGCGTAATTTCCGCGGTCGGTCCTGATCGCGCGCACTACCTGATCGAGAAACAGATCGAATTCGCTCGCGTGCATGGCGAGCACCTGCCGTTCTCGGCGAACACGCCGTACATCAACACGATCCCCGTCGCCGCGCAGGCGAAGAATCCGGGCGATCAGGACCTCGAACACCGCATCCGCTCGTACACCCGCTGGAACGCCATCGCGATGGTGCTGCGCGCGGGCAAGGACACGAACGTCGGCGGCCACATCGCTTCGTTCGCGTCCGCCGCAACACTCTATGACGTCGGCTTCAATCACTTCTGGCACGCGCCGTCGAAAGAACACGGCGGCGATCTCGTGTTCGTGCAGGGCCACTCGTCGCCGGGTGTGTACTCGCGCGCGTTCCTGCTCGGCCGCCTGACCGATAAGCAACTGAACAACTTCCGTCAGGAAGTGGGCGGCGAGGGCATCTCCTCGTATCCGCACCCGTGGCTGATGCCGGACTTCTGGCAATTCCCGACCGTGTCGATGGGTCTCGGCCCGATCATGGCGATCTATCAGGCGCGCTTCATGAAGTACATGGCGGCGCGCGGCATCGCGAAGACGGACGGCCGCAAGGTCTGGGCGTTCCTCGGCGACGGCGAGACGGACGAGCCGGAATCGCTCGGCGCGATCGGCATGGCCGGCCGCGAGCGTCTGGACAACCTCGTGTTCGTCATCAACTGCAACCTGCAGCGTCTTGACGGTCCGGTGCGCGGCAACGGCAAGATCATCCAGGAACTGGAAAGCGAATTCCGCGGCGCGGGCTGGAACGTCATCAAGGTCATCTGGGGCAGCCGCTGGGATGCGCTCTTCGCACGCGACAAGACCGGCGCGCTGATGCGCCGCATGATGGAAGTCGTCGACGGCGAATACCAGACGTACAAGTCGGAGTCGGGCGCGTTCGTACGCGAGCACTTCTTCAACACGCCGGAACTGAAGGCGCTCGTCGCCGACTGGTCCGATGACGACATCTGGAACCTGAACCGCGGCGGCCACGATCCGCACAAGATCTACGCGGCATTCGACGCCGCGACCAAGACGAAGGGCGCGCCGACCGTCATCCTCGCCAAGACCATCAAGGGCTATGGCATGGGCGAGCACGGTCAGGCGATGAACATCACGCACCAGCAGAAGAAGCTGCCGATCGACACGCTGAAGAAATTCCGCGACCAGTTCCGCCTGCCGCTCACCGACGAGCAGATCGCCGACGTGCCGTACCTCACGTTCGAGGAAGGCTCGAAGGAACTCGAGTACATGCGTCAGAAGCGCATGGACCTGGGCGGCTATCTGCCGTCGCGCCGCGAGAAGGCCGAATCGCTGCCGGTGCCAGCGCTCTCCGCATTCGAGCCGCTTCTGAAGGGCACGGGCGAAGGCCGCGAAATCTCCACGACGATGGCCTTCGTGCGGATCCTGAACATCCTGCTGAAGGACAAGGCGCTCGGCAAGCGCGTCGTGCCGATCGTGCCGGACGAGTCGCGTACCTTCGGCATGGAAGGTCTCTTCCGTCAGATCGGCATCTGGAATCAGGAAGGCCAGAAGTACGTGCCGGAAGACTCCGACCAGCTGATGTTCTATCGCGAATCGGAGACGGGTCAGATTCTGCAGGAAGGCATCAACGAAGCGGGTGGCATGTGTGACTGGATCGCGGCCGCGACGTCGTACTCGACGCACGGCGAGATCATGATCCCGTTCTACATCTTCTACTCGATGTTCGGCTTCCAGCGTATCGGCGATCTGGCATGGGCCGCGGGCGACATGCGTTCGCGCGGCTTCCTGCTGGGCGGCACCGCGGGTCGCACGACGCTCAACGGCGAAGGCCTGCAGCACGAAGACGGCCACTCGCTCTTGTGGGCGGCGTCCGTTCCGAACTGCGTGAGTTACGACCCGACCTTCGGCTACGAACTCGCGGTCATCATGCAGGACGGTCTGCGCCGCATGGTCGCGGATCAGGAAGACGTGTACTACTACATCACCGTGATGAACGAGAACTACGAGCATCCGGCGATCCCGCAAGGCGATGCCGTTGCTTCGGACATCATCAAGGGCATGTACGCGTTCAAGAAGGCCGAAGGCGCGGGCAAGGCGCACGTTCAACTGATGGGCGCGGGCACGATCTTCAACGAAGTGATCGCCGCCGCCGATCTCCTGAAGAACGACTGGAACGTCACCGCCGATCTCTGGAGCGTGCCGAGCTTCACCGAACTGGCGCGCGACGGTCAGGCGTGCGAGCGCTGGAACCTGCTGCACCCGACGGAAGAGAAGCGCGTGCCGCACGTGAGCGCGCTGCTCAAGGGCGCGAAGGGCCCGGTGATCGCATCGACGGACTACATCCGTGCGCTCGTCGACCAGATCCGCGGCTATGTGCCGAACAAGTTCGTGGTGCTCGGCACCGACGGCTACGGCCGCTCGGATACGCGCGAGGCGCTGCGCCACTTCTTCGAAGTCGACCGCTACTGGGTGACGCTGGCCGCGCTGAACGCGCTGGCCGACGAAGGCACGATCGAGCGCAAGGTCGTCGCCGAGGCGATCAAGAAGTACAACCTCGACCCGTCCAAACCCAACCCGATGACCGTCTAAAGGCATCGCCCCCGTGCGTTGTGACGCGGCCTCCTTCCGAAGCGGAAGGAGGCCCGCGTGCAACCCAGGAGACACTAATAATGAGTCAAGCGATCGAAGTCAAAGTGCCGGACATCGGCGATTTCAAGGACATCCCCGTGATCGAAGTGCTGGTCAAGGTGGGTGATACGGTCGAACCCGAACAGTCGCTCGTCACGCTCGAATCCGACAAGGCGACGATGGACGTGCCGAGTTCGGCGGCGGGCACCGTGAAGGAGGTCAAGGTCAAGGTCGGCGACAACGTGTCGGAAGGCACGCTGATCGTCGTGCTGGAAGGCGGCGCATCCGCTGCCGCGCCTGCCGCCAAGCAGGAAGCGGCCGCACCGGCGCCGGCGGCGGCGCCCGCTGCGGCGCCCGCGGCGAGCGGCGGCGGTTCCATCGAAGTGAAGGTGCCGGACATCGGCGACTTCAAGGACATTCCGGTCATCGAGATCGGCGTGAAGGTCGGCGACAAGGTCGAGAAGGAACAGTCGCTCGTCACGCTCGAATCCGACAAGGCGACGATGGACGTGCCGAGCCCCGAAGCGGGCACGGTGAAAGAGCTGAAGGTCAAGATCGGCGATACGGTTTCCGAAGGCACGCTGATCGTCGTGCTGGAAGGCGGCGCTGGAGCGGCTGCGCCCGCGGCGGCGCCCGCGCCCGCGAAGCCGGTCGAAGTGCCGTCCGATGCGCCCGTGAAACCCGCTCCCGCGAAAGAGGCGCCGTCCGCGCTCGCGCAGGCGCCCCTGATGCCTGCCGGCGACGGCACGCGCACGTCGAGCCACGCGTCGCCATCGGTGCGCAAGTTCGCGCGAGACCTGGGCGTCGATGTGTCGCGCGTGCGCGGCAGCGGTCCGAAAGGCCGCATCACGCAAGGCGACATCACCGCGTTCGTCAAGGGCGTGATGTCGGGACAGGGTGCGGCGCCCGCAGCGGCTGCACCGGCTGGCGGTGGCGGCGGCGAGCTGGGTCTCCTGCCGTGGCCGAAGATCGACTTCACGAAGTTCGGGCCGATCGATCCGAAGCCGCTGTCGCGCATCAAGAAGATCTCGGGTGCGAACCTGCATCGCAACTGGGTGATGATTCCGCACGTCACGAACAACGACGAAGCCGACATCACCGAGCTCGAAGAACTGCGCGTCAAGCTGAACAAGGAACACGAAAAGGCGGGCGTGAAGTTCACGATGCTCGCGTTCGTCATCAAGGCCGTGGTCTCGGCGCTCAAGAAGTTCCCGGACTTCAACGCGAGCCTGGACGGCGACAACCTCGTGTTCAAGAAGTACTACCACATCGGTTTCGCGGCCGATACGCCGAACGGCCTCGTCGTTCCGGTGATCCGCGACGCGGACAAGAAGGGCCTCGTCGATATCGCCAAGGAAATGGCGGAGCTGTCGAAGCTCGCGCGCGACGGCAAGCTCAAGCCCGATCAGATGCAGGGCGGCTGCTTCTCGATCTCGTCGCTGGGCGGCATCGGCGGAACGCACTTCACGCCGATCATCAACGCGCCCGAAGTCGCGATTCTCGGCCTGTCGCGCGGTCAGATGAAGCCGGTGTGGGACGGCAAGCAGTTCGTGCCGCGCCTCACGCTGCCGATGTCGCTGTCGTACGACCATCGCGTCATCGACGGTGCGGCCGCCGCGCGCTTCAACGCTTATCTGTCGGCGATTCTGGGCGATTTCCGTCGCGTCATTCTCTGATCTTCGGATCTGGCCGACGGCGGGACCTCGGGGCTTTGCCCTGAGGTTCCATCCGCACATCTCTTAGGGGACAACATGAGTCTCGTCGAACTAAAAGTACCCGACATCGGCGACTTCTCCGATGTCGATGTCATCGAAGTCAATATCAAACCCGGCGACAGCATCGAAAAGGAACAGGGCGTCATCACGCTCGAAACCGACAAAGCCACGATGGAAGTGCCCGCCGATGTCGCGGGCACGATCAAGGAAGTGAAGGTCAAGCAGGGCGACAAGGTCAGCCAGGGCTCGGTCATCGCGATGGTCGAAACGCAAGGCGCAGGCGCTGCCGCGGCACCCGCTGCCGCGCCGGCTCCCGCCGCTGCGCCCGCGAAGGCCGCGGGCGGCGCCGTGCAGGACGTGAAGGTGCCGGACATCGGCGACTTCAAGGACATTCCGGTCATCGAAGTGCACGTGAAGCCGGGCGATACGGTCGAGAAGGAGCAGTCGCTCATCACGCTCGAATCCGATAAAGCCACGATGGATGTGCCCTCTCCGGCTGCGGGCACGGTGAAGGAAGTGAAGGTGAAGGTCGGTGACAGCGTGTCGGAAGGCACGCTCGTCCTGACGCTCGAAGGCGGCGACGCGGCTCCCGCGGCCGCGCCGCAGAAGGCCGCTCCGGCAGCCGCCGCAGCCGCTCCGGCGTCCGCGTCCGCGCCCGCGCCGCAGGCGGGCAGCTACTCCGGCGCCGCCGATGTCGAATGCGACATGCTCGTGATCGGCGCCGGCCCCGGCGGTTACTCGGCGGCCTTCCGGTCCGCCGATCTCGGCATGAAGACGGTGCTCGTCGAACGTTATTCGACGCTGGGCGGCGTGTGTCTGAACGTCGGCTGCATTCCGTCGAAGGCGCTGCTGCACACCGCGCTCGTCATCGACGAAGCGGCGGAACTCGCGGCGCACGGCATCAGCTTCGGCGAGCCGAAAGTCGATCTCGACAAGCTGCGCGGCTTCAAGGAAGGCGTCGTCAAGAAGCTGACCGGCGGTCTCGCGGGCATGGCGAAGGCGCGCAAGGTGCAGGTCGTGACGGGCGTCGGCAGTTTCGTCGATCCGAACCATATGGAAGTGCAGGGCGCGGACGGCAAGAAGGTCGTGAAGTTCAAGCAGGCGATCATCGCGGCGGGCTCGCAAGCCGTGAAGCTGCCGTTCTTCCCGGACGATCCGCGTGTCGTCGATTCGACCGGCGCGCTCGAACTGCGTCAGTTGCCGAAGCGCATGCTGGTGGTGGGCGGCGGCATCATCGGCCTGGAAATGGCGACCGTTTATTCGACGCTCGGCGCGGACATCGATGTCGTCGAAATGCTCGATGGCCTGATGCTCGGCGCGGACCGCGATCTCGTGAAGGTCTGGGAGAAGTTCAATTCCAAGCGCTTCACGAACGTGATGCTCAAGACCAAGACGACCAAGGCCGAGGCCAAGGAAGACGGCATCTATGTGACCTTCGAAGGCGAGAAGGCTCCGAGCGAGCCGCAGCGCTACGACCTCGTTTTGCTCGCGGTCGGACGCAGCCCGAACGGCGGCAAGGTCGGCGCGGACAAGGCCGGCGTGGCGGTGACGGATCGCGGCTTCATCAACGTCGACAAGCAGATGCGCACCAACGTGCCGCACATCTTCGCGATCGGCGATCTCGTCGGCCAGCCGATGCTCGCGCACAAGGCCGTGCACGAAGGCCATGTCGCGGCGGAAGCGGCGCACGGCGAGAAGGCGTATTTCGACGCGTTGCAGATTCCGTCGGTGGCGTACACCGATCCGGAAGTGGCGTGGGCCGGCAAGACGGAAGACCAGTGCAAGGCCGAAGGCATCAAGTTCGGCAAGGCAGTGTTCCCGTGGGCCGCGTCGGGCCGCGCGATCGCGAATGGCCGCGACGAGGGCTTCACCAAGCTGATCTTCGATGAAGAGACGCATCGTGTGATCGGCGGCGGCATCGTCGGTCTTAATGCGGGCGATCTGATCAGCGAAGTGTGTCTCGCGATCGAGATGGGCGCGGATGCAACCGATATCGGCAAGACGATCCATCCGCACCCGACGCTCGGCGAATCGGTCGGGATGGCCGCCGAGCTGTACGAAGGCGTGTGCACGGACTTGCCGCCGCAGCGCAAGAAGTAAGCGTTCGCGCTTCGGGAAGTGCAAAGGCGCGCTCCTTCACCGGAGCGCGCCTTTTTCATTTGCAGCGCAAACGGCGGACGACAAACGACAAAAAACCCGGCACGGTGGCCGGGTTCTTCGTCATGCGTGCTGCATCAAACCGGGCAGGGCCCGGCGGCAAACTTACGCAACCGACTTCTTGGCAGCGCGCGAAGCTTGCTCGGTCGCTTGCGTAGCGGCCTTCGTCGCAGCCGTAGCGGCAGCGTTGAAGTTGCTTTCAGCGATTTCGACAGCTTGCTTCGTTGCCTTGTGAACCGTTTCGTACGTCGTGTTGGCAGCGGTGATAGCCGACTTCATCACGGCGACAGCCGTTTCCGAACCAGCCGGTGCGTTCTTCGCGACGTTGTCGACGAGCGTTTGCACCTTGCGGTTTTGCTCTTCGTACTGCGCTTCCGCGACGCGGGCGAATTCAGCTTGCGTGGCCGATGCGATTTCATACAGGTGACGGCCATACGACAGCACCTTTTCCGCGACCGGCTGCGTCAGGCTGGCTTGCAGCGCGAGCAGTTCTTGAGCGTCCTTGACCGACAGCGCGCGTTGCGCGTTTTCCTGGCTTTCGGCCAGCGTCGACTTCACGACTTGCAGGTTCAGTTCGACCAGCTTCTCGACGCCTTCGAACGCCTTGTTCGTCAGACCGAACAGCGTGTCGAAGTTAGCTTTTTGTGCAGCGGCGATTTGCTCGGGGGTCAACAGCGTCATCTCAGGCTCCTGATGGCCGACCCATCAAACGCGGGTCGTGGTTTGGGTAGATCCGGCGCGATGGACCTGGCCGGCTAGGTGCAACTGCAATTGGTGCGTCGCAACATGAGACCCATTTTAGAGATATTCCGATGGATGTCAAGCACTTTTTGTGCGCCGCACAATGAATCGAAATTGTATGTTAAACAAGGACTTAGTTGCTAGAAAAACGTGTGGGGGACGCATCCGTGGAAACCCTGAGCATCCAGGCTGCACATGGGCCTCCAGAGCTTCTGTTGCTCTTCACTGAAGTGGATGAGAACACGCCCGGATGAAGATTTGATGTTGCCCGCGCGCCCGAAGTCTGAGTCTTATCGCGATGCAAAACGAGAAGTTTCTGAAGATTGTCTTAATTTTAAGATGTTGCCGTACACCAAATTGTTGAAGAAACGTTAACATTTCGGCTGACCGATCTGTCGCGTGTTTGTTCGCGGCATCCGACCGCTCCCTCCGTCGATTCGAAGTTCTGCGTTTTGTCCGATTCGGTTCACACGTTTAACTAAAGTCGTGGAAAGTTTTGCCGATAGTGCGTTTGCCGTCGTGTAGAAAAGCGCGCTTTTGGCAGCACGGTTCCGCCGGGACGATCGTTTTTTCCGATCGAGGCGCGCTGTTGATCGGCAATATGCAATCCAGGCTTACAACTCAGTTTAACGAGTGCCGATAAGTGCTTAATATTGCTTAAATTTCGTTGCTTCACTACACTTGGCGGTACCCTCCAGCCGCCCAACAGAACACTAATGAAAACCGAAATGTTTTCGTCGTTGAAGGTGGTGCATGGCGTGGCAGTGCGCTCGGCATTGTCCATCGCTGTCTCCATCGCAGTAGCGACGTCCTTCGCAGCGGCTCCGGCTGAAGCCCTTGCAAAGACCGCCACGGCAACCAAGACCGCAAAGAAATCCACCGCGCAAGCCGAAAAGCCCGCGCGCGTGGCGAAAACCACGCTCAAGGCGCCGAAGGCCGCGAAAGCCGCCAAGGTCGCCGCCACGGATGACGACGACGATGCGCCCCGCGCGTCGCGCAAGCGTCGGGTGTCGTATCGCATGGAACCGCATGCGCGCCGCGGCGCGGTGCACGCGGTTGCGTTCCAGCCGCGCGCGACGTCGGTCGGCCAGGCGTTCGGCCTGCATGACACGCCCGACAGCCTCGCGTTGCGTTCGAGCGTGGCCTATGTCGTCGACCAGAACACGTCCGAGACGCTCTTCGACAAGAATTCGCGCGCCGTCGTGCCGATCGCGTCGATCACGAAACTCATGACGGCGATGGTCGTGCTCGACTCGCACATGCCGCTCACCGACGCGATCAGCGTCACCGACGAAGACCGCGACTACGAGAAGTTCACCGGTTCGCGCCTGGCGGTCGGTTCGGAACTGAATCGCGAGGACATGCTGCACATCGCGCTGATGGCGTCCGAGAATCGCGCGGCGGCTGCGCTGTCGCGTTATTACCCCGGCGGCCGTCCGGCGTTCATCGCCGCGATGAATGCGAAGGCGAAGTCGCTCGGCATGACCGACACGCACTTCGAGAACTCGACGGGTCTGACGAGCCAGAACGTGTCGAGCGCGCGTGATCTCGTGAAGATGGTGAACGCGGCATATCAATATCCGCTGATCCGCAAGTTCTCGACCGATCGCAGCTACGACGTCTTCACCGGCAAGCGCAACATTGCCTACAACAGCACGAACGCGCTGATCCGCAATGCGTCGTGGGATATCGGCTTGCAGAAGACGGGCTTCATCAACGAAGCGGGCGAATGTCTCGTGATGCAGGCGAACGTGAACGGCCGCCCGGTCGTGATCGTGCTGCTCGACTCATACGGCAAGTACTCGCGTTTCGCCGATGCGGGCCGCCTTCGTTCGTTTCTCGATACGCTCGGCGAGCCGCACATCATGAGCGCCGATATGGGCAGCGGCGCGAATCCTTGAGCGTCTGACTTTCGTCGGCTCGATCGGCCGACTCAAAAGAAAACGGGATTCGTCGAAAGACGAATCCCGTTTTTTCATGCAGTGCGGTTCAGCGGTGCGCGTGCGGCGCTTCGGCGGCCGCCTGTTCCGGGTGATACCCGAGCGACTGCGAGATTTCGAGCGCCGTGTGGCTCAGTTGCTTGAGCCAGGCGTCCTGCAGACGATCGGCGGGCGCGGACAGCGACAAACCCGCCACGAGCCGTCCGGTGTCATCGTAGATGCCGGCCGCGATGCAGCGCACGCCGAGCTCCAGTTCCTCGTTGTCGCGCGCGCAGGCTTGCTGGCGCACCAGCGACAGTTCGCGCTCGAGCTTCGAGAGATCGGTGATGCTGTTCTGCGTGTGGCCTGAGAGACCGGTGCGCATCGCATAGGCGCGCACGCGGGTGGCTTCGTCGGCGGCGAGGAACAGTTTTCCTACGGACGTCAGATGCAAAGGCGCACGGCCACCGATTGCCCGCACCACCTGCATGCCCGAGCGCTCGGAATACGCGCGCTCGATATAGACGATCTCATCGCCTTGCCGTACAGACAGATTGACGGTCTGGCCGGTCTGGCGATGCAGTTCGCGCATCGGCGGCATCGCGGCCTCGCGTACCGAGAGACGCGCCTTCACGAGATTGCCGAGTTCCAGCAACCGCATGCCGAGCCGGTAGGTGCCCGGATCGGAACGATCGACGAGACGGCACAGCACCATGTCGTTCAGGATGCGATGCGCGGTTGACGGATGCAGTTCCGTGCTCTGGGACAGCTCTTTCAGGCTGACGGGGTCAGTGTGGTCGGCGAGGGCGTCGAGAAGACGCATCATGCGCTCGATCACCTGAATGGATGTTTTGGATTCCGGGTTCGTATCGCTCATCGTGAAAAATCGGTTGATGCGTCAAACAGCGGAATGGCGATTGTATCTCATAATGTGAAAAAAGCGAACGCCGGTCAAAAAGATGCCCTTCGTCAATGGTGCTCGCGGACCTGCGCGAGCCCGACGGGCGGGACTTTCGCGGATAATCGTCGGTGCGTTCAATCACTTCTACAAAACAGGAAACGCCCTCAATGCGAGTCGGACTTTTCGTCACGTGTCTCATCGACATGATGCGCCCTGAAATCGGCTTCTCGGTGATCAAGCTGATCGAGCGGGCGGGTTTCGAAGTCGTCGTGCCGCCTTCGCAGACGTGTTGCGGCCAGCCCGCCTACAATTCGGGCGATCGTCCTCTCGCCCGCGATCTCGCCGAAAAAACGCTGCGCGAGTTCGAGCAGTTCGACTATGTCGTCGTGCCGTCGGGCTCCTGCGGCGGCATGATCCGCGCGCATTACGGCGATCTCTTTCGCGACGATCCGCAACTGATGGGCCGCTTCGCGCGCCTGCAGCCGCGTGTTTTCGAGCTGACCGATTTTCTCGTGAATGTCGCGAAGGCGCGCATGGAGCCCGGCGCGTTCGACGGCATGGTGACCTATCACGATTCCTGCTCGGGCCTGCGCGAACTCGGCGTGAAATCGCAGCCGCGCGATCTGCTCGCGCAGGCGGGCGTGCCGGTCACGGAGATGGCGGGCTGCGAGCATTGCTGCGGCTTCG
Source organism: Caballeronia sp. LZ029 (assembly GCF_031451275.1). Classification (NCBI taxonomy): domain Bacteria; kingdom Pseudomonadati; phylum Pseudomonadota; class Betaproteobacteria; order Burkholderiales; family Burkholderiaceae; genus Caballeronia; species Caballeronia sp. LZ029. The sequence goes on from NZ_JARUXO010000001.1 coordinate 1,101,837, forward strand.
GGGGCACGTTCGCGGTGAAGTACGGCGACATTTCGACTGCGATCGTCGATGAAAAGTGCGCGAACATCAAGGCGAGCGGGGCGGACACCGTCGTGCTCGGCGATCTCGGCTGCATGTTGAACATCGAAGGGCGCCTGCGCCGCACCGGCGATACGTCGACGCGCGTGCTGCACATCGCGCAGGTGCTTGCCGGCGACGCGCAAGGCCGCGCGTGAGCGCATCCTGACAGAGAGACCGCACATGCAAGTCCAGACGATGCATTTCAAGGCGCGCGCTACAGCCAAACTCGCCGACGAGCGCCTGCAACAGAATCTCACGAAGCTCTCGACCAAGTTCGTCAGCGCGCGCGCGAGCGCGGTGCGCGACATCGACTTCGAGGCGACCCGCGCGGCGCTGAAGGAGCGGCGCGATCGTGCGCTCGACAATCTCGACGTGTGGCTCGAAACCTTCGAGCGCGAAGCGACCCGGCGCGGCGCCACGGTGCTCTACGCCGAATCGACGCAGGATGCGGCCAGGCTCGTCGCGGATATCGCCCGCAAGCACGACGTGAAAAAGGTCATCAAGACGAAGTCGATGGTCTCGGAAGAGATGCAGTTGAATCGCGTGCTCGGCGAGATGGGCGTGCAGTCCATCGAGACCGACCTCGGCGAATACATCCTGCAGATCAACGACAACGAGCCGCCGAGCCACATCATCGCGCCGGTCGTCCACAAGGATAAGGAGCAGATCGCCGATCTCTTCGCGAAGACGCACAACAAGCCGCGCCTGACCGATATCCCCGAGATGACGCGCGAGGCGCGCGAAGTGCTGCGTCCGCATTTCATGTCGGCGGACATGGGCGTGACGGGCGGCAACTTTCTGATCGCGGAGACGGGATCGGTGGCGGTCGTCACGAACGAGGGCAACGAAGGCATGTGCACCGTGATGCCGCGCGTGCATGTCGCGGTGACGGGCATCGAAAAAGTGCTGCCGACGCTCGAGGATCTCGCAACCGCAATGCGCCTCCTGCCCCGCTCGGCGACCGGGCAGACGATCTCGAACTATTTCTCGCTGCTGACCGGGCCGCGGGCGGCGGACGAATCGGACGGGCCGGAGCACATGTATTTCGTGCTCGTCGATGGCGGGCGCACCGGGCTGATCGGCGGGGAATTTCAGGAGATGCTGCGCTGTATCCGCTGCGGCGCGTGCATGAATCATTGCCCGGTCTATCAGAAGATCGGGGGACATGCGTACGGCTGGGTCTATCCGGGCCCGATGGGATCGGTGCTGACGCCTGCGTATGTCGGGATCGACAAGGCGCTCGACCTGCCGCAAGCCGCGACGCTCTGCGGCGAGTGCAACAGCGTGTGCCCGGTGGGCATTCCGTTGTCGGATTTGCTGCGCAAGTTGCGCGAAAAGCAGATGGAGCGCCGCCTGCGGCCCTGGAACGAACGCGCCGCGCTCGCAGCCTGGGGCTATCTCGCGAAACGACCGGTTGCGTATGCGCTCTTCACGAAGCTCGCCGTGCGTGTGCTCGAACGCATGGGTGGCAACAAGAAAGCGATATCGCGCTTGCCGTTCGGCGGTGGATGGACCGGTACGCGCGACATGCCCGCGCCGGTCGGGCGGACCTTCAGAGAGTTGTACAAGGCGCAGCACTCGCATCTCGGATAGAAAAAGGCCACGGCAATCTGCCGTGGCCCGTATCGATGAGTGCGCTTTTCGCGTTATCCGCCGTAGCGTCCGAGGAAGCCGCGTGAATTTCCGCTCTCGCGGTTGCCGCCGTTTGCTGATGGCGGCGGGGCGCGATTCGGCCCCGGGGGTTGACCGCCGACAGCCTTGGGCATCGGCGCGCCGCTCGCCTGCGGAGGCGGAGGGGCTGGCGGACGACCGCCGCCCGCCTGCGGCGGCGGTCCGTTCTGGTGTCCGTTGCCGCCCGCTTGCGGCGGCGGCCCGCCCGGACCGCGATCGCGCGGCTGCTGGTTACTATGCCAGCCACCGGGCGGCGGCCGGCGCCAGCCCGGACCGTCATCCCAATAGCGGCTTCGACCAGGACCGTAATACGCAGGCCCCGAGTAATAACCGCCACCGACGACAACGCCCGGCTGAACCACCGGCGGTCCGCCGTAATATCCCCCGTAGCCCGGATCGTCGTAGACACCGGGATAGCCGCCGCCATAAGACGAGCCATCGGGATAAACCGCGCAGCCGCCTAGAAATGCTGCGGATGACGCGATGAGAAGACCAGCAACTGCGGATTTCATGATCTTTAAAGAACCTGTCGAACCATTACTGTATGAGACAACATCGGTGAGTGGATGTCCCCAACAACTTTGTAAGCTTTTATGACGGCCAGGCGTCATAAAGACGCGAGTCGGAGCATGCATTCGCGAGACATGCTTGTTGTCGCGAACGCAACAATCCTTTGCTTTTCAATGGCTTTTTAAGATCGGGACGATTCCGTAAAATTTGAAGTGTCCGGCAGTGGGTCACTAACGCTTGTAACCCGCTGCGACATCTCGACCAAAGGCAGTCCCATGAAAAAGACAATATCGACTTACTGGCCCGTCGCCATCGTGCTTCCGATCGCGCTGGCTTTCTGCATGCACGCCGGCGAAAGCGGCAGCGCGGCCATGCGCCACGAGGAAACCAGCGTTGCGGGCGTGAGCGCGGAGCTCGCGCGCGCGATTTCGCTAGGCTTCGTCGAGGACGACGACGCGACGCCCGCCGTGACGTCCGCGCAAAAGACGCTCTGAATCGCCGGTTTCGACGCGCAAAAAAATGGCGCCCGCGAAGGGCGCCATTTTCATTTGGAAGCTGCCGAGCCGGCTTACTTCAGCACGGCGGCGACGGCGTTAGCAACGGCGTCGAGGTTGCGCGTGTTCAGCGCGGCCACGCAGATGCGGCCGGTGCTCACGGCATAGATGCCGAATTCGTCGCGCAGACGATCGACTTGCGCCACCGTCAGGCCCGAGTACGAGAACATGCCGCGCTGCTTGCTGACGAACGAGAAGTCGCGATCGACGCCGCTCGCCTTCAGGCGCTCGACGAGACCGTTGCGCATCGCGCGGATGCGATCGCGCATTTCGCCCAGTTCCTGCTCCCAGGTCGCGCGCAGTTCCGGCGACGCCAGCACGGCCGCGACGATCGAGCCGCCGTGCGTCGGCGGGTTCGAGTAGTTCGTGCGGATCACGCGCTTGAGTTGCGACAGCACGCGAGCCGATTCTTCCTTGCCCGTCGTGATGATCGACAGCGCGCCGACGCGCTCGCCGTACAGCGAGAACGACTTCGAGAACGACGACGAGACGAACACGTTCAGATCGGCGGCGGCGAACAGACGCACGGCGGCGGAGTCCGCGTCGATGTTGTCCGCGAAGCCCTGATACGCCATGTCGAGGAACGGCACGAGGTTCTTTGCCTTCACGACTTCCACGATCTGCTTCCACTGATCGTCCGACAGATCGACGCCCGTCGGGTTGTGGCAGCACGCGTGCAGCACGACGACGGTGCCCGGCGCGTAGCCGTTGAGCGCCGCGAGCATGCCGTCGAAGTTCACGCCGTGCGTGGCGGCTTCGTAATACGGGTAGTTGACCACCTCGAAACCGGCGCCTTCGAAGAGCGCGCGATGGTTTTCCCAGCTCGGATCGCTGATCGCGACGATCGCGTTCGGATTCAGGCGCTTCAGGAAGTCCGCACCGATCTTGAGCGCGCCCGTGCCGCCGAGCGCCTGCGCCGTCACGACGCGGCCCGCGGCGATCAGCGGCGAGTCGTCGCCGAGCAGCAGTTTCTGCACGGCCGAGTCATAGGCGGCGATGCCGTCGATCGGCAGATATCCGCGGGGCAGCGCGGCATCGACGCGCGCTTTTTCGGCTTCGCGCACGGCGCGCAGGAGCGGAATCTTGCCTTCCTCGTTCGTGTACACGCCGACGCCCAGATTGACTTTGGTCGTGCGCGTATCGGCGTTGAAGGCTTCGTTGAGGCCCAGGATCGGGTCGCGGGGAGCGAGTTCGACGGCAGAGAAAAGAGACATGATCTATCGGCAGTGAGGGAAGGACGTGCGGCAGGATGCAAACGGATGATGTGTGGCGATAAGCGGCTCAAAACCGTTATGCCAGTCGCACATTGTAGCGAATCCGGTGTGGCTTTTCGGACGAATATGGTGCGAATGCGCGTGCTTTTCGGCCCTTTTTTATATCGATGCACGCGAAATCGACGATAAAAAAGGGCGCGAAGGTGCGCGCTTGAGATTGCCGATCCATGCCCAATCTGACGACGATAACCCTTCCGAATCCCGGTCACGTCATGGCGAGCGCGCGCATTGCGTACGACGCTAGAATGCTTGTTTGCGCCTGACGTTGACTCTCTCGATCTCTCATGTCCGACACTCTCATCGAATCACCCGAAGAACTGGACGAATCGAAGTTCGTCACGTTCGAAGGTTCGCCATTTCAGCTCTATCAGCCGTATCCGCCCGCGGGCGATCAGCCGGAAGCCATTTCGACGCTCGTCGAAGGCATCGAGGACGGCCTCTCGTTCCAGACGCTGCTCGGCGTGACCGGCTCGGGCAAGACCTTCACGATGGCGAACGTGATCGCGCGCATGGGCCGCCCGGCGATCGTCTTCGCGCCGAACAAGACGCTCGCGGCGCAGCTTTACGCCGAGTTCCGCGAGTTCTTTCCGCGCAATGCCGTCGAGTACTTCGTCTCGTACTACGACTACTATCAGCCGGAAGCGTATGTGCCGCAGCGCGATCTTTTCATCGAGAAGGATTCGTCGATCAACGAGCACATCGAGCAGATGCGGCTTTCGGCCACGAAGAGCCTGCTCGAGCGGCGCGACGTCGTGATCGTCGCGACCGTGTCCGCGATCTACGGTATCGGCAATCCGTCCGAGTATCACAAGATGATTCTCACGCTGCGCACGGGCGACAAGCTCGGCCAGCGCGACGTCATCGCGCGTCTGATCGCGATGCAGTACACGCGCAACGAAGCCGATTTCCAGCGCGGCTCGTTTCGCGTGCGCGGCGACACCATCGATATTTTCCCGGCGGAGCACGCGGAAATGGCGGTGCGCGTCGAGCTTTTCGACGATGAAGTCGAATCGATGATGCTCTTCGATCCGCTCACCGGCCGCGTGCGCAACAAGATTCCGCGCTTCACCGTGTATCCGTCGTCGCACTATGTGACGCCGCGCGATACCGTGATGCGCGCGATCGAAACCATCAAGCTCGAACTGCGCGAGCGGCTCGAGTTTTTCCATGGCGGCGGCAAGCTCGTCGAAGCGCAGCGGCTGGAACAGCGCACGCGCTTCGATCTGGAAATGCTCCAGGAGCTCGGCTTCTGCAAGGGCATCGAGAATTACTCGCGGCACTTTTCGGGCGCGGCGCCGGGCGAGCCGCCGCCGACACTCGTCGACTATCTGCCGCCCGACGCGCTGATGCTGCTCGACGAGTCGCACGTCTTGATCGGCCAGTTGAACGGCATGTACAACGGCGATCGCGCGCGCAAGGAAAATCTCGTCGACTATGGTTTTCGCATGCCGTCCGCGCTCGACAACCGGCCGCTCAAGTTCAACGAGTTCGAGCGCAAGATGCGGCAGGCGATCTTCGTTTCCGCGACGCCCGCCGACTACGAAAAGCAGAAGGCGGGGCAGGTGGCCGAGCAGCTCGTGCGGCCGACCGGTCTGGTCGATCCTGAAATCGAGGTGCGTCCGGCGCGCTCGCAGGTCGACGATGTGCTGTCGGAGATCAACGCGCGCGTCGCCGTGCATGAGCGCGTGCTCGTCACCGTGCTCACGAAGCGCATGGCCGAGCAGCTGACCGAGTTTCTCGCCGATCACGGCGTGAAGGTGCGCTATCTGCACAGCGACATCGACACCGTCGAGCGCGTGGAGATCATCCGCGACCTGCGGCTCGGCACGTTCGACGTGCTCGTCGGCATCAACCTGCTGCGCGAGGGTCTCGATATTCCCGAAGTGTCGCTCGTCGCGATTCTCGACGCCGACAAGGAAGGCTTCCTGCGCGCCGAGCGCTCGCTGATCCAGACGATCGGCCGGGCGGCGCGTAACGTGAACGGCAAGGCGATTCTCTACGCCGACAACATGACCGACTCGATGAAGCGCGCGATCGGCGAAACCGAGCGGCGCCGCGAGAAGCAGATCGCGCACAACCTGAAGATGGGCATCACGCCGCGCGGCGTCGAGAAGCGCATCAAGGACATCATCGATGGCGTCTACAACGCCGACGAAGCCCGCGCCGAACTCAAGGAAGCGCAGACGCGCGCGAAGTTCGAAGACATGTCGGAGAAGCAGATCGCGAAGGAAATCAAGCGCCTCGAGAAGCAGATGATGGATCACGCCAAGAATCTCGAATTCGAAAAGGCGGCGCAGACCCGCGACCAATTGGCGCTCCTGCGACAGCGCGTGTTCGGCGCGAACGTCGGCGATCATGTGAGCGGCATCGGCGGAAAGTAAGCTATATGTAAGTAAAATTGCGCTGAAACCCGGAAAGCGCGGCGAAACGAATGTTCGCCGCGCTTTTTATTGCTTTGAGAAATCGCGCGATCCCGCGAAAAGCCTTACCGCGCCTAGGTCTGTAAGCTCGCCCAAATTGTTGCGGGTGTCGAACGATGCTAAACTGACGAACATTGAGAATGGTTCGTATTAACGTTCACAGAGTTGTGCTAATGCGTCTCTGCGACAGGTCGATGCGGACGTTCCAACGGGAGGTATTGCCCCGGCCGACGCTTCTCTTTGAGGCGTCCGGCGCGCCGGTCCGGTACTTCAGTGGCGAGGCTCGCGTGGCACGCGCGCCAGTCGATAACAACAAGGAGTTTCTGATGGGTTCAACGTTGATGCGCGGCCTCGTCGCCGCCGCAGGTCTCACGGCGATGATGGCAGCATCGGCCGCCGAATATCCGATCGGCAAGCAGCACATCGAAGGCGGCATGGAAACGGGCGCGGTGTATCTGCAGCCGATCACGATGGCGCCGGAAGGCATGATGCGCAAGGCGTCGGATTCGGACATTCACCTCGAGGCGGACATCCACGCGGTCAAGAACAACCCGACCGGTTTCGCCGAAGGCGACTGGATGCCGTATCTGAACGTCACGTATGAACTCACGAAGGTCGGCACGACGCAGACCCTCAAGGGCGATCTGATGCCGATGGTCGCGAGCGACGGCCCGCATTACGGCGATAACGTGAAGCTCTTCGGCCCTGGCAAATATCACCTGAAGCTGCACATCTCGCCGCCTTCGCAGGAAGGTCATATGGCGTTCGGCCGTCACACGGACAAGGAAACGGGCGTGGGTCCGTGGTTCAAGCCGTTCACGATCGAATACGACTTCCCGTTCGCGGGCATCGGCAAGAAGGGCGGTTACTGATCGTCGCAGGCGCCCGGCATCCCGGACCGGGCGCGTTCATCCTCAGGAAGTACGCATGAAACTGAAAATTCAGGTGGCCGCGCTCGCGATGTCCGTGTTCGCCTCCGGGACCGCGCTCGCCGCCGACCTGCCGACGTTCAAGCTCGAGATGAACGACGGCAAGCTCAATCCGGCGCGCATCGAGGTGCCGGCGGGGCAGCGCATCAAAATCGAAGTGCACAACATCGGCAAGGGCGCCGCCGAGTTCGAAAGCGTGCAGTTGCGCAAGGAGAAAGTCCTCGCGCCGGGCGCCGATTCGTTCGTCGTGATCGCGCCGCTGGACCCGGGCGAATACAAGTTTTTCGACGACTTTCATCAGTCCGCGCAGGGCGTGATCGTCGCGAAATAAGTGTCGTGCCGACGCGAGGCGTCATGTCACGCGCGGCCGATCGAAGTGGAATTGCTGGAGGTTTGAAATGGGGCAGGTACTTTTCATCGTGTGGCGAGAGAGCGTCGAGGCGTTGCTCGTCGTCGGCATTCTCTACGCGTGGCTGAAGAACGGCGATCATCAGGCGCGCCGTGGCCTGCCTTATCTGTGGGCCGGTGTCGTCATCGGCCTGGTCGCGGCGGTGGCGCTGGGCGCCGCGCTGATCGGCTTCACCGAAGTGCTGTCGGGCAATGCGCAGGATTACTTCCAGACCGCGATGGTGCTGGTCGCGTGCGTGCTGATCGTGCAGATGGTCCTGTGGATGAAGCGCCACGGCCGCACGCTCAAGCGCGACATGGAGTCGTCGCTGCAAAAGAGCACGCAGGACGGGCATTGGTGGGGCATCGCGCTGCTCGTCGCGCTCGCGATCGCGCGTGAGGGCAGCGAAACCGCCGTGTTCCTGTATGGCGTCGGCTTCGGCCAGTCAGGGCATGTCGACGTGTCGCAGTATGTCGCGATCATCATCGGCTTCGGCCTCGCGCTGCTGACGTTCTATGTGCTGCAACTCGGCGGCAAGATCTTCTCGTGGCGCACGTTCTTCCGCGTCACCGAAATCATGTTGCTGTTCCTCGCGGCGGGCCTGTTCGAAACCGGCGTCGACAAGCTGATCGACATGGAAGTGCTGCCGGTCATCGTCAATCAGGTGTGGAACACGTCGTGGCTGCTCGACGATTCGAGTACCTTCGGCTCGCTCGTTGCTACACTCACGGGTTATCGCGCGCATCCGGCGGGCATGAACCTCGTCGCGTATGCGCTGTACTGGATCGTCATCTATCTCCTGATGCGCCATTCGAAAAATCAGATGGCGCAAAAACAAAAGGCGGCAAGCCGTCCAGCATGAGTTCTGTGATACCTAGACCGGGCCGGCTGCAACAAGCCGGTCACTGGATGCAACGTCACGGCAGCGCGATCCGCATGATTCAGTGGGTCGTCGTTGCCGTGTACGCGTTTCTGATCGCCGTTCCCGCCGTGATGCCGCTGCCCGATGGCTCCGCGCATTTGTGGAGCAATCTCACGCTCGCCGCGCAGTTCGTGTTCTGGGGCATCTGGTGGCCGTTCGTGCTGCTGTCGATGGTCATGCTCGGCCGCGTCTGGTGCGGCGTGTTGTGTCCCGAAGGCGCGCTGTCGGAATTCGCGAGCAAGTTCGGCCGCGGCTGGGCGATTCCGCGCTGGATGCGCTGGGGCGGCTGGCCCTTCGTCGCGTTCGGACTGACGACGATCTACGGCCAGATGGTCAGCGTCTATCAGTATCCGAAAGCGGTGCTGCTCGTGCTTGGCGGCTCGACCGTGGGCGCGATGATCATCGGCGTGCTGTATGGCCGCGAGAAGCGCGTGTGGTGCAAGTATCTGTGCCCGGTGAACGGCGTGTTCTCGCTGCTCGCGCGGCTCGCGCCGTTCCACTACAAGGTCAGCGAAGACGCGTGGCGTCGCTCGTACAAAGAGGGCGAGCACGGTCATCGCGTGATTCCGATCAACTGCGCGCCGCTCGTCCCGCTGCGCAACATGAAGGGCGCCGCCGACTGTCACATGTGCGGCCGATGCAGCGGCCATCGCGATGCGATCGCCCTCACGTGGCGCTCGCCGTCGGAAGAAGTCGTGACGCTCGGCGACAAGGCCGCGAATCCGTGGGACACCGCGCTGATTCTGTATGGTCTGCTCGGCATCGCGATCGGCGCGTTCCACTGGACCGTGAGCACGTGGTTCGTCGACCTGAAGCAATATCTCGCGGCGTGGCTCATCGATCGCAATATTCTCTGGCCGCTCGATACCAACGCGCCGTGGTTCCTCTTCACGCATTATCCGGAGCAGAACGACGTCTTCTCGTGGCTCGACGGGACGATGGTGATCGGCTATATCGTCGTGACAGGAATCGTGTATGGCACCGCGTTGCTCGCGCTCCTCGCGATCGGCACGCGCATGCTCGGCAAGATGAACGCGACGCGCCTGCACCATCTGACGCTCGCGCTGATCCCGATTGCGGGCGTCGGCGTGTTTCTCGGCCTGTCCGCGACCACGGTATCGCTGTTGCGCGCGGAGCATTTGCCGTTGTGGTGGGTGCCGGGTCTGCGCCTCGGTTTGCTCGGCGCGGCGAATTTGTGGAGCGCGTGGCTCGCGTGGCGCGTGACGGGCCGCTATGCGTCGACGCTTGTTCCCCGCGTGCTCACGATGGTATGGTTTGTCGCTGCGCTGGCCGTCGCGGACAGCGCGTGGTACCTGATGTTCTGGGGCTTCAGTCGATAAACCGTCCACGCCGTCACGCGCGGCAACGAGAGCGAGAAGTGAGAACCAAACCCGTACTGACCGATGAAGACGTCAAGGCCATGGCCGCCGCCGCGGAGGCGCATGCCAGGGAACACAACTGGAACGTGACGATTGCGATCGTCGACGATGGCGGGCATCTGCTGCATCTGCATCGTCTGGACGGGGCGGGCGCGAGCACCGTCGAAATGGCGACGGGCAAGGCGCGCACCGCCGTGCTCGGCCGCCGCGAAACCAAGGTCTACGAAGACACCATCAAGCAGGGCCGCACGGCCTTCCTTAGCGCGCCCATGACCGCGATGCTCGAAGGCGGCGTGCCGATCTTCGTGGGCGCGGATATCGTCGGGGCGGTGGGCGTGTCGGGCGTGAAGTCGGATCAGGATGCGCAGATCGCGAAAGCGGGTATCGCGGCGCTGGGTATCGAGAACGTCTGAAGCTTTCGTGCGATGCGCGCAATAAAAATGGCACGTCTTCGTCACGAAGGCGTGCCATTCTGTTTCCGATGCGGCGCTCGTCGGCGCGCATCGTGTGAACCCAAGCAGGAACCAAAAAAAGCGGCTTCGCTTGCTATCGACGACTGGCTGGTATTTGCACGAAGGGGTCTAAATTCTCGCGTGCAAGTCGTCCTCGCTGGCTAAGGCCAAACACCTCTTGGCGAGGTGGTCCCCACAATACCCGGTACGTACTGCTGTTCTTTGCCTGTCTGGCGCGTTACTTCGTCAGGATCAGTTTGCCCAGACGCGTCGCGCGCAACTGATAAATCTCCCCGTTATGCACGATGCTCACGTGGCTGCGTCCCTGCAGCAGCGCGTCGCTCTTGAGCGAGCGCTCGGCGTTGCTTTCCGCTGCGTGCGCGACGTGAACGGTCGTGACGGTCGTCGCCTTCGGGCGGGTGATCGCGGCGTCGCGGACAGCCGGGCGGCGCAGCCTGAGCGTGGAGGATCGCAGCGTGTCGGTCATGTCGGAAGTGTGCGTTCGTTGATTCGATGGGTCTATAGTAAATGATAACTATTCCTATTTGCAACTAGACTTTCCGATTGAAGCGCAACTTTTGATAGCCAATCTCGATGCGGCGAAGCATTCGTCGCCGCATCGGCGCTACGCTCAATGCAGCGGATTTTCGTCCTTGCGGCCGTGCACGAACTGGCGAATCAGCCGCACGGTGTCGATATCCGACTCCCGATAGGCCGATTTCACGATCTCCTGCGTCTGACGCTCGTCGGGCGTGGCGTTCTCGTTCTCCGGCAGCGTCGTGCTGTAGGTGAAGCGCAGGAATAGCTGAAGCGAATCGGGCTGCACGATCGCCATCGTGAGGGAGCCGCCGACGTAATCGGCAGTCGGCAGGATGTCATAGCGCACGCTCGACCCGGGCGTCAGCGTCACGCGATCGCGCACGGTGGCCTGGCCGTAGTGCAGTTCGCGCTCCATCGTGTCGCCATCGCGCGAGAGGATGTCGCAACTATCCAGCCCCAACACGAACAATTGTGGCTGCTCCGCGCGCAGGACGAGCCCTTCCCAAAGTTGTTCGGGGGTGAGCGAGTCGACGAGCGGGTTGAGCGGATCGTTGATCTGGATCAGGTGTTCGAAATTCAAGACGACGTTTCCTTGGACGTTCGTGGTGCCCGCGATGCATCACTGCGGCGTGAGACCGGAGTCGATGCGAATCGCGCCGGACAGAACCTTGTGGATCGGGCACGCGTTGGCAATTTGCAAAAGCCGTTCCCGCTGTTCATCGGACAACGCACCGTGGAGCGAGATGCGGCGATCGATGTTCGTGCCTTCCGCGGTGCTCTTCATCGACAACTCGACGTGGACGCCTTCCAGCGGCCATTCCTTGCGCTTCGCGTACATCTTCAGCGTGATGGATGTGCACGCGCCGAGACTCGAAAGCAGCAGCGACGCCGGTTCCGGTCCCGTATCGCCGCCGCCGAGGCTTGCCGGCTCGTCGGCGATCCATGAATGCGTGCCATCTGCGAGACGGACTTGATAGTCGATATTGCCGATGTCGGCGGTCACGGAAGGTCCGGCCATGCGTTGCTCCTTGTTTTGAGAGGGACTGCAAGAATGACGAAAAACGGCGCGGCAAGAACGGTCATTGTGACGCAATGTGTCCGTTCATGCCGCACCGTCTCGTCGAATGCGCGCTGGTACGCGGGCGAGGGCGCTCAGTGCGTGATCGCGCCCATCCGGCCCGCCTGATAGTCGACCACCGCCTGACGGATCTCGTCCTCCGTATTCATCACGAACGGGCCGTAGCGCACGACCGGCTCCTTCAACGGCACGCCGCCGATCAGCAGCAGCTCGACGGGCTCATCGCTCGCGGCGAGCGCGATCGTATCGCTGTCGTCGCGAAAGATCACCATCTGCTGCGCGCGAACTGGCTGGCTTTGCGGACCATACAGCGCGGTGCCCGACAGCGGATAGGCGAACACGCGGTAATCGCGTGGCACCGTCAGCTCGATCCGCGCACCCGGCTTCAGCGAAAAGTGCTGATACAGAATGGGCGTGCGCGTTTCGATCGCGGCCTTCACGCCTAGCGCTTCGCCCGCGATCACCTTCACGCTGACCTTGCCGTCCTCGCTGGTCGCGACAGGAATCTGCGCCGACAGAATCTCCTGATAGTGCGGCGCGATCATCTTGTCGCGCTGCGGCAGGTTCACCCAGAGCTGCAGGCCGTGCACGCGGCCGCCACGACGCGTGAACTCCTCGGCCGGCATTTCGCTATGCACGACGCCCGCGCCGGCGGTCATCCATTGCACGTCGCCGGGGCGCAGCGTGCCCGAATGACCCGCCGAGTCCTTGTGGCCGAACTCGCCTTCGAGCATGTACGTCACGGTCTCGAAACCGCGATGCGGATGATCGGGCGCGCCCTTCGCCTCGCCGGGCGCGTAATCGGCGGGGCCCATTTCGTCGAGGAGAAGGAACGGGTCGAAATCCATCAGGAGACGGGTCGGAAACGGGCGATGCACGACAAATCCGCCGCCTTCGACAGTGCGGGTCGCCGGAATGATGCGTTCGATGCTGCGGCTGGTGGACATGGTTGCCTCGTGTCGCGTATGCGGAAATAGGGGAATAGCGATAAATTTGAAACACAGGTCTATTATATGGGCCGCGTTTCACGGTAAAAGACGCTGCCGCGCAATGGATTGTCGCGCTGGCGATAACGAACCGCGTCAACTCGATTCCCTGTCTCCCGAGCGACCATGAAAGCCGACTCGCATGATTTGAACGATCTGATGTATTTCTCGCACGTCGTCGAGCACGGCGGATTTTCGGCTGCGGAGCGCGTGCTCGGCATCTCGAAGTCGCGTCTGTCTCGGCGTGTGTCTGAACTCGAGGCGTCGCTCGGCGTGCGCCTGTTGCAGCGCTCGACACGCAAGCTCGCGCTCACCGAAGCCGGACAGCTTTTCTACCAGCATTGCCAGGCGATGCTCGCGGAGGCCCAGGCGGCCGTCAACGTCGTGCAGAGCCTGCGCGATTCGCCGCGCGGCACCGTGCGCGTGAGCGTGCCCGTGACGATCGCGCAGACGTTTCTCTCCGCGGTGATGCCGGATTTCATGCATCGTTATCCGGAAGTGCGCGTCGTGCTGCGCGTGACGAATCGTGTCGTCGATCTGTTCGAGGATGCCATCGATGTCGCGCTGCGCGTGCGCTCGGAGCCGCCCGCGAGTTCGAACGTCGTCGCGCGGCCGCTGTGGCGCACGGAGCAGATGCTGGTTGCGGCGCCGTCGCTCTTGAAGTCGAACGCGCCACCGATGACGCCCGCCGAGCTCGCCCAATACGACACGATCGACACGCCCTCCGCCGATGGCCGCCACGTTTATCGCCTGATCGCGCCGGACGGCACGCGCCACGAGTTCGAGCACGAGCCGCGGCTCGTCACGGCAGACCTGTCGATGATCCGCGAAGCGGTGATGCGCGGAGTCGGCATCGCGGCGTTGCCCGAGATGATGTACGGCGCGCCGCTGCGAACGGGGCAACTCTCGCCGGTGATGCCGGGCTGGACGTTTCCGTCGCCGCAACTTTATGCGGTCTTTCTGTCGCGCCAGGGCATGGTGCCCGCCGTGCGCGCTTTCGTGGATTTTCTCGTCGAGTCGATAGGTAGCGGCCAGCGCTTCCCCGGAGAATGTCCTGTTCAGGAAGCGCCGGAACGGGAAACAGTTTGACCGCATCCGCGTTTGTCATTGGTTTATGACATTGAAGTGCGCGTTTGCGATGGTCAGATTCAATTGAACGTCCCTCATCGCGGCGGTATATTGAAACCTCCTTCGCTAAGGAGCTCCTTATGCGAAAACTCACGGCTGCTCTGATAGTTAGCCTGATAGGGTTGATTGCGCTGTCCGTGTCGACCACGGCTGCCGCATGTGACGGGACTTCTGGTTCTGGCTATTCGAACCCAAAGTGACCGCCTCACCCGAATGCGCCGAGTGCGCACGAAAAAAGGCCTTCATCTGACGATGAAGGCCTTTTACTTTTGAGGCTGCTTGCTGCCTTATTTGCCGCCTTATTTGCCGTTTTTGGGCTCCGTGACGAAACCGATCTTCGTCAGTCCGCCTGCCTGCGCCGCCGACATCAGATCGGCGACTTTCTCGTACGCCACCTGACGGTCCGCGCGCAGATGAATCTCCGGCTGCGGATTCTGCTGCGAGGCCTGCGCGATGCGCGCGTTGAGCGTCGCTTCGTCGATCGGCTGATCGTCCCACAGCGTCGTGCCGTCGGCCTTGATCGCGATATTCACATGCGCGGGCTTCTCGTCCTGCGGCTGGCTGCTCGCGTGCGGCAGGTCGATCTTGACCGCGTGATGCATGGCCGGAATCGTGACGAGGAAGATGATCAGGAGAACCAGCATGACGTCGACGAGCGGCGTCATGTTGATCTCGCTCATCATGCCGTCGTCTTCGTCTCCGGCGAAAGGGCTCATGGCCATTGCGAACCTCCCGGACTTACGACGCGCGCGTCGCGAGACGCAGGCTGTCGGTCGAGCCGTTCGTCGCGCGCTTGGTCGACGAGAGCTTCGAGCCCGTGACGAAGAATGCGTGCAGACCGTGCGCGAAGCGGTTCAGTTTCGTGACGATGCCCTTGTTCGCGCGGGTGAGGGCGTTGTAGCCGAGCACCGCCGGAATCGCGACGAAGAGGCCGAACGCGGTCATGATGAGCGATTCGCCGACCGGACCGGCAACCTGATCGATCGAGGTCTGGCCCGTCGCGCCGATGGTCAGCAGCGCGTGATAGATACCCCAGACCGTGCCGAACAGGCCGACGAACGGCGACGTGGAACCGATCGACGCGAGAATCGCGAGACCCGACTGCATGCGGCCGACGCCTTCGTCCATCACGTCCTTGAGGCAGCGCGTGATCCAGTCCGACACGTCCATCCGGTCATGCAGATGCGGCTGCGTCTGGTGATGATGGTCGGCGGCTTCCTGCCCGGCGAGCGCGAGCGCGAGGAACGGGTTGTCCGCCGGGCTCGACGACTGGCTGCCGAGCTTCTTGATGCCGTCGCTGAAGTCGTCGGAATGCCAGAACGCCTGTTCGGCGTTCTTGGTCAGGCGCTTCAGGCGCACGACATTCCACGCCTTCACGACGATCACCGTCCACGAAAGCACCGACATGATGACGAGCGCGAGCGCGATGCCCCGCGTCACGAAGTCGCCTTGCGCCCAGACGTGCGCAATCCCGTAGTTTTCCATTTTCTCTTTCCTTCCTTGTATCTAAAAAAATCGATCAGTCGTTCAGACTGAAGACGAATGGCACCGTGGCGGTCGCGCGAATCGCTTCGCCATTTTCCTTGTACGGGCTGCACGCGCTGCCGCGTACCGCTTCGAGCGCCGCGTCGTCGAGCCGCGACGAACCGCTGCTCTTTTGCAGCGTGATGTTTTCGATCTTGCCCGACAGCCCCACCGTCAGACGGATGACGGCCGTGCCGGTTTCGCCGCGGCGCTTGGCTGTCGCCGGATAGTCTGGCTGCGCGATGTTACAGCTGAGGCGCGCAACGTTCTTCGGCGCGGCGAGATCCATGCTCGGCTTGCCGATGGCGGGCGCGGCGGGCGGCGGCGCGGGTTGAGCAGGCGCGGGCGGCGTCGGTTCGGGCGCGGGCGCGGCAATTTGCGAAGGCGCTTCGGTGACCGGCATCGGCGTGGGCTTCGGCTCGATCTTCGGTTTGACCTTCGGCTTGGGCTGCGGCTTCGGAACGGGCTGCGGGACCGGTTTGGGCGGCGGCGGCGTTTCAACGGCGACCGGCTGCGGCGCGGGTTGCGGCGTTTCGCTGATCAATTGCGCGGTGATCGATTTGGCTTCGATCGGGCGCGGCAGCGGCTCGTGGCGCATCGTCAGCGCGACGCCCAGTAGCGCGGCGTGAATGACGACGACAGCGGCGCACGCCGCGATGACGCGCGGATTGGCGTTCGATGCTGGCGCTGTCTGGAATGCGGCGGGAGTAGTGGTCGGGGACTGCATTGTTATTGGCTGCTTGCAATACTGCGTGAATGCTTGCTGAAAACGCTGCTTTCCAACTCGAGGTCCAGCGACTGCGCAGGCACGGTGCGGAAGAAACCAGGCGACGTCATTTTCGGAAAATAAGCAGGGAGATAAACAGGGTGGCCACGAAGCCGATCAGCAGTTCCATCTTTCCCTCCAGGGGTAAAGGGTTGCGCGGCTGGCTAAAAGTGACCGGAAGTTCGAAGGTAACCTGGCTTGCTGGAGGCGAGAAAACGACCTGACGGCGCCGCTGGAGAACAACGGGCGCCGCCGGTTGTGCGCGGCGCAGCGGCTGCGCGAGTTGCTTCAGGCGGCTTGACGCTCGTAGAACGTGAGCGGCGCGACATGCTCGCGATGCTCGACGCCGCACCGCGAGGCGCAGACGCCGCTTTGTGCCATCACATCGCGAACGGTTTCCTCACACTTGCCGCAGCACAGCGCGACGCCGAGCTCGAATTGCAACTCGTCGAAGGTATCCACCCCTTCGGCGATGGCGGTTCGAATCTTCCGGTCGGACACTGACTTGCAGACACAGACAATCATGATCGTTCGCAATAGTTAGCGTTAATGCGAATTATTATCATTCGGTATTGACGCGTTTGCAAGCGAGGCTCGGTGTTTTTTGTAACAGAGCGCGCAAGTTAGCGGGGTTATTGCTAGAGAGCCTTGCCTGGCGGGGGAAAGCGCGCGAAGGAACCGCCGGCGCGCGTGAAAAACCCTCAGGCGATGTCGGGTTCAGCGAGGCGCGTACGGCGCGAAGGGATATCGACGTGCTCGACTTTGGCGTCGAGCTGTAGCAGGGCGGCGGCGAGTTGGCGCTGGGAATCGCCATCGGCGGTGGAATAGAAGCGCGGCAGGGTGTCGGGCGGCGCGGCGAGGTTCTTCAGCGCGTGGGCGTCCAGCAGACGATCGAGCTGCCGCGCGATGGCGACGCTCGTATCGACGATCTGCAGCCGCTCCCCGGCGATATCGCGGATCGCGCGATCGAGAAAAGGGTAGTGCGTGCAGCCGAGCACGAGCGTGTCTGCGCCGGCGTCGAGCATGGGCGCGATATAGCTTTCCAGCAGTGCCATCAGCGCCGGCGACGACGTATCGCAGCGCTCGACCGCCTGAACCAGCCCGTGTCCTGCCTGACAGATGAACCGGCAATCGCCCGCGTAACGGTCGAGCAGCGACTGAAAGCGCGCGGAGCGCAATGTGACGGCCGTGGCGAGTACGCCGACCACGCGCGACTTCGACACCGCCGCCGCGGGTTTCACCCCCGGCTCGACGCCGACGAGCGGGATCGGCAGACGCTCGCGCACGAGCGCGATCGACTGGGCGGTGGCCGTGTTGCACGCGACGACGAGCGCCTTCGCACCTTGTCCGACGAGCCATTCCCCGATCGCCATCGCGCGGTCGACGATGAAGTCGTCGTCACGCTCGCCATACGGCGCATACCGCGAATCGGCGACGTAGATCAGGCGTTCGTGCGGCAGCGTCGCGCGCACGGCGCGCAGCACCGACAAGCCGCCGAGACCGGAATCGAAAATGCCGACCGGCGCGCTCGCGTCGGACGCGGCACGCTCGTTCGGCTTCAGGGAAGGCACTGCGCCGGGCATGCGATTACTCGTGATCGCCCATCATGGTTTGCTGGTAATTCTGGATGCCGACCTTGTCGATCAGATCGAGCTGCGTTTCCAGCCAGTCGATGTGCTCTTCGGTGTCGTGCAGAATCTTTTCGAAGATTTCGCGCGACACGAAGTCACGCACCGACTCGCAATATGCGATGGCTTCCTTGCAGGTCGACTGGGAAATCTGCTCGAGCTTCAGATCGCATTCGAGGATTTCCTTGGTTTCTTCGCCGATCAGCAGCTTGTGCAGATCCTGCAGATTCGGCAGGCCGTCGAGCATGAACACGCGCTGGATGAGCCAGTCGGCATGCTTCATTTCGCCGATCGATTCGTCGTATTCGTGCTTGTTGAGCTTCTCGAGGCCCCAGTGCTGATACATCCGGGCGTGCAGGAAGTATTGATTGATCGCAGTCAGTTCGTTCTTCAACTGCGAATTCAGATATTCGATGACTTTCGCGTCGCCTTGCATGATTTCGTGTCCTGTTCTTAACGTGGGGCTTCTGAAAAGATAAACCTTGAGCGTGACAATGCCAAGGTTGAGTAGAAATTTTTTGTTTCAGACGAAACTGAGAATGAAAACCTTTCTCGACTAGCGGCGTTCGAAAGAAAAGAGCCGGGCGGATTGCCCGGCTCCTGACAGTCTCTAGCGGTAATAAACCGCCATTAAGCAGCGATCAAGCCGTCGCGACCGGAATCTTGCCGATCTTCGCCTGCCATTCGGCGGGACCGGTCTTGTGGACCGACGTGCCGCTCGAATCGACGGCGACCGTCACTGGCATGTCCTGCACGTCGAATTCGTAGATCGCTTCCATGCCGAGATCCTCGAACGCGAGCACCTTCGCCGCGCGAATCGCCTTCGACACGAGATACGCCGCGCCGCCGACCGCCATCAGATACGCGGCCTTGTGATTCTTGATGGACTCGATCGCGACCGGACCGCGCTCGGCTTTGCCGATCATCGAGATGAGGCCGGTTTGCGCGAGCATCATCTCGGTGAATTTGTCCATGCGCGTGGCCGTGGTCGGGCCTGCCGGACCGACGGCTTCGTCGCGCACCGGATCGACCGGGCCGACGTAATAGATCACGCGGTTCGTGAAATCGACCGGCAGCTTTTCGCCCTTGGCGAGCATGTCGGCGATGCGCTTGTGCGCGGCGTCGCGGCCCGTCAGCATCTTGCCCGACAGGAGCAGCGTCTGGCCCGGCTTCCACGATGCGACTTCTTCCGGCGTCAGCGTGTTCAGGTCGATGCGCTTGCTGGTTTCCGTGTTCGGCGCCCAGGTGACCTTCGGCCAGGCGTCGAGCGGCGGCGCTTCGAGTTTCGCGGCGCCCGAGCCGTCGAGCGTGAAATGCGCGTGGCGCGTGGCCGCGCAGTTCGGGATGATCGCGACCGGCTTCGATGCCGCGTGCGTCGGCGCTGCCATGATCTTCACGTCGAGCACGGTCGCGAGGCCGCCGAGACCTTGCGCGCCGATGCCGAGCGCGTTCACTTTCTCGTGCAGTTCCACGCGCAGCTCTTCGATCCAGTCCTGCGGCCCGCGCGCGATGACGTCCTGAATGTCGATTGGGTCCATCAGCGATTCCTTCGCCATGACCATCGCCTTTTCAGCGGTGCCGCCGATGCCGATGCCGAGCATGCCCGGCGGGCACCAGCCGGCGCCCATCGTCGGCACGGTCTTCAGGATCCAGTCGACGATCGAATCCGACGGATTCAGCATCGCGAACTTCGACTTGTTCTCCGAGCCGCCGCCCTTGGCCGCGACCTGCACGTCGACCTTGTCGCCTGGCACGATCTCGTAGTGGATCACGGCCGGCGTGTTGTCCTTCGTGTTCTTGCGGCCGCCTTCGGGCGGACTCACGATCGATGCGCGCAACACGTTGTCCGGATTCAGGTAACCTCGGCGCACGCCTTCGTTGATCATGTCGGTGACCGACATCGTCGCACCGTCCCAGCGCACATCCATGCCGACTTTCACGAAGACCGTGACGATGCCCGTGTCCTGGCAGATCGGGCGCTTGCCTTCGGCGCACATGCGGCTGTTGGTCAGGATCTGCGCGATCGCGTCCTTCGCGGCGGGGCTCTCTTCCAGCTCGTAGGCGCGGCCGAGCGCCTGAATATAGTCGAGCGGATGGTAGTAGCTGATGTACTGCAGCGAATCGGCGATGCTCTGAATCAGGTCTTCCTGCTTGATGACTGTCATGGCTTGGGCTCTGGGGGACGAAATTATTTGTGCGCGTTCTGTCGGACGCTTCAGTCGAGCGCGCTGCGGGGCGCGACGGTTTCGCTGTGAAAGTGCGTCGGATGCGTATGCGTGGTCAGCCGGTCGACATACGCCATGATGAGCGCGGAAAGGAGGAACGCGACATGGATGATCACCTGCCACATCACCCCGTAGAACGTGTGCTGGTCGGGGTTGATGAAGGTTTTCAGCAGGTGGATCGACGAAATGCTGATGAGCGCCATCGACAGCTTCACTTTCAGCACGCCCGCGTTGACGTGATCGAGCCATTCGGGCTCGTCGGGATGGCCTTCCACGCCGAGGCGCGACACGAAGGTCTCATACCCGCCGACGATCACCATGATGAGCAGATTCGAGATCATGACCACGTCGATCAGGCCGAGGACGACGAGCATGATGTTGGTTTCGTCGAGCGTCATCGCGTGCGTGACGAGGTGCCACACTTCCTTCAGGAACAACACGACGTAGACGGCTTGCGCGACGATCAGGCCCAGATAGAGCGGGACCTGGAGCCATCGGCTCATGAAGATGACTTTTGGCAGCACTTTCATCGAGCCGGGCTGAGAGGGCGAGGCGGAAGAATGCTTCGGAGCGGACATGGGCGGCTTTTCAGTCGAGGTGGATCGGACCGGAAATGATGACGGGCGAATATGACGAAGAAAAACGTACGATGCGCCGGCAAACGCGCGTTTGAGCGCAATTGCGGTGTCAGGAAGCCCGCTATTGTAGCGCGTCACCGCGCGGGCCTGCCGAAAGCTTTCAGAATGCGCTGAGGAACGGCCGAGCCGCTGCTAAACACCCGTTTCCCTCGGCACGGGGCGGGTAGCGCGCGACTTGAAGCTCGCGAGCGCGATCCCCGTCACGACGCACGCGAGCGCGACGCCATGCGCGAGCGTCGGCCGCTCGTCGAGGAAAGCGATGCCGTAGAGCGCCGCCGCCACCGGCAGCACGGCGCAGAACACGCCGGCGAGACTGCCGTCGACGTGGCGGATGCCTTTCATCCATAGCCAGAACGAGAAGATGCTGGCGGAGAGTCCATACCACAGGACGAGCGCCCACGTGTCCCAGGCGACGCCGGTCCAGTCGAACTGCGCGAGCGAAGCCGCCCCGACGGGCAGCATCAGCAGCAGACCGATGGCGTGTGTGTACGCGCAGATGTCGATGGCGGGCAGCGTCTGCGTGAGACGGCGCGATAGGATCACATAGAGCGATTCGCAGCACACCGCGCCGAGCACCATCAGATTGCCGGGCAAGGAGCTCGCGCCCGTGTCGCCGGCCTGAGCGACGTTGATGACGAGCACGCCCGCGATCGCCAGTCCGATGGACGCGAACGCCCGTCCGCCCGGCTTCTCCTTCAGGAAGATCCACGCGAAGAGCGCGACCACGGCCGGAATCGTGCTCGTGATGACGCCCGCCGCGACCGCGCTCGTGCGCGCGACGCCGCCCAGCATCAGCAGCGTGAAACCGAATGTGCCGAACAATGCCTGCAGGAAAAGATTGAGCCACTCGCCGCGCGCGACGCGCTTCATCTTCGACCAGCGCAACAGCGGCCAGAGCACCGCGAGCGCGATCACGAAGCGCAGCAGCGCGAACAGCGGAACGGGAACGGAAGCGACGATCGACTTGCCGATGCCGACGTTGCTTCCGACGAGCAGCATGGAGCCGATGAGTAATAGGGCGTAGCGATTCAAGCTGGATACCGCGCGGGTAGTTCAGTTACGATTGTGGGGACGCATTGTAGAAGCCGCGTGGACTCCGTGTATACCCCGTGCCCGTTGGGCCGGCCACGTAAGAAGCGGGTAAGTTGAACGGCTTATCTTGAATTCAATGCAGGATGTCATGGGCGGCCGAATGTGCCCTGACATGCTTTTCGTGCCGCCCGGCACGGTTCAACGGAGACAAGGTTGGAAACGGGAACGCCGCGCGCTTCCCGCGTTCGAACCTCATAAACATGCGGCGCACGCAGCCCATTCAGCGATGCGCGCGCCGCCGGATTTTGGAAACACCATCAGGAGAGGTTGTCGATGTCTGCGATCGAATCGGTTCTTCAGGAAAAACGTGTGTTCCCGCCGTCAGCCAAGGCAACGTCGGGTGCGGCAATCTCCGGCATGGACGCCTACAAGGCGCTGGCAGCGGAAGCAGAGCGCGATTACGAAGGCTTCTGGGCACGCGTCGCACGCGAGACGCTCACCTGGCACAAGCCGTTCACCAAGGTGCTGGATGAATCGAAAGCGCCGTTCTATACGTGGTTCGAGGACGGCGAACTCAACGCGTCCTACAACTGTCTCGACCGTCACGTCGAAGCGGGCCGCGGCAACGAGAACGCGATCATCTTCGAAGCCGACGACGGCACCGTCACCAACGTCACCTATCAGGATCTGCTGGAGCGCGTCAGCCGTCTGGCCAACGCGCTCAGGAAGCGCGGCGTGAAGAAGGGCGATCGCGTCGTGATCTATCTGCCGATGTCGGTGGAAGGCGTGGTTGCGATGCAGGCGTGCGTGCGCATCGGCGCGACGCATTCGGTCGTGTTCGGCGGCTTCTCGTCGAAGTCGCTCAATGAACGTCTCGTCGATGTCGGCGCGGTCGCGCTCATCACCGCCGACGAGCAGATGCGCGGCGGCAAGGCGCTGCCGCTGAAGAGCATCGCCGATGAAGCGCTCGCGGCCGGCGGCTGCGAGAAAGTGAAGGACGTCATCGTGTATCGGCGCACGGGCGGCAAGGTCGCATGGACTGAAGGCCGCGACGTGTGGCTGCACGAGATCGTCGAAAAGGAATCGGCGACGTGCGAGCCGGAGTGGGTGAGCGCGGAGCATCCGCTCTTCATCCTCTATACGTCGGGTTCGACGGGCAAGCCCAAGGGCGTGCAGCACAGCACGGCGGGCGTCCTGCTGTGGGCCGCGCAGACGATGAAGTGGACCTTCGACATGAAGCCGGGCGACATCTTCTGGTGCACGGCGGACATCGGCTGGATCACGGGACACAGCTATATCGCGTACGGGCCGCTCGCGATCGGCGCGACGCAGGTCATGTTCGAAGGGGTGCCGACGTATCCGCACGCGGGCCGTTTCTGGGAAATGATCGACCGCCACAAGGTCACGATTTTCTACACGGCGCCCACGGCCATCCGCTCGCTCATCAAGGTGTCGGAAGCGGACGAGAAGGTGCATCCGAAGAGCTACGACCTGTCGACGCTGCGCATTCTCGGCACGGTCGGCGAGCCGATCAATCCGGAAGCGTGGATGTGGTACCACGAGAACGTCGGCAAGGGTCAATGTCCGATCGTCGATACCTGGTGGCAGACGGAAACCGGCGGCCACATGATCACGCCGCTGCCGGGCGCGACGCCGCTCGTGCCGGGTTCGTGCACGCTGCCGCTGCCGGGCATCATGGCCGCGGTCGTCGACGAAACCGGTCAGGACGTGCCGAACGGACAGGGCGGCATTCTGGTCGTCAAACGTCCGTGGCCGTCGATGCTGCGTAACGTGTGGGGCGATCCGAAGCGCTATCAGACGAGCTACTTCCCCGAGGAACTCGGCGGCAAGCTGTATCTCGCCGGCGACGGCGCGGTGCGCGACAAGGAAACCGGCTACTTCACGATCATGGGCCGTATCGACGATGTGCTGAACGTCTCCGGCCACCGTCTCGGCACGATGGAAATCGAGTCGGCGCTGGTCGCCAATCCGATGGTCGCGGAAGCGGCGGTCGTCGGCCGGCCGGACGATACGACGGGTGAAGCCGTGGTCGCGTTCGTCGTGCTGAAGCGCACGCGTCCGGAAGGCGACGAAGCGAAACAGATCGCGACCGAGCTGCGCAACTGGGTCGGCAAGGAAATCGGCCCGATCGCGAAGCCGAAGGACATCCGCTTCGGCGAGAATCTGCCGAAGACGCGCTCGGGCAAGATCATGCGCCGTCTCCTGCGCTCACTCGCGAAGGGCGAGGAAATCACGCAGGACGTCTCGACGCTCGAGAATCCCGCCATCCTCGATCAGCTCGGCGAAGCGCGCTGATCCTGCGCCGGCCGCGGCCCGCTGCGGGCGCGGTCGATCCTTATTGCCGATGCCATGCGGTTTTGTTAAAAAGCCGCATGTCCGATTTCTCCAGCCCGACGCCCGCCTCACCGCCGCCCGTATCGGCGGCGATGGCGCGTGCGCATCGGCGCTACTGGCGCTTCAACGTCGCGTTGATCGCCGTGCTGATGACGATCGGCTTTATCGTCTCGTTCGGTCTGCCGCTTTTCGCGCAACGCTTCGAGCACGTGCGCGTCGCGGGCTTTCCGCTGCCGTTCTACTTCGGCGCGCAGGGCGCGATTCTCGTCTACGTCGCGCTGATCCTCGTCTATATCGTGCTGATGCAAGTCGCCGATGCGCGCCTTCTGCGTGCCGCCCGGTCGGAACAGGGCGATGAGGCATGAAGCTCACGAACCGGCTGATCCTTTACTACACGCTCTATACGCTCGGCTTTCTGCTTTTCATCTTCCTGATGGAGCGTATCGAGCGCACGACGGGGCCGGGCATGTGGATCGGCTACGTGTTCCTGTTCGTGCCGATCGCCGTGTATGCGGTGATCGGACTTTTGTCGCGCACGTCAGATCTCGTCGAATACTACGTGGCGGGGCGGCGCGTGCCGTCCGCGTTCAATGGCATGGCGACCGCCGCCGACTGGCTCTCGGCTGCGTCGTTCATCGGTCTCGCGGGTTCGATCTACGCGAGCGGCTACGATGGCCTCGCGTACGTGATGGGCTGGACGGGCGGCTACTGTCTCGTCGCTTTCCTGCTCGCGCCTTACGTGCGCAAGCTCGCGCGCTACACGATTCCCGATTTTCTCGGCACGCGCTTTTCCAGCAATCTGGTGCGCGCGCTCGCGGCCGTCGCGGCGATTCTCTGTTCGTTCGTGTATCTCGTCGCGCAGATCCAGGGCATCGGGTTGATTGCGTCACGCTTCATCGGCATCGAGTTTTCGATCGGCATCTTTTGTGGGCTCGCGGGCATTCTCGTGTGCTCGTTTCTCGGCGGCATGCGCGCGGTGACATGGACGCAGGTCGCGCAATACATCATCCTCATCAGCGCGATGCTGATTCCGGTGTCGATGATTGCTCATCGCGAAGGGCTCGGCTGGTTTCCGCAATTCAACTATGGACGCGTGATGGAGCGCGTCGAAGCGCTCGAACGCGAAGTCGCCGTCTCGCCCGATGAAGCGCGCGTGCGCGCCGATTTTCAGCGTCAGGCCGCGCAGATTCAGCAGCGCATCGATGCGTTGCCGCGTTCGTTCCACGACGAGCACGCGCGCCTTGTCGCCGAGATCGCCGAATTGCGCCGGCACAACGGTCCGCTGCGCGAGATCAACGAACGTGAGCGCGAGCTCGCGGCCTTTCCGCGCGATCCCGCCGATGCGCAAGCCAAATGGTCCCGCGAACGCGATGCATTGATCGAGCGCGTCGCCGCGCCGGTGCCGATGACCGAGGCGTTCGCACCCGGCTCTTCCGGGGACGAGAGTCCGCGGCTGCATCAGGTGAACTTTCTGTCGCTGCTCCTGTGCCTGTCGATCGGCACGGCGAGCCTGCCGCACATTCTCACGCGCTACAACACGACGACATCGGTGTCGTCCGCGCGGCGTTCGGTCGGGTGGACGCTGTTCTTCGTCGCGCTTTTCTATTTGACAGTGCCGGTGCTCGCGGTGCTCATCAAACACGAGATATTGACGGGACTCGTCGGTCATCGCTTCGCGGATCTGCCGCAGTGGGTCACGCAGTGGCGGCGCGTGGAGCCGTATCTGATCCGCATCAGCGACGTGAACGGCGACGGCATCGTGCGCTGGGCCGGCATCCAGATGCAGCCGGACATGGTGGTGCTCGCGGCGCCCGAGATCGCCGGATTGCCGTATGTGATCTCCGGCCTGATCGCGGCGGGCGCGCTGGCGGCTGCGCTCTCGACGGCCGACGGCCTCCTGCTCACGATCGCCAATGCGCTGTCGCACGATGTGTACTACTGCATGGTCGATCGCCGCGCGTCCAGTCAGCGGCGCGTGACGATCTCCAAGATTCTGCTGCTTGGCGTCGCTTTGCTCGCGTCGTATGTGGCGTCGCTCAATGCGGGCAACATTCTGTTTCTCGTCGGTGCGGCGTTCTCTCTTGCGGCGTCGAGTCTCTTTCCGGCGCTCGTGCTCGGCGTGTTCTGGAAGCGCACGACACAGCGCGGCGTCGTCGCGGGGATGATCGCGGGGCTCGTCGTGTGCGTGTACTACATCGTGTCGACGTATCCGTTCTTCGTGCAACTGACGGGCTTCGCGGGGCCGCGCTGGTTCGGCATCGAGCCGATCAGCTCGGGCGTGTTCGGTGTGCCGGCGGGGTTCGCGGTGGCGATCGCGGTGAGCCTTGTCGATCGCAAACCGGATGCGTACACGCGGGCGCTCGTCGATTACATTCGTCATCCGTAGGGGCTGGCGCACGCGCGGGAAGTTGGTATAATCGCGGTCTTCCGGAGAGATGGATGAGTGGTTTAAGTCGCACGCCTGGAAAGCGTGTATAGGGTAAAACCTATCGGGGGTTCGAATCCCCCTCTCTCCGCCAGAATCTCAAGCCCTTGATCTTCAAGGGCTTTTTTAATGCGCGATTGATATTCGATATTGCGCAAGGTCAATCGACGTGACGCGAAACGTCGAGCGCTGCCGTTTCGATGCTCGTGTGGTTCCGATTTAAGAACCCCGCGCACTTTCATCATTTTCCTAAGCCTCAACCGGAGTTGCGAACCTGGTTCGTCGACGATTCACGTAGTTAAAATTTCGGATAACTATATAAAAACGACCGCGCAAGATTCGCAGCACGGCAAGCGCGTGAGTGAAGGAAAGGGGAGGCAGGCAGGAAGGGATGTCGTAAGAGTAGTGGGCGCCGGTATGGCTGCGCCTCTAATAATGCTCGATGAACTCTCGCACATGGCAGGGCGCAGCGGCCCATGCAACCCACCTCTTACGACATTCAGAAGGATAGTCGATACGCGCCAGAAAGGAATCGGATAAGTCGCGTTATGCGAGCGATAAACCTTTCATTTTCAAGATCGTTCAGCGTCGTATCGGCTTTCGGGCGAACGCGGCGATAGGATCGTCGTCAGCCGTAGTGACCGCGGTCTGAACCGGAGCCTTATGCGCCGCCTTCGCGCTCTTCTGCAGTGCAGCAGACTTTGGCTGAGTGTGAGCGATCTGGGCGCTCGACATCCACTGCTCTGTGTATCTCGCGCTGGCGGGCGAGGTGCTCGAAAAGAGCGCAACGACGACCGTCGTCAGTAAAACGCTGGGTGTTCGCATGGTTGTGATTTTGTTCTGGAACAGCGATCTCGCTCGCGCCATAGCGGCACGCGAGCGAGACGAAAACTCAATGCGAGGAGATCATCATCGGAGCGTTCTGATTTTCCGCGTCGTAGTGCAGGGCCGAATTGGCCGCCTGCTCGTGAACCAGAACCTCGCGCGCGGCCTGGGCTCCGCGCTCATATCCCGACTTCGTCGCGTGTTCCTCGAGCGCGCCGATGAGCGGCAACTGTTCTTCAGCGACCGAGCGCATCAGATTCAGAATGTCGCGACGCATCGATTCGGAATACCCGCAGAACTGTTCGAAACCGCCCGGCGCCGCGACCATATTCACAAGCGATATGAGCAGGCGAGCGCGGGTGGTGCAATGCTCGCTGACCTGCACCGATTGCGAGAGCGTCGCGTAGCCGTTTGCGTCGACGGAAATCTGCAGTTCTTTCATTCTTGAGCCTCTTGTAAAAATAGAAAGGTCTGCATTTAAGCGGCTCAAGCAGTAAAAAACGCTCGGACAAATCCGATTACCTCGACGCGCGACGATCCTTTACCTTCGGATGCGCTCGCTCACGCAAAGAGCCTCACCAACGCGCGCCAGAAAGCGCTCCAGCGACCCTGCGTGATCGTGCGCGACGCGTCCATGTCGCGCTGCCAGGTGGCGTTTTCCTGATCGTCGCGCGTCCGCGTGACGAGTGTCCCGAAGTACATGGCGAATCCTCACTGCGGATGTGGATGACGGAAGGCGTCGCTATGAGCGGCAGCCATGCGTTCAGGATGCCTGTACGACCGCAGTCGCAACACCCGGATGACGGCTGCCAACCGAAGGAGGGAGCGAAGATGGACGAAAGGAGGGACCGGCTTGCGCGCGCGTCAGACGGAATGAGGCAGCGAGCGCAGACGCTTGAGCGCGGCGCGCGATTCGTCGCGGGCTGTCTTGTCGAGCCAGCGCGTCGCTTCGTCGATGGCGTCCTTGTCGTTCAGCGCCCGCGCGACGCGTCGCAAGACCGCCTCGCTCGCGAGCACGTCATGGAGTCGCACGAGCGCGGCCTGTGCCGCGAGCAGATGCGTCATCGTGTGCCGATGCTCGCGTTCCAGCACCGGCGCGAACATTTCGAGCAGGCACTGCAGTTTCGTCGCCGCTTCCTCGATGCTGCGCAAAGTCTTCGCATCCACGCGCTTCATCTTCGACGCCCGATGTTCCCGCTTGCTGAGCATGTCATCGGCGAGCGAGACGCGCTGGCGCGCGAACTCTTCCAGCGTGCGATCCTCGCCGCGCGCCTCTAGACGCCGACGCGCATCCGCGAGCGCGCGACGCAGCAACACATCGACGTGCGCCTTGCGCAGCGTGACGCAACTCGTCGCCGATGCGTCGCGCCGCTCCAGTCGCAGCGTGCGCACGACCGGCCCGAGGCGCGTGCAATTCTCGTTGGCATGTGAGAGCAGATCGCACGCGGCATCGAGTTCATGCGGCTCGCCGGCGATGTCCGCGAGACGTTTGAAGCGCTTGCGCACCACGCGCGCTTCCTTCTCGTCGAGCAGCGGCTCGAACGCCCACCATATCGCGCGCAGCCGGCTCAGCGTCGAACGCAGCCGTTCCAGCAATTCGATGTCGGTACGCTCGGCCATCAGTTCCGTCTGCTGGAAGGCTTCGCTCGCGAGCGGGGCGGTCAGCATGATGAAAGCATCGGCGACGGGCTGATCGCGAAGGGCGTGCGGATCGGACACGCGCGCGCGCGACTCGGCGGGGTAAGGGCTGAGCGAACCGCTCAGGCTCTTGCGAACAAGCGCTGGGTCGAAGTTCAGTGTCATCGTCTCTCGGTATGCACTTATATCGCACGACGCTTTTTTTATATTTCGGTTTCGTTCGTGCGCCGGCAGTTTTCGCCGTCACTCAGCGGGTGTGCTGGCCGGAAACATAGACATGCAGAATGTCACTCGTATGACAGCGCGGACCTTTTCCGATGAAATCGTTCTCGCGGCCATGGGATGGCTCTCGGCTGCGCATGGCGAAAGTTTTACGCGAGGTGTTGACACAAAAGATTCACAGTCGGCAAGGTCGGCCGAACGTATGCTTTGCACCGCTACGGTAAACGCGCGAGGCGATCATGCCGGATGTTGCATTTCCCCAGCAAGGCGGCGTGAGCGAACGCGCGCGCCGCACCAGTCTCCTCGTCTTCCTCTTCATACTCATCGGCGGCGTCGGTTATGTCGGATTGCATCTGGCGACCGATCTCGAATCCGTCCGGATGAGTTCCGCACTACCTTACTTTCTGCTTGGCGTCGCGCTTCTGATCGCGCTCGGATTCGAGTTCGTCAATGGCTTTCACGACACCGCCAACGCCGTCGCAACCGTCATCTATACGCATTCGCTGACACCGAACATCGCGGTGGTCTGGTCGGGTACGTGGAATTTCATCGGCGTGCTCGTTTCGAGCGGCGCGGTCGCGTTCGGCATCCTGCAACTGCTGCCCGTCGAGCTGATTCTCCAGGTCGGCAGCAGCGCAGGCTTCGCGATGGTCTTCGCGCTGCTCATCGCCGCCATCATCTGGAATCTCGCGACGTGGTATTTCGGCCTGCCGTCGTCGAGCTCGCATACGCTGATCGGTTCGATCATCGGCGTGGGATTGATGAATCAGCTGATGCGCGGGCCGAACGGCACGAGCGGCGTCGACTGGTCGCAGGCCGCCGGCGTCGGCAAGTCGCTGCTGTTTTCGCCGATCGTCGGCTTCGTCTGCTCCGCGTTGCTGCTGCTCGCTCTGAAGGCGCTCGTGCGCGTGCCGGCGCTGTACAAGGAGCCGAAGAAGAATCATCCGCCGCCGTTCTGGATTCGCGCGCTGCTGATTCTGACGTGCACGGGCGTGTCGTTTGCGCACGGCTCGAACGACGGGCAAAAGGGCATGGGCCTCATCATGCTGATTCTGATCGGCACGGTGCCCACGGCTTACGCGCTCAACAAGGCGGTGAGTCCTTCTGAGACGCAAAGCTTCGTCGCCGTGGCGCACGAGGCATCCGCGACCTTCGCGAAGTATCTGAACAACGCGCCGCCTTCCTCCGATGCGCGCGAGGACACACAGTCCTATGTCCGAACCCGCCAGCTTTCACCCGCGACCTTGCCCGCGGTGAAGCAACTGACCGATATCGTCGCGAACCAGGTCGGCGCGTCGGGATCGCTCGCCGCGGTGCCGAAGGACATGGTCGATAACGTGCGCAACAACATGTACCTCATTTCCGAAGCGATCCGGCTGATGGAGAAGGCGAACACGCCCGCGTTCACGCCCGAAGACCGCAGCGTGATCGACAACTATCGGAAGCAGCTCGATCACGCGACGAAGTTCATTCCGACGTGGGTGAAGGTCGCGGTGGCGATCGCGCTCGGTCTCGGCACGATGGTCGGCTGGAAGCGCATCGTCGTGACCGTGGGCGAGAAGATCGGCAAGCAGCATCTGACATACGGGCAGGGCGCTTCGGCCGAACTGGTCGCGATGCTGACCATCGGCGCCGCCGATGCCTACGGCCTGCCGGTCTCGACGACGCACGTGCTGTCCTCGGGCGTCGCAGGGACGATGGCCGCCAACGGCTCGGGGCTGCAATGGAATACCGTGCGCAGCCTCGTGCTCGCATGGATATTGACCTTGCCGGCCTCGATCGCGCTGGCGGCCGCTCTGTACTGGGTCTTCCGAAATCTCTTCTGAGGCCCGGACGTTCAGGCGTTCGCGGGGCGGCCGGTCTTGACCGTTTCGAGCGCCTTGATCGCTTCGACGAGACGCTTCTCGGGCGCGGCGTCGAGCATCGCGAGCGCGGCGCGCAGCAGTTCGCTCTTCTTCACGCGCACGCCATTCTTTTGGCACTTCTCCTTGAGGGAGGCGATCTTCGCGTAGTCCGACTTGGGCATCGTGAAGCTGTCGCGCACGACCTTTTCCTTCTTCACGCGCCGGGTTTTCGCGTCCGCCTTGGGCTGGCTCGCGACAGTCTTCGAGGTCTTCTTCGCAACCGCGGCGGCTTCGACCGAAGCCGTCTTCGCGGCCGGTTTCTTCGCGGTCTTTTTCGTCGTGGCCGGGGCCGCCGCCTTCGTCCGGGTCTTCGGTGTCGGAGCGGCCGCCTTGGTTTGCGTCTTCTTGCCTGCCTTGTCGTCGGCCTTCGCGGGGGCCTCGGCCTTGTCAGCGGCGCCCTTCGGGAAATGGAACGCCTTCTTGGTCGGCGCCTTGACTTGCGGTGTGCTCATCCGTTCTCTCCTCGCGTGTGTGGAGAAAACAGTATATACGGTTTATGCGCGTGCGGGCCGCGTGCGCGCGTTTCCCGAACGCGCGTCGCATCAAGGTGACATGCCCACGGCGCGCGAGTTATCTACACGCTTGTCCACCGAAACTGTGGACAAGCCTACTTGCCGTGACCATGCCCGTGATCGTGATCATCGCGATCATGGTCATTCCGATCGGACCGGCAGGCCTTGTCGTCGCGGCCCTGCGCGCCGGGCAGACGTTGCGCGACATAGTCCGGCAGATCGGCGGCGTCGATCGCGAACACGAAGAACTGATTCGGATTGTCGATGCCGTTCGGATGATTCGTGTCCGTCACGGTGCCGACGAAGTCGTTGTCGTTGGCGATGAAAAGCGTGTGTTTGAGCACGCCGCCGACGCGCACGTCCGGCCCGAACGCGAGACTTTCGAGCTTCGCGGGAATGTCCGTCGATGCGATGCCGTGCGCGTTCAACACGCTGACGACATCGAGAAAGAGCGTCTTCGCGAGCGCGTAGGGCGCAAGGCCGCTTTCTCCGCTCGTCTGGCTCACGTCCTGCGCGCCGTCGATATCGACGCGATACACGCGCTTGATCTTCGCGGTCGAGTTGTCGCCGAGTCCCTTGCCGTCGCGTTCGTCGAGCAGCAGCTCGTGATCGTTCACCGCGACGATATCGCTGATCGTCGGATAGTTGGGCGCGTCGGCGGTGCCCATGTTGGTGAGCGGATACGCGTATTGCGTCGTCTTGCCCGTGCGCAGATCGATGCGCAGGATGCGCGTGTAGGCGCCGTTCGTGCCGCCGTCCTGCAGTAGCGGGCTTTGCATCGCGCCGAAGAGCGTGTCGCCGTCCGGTGCGATCGCGAGGCCTTCCATGCCC
Source organism: Caballeronia sp. LZ029 (assembly GCF_031451275.1). Taxonomy (NCBI): domain Bacteria; kingdom Pseudomonadati; phylum Pseudomonadota; class Betaproteobacteria; order Burkholderiales; family Burkholderiaceae; genus Caballeronia; species Caballeronia sp. LZ029. The sequence goes on from NZ_JARUXO010000001.1 coordinate 1,134,653, forward strand.
TTGTTCGCGACGCGGCCCGAGGTGTTCTCGCTGATCTCGTCGTTGCCGATCGGCGAGAGCGTCGTCACTGCGAACGACGCCGGCACGCGATAGGCCGCGATGCGCTCGCCCGTGCGCCGGTCGAATCGATAGATGTAGGGGCCGTACTCGTCGGAGATGAAGACGCTCGCGCCGTCGCGCGCCACGCGGATGCTTTCCGGATCGAAGCGGGCATCGCGCGCATAGGTGGAGGGCTGCGTCGGCGTGAAGTTGTCCGAGCGGCCCGTGAAGTAGTGCGTGTGATTCGACGCGTTCAGCGCGGGCGCGCCGTTGCCGACGTTTGCGGCAGCGCCGTCGCCATAGACGAGCGGTTCGCGCGCGTGGAGCAGCGTCGTATCGACGAGCTTCGGATCGAGCGTATAGAGCAGCTTGCCGCCTCGCGCGCCGGCTTCGAGGCGCAGGATCAGCGTCTGAAAGCGATTGATGTACGACGCGGTGTCGTCGATGGCCTTGTTATAAGAGATCGCGTTGGGACCGCGGTCGGGCACGGCGACGAACGTGTCGCAGCCGGCATACGCGAGGCCCGAGCCGAGGCCGCCGAGCAGATTGCCCGGCGCGCCGTTTTCGAGCGGAGCGGAGGTCGCTTTCGAGCGATCGGCGGCGTTGCCGCTCAACTGGCCGATCGCGATGAGATCGACGCCCGCCCACGCGGACGAACACGCGACAGTCAACGCGGACAACGCAAACGACAAGGCACATGCACGAGCGCGAACCATGAAGCTCTCCTTTCGATGGATGAAGCGAAGCGTGAGCGAGCCTAGCGGCCGAGTTCGCGCAGATAAGCCGTGCGGGACGCGAAGCCGGTGTTGGCGAAGTCGGTGAACACGCCGTCGACGCCGAGCCTGAAGAACTGCAGATATTCGCCCGCCGGATCGCCGTTGTAGCTGGCCGCGAGATACTTCTTCTCGTTGCGGAACGTGAATACGTGCACGAAGAGCCCGGCCTTGTGCGCATCGCTGATGACGCTGGTCGGGGTTTGCGTAGCCGCCTGCGGAGTCGAGCCGGTGAACGGCGTGCCGTCCGGATTGGTGGCGGGGAAGGGCGAAATCCTGACCGGCACGATCTGCGGTTTCCACGGGCCGATGCCATCGGCATAGGTCTTGATCTGCGCGAGTCCCGAAGGCGTGAGCATCGCGTCGAACCAGCGCGGATCGCCGGCGACGGTCCAGTCGAACGGCCGGCTGTCGGTGATTTCGTTATAGATCACCGCGCCGGTGCGGAAATCGATGTCGTAGCCGTCGATCAGTTGCACGACCTTCGTGTTCAGACCATGCGTGCGCATGTACTGGAGACTGCCCGGCTCGAAGCTCTGCACGAACAGGGGCGCGTTGCGGGTGTTGAGGCCGTTGTCGTTCAGAATCCTGATGAGCGCGTCTTCGAGCGGATGACTGCCCGGCGCGCCGCAGCCATTCGCGATCGCCTGGGCGTTGTTCCAGGTCGGGTTCTTCGTCTCGGGATACACGGCGATCGCGCGCCCGGTCGACGCGCTCTTCGCCTTCGCAATATCGATGATCTGCTGAAACGTGAGGATCGGGAACTTGCCGTTGAACTCGGTGGGGCGCTCGTTCGCGGCGTCGTAGGTCGTGCCGCCGAGGAGCGTGCCGAGTTCGGCGGCGGTGAAGTCGGTGATCGACCAGTCGCCCGTGTGATCCTCGCCATCGACGACCAGCGATTTCAGCACCGACTTCGGATCGGCCGGGTTGGTCAGGTCCGTGAGATATCGCGACGGTCCCGTGTCGGGCGTGGACTGCCACTTCACGTCGACGAGCACGCCGGGCACGGTGCGCTTTCTCGCCGCCACCGCCGGGTTCGTCTTCGCCACATCGGCGATATTGGTGTTATCCGAAAGCCACGGATTATGCCGCGCGACGAGCACGCAATCCTTCGACAGATGCAGGTCTTCTTCGAGCGCGTCGGCGCCGCTGTCGGCGGCGAGTTCGTAGGACGGCTGCGTTTCTTCGGGGCGCAGGCCCGGCAACCCGCGATGGCCGATGACAAGCGGCATCTGACCGTCGAGCGTGGAGAACGCGGTGGGTGTCGTGGCGGCTGGCGGAGGGGCTGAAGCGCCGTCGCCGTGACAGGCCGCGAGCGCGAATGAAAAAGCGAGCGCGGCGCGCGCCGCAATGGAGTGCCTACGATGCGTTCGTGCAAGCTTCATTTCGCTTCCTGTCGGCTTCGAATTGTCCCCGCGCATTATTACGAGTGGCGAGTGACGTTTGTATGACTAAGGAAGCGCCCCTTTAACTGTACGAACTATCGGCTGTCCGTGGCGACCTCGGGATTCCGAAAAAACGCCGGCGCGTGGCCGGCGTCGTGGACGAAACCGTGCGAGTTACTGCTTGATCGTTCCGGTCGATTGGGAACCTTGCGACTGATTCGGCGACATGCCTTGCTCGCGTTGCTGCATGAGCGTGCCGCTGCCGGACGTGCCGGACTGTACGCCGCCCTGAGAGGCATCGCCCGTGCGCGGAGCGGGCATCGGCTCGTTCTTGCCTGGCTGCATTTGCTGCTGGCGCTGCATCAACTGATCGCGCGACATCTCCTGCGAGAGTGCGACCGTACTGGAGAGCGCGAGGAGCGCTCCGGCAATCATGATCGGGGTCTTCATATCCGTCTCCTTGGAACCGGCGCCGGTCGCGCCGCTTACAGGCTTGTCAGCATCGAACGTGCCGCACTGATGCGGATTAGGATTGTCCTTATTTGTATCTGAAACGACGATAAACGGTCGATAAACGGATAGCATATTCGATAGGCCATCACGAGCGCGGGCCATTACAATTCGCGATCCAAACAACCGCGAATTGTCTGAATCCGACTCAAAAGGGCTGAACGCCACGGAGTATTTTCATGTCGATCTCACTGAATGAATTATTGGCATGGCGCGATCGTTCGCCCGAACAGTCGGGTGAAGAAGCGCGCATGCTGGATGGACTGATCGCGCGCCGGGAAGCGGAGTTGCGCGCGAGCATCGCGGATTTGATCGCATCGGCCAGCCAGCGGGAAAACTGGAAACTGCAGCGCTGTGCGGCGGTCGCGCGGCGCGTCGAGCAAGCCCCGGTGCAATACCTCGAATCGATTCACGATTTTTTTCAGAATCGCGACAAAGACCCGCAGCAAGTCGAAACGCCTGCGGCTCTGTCGGACTTCTTCGCAATCGATCAGCAAGGACACCATGCTCCGCGTGCGCCGGTGCAAATGCCTCTCGTGGCGAATCCCGGCGTCGACGTTCCTTCGCCGGTCGCCGATCTGCATGGCGCGATGCGCATGCTCGAATCGCGCGTCGCCAATACACCGGGATACGCCTGCGGAGTGCAGGGCGTTAGAATCATGCGCATGGTCGCGCTGATGTCGAAAGCGCGCTCCGCCCAGATCGCAAAGATGAGAATCAGCGGGACACAAGCGTCTTATCGCCACTCCTGACGTTTCGATAATTTCAATCGGCGTGTTCTGATTTTCATATCGTTATTTTTTGTGCCGTATTTCTTGTGGAATCCGCTTACCGCATCGGCGTTCTTTCGCTTCGTTTGAAACATCGAACGTCTCGCCTATACTTGATTCGACAGCTTATTTGATCAAGAACGAATGGACGTCGTTCGTCATGCAGAATAATCGCGTTCTGCATTTCAGGAAATTCGAATAGCGTATGTTGCGGTCCTGTTTTCCGCCAATGCCACTGCATGATCGCTGGTCCTAAAAAGGATCCGCAGGGAGCCATCGTGAAAAGCCTGCTGAGCAGAAGAGGGAGCTTGCTCGACAATGCACCATCGTTTCTCGTGCGCCAGAAAGCGCACAATCCAGTCCGTTTCGTCGTGCCTGAAATTCACGCCGAAAATGAACCCGAAAACGACGAAGCCCCGGCAACGCACGCTTCGACGCGCGTAACGCCGCTGCGGCCCGCCGCGGTGCCGGTGCAGCAATCAGGCAAGCAGGGGCTGCAAGCCGCGCAACTCACGGAGGTCGACTGGCTCCTTCAGCAAGGCGTGCTCTCGACGTTTCGCACGTTTCAGAGCTTCGGCTATTCTGCGAGTTTGCTGTTCTATCCGCGTGATCTTGTCTACTACGCCGTGCTGTATCACGAGGGTGCGATCTGGCGCGTGCTCAAGGCCGGCGACATTGATGCAGCCGAGCCGGCGTTCCGACATTACGTCGAACAGGCGATGCGACTCGCCGACGCCGAAATGCGGCGCGCGCATCTCGAGGCGCAGAACGAGCAGTTTTCGCGTCTCATAGCGGAATCGGAAGCGCAGATCGAGCGCGTGCGTGTCGACCTCAATCGAGGCGGCGATCACGATCAGGAGGTCGCGCTGAAACAGCAGGAAGTTCGCAAGGCATTGGCGCAACTCGAAGGGCGCCGCGCCGCCGCGCAGGCGCAACTGAACAAGCTGCGCCGCCAGCTTCATCAACTCGAATCCACGGTAAACGAGAGCGTGCCGCACCTGCCGTCATTGCGATGACGTCACATTTATTCGTCCGAAGAAAACTTTTCGATCTCGCGTAGAATCGCCCCTTCGGGCAGCTAGTCGATTTTTTCGGCATACTCCGCACCGAACTTCGCAATATATGTGCTCAGCCCGCGTCCGGCGCGGGCGAGCTGCTTCATTTCCTCGACACGCGCGCGACCGGGCACGCGATAGTCATACAAGTATGTCCCGCCGCTGACAAAGCGCACCTTGATGCCGTCGCGCAGGATGTCGAAGGCTTCGACCCCGGAGTTGCCGGCAAGATTTCGGTAGGGTTGCATGGTGCGTTCAAGCTCGAATCTGCGCAAACGATTGCGTGTTCGAGGCTGGCCTAAAGTTTTGTCGGCCGGGACCGTTAAGGGTGTCATGGATAAAGATCAATTCCCGTTCCTCGACTCGGACGACCCGCACTTTCAGCACGCACGCGCGCTGAGCCTCTCGGTCGGCGCGATCCGACGTGCGCAGGGCAAGTGCAGTCCGAACGACTTCCCGGTCGGCTCGCTCGAATGGCACTTCGCCATCGAGGACTTCGCGGGCGATGTCCTGCGCGCGCTGATGGGCGAAACCGAAAACACCGACGTTCAAGTCGGCGAGCGTCGCCGCGACTGATCGCTCGCACGCCGTTCGCGGCGTCTTGGCCGCCGTTCGGCGGCAATCTCCTTTTGCTTATAGCTTCACCCCGCCTGCTTCGGGCGCATCCACGCCGCTTGGCGGGATCGCGCCGCTCGGGCCGACGTCGCTCGCGCGATCACTCGACCAGTACGGCTCGCGTCCGTAATGCTGATGCACGGTGCTCGCCCAGACGCGGTCGGCCATCGACGGCCACGAATCCTTGTCGAAGCCCGGCGAATTGCGCACCTGCTCGGCGGTCGCGTCGAGGCGGAAGCAGCGGTTGTCGGTATCGAGCGTGAGCGCGCTCCACGGCACGGCCAGCAGCTTGTCGCCGATGCCGAGAAAGCCGCCGCTCGACAGCACCGCATACGCGACGCGTCCGCTCGTCACGTCGAGCATGATTTCCTTCAGCGAGCCGACGTCATGGCCGTCGCTGCTCATCACCGAATTGCCGTCGAGCGTGCTCGCCGCCATGACATCGGGTCCTGGGCCCGCGGCCGTCGCCGCGCCCTTGCCAACGATCTTCGCGCCTGCCGAAGACGGCTCCGTCGATTCAATCATGATCCGCTCCCTGACTGGTTATGGGGATGCATTTCAATCAGCAACGGTCGTACCATGACGCGTCACGGACGTCTGCTAAGCTCGGGATTCGTTCAATCCCGTCGACATCCATGATCGCTTTCGAGGAACTGCTTGCGGTTGCGTACAAGAAGGAGTGCGCCCAGAGCCGGCGGCTCGCCAAAGGCGCGGCGATTTCCGAACATGTGGCGCTCGTCAGGACACTGGAAAAGGCGGCGGCGGGGCAATCCTTGCGCGATCTGGTCGATGCGCGCCGCGCCGCGCAAACCCGACACGCCGACGCGCTGCGTTCGCGCGAACGCCGGCGCGCCGAGCGTGCGAATCGCACGAAGCGCAATACCGAGATCGACACCCACGGATGGCGCGGCTGGTTCGACGGCTCCGCGCTGCCGAATCCGGGCCGGCTCGGGATCGGCGGCGTGTTGATCGGGCCGCTGGGAGAGACCGTCGAGATCAGCGTCACCGCGGGCACGGGCGACAGCAGCGCGGCCGAATATCTCGCGCTCATCGCGGTGCTCGAGGCGGCGGAGCGCGCAGGCGTCACGGATGCGGTGATCTACGGCGACAGCCGCGTGGTGATCGACGACGCCGGCGCGCTGGACGGCGCAGGCATCCGCTCACTCGCGCATCATGCCGCGCGCGTCCGTGCGCTCATTGCGCGGATCGGTGATGTACGGCTGCAATGGATCCCGCGTGCTCGCAACGTCCGCGCGGACGCCCTGTCGCGCGAAGCGCTCGATTCTGCGCGAGCGACGGTCGAAGCGGCCTGACGCGGCCCACGCGAGCCATAAGGCATTCATAAGCCGCTGGCTTCAATAATCCGTTCGGTCATTTCAAATCGCGGACGTCCGCCGTTGGCGCGTCGCCGAATGCATCGCTCAACAGATAGTCGACGACCTTTTGCGCCGACTGTTCGGGCGTCGCGAGTTGGCCATCGCGTTTGAGCGCGTCGAAGCGTTCACGCAGCGGAAAGCGTTCGAGTTCCGTCCCGCGGATTTCGGCCTGCATTTCGGTGTCGACGACGCCCGGCGCGACGCTACAGATGCGCAGCGCGCGATCGCCGTCGAGTGCGACCGCGCGCGCGTGATGATCGAGCGCCGCCTTGGTCGCGCAGTAGATGCTCCAGCCGGGATAGGCGTTGCGTGCGGCGCCGCTGGAAATATGGACGATGCGCGTATCTGTCGCCGGCGCGGTCGCACGGACCACGGCCGCCGCGAGCATCAGCGGAGCCGCGACGTTCACGCTGACCGCCCGCGCGACGGCAGCCGGTTCCTGAACCGCGAGACTGCCGACCGGCGCCAGCATCCCGGCGTTGTTCACGAGCAGCACGCGCGCCGCACCGGAAACGAAGCCGGACAACGCTTCGCCCGACAGCCATTCGGTGAGCTTCGTCAGATCGGAGAGATCCAGTTCGATTTCGTGCAAGCGGCCGGGGTAGCGCGCAGCGAGTTCGTCGTTGCGCTTTCGGGAGATCGCGAGCACGTCGGCGCCTTGCGCGAGCAGAAGCTCCGCGAGCGCGGCACCGAGTCCGCGAGTGTGACCGGTGAGGATGGCGCGAGTCTGATGGGACATGGGCATGATCGGGTTGGCTGAAGTCGTCCCGATTCTACGGCCAAGCACGGCCGCGTGTCGGCTACGCCCAGTCTCCACGATCGCGCAACATGAAAACGTGCGGAAAACGGTCGTTCGTTGGTTCCAGGACACAGGAGCGAGCGGCGGCCTTTTTCTGACTGACAAACGGCTTCACAAAATTGACAATCCTCTTCAAACAAGAATCGCCGGAGCCTTCCATGCCGAACCGCGCCAAAGCGTCCCGAGCTGTGCCGTCGATTTCCGGGGCGGGCGATGCCGTCGCGCCCGACACGCGTTCGCTGACGTTTTCGATGGCGGTATGCGCGACGCTCATCGGCTTGCCGGCGGCAGCCTGGGCGCAAAGTTCGGTGCAGCTCTACGGCGAGCTCGACACGGGCCTCGCCTACACCAGCAACGTAGGCGGCCATTCGCAGTATCGGCTGACGAGCGGCACCGTCGACGGCAGCTACTGGGGTTTGCAGGGTTCGGAGGATCTGGGCGGCGGCGCGCGCGCGATCTTTCGACTCGAGCGCGGCCTGTCGGTCGCGACGGGCGAAGGGCTCAACGATCATCCGGTGTATGTCGGCATCGGCACGGATACGCTCGGTACGGTTACGTTCGGCCGCCAGTACGATTCGATTCACGACTATTTTCAGACCTTCACGCTCACCGGCAACACGGGCGGCACCGCGTTCGCGCACGTGCTGGACAACGACAACGCCAATAACTCGTTCCTTGCCTCGAACTCCGTCAAGTACACCAGCGCGAACTACGGCGGCTTCAGCTTCGGCGGACTCTACGCGTTCTCCAACGAAGCGGGCGCGTTTTCGGATAACCGCGCGTACAGCGTCGGGGCGAACTATGCGGCCGGCTCGTTCAATGCAGGCGCGGCCTACCTGCATAACAACGGGCGCGGCAACACGACTAGCGGCGCATACGACTCGCTCGCGCTTCCCGGCTCGGGCAATACGGTCTTCAACGCGAACGTGCAGCAGCAGAACACGTTCGGCGTCGGCGTGAGCTACGAGCTCGGCGAATTCACGCTCGGCGGCGCGTTTTCCCGCGCGATCAACTCCGGTGTCACCGACGCCGATAGCGGCAACCTCCTGCCGTCGCTCGCGCTCAACAATTACGAGATCAACGGCATCTACAAGCTGACGCCGGCCATCCAGTTGTCGGGGATGTACGTGTACACCAACGGCGGCGGCGCGCACTGGCACGAGGGCGCGCTGCAGGTCGACTATCTGCTGTCCAAGCGCACGGATGTGTATCTCGAATCGATCTATCAGCGCGCGTCGGCGGGCGCGCCGGCGGTGATCAATACCAACGATCCGTCGAGCGGCCGCAATCAACTGATGCTGGGCACGGGCATCCGTCATCGTTTCTGACACTTCTGAGGGCGTCGTGCGCGTGCTAAGTTAGCGGTCTACTTTCCGCTGGCCAGCAGGTGTCACATGTCGCTCCAGACCTTCTCGATTTTTCTGCCCGCGTGCTTCGCCATCAATATGGCTTTCGGACCGAACAACGTGCTGTCGCTCTCGAACGGCGCGCGCGATGGCGTGCGCGCGTCGGTGCTGGCGTCGTCGGGACGGATCGTCGCGTTCGCGATCATGATCGCCATCGCGGGACTGGGGCTCGGCGCGCTGCTGCTGGCGTCGCAGACGCTCTTCACCGCGATCAAGCTGGCCGGCGCGGCTTATCTCGTCTGGATCGGCGTGAAGCTGCTGCGCTCGGGCCCGTCGCTGGTCATCGAGGAGAAGGCCGCGGCGCGCGGCCCCGTGAGCCTCGCACGGCTCACCAAGCAGGAGTTCTGGGTCGCCGCCGGAAATCCGAAGGCGATACTCGTGTTCACGGCATTCTTTCCGCAATTCGTCGACCGCGGCGCGTACGCGACCAGCTTCGCGATTCTCGGCGCGACTTTCCTGCTGCTCGAACTGGTGGCGATCGTCATCTATGCCGCGTTGGGCGCGCGCCTGGGTTCGCTGTCGCGCGGCGCGCGCGGCTTTACCTGGTTCAATCGCGTGAGCGGGGCGCTCATGATCGGGTTCGGCGTGATGCTGGCTTTCGTCCGCCGGCCTGCGACCTGAACCGGCGATATCGATATCGCGTTAATCGCGCGGATTATTACATTGAGTCATGGGGAATGACGGCGCATTAAGTCTTTAGGGCTATCCCCGAGTGACCCGAAACACAAATGACAACAAAATGCGGCACTCGCGAATCGCAATAAGCTTGCGATTCGCTTATATCAACTGACACGCACGGAAGCGATCCTTCTGCGCGTTCGAATCCGCAACGATCGCATTCTCGCCATACGCGAGATTTCGGTCAGGAAAATGGAAGTTCAATGAAAGTTCAAAGCTCCGCACGCCCGACGATGCCGCGTCGCGCGTCTGTCTCCCGCTCCTTCTCCGATAACGCTTTGCGCCGCATCTGTTGACCGCAAGCAGGACTTTGCCTGCAATTTGCGATAATCACGCGCGTCGTCCACGGATAATCGCACGCGCGTAATCCGTGCAATCCGTGCGACTCGCTCGTTTCGTCACTGCTTGCGTCCGGCATCTTGAATTGCGCCGATTCGCTTATCGTTGTCTGAAGGATCTTCTCCGATGCTTACTCACTCGTCCGGCACCTCGCAGACGCGCTCGTTCACGACCGTCTTTCTGATCGAAATGTGGGAGCGCTTTGGCTATTACGGAATGGCCGCGCTGCTCGTCCTGTTCATGGTCGACAAGATCGGTTTCGCCGATGACCACGCCAACCTCACCTGGGGCGCGTTCACGGCGCTCGTGTTTTCGGCGCCGTCGATCGGCGGCTGGATCGGCGACAAGGTGCTCGGCACGCGCCGCACCATGACCGCCGGCGCGATCGTGCTCGCGCTCGGCTATCTGATGCTCGCGCTGCCCATCGACACGCTCGGTTTCATGTACGCGTCGCTCGGTGTGATCGTCGTCGGCAACGGGCTTTTCAAATCGAATGCGGCGAATCTCGTGCGCCGCATTTACGAGGGCGACGACGCGCGCATCGACAGCGCGTTCACGATCTACTACATGGCGGTGAATATCGGCTCGACCTTCTCGATGCTGGCGACGCCGTGGATCAAGGATCACTGGGGCTGGCACGCCGCGTTCGCCGTGTGCTGCGGCGGCATGGTGCTCGGCTTGCTCAATTTCGCGCTGATGCGCCGCACGCTCGCGCACATCGGCTCCGCACCCGACGATGCGCCCATTTGCTGGAAACACGCGTTCGCGGTGGCGGCGGGCGGCATCGCGCTTGCCGCCTCGACCGTGTTCATCCTGCAGCACAAGGCGGTGGCCGTCGCGTGCGTCTATGCGGCGGGCGTCGCGATTCTCGCGATCTTCGGCTACATGCTCACGAAATGCGACCGCAGCGAGCGCGCCGGCCTCGTCGCCGCGCTGATCCTGACGCTCCAGGTCATCCTGTTCTTCGTGTTCTATCAGCAGATGTCGACGTCGCTCACGCTGTTCGCGCTGCGCAACGTCGATCCGTCGTTCTCGATCGGCGGCGCGGAGCTTTTCACGTGGAGCGCGGCGCAGTTTCAGGCGCTCAACCCGATCTGGATCATGCTGCTGAGCCCGATCCTCGCGTTCGTCTACACGCGACAGGCGCGTCGCGGCCGCGATATTCCCGTGGCGGCGAAGTACGCGCTGGGCTTCGTCGTCGTGGCGATCGGCTTCTTCGTGTTCGGTCTGAGCGGACGATACGCGGTGGAAGGGCGTGTGTCGTCGTGGTTCATGGTGGCGGGCTACGGCCTTTATTCGCTCGGTGAACTGCTCGTGTCGGGCCTCGGCCTCGCGATGATCGCGCGTTACGTTCCCGTCCGCATGAGCGGCTTCATGATGGGCGCATATTTCGTCGCGACGGGTGTGTCGCAGTATCTCGGCAGCGTCGTGGCCAACTTTGCGCGGCTGCCGTCGGGGAATCTCGAACCGCTGCAATCGCTGCCGCTTTATACGCATCTGTTTTTCGGGCTCGGCTGGCTCGCGGCGGGCGGAGCGGCGGTCGCAATGGCGCTTCTGCCCGTGCTCGGCAAGCTGTCGCGGGCGCATCAGCGCGCGGTGGACCAGGCTGTAAATGCCGGCGCGAAGGGGCGCGCACAGTCGGTGTCGGCGTTGAGTACAAACAACGTTTGACTTCGACGAATACTTCGGTCTATAATTTAATTCTTCAGACGCGGGGTGGAGCAGTCTGGCAGCTCGTCGGGCTCATAACCCGAAGGTCGTAGGTTCAAATCCTACCCCCGCAACCAAATCTTCAAGCAAAGAGCCCGGTTAATCCGGGCTCTTTGCTTTTCTGCGCGCGCTTTCCTTGTTTCTTCCTTATATCGACAGGAGGCGCACCCGATCTCTCAATCAAAAAAGCGCGTCGCCAAGCACGAAAAGCCTGCATGAGCTTTCACTCATGCAGGCTTTGTGCGATCTTGCCAACTCGTATCGATTGGGGCGCAACTCAAAGTGCGCGAATCCGCGAGCTTTCACGCGACCTGCGCGCGAAACCGCGACCCGATCGATCTCAGGCTGCGATGCCGGTCCTGTCAGGACGGACGAGGGCGCGATGCCCTGCGTCGCTCAATAGAATTTCTTCGGCAATTGTGCGCGACGGATCTGCTTGCGCAGACGAGCGACAGCAGCAGCTTTCTTGCGCTTGCGCTCGGTGGTCGGCTTTTCATAGGCCATGCGCGACTTGAGCTCTTGAATCAGGCCCGTGCGTTCGACGGTACGGCGAAAACGACGCATGGCGACGTCGAAAGGCTCGTTCTCTTTCAACAGTACTTTAGTCATTGAAATCTCGGTTGATCTGGCCCTGCCAGAATTTAGGGCAAAACGCAATTGTACACTTTTTGAGAGTCGGCCTGCACGCAGTTTGTACGAAAACCCGTACACGCGGACTCGGGAATCACATCGTAGGTCGTTGAATCGAGACGACAATCCCGAAATACCCGGGTTCAGAACCCGCGCGAACGGACAGGCCGCGAATCGGGCGTGGCCTCGCGCGCGTCGGGCTGGTCGATGGTCACGTCCGATCGGGCGAGCGCGACGCACGGCAAAATCCATCCCTCGGTCTTTTCCTCGGCGGTGAGTCCGGGCCACTCGATGCGATACGCGATCTCGCCATCGACGAGCCTGCACATGCACGCGCGGCAGGTGCCGTTGCGGCACGATCGCGGCAGCGACAGACCCGCCTGCAACGCAGCTTCGAGGAGCGTGACGCCGTCCCTTACCGCGACGAAGTGCCCGCCCGGCTCGATGACCATCGCGAAGGCGCGCGGCGCGTCGTCGCTCACGCTTTCACCTCGACAGCCGCGCGGCCATGGGTGAGATCGCGCAGTTCGGCGGCGGCGGGCTCGCGCGCCACGGCGGGCATGCGCACCACCAGGCGCACGCTCATCCTGTATTCGCTTTGCACGAGTTCGGCATCGTGCTGCTCGATCCAGCGGCGCACGCGCGCTTCGTCGGCGTAGTCGATTTCGATGCCGATCAACCCGCGCTCGATGCGTTCGATGCGCTCGGCCAGTTGCATCGCGCTGGCGATCGCGTCGGTATAGGCGCGCACGAGCCCGCCCGCGCCCAGCTTGATGCCGCCGTAGTAGCGCACGACGGCGGCCAGCACGCCATCGACTTCGTGATGGCGCAGCACTTCGAGAATCGGCCGGCCGGCGGTGCCGGAGGGCTCGCCGTCGTCGGACATGCCCGACTGACCGCCCGCGAGCAGCGCCCAGCAAACGTGCGTCGCAGCCGGATGCTCGGCGCGCAGGCGTTCGAGTTCGCGCATGGCTTCATCGCGGTTCGCGACGGGCAGGGCGAGCGCGATGAAACGGCTCTTGCGGATGTCGATTTCGGCGCTGACGGGAGAGGCGAGGGTGTACGTTGGCAAAGCGAAAATGCGCGGAAGGCAAATGTCGAATCATAGCCGCTCGGCGCGCCCGCTTATGCGGCGGTGTCCGAGGCCGTGTTCAGCGCGCGCTGCATCAGCACCGTATCGACCCATCGTCCGTGCTTGAAGCCGACATCGCGCAAAACGCCGACATGCTCGAAGCCGAGCCGCGCGTGCAGCGCGATCGATCCGGCGTTGCCGCTGTTGCCGATCACCGCGATCATCTGCCGCCACGGTCCGCGTTCGCATCGCTCGATGAGCGCCGTGAGCAGCGCGAGGCCGATGCCGCTGCGGCCGAAACCCTCGGCGACATAGACCGAATCTTCGATCGTATGGCGGTAAGCCGAGCGCGGCCGGTAAGCCGACGCGTACGCATAGCCCGCCAGCCGGCCATCGAGTTCGGCGACGAGATAGGGCAGGCCCGCCGCCGCGATCGCCGCGTGACGCGCGCGCATGTCGTCGACGGACGGGGCGATCTCCTCGAAAGTCGCGAGCGCGTGTTCGACATAGTGCGCATAGATGCGCGCGATGGCGTCGAAGTCCCCGGGCGCGGCGTCGCGCACGAGCGGGCGCGGGCAATCGTGTGAGCTCATAGTTGTCGTTCGATGCAAGGAAAAACGCCGTTTCTGGTCTGGCCATTTTCGCACGGCGCACGGTCGGCAAAAAAAGGGTTCGCGGGCCGTGCGGAAGCCCACTAAAAGGGCGAGTTTTAAGGCAAAGAAACGTTGAATCGGGCGATGCGCGGCCCCTACACTAGGTCGTTTGTCCGAGACTCTCGCAAGAGCGGCGCAACACGAGCCGACGTAGTCGAGCAGGGAACGAAAAACGCGCGCGCGACGTGCCTCGCGCCGCGGTCCATAACACGCAATGAACAAAATTCAACGTGGTGCGCTGGCGGCGCTTCTGATCGTCATCGTGGTAATCGCGGCGCTTGCGCCGGCGGGGATCGGTTTTCTGTTCGCGCAGCGCAGCCAGCGGCATGACGAGGCTGAACGCCTCAACACGGTCGCGCGAGCCGCGCTCCATCGCGCCGAAGACGTGACGCGACGTCTGTCGGGTGCGCTCGGGGAGATCGGCAAGGTGGCGGCGACGCCATGCTCGCCGCCGTATCTGAAAGAGCTGCGGCGCATTGCGCTCACGCACGAACAGGTGCGCGACGCCGGCGCCTACGATCACGATGGCCGCTGGCAATGTTCGTCGCTGCTCGGCGCGGTGTCGGCGGGCGTGCTCGATGGCCTCACGCTGCCGCCGCCCGACTGGCGCTCGCGCGACGGCATCATGGCGTGGTACGGCCTGTCGCGTCTGCCGGGCGGCAAGTCTTCGCTCGTGATGGGCCGCAACGGCTTCTACGTCGCCGCCGATCCTTCGCTCTATATCGATACGCTCGATGCCAACGATGAAGTCGCGAGCGGCGTCGCCGTCATCAACACGGAAGTGAGCCGCGTGATCGCGACCACGCCCGCCACCGACGCCAACGCCATCCTCGCCGTCTATCGCACCGCGCCGCCTTCGCGCGACTGCTCGCCGTATGTCGTGCGCCGTTCGGTGTCGATGCCGCTCGCCGTCGTCGTGAGCGCGCCGCATCAGACGCTGCATCAGCGCCTGCGCACGCTGCCCTGGGGCTGGCTGCTTGGCGGTGTCGTGGTGGGGCTCGCGTGCGCGAGCTGGGCGGCGTTCTTCATCGTGCGCCGGCTGTCTCCGCGCGGCCAGTTGACCGACGCGGTGCGGCGGCATCAGTTCATCGTCGCGTATCAGCCGATCGTCGATCTCGGCACGCGACGCTGCGTCGGCGCCGAAGCGCTCGTGCGCTGGAAGTATCACGATCGCATCGTGCGGCCCGATCATTTCATCCCGCTCGCGGAACATCGCGGGCTGATTCAGGCGATAACGGATCAGGTGCTCGACACGATCCTGCTTGAACTCGGCGATTTTCTTAAGCGCTACCCGGAGTACTACGTGTCGGTGAATCTCTCGGCGCAGGATCTCACGACGCATCGCTTTCTCGACGTGCTCGGCCCGGCGATCGCGCAACAGGGCGTGCGGCCGTCGCAAATCCGTATCGAGGCGACCGAGCGCAGCTTTCTCGACGCCGAAGCCGCCAAGGAAGTCATCAGCGCGTTCCGGGACGCGGGCCACGCCGTGTATCTCGACGATTTCGGCACCGGCTATTCGAGCCTTTCGCATCTGCAGAACTTTCGCATCGACGGCCTGAAGATCGACAAGTCCTTCGTCGATACCGTCGGACAGGATGCGGCGTCGAGCAGCGTCGCGTCGCACATCATCGACATGGCCACGACGCTCGATGTGCAGGTGATCGCCGAAGGCATCGAGCACGAGGAGCAGGCCGCGTATCTGTATGCGCGCGGCGCGCAGTTCGGGCAGGGCTGGCTCTTTTCCGCGCCGCTCACCGCCGCGGAATTCATCCGTTACGCGGGCCGGACGCGCGGCGCTTGATCGATACCGAATCGTCCTCACATTAGTCGTTTCCAGACGAGGCACGACCATGAACGACCAGACAGCCACCGCTTTCCTGCGCGACGTGCGGCATCCGCTGCTCGCGCTTCATCGCAGCGTGCTCGCGCATCTGCGCGCGCGCCACGAAGCCGAGTTCGGGCCGGTGTCGCCGGGCGAATTCCTGCAGATCGTGATCAACGGTTCGGCGTATCGCTGGCTCGCGCCGCTGTCGACGCTGATCGCGGCCATCGACGACGTGCTCGATGACGACGAAGCCACCGCCGACGCCCGCATCGCGCACGCGAAGGCGGTCGTCGACATGTTCAGCGCCGGCACGCGCGATCCCGTCTTCGCGGAGCAGTTCCTGCCCTTGCTGCAGGACAGCCCGGAGATCGCCGTGGCGAGCGGGCAGGTCGCGCAGCACGTGCGGAGCGTCGCGCGCGCGTGAAAGGCCGGCGCGCGGTCTATCGAAAATGCGACCTGAAAAACGCAAGTTTCGTCGGCCGCGCGTATGCGGGTTTTCCTGTCTGTCGCACGCGGGCAGCGTTGCGCGGCGGGCGCATGAGCGCGCCGCCGCTCGCGCCGTCCTGATGCTGCGTCGCAGCAAACATACTTCGTCATCGTTGAGCGATTGACCTTCGCTTGCGAGTATCGCCGCCATCGCCGGAGCGTGTCTTTCGAAGCGCGCTCCGTCTCTTTCCGATCAACACGAAAGACGTTGGAGGCGACACTTGAACCTGTACGGCTTCGGCCCGGTCCTTTGGGCGGGCGCTAAAGAAACGCTCGCGCTCGCGGTGCTGTCTCTCGCGGTATCGGTGCTGCTCGGCCTGGCCGGCGCATCGGCGAAACTTTCGCGTCACGCGCCGTTGCGCGGCATCGCGACCGCATACACGACGCTCATCCGCTCCGTACCCGATCTCGTGCTGATGCTGCTGCTCTTCTACAGCATCCAGATCGCGGTGAACAATCTGACCGATGCCTTCGGCTGGGATCAGTTCGACATCGATCCGTTCACGGCCGGCGTGCTCACGCTCGGGTTCATCTACGGCGCGTACTTCACCGAAACCTTTCGCGGCGCCTTTCTCGCGGTGCCGCGCGGCCAACTGGAAGCGGGCAGCGCATACGGCATGAGCGGCATGCGCGTGTTCGGCCGCATCCTCTTTCCGCAGATGATGCGCTTCGCGCTGCCGGGCATCGGCAACAACTGGCAGGTGCTCGTGAAGGCGACGGCGCTCGTGTCGATCATCGGTCTCGCCGATGTCGTGAAGGCCGCGCAGGACGCGGGCAAGAGCACCTTCAACATGTTCTTCTTCATCCTGATCGCGGCGCTGATCTATCTCGCGATCACGAGCGCGTCCAATCTCGTGCTGATGGCGCTCGAGCGCCGCTATTCGATCGGCGTGCGGCACGCCGAACTCTGACCTACGCCAGCGAGCGACAAGCCATGATCCAGATCTTCGCCGAATACTGGCGTCCGTTTTTGTACTCCGACGGCATGCGCGCGTCGGGTCTCGTCGTCACCTTATGGCTGCTCGCGGCCTCGATCGTGCTCGGCTTCTGCGCGGCGGTGCCGCTCGCCTGCGCGCGCGTGTCGCGCAATCGCTGGCTCTCGACGCCCGTGCGCATCTACACGTATGTGTTCCGCGGCACGCCGCTCTACGTGCAACTGCTGCTGCTCTACACGGGCATGTACAGCCTGGAATTCGTGCGCACGCAATCCCTGCTCGAAGCGTTCTTTCGCAGCGGCTTCAATTGCGCGATTCTCGCGTTCGCACTGAACACGTGCGCCTACACGACCGAAATCTTCGCCGGCGCGATCCGCGCGATTCCCCACGGCGAAGTGGAAGCCGCGCGCGCCTACGGCATGAGCACGTTCACGATGTATCGCCGCGTGATCCTGCCGTCGGCGCTGCGCCGCGCCTTGCCTTTGTACAGCAACGAAGTGATCCTGATGCTGCACGCGACGACCGTCGCCTTCACCGCGACCGTGCCGGATATCCTCAAGGTCGCGCGCGATGCGAATTCGGCCACCTATCAATCGTTCGAGTCGTTCGGCATCGCGGCGCTCCTGTACGTGGCGATTTCGTTCGCGCTCGTCGCGGCTTTCCGGCGCGCGGAGCAGCACTGGCTCGCGTATCTGCGGCCGGCGGGCGCGGCGCGCCCGGCACGGCGCGCCTGAGCGGTAGAATTCGAACCCATGCATCAGTCCCTGTCATCACCCGAGGAGAAAGCGTTGGAGCCAACCGCCAAAGACGTCGCGACCAAGCTCGTCGCCGAGGACATTCACAAGCGCTACGGCGACAACGAAGTGTTGAAGGGCGTCTCGCTCGCCGCCAAAGCAGGCGACGTGATCAGCATCATCGGCGCGAGCGGCTCGGGCAAGAGCACGTTTTTGCGCTGCATCAACTTTCTGGAGCGGCCGAACGCGGGGCAGATCATCGTCGATGGTGAAACGGTGCGCACAAAGGCCGACCGCGCCGGCAATCTCGAAGTCGCGGATCACAAGCAGTTGCAGCGCGTGCGCACCAAGCTCGCGATGGTGTTCCAGCATTTCAATCTCTGGTCGCACATGACGGCCATCGAGAACGTGATGGAAGCGCCGATGCACGTGCTCGGCGTGTCGAAGAAGGAAGCGGAAGACCGCGCGCGCACGTATCTGGAGAAAGTGGGCCTGCCGCCGCGCGTCGAGAAGCAGTATCCGTCGCATTTGTCGGGCGGCCAGCAGCAGCGCGTCGCGATTGCGCGCGCGCTCGCGATGCACCCCGACGTCATGCTCTTCGACGAACCCACGTCCGCGCTCGATCCCGAACTCGTCGGCGAAGTGCTGAAGGTGATGCAGAAGCTCGCCGAGGAAGGCCGCACGATGATCGTCGTCACGCACGAGATGGGCTTCGCGCGCAACGTGTCGAATCACGTGATGTTCCTGCATCAGGGGCGCACGGAAGAAGAGGGCGCGCCCGCGGAAGTGCTGAGCGCGCCGAAGAGCGAGCGTCTGCGCCAGTTCCTGTCGGGCAGCCTGAAATAACGTGGCAGGCGCGCCGCTGCAGGTTGCGATCGTCGCGCTCCCGCCGATGTCGATGAGCGGCATCGGCCCGATCATCGACACACTCACGCTCGCCAACGAGATCGACGGCCATCGTCTGTACGAATGGCGCATCTGTTCCTGGGACGGCCGGCCCGTGCCGCTTTCGGGCGGCGCGCAACTCCCCGCCGATTGCGCGTTCAACGACGCGGTGCGCTGCGACTGGCTCATCGTCGTGTCGGAGCGCTATCAGCAGTTCGCCGATTACCGGCTCTTTCTCGCGAGCCTGGCGCGCGTCGCGCCGCGCACGCCGCTCGTCACCGGCATCCATCACGGCGTGTGGTGGCTCGCGATGGCCGGCCAGCTCGCGCAATATCGCGTCGCGGTGAACTGGGAGACGTATCAGCAATTCACCGAGCAGTTCGAGCGCGCGATCGTAAGCCAGCAGATTTTTGAAATCGACCGCGATCGCGCCACGTGTTCGGGCGGCCAGGCGAGCATCGACTTCATGCTCGCGATGATCGCGCGCGATCACGGCCCGGATCTCGCGGAGCGCATCGCGGATTCGCTCGGCATCGGCACCTTGCGCGCGGGCACGGAGCGCCAGCGCATTCCGTTCGTCACCGCGCCCGGCGAGCGTCATCCGCGCCTGAACGATGCGCTGCAACTGATGGAAGCGAACATCGAAGATCCGCTCGCCACCGATGAAATCGCGAATCTCGTCGGCATTTCGCGACGGCAACTGGAGCGGCTCTTTCGCCAGTATCTCGGCGCGATGCCGTCGAAGTATTACCTCAACCTGCGCCTGACGAAAGCGCGCACGCAGTTGCAGCGCACGAGCAAATCGGTGGTGCAGATCAGCCTCGCGTGCGGGTTTTCATCGGCGGCGCACTTTTCCAATGCG
This sequence comes from Caballeronia sp. LZ029, assembly GCF_031451275.1. Classification (NCBI taxonomy): domain Bacteria; kingdom Pseudomonadati; phylum Pseudomonadota; class Betaproteobacteria; order Burkholderiales; family Burkholderiaceae; genus Caballeronia; species Caballeronia sp. LZ029. The sequence goes on from NZ_JARUXO010000001.1 coordinate 1,154,190, forward strand.
TATCGCGACCGCTTCGGCGTGACGCCGCGCGAGGAGCGCCGCAACTGGATCGAAAAGCAGCGCGGCGGCGCCATCGACGAGCCGCGCGGCGGCGCGCTGATCGAGCCGCCCGAACCCGCCTGAAAAGCAGCGAAAAAGCCCATCGAAGCATGTCGCGATCGCGCAAGACGGAACGCGCGCGATTGCCTAATATCGAACCTGATTGCCAAGAACCGGTGCACGACACCGATGCACGAACCTGACGAGGAGTGGCTCATGACCGACATCAATGTGAATCGCGGTACGTTCGACGAAGTAATGGTTCCGGTATTCGCGCCGGCCAGTTTCGTGCCCGACCGGGGCCGCGGCTCGCGCGTATGGGACACCGAAGGCCGCGATTACGTCGATTTCGCCGGCGGCATCGCGGTGACGGCGCTGGGCCACGGCCATCCCGAATTGCTGAAAGTGCTGCACGAGCAGGGCGAAAAGCTCTGGCACATCGGCAACGGCTACACCAACGCGCCGGTGTTGCGCCTCGCGAAACGCCTGACCGATCTGACCTTCGCCGATCGCGCATTCTTCGCGAACTCGGGCGCGGAAGCGAACGAAGCGGCGCTGAAGCTCGCGCGCCGCTATGCAATCGACAATCACGGCGAGGACAAGATCGAGATCATCTCGTTCACGCAGTCGTTCCATGGCCGCACGTTCTTCACGGTGAGCGTCGGCGGCCAGCCGAAGTACGCCGAAGGTTTCGGCCCGCAGCCGCAGGGCATCCGTCATCTGCCGTACAACGATCTGCCGAAGGCGCTCGAAGCCATCGGCCCGAAAACCTGCGCGGTGATCGTCGAACCGGTGCAGGGCGAAGGCGGCGTGCTACCCGCCGATCCCGCGTTCCTGAAGGGCCTGCGCGAAGCGTGCGACAAGCACGGCGCGCTGCTCATTTTCGATGAAGTGCAGACCGGCGTCGGCCGCACGGGCACGTTCTACGCGTACATGCAATACGGCGTGACGCCCGACATCCTCACGAGCGCGAAGGCGCTGGGCAACGGCTTCCCGATCGGCGTGATGCTCACGACGAACGAGATCGCCGCGCATTTCAAGGTCGGCGTGCACGGCACGACGTATGGCGGCAATCCGCTGGGCGCGTCGATCGCGGAGAAGGTCGTCGAACTCATCAGCGATCCGAAGCTCCTCGAAGGCGTGAACGAGCGCAGCCGCGCAATCAAGGCGCATCTGGAGCGTCTGAACGAGCGCTTCGGCATGTTCAGGGAGATTCGCGGGCGCGGTCTTCTGATCGGCGCGGAACTGAACGACGCCTACAAGGACCGCGCGAAGGACGTGCTCAATGCGGCGGCGGCGAACGGCGTCATCATGCTGATCGCCGGGCCCAACGTGCTGCGCTTCGCGCCGTCGCTCATCATGCCGATGGCCGATCTCGACGAGGGCTTCGCGCGCATCGGCAAGGCGATCGAACAGGTCGTCGGCGCCGCCGCCGTCAAGTGACCCACAGGACCCGATGATGCTATTCGTCCGTCCCGCAAGACTCTCCGATCTCGACGAGCTCGAACGGATGGCGCGCGCAGCGCTTCCCGTGCTGCACTCGCTGCCGCGCGACCGACGCGCGCTCGAAACGCGCGTCGCGCTGTCGGAAGACTCGTTTCGCGCCGAAGTCGAATTTCCCGGCGAGGAGTTCTATCTCTTCGTGCTCGAAGATTCGCAGACGGGCAGGCTGCTCGGCACGTCGAGCATCGTCGCGTCGGCGGGCTATTCCGAGCCGTTCTACGCGTTTCGCAACGATGCGCTGATCCACGCATCGCGCGAGCTCAAGGTGAACCGCAAGATCCACGCGCTCACGATGTCGCATGAACTCACGGGCAAGAGCCGCCTGACCGGTTTCTACATCGATCCGTCGCTGCGCGACGAAGCGAACGAAGCGGCGGCGCATCTGCTGTCGCGCGCGCGCATGATCTACATCGCCGCGAACCGCAAGCGCTTCTCGGGCGAAGTCTTTTCGCTGATGCTCGGCGTCACCGACGATACCGGCGCGTCGCCGTTCTGGGATGCGGTCGGGCGCAAGTTTTTCGGTCGCGACTTCGAGCAGGTGGAATCGGAATCGGGCGGACGCAGCCGCACGTTCATCGCGGAAGTGATGCCGAGCTATCCGCTCTATGTGCCTTTGCTGCCCGGCGAAGCGCAGCGCGTGCTCGGCGAGCCGAACGAAGGCACGCTGCTCGCCTACGACATCCATCTCGAAGAAGGCTTCGAGCCGGATCGCTTCGTCGATATCTTCGATGCGGGCCCGGTGCTCACGATCGCCGTCGGCAAGAGCGCATCGGCGAGTTCGAGCGAACTGCGCACGGTGCGCGACGGCGCGTCCGAAAGCGGCGCGCCGTATATCGTCGCGGCGGGCGGGGCGCATGAATTCCGCTGCATCGTCGCCGGCCTCACGGGCACGCGCGCCGACGGCGCCGCGCTGACCGCCGCCGCGCGCGCCGCGCTCGGCGTGGAGGACAAGGACACGGTGCGTTGCGTGCCGTTGCATCAGGCATCGGGAGAATTGCAATGATCGTCGTGCGTTGCACGCAGCCGGGCGATGTCGATGCGCTCGTCGCGCTCGCCCAGGAAACGGGTCCGGGACTCACCACGTTCAAGCCGGATCGCGATGCGCTCGCGGCACGCGTCGAACGCGCGCGCCGCACGCTCGACGGCGATGCGCAAGCCTTCGAAGCGGGCTATTTCTTCGTGATGGAAGACACCGCGACGGGCGATGTCGCGGGTGTGTGCGGCATCGAAACGGAAGTCGGGCTGGAGCAGCCGTTCTACAACTATCGCGTGTCGACGGTCGTGCATGCGAGCAAGGACATGGGCGTCTGGACGCGCATGTCGCTGCTCAACATCTCGCACGATCTGACGGGCTATGCGGAAGTGTGCTCGCTGTTTCTGAGCCCGCGTTACCGGACGGCCGGTGTGGGCGGCTTGCTGTCGCGCTCGCGCTTCATGTTCATCGCACAGTTCACGGATCGCTTTCCGCAGCGTTTGTGCGCGGAATTGCGCGGCCATTTCGACGAGAACGGCGAGTCGCCGTTCTGGAACGCGGTCGGCTCGCACTTCTATCAGATCGATTTCAACGAAGCGGATTACCTGAGCTCGCATGGCAAGAAGTCGTTCGTCGCGGAGCTGATGCCGCGCTATCCGGTGTATCTCGACTTGCTGCCCGATGCCGCGCAACGCGCGGTCGGCGTCACGCACAAGGACACGACGCCCGCGCGCAAGATGCTCGAAGCGGAAGGGCTGCGTTACGAGAATCACGTCGATATCTTCGATGCGGGCCCGGTGCTCGAATGCCATACGGCCGACTTGCGCACGGTGCGCGAGAGCGTGCTGGCCCGCGTGCGCATCGGCGATCGGACGGAGACGGACAGCAACGCGAAGAGCCTCGTATCGAACACGCTGCTCGAAGACTTCCGCTGCGGCGCGACGACGGGCGCGGTCGAGAACGGTGCGTTCCTGCTGACGGCGGAAGAAGCCGCGGCATTGCGCGTGAAGGAAGGCGATGACGTGCGCGTGCTGACGTCCTACCCGCGAGCAAAATGAATGAGAGAGAACATGGATATTTCGAACCAGTTGTATATCGGCGGCGCCTGGCATGAAGGCAAGGGCGGGGCGTTCGCATCGCGTAATCCGGGTTCCGACGAGACCGTATGGCAAGGCCGCAGCGCATCGGCGGAAGATGTGGATCGCGCGGTGTCGTCGGCGCGGCGCGCGTTCGCTTCGTGGTCCGCGCTTTCGTTCGATGAGCGCGTCGCGATCGCCAAACGCTTCGCGGCGCTGCTGAACGAAAACAAGGAAGCGCTCGCGAACGCGATCGGCCGCGAGACTGGCAAGCCGCTGTGGGAAGCGCGCACGGAAGTCGCATCGATGGCGGCGAAGGTCGATATCTCCGTGCAGGCGTATCACGAGCGCACCGGCGAAAAGCGCGCGCCGATGGCCGATGGCGTCGCGGTATTGCGGCATCGTCCGCACGGTGTCGTCGCCGTGTTCGGGCCATACAACTTTCCGGGGCACTTGCCGAACGGGCATATCGTGCCGGCGCTGATCGCGGGCAATGCCGTCGTGTTCAAGCCGTCGGAACTCGCGCCCGGCGTCGCGGCGGCGACGCTCGCACTGTGGATTCGGGCCGGATTGCCCGCGGGCGTGCTCAACCTCGTGCAGGGCGAGAAGGATACGGGCGTCGCACTCGCGAATCACCGGCAGATCGACGGGCTGTTCTTCACCGGCAGCTCGGACACGGGCACGCTGCTGCACAGGCAGTTCGGCGGCCGTCCCGAGATCGTGCTCGCGCTGGAGATGGGCGGCAACAATCCGCTCGTCGTGGCGAACGTCGAAGATATCGATGCAGCCGTGCATCACACGATCCAGTCGGCGTTTCTGTCGGCGGGGCAGCGTTGCACGTGCGCGCGCCGTCTTTTCGTTCCCGACGACGCTTTCGGCGAGCGTTTCATGCAGCGCTTCACCGAGGTGAGCGCGAACATCGCTGTCGGCAAATTCGACGATCAACCGCAGCCGTACATGGGCGCGGTGATTTCGGCGCGCGCGGCGGCGCGCCTCGTCGATGCGCAGACGCGTCTGATCGAAGCGGACGCGAAGCCGGTGCTCGAAATGACGCAGCGCGCGGCGCATCTCGGCTTCGTGTCGCCCGCGATCCTCGATGTGACGAACGCCCGCGACGTGCCCGACGAAGAGCACTTCGGCCCGATGGTGCAGATCACGCGCTACAAGACGTTCGACGAAGCGATCGAGCGCGCGAACGACACCGCCTACGGCCTTTCCGCCGGACTGCTCGCCGACGACGAAGCCGCATGGAAGCACTTCCAGCGCATGATCCGCGCGGGCATCGTCAACTGGAACCGGCCGACCAACGGCGCATCGTCGGCGGCGCCGTTCGGCGGCATCGGACGTTCGGGCAATCAGCGGCCGAGCGCGTATTACGCGGCGGACTATTGTTCGTATCCGATGGCGTCGGTGGAAAGCGCGCAATTGCAGATGCCCGCGAGCGTATCGCCGGGACTCACGTTTTAAGTACGGGACATGACCATGCAGGCATCGAAAGCATACGAGGCGAACTTCGACGGATTGGTCGGCCCGACGCACAACTACGCGGGACTTTCGTTCGGCAATGTCGCGTCGCGCAGCAACGAGAAGTCGGTGGCGAATCCGAAGGCCGCGGCGAAGCAGGGCTTGCGCAAGATGAAACGGCTCGCGGATCTCGGTTTTCAGCAGGGCGTGCTGCCGCCGCTGGAACGCCCGTCGATCAGGCTGTTGCGCGATGTCGGCTTCTCCGGCGACGACGCCAGCGTGATCGCGCGCGCCGCGCGTGAAGCGCCCGAACTGCTCGCCGCGGCAAGCTCGGCATCGGCGATGTGGACCGCGAACGCCGCGACCGTGAGCCCATCGGCGGACACGGAAGACGGCCGCGTCCATTTCACGCCCGCGAATCTCGCGGCCAAGCTGCATCGTGCGATCGAGCATGGCGAAACGCGGCGCTCGCTCGGCGCGATTTTCGCCGATGAAGCCCGCTTTCGCATTCATCATGCGCTGCCCGGCACGCCCGCGCTCGGCGACGAAGGCGCGGCGAACCATACGCGCTTCGCCCGTGAGTACGGCGACAAGGGCGTCGAGTTTTTCGTGTATGGCAAGAGCGAGTACGGTCAGGGTCCGCAGCCGCAGCGCTATCCCGCGCGTCAGACGCTCGAAGCGAGCCGCGCGGTCGCGCGTCTGCATGGCCTGTCCAGCGACGCGACCGTGTTCGCGCAACAATCGCCCGACGTGATCGATGCAGGCGTGTTCCATAACGACGTGATCGCGGTCGGCAATCGCACGACGCTCTTTTGCCACGAGCGTGCGTTCGTCGATCAGCACAAGGTCTACGACGAGTTGCGCACGAAGCTCGACGCGCTCGGCACGCCGTTCACCGCGCTCGAAGTGCCGGAAAGCGAAGTGAGCGTGGAAGACGCGGTGTCGTCGTATCTTTTCAACAGCCAGTTGCTCTCGGGCGCGGACGGCAGGCAACTGTTGATCGTGCCGCAGGAATGCCGCGAAAATGCGCGCGTGGCGGCTTATCTCGATTCGCTCGCGTCGCGCAAGACGCCCATCGACGAAGTGCTCGTCTTCGATTTGCGCGAGAGCATGAAGAACGGCGGCGGCCCGGCATGTCTGCGTCTGCGTGTCGTGCTCGATGAAGCCGAGCGCGCCGCGGTCAATGCGCGCGTATGGATGAACGACGCGCTCTTCACCCAGCTCGATGCGTGGATCGACAGACACTATCGCGACCGACTCGCGCCCGCCGATCTTGCCGATCCGAAGCTGCTCGCGGAATCGCGCGCCGCGCTCGACGAACTGACGACCATCCTCGGACTCGGTGCCGTCTATGACTTCCAGCGCTGATTCATCCCTGCTCGACGACTTCCTCGCTTTCACGCTCGAAGGCAGGCGTCCTGCGACGAACGCCGGAACCGCGCCTTCCGGCGTGCGCTGGACATGGCAGGGCGAAGGCGTACTGCTGCTCGAACCCGCGCGGGAACCGGCGCACAGCGTGCTCGTATCGGCGGGCATTCATGGCGATGAAACCGCGCCTATTGAGATGCTGTCCCCGCTCGTCGCGGATATCGCGCATGGCCGCGCGCCGCTCGCTGCGCGCGTGCTGGTCGTGCTCGGCAACATCGGTGCGATGCGCGCGGGCGATCGCTATCTCGACGACGATCTCAATCGCCTGTTCAGCGGCCGTCATGCGCGTTTCGAGAAGAGCCGCGAAGCACCGCGCGCCGACGAACTGGAGCGCGCCGCGCTGGACTTCTTCGCTGCCGTTGAGCATTCGAAGTGGCACATCGATATGCACACGGCGATCCGCGCATCGGTGTTCGAGCAGTTCGCGCTATTGCCACACACGGGCGCGCCGCTCGCACGCGCGATGTTCGACTGGCTGCGCGATGCGCGTCTGCAAGCCGTGCTTTTGCATCGCGAGAAGGGCAATACCTTCACGCACTTCACCGCCGAGAAAGCGGGCGCGCTCGCGTGCACGCTGGAACTGGGCAAAGTGCGGCCGTTCGGCCAGAACGACCTCGCGCGCTTCGCGGCGTCGGATGCGGCATTGCGCCGCCTGATCGCGGGCGAGGCAGCCACGGAGCAGGCGCCGTTGCGCGTGTTCACGGTCGTCGCACAGATCGACAAGCAAAGCGAGCACTTCGTGCTGAATGTCGCGAGCGATGTGCCGAACTTCACCGCATTCTCGGCCGGCACCGAACTCGCGCGCGACGGCGACTATCGCTATTGCGTGTCGCACGATGAAGAACGCATCGTGTTTCCTAATGCGAAGGTCAAGCCGGGGCTGCGCGCTGGCCTGATGGTCGTCGATACGACCGAATCGACGCTCGCCTCTCTCGATTGAATCCGGTTTGCACGCGCTACAATCGCGCCCCGGTGTCGGGTGCGAATGGGAAATTTTGTGCCGCATGCTTCATCGGATGTGCGAAGCCGCATCATGACACCGGAATCGAACCGCAATGGAAGGAGATGGAAGTTGAAGAAATCGTATCTGGCCGGTCGCAAGTTCGCCGCGTTCGCAGTGCTGGGCGCCACTATCGTCACGGGCGTCGCGGCGTTCAATGCGCAGGCAGCCGATAACATGAAGGAACTGCGCTTCGGCGTCGAAGCGTCTTATGCGCCGTTCGAATCGAAGTCGCCGAGCGGCGAGCTGAAGGGCTTCGATATCGACATCGGCAACGCGGTGTGCGCGAAGCTGAAAATGAAGTGCGTGTGGGTCGAGAACTCGTTCGACGGTCTCATTCCCGCATTGCAGGCGCGCAAGTTCGACGGCATCAATTCGGACATGACGATCACCGACAAGCGCAAGGTCGCGATCGACTTCACGGACCCTATCTACACGATTCCCAACCAACTGATCGCGAAGAAGGGCAGCACGATCCAGCCGAGCGTCGATGGTCTGAAGGGCAAGCGCGTGGGCGTGCTGCAAGGGTCGATCCAGGAAACGTACGCGAAGGCGAAATGGGCGCCGGCGGGCATCGATGTCGAGTCGTATCAGGCGCAGGATCAGATCTACGCGGATCTGGCGTCGGGTCGTCTGGATGCGGCGTTCCAGGATGCCGAAGCGGCGTCGAAGGGCTTTCTGAAGCAGCCGCAAGGCGCGGGCTTCGCGTTCGCGGGACCGGCTGTGTCGGATGACAAACTGGTGGGTTCCGGCGTGGGCTTCGGTGTGCGCAAGAATGACAAGGCGCTGAAGGAATCGCTCAATCGCGCGTTGAAGGAGTTGAAGGACGATGGGACCATCGATCGCTTCGCGCAGAAGTATTTCGATGTGAAGGTGGTGTTGAAGTAAGGCGGCGGTGTTGAAGGTTGGGTTTGTTGCCGGATCCCGTCTTCGCGTCGGTTTATTAGCGTTGCCCCTGTGCGGGGCGGCACCTACTTTCTTTGCTGCTGCAAAGAAAGTAGGCAAAGAAAGCAGCTCGTTTAAGCCCGCGGTCACACGCAGTTTGGCCATGCTTGCCAGCCCGCGGTGGCACTCGCCTAAGTGTCGCCCCCAAAGGCCCAACCGGGCTTGGCTCGCGCACGGTCTGCCGCGTCGCATCGCTTGCGTCATTGGTTCAGCACCAAATGGCTCCGGCCCGCTTCGCGGCCGACGGGTCAATCGGGTCTGCTTCTGCTTCTGCGCTTCTCTTTTCTCGTCGGTTTCCTTCGCATACCCAACGGCAGCGCGTAGCGCTGTGCCGGCGCTATTTCGTGCTGAACCAGCGCGTTCAAACAACTCGCTCGTCGGACCGTGCGCGGTCCAAGCCCTTATCTGCTTGTGGGGGCACTCGCTACTGCCGGGCCATTAGGCCAATCGCCTGTGCCGCGGCCGGTGTGAAGTGCTTAGGCTGGGGAAAGCTGTTTCTTTGGTTACTTTCTTTGCAGCAGCAAAGAAAGTGACTGCCGCCCCGCACAGGGGCAACACAAATAGACCGACACGAATACGGGATCCGGCGTACACCGCCCCCCAAGAGCCCGCCGCCTCGCTCAACTCGACGGCGCAATCACCACCGTACAAGTCGTCCCCGCGCTCAACAGCACCCCCTCCGGCACGTCATCGATATGCAAGCGCACCGGCACCCGCTGCGCCAACCGCACCCAGTTGAACGTCGGATTCACGTCGGCGAGCAGTTCGCGGCTCTGCGGATTGTCGCGATCATAAATGCCGCGCGAAATGCTCTCCACATGCCCCTTCAGCTCGCCGCCGCTCATCAGGCGAATCGACGCCTTGTCGCCGATGCGCACGTGCGGCAGCTTCGTTTCCTCGAAGTAGCCATACACCCAGAACGAATGGCTATCGACGATCGCGAGCTTCGCCGTGCCCGCCGTCGCATAGTCGCCGCGGAACACGTTCAGGTTCGTCACATAGCCATCCACCGGCGAAAACACCTTCGTGCGCTCGAGATTGAGCTTCGCGGCTTCGAGCGCGGCCTGCGCCTGCTGCAACTGCGCTTCGGCGGTCGATGCGGTCTGCATCGCGTTCTCGCGCGCTTCCTTCGACACGACCTGACTGTCCATATCGGCGCGGCGCGCGGCGTCCGCACGGCGCATGCGCAGTTCGGCCGCGCGCGCGGCGACGGTCGCCTGCGCCTGCTCGACCGCGATCTGATAATGCGACGGATCGATCTCCATCAGCAGATCGCCTTTCTTCACGAGCTGGTTATCGCGAACCGGCAACTGCACGACCGCGCCCGACACATCCGGCGCGACATTGACGACATCCGCGCGCACGCGGCCATCGCGCGTCCACGGCTCGTCCATGTAATGCACCCACAGCACGCGGCCGATGATGAGCGCGACCGCGAAGATGGCGATCGTCAAAACGAGACCGATTATTTTCCGAAGAATCATGATGCAACTCTTTGTTCAGCTTGGATGAAAGTGACGCCGCTCATCGATACGCGACGAGCCCGAGCGTGCCGCAGATGCACACGAGCAGACTTGCCCGAAAGAGCGCCGGATGCCAGACCACGCGATAGAGCCCGGTCAGCGAGAGCACCCGATCCACGATCCACGTGATCATCGCGCCCGCGATGAAGAGCAGCAGGATCGTCGGCACATAGGCTTCGAGGATCGCGACGTTACGCGGGAACATGGGGCGCTCCTTCGGACGTGGGTTTCTCGGCGGGCGCGAACTGCGCGAACGGAGATTCGTGATCGAGCAGCGCGGTGCGGATGAAATGCAGATGACTCGCGATGCGCTGCAACCGGTGTCTGTCTTCGCGCGGCCGATCCGTCGACGCGAGCAGCGCTTGCGTATCGGCGATCGCGCGTTCCGTCGCGGTGAGCGCGGCGTCGAAGCGCTTCGCCTGCGGCCGATCGAAAAGGCGCGCGACGGCATCGAGCGTCGCATCGACCGGGCGTCGGCATGACATCGGCTCACGCGGCAGCGCCGCCATTTCTCGCCGCAAGTCGATCACCGCATTGCCGAATTCGAGCACCGCGAAGAGCCATTGCAGCGCGTCGCGTTGCAAATCGGCGCGGCCGTTGGCGAGCGCGTTGATCTGCGCGAGCAGATCGCGCGTGCGGCTCTCGAAATGCGTCGTGAGACTGGCGAGCCGTCCGCGGCGCGCGTTCACGACTTCGCGCCGCAAGTCGCCGAGCAGCAGATGACGCAGCCACGGCGCATCGGTCGGCAAGAGCACGGCGAAGGCGATCGCGGCGACGATCATCGACAGCACGAGCGCGAGCGCATCGTTCATGAAGCCGGTCGGATCGTAATGGACCAGATTGTCTGGCCCCGCGAGAAAGCAGAAGAAGATGCAATAGCCGATGCCCACGCCCGCGAGCGTGCGCCGCGTGCTCAGATACGCGCCGAGCAGCAGCGCGGGCGCGAGCGCGGCGCACATCATCGCGAAGCCGTCGATATGCGGAAACACGCCGAACACGACGATCATGCCGGTGACGCTCGCGAGCATCGTGCCGATCGCCATTTGCGCCGACATGAGCGTCGGTCGCGGCGAAGACGATGCCAGCGCGCACACGGCCGCCGCGTTGAGCACCATCGTGCCGCCGCTCGGCCACGCGGTTTCGATCCAGAACGCGGAGAGGATGAACATCACGACCGCGCCGCGCAAGCCCGAGATGGCCGCCGCGAGCAGGTTGGTCTTCGGCACGTAGCGCGCGATCCAGCGCTCGCGTTCGTGCGACGGCGATGTCAGCGACGCATACGTTTCGGCATACGCGAGCATGTCATCGACGAAGCGGTAGAGCAGTTCCGCGGCGGTATCGAACTCGAGCTGCGCGAAGTCCGGATTCGTTTCGAGCGATGCACGCGCCGCGCGCACGCGCTTCGGCAGCGCCGCCTTGTAATCGCGCAACTGCGCGGCGGCGCGCGCGGCGTCGGCGGCATTGCGCACCGGCTCGCCCGACAGCGACAAGAGCGGCGGCACTTCGCGAAAGAACGGTTCGAGCGAGGCGATGGTCGTCGCCGACGCGTTCTCGCGCAGCCGGTTCATCAACTGATGCAGCGCATGAAAGCGCGTCGACGCGCTCATGAATTCGCTGTTCAGACGCGCGAGCCGCCCGCCGCGCATACGCGACTCGGGATTCTCGAACACGGCGACACTGCGCGCAGCCTCGAAGCCGACGATATCCGACACGAACGCAAGGTTCGTCCGCTCGATCTGCGCGCGCTCCATGTTGCCCGACAGCGCGCGGCACACGTAATCGACAAACTGCGTGAAGCGCCGGCGCACCGTCGTGCGGACCTGCTCGCCCGCATGCTGCGGAAAGATGAGCGCGCTCACCGCGCCGGAACACACGATGCCGAGCGTCACTTCGCCGACGCGAGTAAGCGCCGACAGATACGCGGCCTCCGGATGCTGCGCCGCCGGAATGCCGATCAGCGCGGCCGTGTAGCCCGCGAGCACGAAGCCGTACGAGCGAAAGTTGCGGTTGCGCGCCGCGCCCGCCGTGCAGACGCCGACCCACAGCGCGGTGGCGGACAGAAACAGCACCGGCTGCTGCGAGAACAGGCTGATGAACACCATCATCACGACGAGGCCGACCATCGTTCCGCAGAAACGATAGAAGCTTTTGGCGAGCACCATGCCGCTTTGCGGCTGCATGACGACGAACACGGTGGTCATCGCGGTGCGCGGCTGCTGCATGTCGAGGCGCATCGCGATCCACAGCGCCAGGAGCGCGGCGAGCACGGCCTTGAAGATGTAGACCCAGGCGAGGCCGTCGGTGCGCGCCCAGTCGAGCAGGGCCAGCCTGAGCGACGGACGTTCGATGAGCGTAGCGGGCGTCGACATGCTCAGTTGCCCGCCTTGCTGAACGGTCCGATGTGCTTCGACGGCGCGAGCGCGGTCTGTTCGGGCCCGTTCGAAGGATCGTCGATGCCGCCGCCGAGCGCCGACGTGAGCGTCGCGTAGGACGCGAGCCGTTGGGCGCGCACGCGTGCCTGTCCGTCCTGCGCCTTGAGCAACTGCGTCTGCGCGATGAGCACGTTCAGGTAATCGGTGAGACCGCGCTTGTAGCCTGCGTTCGCGAGATCGTAGTTCTTGCGCGCGGCGGCGACGGAGCGGCCGGACGCTTCGAGCTGCGTGTCGAGCGAATGCACGCGCACCACCTGATCGGCGATGTCCTTGAGCGCCGCGACGAGCGTCGCGTTGTAGTGATCGACGGCCTGATCGTATTGCGCCGATGCCGCGCCGAGCTGCGCGCGCAGGCGTCCGCCTTCGAAGATCGGCAGCGAGATCGCCGGGCCGAAGCTGTAGCCCGACGCATCGCGCGTAAGGAAGCTGAGCAGCGCGCCGCCCGCGAACGCCTGCGTCAGAGAAGCCGCGAGATTGATGTTCGGATAGAAGCCGGCCTTCGCCACATCGATGCCGCGCGCCTGCGCCGCGACCAGCCAGCGCGCCGCGACGATATCGGGCCGATGTCCGACGAGTTCCGCCGGCAGCGCGGAGGGCAGGGGCAGCGGCGTCGCGAGCGAGAGCGCCGGACGTGTGAGCGCTTCGCCCGCGCCGGGACCGTCGCCGGCGAGCGCGGCCAGTTGATTGCGCGCGAGCTGGATTTCTTCCTTGTAGACATCGACCTGACGCTCGTACTCGGGCAGCGGCGCTTCGGCCTGGCTCACTTCGAGTTGCGTGCCGAGGCCGCCTTTCAGGCGCCGCCGCGCGAAATCCGCGATGCGCTCCTGCTGCGCGAGCGTGTCCTGCGCGATATCGAGCAGCGCGAACGACTGCGAGAAGCCGATGTAGGCGCGCACGACGTTCGTCTCGAGTTCGAGCTGCGCGGCGCGCGCATCGGCGGCGCGCACATGGGCGACGTCGAGCGCGCGTTCGGCGTTGTTGTCGTCGCGATGCCAGAGATCGAGGTTGTAGGACAGCGCGAGGCCGGCGGTGTTGTCCCAGGTGGTCGTATCGGCGTATGGACCGGGGCCGTAGAAAGCGTTATTGGGCCAGTTCTTGCGCGACACGCTCATCGCGCCGTCCACGTGCGGCAAGAGCTCGGAGCGCGCGACGCCCGCCTGCTGCTGCGCCTCGCGCACTCGCGCGGCCGCCATCGCGAGCGTGGGGCTGCCGTTGGTCGCGCGCGCAATCCAGGCGTCGAGTTGCGGGTCCTCATAGGCGCGCCACCATTGCGCCTCGGGCCATTGGGCGTCGGCGTTGGCGGCGCGGATGGCGCTGCCGACATCGAGCGTCGTTGCATCCTTGAGCGAATCCTGCGGCGCGTTCTTGCCCGTGCTCGCGCACCCGGCAATTGTTAATATCGCTGTAAGAACGACGGCACAAGCAGCGCTTTTGGACACGCGTCCTCGCACGATTCACTCCCAAATTCGAATTAGATTCAAGGGAGTAATTATATTTTTGCGCGGATTGTCGAATAACCCGTAAGGATGCAAAGCATTCTTACGATACTTGTGATAATCGTTGTTACGAGCCGTGCAACAATTCGATCCACGAACAGTTCTTGAAGACGGAAAAGCGCCATGGACACGCTCCAGAACATGCGCGTATTTGTACGGGTCGTCGAAGCGGGCAGCTTCACGGCGGCCGCGCAGCATCTCAATACGACGACGGCCTACGCCTCGCGGGCCGTATCGGACCTCGAAGCGCATCTGCGCGCGCGCTTGCTGAACCGCACGACGCGACGCATCGCGCTCACCGAAGCGGGCGAGCGCTATCTGCAACGTTGCGAGCAGATTCTTGCCTATGTCGATCAGGCCGAAGCCGAGGCCGGCGACGCTCACGCGCGTCCCTCCGGCAAGCTCAAGGTGCATTCGATGACGAGCTTCGGCCAGCACTACATCGTGCCGATGATCTCGCGCTATCAGCAGCGCCATCCATCGGTGCAGGTCGATCTGACGCTCGCGCAGCGTGTGCCGGACCTGCTCGACGAAGGTTATGACGTGTCTGTCGTGCTCGCGTCCGATCTGCCGGATTCCGGACTCGTGTCGGCGCGGCTCGGCTCGGTGTACAGCATTGCGTGCGCTTCGCCGGATTACATCGAGCAACACGGCGCGCCGCACGTGCTGTCCGATCTCGTGCGCCACACGTGCCTGCATCTGATGACGCCGGTGTTTCCGCCGGATCGCTGGGTGTTCGACGGTCCGAACGGGCAGGAAACTGTGAGCCTCGGCCCGTCGACGTTCACGGTGAACGTCGCCGAAGCGATGGTCGTCGCGATCCGCGAGAGCATGGGCATCGGCGTGCTGCCGACATCGTCCGCGCTTCCCGGCCTGCGCGCGGGCACGCTCGTGCGCGTGTTGCCGCAATACACGATGCAGGAGTTGAACGTCTACGCGCTCTATCCGTCGCGCCAGTATCTCGACGCGAAAATCCGCACCTGGGTGGAGTTCTTGCGCGAGGCGCTGCCCGACACGCTCGCGGCGGACGCGGAATCGTTGAAGGAATTCGTTGTCACCTGAAGTTGCGCGCGTTCAGTTACGAAAAAAGCCGCGCCGCAACACTTGCTTACGCACGATGTGCCCGCAGCTTGATACTTTCCGCACTGGTTCCATCGCACTTTTAATCGGGATAGGTCACATGAGTACGCCACTTCTGCTCGCACTCGCCGCGCTTCTGGTGCTGATCGCCGTTCCGGCGTCGCGCGATTTCTTCAACGACATGCGTGGCCAGTCGGAGCGCAACGCGAAGCGGCGTCTCGTGCCGGTGCGCATCGACGATGATCGCGACGCGCGGATGCGCCGCATGCGCGACCCATACGATCGCTGAATTCAGAGCAGCGTTTCCAGCGGCTCGATGAGTCGCGGCTCGTCGTTGGTCGCGCGATTCACATCGCTCGATACGCGATGCCACACAAAGTGCGACGCCGGCACGCCGTCGGCTTTCACGAGCGCCGCGAGATCCTCGATCGACGCGGCGGGATCGAGCCAGCGCCGCGCGACGGCGGGCGAGAACACGAGCGGCCGGCGGTCGTGCACATCGATCAGCCCTTCGTCCGCTGCGGCCGTCACGATGACGAAGCCCGCGCCGGGCGCCGCGGCGTCTTCGTCGCGCATGATGCTGGTGAGCGCGGCGAGGTACATCGGCTCGCCGTCGGCGCGCTGAATGAAATACGGCTGCTTGAAGGGCTTCGCCGCCGGATCTGACGGGCGCGGCTCGATGCGCCATTCGAACCAGCCATCGGCGGGCACGAGAATGCGCGCCTTCTTCCACAAGTGTTTGAAGTAGGCGCTCGTCGCCGCGGTCTCGACGCGCGCATTGATCGTCTGCGGCAACTTCTTCTGGATGGCCCACGGCGGGCAGTAGCCCCAATGAACCGCGCGGATCGTCTCGTCAGGATAAACGGCGAGCGGATGCGTGCCGGGCGAGAGGTTATAGCCGGGACGCCTGTCGGCGGCGTCCACGAGCACGAACGGATTTTTCAGATGCAGGCGCTGCGCGTAATGCATCGGTAGTCGGTACTGGCTGATTCGGCCGCACATGGCGTTCCTCCGCAAAGTCCAACACGGTTCCGTGCTTCCTGATTCGTTGCCGCGCTATATCTCGACGACCTTGTCCCACGCGAACTCGGGATTCTCCCACTCCTGGCGGCGCCGGCTGAAATAGCCGCGCGGATTGCACACGACACGCGTGCCTTCGACGACGTAATCGAACGACGTATGCGTATGGCCGTGAATCCACAGCGATACCGGCGCACGCGCAAGCGACGGCAGATGATTGACGAAGCCCGCCGACACGAGATCTTCCGCATAGCGCGGCGCGAGGCTTGCCCGCATCGGCGCGTGATGCGTGACGACGATGGTCTGTCCCATGAACGGCTTCGCGAGCTCGCTTTCGAGCCAGGCGCGCGCCTGTTCGTGCAGCGCGAGCGAGTCGTCGGGCGCGAACTCGCGGTGCTCGCCGTCCGGCTCGGGCCACGCGAGCTGGATCAGGCCTTTGTAGTCGAGCATGACCTTCGTGCACGCCTCTTTGGCGTTTTCGATGTCCGCGTCGCCGGACCCGAACAGCGCGAAGTCCGTCCAGAGCGTCGTGCCGAGCACGCGCCACGCGCCACGCCGATCCACCAGCGACGCGTTGTTCAGATAGTGCACGTTGTCGACGCTGCGCGCGGCGTCCTGCATCGCCGCTTCCATCGCGCCGAACTCGGCGTCGTAATACTCGTGATTGCCGGGCACATAAATGATAGGGACATCGGAACCGAAGTTTTCCGCGGCCCAGCGCAAACCTTCGGCGTGGTTGTGGATGTCGCCCGCCAGCACGACGAGATCGGCCTCGGCGTAGGGAATCGCCAGCGGCTCGTCGCATTCGAGATGCAGGTCCGACAGCACGCGAATCTTCATGCGATGTTCTCCTTCGCGAGCGTCGTGCTCCAGCGCACGACCTTGCCGGGATTCATCAGGTTGTCCGGATCGAGCGCGGCCTTGATCGTCTGCATGAGGCGCACTTCGACCGGCGACTTGTAGTGCATCGCTTCATCCACTTTCAACTGACCGAGACCGTGCTCGGCGCTGATGCTGCCGCGATGCCTGTGCACCTGGTCATACACGAGCGCGTTGATCGGCGTCTGGAATTCGTCGAGGAACCGCTTCGCATCGCCGCCTTCGGGCGCTTGAACGTTGTAATGCAGATTGCCGTCGCCGAGATGGCCGAACGTCACCATGCGCACGCCGGGCACCGTGTCCGCGATGATCGCATCGGTTTCCTCGATAAAGCGGCCGATGCTCGAAATGGGCACGGCGATGTCGTGTTTGATATTCAGACCTTCCTCCGCCTGCGCGAGCGGAATATGCTCGCGCAAACTCCAGAACGCCTGCGACTGCGCGAGACTTTCCGCGACGACGGCGTTTTCCACGATGCCTTTTTCGAGCGCTTCTTCCATCAGCCGCTCGAACAACGTGCGCGCGTGCGTCTCGCTTTCGCTGTCGGAGAGTTCGAGCAGGACGGTCTGCCCGTGCGGCTCGTCGAACGGATAGCGCAGTTGCGGGAAATGCTTGCCGACGAGGCGCATCGAGAAATCGGACATCAGCTCGAAGCCGGTCAGCAGCGCGCCTGCATGATGCTGCGCGAGCGAGAGGAAATCGAGCGCGGCGTGCGGCGACGCGAGCCCGGCCAGCGCCGTGACCTTCGCGACCGGCGCGGGATGCAGCTTCATGACCGCAGCCGTGATGATGCCGAGCGTGCCTTCCGCGCCGATGTAGAGATCGCGCAGATCGTAGCCGGTGTTGTCCTTTCGCAGCCCGCGCAGGCCGTCCCAGATCTCGCCCTGCGGCGTCACGACTTCGAGTCCAAGGCATAGTTCGCGCGTGTTGCCGTAGCGCAGCACGCCGGTGCCGCCCGCGTTCGTCGAGAGATTGCCGCCGATCGTGCAACTGCCTTCGGCGGCGAGACTCAACGGAAACAGCCGCTGCGCACTGGCGGCGCGCGCCTGAATCTCGGCGAGCACGACGCCCGCTTCGACGGTCATCGTGTTGTTGTGCGGATCGACGCCGCGAATGCGATTGAGCCGCTTCAAGCTGATGACCGCCTGCGCGCCGCTCGTATCGGGAGTTGCACCGCCGACGAGGCCTGTGTTGCCGCCCTGCGGCACGATCGCGATGCGATGCTCGCGTGCGAGCCGCACGACTGCCGCGACCTGCGCCGTATCGGCGGGCAGCAGCACGGCGCATGCATTGCCGCGATAGCGCTTACGCCAGTCGACGAGATAGGGCTCGGTATCGTGGGCGCCGGTCAGGACATGCGGTGCGCCGAGAACGTCGGCGCACGCGGCGATGAAAGCTTCAGTTGCGGTCATGGGCAGATCGACAAAATTCCGATGGAGCGTAGTGCACAGTATCGCGCAGGCAGGCGGCGCGCGATCCTCGTCCGAATGGCATAGGCCTGCGCGTCGGACGGCATTTCGTGCTACAAAGCATCACGTCTGCACGACGCATGCATCAAAAAAGCGGGTGATTCAGCTTTTTTTCGAACGTGCGTTCAGCCGGGCGGCACGTTTGAACGGCGCGACATACGCGAGCGCGCAGACGAAAAACGCGAGCGCGAGGAGCGCTTCGAGCCAGGCGAGCGAAGCGGAAAGACCCGCATCCGTCATGCCGCGCACGACGCCTTCGGCCAGATACAGAAGCACGAGCATCGACGCCCATTGCAGCGTGTAGACGTTCCTGCGAGCGACGCCCGGCAGCGCGCACGCGAGCGGCAGCGCCTTCAATGCGAGCGCCCATGCGCCGGGCCGCAGCGGCGCCAGCCAGAGCTCCCAGGCGAGCGTGAGCACGATCAGCGCGGCGAGGCTCGCAAGCGCGGCCAGTGCGAACGCGGCGTTCGATCGCGCGTTGGTGGCGGCGGGCGCGTTCATCGGCCGGTTCATGCCGAACGGGCGCCGCGCACGAGATTGAGCGCGGTGCGCGCGAGCCGGGCCCCGAGCGCGATGGCGAGCGCCTTCTCGTCGGCGGAAATGCCGTGGCGCTGGTTTTCGTCGCCGCCCGCGCGCGCGTGGTGCGAAGCGCCGTAGGGCGTGCCGCCGCTTTGCGTCGTGGTGAGCCGCGACTCGGTGTACGGAATGCCGACGATCATCATGCCGTGATGCAGGAGCGGCAGCATCATCGAGAGCAGGGTGCTTTCCTGGCCGCCGTGCAGACTGCCGGTGGACGTGAAGACGCTGGCGGGCTTGCCCGACAGTGCGCCGGAAAGCCACTGCGGCGTCGTGCCGTCGAGGAAGTATTTGAGCGGCGCGGCCATGTTGCCGAAGCGCGTCGGCGAACCGAGCGCGAGACCCGCGCATTCTTCGAGATCGAGCAACTCGGCGTAGGGCGGGCCGTCAGCGGGAATGTCGGGGTGAGTGGCTTCGCAGACGGTGGAGACCGGCGGCACCGTGCGCACGCGCGCTTGCATGCCGGGCACGCTGTCGACGCCCTGGGCGATCGCGAGCGCAAGCTCGCGGGTCGCGCCGTGGCGGCTGTAGTAGAGCACGAGGATGTCGTTCATAAGGCTTTTTTAGTGAACGGCTATTATAGGTATTGGGTGATTTTCGTGGCGAGACGCGGCGTGGAGCGTGCGGGCCGCCACGACGGGAGAATGCGTTTGCAGCACGTTTCCATCGATCTCGCGGCGGTCAAGCGCCTCGCCAGTTTCGTCGCGCGACGCATCGGCGAAGATCGCGTCGCGCAAGTGGCGGGCAGCCTCACGTTCACGAGCGTGCTGTCGATCGTGCCGCTCGCCACCGTCGCCTTCGCGCTCTTTACTGCGTTCCCGATCTTCGGCTCGTTCCAGGCATCGTTGCAGGATTTCCTCGCGGTGCACCTGATGCCGCCGCAGATCAACGACCAGATCTTCAAGTATCTGAACCAGTTCGCGTCGAAGGCAAAGGGGCTCACGACCGTCGGCATGATCATTCTGTTCGTGACTTCCGTCATGACGATGATGACGGTCGAGTCCGCGTTCAACGTGATCTGGCGCGTGAAGAAGGCGCGTCCGCTCGCGCAGCGCGTGCTCGTCTATTGGTCGATCATCACGCTCGGACCGATTCTCTTCGGCTGCAGCCTGTCCATCTCCTCCTATGTGTTCGCGCATTCGGTCGCGTTCGCGGGCTCGCACAATCTCATGCCGCCGATCGTCGAATGGGCGCTGACGGGCGTGTCGCTGCCGCTCACGGCGCTCGCCTTCACGATCATTTACGTGTACATGCCGAACTGCAAGGTGGAGTGGCGCGATGCGATCGTCGGCGGATTGATCGCGGCGGTCGCGTTCGAACTCGGCAAGCGCGGCTTCGGCTACTACGTGCGGCGCATTCCGACGTACACCGCCGTCTATGGCGCGTTCGCCGCGCTGCCGGTGTTCCTGCTGTGGGTCTATCTGTGCTGGATGTTCGCGCTCGTCGGCGCGATGGTCACGTCCGCGCTGCCCGCCATTCGCACGGGCCAGTATCATCGGCGCGATTTTCCGGGCAGCGATCTGCTCGATGCGCTCGAAATCCTCGCGCGGCTCGTCGAGGCGCGCGACGAGGGCAAACCCGGCCACACCGCATTGCAGCTTTCCAGCATGGCGCGCTGCGATCTGGATACGTCGACGCGCCTGATCGCACGGCTCGATGCGCTCGGCTGGATCGGCCGGCTGGAGGATTCGCGCACGCCGCGTTACGTGCTGATCGCCAATCCGAGCCAGATCACGGTGACGATGCTCTTCGAGCAGTTCGTGATCGACCGCGCCGAGCTGGAGTATCAACTGAAGCTGGACGCGGCGCAGGTCGATTGCGCCGCGCTCATGAACGCGCTGGACAACGACAAGCTGGAGATCACGCTCGGCTCGCTGATCGCGGCGCGCGTATCCGCGCTGACGAGCGCGCGCCCGCGCGAGACGCCGCGCTCGTCGATGCCGGGGCAGCCCGCGTAAGCGCGTGCCGGGCGTCGATCAGAGCGAGATCTTGCCGACGCAGATGTCTTTGAACATCACCCAGTCGCCCATCAGGCTGTAGACCGGATGGCGAAACGTAGCAGGGCGGTTCTTTTCGAAAAAGAAATGGCCGATCCACGCGAAACCGTAGCCGCAGACGACGGCCGCGGGCAGCCAGAGCCAGTCGCCAGTTGCGATCGTCATCGCGAGGCAGCCGATTACGCCGAGCGAGCCGATGAAATGCAGCCTGCGCGAAACCAGATTTTGGTGCTCGTCGAGATAATAGGGATAAAACTCGGCGAAATTCGCGAAATGTTCACCGTGTGCGGTGTGCGCCATGACGGCCTCCCAGATGATGCATGCCGGTGTCGTTCGGGCGATGTGCGCCTGTCTGACGATTCACCGGCAAGAACCATTCTGCGACTGCGATGCGCGCCATGCAAGCGGCTGCGGCGAGCTTGCGCGGTCCGCCGCACGCGCGGGTTCAGACGGGCTTGCTCTCCGCTTTGGCGCAGGCGAGCGCGAATGCGAACAGGGTGTCCAGCGTCGCGTCGGGCTGCTCGGACATCAGCGCGTGTCCGGCGTCCAGTTCCACCGATTGCACCGTCGCGCCGGCTTTGCGCAACGCATCGGCGAGCGGCCGGGCGGCTCGCGGCGGCGTCATCATGTCACGCTTGCCGCTCACGATGCACACCGGGCAACGCACGGCGGCCGCGCGTTCGAGCGCATCCGCGTAGGTATTGCAGGCGCTGAAATCGGTATGAAAAAGGAGCGCTTCGCCGCGCAGGCTCACGCGTTCCATGAGCCGCTGATTCACGCCCTGCAACCAGAAACCCGGCGCGGGGCTCGACGGCTTCGCGGCGATCGTCGAATGCGACCACTGATTGACCATCGCGATGGCTTCGGGCTCGTGCTCGCGGGCGGCGTCGAGCAGCGTGTCGGAGACGGCCATCGGCGCGGCGGTCGCGAGCAGGGCGAGGCCCGTCGTGCGATCGGGATACCGGCCCGCGATGTCGAGCGCGATCAGCGAACCCATGCTGTGGCCGACGAAGATCGCCTTTTGCACCTTCGCCGCGTCGAGCACGGCGAACACCCAGTCGGCGAGATCGTCGATCGTCGGCAGCGCGGGGCCGTCGCTTCGTCCGTGACTCGGAAGATCGAGCGCCAGCACGCCGAAGCCGTGATGCGCGAAATAGCGGGTCTGCAACGCCCATACGCTGTGATCGTGCTCGGCGCCATGAATGAACACGATGGCGGGCCGGGCTGCGTCGAGCGGCTTGCCGCCGGTGTAGACGTAGGCGGCGCGGCCGTGGACATCGAGGATCATGCGCGGCTCCCGAGCGGCGCGGCCGAGCCGGCGTCCTGGCCGCTTTCGGCGGCTTTCTGGGCGGCTTTCAGCCCGCGTTTGAGATCGTCGATGAGATCGTCCGGGTCTTCGAGTCCGATCGAAAGACGGATGCGCCCCGGCCCGATGCCCGCGGCTTCGAGCGCGGCCGCATCCATGCGAAAGTGCGTCGTGGAGGCGGGATGGATCACGAGCGAGCGCGCATCGCCGACGTTCGCGAGATGCGAGAACAGCGTGAGCGTTTCGATGAACTTGCGCGCCGCAGGCACGCCGCCCTTCAGATCGAAGCTGAACACCGCGCCCGCGCCGCGTGGCAGCAGCCGCCCGGCGAGCGCGTGATCGCGATGCGTCGGCAGTTCGGGATAAGCCACGCTTTCCACCGTCGACGAACTCAGCAGGAACTCGATCACCTTGCGCGTATTCGCGACATGGCGATCCATGCGCAGCGGCAAGGTTTCGATGCCTTGAAGCAGTTGCCAGGCCGCTTGCGGATGCAGGCACGCGCCGAAATCGCGCAAGCCTTCGCGCCGGGCGCGCAACAGGAACGGCGCGACCGTGCTCTCCTCGGCGAACACCATGCCGTGAAAGCCGTCGTAGGGTTCGGTGAACTCCGGGAAGCGCCCGCTCGCGGTGAAATCGAAAGTGCCGCCGTCGACGAGCACGCCGCCGATCGTCGTTCCGTGGCCGCCGAGAAACTTGGTGGCGGAGTGATAGACGAGGTCCGCGCCATGCTCGAACGGGCGCAACAGATAGGGCGTCGTGAACGTGGAATCGACCAGCAGCGGCATCGCGTGCTCGTGCGCGATTTCGGCGACGCCGCCGATATCGAGCACGTCGAGACCCGGATTGCCGAGCGTTTCGCCGAAGAAGAGCCGCGTGTTCGGCCGTGCAGCCGCGCGCCACGCATCGAGATCGTGCGGCGGCACGAAGGTCGTCTCGATGCCGAAGCGCCGCAGCGTGTAATGCAGCAGGTTGTGCGAGCCGCCGTAGAGCGCGCTCGATGCGACGATATGCGAGCCCGCGCCCATCAGCGTCGCGATGGCGAGATGCAGCGCGGCCTGGCCGCTCGCCGTGCCGATCGCGCCAACGCCGCCTTCGAGCGCGGCCACGCGTTCCTCGAACACCGCGACGGTCGGATTCGAGATGCGCGAGTACACGTGCCCCGAGCGCTCCATGTTGAAGAGCGCAGCGGCGTGATCGCTGTCGCGGAAGGTGAACGACGTGGTCTGATAAATGGGCGTCGCGCGCGCGCCCGTGGCGGGATCGGGCGCGGCGCCCGCGTGCAGCGCGAGCGTGTCGAAGCGGTTGGCTGGCATCATAGGCGGCCGGCGCGCGAGGCGGCGCCGGCATGCGGCGAAAAATGAGGGTCAATCATCCTAACATCGGATGCACGCGCCCAAACCTAGGGCGAACGCTTGTCAAAAAAACGCGCAAAGCCTTGTCCGTTCGGCTGATGCGGGCCATGTTCGCTTTCCTTTTGCGGGCCTTTCCGATAGCATCGATCTATGGTTTCATCACCGTTTGGGCATCTGAACAGGCATTTCGCGAGGAGACAGTCATGCGAGTCAGCGACATTCTGAAAGTGAAGGGCAACACGCTCTTTACCGTGACACCCGATACGCCGCTCTCCGACGCGATCGACACAATGGCCGCGCACGATATCGGCTCGCTCGTCGTCATGGAGTACGGCGATCTGGTCGGCATGCTGACCTTCCGCGAGATCATCCTGACCTTGCACAACAACAGCGGCTCGGTCGGCGCCACGACCATCCGCAAGATCATGGACGACCATCCGCTCACGTGCACGCCGGAAACGGACGTGAACGAGGTGCGCCGCATGATGCTCGAGCATCACGTGCGCTATCTGCCGGTCATGGAAAAGCGTCAGCTGATGGGCGTCATCTCGTTCTACGACGTGGCCAAGGCCGTCGTGGAAGAGCAGGGCTTCGAGAATCGCATGTTGAAGGCGTATATCCGCGACTGGCCCGAGCAGCAGGAAGAAGCTCGCTGAGCGTCGCCGAGCGTCGATGTCATGCTGCGAGGCGTCGCGCTTCGCGGCATGGTGTATCAGCCGATGCTTCGCGCAGAATTCAGCATATGCAGCGCGCCCTCATGGCGCGCTTTTTTTTGGTCTGGACTGAGGGCGAAGCCAGCCTTCGGCCCGTTTTTCGTTTCATTCGGATTCGATCGCCGTATGCTCGGGATCAACGCCGAACCCAACCTGTACGCAACACATGAGTGACAAACCGATGCGCAGCCCGTCGCGCACTTCCCGACGTTCCCATGCCGAAGGCGAAGGCCAGTTCAGCCTTCTGCGCGAGCGCCGCTTCGCGCCGTTCTTCTGGACGCAGTTCCTCGGCGCGATGAACGACAACATCTTCAAGGTCGGCTTCACGTCGCTCGTGACGTTCCAGGCCGCGCGCTTTTCCGGCGTCGATCCGAAGACGGCCGCGTTCCTGATTTCCGCGATCTTCATCGTGCCGTTCGTGCTGTTCTCGGCTACTTCCGGGCAGATCGCCGACAAGTACGACAAGGCGGTGCTCGCGCGTCTCGTGAAGAGCTTCGAGATCGTCGTGATGCTGATCGGCGGCGCGGGCTTCCTGCTGCACAGCGCGCCGCTTCTCTATGCGTGCACGTTTCTGATGGGCGTGCATTCCACCGTGTTCGGGCCGGTGAAGTATGCGTATCTGCCGCAGCATCTCGATTCGCATGAACTCGTCGGCGGCAACGGGCTCGTCGAGATGGGTACGTTCGTCGCGATCCTGATCGGCACGATCATCGGCGGCGCGGCGGCGGGCGCAACGGAGCATGGCGCGATGCTGCTCGCCGTCGCGTGCATCGCGTTCGCGATCGTCGGGCGCGTTGCGTCGGCGTTCGTGCCGAAGTCGGACGCGTCGCAGCCGGATCTGCGCATCAACTGGAATCCGTTCTCCGAGACGTGGCGCAACCTCAAGCTCGCGAAGTCCGATCGCACCGTGTTTCTGAGCCTGCTCGGGATTTCGTGGCTCTGGTTCGTCGGGGCGACCTTTCTCACGTCGTTCTTCAATTTCGCGAAGGACGTGCTGTCGGCCGATCCCGATGTCGTGACCATTCTTCTCGCGACGTTTTCCATCGGCATCGGTACGGGATCGTTGCTGTGCGAGCGGCTTTCGAAGCGCCGCGTCGAGATCGGGCTCGTGCCGCTGGGCTCGATCGGCATCAGCGTGTTCGCGATCGATCTCTTCTTCGCGAGCCATCGCATCGCGCCCGCGGGGCATCTGCTCAACGTCGGCGAATTTCTGCTGGCGCTGCCGCACTGGCGCATTCTCGCGGACCTGTTCCTGCTCGCGATGTTCGGCGGCTTCTACAGCGTGCCGCTCTATGCGCTGATTCAGGCGCGCAGTCAGCCCACTCACCGGGCGCGCATCATCGCGGCGAACAACATCCTCAATTCGTTCTTCATGATCGTCTCCGCGCTGATGGCGCTCGCGCTGACGTCGTTCGGCGTTGGCATTCCGGGGCTCTTTCTCGCCACGGCGCTGCTCAATGTCGTCGTCGCGGTCTATATCTATTCGCTCGTGCCGGAGTTCCTGCTGCGCTTTATCGCGTGGATTCTGGTGCACACGTTCTATCGCATTCGTCTCGTCGGCGCGGAGCGTATTCCGTCGCATGGCGCGGCCGTGCTCGTGTGCAATCACGTGAGTTTCGTCGATGCGGTCGTCATCATGGCCGAAAGCCCCCGGCCGATCCGCTTCGTGATGGATCACCGCATCTTTCAGACGCCATTCGTCGGCTGGATGTTCCGTCATGTGAAGGCGATTCCGGTCGCGCCCGCGCACGAGAACGCCGACATGCTGGAACGCGCCTACGCCGCGTGCGGGCAGGCGCTGAAAGAGGGCGATCTCGTCTGCATCTTTCCCGAAGGCAAGCTCACGCGCACGGGCGAGATCAATCCGTTCCGGCATGGCATCGCGGAGATTTTGCGACGCCATCCGGCGCCCGTCGTGCCGATGGCGTTGCGCGGGCTCTGGGGCAGCGTGTTCTCGCGCCACGAGGACGCACAGTGGCCACGTCCGATCCAGCGCGGTGCGATGACGCGGCTGACGCTCGCGGTCGGCGAGCCGATCGCGCCGGAAGACGCGACGCCGCAGCATCTGCAGGAAGTCGTGAGCGCGCTGCGTGGCGCCAGGCGCTGAGCGCGACGGCTGGCATAATATCGGTTTCCCCCGACACTTTTTTTCCAGGTCGACGCTCATGTCCGGCAATACCCTTGGCACGCTCTTCACCGTCACGAATTTCGGCGAGTCGCACGGTCCGGCGATCGGCTGCGTGATCGACGGCTGCCCGCCCGGCATGGCGCTCACGGAAGCCGATATCCAGATCGAACTCGATCGCCGCCGCCCCGGCACGTCGCGCCACGTCACGCAGCGGCAAGAGGCGGATCAGGTCGAGATTCTCTCTGGCGTGTTCGAAGGCGTGACGACCGGCACGCCCATCGCGCTCCTGATCCGCAATACCGATCAGCGCAGCAAGGATTACGGCAACATCGCGCAGACGTTCCGGCCGGGTCATGCGGACTACACCTATTGGCAGAAGTACGGCGTGCGCGACTATCGCGGCGGCGGCCGTTCGTCGGCGCGTCTGACTGCGCCGACCGTCGCCGCGGGTGCGGTCGCGAAGAAGTGGCTGCGCGAGAAGTTCGGTCTGGAGACGCGCGGCTGCATGAGCGCGCTGGGTGAAATCGAGATTCCGTTCGTCGACTGGCAGCATGTGCCGGAGAATCCGTTCTTCTCGCCGAACGCCGAGATCGTGCCGCAGCTCGAAGCGTACATGGACGGACTGCGCCGCGATGGCGATTCCGTCGGCGCGCGCATCGAAATCGTTGCGTCGGGGGTGCCCGTCGGACTCGGCGAGCCGCTGTACGACCGGCTGGATGCGGACATCGCCCACGCGATGATGGGCCTCAATGCAGTGAAGGCGGTCGAGATCGGCGCGGGCTTTGCAAGCGTCGCGCAACGCGGTTCGCAGCACGGCGACGAGATGACGCCCGAAGGTTTCGCGGCCAACAACGCGGGCGGCATTCTCGGCGGTATTTCGAGCGGACAGGATATCCGTGTGTCGATCGCGATCAAGCCGACGTCGAGCATTCGCACGCCGCGTCAGTCGATCGACAAGCAGGGCGCGAGCGCGACCGTCGAGACCTTCGGCCGTCACGATCCGTGCGTCGGCATTCGCGCCACGCCGATCGCCGAAGCGCTGCTCGCGCTCGTGCTGATGGATCACGCGCTGCGTCATCGCGCACAATGCGGCGACGTGGTGGTGGACACGCCGAAGATCGCGGCGCAGATGCCGTCGAAATAAAAGAAAAGGGCGCCAATTTCGGCGCCCTTCGTGTATCAGACCTTACATGTTCGGATAGTTCGGCCCGCCGCCGCCTTCCGGCGTGACCCACACGATGTTCTGCGTCGGGTCCTTGATATCGCAGGTCTTGCAGTGCACGCAGTTCTGCGCGTTGATCTGCAGGCGCTCGTTGCCGTCGTCGGACTTCACGAACTCATACACCGCAGCTGGGCAGTAGCGGCCTTCCGGACCCGCATACGTGCGCAGATTCACGTTGACCGGCACGCTCGGATCTTTCAGCGTCAGATGCGCGGGCTGGTTCTCTTCGTGATTCGTGTTCGAGATGAACACCGACGAGAGCCGATCGAACGTGAGCTTGCCATCGGGTTTCGGATAGACGATCGGCTTGCACTGCGACGCCGGCTTCAGCATCTCGTGATCCCAGTGCTGATGATGCAGCGTCCACGGCACGTTGCCGCCCATCACCTTTTGCTCCAGACCGACCATGAAGGTGCCCAGATACAGGCCCTTGCTCATCCACTGCTTGAAGTTGCGCGCGCGATGCAGTTCGGTCTTGAGCCAGGATGTGTCGAACGCTTCGGGGTAGGCCGTGAGCTCGTCGTTCTGACGGCCCGCCTGCACGGCTTCGAACGCGGCTTCGGCGGCCATCTTGCCCGACTTGATCGCCGCGTGACTGCCCTTGATGCGCGATGCGTTGAGGAATCCCGCGTCGTCGCCCGCGAGCGCGCCGCCGGGGAACGCGAGCTTCGGCAACGACATCAGGCCGCCAGCGGTGATCGCGCGCGCGCCGTAGGAGATGCGCTTGCCGCCTTCGAGGAACGGGCGGATCGACGGATGCGTCTTGTAGCGCTGGAATTCCTCGAACGGCGACAGATACGGATTCGAATATCCCAGCCCGACGACGAAGCCCACCATGACCTGATTGTTGTCCATGTGGTACAGGAACGATCCGCCGTAGGTGTCGGGATCGAGCGGCCAGCCCGCGGTGTGGATCACGAGGCCGGGCTTGTGCTTGACCGGATCGATTTCCCACAGCTCCTTGATGCCGATACCGTACACCTGAGGATCGGAATTCTGGTTGAGCTTGAACTTTTCCATGAGCTGACGGCCGAGATGCCCGCGCGCGCCTTCGCAGAAAAGCGTGTATTTCGCATGCAATTCCATGCCGAGCTGGAAATTCTCGGTCGGCTGGCCGTCCTTGCCGACGCCCATGTTGCCCGTGACGACGCCGCGTACGGAACCGTCCTCGGTGTAGAGCACTTCGGCGGCCGGGAAGCCCGGGAAAATTTCGACGCCGAGCGCTTCCGCCTGCTGGCCGAGCCAGCGCGTCACGTTGGCGAGCGAAATGACGTAGTTGCCGTGATTCTTGAAGTTATCGGGAAGCAGCCAGTTCGGCACCTGCTTCGCGTCGTTCTGCGTCAGGAAGAGAAACCGGTCCTCCGTGACTTCGACGTCGAGCGGCGCGCCTTTTTCCTTCCAGTCGGGAATGAGTTCGGATAGACCGCGCGGGTCCATCACCGCGCCGGAGAGAATGTGCGCGCCGATCTCGGAGCCTTTCTCCAGCACGCACACGCCGATCTCGACGCCTTTTTCCTCCGCCAGTTGCTTCAACCGGATGGCCGCCGACAAACCGGCTGGCCCACCGCCGACGATGACGACGTCGTATTCCATCGATTCGCGGGGACCGTATTGCTCGATGAGGCTCGCCGGGGTCATCAATGCTCCTATGTACCGTTAGAATGCCCTTTCGGGATCGCGTATTTTCAGGGAAGGTGAGGCGGGCTGCAACCAAAGCTCGCCAATTTAGCACGATCGTACTATTATTGAGACACCCGCGCTATTGGTGTTGACGCTAACAGCCTGCATCGGCGCATCTTGCGCGTCCGCCGAGGCTGAGCCAACCAAAATAAGGAAGCACAATGGGCCGTTCGATCAACCTGGAAGGCAAGGTCGCGCTGATCACCGGCGCGTCAAGTGGTTTGGGCAAGCGTTTCGCGCAAGTGCTGTCGCAGGCGGGCGCCAAGGTGGTGCTCGCGAGCCGCCGCACGGAGCGCCTCAAGGAACTGCGCGCTGAAATCGAGGCGTCGGGCGGCGCGGCGCATGTCGTCTCGCTCGACGTGACCGACTATCAAAGCGTGAAATCGGCGGTTGCGCATGCCGAGACGGAAGCCGGTACCATCGACATCCTGGTCAATAACTCGGGTGTGTCGACCACGCAAAAGCTGACGGACGTCTCGCCCGCGGATTTCGAGTTCGTGTTCGGCACGAACGTGCGCGGCGCGTTTTTCGTCGCGCAGGAAGTCGCGAAGCGCATGATCATGCGCGGCAACGGCGCGGCCAAGCCGGCGTATCGCATCATCAACGTGGCGTCCGTGGCCGGCTTGCGCGTGTTTCCGCAGATCGGCCTCTACGCGATGAGCAAGGCCGCCGTCGTGCAGATGACGAAGGCGATGGCGCTCGAATGGGGGCGCCACGGCATCAACGTGAACGCGATCTGTCCGGGTTATATCGACACTGAAATCAATCACCATCACTGGAAGACCGAGCAGGGGCAGAAGCTCATTTCGATGCTGCCGCGCCGCCGCCTGGGCACGCCGAACGATCTCGACGGTCTCTTGCTGCTGCTCGCGGCCGACGAATCGCAGTTCATGAACGGCTCGGTGATCTCGGCGGACGATGGCTTTTCGCTCTGAACATCGCCCTCACTCTGATAGCAGGCAATGACCACGCATAACGATTTTCATACTGTATTCGAACTGTCCATGCCGATCCGCTGGGGCGACATGGACGCCTTCGGCCACGTCAACAACACCGTCTATTTCCGCTATATGGAGCAGGCGCGCATATCGTGGTTCGAAGAGATCGGCATCGCGGGCGGCAACGGCGAGGGGCATGGGCCCGTGATCGTCAATGCGTCGATGGAGTTTCTGAAGCAGCTTCACTATCCCGGCGACGTGATCGGGCGGATGTTCGTCGGCAAGCCCGGACGCAGCAGCTTCGACACGCGCTTCGAGCTCTTTCGCGCCGATGCGCCCGGCGTGCTCCACGCGCGCGGCGCGGCGAAGGTCGTGTGGATCGACTATGCCGCGGGCAAGTCGGTGCCGATTCCGGATTTCCTGCGACGGACCATCGAAACGAGTTCGCCCGTCGCACTCTGATCGCGCATCTCAGGTGCCGAGCAGCCGCTGTAGCAGCTCGGTGGCATTGCCCGTGTCGTACTTCCTCATGAGCCGCGCACGGTAGATATCGACCGTGCGCGGGCTGATATCGAGCACGCGTCCGATCTGCTTGCTCGTCTTGCCCGTCACGAGCTGCGCGGCGATTTCCCGCTCGCGCGGCGTCAGTTCGATCGCGACCCGCCGCGTCGCGCTCAGATCTTCGAACGTCCAGACGCCCGCCGCATGCGGCGCGGCCCGATCGAGCGCGCGCCCGGTCACGTGGCACCAGAACAGTTCGCCGTTGCTGCGCTTCATGATCCGGTCGTCGCTGTAGGTGCCTTCCTTGCTGATATGCGCGGCGATGCGCTCGCCGATGCGCGCGAATTCGTCCGGCGACGGATACAACACCTCGAACGACTTGCCGATGAGCGCCTCGCTCACATAGCCGAAGATCGCGCAGACCTGCTCGTTGCAGTCCTCGATGATGCGCTCGCGCGAAAGCACGAGCCCCACGGGCGCGAGATGAAACGCGGTTTGATAATCCAGTGCACGCATGTGAAATCGGTCGCGCGTGCGCTTGCGTTTCGCGGCGAAAAGGCGCCGGGAACCAAACGTGCGCGGGCAATGACTTATGTATTTTTGCGTATTGTGCCGGATCGCCGGCTCAAAGTACTCTTTCGCCATGCCAAAAAGGCCGCGCGACGCGCTCATCACAGCGCGGGACGGCATCAAAAAGCCGATTTTCAGTTGGTTTCAAACATGGAAGGGACATTCAGATGAACAAGGTCTATCCCAGCGCGAAGGATGCGCTCGCGGACATCGTCAAGGACGGGCAGACGTTTGCCGTCGGCGGTTTCGGGCTGTGCGGCATTCCCGAGGCGCTCATCGCCGCGCTGCGCGACACGGGCGTGAAGGGCATCACCTGCATCAGCAATAACGCTGGCGTCGATGGCTTCGGCCTCGGCCTGCTTCTGGAAACGCGCCAGATCAAGAAAATGATTTCGTCGTACGTCGGCGAGAACAAGGAGTTCGAGCGGCAATATCTCGCCGGCGAACTCGAACTCGAATTCACGCCGCAAGGCACGCTCGCCGAGAAGCTGCGCGCGGGCGGCGCGGGCATCCCGGCGTTCTTCACGAACACCGGTTTCGGCACCGTGATCGCCGACGGCAAGGAAACGCGCCAGTTCGGCGAGAACCACTACGTGCTCGAACATTCGCTCACGGCCGATGTCTCGCTCGTGAAAGCCTGGAAGGCCGACAAATCCGGCAACCTGATCTATCGCCGCACGGCGCGCAATTTCAACCCGAATTGCGCGATGGCCGGCAAGATCACGGTGGTCGAAGTGGAAGAGATCGTCGAGACGGGCGAACTCGATCCGGACATGATTCACACGCCCGGCATCTTCGTGCAACGCATCGTCCTGAATGCGCATCCGGAAAAGCGCATCGAACAACGCATCGTCCGCGCGAAAGGAGAGTAATCATGGCATGGACTCGAGACCAGATGGCCGCACGCGCGGCGCAGGAACTGCAGGACGGCTTCTACGTGAACCTCGGCATCGGCTTGCCGACGCTCGTCGCCAATCACGTGCCGGACGGCATGGAAGTGTGGCTGCAGTCGGAAAACGGCTTGCTGGGCATCGGCCCGTCGCCGTATGAAGACGAAGTCGACGCCGACCTCATCAACGCAGGCAAGCAGACGGTCACGACGCTGCCGGGCTCGTCGATCTTTTCGTCGGCGGATTCGTTCGCGATGATCCGCGGCGGCCACATCAACCTGGCGATCCTCGGCGCGATGCAGATCAGCAAGAAGGGCGATCTGGCCAACTGGATGATCCCCGGCAAGATGATCAAGGGCATGGGCGGCGCGATGGACCTCGTCGCCGGCGTGAAGCGCGTCGTCGTGCTGATGGAGCACGTAGCCAAGGGCGATCAGCACAAGATTCTCGAAGAGTGCTCGCTGCCGCTGACGGGCGTGGGCGTCGTGAATCGCATCATCACGGATCTCGGCGTGATCGACGTCACGGACAATGGACTGAAGGTCGTCGAACTGGCGGACGGTGTGACCGCCGAGGAAATCCAGAAGAAGACGGGCGCGCCGCTCGATGTCACGAGCGTGAAGTAACGCCGACGTGACGCAACGCCGCTTGCGCGGCGTGAGCGCGACTCGGAAACCATCGCGGGCGGGCGAAGCTTTTGAAGCTTCGCCCGCTTTGTTTTTTGCGCGATCGGCCTCATCTGCGGTGCGCGCGGGCGGGTCATCCGTTCGGCCAGCGCGCGCTCGATCGGGCGTGATGCGCTTTACAATCGTTTCGACACTTGCCACGAGGAAAACTCTCCATGACCGCATCCATCGTCGTCGAAGCAGTGCATTCCGATTTGAGCGATCCGCGTCAGCGCTTCGTGCAATGCGCGAGCCAGGCGGGTCTGCATCGCATGGCCTATACGGAGTGGGGCGATCCGGCGAATCCGCGCGTGCTGTTGTGCGTGCACGGACTGACGCGTTCGGGCCGCGACTTCGACAAGCTCGCGCAGGCGTTCGCGCATGACTATCGCGTCGTGTGTCCGGATGTGGTCGGGCGCGGCCTGTCCGACTGGCTCGCCGACTCGCGCTACTACGGCGTGCCGCAATATGTCGCCGACATGATCACGCTGATCGCTCGCCTGAACGTGGAGATGGTGGACTGGTTCGGCACGTCGATGGGCGGGCTCATCGGCATGGCGCTCGGCGGGCTGCGTAATACGCCGATCCGCAAGATGCTGCTCAACGATGTCGGGCCGCATATCGAGCCGATCGCGCTACAGCGCATCGGCGACTATCTCGGCAAGCCGGCGCGCTTCGCGTCGCTCGATGAAGGCGTGCGGCATGCGGCGGCGCTGGCGTCGTCATTCGGGCCGCTGACCGATGCGCAATGGACGGACATCAATACGCCGCTGCTGCATGAGCGCGACGGCGCGTGGGCTTTTCGCTACGACCCGGGCATCGCGACGCCGTTCACCTCCGCGACCGAAGAGCAGAACGCGGCCGGAGAGGCATATCTGTGGAACGCGCTTGCGTCGATCAGGACGCCGGTGCTTGTCGTGCGCGGCGAGACTTCGGATTTGCTCTCGCGCGAAACGGTCGCGCAAATGGTCGAGAAAGGTCAGGCCGTGACGAGCGCCGAGATTCCGGGCGCGGGACATGCGCCGGCATTTCTTGCGGAAGATCAAATCGCTGTCGCCAGGGGGTTCTTCCTCGGGAATGGCGGCAGCGGGGCATAATATTGGGCTGAGCGTACGCTTGTGCCTGTTTTTCACCATTCATCGATCAGGAACACACAATGGCAGTCATTCGTCATCACGTCGGCCCGCGCCTTTCCGAAACCGCCATCCACAACGGCACGGTGTATCTCGCCGGCCAGATCGCCGAAGACACGGACCAGGACATCACGGGTCAGACGCGCGAAGTGCTCGGCCACATCGACCGCTTGCTCGAAAAAGCGAACAGCGACAAGTCGCATCTGCTGACGGTGCAGATCTACATCTCGGACATGATTCATTTCCCGGGCATGAACGCCGTGTGGGATTCGTGGGTCGCGGAAGGCAACACGCCGCCGCGCGCGACGGTCGAGTCGAAGCTCGCCAATCCGGCGTGCCTCGTCGAAATCGTCGTGATCGCCGCGCAACGCGACTGATTCGTCGCATCGCCTGAAGCAGTGGCATTACCCGCATGACTTCGACCGCCGCCCCCGCCGAAACGCTGCCCGAGCCGTCCATCGACGACGCGCTCGCGTTCGTGCGCGAGCACGCGAAGGATGCGCGCGTCTCGACCGGCGAGTTGCTCGCGGATCACGCGGCGGGCACCGCGCGCATCATGCAGACGCTCAACGTCGATTCGCACGCGATCGCCGCGGCGGCGCTGTTCGTGCTCGCGCCGCATCTCGACGATCCGGAGAAGGTCATCACCGAGCGCTTCGGCCCGGAAGTGCAGCGGCTCGTCGGCGATGTGCGCAAGCTTCTGCGGCTCGGCTCGCTCAGCTCGCGCGCGACGCTTGCGGAATTGCCCGAGAACACGCGCGACGCGCAGGCCGCGCGCCGCGCGCAGGTCGAGTCGCTGCGCAAGATGCTGCTCGCTTTCGCGCAGGACATCCGCGTCGTGTTGATCAGGCTCGCGTCGCGCGTGCAGACGTTGCGCTATCACGCCGCGCACAAGACCGATCCTTCGCCGGACGTCCCGCGCGAGACGCTCGAAATCTACGCGCCGCTCGCGAATCGTCTGGGCATCTGGCAACTGAAGTGGGAACTGGAGGATTTGTCGTTCCGCTTCGAAGACCCCGTCACGTACAAGCGCATCGCGAAGCTGCTCGACGAGCGGCGCGTCGAGCGCGAGAGCTATGTGACCGAGGCGATCGCGCGCCTGCAAAAAGAGCTCGACACTGCGCACATCAAGGCCGAAGTCAGCGGTCGGCCGAAGCACATCTACAGCATCTGGAAGAAGATGCGCGGCAAGCATCTCGACTTCGCCGAACTGAACGACGTGCGCGCGTTTCGCGTGATCGTCGGCGACATCAAGGATTGCTACACCGTGCTCGGCATCGTGCACAACCTGTGGCAACCGGTGCCGCGCGAATTCGACGATTACATCTCGCGTCCCAAGCCCAACGGCTACAAGTCGCTGCATACCGTCGTGATCGGCGATGACGGGCGTGCGTTCGAAGTGCAGATCCGCACGCAGGAAATGCATCAGTTCGCCGAATACGGCGTGGCCGCGCACTGGCGCTACAAGGAAGCGGGCGCGCGCGGCTATGCGGGGCAAGTGACGGCGAGCGAGAAATACGACGAGAAGATCGCATGGCTGCGTCAGCTTCTCGCGTGGAAGGATGACGTCGAAGGCGAGGGTCAGGGCGAACAGCGGGGCTGGCAGCATCTGCGCGACGCCACGCTCGACGACGATCATATCTACGTGCTGACGCCGCAGGCGCGCGTGATCGCGTTGCCGCAAGGCGCGACCGCCGTCGATTTCGCGTATCACCTGCACAGCGAGCTCGGGCATCGCTGTCGCGGCGCGCGCGTCGACGGCGCGATGGTGCCGCTCAACACGCCGCTGCAGAACGGGCAGACGGTCGAGATCGTCGCGGTGAAGGAAGGCGGGCCGTCGCGCGACTGGCTCAATCCTCAGCTCGGTTATCTGCACAGCGCGCGGGCGCGGCAGAAAGTGCGCTCGTGGTTCCTCGCTGCCGACGCGGCCGAGCACATCGCGGCAGGGCGGGCGATCGTCGAAAAGACCTTGCAGCGCGAAGGGAAGACGTCGGTGAGCCTGGAGCAGCTCGCGACGAAGCTCGGCTTCAAGACGCCCGAGGATCTTTACGCGGTCGTCGCGAAGGAAGAGTTCAGCCTGCGCAACATCGAGCAGGCGCTCTCCGACGCGCCGCCGCCCGAGCCCGAGCCGGAAGCGCCGGAGCAGTTCGAGAAGCGCAGCAGCGGGCAAAGCGTCGCGCATGGCGCGTCGACGGGCGTGCTCGTCGTCGGCGTGGATGCGCTGCTCACGCAACTCGCGCGCTGCTGCCGTCCGGCGCCGCCCGATCCGATCGCGGGCTTCATCACGCGCGGCAAGGGCATGTCGGTTCACCGCACCGATTGCGCGACGTTCAAGCGCATGGCCCAGCGCTCGCCGGAGCGCGTGCTGCACACGACCTGGTCCGCCGATGTGATGAACGGTCGCGGATCGTCGGTGTATCCGGTGGATCTTTCGGTGGAGTCGGCGGACCGACAAGGTTTGCTGCGCGATATCTCCGAAGTGTTCGCGCGCGAGAAGATCAACGTGATCGGCGTGAAGAGCCAGAGCCGCAGGAATATCGCTTATATGCAGTTCACGGTGGAAGTGTCGAGCGCGGCGCAGATTCAGCGCGCCTGCACGCTGCTCGATGAAGTGCAGGGTGTGATTCGCGCGTCGCGTCGCGCGTAATCGGCTGGAGTTGAACGGATCGGCGAATATTTTCGCTTTTTTCTGAAGATAAGCACTTGCCAAGATCCGAAACGCTCCATATAATCTCACTTCTTTCAGGCTCGTAGCTCAGCTGGTTAGAGCACCACCTTGACATGGTGGGGGTCGTTGGTTCGAGTCCAATCGAGCCTACCAACGAAAACGAAACTCGGCGGACTTTGGTTCGCGGAATTTCAAACCGCAAGAAGCGCTCAGCGCAAAAGGCGAAAAGAAATGGCACGTCGAACGTTGACCGAAACAAATTCGGAGCGACGCTAGTCGAGGACCTATTTCGCCTTCTGCCAAATTGTTTCGCGGTATGTGTGAAAAGTGAATGCGGCCCCTCGATAGCGGGGCCGCATTTTTTTTGCCTCGCGATTTTTGAAGTGAATCGCGGGGCAATGCTCAAATCGAAATCGCTCGGCATGCGCCGGCGTCTTGGAGAACGATATGGTTTCGGTACGTTTGCCTGATGGGTCGGTCCGACAATACGACCACCCGGTGACCGTCGCGGAAGTCGCGGCATCGATCGGCGCGGGCCTTGCCAAGGCGGCGCTCGCCGGCAAGCTCAACGGCGAACTCGTCGATACCTCGTTTCTGATCGACAAGGATTCGTCGCTTGCCATCGTCACTGACAAGGATCCGGAAGGCGTCGATGTCGTGCGCCATTCCACCGCGCATTTGCTCGCTTATGCGGTGAAGGATCTGTTTCCTGAAGCGCAAGTGACCATCGGGCCGGTCATCGACAACGGCTTCTACTACGACTTCTCGTACAACCGTCCCTTCACGCCCGAAGATCTCGAGAAGATCGAAAAGCGCATGCAGGAACTGGCGAAGAAGGACGAGCCGGTGTCGCGTCGCGTCGTCTCGCGCAACGAGGCGGTGGAGTACTTCAAGAGCATCGGCGAAAACTACAAGGCCGAGATCATCGAGTCCATTCCGGAAAGCGATGAGATTCGCCTTTACGGGCACGGCAACTTCATCGACCTGTGTCGCGGCCCGCACGTGCCGTCCACCGGCAAGCTGAAGGTCTTCAAGCTGATGAAGGTCGCCGGCGCGTACTGGCGCGGCGATTCGAAGAACGAGCAGTTGCAGCGTATCTACGGCACCGCGTGGACCAAAAAGGAAGACCAGGACGCTTATCTCCACATGCTCGAAGAAGCCGAGAAGCGCGATCACCGCAAGCTCGGCAAGCAACTCGACCTGTTTCATTTGCAGGACGAAGCGCCGGGCATGGTGTTCTGGCATCCGAAGGGCTGGTCGCTATGGCAACAGGTCGAGCAGTATATGCGCCGCCGCGTGAACGATGCCGGTTACCTCGAGATCAAGACCCCGATGGTGATGGACCGTTCGCTCTGGGAAGCGTCGGGCCACTGGCAGAATTATCGTGAAAACATGTTCACGACCGAGTCGGAAAAGCGCGACTACGCGATCAAGCCGATGAACTGCCCGGGTCACGTTCAGGTGTTCAACCACGGCCTGCGTTCGTATCGCGATCTGCCGCTGCGTTACGCGGAATTCGGCTCGTGCCATCGCAACGAGCCATCGGGCGCGCTGCATGGGCTGATGCGCGTGCGCGGCTTCGTCCAGGACGATGCGCACATCTTCTGCACCGAAAATCAGTTCATCGCGGAATCGATCGCCTTCAACACGCTCGCGATGAGCGTGTACAAGGATTTCGGGTTCGATCACATCGACATCAAGCTGTCGCTGCGCCCCGAGCAGCGCGCGGGCACCGATGAAATCTGGGATCGCGCGGAGCAGGGCTTGCGCGAGGCGCTGACCGCTTGCGGTCTGCAGTGGGAAGAACTGGCCGGCGAAGGCGCGTTTTACGGTCCGAAGATCGAGTACCACATCAAGGACGCGCTCGGCCGCTCGTGGCAATGCGGCACGCTGCAGCTCGACATGGTGCTGCCGGAGCGTCTCGGCGCCGAATATGTCGCGGAAGACAACAGCCGCCGCCGTCCGGTGATGTTGCACCGGGCAATCGTCGGATCAATGGAGCGTTTTCTCGGCATTCTGATCGAGCATCACGCGGGTGCAATGCCGCCGTGGCTCGCGCCGACTCAGGCGGTTGTGTTGAATATTGCCGAAAGTCAGGCTGAATATGCGGGTAATCTGGCCCAATCGTTGCAAAAACAAGGGCTTAGAGTGGAGTGCGATTTGCGCAACGAGAAGATTAGCTATAAAATACGCGAGCACACGCTGCAAAAGGTGCCGTATTTGCTGGTCGTCGGCGACAAAGAGCGTGATGCGCAAACCGTGGCCGTGCGTGCTCGTGGCGGTGTCGATCTGGGCGTGATGCCTGTCGACGCATTCCTCGAACGTCTGCAGCAGGAAGTGCGGGCGTTCAAGTAAGTCACTCGCAGCGCGGCTTGTTTTTTCATTTTTAGAGGAAACGTAACATCGCTACTGATAAGTCGTCACATCGCATCAACGGTGAAATTACCGCGCCGGAAGTGCGCTTGGTCGGAGTGGACAACGAGCCGCTCGGAATCGTGAAGCTGGCCGAAGCGTTCCGTCAATCGGAACAGCTCGACGTGGATCTCGTCGAAATCGCGCCGCAGGCGTCACCGCCTGTCTGCCGTTTGATGGACTACGGCAAGTTCAAGTATTCGGAAGCGAAGAAGCAACACGAAGCGAAGTTGAAGCAGAAGATCGTGCAGGTGAAGGAAGTCAAATTCCGCCCCGGCACGGACGACGGTGACTACAACGTCAAGCTGCGCAACCTTACGCGCTTCCTCGAAGACGGCGACAAGACGAAGATCACGTTGCGTTTCCGCGGCCGTGAAATGGCGCACCAGGAAATCGGCATGCGCATGCTCGAACGACTGAAGTCCGATCTGGACGAATTCGGTCAGGTCGAACAGATGCCGAAGATGGAAGGGCGCCAGATGATCATGGTGCTTGCCCCGAAGAAAAAGGGTAAGTAAGCACGAGCGGTAAGACGATGGATCGCGCGCCGTCGCAAGGCGGCTGGCGCGGCATTGTCGGAAGTTTCAGGGTGTTGCCGCTTTGGCGGCGGCGCTCATGAAAGGCGGCGGTTCTTCACTGAGCCGTTTGCACATAAGTGGAGCGTGGGTTTCGAAGGGCGGGAAGGGGTTCGCAGGCGGTTTCGGCGAATCAGCCGCACACCCATGACCATCTAATAAACTGGAGTTGTTTCATGCCGAAGATGAAGACCAAGAAGAGTGCTGCAAAGCGCTTCGTGGTGCGTCCGGGCGGTACCGTCAAGCGCGGTCAGGCCTTCAAGCGCCACATTCTTACCAAGAAAACCACCAAGAACAAACGCCATCTGCGTGGCTCCACGGCTGTTCATGATTCCGATCTGAACTCCGTCCGCGCAATGCTGCCGTTCGCCTAACCTCAACTTAAACTCATAGGAGCGCAACATGCCTCGAGTAAAACGTGGGGTTACCGCACGGGCCCGTCACAAGAAGATCATCCGTCTGGCCAAGGGTTACCGCGGCCGTCGCAATAACGTCTATCGCATCGCCAAGCAGGCGGTCATGCGCGCAGGGCAGTACGCCTACCGCGATCGCCGCAACAAGAAGCGTGTGTTCCGCGCACTGTGGATCACGCGTATCAACGCGGCGGTGCGTCAGCACGACATGACCTACAGCGTGTTCATCAACGGCCTGAAGAAGGCGTCGATCGAACTCGACCGCAAGGTTCTGGCTGACATGGCTGTGTTCGACAAGGCTGCTTTTGCTGCGATCGTGAAGCAGGTGAAAGCCGCCGTTGCAGCCTAATTGCGAAATTAGTACTGCGTGGTTCGCCTCTTCGCCGCCGGGTTGCTGACGGTGGCGGGAAGGCAGAAACGGGGCTCTCACCGAGCCCCGTTTTTGTTGGTCGGACGGTTTTGCACATCGCATGCGAGTCTGCAGGCGTGGATGAGCAAAACCGAACCTAAGATTGAATTTCGACGTTAAAAGATGGGATCAATGGATCTGGACCAGATTGTCGCCGACGCTAAAAGCGCCTTTGAACACGCCACCGATACCACCACGCTCGAAAACGAGAAGGCCCGGTTTCTCGGCAAGTCCGGTGCGCTCACCGAATTGCTGAAGGGTTTGGGCAAGCTCGATCCGGAAGCGAAGAAGAGCGAAGGCGCGCGTATCAATCAGGCGAAGCAGCAGGTCGAAGCCGCGCTCAACGCGCGCCGTCAGGCGCTCGCGGACGCGTTGCTGAACCAGCGTCTCGCGGCGGAAGCCATCGACGTTACGCTGCCGGGACGCGGCGCGGGCGCGGGCACGCTGCACCCGGTGATGCGCACGTGGGAGCGCGTGGAGCAGGTGTTCCGCACGATCGGCTTCGACGTCGCCGACGGTCCCGAGATCGAAACCGACTGGTACAACTTCACCGCGCTGAACAGCCCGGAGAACCATCCGGCGCGCTCGATGCAGGACACGTTCTACGTCGATGCCAAGGACGCCGATGGCCGGCCGCTCCTGCTCCGCACGCACACGAGCCCGATGCAGGTGCGCTACGCGCGCATGAACAAGCCGCCCATCAAGGTGATCGTGCCGGGCCGCACGTATCGGGTCGACAGCGACGCCACGCACTCGCCGATGTTCAACCAGGTCGAAGGCCTGTGGATCGAAGAGAACATCAGCTTCGCGGACCTGAAGGGCGTCTACAGCGACTTCCTGAAAAAGTTTTTCGAGCGCGACGACATTCTCGTGCGCTTCCGTCCGTCGTACTTTCCGTTCACGGAACCGTCCGCCGAAATCGACATGATGTTCGAGCATGGCAAGAACGCGGGCAAATGGCTGGAAATCTCCGGCTCGGGTCAGGTGCACCCGACCGTCATTCGCAACATGGGCCTCGATCCTGAGCGCTATATCGGTTTCGCGTTCGGCAGCGGGCTCGAACGCCTGACGATGCTGCGCTACGGCGTGCAGGATCTGCGTCTGTTCTTCGAGAACGATTTGCGTTTCCTGCGCCAGTTCGCGTAAAGCGGCGGC
The DNA here is from genome assembly GCF_031451275.1 of Caballeronia sp. LZ029. Lineage (NCBI taxonomy): Bacteria > Pseudomonadati > Pseudomonadota > Betaproteobacteria > Burkholderiales > Burkholderiaceae > Caballeronia > Caballeronia sp. LZ029. The sequence goes on from NZ_JARUXO010000001.1 coordinate 1,195,823, forward strand.
CTTGCCTGCGACGTTCGGCGCGCGAAGCGAGCAGCCGAACGAGACTCCAAACATTTCGAACGTAGACACACATGCAATTCCCAGAATCCTGGCTCCGCAGTTTCGTCGATCCCAAGCTCTCCACCGACGAACTCGCGCACGCGCTGACGATGGCCGGTCTCGAAGTCGAAGACCTGCGTCCGGTCGCGCCGCCGACCACGAAGATCGTCGTCGGGCAGGTGCTCGAAGTCGCCAAGCATCCGAACGCCGACAAGCTCAATGTCTGTCAGGTCGACGCCGGCACGGGCGAGCAGTTGAACATCGTGTGCGGCGCGCCGAATGTGTCGCCGGGCATCAAGGTGCCGGTGGCGCTCATCGGCGCAGTGCTGCCGCCGGCCGAGGCGGGCGGCGAGCCGTTCGCGATCAAGCCGACGAAGCTGCGCGGTGTCGATAGCCAGGGCATGTTGTGCTCGGCGCGGGAACTGAAGCTGTCGGAAGATCACAGCGGTCTGCTGATCCTGTCCGCCGATGCGAAGGTCGGTCAGGACATCCGCGAGGCGCTCAACCTCGACGACACGGTATTCGAGATCAAGCTCACGCCAAACAAGGCGGATTGTTTGTCCGTGTTCGGCGTCGCGCGCGAGACCGCCGCGATCACCGGCGCGCCGCTCAAGCAACTTGACATGCCCGCCGTCGAAACGAAGCTCGACGAAAAGCTGCCCGTGAAGATCATGGCGCCCGACCTGTGCGGCCGTTTTTCCGGCCGCGTGATCCGTGGCGTGAACGCGCACGCGAAGACGCCGCAATGGATGGTCGAGCGTCTCGAACGCGCGGGCCAGCGCAGCATTTCCGCGCTCGTCGATATCTCGAATTACGTGATGCTGGAACTCGGCCGCCCCTCGCACGTGTTCGATCTCGACAAGATCCACGGCGCGATGGAAGTGCGCTGGGGCAAGAAGGGCGAGTCGCTCAAGCTCCTGAACGGCAACACCATCGAGGTCGATGAAACCGTCGGCGTGATCGCGGACGATCATCATCTCGAAAGTTTGGCGGGCATCATGGGCGGCGACAGCACCGCCGTGTCGCTCGACACGACCAACATCTATCTCGAAGCCGCGTTCTGGTGGCCGGACTCGATTCGCGGCCGCGCGCGCAAGTACAACTTCTCGACCGACGCGGCGCATCGCTTCGAGCGCGGCGTCGATTACTCGACGACTGTCGAGCACATCGAACGCATCTCGCGCCTGATCCTCGACATCTGCGGCGGCGAAGCCGGTCCGGTCGACGATCAGATCGTCAATGTGCCCGAGCGCAATCCGGTATCGATGCGCGTGTCGCGCGCGCATCGCATCATCGGCGTGGAGATCGGCGCCGAGGAGATCGCGCAGATTTTCACGCGCCTGAACCTCGCGTTCGAGCGCGACGGCGACACCTTCAAGGTCACGCCGCCGCCGTACCGCTTCGATATCGAGATCGAGGAAGATCTGATCGAAGAGGTCGCGCGCATTTACGGCTTCGAGAAGATTCCGGCGCGTCCGCCGGTCGCGCGCAGCGAGATGCGCATCACGAACGAGACGAAGCGCTCGATCCACACGCTGCGCCATGAAGTGGCCGCGCGCGACTACTCGGAGACGGTGAACTTCAGTTTCGTCGATGCCGAGTGGGAGAAGGACTTCGCCGGCAACGACAACCCGATCAGGCTGCTCAACCCGATCGCGAGCCAGCTCTCGGTCATGCGCACGACGACGTTCGGCAGCCTGATCGAAGTGCTGCGCCATAACCTGAACCGTCGCGCGGACCGCATTCGCGTGTTCGAGGCGGGGCGCGTGTTCCATCGCGATGCATCGGTGAAGGCGGGCGAACTCGCGGTCGAAGGCTTTGCGCAACCGAAGATGATCGGCGGCCTCGCGTATGGTCCGGTGATCGAGGAGCAGTGGGGCGCGGCTTCGCGCAACGTCGACTTCTTCGATGTGAAGGGCGACGTGGAAGCGCTCTTCGCGCCGGTCGTGCCGCGCTTCGTGAAGGCGGAGCATCCGGCGCTGCATCCGGGACGCAGCGCGCGCATCGAAGTGGCGGGGCGCGCGGTCGGCTGGATCGGCGAACTGCATCCGCGCTGGCTGCAAAAGTACGACTTGCCGAACGCGCCGATTCTCTTCGAAATCGATGCCGACGCGCTGATGGATCGCGCGCTGCCGACGCCGTCCGAGGTGTCGAAATTTCCGCCCGTGCGGCGCGATATCGCGATTGTCGTGGATCAACACGTGCCGGTTCAGGCGCTCCTCGACGAGCTCGAAAACGCCCGCTCGGAGGCCGCTTGCAGACACGTCACAAGGGTTGCGCTTTTCGATGAATTTCGTCCAAAATCAAATACTTCCGGCGGCTTGGGAGCACATGAGAAAAGTCTTGCCTTCCGTGTAACGTTGCAAGATACTGGCGGCACGCTTCAGGACGAAACGGTCGATACGGCTATCAAAACGCTGGTGGATCGCCTGGCTCGAGTACACGGCGCGCGGTTACGCGGATAGCCTGCAGTTGGCCCTTTCCGTCTCAATCGCCAAGTCTTCAATGTGGCAAGCGCCGGTCTACCGATATGAACCAAATGAACTCGAGTGATTTCGAAGCCCTTCTTTCGGCGCAGCGTAGCGCCATGACCCGAGATACCCCGACCACGAGCGCGCCCGGCGACACGCCGACGCTCACCAAAGCCGAACTGGCCGAGATGCTGTTCGATCACGTCGGTCTGAACAAGCGCGAAGCCAAGGACATGGTCGAAGCCTTCTTCGAAGTCATTCGCGATGCGCTGGAGAGCGGCGAGAGCGTGAAGCTCTCCGGCTTCGGCAATTTCCAGTTGCGCGACAAGCCTCAGCGTCCGGGCCGCAACCCGAAGACGGGCGAGGCCATTCCTATCGCCGCGCGGCGGGTCGTCACGTTTCATGCAAGTCAGAAGCTGAAGGCGCTGGTCGAAACGGGAGCGGAGACCGATCTCACTCGCTGATGTCCCGGCGGCGCGTGGAGACTCGCGCCGCGCTGCATGACCACCGTGCTTCAATCGACATCACTTATAACGATGGTTGATCGACGATGGAAAAAGTCGTCTTGCCTCCGATCCCCGCCAAGCGTTACTTCACGATTGGCGAAGTCAGCGAGTTGTGCGGCGTCAAGCCTCACGTGCTGCGCTATTGGGAACAGGAGTTCACGCAACTGAGACCGGTCAAGCGGCGGGGTAATCGACGCTACTATCAGCATCACGAAGTCTTGCTGATCCGGCGCATCCGCGACCTGCTGTACGAACAGGGATTCACGATCAACGGTGCGCGCAACCGGCTCGATTCACAAGGCCGCGCGAACAGCGACGACGCCGAAACGGACGACACCCAGACGTCGGCGCAAGCGCAATCGGGCGTCGATGTCGATCAGCTTCGCAAGGATATTCTTCAGGTGATCGATCTTCTGGGTGGATGAGCGCCGCCGTGATCCGCATCCAAAATGCCGCGATTCGTCGCGGCATTTTTTTCGTCTGCACGACGCGCGCTGCACGCCGCCGGCGACGGCAGTAGCATGGTTGCTTGCTGTTTCCTCTTCGCCGCGCCGGGCGTGGCCGCCGCGGCTTCATCACATCGATTCAGGAGGGCTTATGCGAGTGTTGCTCGTTGGCGCAACTGGGATGTTGGGCACGGAGATCAAACGGATTCTCGAGCCCGCGCACGAAGTGATCACCGCGAGCCGCAAGGGCTCGGACGTAGCCGTCGATTTGTCGGACAAGGCGAGCATCGTCGCGATGTATGAGAAGGTCGGGAAGGTCGGCGCTGTCGTGTGTGTCGGCGGCGCTGCGAAGTTCGCGCCGCTCGATGCGCTCGCCGATGACGACTATGCCTTCAGCCTCGCGAACAAGCTCATGGGGCAGGTGAATCTCGTGCGCTGCGCGATCGGTCATGTCGATGAAGGCGGTTCCGTCACGCTGACGAGCGGCACGCTCGCTCAGGACCCGATGGTCGGCAGCGCGGCAGTGAGCCTCGTGAACGCGGGCGTCGAAGGATTCATGCGCGCGGCCGCGCTCGAGTTGCAGGGCAAGTTGCGCGTGAACGTCGTGAGTCCGGGCTGGGTCTCGGAAACGTTGGCGTCGATGGGAAAGGATGGATCGCAAGGCATCGCGGCCGCTGATGTGGCGAAGGTCTACAAGTGCGCCGTCGACGAGAGCATGACCGGGCAGACGCTGCCCGCGGCTAAGACTTGATGCCCGCGCGAAAGCGACGCTTCGGGCCGGTGGCCGTTTCCGAGCGCGAGACCGGCATCTTCACGTTGATCGACCAATACACGATGCTTGGCCCGACGCCCCACGGCGGATAGATGCGCCAGTCGTCGGTGCCGTGATGGAAGAAGTAGAGCGCGAAGCATCGGCCCGGCGTGGTCGCACTGACGCACACGTAGCGACTGCCGCCGGGATAGATGCGTCCGAAGCGCGTGACGCGCGCGCGGCTCGACGGATCGAACCAGCGGGCGACTTCCGCGTGCAACGCGGAGCAGGTTCGACCAGATCGGATACGCCGCTGTTGGGCGGTCGCTAAGACGGACAAAGGCATGGCGCGCCGTTCCTTATATATCACCTTAAGACTAAGGCTTAAATCACTGACATACAAGTGTTTTTTCGGCTTTTACGTCTGAGTAAATGACGCTGGGCGTCTCTATTTCAGCGGGCCTCGGCCATCACGAGCAACGTCAGATGCTCATGCCCATCATGGCGGTCGCGTTGGTCAGGGTTTCCTCTTCGGCGCGAACTCTGAGCATGGCGTCTGCCAGGCGATAGCAGAGTTGCGCGCGCTGTTCGAGGAGCGCGGGTGACGCGTCGGTGGGAAGGGTGTTGCCGGCCATTGCACCGGCAAGCGCCTGCCCCGCGAAGTAGTCTCGCAACGACATGCCGTAGTTGCTGTTGCCGGGAAAAGCGCGCGGGTTGTTGAGCTTGTTATATGCCATTGTTCGTGCTCGTCTTCATCGATACGACGGCCTCTGATCGGCCAAAGAAAAAAGGCTCTCCGGCGAAAGCCGGAGAGCCTTTGATTTCTGGTCGGGGCGAGAGGATTTGAACCTCCGACCACCTGCACCCCATGCAGGTACGCTACCAGGCTGCGCTACGCCCCGAAAGAGCAAAAGTATATCAGAGCGAAACGAATAGTAGAACTGCTCCGAACAATTTCGCTGTTGCACTCACCAAATTCACTCGCTTGCGCGTCAGAGCGTCAACTCGGATTGCGTATAAGGCGAGGTTTGAATCTGCACCGCGGCTTCGCGCTCCGTCTCGCTCCGACCGTGGCCATGCGCGAACGCAAAGCGCTGACGCCGACGAAACCTCAATGCCATCAGCAGCGATATCGCGCACGGAACGAGATACGTGACGATCCGCTCGCTCCACGCGATCCTCGATCCGAGGCTGTCGTATTTGGTGTGCTCATGGAAGCCCGCGGATGCAAACACCATCGTCAGCGTGAAATCCAGCAGCATCGCCACTACACACAGAGCCAGGAAGAGCAGTGCGCCGTTCCATTTCAGCGCGCCGAGGCTCGCGTTCACGGCGCGGCAGATGAAGAGCGCCAGGCCAAGCAAGGTCAGACTGAAGGTCAGGGGAAGCCAAGGGAAATCCATATCGCGCGTGCCTCGCTTTCGGGTAACAGGGACGATCCCGGCGGCGCAAGATGTTATTTCCTGTCGCGTCTCTGGCGCCGATCCGGAAGCGGGCGCGATATTCACACGCGAGGTTGATCGATAAAATAAGAGTAATCCTAATTAGATTGGCCGATCGGCCAACGACTCCGACAGGAAGTCGATGAAGGTCCGTACCTTCGTCGTCATGTATTTTCGGCTCGTGTACACCGCGTACACCGACGGTGCGAACGCCGTATAGCTCGGCAGCACGCGCACGAGCGAGCCCGACGCCAGCTCGGGTTCGACGATCCACGCCGGAAAATACGCGAGCCCGAGTCCGGCGCGCACGAGTTGCAATGCCATCGACGTATCGTTGGTCTTGAGCACGGCCTGATTCTTCACGGTGAACGCGCCGTCCGGCCCTGTCAGCGTCACGGAGTCGACGTTCGTGTACGTCGGCAACACGAAACGATGACGCGCGACATCGTCCGGATGGCGCAGCTTGCCGTGCTGTTCAAGATAGGCGCGCGAGCCCGCGAGCACGAAGGGCATCTTGCACAGCGGCCGCACGATCAGCGAGGGCGACGGCTCGGATGTCGCGCGGATCGCCATGTCGTAACCTTCCTCGACCAGATCGACGAAACGGTTCTCCAGCCGCAAATCGACGAGCACGCTCGGATAGCGCGCCTGATACGCGACGAGCAAATCGGCGAATGTGCGATTGGCGAACCAGCCCGGCGCGGTGACCTTGAGCACGCCTTGCGGCTGCGCGGTCTGCACGCCGACTGCGGCTTCCGCGGCCTGCAGGATGTCGAGCGCCTCGCTGCACTGCTCGTAATAGACGTTGCCGGCTTCCGTGAGGCTCAGATGGCGCGTCGTGCGGTTCAGGAGGCGCACGCCCAATTGACGTTCCAGATTGGCGACGTGCTTGCTCGTCATGGCGGTGGAGATGTCGAGCCGTTCCGCGGCTTTCACGAAACTTCCCGCATCGACGACTTCGCGAAATACGCGCAGGCTGGTCAAAGCATCCATCGATCATTTCCTGTGCGGAAACAAAACGCCAATATTAGCCGGATTTATCGACCGGCGGTGTCTGCCTAAACTTGAGGCAATCCACCTTCATAGGAGTATTCCGATGTCTACGACTCAAGTTCGCTCAGCCTCGCCCAGCGTGCCCGCGCTGGCGAGCCACGCGCACGCGCTATTGCGCATCGTCGCTTCGTATCTGTTGCTGACGCACGCGAGCGCCAAGCTCTTCCACGTTCCGCATATCGCGATGTTCGACGGCCTGCCGCTCTTCTCCCTGCTCGGCGCGGCGGGCGTCATCGAACTGGTCGGCGGCGTGCTCGTGCTGATCGGTTTTTTCACGCGCGCGGCGGCCTTTGTGCTGTCGGGCGAACTGGCGTTCGCTTATTTCATCGGACATGCGCCGAGTGGACATTTCCTTCTGCCGCTCCTGAATCAGGGCGAGCCGGCCGTGCTGCTGTCGTTCATCTTTCTGTTCATCGCGGCGGCTGGAGCGGGCGCGTGGAGCATCGACAATCGACGTTGAAGCCTGGCGTTGAAGCTTACTTGGGCCACTCGTCGAGTTCGTCATTGAACAGCGACGCGACGATCCGGCGCAGCCACATCGTGCGCGCGTCGTTGTGAAACTTGCGATGCCAGTGCTGCTTCAGATCGAAGCGCGGCAGCGCGAGCGGCGGCTCGGCGAGCGTGATCGACGCATGCTCGGCGACATACGCGAAGCCGATCGCATGCGGCACCGTCGCGATCAGATCGGTGCGCGACAGGATGAACGGCAGGCTCATGAAGTGCGGCGTCTCGAGCACGGCGCGGCGCCGCACGCGTTCCCTGTCGAGAAAATTCTCCAGGATCTCCTGGCTGCGGCCTTCGGCGCGCACGACCGCGTGGCCGGATTGCATGAAGCGCTCGAGCGTAAGCGGCTCGCTCGCGAACGGATGATCTCGCCGCATCAGACAGATGAAGCGATGCGAGAAAAGCCGCTGCTGAAAGAAGTTGTTGCCGCGCAGGTCCGGAAAATAGCCGACCGCGAGATCGATGTCGCCCGTTTCGAGCCCGCGCTCGACATCGCCGTGCGACACCGACACGGAGCGCAGATTCGCATTCGGCGCTTCCTTCGCGAACGCCTGCAGGAGCCTCGGCAGAAAGACGATTTCGCCGACATCGGACAGCGCGATCGAGAACGTGTCCGTGCTTGCCGACGCATCGAAGTGCTGCCGGTCGAGCAGGCCGCGCTCGATGCACGCCAGCGCCTCGCGCGCCGCGGGCACGAGCGCGATGGTGCGCGGCGTCGGTTCCATGCCGCGCGAAGTGCGCACGAAGAGCGGATCGTTGAAGTGCTCGCGCAGGCGCGCGAGCGCCGTCGATACACGCGGCTGGCTCACGCCGAGCCGTTCGGCCGCGCGGCTCACGTTGCGCGTCTCCTCGATGGCGACGAGGTACGGAATCAGATTCAGATCGAGGTCGTTCATGGCGTGATGCTCCGCCAGCGATGTTGGCGCGCGGCATTCTCCACGTCAACGCGCGCCATCAGCCGCGCCGCGCGACCATGTCCGACACGCGCTGCGCCGCTTCCTGCAACGGCTCCAGAAACGCCTTCACCATCTGCTTCGCGTTCTTGCGCTGGGCGTTCCCGCTGATGTTCAGCGCCGCGATCACGCGTCCCTGCCGGTCGCGGATCGGCGCGGACATCGAAATCAGTCCTTCCTCCAGTTCCTGATCGACGATCGCCCAGCCCTGGCGGCGCACGACGGCGATCGCTTCCTTCAACGCATCGCGCTCGACGATCGTGCGCGGCGTGCGCGCGACGAGCGAGCTCGCATCGAGCACTTCGTCGAGACGAGCATCGTCGAGCGCGGCGAGCAGCACACGGCCCATCGACGTGCAGAATGCGGGCAGGCGGCTGCCGATCGACAGATTCTGCGTGATGATCTTGTGCGTCGGCACGCGCAGCACATAGACGATTTCCGCGCCGTTCAGCACCGCCGCCGAGCAGCTTTCGTGAACCTGCTCGACGAGGTCTTCCATCACCGGCTCGGCGAGATTCCAGAAGGGCATCGAAGTCAGGTACGCGAACCCGAGATCGAGGATTTTCGGCGTGAGTTGAAAGAGACGCCCGTCGGCCTCGACGTAGCCGAGCGCCTGCAGCGTCAGAAGAATGCGGCGCGCGCCCGCACGCGTGAGGCCGGTCGCGGCGGCGACATCGGTCAGCGTCTGGGCCGAGCGGTTCGCATCGAACGACCGGATCACCGCGAGCCCGCGCGCGAAAGACTGGACGTATGCGTCACCGGGGCGCGCTTGGGCGTCTTGCGGCTCGGCATCCGGAATGAGCGTGGCTGAATTCTTCATAAGGCTCGTCAGGAAAGAGGCGGACGGTCGGCGACTCCGTGAAAACCCGAGGTTTGCAGATGCTTCGTTGACACGACAACGAACGCAGGACTAACATGCCGATGTTCGCTAAACGAATCCATGTTCGCATAACGAACATTTCGAAGCAAGTCTGATTACCAACTGGTAAACCCGAATTCGGGAAGCGCGATCGCGGATCGGCAGTCCCGAAACAGGAGAAGGAACGGCACATGATCAACAAGATTTTCGATTCGCTCGCCTCGGCCGTGACCGACGTCCACGACGGCGCGACCATCATGATCGGCGGTTTCGGCACGGCGGGCATGCCGTCCGAGCTGATCGACGCGCTCATCGAGCAGGGCGCGCGCGAGCTCACGATCGTCAACAACAACGCCGGCAACGGCGACACGGGCCTGGCCGCGCTGCTCAAGGCCAAGCGCGTGCGCAAGATCATCTGCTCGTTCCCGCGTCAGACGGATTCATATGTATTCGACGCGCTCTACCGCGCGGGCGAAATCGAACTGGAACTCGTGCCGCAGGGCAATCTGGCCGAGCGCATCCGTGCGGCGGGCGCGGGCATCGGCGGCTTTTTCACGCCGACCGGCTACGGCACGAAGCTCGCGGAAGGCAAGGAAACGCGCGTGATCGACGGCAAGCACTATGTGCTCGAAGCGCCGCTGCACGCGGATTTCGCGCTCGTGAAGGCATTCAAGGGCGACCGCTGGGGCAATCTGGTCTATCGTAAAACTGCGCGCAACTTCGGCCCGATCATGGCGAGCGCCGCGAAAACGGCGATCGCGCAGGTGTCGAAGGTCGTCGCGCTCGGCGAGCTGGACCCCGAAAACATCGTGACGCCGGGCATCTTCGTGCAGCGCGTCGTGGAAGTGCCGCAAGCCGTGCATCAAGCCGAACTCGCAGCTTAAGGACGAAAAGCCATGAAGAAACTCACCCGTGACGAAATGGCCAAGCGCGTGGCCGCGGATATTCCCGAAGGCGCCTACGTGAATCTGGGCATCGGCGTGCCGACGCTCGTCGCCAATCACCTCGCGGCGGATCGCGAAATCTTCCTGCACAGCGAAAACGGCCTGCTCGGCATGGGCCCGGCGCCCGCTGCGGGCTCGGAAGACGACGAGCTCATCAATGCCGGCAAGCAGCACGTGACGTTGCTCACGGGCGGTGCGTATTTCCATCACGCGGACTCCTTCGCGATGATGCGCGGCGGCCATCTCGACTTCTGCGTGCTCGGCGCGTTCCAGGTGTCGGCGACGGGCGATCTCGCGAACTGGCACACCGGCGCGCCCGACGCGATTCCGGCCGTCGGCGGCGCGATGGATCTGGCGATCGGCGCAAAGCAGGTCTATGTGATGATGGAACTGCTCACGAAGCAGGGCGAAAGCAAGCTGGTTGCGGAGTGTTCGTACCCGGTGACGGGCGTGCAGTGCGTGGACCGCGTGTACACCGACCTTGCCGTGTTCGACGTGACGCCGGAAGGCTTCGTCGTGCGCGAGATCGTGGAAGGCCTGTCGTTCGAAGAATTGCAGAAGCTGGCCAAGGTGCCGCTTCAATACGCGCCCCTGACCGAAGCCGTCTGAGCCTGAGAGACACAAGAGAACTGGAGCATTTGATGAAAGAAGCTTTCGTATGTGATGCCATCCGCACGCCGATCGGCCGTTACGGCGGTTCGCTGTCCTCCGTGCGCGCCGACGATCTGGGCGCCGTGCCGCTGCGCGCGCTCGTCGAGCGCAACAAGGAAGTGGACTGGGAAGCCGTCGAGGAAGTGATCTACGGCTGCGCGAATCAGGCGGGCGAAGACAATCGCAACGTCGCGCGCATGTCGGCGCTGCTCGCGGGCTTGCCGATCAGCACGCCGGGCACGACCGTGAACCGCCTGTGCGGTTCGGGCATGGACGCGATCGGCGTCGCGGCCCGCGCGATCAAGGCGGGCGAGACGAGCCTGATGATCGCGGGCGGCGTCGAAAGCATGAGCCGCGCGCCGTTCGTGATGGGCAAGGCGACGAGCGCGTTCTCGCGTTCCGCCGAGATCCACGATACGACCATCGGCTGGCGCTTCATCAATCCGCTGATGAAGAAGCAGTACGGCGTCGATTCGATGCCCGAAACCGCCGAGAATGTCGCGGACGACTACAAGATCAGCCGCGCCGATCAGGACGCGTTCGCCTTGCGCTCGCAGCAAAAAGCAGCGCGCGCGCAGAAAGACGGCACGTTGGCGCAGGAAATCGTCGCGGTGACGATTCCGCAAAAAAAGGGCGATGCGCTCATCGTCGATAAGGACGAGCATCCGCGTGAAACGAGCCTCGAAGCGCTCGCGAAGCTGAAGGGCGTCGTGCGTCCGGACGGCAGCGTGACCGCCGGCAACGCGTCGGGCGTGAACGACGGCGCGGTCGCGATGCTGATCGCCGACGAAGAAAGCGCGAAGCGCCACGGCCTCACGCCGCGCGCGCGCATTCTCGGCCTCGCCACCGCCGGCGTGCCGCCGCGCGTGATGGGCATCGGACCGGGTCCGGCATCGCAGAAGCTGCTCGCGCGTCTTGGCATGACCATCGACCAGATGGATGTGATCGAACTGAACGAAGCATTCGCGTCGCAAGGGCTGGCGACGCTGCGCATGCTCGGCGTCGCCGACGACGATCCCCGCGTGAACCCGAACGGCGGCGCGATCGCGCTGGGCCATCCGCTCGGCGCATCGGGTGCGCGTCTCGTCACCACGGCGAGCTATCAGCTTCATCGCACCGGCGGCCGCTTCGCGCTGTGCACGATGTGCATCGGCGTGGGCCAGGGCATCGCGATGATCATCGAGCGCGTCTGACCCGATGTTCGCATCCACGGGACGTCTCACCGATCTCGTTTGCGGCAACGCCGCCGCGAACGAAATCTGGTCGCCGCGTGCGACCGTGCAGGCGATGCTCGACGTCGAAGCAGCGCTCGCGCGCGCTTCGGCGCTGCATGGCGTGATTCCTTCGGGCGCGGTCGAGGCGATCGTCGCCGCATGCAACGCGGACAACATCGACGCAAACGCGTTGATGATCGGCGCGCAAGCGGGCGGCAATCTCGCGATTCCGCTCGTCAAGCAACTGACGGCCGTCGTGAAGGCGACCGATGCCGAAGCCGCGAAGTACGTGCACTGGGGCGCGACGAGTCAGGACATCATCGATACGGGCGTCGTGCTCCAATTGCGCGCGGCGCTCGATCTGCTCGACGCCGATTTGCTCGCACTTTCCGATGCGCTCGTCACGCAGGCTCAAGCGCACAAAAGCACGCCGATGATCGGCCGCACGTGGCTTCAGCAGGCGCTGCCGATCACGCTGGGCCTGAAGTTCGCGCAATGGCTCGATGCGGTGACGCGCCATCGTGAGCGTCTTGGCGAGTTGCGGGGACGCGCGCTGGTGCTGCAATTCGGCGGCGCGGCGGGCACGCTCGCGAGTCTGCGCGACAAGGCGCTGCCGGTTGCGGCGTCGCTCGCCGAAGATCTGAAGCTGACGCTGCCCGCGCTGCCGTGGCACACGCAGCGCGACCGCATCGCTGAGAGCGCGTCGTTCTTCGGCATGTTGACGGGCACGCTCGGCAAAATCGCGCGCGACATCTCGCTCATGATGCAGACCGAAGTCGGCGAAGTCGCGGAACCCGCTGCGGCAGGCAAGGGCGGTTCATCGACGATGCCGCACAAGCGCAATCCCGTCGGCTGCGCCGCGGTGCTCACCGCCGCGACGCGCGCGCCGAATCTCGTCGCGACGATCTTCGCGGGCATGGTTCAGGAACACGAACGCGCACTGGGCGGATGGCAGGCCGAATGGGAAGCGCTGCCCGATCTCGCACGTCTCACGGCAGGCGCGCTCGCGAACATCGTGGGCATCGTTCCGTCGATGGAAGTCAACGTCGAACGTCTCGCGCACAATCTCGATGTGACGAACGGCCTCGTGCTCGGCGAAGCGGTGATGCTCGCGCTCGGCGACGCCATCGGCAGGCTCGATGCGCACAAGCTCGTCGAAGGCGCATCGAAGGCGTCGGTCGCGAAGGGCACGTCGCTCTTCGACGAACTCACCGCGAACGAAACCGTCACGCGCCATCTGTCGCAAGATCAACTGAAGCAATTGCTCGATCCGGCGAACTACGTCGGTCAGGCGCAGGCGTTCGTCGCCGCCGCCATTGCGAGCGCCAACTCGAAAAAACAGGAGCAGTAAAAACATGCCTCTTGCCGAAGTGAACGGAACGCGGATTCACTATCGCATCGATGTCACGGCGGGCGACAACGCGCCGTGGCTCGTGCTGTCGAATTCGCTCGGCGCCGATGTCTCGATGTGGACGCCGAACATCGAAGCCTTCGCGAAGCATTACCGCGTGGTGCGTTACGACACGCGCGGCCACGGCCATTCCGATGTGCCGCCTGGGCCGTACACGATCGATCAACTGATCGGCGACGTGATCGGCCTGATGGATCATCTGAAGATCGAGCGCGCGAATTATTGCGGCCTGTCGATGGGCGGGCTGACCGGCATCGGACTTGCCGCGCGTCATCCGGAGCGCTTCTCGCGCGTCGTGCTGTCGAACACCGCCGCGCTGATCGGCTCGGACGCCGTGTGGACGCCGCGCGCCGCGAAAGCGCGCGAGCCGGGCGGCATGCCCGCGCTGACCGACGCCGTGATCGCGCGCTGGTTCACCGCGCCGTTCATCGAGCGCGAGCAACTCGAACTCGCGAATATCCGCGACGTGTTTCGCCACACCTCGGGCGACGGTTACGCGTCGAACTGCGAGGCGATCCGCGACGCCGACCTGCGCGACGAAGCCAAAACGATCACGCTGCCGGTGCTCGTGATCGCGGGCACGCACGATCTGTCGACGACGGCGGAGCAGGGCCGCGAACTCGCGGGTTACATCGGCGGATCGCGTTACCTCGAACTGGACGCGGCGCATTTGTCGAACATCGAAAAGCGCGACGACTACACGCGCGCCGTCCTCGACTTCATCGGAGAACAACAATGACCGACGACGAACGCTACGAAGCCGGGATGAAGGTGCGCCGCGCGGTGCTGTCCGATGCGCACGTGGACCGGTCGCTCACGAATCGCACGGAACTGACGACGGAATTCCAGAACTTCATCACGCGCTACGCATGGGGCGAGATCTGGACGCGCGAGGGCCTGCCGCGTCACACGCGCAGCCTTCTCACGATTGCGATGATGGTCGCGCTGAACCGCAGCGAGGAACTCGCGCTGCACTTGCGCGCGGCGAAGAACAACGGCGTGACGCAGGACGAGATCAAGGAAGTGCTGTTGCAGACGGCGGTCTACTGCGGCGTGCCGGCGGCGAATTCGGCGTTCCATCTCGCGCAGAAAATCTTCGACGAGGAAAGCCAGGCGTAGTCACGCAACACGTCCGACACGTTCGACAAAAAGCCGTCTCTGGGCAACCGGAGACGGCTTTTCGTTTCCGGACTCAGAACGCGTAGTACGGTCCCGGTCCCGCGGGCGTCGCGCGTCCTTCGAGCGCTGTGAACACGCGGCGTCCGTAGAAGAACGGCAAGCCCCAGTCGAAGAAGCCGCTCGCCGTGCCGGCGAGATTATCGAAGGCGAAGTTGCCCGTACTGAACAACGCCGTCGATTGCGCGACCGTGAAGCTCACCGCGCTTTGCGCTCCGCTCGACGAGCGGATCGTCGCCGCGATCGTCTGCGGTGAGGACGGGCAGTACCACACGCCGCATCGGGCAAGCGTCGTCGAAGGGAAGAAGACGCCGTTCGATCCACTGTCGATGAAGCTCGATCCGTACTGGCTGCCGCCGAAATCCGTCGTGACATAGCCGGACACCGAACTCGATTCGAGGACCGTCGCCGAGCCGAGCAGATTGTTCGACTGCGAGCCGATGCCGAAAGTCATCGTCCCGGTCACGGTGGCCGCGCCGCTGTCCGGTACGTCGGGAAGCTCGATCAGCACGCCGTTGTTGTCGGTGGCGAAGTTGGCGACCGGATTGGTCACCTGCTGCGCGACCGCGAGCGTGCTCGCGACGCAATTGCCCGAGATGCAGTTGTAGTACCAGCGCGGCAACGCGGACACCGCGCATCCGGCGCCGCAATCGGCGGTGAAGGGCCCGACACCGAGAATTCCGTTGCCGCGCAAGGACGACGCGGTGAGCATCGGCAGGCCGGACTGGCTGCAGTCCTGCGGGACGCCGGAGGCGGCGCCGTCGGCGATCAACTGGACGGATGTGGAGCGCGCGACCTGGCCGGCGAGCCGGACATCGGCCGCGCGCACCGCGCCCCACGTATAGCCGGAACCGAACACCGCGCATTCCGCGACGAGCGCGCTTTGATTGCCGCCCGCGACGAGCGGCAACGCGATCGACGGGTTGAGCGCCGATGCGAGCACGCGCAGGCCATGCGAGCCGGTATCGACCTGAATGTTATCGATGGTCTGACAGGTGTTCGTGCCGGGCACGCAGATCGTCACGCTGGTTTGCAGCATGTTGCGCGTGTTGGTGGGCGTGCTGGTGACGCGGATCGTCTGGACGTTGGGCGTCGTCGATTGCGGCACGGTCGTGTTCGCGGACGAAGGCGGCGGGGCGCTTGCGGGCGCGGCGGCGCTGGCTACGTTCGGAGCGCTCGCCGTCGCTGGCGCGCTCGCCTGCTGGGGCGGCGCAGCGGAACTGCCGTCCGGGCCGCCGCCACCACCGCCGCAGCCGTGAAGCAGGACGAAGAGCGCGAGCATGGGCATCGAGAGAAGGGCGCGAGTGTTCATCGTCGGCTCCTCACTGGATGTCAGTCGACGTCACGCCCGGCGGCAGGCCGCTCGCGAGCCACGCGCGTCCGCTGAATTCGCGCAGCCGCACCCGGTTTTCGACGACGAGATCGCCTTGCTCGACGCGCGTCGCATGCAGCCCGGCATCGCCCGCCGACGCATTCGCGCCTTGCCTGAACGTCTCGAAGTACGCGCCGAGCAGCGAGCGGATATCCGGCATGGCCGGGCCGCGCCAGGAAACCGCGTACACCGCGCCGGTCGAATCGACATAATTACGCAAGACGATGCCTTGCGCGTCGATGGTTTCGCGATATTGCACGAGTCCACCCTGCGCCTTCTGCACGACATCGCCGTCCGACGCCCCGGCGGCGCGTCCGGTCGCGCCAAGTTGCGCGAAGGCGGGCCCGGTCGCGCTGCTCACGACGATCGTCAGTCCCGCGATCACGTAGTGAGGAATTCTGAGTTTTCTCATTTGTTTTCTCTCCGTTAATTAGGACTCTTCTTATTTTTGGATGAGATTTTAGAGATAAGCTCGACGAGCCGATACGGGGCGACAGGCACAAGCAAACGGATCTAGTTTGCGGGTCGAACGGATGAAATTTCATATGAATCAGGGTGTTGCAGATAGCGGCAGGTGGAATTGCCGCTTTTTACGATTGTCATAAATTGTCAATTCGATGTGGACCGACTTAAATACAAGATGAGAGCGCGCTATTTAGCTGCTTTCGATCAGCATTCTGCGATGACTAGCAACGTTTGAAATGTGCGCGCTCGAAACACTCGCCCGAGGCCGCCCGGTCCTCTTTTTTTCACGGCGCGGCGTCGGACCGGTAAAATGCTGGGTTGATCCACGGAAGAACGCCCGTGGCGTAGCGGAAGGACTTCTCCAAATGACAGATTTTCGTGTAACCAAGCGCATGACTGCGCTTTTCGCGGTGGCCGGAATCGTGGCGGGATGTGGCACGTCCAATCCCAACGCATTCAACTACAAGAGCGATCAGCGTTCGAAACAGGTGTCTCTCGCCGTTCCGCCGAATCTGCTCGACGAAGCGGCCGACCAGCGCTCGCTGCCGCCGCAGGGCGGTCAGACGTCGCTGTCCGAGCTCCAGCAAGTCCAGAAAGTCGCACCGAACGCGCCCACGGTGGTTCCGCCGGTGTCGGGCATGCACGTGCAACGCGACGGCACCGAGCGCTGGCTCGTCGTCGATGGCAAGACGCCCGATCAGGTGTGGCCGCAGGTCCGCCGCTTCTGGCAGGAGCAGGGCTTCCTGCTCGTCGTCGATCAGCGCGACAAGGGCGTGATGGAAACGGACTGGAACGAAACCCATCCGCAGATTTCGGACGGCCTGATCCGCGACACGCTCTCCAAGGCAACCGGCAACTCGTATGTCACGGCCGAGCGCAACAAATACCGCACGCGCCTCGAAACGGCGCCGAGCGGCGGCACCTACGTGTTCATCAGTCAGAAGGGCATGCGCGAGGCGCTGACCGGCGTGAACAACGATTCGAGCCAGTGGCAGGCGCGCCCGAACGATCCGGCGCTCGAAAACGAATATCTGAAGCGTCTGATGTCCTCGCTCGCGCAGGCCGATCAACGGGCGGCTTCGGGCGGCGCGACGCCGCTCGACACGCTGGCGCCGGCCGGTGCAGCCGGCGCAGCGGGCGCCGCGAAGGGCGGCGATTCGAAGGCCGCGTCGGTTGCGGCGCAGAACGTCACGAATGCGGGCAACTCGCCGATCCGCAACGAAGTCGTGCCCGAAGCCACGTCGTCGCAACTGACGTTGCCGGAAGCGTATGACCGCGCGTGGCTGCGCGTGGGCATCGCGCTCGATCGCGCCAACTTCACAGTGGACGACCGCGACCGCAGCAAGGGCGTCTACTTCGTGCGCTATGTCGATCCGACGGACAAGACATCGGCGGAGCAGGGCTTCTGGAGCCAGGTGTTCCACGGCCGCAAGGAAATGAAGGCGAAGCAATATCAGGTCAACGTGCGCGCCGTCACCGAGCAGCAGACGCGTGTGGCGATCGTCGACGACAAGGGGAATCTCGATTCATCCCCGCAGGCGCGCCAGATCATGGCGTTGCTCGCCGACCAGATCAGCTGAGCTTTTCCAGGCTCGATCCCACGGAAAACCGCCTCGTTCACGAGGCGGTTTTTTTATGGCCTGCGCCGCCGCCCCATCCGCGCAAACGATTTATTCAGCATGCATAGAAATGCGAGCGTCGAGTAATAATTGCGCAGACAATTCTTTCTATCGGGAAATGTGCGCAAAAGCTTATAGAAATGAACGTGTGGACAGTACATTGCATCAATGGCGTAATTCACCCGCCCGAAGCCCTTCGAAAGCGCGCTCATCAGGCGCGTCGCACCGTACAAACAGACGATTGGTTCGCTACGCGCGAGCCCCGATGGCCCCGTCGCCTATCCTCGTAGGGCGACGGTTTTTGCCCGCGTTTCGCTTGGAACGCGGGCTTTTTCTTTTGACATGCGCATCGGGTGTTTTCGGCGATGTCCGTCTCGCGCGGTTATGCTCCTGATTTCATCGTTTCAACGAAAACAGGAGAACACTCATGTCGGAAGTTGCCGTCGTCGCTATTTTCGTCGCCAAGCCGGGCAAGGAAGAGGAACTGAGGCAGGTGCTCGAAGCCAACGTCGAGCCGACGCGCAAGGAACCGGGCGCGCTGCAATACGATTTGCACCGCGACATCAAGGAGCCGCGGCGCTTCATCTTCGTCGAACGCTGGGAGAGCGAAGCCGCGCTCGCGAAGCACGGCGAATCGGCGCATATTCAGGCGTTTCGCGCCAAAGCGCCGGATCTGTACGAGCACGGCGAGGTCCGTGTCGCGAGCAAGATCCTCTGACGGCGAAGACCGTCTTCAGTGCGTTTCGTGCGGCACGTCGAGGATGAGGAGGATGGTCCAGTCGGCGTCGCCGTCGTGATGATACTGGCGCTCCGCGACGATGAACGGCTGCTGCTTGCCGCTCGGCCCGAGGAAGAGCACGTCGCCTTCCATCGGCAGACATTCGACCGGCGGCAGCGCCAGATACGAGTCCTTGTTCACGTTGCGCGGCATCAGTTTTTCGATCTTGCGCGATGCCGCTTCGGTCCATTCGATATCGAGCTGGATATTGCTCATGCTGTCGTTCGCACGGTGAGTGCGCTCCACGGTTGAATCGTTGAAAAGACGATGCGCAATGTAGCACACGCCGTGCTCGATCCATGAGGCGCGCCAAACGGAAAAACGGCCCTGGGGCCGTTTTTCCTTTATGCGTCAGAGCACGCGAAACGCTCAGATTTCCTCGTACAGCGGCAGCGTCAGAAACTCGGTGAATTGCGCCGATGTCGACATCTCCTCGAAGATTTTCGCGGCGCGCTCGTAAGGCTTCGTGTCCGCGCCCGATGCGCCGACGGCCTGCTTCACCTTCTCCAGTTCGTCGATGGTGATGTCGCGCACCATCGCGGCCGTGACCTTGCGGCCGTCGTCGAGCTTGCCCTTCGGCGAGCGGATCCATTGCCACACCTGCGAGCGCGAAATCTCGGCGGTTGCGGCGTCTTCCATCAGGTTGTGGATCGGCACGCAGCCATTGCCCGCGAGCCACGAACCGAGATAGTGGACGCCGACGTTCACGTTGTTGCGCAGGCCCGCTTCGGTGATCGGCTCTTCCGGACGGAAATCGAGCAGATCGTGCGCGGTGACCTGCACGTCGGTGCGCTGCTTTTCGATCTGATTCGGCTTGTCGCCGAGCACCTTGACGAACTCTTCCATCGCCACCGGCACGAGTCCCGGATGCGCGACCCAGCCGCCGTCGTAGCCGTCGGTCGCGTCGCGCGCCTTGTCGGAGCGCACGCCGCCCATCGCCTTGTCGTTCGCCGCCGGATCGTTCTTGATCGGAATCAGCGCGGACATGCCGCCGATCGCCGGCGCGTTGCGCTTGTGGCAGGTCTTCAGCAGTTCGAGCGCGTAGGCACGCATGAACGGCGAGGTCATCGTGATCTTCGCGCGATCGGCGAGGCAGAAGTTCGTGTCGTTCTTGAACTTCTTGATCGCCGAGAAGATGTAATCCCAGCGGCCCGCATTCAGTCCGGAGCTATGCTCGCGCAGCTCGTACAGGATCTCGTCCATTTCGAAAGCCGCGAGAATCGTTTCGACGAGCACCGTCGCGCGAATCGTGCCGCGCGCAATGCCGACGCCTTCCTGCGCCGCGACGAAGATGTCGTTCCACAGGCGCGCTTCGAGATGGCTTTCCATCTTCGGCAGATAGAAGTAGGGGCCGCTGCCGCGCGCGATCAGCTCCTTCGCGTTGTGGAAGAGGAAGAGCGCGAAATCGAAGATGCCGCCCGACACGCGCTGACCGTCGACGCTCACGTGCTTTTCATCGAGATGCCAGCCGCGCGGACGCACGATCAGCGTCGCGATCGTATCGTTGAGCTTGTACGACTTGCCGTTCTGCTCCAGCGAGATCGTGCGGCGCACGGCTTCCTTCAGGTTCATCTGGCCGACGATCTGGTTGTCCCAGCTCGGCGCGTTCGAATCCTCGAAGTCGGTCATGTACGAATCCGCGCCGGAGTTGAGCGCGTTGATGATCATCTTGCGCTCGACCGGGCCCGTGATCTCGACGCGCCGGCGTTGCAGATCCTTCGGCAGCGGCGCGACTTTCCAGTCGCCTTCACGGATCGATTTCGTCTCTGCGAGGAAGCCGGGGCGCTCGCCCGCGTCGAGACGTTTGGTGCGTTCGACGCGCGCCGCGAGCAGTTGCTGGCGGCGCGGCTCGAACTGGCGATGCAGCGAGGCGACGAACGCCAGCGCCTCGGGCGTCAGGATGGTCTCGTAGCCGGGCTTGATGTCGGCTGAGATTGCCATGCCTTTCGGAAGCGAAAGCGGATTCGATGGATGCGTCATGGTTTTCTCCTTGGTCGGTCAGACGGTTTTGCTAGTGGTTGTGCTTGAAGCAATAAAAGGGCAGCCGGCGGCTAGGTGCCTGTCGGCCGGCGCGCGCTGCCTGTTTTGCGGCTTTTCGATGCGGTCGCCGTGCGCGCAGCGCCGCTTTCGATGAAAGCGATGAGTTCGGCCATGCCGCGGCCGCTGCCGTGCGGCGTGACGCCGAGTTCCTCGAAGGGCAGCGCGGCGCGATTGATCCAGAAGGTCGTGTAGCCGAACCATGTCGCACCGGCGACATTCCAGCCGTTGCTCGACGCGAACACGATGTCGCGCGCGGCGGCGCCGAAGGCGCGCGTGCCGAGTTCGTATGCGGCGGCGGCGGGCTTGTAGGCGCGCGCCGAATCGGCCGACAAGACGTGATCGAAAAGCCCGCTCATGCCGGCGCTTTTCACCGCGACGTCGAGCATCGGCGGATTGCCGTTCGAGAGAATCGCAAGCGGCATCGCGAGGCCGTCGCGCAACGATCTGAGCGCGGGCACGGTGTCGGGAAACGCGGACAGGCACGCGTACTCGTCCATCAAACGCTTCTCGGCCGCGCTCGTGAGCGCGTCGGCGAGTTTCAGACGCGCGGCGGCGTGGCGCAGCGCATCGATCGTGATCTTCCAGAACGGCTCGTAATGCGCGCCCGCCGGATCGGCGAGCGTGCGCAGTTGCGTGTATTCGATCTGCTTGCGTCGCCAGAGCTTCGAGAGCGCGTCGCCCTGGCCGGGAAAAAGCTGCTCGGCGGCCGCGACGACCGAATGGACGTCGAAGAGCGTGCCGTAAGCGTCGAAGATGACTGCTCGGGGAAGCATGGAAGATTCGAAGGACGATGCGGGTGTCGTTATGGCCGACATAGCCGTGCGCTCCGTTTAGAGGTCGGAATCGATTGTATTCGTGATCAGAGTGATGGAAAAAGCACCGCAGCATCACTTGATCTTTTACTTTTACTTATCTAATCTGAGCGTGCGGCCCCTTATTGACGACGAACACGCATGGATCGATTCAAGCAGATTGAGACCTTCGCCTCCGTTGCCGCGAAGGGCAGCCTCTCGGCGGCGGCGCAGGCGGAGGGCATCGCGCCGGCTGTCATCGGGCGCAGGCTCGACGCGCTCGAAGAGCGGCTCGGCGTAAAGCTGCTCGTGCGCACCACGCGCAGGATCACGCTCACCTTCGAAGGCTCCGCGTTTCTCGAGGACTGCCAGCGCATCATCAACGACATGCAGAACGCGGAGGCGAGCGTCTCGGCGGGCGGCGTGAAGGCGAGCGGACATTTGCGCGTATCGGCGCCGGCGGGCTTCGGGCGGCGTCACGTCGCGTCGCTCGTACCGAAGTTCACGACGCTGCACCCTGATGTGTCCGTCAGCCTCGATCTGACCGACCGCATGGTCGATCTCGTCAACGAAGGCTTCGACTGCGCGGTGCGTCTGGGCGAACTGCCGGATTCGTCGCTCGTGTCGCTGAAGCTCGGGGAGAACCGGCGCGTGTGCGTCGCATCGCCCGACTATCTCGCGAAGCGCGGCGAGCCCGCCGATCTCGCCGCGCTCGCGCATCACAACTGCCTCGCGCTCGGTGCTTCGGCGAATCAGCAGCGTGGCTGGGTATTCGAGCAGGACGGCAAGGTCGTGACGATCAAGGTTTCCGGCACGATGGAGTGCTCGGACGGCGCGGTGCTGCACGAGTGGTGTCTCGAAGGCCGCGGCCTCGCGTGGCGCTCGTGGTGGGAAGTGGGCGAGGACATCGGCGCGGGGCGTCTCATGAGCGTGCTCGATGCGTTCGCCGCGCCGCCGATCGGCATTCATGCGGTATTTCCGCAGAGAAGGCACTTGCCGTTGCGTGTGCGATTGTTTCTCGATCTGCTCAAACATACGTATAACGCGACGGGGTATTGGGGGTGAGTCCCTGGAGAAACTTCGGATTCCTATGCGGGCGCGGAGCGACAGCCCAAAGCGGCACTTCGCCGCGTACTTTCATCGAAACTTTCTCCGCTTCCATCCCCGTTACTACAATACAACCACGCACCTACACGTGACGGGGGACGCCATGTTCAAACACATACTCGTGCCGACCGACGGCTCCGAGCTATCGCAAAAGGCCATCGACGGCGCGATCGATCTCGCGCAATCCGTTGGCGCGCGCATCACGGCTTACGCGTGCCTTCCGCAATATCCGTATTCGCCTTTCGCCGATGTCGCCGTCGAGCCGCCCGACGACTTCCACGCCCGCGCCGAGAACGAAGCGCGCGAGCACCTGCGCGCGGTCGAGCGCGCCGCCGAGAGCGCCGGCGTGGCCTGCACGAGCGTGACGAGCATCGATGCCGCGCCGTATATCGGCATCATCGAGGCAGCCGAGCAAAACGGCTGCGACGTGATTCTGATGGCATCGCACGGACGTCGCGGACTCGGAAGCTTGCTAATCGGCAGCGAAACGCAGCGCGTGCTGACGCATACGAAGATTCCGGTCATCGTGTACCGCTGATGCTCAAACGAAAAGCGCACGCGATGCGCTTTCGTTTGAGCGCCGGCCGTGGCGCATTGCTGCATGCGCCACGGCCTCCGCTTCTTTTCACCGCTCTCCCTGATTCGACCTGCCTGATGCGGTATTACGCGACCTTCTTGTCGAAGAACTGCTCGTCTTCGGTCGATCCGTGCAGCGCGGTCGTCGAAGCGTCGCGCTCGACCGTCTGCGTGACGGCGTCGAAGTAGCCCGTGCCCACTTCGCGCTGATGCTTCACCGCCGTGAATCCCTTGTCGGCGGCGGCGAATTCGGCCTGCTGCAACTCGACGAACGCGCTCATCTGCGAACGGGCGTAGCCGTGCGCGAGGTTGAACATCGAGTAGTTCAGCGCGTGGAAGCCCGCGAGCGTGATGAACTGGAACTTGTAGCCCATCGCGCCCAGCTCGCGCTGGAACTTGGCGATGGTCGCGTCGTCCAGATTCTTCTTCCAGTTGAACGACGGCGAGCAGTTGTACGACAGCATCTTGTCCGGGAACTGCTTGTGGATCGCCTCGGCGAACTTCTTCGCGTATTCGAGATCCGGTTTGCCGGTTTCGCACCACACGAGATCCGCGTACGGCGCGTAGGCGAGGCCGCGCGAGACCGCCTGTGCGAGACCCGGCTTCGTGCGGAAGAAGCCTTCCACGGTGCGCTCGCCGGTGAGGAACGGCTTGTCGTTGTCGTCGATGTCGGACGTGACGAGATCGGCGGCTTCGGCATCGGTGCGCGCGATGAGCAGTGTCGGCACGCCGCACACGTCCGCAGCGAGGCGCGCGGCCGACAGCTTCGCGACGTTCTCGCGCGTCGGAACGAGCACCTTGCCGCCCATGTGGCCGCATTTCTTGACCGACGCCAGTTGATCCTCGAAGTGCACGCCCGCCGCGCCGGCTTCGATCATCGCCTTCATCAGTTCGAACGCGTTGAGCACGCCGCCGAAGCCCGCTTCGGCATCGGCCACGATCGGCGCGAAGTAATCGATGTAGCCTTCATCGCCCGGATTCTTGCCTTCCGACCATTGAATCTGATCGGCGCGCGTGAGCGTGTTGTTGATGCGCTTCACGACGAGCGGCACGGAGTTCGCCGGATACAGCGACTGGTCCGGATACATTTCGCCCGCGACGTTGGCGTCGCCGGCCACCTGCCAGCCCGACAGATAGATCGCCTTGAGGCCGGCCTTGACCTGCTGCATCGCCTGATTGCCGGTCAGCGCGCCGAGCGCGTTGACGAAAGGCTCCTCGTGAATCGATGCCCACAGCCTTTCGGCGCCGCGGCGTGCGAGCGTGTGCTCCGGCTGCACCGAGCCACGCAAACGCACGACGTCATCCGCCGAATAGCCGCGTTTGATGCCTTTCCAGCGCGGATCGGATTCCCATTGCTGCTGGAGTTGCTGAGCCTGTTGTTGGCGTGAGGTCATGGCGTTTCTCCTCGAGACTGGACCGATGTTCCTGATTGGCTTGAGCTCCGATGCGCCTGGCTGGGCGGCCTACGTTTGCTCAACTCTTATATAAGAGTCTAGGCAAACGTCGACCTGCGAAACACCCCTCGGAAGGAGATTTGTGCTTTATTTTTATCGCAGTAAATCAATGGGATACGATCGACATTCCGTATTGCAGAACGATGTTTTCTATCTTGCAACGGACGAGTTTGTGCCGCGCAGCACATCTTTTGCGACACAAAAGAACATTGCGCATCGTGAAATATGGCGACGGGACGAAAAAAAACCGATGCGCGAGGCATCGGTTTTTTTGTCGAATCAGAGAACGGTGATCGACACCGTTCCCTGAAAGCCGCTTAGCTGCCGCGGCGCGGGGCGCGCGGGCCGTCGTTGCGGCGTGCGCTGTAGCCGTCGCGCGAGCCGAAGCCGCCTTCGCCACGGTTGCCGCCGCGATAACCGCCGTCGCTGTTGCCGCCGCGATAACCGCCATCGCTGTTGCCGCCACGGTAGCCGCCGCCGTCACGCGAACCTGCGTTCGATTTGTTGCCATAGCCGCCCGCGTTGCCCGGACCGAAGCCACGGCCGCTGCTGCTGCTGCCGCCACCGTTGCCGCCGAAACGACGACCGCCGCCGCCGTTGCCGCCCGGACGGCCACGACCGCCGCCGCCACCGAAACCACCCTTCGGCGGCGCCCTGCGCGGCTCGAAGCCCGCAACGACGTTCACCGGCAGCGGCGTGCGCACGAAGCGCTCGATGCGCTTCAGCGCGCCCATTTCGGCGTAATGCACGAGGCTCACCGCCGTGCCGCTACGGCCGGCACGACCGGTACGGCCGATACGGTGCACGTAGTCTTCCGCGAACTTCGGCAGATCGTAGTTGAAGACGTGCGTGATGCCGGGAATGTCGATGCCGCGTGCCGCGACATCGGTCGCGACCAGCACGCGCACACGACGCTCGCGCAGCGCACGGATCGTGCGATTGCGCGCGCCTTGCGGCAGATCGCCGTGCAGCGCGGCGGATTCGAAGCCCGCGTCGGCGAGACGATTGGCGATGAGATCGGCGTCGCTCTTCGTCGCCGTGAAGACGATCGCCTGGTCGAGACCGGAGTCGCGCAACAGATGGTCGAGCAGACGATCCTTGTGATCGCGGTCATCCACGTAATGCACGGCCTGCGCGATGTTGCCGTTCGCTTCGAGCTTTTGAACGATCTCGATCCGCTCCGGATCCTTCAGCAGACGCCCGGTCAGCGACGTGATCTTGCTGTCGATGGTGGCGGAGAAGAGCAAGGTCTGGCGCGAGGCCGGCGTCGCGTCGACGATACGCTCGATGTCTTCGATGAAGCCCATGTCGAGCATGCGGTCGGCTTCGTCGAGCACGAGCATGTCCAGGTTCGACAGATCGATACGGCCGCGCTCGAGGTGATCGATCAGGCGTCCGGGCGTCGCGACGAGAATCTCGGGATTCTTGGCGAGCAGCATCAATTGCTGACCATAGGCGACACCGCCGAGAATGCTGACGGTGCGCAGACGGCGCAGGTGCTTGCCGTACGTGGTCGCGGCGGTGGAAACCTGCATCGCGAGTTCGCGTGTCGGCGTGAGCACGAGCAGACGCGGACGCGCGACCGGCTGCGGACGGCGGCCACGCGCCGCATTCGCATCACGCGGCTCGCGCGGCTGCTGCGCTTCCTGCTTTTGCAGTTGCGAGAATTTTTCGATGGCCGGCAGCATGAACGCCGCCGTTTTGCCCGAACCGGTCGGGCTGGAAACGAGCAGATCGCGGCCGGCGAGCGCTGCGGGAATCGCGCGCTGCTGCACGGGCGTCGGGCTCTGGTAGCCCGCGGCGGTCAGCGCGGACACGATATCGGCGCAAAGGCCGAGCGATTCGAAACTGGGGCCGGCGGGTTTTTCTGCCTGCGCTGCGGGTGCGTCGGTGGCCGGGATGTCGGCGGTGGGGGCGATGCCAATGTTTGCTGCGAGATTGTCCAACGGGCTAGCGGTGAAGCTCGAAGTCATGTCGATCCTTGAAACGAGGAATAAGGCGTCGGCGCCAATCGGCATACCCAAGTCGTTGGATTCAGCGAGCGAAGAAACAGCGAGCAAATCGAAAAACGGGGGCTACTCGCGCGAACGTGCGGCGAGCATGTTTTGTTAGAAGCTGTATCGGATACGGCAGGCTCGATCGTTCGAACATGAACGACGGGCGCTGACGTCAGCCTGATGCATGACGGGCCGCGGAACATACTGCGCGCAATAAAACCGCGCAACGGCCTAGCAGGGAGGGGACAGTTTCTAAACTGGATTGGGGCGAAACGCTACGAAGCGCCTTGCTGCGCGAGGCTTTGCCGAAGAAGCAGGCAACCCGCAGTCGAGCGCTAGCCGCAAGTATATCTGAATTTGCTGCACCGCGCCACATTTTGAAGCGCGGCCGCGCCATCGCAGGGCATCGACGGCGCGGCGTGTCATCCGCAATCGCGTCAGGCCGCTTCGCCTCGCTTGAGCGACTCGACGAGTTCCACGTAGCGCGCTTTCGCATCGTCGGCGGGTGTGCCTTCGAGCGCGGCCCACGCTTCGTATTTGTACTTGCCGGCGATGTCCGTGAAACCCGGCTTGTCACCCTGCACATCGCCCACGCTCGCCTGCTTGAACAACGCGTAGAGACGCAGCAGCGTGAGATTGCCGGGACGCTCGGGCAACTGCGTCACGTCGGTCTGGGCGGCAGCGAATTGCTGATCGATGTCGGTCATGCGTTCTCCGTTCTTATCGAGATAGGACCGGACGATCTTAGCAAGCGAGGCGGGCGAGACAGGTCGAGGCTTTCCTCCAACCGAGGATGCCTACCAGACGCGATTCGGATCGCGCCGCTTGTGCGGATGGCGCGAATGCGGCGCATGTCCCGCATTACAATACCGGCTATGACACGCACCGTTTTGCTCGCTCTCGACACGTCGACGGAGTTTTGCTCCGTCGCGCTCCTGCTCGCCGACACCGCTTTCGCCGCCATTCAACCTGCCGCCGCACCGCAGTATTCAAACGGCGACACGCGCGTCTGGTTTCGCCACGAGGCGACCGGCGCCGTTTCGAGCACGCGCCTTTTGCCCGCCGTGCGCGAGCTATTCGATGACGCCGGCCTCGCGCTCGCCGATTGCGCCGCGATCGCATTCGGTGCGGGCCCCGGCTCGTTTACCGGCCTGCGCACCGCGACGGGCGTCGCGCAAGGGCTGGCGTTCGGCCTGAGCGTGCCGGTCGTGCCGGTGAGCACGCTGCTCGCTTGCGCGGAAGGCGCGCGGCTGAACGATCCGTCGGTTCCGCCGCGCGTGCTCGCGGCGCTCGATGCCCGCATGGACGAGGTCTACTGGGCCGACTTCGAATTCGATGCCGTCGCAGGCGACTGGCGCACGCTTCACGGCGCCGCGCTCGATGCGCCCGGCGCGCTGCCGCTGCCGGACGTGCCGTTTGCGCTCGCCGGCAATGCAGCGGCGGCGTTTGGCGATCGCCTGCCGGCGGTGGCCGCCGCCGCGCGTGTCGATCGTGAGGCGCTGCCGCATGCGTTGCCGCTCGCGCTCATCGGCTTGCGTGCCTTGCGGGCCGGTCGCACCGTCGCGCCCGAGCACGCCGCGCCGGAATACGTGCGCGACAAGGTTGCTCAGACGACGGCGGAGCGTATGCGGGCTCGCGAGGAGGCGATTCGGTGAGCGGGGTGCTGCTGGCCGATCGGTATCTCACGCCGATGACCGAAGCCGACCTCGACGAAGTCGCCGCGGTCGAAAAGCTCGCCTACGAGTTTCCCTGGAGCCGCGGCAATTTCCAGGATTCGCTGCGCAACGGCTATTACGGCGTGTGCCTGCGCCATGTCACCGGCACGCTGATCGGTTATTGCGTGCTGATGCCTGTTGTCGACGAGATGCATCTGCTTAACCTGTGCGTCGCGCCGGCGGCGCAGCGCGCGGGCGCGGGACTCACGCTGCTGCGCGAAGCGGTGCGCATCACGCGCACGGAGAAGCTCGATGGCGTGCTGCTCGAAGTGCGGCCGTCCAATCCGCGCGCGATCCAGCTATACGAGCGCTTCGGCTTCACCGCAATCGGACGCCGCAAGAACTATTACCCCGCGCGGCATCGCTCGCGCGAGGACGCAATCGTCATGCGTCTGTCGTTTTCGAAGGAGAGTGCGCATGGCGCTCGATGAATCGCTGATTGAGGAACTGGGAATCGGGCCCGTTTGGGTGCGGCGGGGTGTCGTGGCCGTGGCGCCCGTCGAGTCGGTTGAATCCGTTGAATCCGCCGCGCCGGAGCCGGAAGCGCCCGCGCCCGTCGGAATGCGGCAAGCGCCGAAGCCCGCCGAGCCGCCGTCGCCGGTCGTGCAGCCGGAATCCGACGTGCCGCCCCTCGACGCCTACGACGATCTTCCCTGGACCGACGACGCCCCCGCGCACGCCGAAGCCGCCGCCGTCGAAGTGCCGAGCGACGTCCACACGCTCGACTGGGATGCGCTCGCCGAGCGCGTCGCGAACTGCGAGCGCTGCCGGCTGTGCGAGCGCCGCACGAACACGGTCTTCGGTGTCGGCGATCGCGAAGCGGACTGGATGCTGATCGGCGAAGCGCCGGGCGAGAACGAGGACAAGCAGGGCGAGCCGTTCGTCGGTCAGGCCGGCAAGCTGCTCGACAATATGCTGCGCGCGCTCACGCTGTCGCGGCAGTCGAACGTCTATATCGCGAACGTGATCAAGTGCCGCCCGCCCGGCAACCGCAATCCCGAACTCGATGAAGTCGCGCGCTGCGAGCCGTATCTGCAACGTCAGGTCGAGCTCGTTAAGCCGAAAGTCATCGTCGCGATGGGGCGCTTCGCCGCGCAAAGCCTTCTGAAAAACGAGGCCAGCATCGCGTCGATGCGCGGGCGCGTGCACGAGTACCGCGGCGTGCCGGTCATCGTCACGTATCACCCGGCCTATCTGTTGCGCAGCCTTCAGGACAAGTCGAAGGCGTGGGCCGATCTCTGTCTCGCGCGCAACACGTATCGCGAGGCGCTCGCCGCGCTCGGCGTCGAGCAAGGAGCGGAAAAGGGCGGCGTCTGATGGCCACGCAGGCGAGCGAGCTCACGCGACTCGTCGATCGTTTCGACGACGTCACCGTCCGCGATCTCGCCTGGCTGCTTTTTGCGCCCGATCTATTGCGTGAGGGCGACGTGCCTCTCGCGCATCCGCTCGCCTCGACGCAGGAGCGCGACGCGACGCTAGCCTGGCTCGCGACGCTCGATGCCGCGCCCCAGACGCTCCACGATCACGCGCGCGATCCCAAGCTCACGCGCCTCGGCATCTACGCCGAGAGCCTCATCCGATTCTTCCTCTCGCACGGACCGGCGGCGCGCCTCGTCGCGGCGAACGTGCCGTTGCGGCGACAGCGGCGCACCATCGGCGAATGCGATTTTCTGCTCGAATCGGCGAACGGCGTTCGGTTGCACTGGGAACTGGCGGTGAAGTTCTACCTGCATATCGGCGATGCCGATGCAGCGAGCGCCGCGCGTCTGTCCAACTATGTCGGACCGAATCTCCAGGATCGCTTCGATCTGAAGCACGCGCGGCTCGTCACGCATCAGCTCGCCATGACCTCGCGCGCGGAATTCGCCGCGCTCGGCTTCGAAGGGCCGTGGCGCGCGCAGTTGTTCATCAAGGGGCGACTCTTCTATCACGGCGTCGGAGACGCGCATGTCGAACCGGCGCGCGAGATCGGCGCGAGTCATCTGCGCGGATGGTGGCTGACGGCGTCGGAATGGCGCGAGGCGCGGGCGAACGCATCGGACGATGCACGCGCGTGGGTCGTGCAGCCGCGCATGGCGTGGCTTGCGTCGCGGCGTCTCGATGCGGCCGCCGCCGCGACGTTGATCGCGGAATCGGATGCGATCCGCGCGCGTCTGGAAACGACCATCGCGCCGACGATGATCGCAGCTTATGCGCGCGACGACGCGGGGAAATGGATCGAGGAATCGCGCGGTTTCATCGTGCCGGACGACTGGCCGGCGCGTGCGCGCGAGTTCGCCGCAGCGGCGCCCTGATTGCCGCGCCGACTACCACCAGCGATAGAAGTGATGCACTGGCCCCACGCCGTGACCCACGTCGAGCCGCACGCTCGCCTCGATCGCGCCGGTCAGATAGCGCTTGGCTTCGGCGGTCGCGCTCGCGAGATCGTCGGTTTGCGGGATCAGCGCCGCGATCGCCGACGACAACGTGCAGCCCGTGCCGTGCGTGTTCTTGAGCGGCACGCGCGCGCCGCCGAGCCTGAGCGAACCGCTCGCCTCGATGAGCCAGTCGGGACTATCGGATGACGCGAGATGGCCGCCTTTCATTAGCACGGCCTGCGCGCCGAGCGCGCGCAATGCGTCGCCCTGACGGACCATCGCGTCTTCATCGACGGCGCTTTCGACGCCGAGCAGCGCCGCCGCTTCCGGCAGATTCGGCGTGACGAGCGTCGCGAGCGGCAGCAGTTCGTCGCGCAGCGCGGCGACCGCGTCCGGCGCGAGCAGCGCGTGATTGCTCTTCGAGATCATCACGGTGTCGAGCACAACATGTTTGGGCCGATGACGCTTCAGCGCATCGGCGACCGCGCGCACGATGCCCGCGTTCGCGAGCATGCCGATCTTCACGGCATCGATGCGAATGTCGTCGAACACGGCGTCGAGTTGCGCGGTGATGAACGCCGGTTCCGGCGCATGGACCGCCGTGACGCCGCGCGTGTTCTGCGCGGTGAGCGCCGTCACGACGCTCGCGCCGTACGCGCCGAGCGCGGAGAAAGCCTTCAGATCGGCCTGGATGCCCGCGCCGCCGCCCGAGTCGGAGCCTGCGATCGTGAGCACGTTGGGAATGGTTTTCGTGGCGGACATAGCGGAATCAGGTTCGGGCGCGCAGGACGGTGGCGCGCAATGCAGCGGCGGCTTCGCGCGGATCGGCGGCCTTGCAGATGGCCGAGACCACGGCGAGACCGGCGGGCTTCGCGCGCATCACATCGGCGGCGTTATGCGCCTGGATGCCGCCGATCGCCACGGTCGGCAGACGTGCGGCGGCGCAGATTTCAGCGAGGCCGTCGATGCCGCAGGGCGTGGAGGCGTCGGTTTTCGTCGGCGTCGCGTACACCGGTCCCGCGCCGAGATAGTCGATGACGCCCGCGAGCTTTTGCGCGTCGGCGGTTTCGTCGAGATTCGATACCGACAGACCGATCAGCGCATCCGGCCCGAGCAAGCGACGCGCGGCATCGGCGGGCAGATCGCGTTGGCCGACGTGCACGCCATCGGCGCCGACGGCCAGCGCGACATCGACATGATCGTTGATGACGAACGGCACGCCATGCGCGCGCGTGATCGGCAACACCGCGCGCGCGAGGTCGAACCACGCGCGCTTGTGCCATTCGGGCGCGCGCAGTTGCACGATGGTCGCGCCGCCTTCGAGCGCGGCACGCGCGACGGCGATCGCGGCATCGTGCCCGCCGCACTGCACGGGATCGAGCACGAGATAGAGCGAGAGATCGAACGAAGCGCGCATGATCAGCCGGAAACGATGTCGCGCTGCACGAGCGTTTTCTCGAACGCTTCGGCATCGAGCGAGGCGAGCCGGTCCAGATATGCGACGGCAAAGCTGCCGGGCAGGGCGGCGTCTCGCGCGGCGAGTTCGCCGGCGATGGTCGAATACGCGATCGCGGCGACGGTCGCGGCCCAGAACTCGTCGCGATCCGATGCCGTGCCGACGAACGCCGCGACCGTCGCGGAGAGCGCGCAGCCGACGCCCGTCACGCGCGTCATCAGCGGCGAGCCGTTCGACAGCGCGATGACGCGGCGGCCATCGGTCACGTAGTCGATCTGGCCCGTCACCGCGACCACGGCCTGCGTCTTCAGCGCGAGGACTTGCGCGGCATCGAGCGCGGCATCGGTGGCGGCGGTGCTGTCGACACCGCGCCCGCTTGCGGCGCCGCCCGACAGGCTGATGATCTCCGACGCGTTGCCGCGAATCACCGCGGGCTTCGAATCGAGCAGATCGAGCGCGAACTCCGTGCGGAACGAAAGCGGGCCGACCGCGACCGGATCGAGCACCCACGGCTTGCCCGCGCCGTTGGCGGCCTCGACGGCGGCGCGGATCGCGCGGCTCTGCGGCACGTCGAGCGTGCCGAGATTGACCGACAGCGCATGGGCTATGGGCGCGAACTCGCCGACTTCCTCGCGCGCGACGACCATCGCCGGTGCGGCGCCGATCGCGAGCAGCACGTTCGCGGTGAAGTTCGTGACGACGAGGTTCGTCAGGCAGTGCACGAGCGGCGCGCGTTCGCGCACGCGGTTGACGAACGAGAAGAGGTCGGCGGCGAGCATGATGGAGTCGATCGAAATGAAAGCGCGCGACGTGTCAGTGCCGCGCTTCGCCGATCAGCGCGACCGAATCGAACGCGCGCTGATTGGCCTGATGCCGCCGCATCACGAAGTACATCATCAGGCAGACGAACGAGCCGAACAGCACGATGACGAACTGGATCGGCATGTCGAGCCACACGAGCACCGCGTAGAGGCACAGCATGACGAGCACCGAGAGGTTCTCGTTGAAATTCTGCACGGCGATGGAATGTCCGGCGGACAGCAGGACGTGTCCGCGATGCTGGAGCAGCGCGTTCATCGGCACGACGAAAAAGCCCGACAGACCGCCGACGATCATCAGGAACAGATACGCGACGAGCAGATAGCCGGGGAAGTGCATCTTGCCGAAATAGATGCCCCAGTGCGCGGGAAAGAGATGGCGCGTGTAGAAGGCCATCAGCATGACGGCGAGGCCCATGATGATGCCGACCGGCAGCACGCTCAACGAGCGCTTGAGGGGCACGCGCGCGGCCGCGAGCACCGCGCCCACCGCGACGCCGACCGCGATCACCGCCTGCAGGATCGCCGCCTGGGAAAGCGTCATGCCGAGCGACACTTCGGCCCATTTCAGCACGATGAACTGCAGCGTCGCGCCCGCGCCCCAGAAGAGCGTCGTGACGGCGAGCGAGATCTGGCCGAGCTTGTCGCGCCACAGCACGAGAAAGCAGTCGGCGAAATCGGTGATGAGCTTGAGCGGCCGCGTCTCCTGCTTCGGATAGCGCGCGCCGGTGTCGGGAATGCGCAGGTTGAACATCGCGGCGACGATGTACATCAGCACGATGACGAGCATCGCGGCTTCGGCGGGCGTGTGGATGCGCGGAATGTTCAGCGACAACAGGTGACTCGCGATATGCGGGCTGATGAGCGCGCCGCCCATCACGGTGCCGAGAATGATCGAGCCGACGGTCGTGCCTTCGATCCAGCCGTTCGCGGCGACGAGCCGGTCGGCTGGCAGGAGTTCGGTGAGAATGCCGTACTTCGCCGGCGAATACGCGGCGGCGCCGAAGCCGACGATGCCGTACGCGAGCAGCGGATGCGCGCCGAAGAGCATCGTCAGGCAACCGACGACCTTGATCGTGTTGGTCACGAACATCACGTGGCCCTTGGGCCGGGAATCCGCGAAAGCACCGACGAAAGCCGCGAGAATCACATACGACAGGACGAAGAACAGCTTGAGCAGCGGCGTCATCCAGTTCGGCGCGTGAAGGTCTTTCAGCAGTGCAATGGCAGCGATCAGTAGAGCGTTGTCGGCCAGCGAAGAGAAAAACTGCGCGGCCATGATGGTGTAAAAACCTTTTTTCATCTGATCCGAAGCTTTCCTCACTGCGGGTGATCCGCCCCGGGCGCCTGTCATGCGCTCGGGCTTATGCCTTTCGAAATGGGTTGTGCGCACGGCTTTATAACACGAAAATAGGCGCATTCTGACTAGCAGTAATCTCGATCGCGCGAGAAATGACACGTTCGTGCCTGAGATTCCTCATAAGATACTGATTCGCAAGGTGTCCCGGTCGGAGCAGCGCGACGCGTCCCGCTGTCGTATGCTCACCTTTTGGACCGCACTCACTGCAATTCCACCAAACGCTCATGCCTCGCCCCCTTTCTGCAACGATCCACACCGCCGCACTCGCCAACAACCTCGCCATTGCACGCAAGTACGCGCCGAAATCCAAGATCTGGGCCGTCGTCAAGGCCAATGCGTATGGCCACGGACTCGCGCGAGCGTTCCCCGGCTTGCGCGCAACGGACGGCTTTGGCCTTCTCGACCTCGAAGAAGCCGCGAAGTTGCGTGAATTGGGCTGGGCGGGGCCGAT
Organism: Caballeronia sp. LZ029; assembly: GCF_031451275.1. NCBI lineage: Bacteria > Pseudomonadati > Pseudomonadota > Betaproteobacteria > Burkholderiales > Burkholderiaceae > Caballeronia > Caballeronia sp. LZ029. The sequence continues at coordinate 1,230,599 of NZ_JARUXO010000001.1, forward strand.
TCTTTTGCTGGAGGGCTTTTTCCGGCCGACCGACATCGACGTGATCGACCGCTACAGCCTGACCACGGCCGTTCACTGCGACGAGCAGTTGCGCATGCTGGAAATGGCGCGCCTCTCGAAGCCCATCAACATCCAGTTGAAGATGAACAGTGGCATGAACCGCCTCGGTTACACGCCGGAAAAGTTCCGTACCGCGTGGGAGCGGGCGCGCGCCGTGCAGGGCATCGGTCAGATCACGCTCATGACCCATTTTTCCGATGCCGACGGCCCGCGCGGCATCGCGCATCAACTGGAGGCGTTCGAGCGCGGCGCGGAAGGCATCGCGGGCGCGCGCAGCCTCGCCAATTCGGCGGCGGTGCTGTGGCACCCGGACGCGCATGTCGACTGGGTGCGGCCGGGCATCATGCTGTACGGCGCGTCGCCGTCGGGCGTGACCGCCGATATCGCCGGCACGGGTCTCAAGCCCGCGATGACATTCCAGTCCGAGCTGATCGCCGTGCAGACGGTCGATGCGGGAAGCAGCATCGGCTATGGCTCGACGTATACGGCGGGCACATCGATGCGCGTCGGCGTGGTCGCGTGCGGCTACGCGGACGGCTATCCGCGCGTGGCGCCGGAAGGCACGCCGGTGATCGTCGATGGCGTGAGGACGAAGCTCGTCGGCCGCGTATCGATGGACATGCTGACCGTCGACCTCACGCCGTGCCCGGGCGCGGGCATCGGCTCGCGCGTCGAACTGTGGGGCACGAATCTGCCGATCGACGACGTCGCCAGCGCGGCGGGCACCATCGGCTATGAACTCATGTGCGCGATCGCGCAGCGCGTGCCGGTGCGCGCGGAATAACTCTTTCAGCGTCGATGACGCAATTCGAAGCAAGGCTCTGTGTGGCGAAAGCAGCAAAAGCAAAAACGCTCTATACGTGTAGCGAATGCGGCGGACAGTCGCCGAAATGGACGGGCCAGTGCGCCGCGTGCGGGGCGTGGAACACGCTGGTGGAATCGGTGGAGCAGGCGGCGTCGGCGCATCGCTTTCAGGCGCTCGCGAAGAGTTCGCCGGTGCGCAAGCTCGCTGAAATCGAGGCGTCGGACGTGCCGCGCTTCACGACCGGCGTCGGCGAGTTCGACCGCGTTCTGGGCGGCGGTCTGGTGCCGGGCGGCGTGGTGCTGATCGGCGGCGATCCGGGCATCGGCAAATCGACGCTGCTGTTGCAATCGCTCGCGGAAATTGCGCGCGAGCGGCCCGCGCTCTACGTGAGCGGCGAGGAATCCGGCGCGCAGATCGCGTTGCGCGCGCAGCGGCTCGGGTTGATCGGCGAAGCGAGCGCGGTCGGCGATCTCGGACTGCTGGCGGAAATCCAGCTCGAAAAAATCCAGGCGACCATCGACGAGCAACGGCCCGAAGTCGCGGTGATCGACTCCATTCAGACCATCTACTCGGAAGCGCTGACATCCGCGCCCGGCTCGGTCGCACAGGTGCGCGAGTGCGCGGCGCAACTGACGCGCATCGCCAAGCAGACGGGCACGTCGATCATCATGGTTGGCCACGTGACGAAGGAGGGCAGTCTCGCGGGGCCGCGCGTGCTCGAACATATCGTCGATACCGTGCTGTACTTCGAGGGCGACACGCATTCGTCGTTCAGGCTCGTGCGCGCGTTCAAGAATCGCTTCGGCGCGGTCAACGAACTCGGCGTCTTCGCGATGACCGAAAAGGGCTTGCGCGGCGTCGCGAATCCGTCGGCGCTGTTCCTGTCGCAACACGAGCAGAGCGTGCCGGGTTCGTGCGTGCTCGTGACGCAGGAAGGCTCGCGGCCGCTCTTGGTCGAGGTGCAGGCGCTCGTGGATACGGCGCACGTGCCCAATCCGCGCCGGCTCGCGGTCGGTCTGGAGCAGAACCGGCTCGCGCTGTTGCTGGCCGTGTTGCACAGGCACGCGGGCATCGCGTGCTTCGATCAGGACGTGTTCCTGAACGCGGTCGGCGGCGTGAAGATCACCGAGCCCGCCGCCGATCTGGCCGTGCTGCTCGCCATTCACTCGTCGATGCGCAACAAGCCGCTGCCCAAGGGCCTCATCACGTTCGGCGAAGTGGGGCTGGCCGGCGAAATCCGGCCTTCGCCGCGCGGTCAGGATCGTCTGAAGGAAGCCGCCAAGCTCGGTTTCTCGATGGCGCTGATTCCGAAGGCGAACGCGCCGAAACAGGCGATCGACGGCCTGAAGGTGATCGCGGTGGACCGCATCGAGGAAGCAATCGACCGGGTCCGCGATCTCGAATGACCCGGTGATCGGGCCCTTCGTAACGGGGCGTAAGAATCCGGTTGCTCTATGTAACCCAAGCAACGCGCGGTTTTTCTATCCTAACGGGGCTACGGACCTGGCCAACTTTGCTCGACGCAGTTCAAAAGGCGAAGTGGCTGGAAGGATCGAGAGGACCACGCATTGAAACACTCAAAATCAACCCGGCCGAAGCCCGCGTTTCATCTGCGCGGATGCCGCGTCTCGGCGCCGCTTCAGCAGCCTTGGGGAAGCGGTTGCCGGATCGTCGAATGGATCGACGAGCAAGGGCAGATCTCGCGCCGCGTCGTCGCGGCCGATATCACCGAGGATCAGGTCGTCGCGACCATTCGCCAGCATGTGACGGGCCGCAAGCACGTGCTCGTCGACGACGAACATCAGCCGCGCCAGGTTCTGCCCCGACGTTAGGCTTCCCGAAAGAGCGGATGCGCCGCCGCTTCGGCGGGCGTAAGCACGGGCGCAACGCAGCAATCGAGCGGCTCGAGCAGCGTCATCCACTCGTCGCGTGTGCGCTCACGAAAGCGCGCGGTAAGCTGCGCCGACAATTCCGCCGCGTCCGCTCCGCCGATCGCCTGTCCGAGACTCCAGTGCCGCGTCGCCCAGTCGGGACGGCCGAGCGCCTCGCACAAGGTCTGCCAGAACTTCAGTTCCAGCGCGCCGACCGCGACGAAACGGTCGTCGCGCGTGCGATACACGTCGTAACAGGGCACGCCGCCGTTCAGCAGGCCCGCTCCGGCCCGCGTCCCCGCTTCGTTGGCATTGGCGAGCGCGATATGCGCCATCACGTTGTGCGCGTGCGTCGCGTGCGTCATCGAGACATTCAGGCAGCGGCCTTCGCCGCCGCGCGCGACATGCCACGCCGCCGCGAGTATTTCCATGACGGCCGAAAGCGCGCCGCCGAGCAGATCCGCCAGTTGAAAATTCGGCGCGACAGGCGTGCCGTCACGCGTCGCGAGCTGATCGAGCACGCCCGCATACGCGATGTAGTTCAGATCGTGACCGGCCTTGTGCGCGAACGGGCCGTCGCCGCCGAAACCCGTGATCGCGCAATAGACGAGCTTCGGATTGGCCTCGCGCAACACGTCATAGCCGACGCCCAGCCGCGCCATCACCGAAGGGCGGAAGCTTTCGACCAGAACATCCGCGTCGCGCGCGAGCTCGATCAGCTTCGCGCGGCCTTTGTCCGTCTTGAGATCGAGCGTGAGTTGCCGCTTGCCGCGATTGACGATGCGATAGAACGCGCTCGGCGTGCCGCTTTGCCGGTCGGCTTCGTTTTGCAGCATCGTGCGCGCGTAGTCGCCTTCGCCGGGCGGCTCGATCTTCAGCACGTCGGCGCCGAGTTCGGCGAGCCGCAAGGTGGCGACGGGACCCGGAAGAAGCCGCGTCAGATCGAGCACGCGCAGGCCGGTAAGAGAAGGCGTCAAGTCGTCGATCTCCGGTTATGAGCCGATCTGCTCCAGTTCCTCGTGCGTTTCGAGCCACTCCATTTCGAGCGTTTCGAGGCGCGCATTGACTTCGCCTTGGCGGCGGATCGTCTCGGTGAGTTTCGTCTTCATCGCGGCTTCGTAACTCGCGGGCTCGGCGACGAACGCATCGAGCTGCGTCTTCTCCGCGTTGAGCTTTTCCATCTCCTTCTCGATTTTCGCGATGCGCGATTGCAGCGGCTTCCTCAGATGCGCGAACTTTTGCCGCTCCTGCGCTTCCTGCCGGCGCTGTTCCTTGCGATTGAGCGCGCTGTCCTGCGCGTCGCCCGACGCCGCGCCGCCGGCTTCCTTCGCCGCCGCGCGCGTTTCGGCGGCGTGTTGCAGGAGCCAGTCGCGGTAATCGTCGAGATCGCCGTCGAAAGGATTCAGACGATGCTTCGCGACGAGCATGAAGGTATCGGTGGTCGCGCGCAGCAGATGCCGGTCGTGCGACACGAGAATCAGCGTGCCCTCGAACTGCGCGAGCGCCATGGTCAGCGCGTGGCGCGTTTCGAGGTCGAGGTGGTTGGTCGGCTCGTCGAGCAGCAGCAGATTCGGCTTCTGCCAGATGATGAGCGCCAGCGCGAGCCGCGCCTTCTCGCCGCCCGAGAAGGGCGCGATTTTCGCCGTCGCCATCTCGCCGGAGAAGTTGAAGCTGCCGAGGAAATCGCGCAGTTCCTGCTCGCGCGTGTCGGGCGCGAGGCGCGCGAGGTGCTGGATCGCCGAATCGTCGGGGCGCAGGGTTTCGAGCTGATGCTGCGCGAAATAGCCGATTTGCAGGCCTTTGCCCTGTCGCACGTCGCCGGAAAGCGGTTCGAGCGTGTGCGCGAGCGTCTTGATGAGCGTCGACTTGCCCTGGCCGTTCGCGCCGAGCAAGCCGATGCGCTGGCCGTTCTGAATCGACAGCGTCACGCCCTCGACGATCGGAATCTCGCCGCCCGCGTCGTTGTGATAGCCGCAGCGCACGCTCTCCATGACCATCATCGGATTGGGCGCGGCATCGGGCTCGCGGAATTCGAACGTGAAGGGCGAACTCGCATGAGCGGGCGCGATGAGCTCCATCTTCTCCAGCGCCTTCACGCGGCTTTGCGCCTGCTTCGCCTTGGTTGCCTTGGCCTTGAAGCGGTTGATGAAGCTCTGCAGATGCTCGACGGTCTTCTGCTGCTTTTCATACGCGCTTTGCTGCAGCGCGATCTGCTGCGCGCGCAGCACTTCGAACTGGCTGTAGTTGCCGCCGTAACGCTTCACCTGACGATTTTCCAGATGCAGCGTGACATTGCAGACCGAATCGAGAAACTCGCGGTCGTGCGAAATGACGACGAGCGTGCCCGGATAGCGCCCGAGCCAGTCTTCCAGCCAGACGATGGCGTCCAGGTCGAGGTGGTTGGTCGGTTCGTCGAGAAGCAGCAGGTCGGACGGGCACATCAGCGCCTGCGCGAGATTCAGCCGCATGCGCCAGCCGCCCGAAAAGCTCGATACCGGCTCGCGCGTCTGCTCCAGTGTGAAGCCCAGACCAAGCAGAAGCGTTTCGGCGCGCGCGGGCGCGGTGTAGCCGTCGGCGTCGGCGAAGGCTGCGTGGGCTTCCGCTTCGGCGGCGCCTTCATGCGCGGCTGAGGCCGCCGCGATACGCGCCTCGATGTCGCGCAGATGCGTGTCGCCGTCGAGCGTGTAATCGAGCGCGCTGCGGTCCACGGCGGGCGTTTCCTGCGCGACATGCGCGATGCGCCACGACGGCGGCATCGAAAAGTCGCCGCCGTCCGCGTGCAGCTCGCCGCGCAGCACGGAAAAGAGCGTGGACTTGCCCGCGCCGTTCGCGCCGACGAGACCGGCTTTCTCGCCCGGGTTGAGCGTGAAGCTCGTGTCTTCGAAGAGCGGCTTGGTGCCGCGGGACAGGCTGAACTGATTGAAACGGATCACGTCGGAGGGGCGGCGAAGGGGCGCGGCTTTTGAGGGAAAGCGCTATTTTAGACCGGACCGCCTGCGAGGCAGGGGTCGGCCGTTCGGCCGATGGCAGACGAACGCGCGCCGGGTTAGCATCGCCTATCTTTCATCGACTTCATTTCGCGGAGCACGCCATGAGGGCAGCCAACGAAGGCATCTACGGCTTCACGGCCGAAACACTCGACGGCGCGACCGTCGGTCTCGACACCTACCGCGACAAGGTGCTGCTCATCGTGAATACGGCGAGCGAATGCGGTTTCACGCCGCAGTACAAGGGTTTGCAGGAGATCTACCAGCAATTCTCGGCGCGCGGTTTCGAGGTGCTCGGGTTCCCGTGCAACCAGTTCGGCAAGCAGGAGCCGGGCGACGCCGGGCAGATCGGCGCTTTCTGCGAGAAGAACTACGGCGTCACGTTTCCGATGTTCGCCAAGATCGAGGTGAACGGCGCGAACGCGCATCCGCTCTACAAATATCTGAAGGACAAGGAGCCGGGCCTGCTCGGCATCGAAGCGATCAAATGGAACTTCACGAAGTTTCTCGTCGATCGCAAGGGAAGCGTCATCAAGCGTTATGCGCCGCAGACGAAACCGGAGTCGATCACCGAGGACATCGAGAAGCTGCTCTGAGCGTCGGGCGCGCTCACAGGATCGGCGAGAAAAGGCGCGCGACGTGCATCGCCATGCGCCGCCAGAAGGCCTTGCCGCGATAGTCGTCGCTGTCGATCTCGAAGGACTCCGCGAAGTCCGCGAGCAGCATCGATTCGACCTGGCTTGCGAACGCGCGATCGACCGTCAGCACCGTGATCTCGAAGTTCAGGCGAAACGACCGGTTGTCGAGATTCGCGCTGCCGATCGAAGCGGCGATGTCGTCGACGAGCACGACCTTCTGATGCAGAAAGCCCGGCTGGTAGCGGAAGATGCGCACGCCCGCCTGGACGAGATCGTACGCATAGAGCCGTGACGCGGCGAACACCACGCGATGATCGCGCCGGCTCGGAATCAGGATGCGCACGTCCACGCCGCGCATCACCGCGAGCCTCAACGCCGAGAACACGGCTTCGTCGGGAATCAGATAGGGCGATGTGATCCAGATACGTTCGCGCGCCGCGTTGATCGCCTCGACGAAAAAGAGCGAGCAGGTTTCCTGCTTGTCGGCGGGGCCGCTCGACAGCACCATGCAGTGCATGTTTCCGTCCGAATGCGGCGCGGGGCCGAGTTCGGGCAGACGCTGTGTCGCCCAGTACCAGTCTTCGGTGAACACGAACTGGATGCTCGCGACCGCCGGACCGCGCACTTCCACGTGCGTGTCCCGCCACGGCGAGAGTCGCGGATTGCCGCCGAGATACTCGACGCCCACGTTATGCCCGCCGACGAACGCGCACTTGCCGTCCACCACGACGATCTTCCGATGATTGCGGAAGTTGATCTGAAAGCGATGCACGAACTTGCGCGTGGCCGCGAACGGATGCGCCTCGACGCCGCCCGCGCGCAGCGCGTTCACGTAGCGATGCGGCAGGTCGAAGCTGCCGATGCTGTCGTAAAGGAAGTACACGCGCACGCCCGCCTGGGCCTTTTTGATGAGCGCGTCCTTGAGTTTGTCGCCGAGTTCGTCGGCGCGCACGATGAAGAACTGCACGACGACATAGCGTTCGGCCGCCGCGATCGCGTCGAGGATCGCGTTAAAGGTGGCGTCGCCATTGATGAGCACGCGCGCCGAGTTGCCGCGCAGGAACGGCATGCCGGAGAGACGCTGCAACGTGCGGATGGTCGGATTGCCGAGATAGGCCGCCGGTCCCGGTGCGATCTCGCCGCGCACGCCGGCGGCATCGACGAGCGCCGTGGCTTCGGGCGCATCGCTGCGTGCGCCCGAGTCCCATTCGGCGGGCTTCGAGCGGCTGCGCAGGATTTCGATCTCCAGCCGCCGCTCGTCGATATAGCCCGCGAACTTGCTGCGGCCGAGAAAGAGGTAGGGAATCAGCGTGAAGTAAGGCATCGCGACGAGCGACACCGCCCACGCCACCGCGCCTTGCGACGTGCGAGTGTTGATGACGGCATGGATCGCGGCGATCACGCCGAGGACATGCGCGGCCATCACGAGCGTGCCGAGGTGTAGCCAGTCGGATGCTTGCATAGGCGCGAGAGGGAGCGAAGTGCTTCGCTAATGGCGATTTGCCATCTTACCCAACCCTTCCGCGCGAAGTGTTGGCGAACGTTGCAGCGTGCGTCGCCGCAACGTTCTGTCAGGCAGAGGGTTTACGCCGGGAGATCGGCGGCCTGGATCAGGAACACGTTGTCGTCGCCGGCGCTGGTCGAGAGCCAGACGAGATCGAGACCGCCGAGCGCGGCTTCCACGTTCGGCCGCTCGTTGCCGATTTCGACGACGAGCACGCCGTCCTCGGTCAGCCAGTTGCGCGCGTCGCGCACGATGCGCCGCACGACGTCCATGCCGTCCGCGCCGCCCGCGAGCGCGAGTTCGGGCTCGTGCCGGTACTCTTCCGGCAGCGCCTGCATCGCCTGTGCGTTGACGTACGGCGGATTGGTGATGATCACCTCGTAGCGCGCGGACGGAAGCGGCGCGTACAGGTCGCCTTCGTAGAGACTCACGCGCTCGCCGAGTGCGTATTCGTCGACGTTGCGGCGCGCGACCGCGATCGCATCGGCGGAGATATCGACGGCATCGACATCGGCGTTCTCGAAGGCCTGCGCCGCGAGAATCGCGAGACAGCCCGAGCCGGTGCACAGTTCGAGCACGCGCGTGACCTGATCCGGATCGGCGACGTACGGCTGCAAGCCGTCCTGCAGCAATTCGCCGATGAACGAGCGCGGCACGATCACGCGCTCGTCGACATAGAAGCGGCGTCCGTGCATCCAGGCTTCCTGCGTGATGTACGCGGCGGGAATGCGTTCCTTCGCGCGGCGCTCGATCACTTTCATGACGGCGTCGATTTCTTCGTCGAGCAGACGCGCGTCGAGAAACGGGTCGAGCGTGTCGAGCGGCAGATGCAGCGTATGCAGGATCAGATACGCGGCTTCGTCGTAGGCATTGGCCGAGCCGTGGCCGAACGACAGGCCTGCTTCGGTGAAGCGCGAGACGCCGAAGCGCAGCAGGTCGCGCACGGTGGTGAAGGGCAGCGCCATCGAAGGCTCCTTTTTATTGTGAGATTGAATTCAGGCGATCAGTTGTTCGAGCACGCGCCGGTACACGTTTTTCAACGGCTCGATGAAGCGCACCTCGACATGCTCGTCGATCTTGTGGATCGTGCCGTTGGGCGGGCCGAACTCCACGACCTGATCGCAGATGCGGGCGATGAAGCGTCCATCGGAGGTGCCGCCCGTGGTAGACAGTTCGGTGCGCACGCCGGTTTCATCGGCGATGGCTTGTTCGAGCGCCTCCGACAGCGCGCCACGCGGCGTGAGAAAGGGCAGGCCGCTCACGATCCATGTCAGATCGTAGTCGAGGCCGTGCCGGTCGAGAATCGCGTGCACGCGGCTTTGCAGGCTCTCGACCGTGCTCGCCGTCGAGAAGCGGAAGTTGAACATCAGATCGGCGTGGCCGGGAATGATGTTGGTCGCGCCGGTGCCGGAATGCAGGTTCGACACTTGCCAGGTGGTCGGCGGGAAGTATTCGTTGCCGTCGTCCCAGCGCTCGGCGACGAGTTCTGCAAGCGCGGGCGCGAGCAGATGCACCGGATTCTTCGCGAGATGCGGATACGCAATGTGCCCCTGCACGCCCTTGACGACGAGCTTGCCCGTCATCGAGCCGCGCCGGCCGTTCTTGACCATGTCGCCGAGCGTGGCGTTCGAAGTCGGCTCGCCGACGATGCAGTAGTCGAGCCGAATGCCCCGCGCCTGCAACGCTTCGACGACCTTGATCGTGCCGTCGGTGGCGGGGCCTTCTTCATCGCTGGTGATGAGAAACGCGAGCGTGCCGCGATGCTCCGGATGCTTTGCGACGAACTCTTCGCTCGACACGACGAACGCCGCGAGCGACGCCTTCATGTCCGCCGCGCCGCGGCCGAAGAGCTTGCCGTCGCGGTGAGTGGCCTTGAAGGGCGGCGAAGTCCATTGTTCGAGCGGGCCGGTCGGCACGACATCGGTGTGGCCGGCGAACGCGAGCAGTTTGGCCGACGCGTCCGTGCCGCGCTTCACGGCCCACAGGTTGGTGACGCCGCCCGATTCGATCGTTTCACATTCGAAGCCGATCGCCGCAAGCCGCTCGATCATGAGCGCCTGACAAGCCTGGTCGTCGGGCGTGACGGATGCGCGTTCGATCAGCGCTTCGGTGAGGGAGAGGGTGCCGGACATGGTCGTATTGAATCGATGCGATAAAAAAATGCCGGCGCGCAGGCCGGCACTCGTAGCAATCTTGCGATGACCGTCGAGTTCACAGTCATCGCGTTCACTTCAGGCGAAGAGCGTTTCGTACTGCTCGGCGGAAAATCCGAGCGTCTTCACGCGCCCGTTCACGACGACGACCGGCCGCTTGATGATCGACGGCTTGTGGATCATCAGCGCGATCGCGCCGCCGGTCGTATCGGCTTCAGCCTTGTGCACCTCCGACAAGCCGCGCCACGTCGTGCCGCGCTTGTTGATGAGCTGGTCGAGCGGCACGTCCTTCAGCCAGTCCTGGATCAGCGCGTTCGACACGCCAGCCTTCTTGAAGTCGTGAAACTCGAACGGCACGCCGTGCTCTTCCAGCCACACGCGCGCTTTTTTCACGGTGTCGCAATTCGGAATGCCGTAGACGACCGTGGTTGGGGTCGAGCCGCGCGCCACGATCAGTCGCCTCGCAGCAGTTCGTTCAGGCCGACCTTCGCGCGCGTCTTGGCATCGACCTTCTTGACGATCACCGCGCAGTACAGGCTGTGCGAGCCGTCCTTCGAAGGCAGATTGCCCGCCACGACGACCGAGCCCGCCGGAATGCGGCCGTAGCTGACTTCGCCGGTTTCGCGGTCGTAGATCTTGGTCGACTGGCCGAGATACACGCCCATCGAAATGACGGAATTTTCTTCGACGATCACGCCTTCCACCACTTCCGAACGCGCGCCGATGAAGCAGTTGTCCTCGATGATGACCGGGTTCGCCTGCAGCGGCTCCAGCACGCCGCCGATGCCCACGCCGCCCGAAAGATGCACGTTCTTGCCGATCTGCGCGCACGAGCCGACGGTGGCCCACGTGTCTACCATCGAGCCTTCATCGACATACGCGCCGATGTTCGTGTACGACGGCATCAGCACGACGTTCTTCGCGATGAACGAGCCGCGGCGCGCGATGGCCGGCGGCACGACGCGAAAGCCGCCCGCCGCGAAGTCTTCGGCCGTGTAGCTGGCGAACTTCGAGGGCACCTTGTCGTAGAACTGGGAGTAGCCGCCCGCGGGCATCGGCGCGTTGTCTTCCAGGCGGAACGACAGCAGCACGGCTTTCTTCAGCCACTGATTCACGATCCAGTCGCCGTCGCGCTTCTCGGCAACGCGCATCTGGCCTTTATCGAGCTGCTCGATGGCATGCGCGACGGCTTCGCGGACTTCGGCGGGCGCGGCCTTGGGCGACAGCTCGGCGCGGTTTTCCCAGGCGGTATCGATGATGCTCTGAAGTTGTTGCGACATAGTGGTATCAAGGATGGAGGATTGGACCGGCTGCGCTCAACGTAAGTCAGGATTTGAGCGAGCGGCAGAATTCGACGATGCGGCGGGCTCCTTCGACACATTCCGCGGTTTCGGCCACGAGCGCGATACGCACGAAACCTTCACCGGGATTCGTGCCGTGCGCGAAGCGAGCGAGAAAAGAGCCCGGCAGAACCGTAACATTATAGTCGGCGTACAGGCGCGCCGCGAACTCGGTATCCGTGAGCCCGGTGCCCGAAACGTTCGCCCAGAGGTAGAACGCGGCGTCGGGCAGGCGCACGTCGAGCACGTCGGCGAGCATCGGCGTGACTGTCTGGAATTTTTTCAGATACTTGGCGCGGTTGTCGCGCACGTGCGTTTCATCCTGCCATGCGACGACGCTCGCGCGCTGAAACACCGTCGACAGCGCCGCGCCGTGATACGTGCGATAGAGCAGGAAATCCTTCAGGACCGACGCATCGCCCGCGACGAAACCCGAGCGCATGCCGGGCACGTTCGAACGCTTCGACAGGCTCGACAACATCACGAGGCGATCGAAACCGCGATCGAGCAGCCGCGCCGCTTCGAGGCCGCCGAGCGGCGGATTGCCTTCGTCGAAATAGATTTCCGAATAGCACTCGTCCGACGCGATCACGAAGCCGTGTTTGTCCGACAGCGCGAAAAGCTCGCGCCAGTTGTCGAGCGTGAGCACCGCGCCCGTCGGATTGCCCGGCGAACACACGTAGAGCAGTTGCGTGCGCGCCCAGATGTGATCGGGCACCGCGGAATAGTCGCACGCGAAGTTGCGCGACGGATCGCTGTTGACGAAATACGGCTCGGCGCCCGCGAGCAAGGCCGCGCCTTCGTAGATTTGATAGAACGGGTTCGGACAGAGTACGATGGGCGGTTCGGCGGCGCTGGCCGTACGATTGTCCGCGCGGCTGTCGATCACGGTCTGCGCGAGCGCGAAGAGCGCTTCTCGCGAGCCGGCCACGGGCAGCACCTGCGTCGCCGCATCGATCGATGCGAGGCCGTAGCGCTGCATCACCCACGCCGCGATCGCCGCACGCAGCGGCTCGCTGCCGAGCGTCGCCGGGTACGAGGCGAGGCCGTCGAGCGAATCGATCACGGCGTCGCGGATCAGCGCGGGCGTCGGATGCTTCGGCTCGCCGATGCCGAAGCTGATCGGCGTGAATCCCGCGCGCGGCTCGATGCCCTTGAAGAGCGCGCGAAGCTTTTCGAACGGATAAGGCTGAAGTTTCTTGAGAAGTGGATTCACGGCGTGACCGGTAAGCAGTGAGCGATGCGCGCGAGGCAAAAAGCGCCTGCGAGCGCGGCATCGGAAGACATCGAACGGACGTGAAGCAAGCCTGGGATTATAGCGCGCGGCCTTGGCCCGGAGACGGACAGCGGCGCGCGACATGAAGGACGACAGTACGAATGACCGTAACAAAAACAGATGGGGCGCCGGCATGACCCGCGGCCTCAGCAATGCATGGCCGACGCTCGCGATCATGCTGGGCGCGTCGGTGTGGGGCCTCGTCTGGTATCCGATGCGCATGCTCGCCGCGATGGGCCTCTCCGGCACCGCCGCCAGCGCGACCACGAGCGCCGCCGCGTGCGTCTTCGTGCTGCTCGCGAAACGCCGCTCGATCAGCACGCTCTCCTGGCACTGGCTGCTCATCGCGCTCGGCGTGGCGGCGGGCGTGACCAATATCGGTTTCGTGTGGGGCGCGATCCACGGCCAGGTGATGCGCGTGCTGCTGCTCTTTTATCTGACGCCCGCGTGGACCGCGATCTTCGCGCACTTCATCCTCAAAGAGCGCCTGACCCGCGCCGATGCGGCGCTCTCGCTGCTCTCGCTGGCGGGCGCCGTGACGATGCTGTGGTCGCCCGAACTCGGCATGCCGCTGCCCGCCGATCTCGCGGAATGGGCGGGCCTCATGGGCGGCATGGGCTTCGCGATGAGCAACGTGCTCGTCGTCAAGGTCACGCGCACCTTGCCCGCGATGAAGCCCGAGATGCGCACGGCCGTGATCTTCGGCGGCGCGGCGCTGATCGCGTCGCTCGTCACGTGCTTCGAGCCGATGCCCGCGCCGCCCGCCGCCGCGCTGTTGCCCACCGTGACGCTCATCGTGATCGGGCTGGGCGTCGTGCTCGCGGGCAACAACATGATCGTGCAGATCGGGCTCGCACGTGTGCCGGCCAATCGCGCGTCGATCATCATGCTGTTCGAACTCGTCGTCACCGCGCTCTCGGCGTGGCTCTTCGCTGGCGAAGTGCCCGGCCCGCGCGAATGGGCGGGCGGCGCGTGCATCGTCGTGGCGTGCGTGCTGTCGGCATGGGTGCATCGGCAGGGCGGGCAGCGCTCGTCTGCCGTGTCCGAAGCGCCGGAGATCGCGAAAGACGCGCCGGAAAGCAAAAAGAAATCGACTCGCGCGATGGTATGATGGTGTCCGCTTCGCCGGGACACGCATGTGTTGTCGCGCTGCGTGACCGAATGCGATCGACGCGCCGCAATGCGGTTCGTCTGCCATCTATCCTCCGTCATCAATTCCAAACAGCGATATCGCCGTGCGTCTGACCTCGATAAAACTCGCTGGCTTCAAGTCCTTCGTCGATCCCACGCATTTCCAGGTCCCCGGCCAGCTCGTCGGCGTGGTCGGACCGAATGGCTGTGGCAAGTCCAACATCATCGATGCCGTGCGCTGGGTGCTCGGCGAATCGCGCGCCTCCGAGCTGCGCGGCGAATCGATGCAGGACGTGATCTTCAACGGATCGACGGCGCGCAAGCCCGGCAGCCGGGCGAGCGTCGAACTCATTTTCGATAACGCCGACGGCCGCGCCGCCGGTCAGTGGAGCAGCTACGGCGAAATCGCCGTGAAGCGCGTGCTGACGCGCGACGGCACGTCCAGCTACTACATCAACAATCTGCCCGCGCGCCGCCGCGACATTCAGGACATCTTCCTCGGCACGGGCTTAGGCCCGCGCGCCTACGCGATCATCGGGCAGGGCATGATCTCGCGCATCATCGAGGCGAAGCCGGAAGAGCTGCGCGTGTTTCTCGAAGAAGCCGCGGGCGTGTCGAAGTACAAGGAGCGCCGTCGCGAAACCGAGAACCGTCTGCATGACACGCGCGAGAATCTGACGCGCGTAGAGGACATCGTCCGCGAGCTTTCGAACAATCTCGAGAAGCTCGAAGCGCAGGCGGTCGTCGCGACGAAGTACAAGGCGCTGCAGGCCGAGGGCGAAGAGAAGCAACGCCTGCTGTGGCTCTTGCGCAAGAAGGAAGCGGGCAACGAAGCCGAGCGCCAGCAGCGCGCGATCCGCGAAGCGCAGGTCGAGCTCGAAGCGCAGACCGCGCGCCTGCGTGAAGTCGAAGCGCAACTGGAAACGCTGCGTGTCGCGCACTACAGCGCAAGCGACACGATGCAAGGCGCGCAAGGCTCGCTCTACGAAGCCAATGCCGAAGTGAGCCGGCTCGAAGCGGAGATCCGCTTCATCGTCGAGTCGCGCAATCGCGTGCAGGCGCAGATCGCCGCGCTCATCGCGCAGCGCGAACAATGGCAGGTGCAGGCGCAGAAGGCGCACGACGAAATCGACACCGCCACCGAAGCGCTCGCCGAAGGCGAGGAAAAAGCCGCGATCGCAGCGGATACCGCCGCCGCGAAGCACGACGCGCTGCCCGCGCTCGAAGCCCGCTGGCGCGACGCGCAGGCGCAACTGAACGAAGAACGCGCGGGCATCGCGCGCGCGGAACAGGCGCTCAAGCTCGAAGCGGCGCATCAGCGCAATGCGGATCAGCAGCTTCAGCAATTGCAGCAGCGTCAGGAGCGGCTCAAGAGCGAAGCGAAAGGGCTGGACGCGCCCGATGAAGCGCATCTCGAAGAGTTGCGCATGCAGCTCGCCGAGAACGAAGAGGTTCTCGCCGAAGCACAAGCGCGCCTCGCCGATGCTCAGGAAACGGCGCCGCGTCTGGACGCCGAACGCCGCCAGGCGCAAGAGCGCGTGCAGAAGGAAAGCGCGCAGATTCATCAGCTCGAAGCGCGCCTCGCCGCGTTGAAGCAGCTTCAGGAAAGCGTGCAGACCGAAGGCAAGATCCAGCCGTGGCTCGACAAGCACGAGCTCGGCGCACTGCCGCGTCTGTGGAAAAAGCTGCACGTCGAGACCGGCTGGGAAGCGGCGCTCGAATCCGTGCTGCGCGAGCGTCTCGCCGCGCTGGAAGTATCGAATCTGGATTGGGTCAAGGCGTTCGCCACCGATGCGCCGCCCGCCAAGCTCGCGTTCTATTCGCCGCCCGCCGCGGGCAAGCCGGTTCAGACGCCCGATGGCTTGCGCCCGCTGCTGTCGCTCGTGCGCATCGACGATCCGGGTCTGCGCGCGGTGCTCAACGAATGGCTCGCCACGACTTTCATCGTCGACGATCTCGCGCAGGCGCTGGCTTCGCGCAATCAGTTGCCGGAGGGCGCCGCGTTCGTCGTGAAGGCGGGGCACATCGTGACGCGCGTGGGCGTGCAGCTCTACGCGCCGGATTCCGAACAGTCGGGCATGCTCGCGCGGGCCCAGGAAATCGAGAATCTCACGAAGCAGGTGCGCGCGCAGGCGCTCTTGTCCGACGAAGCGAAGGCCAACGCCGTGCGCGCCGATGCCGCGCACACGCAAGGCTCGCAAACACTCGCCGAGGCGCGCGCCGCCGCGGAGCGCGCGACGCAGCGCGTCCACGCATTGCAGCTCGACGTGCTGAAGCTCGCGCAGGCGCACGAACGCTACACGCAGCGCAATACGCAGATCGGCGAGGAACTGGAAGAGATCGCCGCGCAGGTCGAAGAGCAGCGTGCGTTGCGCGCCGAATCGGAAGCCGCGTTCGAGCGTCACGACGGCGAGATCGCGCAATTGCAGGCGCGTTTCGAAGACAACCAGCTCGCGTTCGAATCGCTCGACGAAGAACTCACGAACGCGCGTCACGAATTGCGCGAACTGGAGCGCGCCGCGAGCGACGCGAGTTTCGCCGTGCGCGGCCTGTCCGCGAAGATCGACGAATACAGGCGCAACATCGACACGGCGCACGATCAGAGCGAGCGCATCGCGGGCATGCTGGAAGACGCCCGCGCCGAGCTCGAAACCATCAACGAGCAGACCGCGCAAACCGGCCTGCACGACGCACTCGAAGTGCGCGCGGCGCGCGAGGAATCCCTGCATGCGGCGCGCGTCGAACTGGACGATCTCACCGCGCGTCTGCGTCAGGCCGACGAGCAGCGTCTCATGGCCGAACGCTCGTTGCAGCCGCTGCGCGACAAGATCAACGAATTGCAGTTGAAGGAGCAGGCCGCGCGTATCAGCGGCGAGCAGTTCGTCGAGCAACTGCAGGCGGCGGGCGTCGATGAAGCCGAGCTCGCCGAGAAGCTCACGCCGGACATGAAGCCGTCGTATCTGCAAGGCGAAGTCACGCGCCTGAACAACGCGATCACGGCGCTCGGCCCCGTCAACATGGCCGCGCTCGAAGAGCTCACGGCCGCGACCGAGCGCAAGCACTTCCTCGACGCGCAATCGGCGGATCTCAACGACGCCATCGGCACGCTGGAAGACGCGATTCAGCGAATCGACCAGGAAACGCGCGCGCTGCTGCAAGGCACGTTCGACGAGGTGAACCGTCACTTCGGCGAACTGTTCCCGCGTCTTTTCGGCGGCGGGCAGGCGAAGCTCATCATGACCGGCGACGAAATTCTCGACGCCGGCGTGCAGGTGATGGCGCAGCCGCCCGGCAAGAAGAATTCGACGATTCACCTGCTCTCGGGCGGCGAGAAGGCGCTCACCGCGACCGCGCTCGTGTTCGCGATGTTCCAGTTGAACCCGGCGCCGTTCTGTCTGCTCGACGAGGTGGACGCGCCGCTCGACGACGCGAACACGGAGCGCTTCGCGAACCTCGTGCGCGCGATGGCGGCCAAGACGCAGTTCCTGTTCATTTCGCACAACAAGATTGCGATGGAAATGGCGCAGCAACTGATCGGCGTGACGATGCAGGAGCAGGGCGTGTCGCGCATCGTCGCGGTGGACATGGAAGCCGCGGCGGGTTTCGCGCAGAACGGCTGAAGCATCGCGGTTCGCAAAAGTTTCGATTGAATGAAGGGCCGGACAGCGATCCGGCGGCGTGCGTCAAGGCGCGGAGTGGCGCGCATCGGCCAGGCGGCGGCGAAGAGCCGGAACGCGGCGCGATGCGTGCGACAGATCGCGCGGCGCTTCGTAACCTAAAAGGATGATGGAGCCTGCATGGACGAGTTGACACTCGGTTTGATTGGAGCCGGAGCCGTGGTGGTGGGCGGCGTGGTCGTGTACAACGCGTGGCAGAGCGCGAAGGTGCGTCGCAAGATGCCGCGTCCGATGCCCGATGATGCGGCCGATGCGCTCGCGCGCCAGGACGCCGACGACGAACAGCCGTTCATCGAGCCCGTGCGCCAGTCGCGGCGCGAGCCGGTCGCGGGCGAGGTCGATAGCGCCGACGATCAGCCGCGCGATACGCGCATGGAGCCGAGCTTCGGCGGCGCGAATCCGCCGCCGGTCGCACCTGCGGATACGGCCGTCGATCTCCAGGCCGAGGCGACGTCCGCCAATGGCGCCGCGCAGGAAACCGAAATCGACAGCGACGACGAACGCGCCGAACCGGTGATGCCCGCCGCCACCACGATTTCGTCGGCGCCGCCGGCGGTCGTGGATCGGCGCATCGACTGCGTGGTGCCGATTCGCCTCGCCGCGCCGGTCCCGGGCGATCGCGTGATTCCGCTCGCGCAGCGCCTGCGCCGGGCGGGCACGAAGCCCGTCACGATCGAAGGCAAGGCCGAGGGCGAGGCCGCTTGGGAATTGCCGCGCAACGGCATGCGCTACGAAGAGCTGCGCGCGGCCGCGCAACTGGCGAACCGCAGCGGCCCGCTCAACGAGCTCGAATTCTCCGAGTTCGTGACGGGCGTGCAACGGCTTGCAGACGCCATCGACGGTGCGCCCGAGTTTCCCGACATGATGGAGACCGTCGGCATGGCGCGTGAGCTCGACGCGTTCGCCGCGCAGTGCGACGCGCAACTCTCGATCAACATCCTCTCCGACGGCGCGCCGTGGTCCGCGAACTACGTGCAGGCGGTGGCGTCGCAGGATGGCCTGCTGCTGTCGCGCGACGGCACGCGTTTCGTGAAGCTCGACGCGAAGCAGAATCCCGTCTTCATGCTCCAGTTCGGCGACACCAACTTCCTGCGCGACGACCTCACCTACAAGGGCGGCCAGATGATCACGCTGGTGCTCGACGTGCCCGTCGCCGACGAGGACATCCTGCCGTTCCGCCTGATGTGCGATTACGCGAAGTCGCTGTCGGAACGCATCGGCGCACGCGTCGTCGACGATCAGCGGCGGCCGCTGCCCGAATCCGCGCTGCTCGCCATCGAAAAGCAGTTGATGACGCTCTATGCGAAGCTGGAGCAGGCGGGCATGCCGGCCGGCTCGCCCGCAACGCGACGTCTTTTCAGCCAGTAAGCGTTCGATGCGCGCGGCTCGCAACGCGCGCTTGCCGCAAGAGAATCGCGCCCCGGCCGGGGCGCTTTTCTTTGCGTGCGCGCCGCCGCACCGACGCCCGCACTTAGGCCATTCGGCCGATGCCACGATTTACCGATCTTCTGAGACAATCGAACGGTCGGTTGACTGACTTATCCACTTTCCCGAAGCCGCATGTCCCGAAAAACAAAAGCCGAGTCCGCCGCTGCCGCCACGTCGGGAGCCGCCGTTCCAAGCGCCGATCGTCCGGCCGAGCGCGCGGCGTGGCTGCGCTCGGAGCTGGAGCGCGCGAACTACGCGTACTACGTGCTGGATCAGCCGGATCTGCCCGACGCCGAATACGACACGCTCTTCAAGGAGCTTCAGGGCATCGAGGCCGATCACCAGGATCTCATCACGCCGGATTCGCCGACGCAGCGCGTGGGCGGCGAAGTGGCCGAGGGCTTCACGCCGGTCGTCCACGACGTGCCGATGCTCTCGCTCAACAACGGTTTCGCGGACGAGGACATCGTCGCGTTCGACAAGCGCGTGTCCGACGCTCTGGGCCACACGCCCGTCGAATATGCGTGCGAGCTGAAGTTCGACGGCCTCGCCATTTCCCTGCGTTTCGAAGACGGCCATTTCGTGCAGGCCGCGACGCGCGGCGACGGCGCGACCGGCGAGGACGTCACTGCCAACGTGCGCACCATCCGCTCGATTCCGCTGACGCTGAAAGGCAAGAACGTGCCGAAACGGCTCGACGTGCGCGGCGAGGTGCTGATGTTCAAGCGCGACTTCGAGCGCCTGAATGCGCGTCAGCGCGACGCGGGACAGCGCGAATTCGCGAATCCACGCAACGCGGCGGCGGGCGGCTTGCGCCAGCTCGACTCGAAGATGACCGCGCAACGCTCGCTGTCGTTCTTCGCTTACGGCATCGGCGTGCTGGAAGGCGCCGAGATGCCGGCCACGCACGCGGCGCTGCTCGACTGGTACAAGGAACTGGGCTTGCCGGTGAACGCGGAGCGCGCGGTGGTCGAAGGCGCCGAGGGCTTGCTCGGCTTCTTCGGCAAGATCGGCGAGAAGCGCGACAAGCTGCCGTATGACATCGACGGCGTCGTCTACAAGGTCGATCGCCGCGACGAGCAGGACAAGCTCGGCTTCGTGTCGCGTGCACCGCGCTTCGCGCTCGCGCACAAGTTTCCGGCGCAGGAAGCATTGACGGAACTGCTCGCCATCGACGTGCAGGTCGGCCGCACCGGCGCGATCACGCCGGTCGCGCGTCTCGCGCCGGTGTTCGTCGGCGGCGCGACGGTCACCAACGCGACGCTGCACAACGAGGATGAAGTCCGGCGCAAGGACATCCGCATCGGCGATACGGTCACGGTGCGACGCGCGGGCGACGTGATTCCCGAAGTGGTCGGCGCGATTCTCGATCGCCGTCCCGACGATGCGCGCGAATTCGTGATGCCGACGGAATGCCCCGTCTGCGGCTCGAAGATCGAGCGCCTGCCGGACGAGGCGATCGCGCGCTGCACGGGCGGACTTTTCTGTCCGGCGCAACGCAAGCAGGCGCTCTGGCACTTCGCACAGCGCCGCGCGCTCGACATCGACGGGCTGGGCGAGAAGATCATCGATCAACTGGTCGAGCAGAACCTCGTGCGCACGCCGGCGGATCTCTTCAGTCTCGGCTTCTCGACGCTTGCCGCGCTCGATCGCTTCGCGGACAAATCCGCGCAGAACCTGATCGATTCGCTGGAGAAAGCGAGCGAGACCACGCTCCCGCGCTTCATCTATGCGCTCGGCATCCGGCATGTGGGCGAATCGACGGCGAAGGATCTCGCCAAGCACTTCGGCTCGCTGGATCCGATCATGGCGGCATCCGTCGAAGAGTTGCTCGAAGTCAACGATGTCGGCCCGATCGTTGCGGAAGCGATTCATAACTTCTTCAGCGAAGAACATAACCAGCATGTGATCGAGCAGTTGCGCGTGAAGGTATCGTGGCCGGAAGGACCGCCTGCGCCGAAGGCGCCGCAAGGCGTGCTGGCCGGCAAGACCGTCGTGCTGACGGGCACGCTGCCCACGCTCGCGCGCGAGGAAGCGAAGGAGATGCTGGAGGCGGCCGGGGCGAAGGTGGCCGGCTCGGTATCGAAGAAGACCGACTACGTCGTGGCGGGTGCGGAAGCGGGCAGCAAGCTCGCGAAAGCAGAGGAACTCGGTGTCCCCGTTCTCGACGAAGACGGCATGCGTAGGCTTTTGGAAGGAGTCACTCCATGATTCGCGAAATCCTGAAGATGGGCGATCCGCGGCTTTTGCGTATCGCGCAACCGGTCGAGCATTTCGACACCCCCGAACTGCACGCGCTCGTGCAGGACATGTTCGACACGATGCGCGACGCCAACGGTGCGGGACTCGCCGCGCCGCAGATCGGCGTCGATCTGCAGGTGGTGATCTTCGGCTTCGGGCAAAACGAGCGTTATCCGGACGCGCCGTCGGTGCCGGAGACGGTGCTCATCAATCCGATCATCACGCCGAACGGGCACGACATGGAGGAAGGCTGGGAAGGGTGCCTGTCCGTGCCGGGCTTGCGCGGCGCGGTGCAGCGCTTTTCGATGATCCGCTACCAGGGCTTCGATCAGTACGGCAACGCCATCGAGCGGCTGGCCGAGGGCTTTCACGCGCGCGTCGTGCAGCACGAGTGCGACCATCTGATCGGCAAGCTCTACCCGATGCGCATCACCGACTTCTCGAAGTTCGGCTTCACCGAAGTGCTCTTTCCGGGGCTCGACCCGGCGCGTGACGACTGACGCCGCGCGCTTCGGACCGTAACGGAATCGTGCAAAGGCCGCTTCGCCAGGGGCGGCTTTTTTACGCCAGTGTTTTCGAGCTGCCGCTGATTTCCGGCTGACGGAATACGGCGACGTGCTCCGGATTCGCGGATGCCTGGAGGCGTCCGTCGGGCAGGCGGGCGATGACCATTTCCCCGATGCCGGGGCTCATCACGACGACTTCGTCGCGCAGGGCGAGCAGGGCTTCGAGCCGTCGTCGGCCGCTCACGATCTCCAGACCGGTTCCTGTCTCACGAACGATGATCTCAACTGACATGGCGATTCTCCATCATTGCCGTTCAATGCTGCTGATCCTGTTTCCGTCCATCTAAGCGGGCCGCGTGGCGCGCATCCGCCTGACAGGTGTAACGGATCGATGATTCATTTTCTTTAGTCAAAAAACGGCTGAAAACGAAAAGGCACGATCGGGACTGCATCGTGCCTATTTTTTCGCGGGAACGTCGTTTTTTTGCGACGCAACAGACGCGCGCACGCACGTTCGAACGAAGGTGCGTGCGGACTGTCCGGTTGGCCTAGAACATCTCGTTCGGGCCGAGATAGCGCCACTGACCGGCCGGCAGGTCGCCGAGCGTCACGCGGCCCATGCGAATGCGCTTCAGGCCGACGACGTCCAGCCCGACCAGTTCGCACATCCGGCGAATCTGCCGCTTCTTGCCTTCACGCAGCACGAAGCGGAGTTGTTCGCCGTTCTGCCAGCTCACCTGCGCGGTCTTGAGCGGCACGCCGTCGAGTTCGAGGCCGTGACGCAGGAGCGCGAGCTTCTCGGCGGGCAGATGCTGGTCGACATCGACCGTGTGCTCGCCGAGGCGCACGCGCACGAGGTATTCCTTATCGACTTCCGAGTGACCGCCGATCAATTGCTTCGCGATGCGGCCGTCCTGAGTCAGCACGAGAAGTCCTGTGGAATCGATGTCGAGACGGCCCGCAGGCGCGAGCGTGCGCAGATGTCCCGGCGCGAAACGGATGCCCGAGCGATCCTCGTTCCAGTGATTGCCCGGGTTGATGAGCGTGACCGCGGGCTCGTAGCCGTCTTCCGCCTGACCCGATACATAGCCGACCGGCTTGTGCAGCAGGATCGTGACCAGTTGCGACTGCGCCGAACGCGCCGCGGGCAGGATTTCGACGTTCTGCGTCGGACGGATACGCGTGCCGAGCGTGTCGATGACTTCGCCGTCGACCAGCACCCAGCCTTTCTCGATCCATTCGTCGGCTTCGCGGCGCGAGCAGAGGCCGAGTTCCGACATCACTTTGGAGAGGCGCACGAGGCCGTCGTTGTGATCGCGGTGCTTGGGCACGGATTCCGCGACGGGTGCGGCCGGCTTGTGCGCTTCGCTGCGATCGTCGCGTTTGGCGAACGGCCGATCGTCGTCGCGGCGTGCGGGACGCGTTGCCGGCGCGCGGTCGTCGCGCGATTTGAACGGGCGATCTTCGGTCGATCGGCGCGGGCTGCGATCGCCGAACGCGGGGCGTGTATCGTCGCCGCGTGGTTTGAATGTGCGACGTTCGTCGCCGCTCGCTTGCGGACGGCCTTCGAACGATTTGCGCGGACCGCGATCGCCGAATGCGGGGCGCGAATCATCGCCACGCGGCTTGAACGGGCGACGTTCGTCGCCACCAGCAGGGCGCTCGCCGCGCGCAGGCGGACGGCCTTCGAACGATTTGCGCGGACCGCGATCGCCGAATGCGGGACGTGAATCATCGCCACGCGGCTTGAACGGGCGGCGTTCGTCGCCGCCGGCAGGACGCTCGCCGCGCGCCGGCGGACGACCTTCGAACGATTTGCGCGGGCCGCGATCGCCGAATGCAGGACGCGAATCATCGCCACGCGGTTTGAACGGGCGACGTTCATCACCACCGGCAGGACGCTCGCCGCGCGCAGGCGGACGGCCTTCGCGACCACGCTCGCCAAACGCAGGACGTGAATCATCGCCACGCGGCTTGAACGGGCGACGTTCATCACCGCCGGCCGGACGCTCGCCACGCGCAGGCGGACGGCCTTCGAACGACTTGCGCGGACCACGCTCGCCAAATGCAGGACGCGAATCATCGCCACGCGGCTTGAACGAACGACGTTCATCACCACCGGCCGGGCGCTCGCCACGCGCAGGCGGACGGCCTTCGAACGATTTGCGCGGACCACGATCACCAAACGCAGGACGCGAATCATCGCCACGCGGCTTGAACGGACGACGTTCATCACGGCCGGCCGGACGCTCGCCACGCGCAGGCGGCCGACCTTCGAACGATTTGCGCGGACCGCGATCGCCGAACGCAGGACGCGAATCATCACCACGCGGCTTGAACGAGCGACGTTCGTCACCACCGGCAGGACGCTCGCCACGCGCAGGCGGCCGACCTTCGAACGACTTGCGCGGACCACGCTCGCCAAACGCAGGACGCGAATCGTCACCACGCGGCTTGGACGCGCGCGCTTCGCGCTTGTCGGTCGCGGGCGGGCTCGCGCGCTTGGGACGTGCCTCGTCCGGCGACGGCGCGCGAACAGGCTTACGCCCGGTGACCGTGCCGGCTCGAACCGGTGAACGCGTCGCCGAAGTGGGACGCGGATGTTTGGCTGTCAGTTTGACGCGCATAAAGTCTCAGGCTGCGATCGCGCGCAGCAGCTCGGTTTCCACCTGGATCTGGGTGCGGTTGTTCGACAGGCTCTTGCCGTCGAGCAGAAACACGTCCTCGACACGTTCGCCGAGCGTGTTGATCCGCGCCGCCTGCACGCCGATCCGGTGTTGCGCCAGAACGCGCGCGATCGAATAAAGAAGGCCCTGCCGGTCGTTGGCCGACACGGACAGGATGTAGTACTGGCCGCGATCGTCGGGACGAAGGTCCACGCGCGGTGTGATCGGAAACGTGCGCACGAGCCGCGATACGCGGCCCTTCGACGGTTCCGGGAGTATGCGCTCATCCGCGAGCAGCGCGGCGAGTTGCTGCTCGACGAGGTTGGCGATGTCGCGATAACTCCCGTCGTGATCCGGATGCGCGACGAGAAAGTTATCGAGCGCGTAACCGTGACGGGTCGTCGTCACGCGCGCATCGAGCACGGAGAGACCGTTCTTGTCGAAATACGCGCAGATGCCGGCGAAGAGATCGGGCCGATCCTTCACGTACACGAGCACTTGCAACGCCGCGCCGATGGGCGAGGGCCGCGCGCGCACGATCGGCTCGTCGCTCTCCACGTGACGGTAGAGCACGCGCGTCTGCCACGCGATGTCGGCCGGATCGTGGCGCAGGAAATAGCCGACGTCGAGCTGATCCCACAGGCGCTTTTGCGCGTGCTCCGGCACGGTTTCCAGGCGCAGCAGCGCGAGCGCCGCTTCCTGGCGCGACTTGAGCTCCGAATGCGCATCCGGCTGCGCGCCGCCGAGCACGGCCTGCGTCGCACGGAACAGGTCTTCGAGCAGCTTGCCTTTCCAGTTGTTCCAGACTTTCGGACTCGTGCCGCGGATATCGGCGACGGTCAAAAGATAAAGCGCGGTGAGCCGCCGCTCCGTCTTCGCCACCGACGCGAATTGCTTGATGACTTCCGGATCGCTCGTGTCCTGCTTCTGCGCGACCTGGCTCATCGTCAGATGCTGCTGCACGAGCCAGATGACGAGCTCGGTGTCTTCGGCGCCGATGTCGTGCTCGCGGCAGAAACGCCGGGCGTCGGCCATGCCGAGCGTCGAATGATCGCCGCCGCGGCCCTTCGCGATATCGTGGAACAGAGCCGCGACGTAGAGCACCCACGGACGCTCGAAGTTGCCCATCAACTGGCTGCAGAACGGATACTCGTGCGCATGCTCGGCGATCGCGAAGCGCCGCAGATTGCGCAGCACCATCAGGATGTGCTGATCGACCGTGTAGACGTGATAGAGATCGTGCTGCATCTGCCCGACGATGCGCCGGAAGTTCAGCAGATAGCGCCCGAGCACGCTCGTCTGGTTCATCAAACGGAACGCATGCGTGATGCCTTCGGGCTGCTTGAGGATCTCCATGAACAGCCGGCGATTCTCCGGATCGCGCCGCCAGTCGCGGTCCATCAGATCGCGTGCGTTATAGATCGCCCGCAGCGTGCGCGCGGAAAATCCCTTGATGCCGCGCGTCTGTTCGTACAGCAGGAACGCTTCGAGAATCGCGTGCGGCTCGCGCTCGAACACATCGTCGCGGGCGATTTCCAGCATGCCCTGCTTCTCGACGAAGCGCCCGGAAATGACCCGCGTGATGCCGCTCGTCGACGGGAAAAGCTGCGCCTCGACGTTCTGGATCAGGATGGTGGCGAGCTGCGTGACCGCTTTCGCCGCCCAGTAGTAGCGGCGCATCAGCTGCTCGCTCGCGCGCTTGGCGGTGGTCGCCTCAAAGCCGAAGCTCTCCGCGAGCGGCGTCTGCAGATCGAAGACGAGTATGTCCTGACGGCGCTTCGCGATCACGTGCAGCCGCGCACGCAGCGCCTTCAGAAAGCCTTCGTTGCGGCGCAGTTCGCGCGCTTCGCGTTCGGTGATGAGCTCGCGCGCATCGAGTTCGCGCCAGCTGCTGCCAAAACCGGCCGCGCGTGCGATCCACAGAATCAGTTGCAGGTCGCGCAAGCCGCCGGGGCTTTCCTTGATGTTCGGCTCGAGGCTGTAGGGCGTGTCCTGAAACTTCGCGTGACGCTGGCGCATTTCCAGTACTTTCGCCTGGAAGAAAGCGCGTGGATCGAGCGTTTCGCGATAGCGCGCCGAAAAGCGCTGGAACAGGGCCATGTCGCCGCAGATGCGCCGCGCTTCGAGCAGCGATGTCTGCACGGTGATGTCGTTGCCCGCCTCGGCGATGCATTGCTCGACCGAGCGCACGCTGCTGCCGATATCGAGTCCCAGATCCCACGCCATCCCGATGAAACGCTCGACGCGGCCGTTCAACTCCGCATCGCTGTGTTGCGGCGATGCTTCCGGAAGGAGCACGAGGATGTCGACGTCGGAATAGGGCGCGAGCTCGCCGCGTCCGTAACCGCCGACCGCGACGAGCGCGGCGCTCTCGGGCATGTCGCAGGCGGACCACGCGCCTTTGAGGGCGTCGTCGGTGGCGCGGGCGAGCGCGTGCATCAGCGGCTCGACGTTCGACGCCGCTCCGAAGCGTTCGATGAGCGCCGCCTTCGCCGCCTTGTAGGCGACGCGCAACGTTTCACAGGGCGTGGCGACAGCGGCGATTACGCTCATGAATGGAAAGTGGCGAGGACGGCGGAGGGATGCGCCCGCGTGCATGCACGGCGGGCGCCGGGAGAAGCGAAATCAGGCGGTCGCGGCGATCAGTTGCGAGGGCGCCTGCGTGCCCGCCGAAACGGTCAGCACGTCATAGCCCGTCGGCGTGACGAGCACGGTGTGCTCCCATTGCGCCGAGAGGCTGCGGTCGCGCGTCTTGACGGTCCACTGGTCCGGCATCGTGCGGATTTCGCGGCGGCCGGCGTTGATCATCGGCTCGACGGTGAAAATCATGCCAGCCTGCAGTTCGATGCCCGTGCCCGGACGGCCGTAGTGCAGCACCTGCGGCTCTTCGTGGAACACCTGTCCGATGCCGTGGCCGCAGTATTCCCGCACGACGCTGTAGCCTTGCGCTTCGGCGTGCTTCTGGATCGCCGCGCCGATGTCGCCCAGATGCGCGCCCGGGCGCACCTGCTCGATGCCGAGCCACATGCAGTCGAACGTGGTCTGAACGAGGCGCTTAGCCAGGATCGACCCTTCGCCGACGATGAACATGCGGCTCGTGTCGCCGAAATAGCCGTTCTTGATGACGGTGACGTCGATATTCAGCGCGTCGCCGTTCTTCAGCACCTTTTCGCCGGGGATGCCGTGGCAGATCACATCGTTCACGGAGATGCAGGTGGCTTTCGGGTACGGCGGATAGCCGGGCGGCTGATAATTGAGCGGTGCGGGAACGGTGCCCTGTTCCTTCACCATATATTCGTGACAGAGGCGATCGAGCTCTTCGGTCGTCACGCCGGGAGCGATATGCGGCGTGATGAAATCGAGCACTTCGCTGGCGAGCCGGCAGGCGACGCGCATTTGCGCGATATCGTGTTCGTTTTTCAGCGTAATGGACATGACTTGGCCCGAAATGCGTGTGTGCGGCAGTGAGCCGCGAAAGCGGCATTATCGCACCTTAAGAAATGCGCCGCACCCGGATCGTTTGGAGCGGAGGGCGCAAGGGCACTGAGGACGATCGCAAACACGCGTGGTTCCGGATCGGTCGTGCGGCTTGAGCCGACCAATCCTCACATGCTATACTCGAAGGCTAAGTCGTAATCCATATTGCCGTCACGATGTCGTATGACAATCCGGGCGTGGAATAGCGGAATGCGGCTTGGAAACTTGTTTCAAGTCGATACGCAAGCCGGCGCACCCAGGGTGTCCGGCGTCTGGTCAAGCGAAACAGCGAAAACAACCAGGCGCGGGATGCGGCAGCCGGCTTAAGACCTAACCCTCGCGGAGAATTTCATGGCAGTCACGATGCGTCAAATGCTGGAAGCCGGTGTCCACTTCGGTCACCAAACGCGCTTCTGGAACCCCAAGATGGCCCCGTACATTTTCGGTCATCGCAACAAGATTCACATCATCAACCTCGAAAAGACGCTGCCGCTCTACAACGACGCGCTGAAGTATGTGCGCCAGTTGGCAGCGAACCGCGGCACCATCCTTTTCGTCGGCACGAAGCGCCAGTCGCGCGACACCATCGCTCAGGAAGCAGCGCGCGCCGGTATGCCTTTCGTCAACGCCCGCTGGCTCGGCGGCATGATGACCAACTTCAAGACGCTGAAGGTTTCGATCAAGCGCCTGAAGGACATGGAAGCGGCGCTGGAATCGGGTGAAACCGAGCGCATGAGCAAGAAGGAAGCGCTTCTGTTCGAACGCGAAATGGTCAAGCTGCAAAAGTCCATCGGCGGCGTGAAGGACATGGGCGGCATTCCCGATGCAATGTTCGTGATCGACGTCGGCTACCACAAGATCGCCGTGACCGAAGCGAAGAAGCTCGGCATTCCGGTCATCGCCGTGGTCGATACGAACCACTCGCCGGAAGGCATCGACTACGTGATCCCGGGCAACGACGACGCCTCCAAGGCAGTCGCGCTGTACGCTCAGGGCGTTGCCGACGCGATCCTCGAAGGCCGCGCGAACGCGGTGAACGACGTTGTCCAGGCCGTCCGTAACGGCGAAGGCGACGAGTTCGTCGAGGTCAACGCAGAGGCGTAATCGAGCCCTGCGGCCGACAAAAAAGGGGGCTTTGCGAAAGGCCCCTTTTTTTTAGTCGAAGCGATAGAAATGCCTATTTTTCTGCCGTGGGCGCGATGTAAAGCCGGCGGCACGTATCAAACAGACTCAAGGAGCGAATGATGGCGGCAATTACCGCAAGCATGGTGGCAGAACTGCGCGCAAAGACCGACGCGCCGATGATGGAATGCAAGAAGGCGCTGACGGAAGCCGACGGCGACATGGCGCGCGCGGAAGAACTGCTGCGCGTGAAGCTCGGCAACAAGGCGAGCAAGGCGGCATCGCGCGTGACGGCTGAAGGCATCGTGACGGCGCACGTCGAAGGCGGCGTGGGCGCGCTCGTCGAACTGAACTGCGAAACCGACTTCGTCGCGAAGAACGACGACTTCCTGGCCTTCGGCAAGACGATCGCCGAACTGGTCGCCAAGAACAACCCGGCTGACGTGGCCGCGCTGTCGGCGCTGCCGCTGGAAAGCTCGACCGTCGACGCCGTGCGTCTCGCTCTCGTCGGCAAGATCGGTGAAAACCTGTCGATCCGACGTTTCGTGCGTTTCGAGTCGGCCAACAAGGTCGCGTCGTACCTGCACGGCACGCGTATCGGCGTGCTGGTCGAGTTCACGGGCGCTGACGACCAGATCGGCAAGGACGTCGCGATGCACGTCGCCGCGATGAAGCCGGTTTCGCTGTCGTCGGACCAAGTGCCGGCCGATCTGATCGCCAAGGAGCGCAGCATCGCCGAGCAGAAGGCCGCTGAATCGGGCAAGCCGGCCGAGATCGTCGCGAAGATGGTCGACGGCTCGGTCCAGAAGTACCTGAAGGAAGTATCGCTCCTGAACCAGCCGTTCGTGAAGAACGACAAGCAGACGATCGAGCAGATGCTCAAGGCCGGCAACGCGTCGGTGCAGAAGTTCGCGCTGTTCGTGGTCGGCGAAGGCATCGAAAAGCGCCAGGACGACTTCGCAGCCGAAGTCGCGGCGCAAGTCGCTGCGGCCAAGCAGTCCTAAGGCTCGCTTAAGGCGCGTGTGCTGTGATAGCGCGCCGAGTTCGCGGTACCCGCGGCGGAACATTCCGCCGCACGCATTCAGCGATCCGGATCGCACAAGCAGCGGGCGCGTTAGGCTAGGGATAACCCTGATCTACCGCGCCCGCCGCCCGATCCGGCCCGCTTGCGGTAAGTAATGTTTCACCCCTACAGTTCTACGTTGTTGCAACCCTCCTCGGCGCGATCGGAACCTCATATGCCCACAGCCTACAAACGCGTACTCCTCAAACTCTCCGGCGAAGCCCTCATGGGCGACGATGCTTTCGGCATCAATCGCGCAACGATCGAAAGGATGGTGGCGGATGTCGCGGAGGTGGTGCGGATCGGGACGCAGCTTGCCGTCGTCATCGGCGGCGGCAATATCTTCCGTGGTGTAGCGGGCGGCGCGGCCGGCATGGATCGCGCGACGGCCGACTACATGGGCATGCTCGCCACGATGATGAACGCGCTCGCGCTCCAGGACGCCATGCGCCACGCGGGCATCGAAGCGCGCGTGCAGTCGGCGCTGCGCATGGATCAGGTGGTCGAGCCCTACATCCGTCCGCGCGCGATTCGCCAGCTCGAAGAGGGCAAGGTCGTGATTTTCGCGGCCGGCACGGGCAATCCGTTCTTCACGACGGACACGGCGGCCGCGCTGCGCGGCTCGGAAATCGGCGCCGAAGTGGTGCTGAAAGCGACGAAGGTCGATGGCGTATACTCCGCCGACCCGAAGAAGGATCCGCACGCGACGCGCTACAGCACGATCAGCTTCGACGAGGCCATCGGCAAGAACCTTCAGGTGATGGACGCAACCGCATTCGCGCTGTGCCGCGACCAGAAGCTGCCGATTCGCGTGTTCTCGATCACGAAGCCGGGCGCGTTGAAGCGCATCGTGCAGGGCGACGACGAAGGGACCCTCGTCCACGTGTAAACTCTCGCGGTATCAGGCGCTGCGCGGCTGGCGGGGAGCCCCGCGCGTGATGCGCCGCTTTTCGCCAGTAAAACCCAGGTTTGGAGGTTCAAAATGAGTGTGGCTGACATCAAAAAAGGCGTCGACCAGAAGATGCAGCGGTCGATCGAAGCGTTCAAGGCCGATCTCGCCAAGATTCGCACGGGTCGCGCCCACACGGGGCTGCTCGACCACATCCAGGTTGATTACTACGGTTCGAACGTGCCCATCTCACAGGTCGCGAACATGACGCTCGTCGATGCGCGTACGATCGGCGTGCAGCCGTGGGAAAAGAAGATGGTCGCGGTGATCGAGAAAGCGATCCGCGAATCGGATCTCGGCCTGAACCCGGCCACGCAGGGCGACCTGATCCGCGTGCCGATGCCCGCGCTCACCGAAGAGCGCCGCCGCGAACTCACGAAGGTCGTGAAGAGCGAAGGCGAAACCGCGAAGGTCGCCGTGCGCAACCTGCGCCGCGACGCGAACGATCAACTGAAGAAATCCGTGAAGGACAAGGAGATTTCGGAAGACGACGAGCGCCGTGCGAGCGACGAAGTGCAGAAACTCACCGACAAGTTCGTCGCCGAGATCGACAAGCTCGTTCAGACCAAAGAATCCGAAATCATGACGGTGTGAGGCCGTAGAAACGGTCCTGCCAGCCCCGGGCGTGTATATATCCGGGCTGGCTTTCACTCTTTCAGATTTCCAGATTCAGCGGCCATGACCTATACCAGCTCCACCGTTACCGTGCCCGATGTCGCGGCTGTCCCGCGCCACGTCGCGATCATCATGGACGGCAATGGCCGATGGGCGACCGAGCGCCGCCTGCCGCGCGTCGCCGGTCATACGCGCGGCGTCGACGCGGTTCGTGCGACCGTCGAAAGCTGCGCGCGGCGCGGCGTCGAATTCGTCACGCTTTTTGCTTTTAGCTCCGAAAACTGGCGCCGTCCGACCGACGAAGTGTCGTTCCTGATGCGCCTGTTCGTCACCGCGCTCGAGCGCGAAATCGGCAAGCTGCACGCGAATGGCATCCGCCTGCGCGTCGTCGGCGACATCAGCATGTTCGACGACCGCATCCGCGCGCTGATTCAACGCGCCGAGACCAAGACGGCCCGCAATACCCGCCTCACGCTGACCATCGCCGCCAACTACGGCGGGCGCTGGGACATCATGCAGGCGACGAAGAAACTCATCGCCGAGTCGCTGGAGACGGGTACGCCCGCGCGCGTGGACGACGAATCGTTCGCCGCGCATCTCGCGATGGCCTATGCGCCCGAGCCGGATCTCTTCATCCGCACGGGCGGCGAGCAGCGCATCAGCAATTTCCTGCTGTGGCAGCTCGCGTACACCGAGTTTTATTTCACCGATATCTACTGGCCCGACTTCGACGCCGACGCGCTCGATCGCGCGATCGCTTCCTACGGTGACCGTGAGCGCCGCTTCGGGCGCACGAGCGCGCAACTCGCTTCCCAATCGCAGAAGGCCGACACCCTTTCATGCTAAGAACCCGTGTCATCACGGCAATCGTCCTGCTCGCGGTACTGGTGCCGATCACGCTGTTCGCGCCGATCGGTGCGTTCGGAGCGCTCATCGGTTTCGTCGTGGTGTTCGCGGCCTGGGAATGGGGGCGTCTCCTCAAGCTGAACGGAGCGGGCCCGGTTGCCTACGCGCTCGTCGCGGGGCTCGCGCTCATTTTCAGCACGTTTCTCGGGATCAAGTCCACGCCGTTGTACCAGATGGCCGCGATTTTCTGGGTGCTGGCCGGTCCCTACGCCTTGCTGCGCAAGCCCACGCTGGCCGCCCACACGTGGCGCGCGTTCCTGCTTTTCGCGGGAATTGTCGTGTTTCTGGCCTGCTGGCACGCCGTCGTCGACGCGCGCACGCGGGGCGTGGCATTCGTGCTATCGCTTCTTCTAGTAGTCTGGCTGGCTGACATAGGCGCATACTTCGCCGGAAAAGCGCTCGGCCGCCACAAACTCGCTCCGTCGATCAGCCCGGGCAAGACCTGGGAGGGCGCCATCGGTGGGTGGCTCGCCGTCATCGTCATCGGCGCGCTCGCCGCTGCCACCGGCTTTTATGCGCCCACCGTATTCACCGCCTTCGTCGGGCATCTCGGTTGGGATCGCTCGTTCGTCGCGCTTTCCGTGCTGGTCGCGTTCAGCGTGGTCGGCGACCTGTTCGAGTCGCTGCTCAAGCGCCAGGCCGGCGTCAAGGATTCGAGCGGCCTCTTGCCGGGTCACGGCGGCGTCCTCGACCGCATCGACGCATTGTTGCCTGTATTGCCGATCGCATTGCTCATGCTTGGCTAATCGGCTAGAGAAGAATTTATGCAAAAACGTCTCACATTGCTCGGCTCCACGGGCTCGATCGGCGACAGCACGCTCGATGTCGTGGCAAGGCACCCGGACCGCTTTTCGGTCTACGCGCTCACCGCTCACCGCAACGGCGACAAACTCGTCGCCCAGTGCCTGAAATTCCAGCCCGAAGTGGCGGTCGTCGGCGACGCCGAAACGGCCGTGCGCGTCGCGTCGGCGTTGCGCGCGCAGGGCTGCAAGACCGAAGTGACGCACGGCACGGAAGCGCTCGTCGAGGTCGCCCGCGCGACGCAGTGCAACACGGTCGTCGCGGCCATCGTAGGCGCTGCTGGCCTCGCGCCCACGCTTGCCGCCGCGCGCGCCGGCAAGCGCATCCTGCTCGCGAACAAAGAAGCGCTCGTGATGTCCGGCCAGATTTTCATGGACGCGGTGCGCGACAACGGCGCGATTCTGCTGCCGGTCGACAGCGAGCACAACGCCGTGTTCCAGTGCCTGCCGCCTTGCGCGGACAAGGAAGCGCAACTGCATGGCGGCGTGTCGAAGATCATCCTGACGGCGTCGGGCGGCCCGTTCCGCACGCGCGAACCGGCGACGCTCACCAACGTCACGCCCGAGGAAGCCGTCAAGCATCCGAACTGGGCGATGGGCCGCAAGATCTCCGTCGATTCCGCGACGATGATGAACAAGGGTCTCGAAGTGATCGAGGCGCACTGGCTCTTCAATCTGCCGGGCTCGCGCATCGAGGTGCTGATCCATCCGCAGAGCGTGATTCATTCGATGGTGTCCTACGCCGATGGCTCCGTCCTCGCGCAACTCGGCAACCCCGACATGCGCACGCCCATCGCGCACGCGCTGGCGTATCCTGACCGTGTGGACTCGGGCGTGGCGCCGCTGGATCTGGCGCAGATCGCGACCCTCACGTTTGAAAAGCCCGATTTCGCGCGCTTCCCGTGCCTCGCGCTGGCCATCCAGGCGCTCGAAGCGGGCGGCATCGCGAGCGCCGCGTTGAACGCGGCCAACGAAATCGCCGTGGAAGCGTTTCTGGAGCGCCGCATCGGCTTCATGGCGATCGGCGGCGTGGTCGAGCGCGTGCTGAACGACCTGCCGAATACGAGCGCCGCGACGCTGGCGGACGTGCTCGCCGCCGATGCGACCGCGCGCCGTCTCGCATCCCGTTTCGTCGCTGAGCTCACCGCGAGCGCGCCGGGCGCCGAACCCATCGCCCATTGAGGCCGTCATGAACTTTCTGACCGAAATCGTCGCCTTCGTCGTTGCGATAGGCGTACTCGTCGTCGTCCACGAATTCGGTCACTACAGTGTCGCGCGACTGTGCGGCGTGAAAGTGCTGCGTTTCTCGGTCGGCTTCGGCAAGCCGCTCGTGCAGTGGGTCAGCAAGAAGACGGGCGTTCAATGGACGATCGCCGCGCTGCCGCTCGGCGGCTACGTGAAGATGCTCGACGAGCGCGAGGTCGATCCCGACAGCGGCACGACGATTCCCCCCGAGGACTTGCCGCGCGCTTTCAACCGCCAGAGCGTCGCCAAGCGCATTGCCATCGTGGCGGCGGGGCCCATCGCCAACTTCCTGCTCGCGATCGCGCTCTTTTCCGCCGTGTTCGCGGGCGGCGTGACCGAACCCGCCGCGATCGTTTCGCAGCCCGCGCCCGACACGGCAGCGGCGCACGCGGGTTTCGAAGGCGGCGAGACGGTTCTCTCGATGCGCGACGCGCAAGGCGGCGAGACGCATCCGATCCGCTCCTGGTCCGATTTGCGCTGGAAGCTGCTCGACGCGTCGTTCGATCATCGTCGCATCGTGCTGACGGCGAAGACGCACGACGGCACCTTCGATTTCCCGGTGACGGTCGCGGGCATCACCGACGAGCAAGCCGATCAGGACTTCATGGACAAGCTCGGCTTCGCACCGGGCGGCGGCACGCTGACCGTCGCGGGCGTCGAGGCGGGGAGCGCGGCGCAGAAGAGCGGGCTGAAGGCGGGCGACATGCTGCGCGCGATCGATGGCCGCAGCGTCGACAACGCGACAAGCTTCATCGATTACGTGAAAGCACATGGCGCGAAGCCCGTCACGCTCGTGATCGAGCGCAACGGCAAGCGCGAGTCCGTGCAGATCGTGCCGGACGTGAAGCACGATGCATCGACGGGCAAGGAGATCGGCCGCATTGGCGCCGCGCTCGCGAATCAGTTGCCAACCGTGGACGTGCGCTACGGGCCGCTCGAAAGCCTGCGCCTCGGCGTGAACCGGACGTGGGACATCAGCATCTACTCGCTGCGCATGTTCGGGCGGATGATCGTCGGCGAGGCTTCGCTCAAGAATCTCTCGGGACCGGTCACCATTGCCGACTATGCGGGCAAGAGCGCAAGGCTCGGCGTGGCGGCCTTTGTTTCGTTTCTCGCCCTCGTCAGCATCAGTCTCGGAGTGTTGAACTTGTTACCGATTCCGGTATTGGACGGTGGGCATCTGTTATATTATTTGGTTGAGGCTGTTACCGGCAAAGCCGTATCCGATCGCTGGCAGCTGGTTCTGCAAAGGGCGGGCCTGGTCTGCATCGTCGCACTGTCGATGATCGCGCTGTTCAACGACCTCGCTCGTCTGATTCGTTTTTGATCCACTTTGACAATTTCTGGCGGCGCGTTTCGAGCGACCGCCGGAACGAATGCAGCTTTAAATACTGGGGAAGCACGTTGTTCAAACCTCATCGCTTTGTTCCTAAGACGGCTGTGGCCGCGGCGCTCGCCGCAACGGGTATGGCGGCACACGCCACCACGCCGTTCGTCGTGCAGGATATTCGGATCGACGGTCTCCAACGCATCGAGCCGGGCTCCGTGTTCGCTTATCTGCCGATCAAGCAAGGCGACACCTTCACCGACGACAAGGCCTCCGAAGCGATTCGCGCACTCTACGCGACGGGCTTCTTCAACGACGTTCAGATCGCCACCGAAGGCAATGTGGTGGTCGTGCAGGTGCAGGAGCGCCCGGCCATCTCGGCCATCGATTTCGCGGGCCTGCACGAGTTCGACAAGGACAATCTCACGAAGGCGCTGCGCTCGGTCGGTCTGTCGCAAGGCCGCTCCTACGACAAGGCGCTCGTCGACAAGGCGGAGCAGGAGCTCAAGCGCCAGTATCTGACGCGCGGCTACTACGCGGCGGAAGTCACGACCACCGTGACGCCTGTCGACCGCAACCGCGTCGCCATTCTGTTTTCCGTCGCGGAAGGTCCGAGCGCGAAGATCCGCCAGATCAACTTCGTCGGCAACAAGGCGGTGAGTTCGGGCACGCTGCTCGGCGAAATGCAGCTCTCCACGCCGAACTGGTTCTCGTGGTACACGAAGAGCGATCTCTACGCGAAGGAAAAGCTCACGGGCGACCTGGAGAACGTGCGCTCGTACTACCTGAACCGCGGCTACCTCGAGTTCAGCATCGACTCCACGCAGGTGTCGATCTCGCCGGACAAGAAGGACATGTATCTGACGATCGCCGTGCATGAAGGCGAGCCGTACAAGATCAGCAGCATCAAGCTCTCGGGCAATCTGCTCGACCGCGAAGCCGAGCTCAACAAGCTCATCAAGATCAAACCGGGCGAGCGCTTCTCCGCGGAGAAACTGCAGGCGACGACCAAGGCCATCGTCGACAAGCTCGGCGAATACGGCTACGCGTTCGCGCAGGTCAACGCGCAGCCGCAGATCGATCAGTCGAACCACACCGTGGCGCTCACGCTGCAAGTCGACCCGAGCCGCCGCGTGTACGTGCGGCGCGTGAACATCGTCGGCAATACGCGCACGCGCGACGAAGTGGTCCGTCGTGAAATGCGTCAGCTCGAAAGCTCGTGGTTCGATTCGAGCCGTCTCGCATTGTCGAAGGACCGGGTCAACCGTCTCGGCTACTTCACCGACGTGGACGTCACCACGACGCCCGTGGAAGGCACGAACGACCAGGTCGACGTGGACGTGAAGGTCGCGGAAAAGCCGACCGGCGCGATCACGCTGGGCGCGGGTTTCTCGTCGACAGACAAGGTGGTGCTGTCGGCGGGCGTGTCGCAGGACAACGTGTTCGGCTCGGGCACGAGTCTCGCGGTCAACGTGAACACTGCGAAGACGTACCGCACGCTAACCGTGACGCAGGTCGATCCGTACTTCACGATCGACGGCATCAAACGTATCACCGACGCGTACTACCGCACGTATCAGCCGCTGTACTACTCGACCGATTCGAGTTTCAAGATCATCACGATGGGTGCGGACACCAAGTTCGGCATCCCGTTCTCCGAGCAGGACACGGTGTTCTTCGGCGTCGGCGCCGAACAGAACACGATGGACGTGGACTCGAACACGCCGCAGTCCTACATCAACTACGTGAACGAGTTCGGCCGCGTGGTGAACAACTATCCGCTGACGATGGGCTGGTCGCGCGACAATCGCGATAGCGCGCTCGTCCCGAGCCGCGGCTACTACATCCAGTCGAACGCGGAATACGGCACGCCGCTCGGCAACACGACCTACGCGAAATTCGACGCGCAGTTCCAGTATTACTACTCGTTCGCGCGCGGCTTCGTGCTCGGCTTCAACTTGCAGGGCGGTTACGGCAAGGGCCTGCAAGGTCAGACGTACCCGATCTTCAAGAACTACTATGCGGGTGGTATCGGCTCGGTGCGCGGCTACTCGCCAAGCTCGCTGGGTCCGCGCGACTCGAAGACGAACGATCCGATCGGCGGCTCGCGCATGGCGGTCGGCAACATCGAACTGACGTTCCCGCTTCCGGGCACGGGCTACGACCGCACGCTGCGCGTCTTCACCTTCCTCGATGCCGGTAACGTCTGGGGCGACCCGAATCAAGGCGGCACGAGCGGCGGCGCGAACGGCTTGCGCTACGGCTACGGTGTGGGTCTCGCGTGGATCTCGCCGATCGGCCCGCTCAAGCTGAGCCTTGGCTTCCCGCTGCAGAAGCACGAAGGCGACCAGTATCAGAAGTTCCAGTTCCAGATCGGTACGGCCTTCTAAACGGTATGCCGACTGTCACGAACTTCATCCATTCAGACGTAACGTGAGGAACACTTTGGGAACCGGTAAGCATTCGAAACATATGGCGCTGGCGCTTGCGTTGTCGATGGTTCTCGGCCTGGGCACGGCGATGTCCGCCAGTGCTCAGGAAGCGCGCATCGCTGCGGTCAATTCGGACCGCATCCTGCGCGAATCTGCTGCGGCGAAAGCCGCTCAGTCGAAGCTCGAGCAGGAATTCTCCAAACGCGACAAGGCGCTGCAGGACATGGCGCAGCGTCTGAAGGCGATGTCGGACAACATCGATAAAAACGGTTCCTCGATGTCGCCGACCGACCGCGCTGCGCGCCAGCGCGACCTCGCGCAACTCGACGCGGACTTCCAGCGCAAGCAGCGCGAGTTCCGCGAAGACCTGAACCAGCGCCGCAACGAAGAACTCGCGGCGGTGCTGGATCGCGCGAACAAGGTGATCAAGCAGATCGCCGAGCAGCAGCACTACGATCTGATCGTGCAGGAGGCGGTGTACGTGAGTCCGCGCATCGACATCACGGATCAGGTGCTGAAGGCGCTGGCCGCGGGCGCGACCGGCACGGGTTCGCTCACGAACCCGAACTGACGAGGACTGAGACGAGATGGCATCAGGCATGGCGATCACGCTCGACGAACTGGTGAAGCGCTTCGGCGGCGAGGTGGTCGGTGACGGCGCGCACGCGGTCGGGAGTCTCGCACCCCTCGACAAGGCTGGCTCGGCGCAGCTCGCGTTTCTGGCGAATCAGAAGTATCTGCCGCAGGTCGAGACGACGCGCGCCGGCGCGGTGCTGATTTCCCCGGCCGATCTCGAGAAGGTGACCAATCGCGCGGGCAGTAATTTCATCGTCACGCCGAACCCCTACGCTTATTTCGCGCGCGTGGCGCAGGCGTTCATCGATCTGGCGACGCCCAAGGCCAGGCCGGGCGTGCATCCCAGCGCGTATGTCGATCCGGACGCGAAGGTCGCGGCGAGCGCCGTGATCGGACCGCACGTGACAGTGGAGGCGGGCGCCGTCATCGGCGAGCGCGTGAAGCTGGATGCGGGCGTGGTCGTCGGCCGGGGCGTGAAGCTCGGCGACGACGTGCATCTGTATCCCAACGTCACCGTCTATCACGGCTGCAAGTTCGGCGCGCGCGTGATCGTGCACGCGGGCGCGGTGATCGGCGCGGACGGCTTCGGCTTCGCGCCGGATTTCGTCGGCGAGGGCGATGCGCGCACTGGCAGCTGGGTGAAGATTCCGCAGGTCGGCGCGGTGGATATCGCAGACGACGTGGAAATCGGTGCGAACACAACCATCGATCGCGGCGCGATGGCGGATACCGTCATCGAGGAATGCGTGAAGATCGATAACCTCGTGCAGATCGGTCACAACTGCCGCATCGGCGCGTACACGGTGATCGCCGGCTGCGCGGGCATCGCGGGCAGCACGAACATCGGCAAGCATTGCATGATCGGTGGGGCGGTGGGTATCGCGGGCCATGTGACGCTCGCGGACTATGTGATCGTCACGGCGCAATCCGGCGTCTCGAAATCGCTTCTGAAGCCGGGCATGTACACGAGCGCGTTTCCGGCCGTGCCGCATGGCGACTGGAACAAGAGTGCGGCCATCATGCGCAATCTGGACAAGCTGCGTGACCGCATCAAGTCGCTGGAAACGGCGCTCGCCGATACGGCCAAGCGTGGCGATACGAGCGGCGACGAATAAGCAAGAACCTCGCGCAAAGCGGGCTCATCCAAGCCGCCGAAGCGCCAAGTGCAATTCCGGGCGGGCGTCCGATACGGCCCGCCATCCAAATTTCCGCGCCTGACGCGCGCGTGAGCAGAACGACCATGAGCACAGAAAAAATCAATCTCGACATCCACAAGATCCTCACGCTGCTGCCGCATCGCTACCCGATCCTGCTCGTGGACCGCGTGCTCGAACTCGAGCCGCACAAGAGCATCAAAGCGTTGAAGAACGTGACGATCAACGAGCCGTACTTCCAGGGTCACTTCCCGACGCGGCCCGTGATGCCGGGCGTGCTGATTCTCGAAGCGCTCGCGCAGACCGCGGCGCTCCTGACCTTCGCGGAAGAGCCGCACGATCCTAGCAACACGCTCTATTACTTCGTCGGCATCGACGGTGCGCGCTTCAAGCGCGTGGTGGAACCGGGCGATCAGTTGATCCTCAACGTCCACTTCGAGCGGTACATGCGAGGCATCTGGAAGTTCAAGGCGCGCGCCGAGGTCGATGGCGCGATCGCGGCGGAAGCCGAGCTCATGTGTACCGTCAAGAGCACGGACGCCTGAGCGCCACTGCGTTCACTCCGCGTTCATCGTAACAAGCAGCACGAACAGCATAGGCGAAATGCGCATGAGCAAGATTCACCCAACCGCGATCATCGAGCCGGGCGCCCAGCTCGACGCGTCCGTCGAGATCGGGCCGTACGCGATCGTCGGTTCGCACGTCGTGATCGGCGCAGGCACGACCGTCGGCTCGCACAGCGTGATCGAAGGCCACACGACGATCGGCCGCGACAACAGCATCGGCCATTACGCATCGATCGGCGGCCGTCCGCAGGACATGAAGTACAAGGGCGAGCCGACGCGTCTCGAAATCGGCGACCGCAACACCATCCGCGAATTCACGACGCTGCACACGGGCACGG
This sequence comes from Caballeronia sp. LZ029, assembly GCF_031451275.1. NCBI lineage: Bacteria > Pseudomonadati > Pseudomonadota > Betaproteobacteria > Burkholderiales > Burkholderiaceae > Caballeronia > Caballeronia sp. LZ029. The sequence continues at coordinate 1,271,452 of NZ_JARUXO010000001.1, forward strand.
CGCAGGATCAGGGTCTGACGTCGATCGGCAGCGATTGCTGGATCATGGCGTACGTGCACGTCGGCCACGACTGCCGGCTCGGCGACAACGTCATCATGTCGAGCAACGCGCAACTGGCCGGGCACGTGTTCGTCGGCGATCACGCGATCATCGGCGGGATGTCGGGCGTGCATCAGTTCGTGCGCATCGGCGCGCATTCGATGCTCGGCGGCGCCTCGGCGCTCGTGCAGGACGTGCCGCCCTTCGTCATCGCGGCCGGCAACAAGGCGGAGCCGCACGGCATCAATGTCGAAGGACTGCGCCGCCGCGGCTTCACGCCCGAAGCGATCTCGGCGCTGCGTTCGGCATATCGCATCGTCTACAAGAGCGGTCTGTCGCTCGAAGAGGCGAAGGTACAGTTGAAGGAACTGAGCACGGCAGGCGGCGAGGGCGACAAACCCGTCACGGCATTTTCCGATTTCATCGCGGCGTCGCAGCGCGGCATCATCCGCTAGACACGCCGCCCGATGACCCTGATCACCAACCCGCCACGCATCGCGATGGTCGCGGGCGAGCCCTCTGGCGACCTGCTCGCGGCCTCGCTGCTCAAGGGCCTCACGCAAACCCTGCCGGAAGGCACGCGCTATAGCGGCATCGGCGGCCCGCGCATGACAGCCGAAGGCTTCGAAGCGCACTGGCCGATGGACAAGCTGACCGTGCGCGGCTATGTCGAAGCCCTGAGACATATCCCCGAAATTCTCGGCATCCGCAACGAGATCAAGCGTCAGTTGCTCGCGGAGCCGCCGTCGGTGTTCATCGGCGTGGACGCACCGGATTTCAATTTCGGCCTCGAACAGCCGCTGCGCGAAGCAGGCATTCCGACGGTGCATTTCGTGTGTCCGTCGATCTGGGCGTGGCGCGGCGGCCGCATCAAGAAGATCGCGAAAGCGGTCGATCACATGCTGTGCGTGTTTCCGTTCGAGACCGCGCTGCTGGCGAAGGCGGGCGTGGAGGCGAGCTACGTCGGTCATCCGCTCGCCGACGAGATTCCGCTCGAACCCGATGTCATGGGCGCGCGCCGCGAACTCGGCATCGCAGAGGGCGGGCCGGTGATCGCCGTGCTGCCGGGCAGCCGCCGCTCGGAAATTTCGCTGATCGGTCCGACCTTCTTCGATGCGATGGAGCTGATGCAGCGTCGCGAACCGGGCGTGCGCTTCCTGATGCCCGCGGCGAATCCGGCGTTGCGCGAGTTGCTGCAGCCGCTCGTGGACGCGCATCCGAATCTTTCGCTGACGATCACCGATGGCCGCGCGCAAACCGCGATGACCGCCGCTGACGCGATCCTCGTGAAAAGCGGCACGGTGACGCTGGAAGCGGCGCTGCTCAAGAAGCCGATGGTCATCTCGTACAAGGTGCCTTGGCTGACGGGCCAGATCATGAAGCGGCAGGGTTACTTGCCGTATGTCGGCTTGCCGAACATTCTGGCGGGCCGTTTCGTCGTGCCGGAAATCCTCCAGCATTTCGCGACGCCCGAAGCGCTCGCGGACGCGACGCTGAAACAGTTGAACGACGACGCCAACCGCCGTACCCTGACGGAAATCTTCACCGACATGCACATCGCGCTGCGTCAGAACACGTCGCAGAAGGCGGCCGAGGCGGTCGCGCGAGTGCTCGAAACGCGGAGACCGCGATAATGGCGGCGAAACCATCGGCTCAGGCAGGACTCGATTTCAGTTCACCTTTCGACATCATCTGCGGTGTCGATGAGGCGGGGCGCGGTCCGCTGGCCGGTCCGGTCGTGGCAGCGGCCGTGATTTTCGATCCCGCGAAACCGCGCATCAACGGGCTCGACGATTCCAAAGCGCTGAGCGCAAAACGACGCGAGGAGCTCTACGAGAAAATCGTCGATCGCGCGCTCGCGTTTTGCATCGCGTCGGCGAGCGTCGAGGAAATCGACACGATCAACATCCTGCACGCGAGCATGCTCGCGATGAAGCGCGCGGTGGAAGGACTTTCGGTCGCGCCGACGCTCGTCAAGATCGACGGCAATCGCTGCCCGACGCTGTCGATTCGCGCCGAAGCCGTGATTGGCGGCGATGCGCTCATCAAGCAGATTTCGGCGGCATCGATTCTCGCGAAGGTCACGCGCGATCGCATGCTGGTCGAGCTTCACGAAACCTTTCCGGTGTACGGCTTCGATGCTCATTCCGGCTACGGCACGCCGCAGCATCTCAGGGCGCTGCGCGAGCATGGCCCGTGCGAGCATCATCGGCGTTCGTTCGCGCCGGTGCGCGAGGCGCATATCCGCTTCGGCTCGGTGCTGCCCGAACTCGCGCCCGAAGTGCTTCAGGTCGCCGCGGCGCTCGAAGACGATCCCGATTCGCTCGCTTTCTGAGCGGCACTCAATCCAACGTGAAATCCATCACTTCGCGGGACAATCCGCTCTATAAGCGCATCAAGGCGCTGGCCGGCTCGACCGCGCAGCAGCGTCGCAGCGGCCATGCGCTGCTCGAAGGCCTGCATCTGGCGTCCGCGTATCTCGATGCAGCCGGCCAGCCCGAAACATGCGTCGTCACCGAAGGCGCGCTCACGCATGAGGAAGCCCGCGACATCGTCGCGCGTATCGAGGAAAAGCGTGTCGTCGTGCTGCCGGATGCGCTCTTCGGACAGCTTTCGAGCGTCGTGCACGGCGTGGGCATGCTGTTGCTCGTCGAGAAAATCGATGCCGAGTCGCCTGCGCGCGTCGCCGAAACCTGCGTGATCCTCGACGGCATCCAGGACGCGGGCAACGTCGGCTCGATTCTGCGCAGCGCGGCGGCGGCGGGCATCACGCGCGTGTTCTGCGCGCCGGGCACTGCTTACGCGTGGTCATCGAAAGTATTGCGCTCGGGCATGGGCGCGCACTTCCTGCTGGATATTTTCGAGGACGTGGAAGCTGCGGATCTGATCGCGCGGCTCGATGCGCCCGTGACCATCACCGATTCGCACGGCGCGGTCGCGCTCTACGATTGCGATTTGTCGGGCGCGCTGGCGTGGGTGTTCGGCAATGAGGGCGCGGGCGTGTCGCAGATCTGGCGCGATGCCGTGACGCATCGCGTGACCATTCCTCAGCCGGGCGGGATGGAGTCGCTCAACGTGGCGGCCGCGGCGGCGATCTGTCTTTTCGAGCAGTGCCGCCAGCAGCGCTGAGCAAAATCAGTAATACGACGGCCGTTCCGGCTTGATCTCCTGCAGGATCGTCGTGGCGATTTCCTCGATCGACTTGTGCGTCGACGAAAGCCACTTCACGCCCTCGCGCTTCATCATCATTTCCGCTTCGTTGATCTCGTAGCGGCAGTTCTCAAGCGCCGCGTACTTGCTGCCCGGGCGACGCTCGTTGCGGATTTCGGCGAGCCGCTGCGCATCGATCGAAAGACCGAACATCTTCGCCCGATGTTCGAGCAAAGGCGTAGGCAACTTGCCGCGCTCGAAGTCTTCGGGAATCAGCGGATAGTTCGCGGCCTTCACGCCGTATTGCATCGCCAGATAGAGGCTCGTCGGCGTTTTGCCGCTGCGCGATACGCCGACCAGAATGACATCGGCATCGGCCAGATTGCGATTCGACTGGCCGTCGTCGTGCGCGAGCGAGAAGTTGATCGCCTCGATGCGATTCTTGTATTCCTCGGTGTCGGCGTTCTGGTGGACGCGGCCCATCGCGTGCGTCGACTTCATTTCCAGCTCGTGTTCGAGCGGCTCGATGAAGGTCTGGAACATGTCGAGGACGAGCGCGTTGCAGCCCTTGACGACTTCATTCGACGCGCTGTCGACGAGCGTGGTAAAGACGATCGGCCTGCGGCCATCGAGGTCCACGACCTCGTTGATCTTTTCCACCGTCGCGTACGCCTTGTCGATCGAATCGACGAACGGCACGCGCACGAGCCGGAATTTTTGATCGAACTGGGCGAGGATCGAATGCGCGAAGGTTTCGGCAGTGATCCCGGTCCCGTCGGAAACGATGAATACGGAAGGCGGCATCGGCAAAAGACCAAATGGGGAACGAGTTGAGGCGGGCGCGCTCAAACGGTAACACGCGAAATAGACCGCGGGAACGCCCTGCACGGCTCACGAAAGCGCCTGTGTTACATTGGTTGCCCAGCGGTGTGCGCCGGCGAACCGAACGGCGTGAAAGACTTCGATTTTGCCGTGGAATTACTGTCTCTGCCGAAACAAATTGAGAATCGGCACGGTAGAATAGCGGCAACCTGTTCGATAAGCAATTGCGGACAAATTGATTCGGATTTTCGTCAAATCGCGGTAGGTTCGTCGGTTTTGGCAGCAAAAACCCACGATTTCGAGCAGATTTCAGACGTCCCGCTTCTTTTTGCAACGTGCGCCGGTTCCGGTGACGCGCTCCCCCGATGGTTTATCAAACAGGTTGTACGAGATGCGGCCGCGCTTCCGATGAGCGCCGCCGCATATGAGCCCACTTGTGCGATCGTGAATTCCATCCACCTTAGGGGCTTGTATGACTAACGCAGTCAATGTTGCGAAAGATGTCGCAAAGGATCAGGCGTATGTAGTTCCATTCGAGCAGTTGCGAATGACCGACGTGGAAATCGTCGGTGGCAAGAATGCGTCGCTCGGCGAAATGATCAGCCAGCTTTCCGAAGCCGGCGTTCGTGTGCCGACGGGCTTTGCCACAACTGCGCTCGCATTCCGCGACTTCCTCCAGCACAACGACCTGACCGAGCGCATCGCCAAGCGTCTCGAAACGCTCGACGTCGACGACGTGAAATCCCTTGCCGAAGCCGGCAAGGAAATCCGCCAGTGGATCGTCGATGCGCCGATGCAGCCGCGTCTCGAAGACGAAATCCGCCGCGGTTTCGAAGTGCTCCAGAACAGCTCGCCCGAAGAGCTTTCGTTCGCCGTGCGCTCGTCGGCGACCGCCGAGGACTTGCCGGATGCATCGTTCGCGGGTCAGCAGGAAAGCTATCTGAACGTGGTCGGCGTCGAGGACGTGCTCGATCGCATGAAGCACGTGTTCGCGTCGCTCTATAACGACCGCGCCATCTCCTATCGCGTCCACAAGGGCTTCACGCATGCCGAAGTCGCGTTGTCGGCGGGCGTGCAGCGCATGGTCCGCTCGGACGTCGGCGCGGCGGGCGTGATGTTCACCATCGACACCGAATCGGGCTTCAAGGAAACCGTGTTCATCACGTCGAGCTACGGCCTCGGCGAGACGGTCGTGCAGGGCGCGGTGAATCCGGACGAGTTCCACGTCTTCAAGACCACGCTCGAACAGGGCAAGTACCCGATCATCCGCCGCTCGATCGGCTCGAAGCTCATCAAGATGGAGTTCACGAAGCCGGGCGAGCCGGGCCGCGTGAAGACGGTCGACGTGCCGCACGAGCAGCGCAACCGCTTCTCGATCACCGACGAAGACGTGATCGAACTCGCGAAGTACGCGGTGATCATCGAGAAACACTACGAGCGTCCGATGGACATCGAGTGGGGCAAGGACGGCCGCGACGGCAAGATCTTCATTCTGCAGGCGCGCCCTGAGACGGTGAAGAGCCAGGCGTCCGGCAAGGCCGAGATGCGCTTCAAGTTGAAGGGTCAGTCGAACGTGCTGGCGACGGGCCGCGCGATCGGTCAGAAGATCGGCGCGGGCCCCGTGCGCGTGATTCACGATCCGTCGGAAATGGAACGCGTGCAACCGGGCGACGTGCTCGTCGCCGACATGACCGACCCGAACTGGGAGCCGGTGATGAAGCGCGCATCGGCCATCGTGACGAACCGCGGCGGACGTACGTGCCACGCGGCAATCATCGCGCGTGAGCTGGGCGTGCCGGCCGTGGTCGGCTGCGGCGACGCCACCGACGTGCTGAAGGAAGGCGCGCTCGTCACGGTATCGTGCGCGGAAGGCGACGAAGGCAAGATCTACGACGGCCTGCTCGAAACCGAAGTCACGGAAGTGCAGCGCGGCGAGCTGCCGAAGATTCCGGTCAAGATCATGATGAACGTCGGCAATCCGCAGCTCGCGTTCGACTTCGCGCAACTGCCGAATGCGGGCGTCGGCCTGGCGCGGCTCGAGTTCATCATCAACAACAACATCGGCGTGCATCCGAAGGCGATTCTGGAGTACCCGAACGTCGATGCCGATCTGAAGAAGGCAGTCGAAAGCGTTGCGCGCGGTCATGCGTCGCCGCGTGCGTTCTACGTCGACAAGCTGACGGAAGGCATCGCCACGATCGCGGCGGCGTTCTATCCGAAGCCCGTCATCGTGCGTCTGTCGGACTTCAAGTCGAATGAGTACAAGAAGCTGATCGGCGGTTCGCGCTACGAGCCGGATGAAGAAAACCCGATGCTCGGTTTCCGCGGCGCGTCGCGCTATATTGCGGACGACTTCGCCGAAGCGTTCCACATGGAGTGCATCGCGCTGAAGAAGGTGCGCGAGGAAATGGGTCTGGACAACGTGCAGATCATGGTGCCGTTCGTGCGCACGCTGAACCAGGCGGATCGCGTGATCGAACTGCTGAAGAAGTTCGGTCTCGAGCGCGGCAAGAACGATCTGAAGCTCGTGATGATGTGCGAGGTGCCGTCCAACGCGATTCTCGCGGAACAGTTCCTGGAGCGCTTCGACGGCTTCTCGATCGGCTCGAACGACCTGACGCAGCTCACGCTCGGCCTCGATCGCGACTCGGGCATGGAACTGCTCGCGGCGGACTTCGACGAGCGCGACGAAGCGGTGCTGTTCATGCTCAAACGCGCGATCGAAACGTGTCTGCGGCTGAACAAGTACGTCGGCATCTGCGGACAGGGGCCGTCCGATCATCCGGATCTCGCGGAGTGGCTCGCGAAGGAAGGCATCGAATCGATGTCGCTGAATCCGGACACGATCATCGAGACATGGCAGCAACTGGCGAAGACCTTGTCAAAATAAGTCAGCAGCGCCTTTCCGGTTGCTTTCGGAAAGGCGCGAGCGTGCTATAAAAACACCCCGGACTTCTCCGGGGTGTTTTCGTTTGGAGACCGGCGATGGTAACGAGTGGACTGATTTGGTGGGTCGCGGCGGGCGCGTTGATCGTCGCGGAGCTGTTCACCGGCACGTTCTATCTGCTCATGATCGCGCTGGGCATGATCGCGGGCGGCATCGCTTATGTGTCCGGCGCGCTGCCGCATGTGCAGATGGGCGCGGCGGCCGTCATCGCGCTGATTGCCGTCGTGGTTTTGCGGCGCTCGCGTTTCGGTAGCTGGAAGGGGCGCGACGCATCGCGGGATGCGGCCGTGAATCTCGATATCGGTGCGACGCTGGAAGTGGATCAATGGCGCGATGGCCACGCGCGCGCGATGTATCGCGGCGCGCAGTGGGACGTCGAACTCGCGCCGGGTGAAACCGAAGGCGCGCGGTACTACCGCATCACGGCGCTGGACGGGAACCGGCTGATCGTCGCGGCCAAACGCTAGACACGCTCGCTCACTATAAGAAGGAGTCACACAATGTATTTCGCGCTCATCGTGCTCATCATCGCCATCGTGATCGTGGTGAACACGGTCAAGATCGTTCCTCAACAGCATGCTTGGGTGCTGGAACGATTCGGCCGCTATCACGCGACGCTCACGCCGGGTCTCAACATCGTGCTGCCGTTCATCGATCGGATCGCCTACAAGCACATGCTGAAGGAGATTCCGCTCGAAGTGCCGAGCCAGGTGTGCATCACGCGCGACAACACGCAGTTGCAGGTAGACGGCGTGCTGTACTTTCAGGTGACGGACGCGATGAAGGCGTCGTACGGATCGAGCAACTTCGTGTTCGCGATCACGCAGTTGTCGCAGACGACCTTGCGTTCGGTCATCGGCAAGCTGGAGCTCGACAAGACATTCGAGGAGCGCGACTTCATCAACCAGAGCATCGTGAATGCGCTCGATGAAGCCGCGTCGAACTGGGGCGTGAAAGTGCTGCGCTACGAGATCAAGGACCTGACGCCGCCGAAGGAAATCCTTCACGCGATGCAGGCGCAGATCACCGCAGAGCGCGAAAAGCGCGCGCTGATCGCGGCATCCGAAGGCCGCAAGCAGGAGCAGATCAATCTCGCCGCCGGCGCGCGTGAGGCCGCGATCCAGAAGTCCGAGGGCGAGCGTCAGGCGGCGATCAATCAGGCGCAGGGCGAGGCATCGGCGATTCTCGCGGTGGCCGAGGCGAACGCGCAGGCTATTCAGAAAATCGGCACGGCGATTCAGACGACAGGTGGCATGGAAGCGGTGAACCTGAAGATCGCGGAGCAGTATGTCGGCGCGTTCGGCAATATTGCGAAGACGGGCAACACGCTGATCGTGCCGGGCAACCTGTCCGATATGAGTTCGATGATCGCGTCGGCGTTGACCATCGTGAGAGGCGAGGGCGGCGGCGTCATCAAGAAGGGCTGACGCGCGGCAAAGCAAACGGGGCGCTCAAGGCGCCCCGATTCGTTTAACGCGAAGCCGTGCGCATCAGGCGCCCGCGCTCGCGTTCCCAGTCGCGCTTCTTTTCAGTCTCGCGCTTGTCGTGCAGCTTCTTGCCCTTCGCGAGCCCGATCTCGCACTTCACGCGGCCGTCCTTGTAATGGAAGTTGAGCGGCACGAGCGTGTGTCCGCGTTGCTCGACCTTGCCGATGAGCTTGTCGATCTGGTCGCGATGCAGCAGCAGTTTGCGCGTGCGCACCGGATCCAGATTGGCGAACTTCGATGCCTCGGGCAGCGGGCTGATATGCGTGCCGATCAGAAAGAGCTCGCCGTGCTTGATCACGACATAGCCTTCCTTGATTTGCGCACGGCCCGCGCGCAGCGCCTTGACTTCCCAGCCTTCGAGCACGAGACCGGCCTCGTAGCGCTCTTCGACGAAGTAATCGAAGAAGGCTTTTCTGTTGTCGATGATGCTCATGAATGGAAAGTGCCCAACTCGTTTAAAATCACGATTTTAGCAGCGTGCCGTCCGGCAGACGAACTCCGGCCGTGTTCTCTTGCGCGTTGCAGCCCAATTCAGCCACCGCTGCGCCCTATATGGCAGACGTCCAGAAAACCGTATTGATCCGCCATTCGGCGGAAGAAATGTTCGACCTCGTCACCGATGTCGCCGACTACCCCAATTTCCTGCCCTGGTGCGGCGGCGTCGAAATCGGCCGCCAGGACGAGAATGGCATGGAAGCGAAGATCGACATCAGCTTCAAGGGCATCAAGCAGCACTTCGCGACGCGCAACACGCAGAAGCGTCCGACCACCATCGATATGGAGTTCCTGAGCGGCCCTTTCAAGAAGTTCACCGGTTACTGGCGCTTCACGCCGCTGCGCGCGGACGCGTGCAAGATCGAATTCGCGCTGCACTACGAATTCTCCAACGTGATTCTGGAGAAACTCATCGGGCCGGTGTTCAGCCATATCGCCAACACATTCGTCGATTCCTTCGTGAAGCGCGCGGATCAACGTTACGGCAAGCGATGATGCTTATCGACGTCTGCTACGGCTTGCCCGATGGCGCGTTCCTGAAGCGCGTCGAGCTGCGCGAGGGCGCGACGGTACGCGATGCAATCGACGCGAGCGGCGTGCTGCTCGTTCATCGCGATATCGATCTGTCGACGCAAAAGGTCGGCGTGTTCGGCAAGGTGAAGGCGCTCGACGCGGCGCTCGCCGACTTCGATCGCGTGGAGATTTATCGGCCGCTGAAAGTCGATCCGAAGGCCGCGCGCCAGCGTCGCGTCGACAAGGCGCGCAAGGCTGGTTCGATCGAAGGGCGCAAGTGGCACTCGAAGGATTCGCGCTGAGCCGTGTCAATGCGCGGGCGCTTCCTTCGCGCCCGCCGGCGAGGGCTCCAGCGTGTGTTGCCTGACCGACCATAGCACGCCCACGAGCAACAGCACGATCGCGAGCACTTCCGGCGTACGCGGCCAGCGGCCGTCGTAGACGAAAGCGTAGAGCAACGCGAAGAGCGTTTCGAAGACGATCATCTGGCCTGCGAGCGTGAGCGGCAGGCGTTTCGCCGCCGCATTCCACAGCATGTTGCCGAGCCACGAACCGCCGGTCGCCAGCGCGAAACACACGACCCAGAATACGTGCCAGCGCGCGGCCGACACGCTCGCCTGAACCGTGCCCGCGGGCAGCATCCAGACGACGGCGCCGAGCACGAGTCCCAAGAGGCCCGTCACGATGCCCCACAGCACGGACCACTCGTTGCCGTCGAAGTGTCGATTTGCCTGCAGATAGCGCGCGTTGACGACCGCGTACCACGTCCACGACGCGAGCGCGCCGAGTGCGCATGCGAGGCCGGTCAGGCGCGTGAGCACGCTCGCGGCATGCTCGCTACCGCCCGACGACGACACCACGTCGCTGAACACGTCCAGGTTGATGCACGCGATGCCGGCCAGCACGAGCAGCAAAGGCCCGACGAGCCGCCTGAGATCGATTGCGCCGTGGTCGCGCCGTCCGGCGAGCGTGACGGTCACGGGCAGAATCCCGACGATCAGCGACGAAGGCGCGACGCCGACTAGTTGCACCGCGCTCGCGAGCAGCATGTAGTAGAGCAGGTTTCCGACCAGCGCCAGCTTCACGAGCGCGATGAAATCGGCGCGCGTGAGTTTGGCGAGGAGCCTGCGGGCGAACGGCAGCGCGACCGCGAGCGACACGGCGCCGTACATCAGATAGCGTCCGACGCTCAGCGCGAGCGGTGAAAAATCCGGCAGGAGCCGTGGTGCGAGAAAGATGAAACCCCAGATCGCTCCCGCTGCCATTCCGTACATCACACCGCGCTGCATTGCCCGACTCCCTGTCGTTATTTCATCTGACGGCACGAAGGGTAGCCTGGGCCGCGGGCGGCCGTCTTGTCGAAAACTGCACATGCGCGAGCGCCCGGCACGCGGGCGCGGACGGCCCGGATTTTGCGACCGAACGGCCTAAGCTGCTGTTCGGGCAGTGAAAATGCAGGGAACTATCGGTATAATCTGCTTTTGCGCCCATAGGATTTGCCATGCGTCTGATCCAGAAAGCACTCACGTTCGATGACGTGCTCCTCGTGCCCGCGTTTTCCAGCGTTCTCCCGCGCGACACCAGCCTGAAATCACAGCTGACCCGCAATATTTCCCTGAACATGCCTCTCGTGTCCGCCGCCATGGACACGGTCACCGAAGGCCGGCTCGCCATCGCGATGGCGCAGATGGGCGGCATCGGCATCGTTCACAAGAATCTCACTGCCAAGGAACAGGCCCGCGAAGTCGCGAAAGTGAAGCGCTTCGAGTCGGGCGTCGTGCGCGATCCGATCACGGTGCCGCCGCAGATGCGCGTGCGCGATGTCATCGCGCTGACGCAGCAGCACGGCATTTCGGGCTTCCCGGTGGTCGAGGGCGCGCAGCTCATCGGCATCGTCACGAATCGCGACCTGCGTTTCGAAGAACGTCTCGATGAGCCGGTGCGCAACATCATGACGCCGCGCGAGCGTCTCGTGACGGTCAAGGAAGGCACCTCGCTCGCCGAAGCGAAAGCGCTGATGCACGGCCATCGCCTGGAACGCGTGCTGGTCGTCAACGATGCGTTCGAACTGCGCGGCCTGATGACCGTGAAAGACATCACCAAGCAGACGGAAAATCCGGACGCCTGCAAGGACGAAGACGGCAAGCTGCGTGTGGGCGCGGCGGTGGGCGTCGGTGCGGACAATGAAGAGCGCGTCGACCTGCTGGCGCAGGCGGGCGTCGACGTGATCGTCGTCGATACCGCGCACGGCCACAGCCAGGGCGTGCTGGAGCGCGTGCGCTGGGTGAAGCAGAATTACCCGCACGTGCAGGTCATCGGCGGCAATATCGCGACGGCGGCGGCGGCGAAATCGCTCGTCGAATACGGCGCGGACGCGGTGAAGGTCGGTATCGGCCCGGGCTCGATCTGCACGACGCGGATCGTCGCGGGTGTCGGCGTGCCGCAGATCACGGCGATCGCCAACGTCTCCGAAGCGCTGCGCGGCACCGGCGTGCCGGTCGTCGCCGACGGCGGCGTGCGCTTCTCGGGCGACGTCTCGAAGGCGCTTGCGGCAGGCGCGAACGTCGTCATGATGGGCAGCATGCTCGCGGGCACGGAAGAATCGCCGGGCGACGTGTTCCTGTATCAGGGCCGTCAATACAAGTCGTACCGTGGCATGGGCTCGGTCGGCGCGATGAAGGACGGCGCGGCGGACCGCTACTTCCAGGACAACTCGGCGAACATCGACAAGCTCGTGCCGGAAGGCATCGAAGGCCGTGTGGCCTACAAGGGCTCGGTCAACGCCATCCTGTTCCAGATCGTCGGCGGTGTGCGCGCGAGCATGGGCTATTGCGGTTGCCGCACGATCAACGAAATGCACGAGAAGGCGGAATTCGTGCAGATCACGGCGGCCGGCATGCGCGAGTCGCATGTGCACGACGTGCAGATCACGAAGGAAGCACCCAACTACCACGTCGATTAATCGAGCGGAGCGATCATGAAACCGTTGCTGCGGGTCGTGCTCGTCGTCAATGCCCTGATTTTTCTGGCGTTCGGCCTGCTGTTTCTGCTGACGCCCTGGGCCGGCTTGTACGGCGCGCTGCAACTGGATTCGATCCGCGTGCAGCCGGTGTTCGCCGGGCAACTGCTCGGGATCGCGCTTATCGGGCTGTCGTGGCTCGCGTTTCATGCTTCCGTCGACGGCGCGTTGACGGCCCGGGCCGCTCGCGTCTCGGGTCACGTGCAGTGGCTCTCGGGCGTCGTGGTGCTGGTCTGGTTGCTCGGGCTGCACGCGCCGCAGGTCGATGGCTTCGGGCAGATCAGCGCGGCGGTGGTCGGCGCCGTGCTGCTCGTGCTCGGTTTGGGCAGCGTGAGGCTGTCGTCGGCGGTGCGGCGACGCGAGCGCGCGGCGTTGGCCGGCGCTGTGTCCGCCCAGCGGGCGGAGAAGAAGGCGGCGCAAAAGCGCGAGGATGTTCGCACGAGCGCCACCGTGCCTTCGGCGCGCGTTGAGCCGATCGATACCGCGGTCCGTCCGGCGGCGCGCGCGCCGCAAGCGACGGCCATCGATCCGGTTTCGGGTCGTACGATCGATTCATCCGGGCGTCCGCTCGATCCGGCTTCGCCGATCTCATCCGCCGCAGTGCGGGCGCATCCGGACGGCGCCGTCGATCCCGTCACGGGCGGCACGCTCGATCCGGTGACGGGCCGCGCGATCGATCCGGTCACCGGCAAGCGCATCGAGCCTGTGATCAGCGGCGAGATCGATCCGGCGACGGGCCGAAGAGCCGATCCGCTCGCGCCCGACGCGAGCCACGCACCACGTTGAGGGCGCGAAGCGCATGCCGCAAGCCACGCGAGCGCTGCATCGGAAACACGCGGGACAAGCACGGTCGGCCAATGCGCCGGCCGTCGATTTATTTGCAGGCGGGCCGCGCGAAGTCGCATCCCGGCCGCACAGACATTATTCGTTCACTTAGCCTTTGGCCGCAGCCATGCACGACAAAATCCTGATTCTCGATTTCGGCTCCCAAGTCACCCAGCTGATCGCACGGCGCATCCGCGAGTCGCATGTCTACTCGGAGATCCATCCGTACGACGTCGATGAGACTTTCATCCGCGAATTCGCTCCGAAGGGCATCATCCTGTCGGGCGGCCCGAACTCCGTCACCGAGGCGAAGTCGCCGCGCGCTCCGCAGATCGTCTTCGATCTCGGCGTGCCGGTGCTCGGCATCTGTTACGGCATGCAGACGATGGCCGATCAGCTCGGCGGCAAGGTCGAACTGGGCAACGTGCGCGAATTCGGCTATGCGGAAGTACAGGCGCTGAATCACACGGGTTTTCTGGAAGGTATCGAGGACTTCAAGAGCGGCAAGGACGAGTCGATGCTCAAGGTGTGGATGAGCCACGGCGACAAGGTGGTCGACTTGCCGGCGGGCTTCAGGCTGATGGCCTCGACGCCGTCGTGCCCGATCGCCGCGATGGCCGACGACGATCGCCGCTTCTACGGCCTGCAATGGCATCCGGAAGTCACGCACACGGTGCAGGGCCGCGCGATGCTCGATCGTTTCGTGCTGGAACTGTGCGGCGCGCAGGCGGACTGGGAGATGGGCCATTACATCGACGAGGCGGTGGAGAAGATCCGCGCGCAGGTCGGCAGTGAGCACGTGATTCTCGGTTTGTCGGGCGGCGTCGATTCGTCGGTGGCGGCGGCGCTCTTGCATCGCGCGATCGGCGACCAGTTGACGTGCGTGTTCGTCGATCATGGCTTGCTGCGTCAGAACGAGGCGGAGCAGGTGATGTCGACATTCGCGGATCATCTCGGCGTGAAAGTGATTCACGTCGACGCGAGTGCGGAATTCCTGCAGAAGCTCGCGGGCGTGACCGATCCGGAAGCGAAGCGCAAGATCATCGGCGCGGAGTTCGTCGAAGTGTTCCACAAGGAATCGGACAAGCTCACGGATGCCAAGTGGCTTGCGCAGGGCACGATCTATCCGGACGTGATCGAGTCGGCGGGCAAGGGCAAGAAGGGCGCGCACACCATCAAGAGCCACCACAATGTCGGCGGCTTGCCGGAGACGCTTAATCTCAAGCTGCTCGAACCGTTGCGCGAACTCTTCAAGGACGAAGTGCGCGAGCTCGGCGTGAAGCTCGGTTTGCCGCACGCGATGGTGTATCGCCATCCGTTCCCGGGGCCGGGCCTCGGCGTGCGGATTCTCGGCGAAGTGAAGCGCGAATTTGCGGATCTGCTGCGTCGCGCGGATGCGATTTTCATCGAGACGCTGCGTAATACCATCGATAAGGAATCGGGCAAGTCGTGGTATGACCTCACGAGCCAGGCCTTTGCGGTGTTTCTGCCGGTGAAGAGCGTCGGCGTGATGGGCGATGGGCGCACGTATGAGTATGTCGTCGCGCTGCGCGCCGTGCAGACGCTCGATTTCATGACGGCGCATTGGGCGCATCTGCCGCATGAGTTGCTGGGGCACGTTTCCAATCGCATCATTAATGAGGTTCGCGGGATCAATCGGGTGGTATATGACATCTCGGGGAAACCGCCTGCGACGATTGAGTGGGAGTGAGCGTCGTCGCATCACATTGAGCGCGAGTCGGGCGCATGGATGACCACGCACCCGACCCCACACCGAGCGAGCCACTCACCGACTCGCTCTTCTTCGCGCTCTATCCCGACGCATCCGCCGCCACCCGAATCACCGAACTCGCGGCTCGTCTGCGTATCGACCACAAGCTGAAGGCGACGCCGATCCCCGCCGCTCGCCTCCACATCACGCTGCAATACCTCGGCGCCTTCCCAGGCGTCCCCGCCGATATCCTCAAGCAAGCACACACCGCAGCTTCGCAAATCACATCCCCGCCCGTCGAACTGACACTCGACCGCATCGAAAGCTTCTCCGGCCGCCGCGCGAAACGCCCGCTCGTTCTTTCAGGCGACGTCACCGCGCCACTCGACGCCCTCGAACAAACCCTCGGCTCTGCGCTAGCAACCGCCGGCATCGCTATAAAAAACCATCCCCGCTTCACGCCCCACGTAACCTTGCTCTACGACGAGCACCGCATCGCGCGCCAGCCCGTCGAGCCCATCGCATGGACCGCACGCGAGTTCGTGCTCGTGCGCAGCCTGCTCGGCCGATCGCAATACGAAATCCTCGCACGCTGGCCGCTCGCATCGTGAGCCGTCGGATCCACCCAAAATAAAGGGTTTCGCGGATTTTTCTAACGCGTTAAGGTTCGTGTATCGGAATAAATCGATACGAAGCGCTTACATGACCCGGTCCCGTCTCCTGCACATCACCCCCGAAACGCACAACGTCCAGATCGATCTCGTCTACGCCACCGATCGCAATTTCACCGGCAAGCCGATCTACAAGGCGCAGCATTGCCTGCTGCTGGAACCCGCCGAAGCCGCATTGCGCAAAGCCGTCGATATCGCGCGGAGCATCGGCATGACGCTGCGAATCTTCGACGCCTATCGTCCGCCGCAAGCGCAAAAAGTGCTGTGGGACTTTCTGCCCGATCCGACCTTCATCGCCGAACTCGGCCGCGGCTCGAACCATAGCCGCGGCACGGCAGTGGACCTGACGCTCGTCGATCGCGACGGCAACGAGCTCGACATGGGCACCGGATTCGACGCGATGGTCGTCGAATCCGAGCATTTCCACTTCGGCCTGCCGGAGCACATCCAGCGGAATCGAACGCTCTTGCTCGGCGTAATGCACGGCGCGGGCTTCACGCACATCAAAAGCGAGTGGTGGCATTACGAATTGCCAGGCTCGCGCGAACTTGCTCTGATCGACAACGAAGAAAGCGGCCCGCTGCGGCTGATGTGAACCCGAAACCAACAGGACGACATCACATGAAAAAGGCATTGGCAGCGGTCATGCTCGCCTCGGCGCTGACGGCATTCACCGGCTTGCAGAGCGTGCAGGCGGCCACGCCGAAGGACATGTTCGTCATGGCGACGCTGCTCGATGAATTCACCTCGCTCGATCCCGGCGAAATCTACGAGCTGGTGCCGGAGGAATATGTCGCGAACACGTATGACCGGCTGGTGCGCGTCGATCTGAAAGATCCGTCGAAATTCAATGGCGATGTCGCCGAGTCCTGGACCGTGAGCCAGGACGGCCTCACGTTCACGTTCAAGATTCGCCCGGGCCTCAAGTTCCACTCCGGCAATCCGCTGACCGCCGACGACGTCGCCTGGTCGATCCAGCGCACCGCGCTGCTCGACAAGGGCGCGGCGGCCGTGCTCGCGGGCATCGGCCTGACCAAGGCGAACGCGCTGCAGAACGTGAAGAAAGTGGACGATACGACCGTCTCCATCACGACCGATCAACGTTACGCGCCGACGTTCGTGCTCAACGTGCTTGGCTCGTGGCCGGCGTCGGTGGTGGATCGCAAGCTCGTCGAATCGCACGCGAAGGGCAGCGACTACGGCAACGAGTGGCTCAAGACCAACGAAGCAGGTTCGGGCGCGTACAAGCTCGTGAAGTGGACCGCGAACGACAGCATCGTGCTGCAGCGCTTCGAGGGTTATCGCATCCCGCTCGCGATGAAGCGCATCGTGCTGCGTCACGTGACCGAGGCGGCGAGCCAGCGCCTCATGATCCAGAATGGCGACATCGACGTCGCGCGCGATCTGAGCCCCGACGATCTCGACACGCTCTCGAAGAGCGGCGTCATCAAGGCGACGGCCGTGCCGCAGGCGACGCTCCTGTATCTCGGCCGCAACAACAAGACTCCGAATCTCGCGAAGCCCGAGGGCGGGGAAGCGATGAAGTGGCTGATCGACTATCAGGGCATCCAGAAGAACGTGATCCGCACGACCTACAAGGTCCACGAGACGTTTCTGCCCGAAGGCTTTCTCGGCGCGCTGAACGAGAACCCGTATCACCAGGATGTCGCGAAGGCGAAGGCGCTCCTCGCCAAAGCGGGTCTCGCCAACGGCTTCACCGTGAAGATGGACGTGCGCAACGACTATCCGTACAGCGAGATTGCGCAGGCCGTGCAGGCGAATCTCGCGCTCGCCAACATCAAGGTTCAGCTCATGCCGAGCGACAACAAGCAGACGCTCGGACGTTATCGGGCGCGCGCGCATGACATCTATATCGGCGAGTGGTCGGCGGACTACATCGATCCGCACAGCAACGCGCAGGGCTTCGTATGGAACCCGGACAACTCGGATGCATCGAGCTACAAGATGCTCGCGTGGCGCAACGCGTGGGACATTCCGCAGCTCACCAAGGAAACCAACGCGGCCCTTGCCGAAAGCGATACGAAAAAACGCGCGCAGCTCTACGAGAAAATGCAGCGTGAAGTGCTCGCGAAATCGCCGTTCGTGATCATGTTCCAGAAGGTGTCGCAGGTCGCGGCGCGTCCCGGCGTGACCGGTCTCGAAGTCGGGCCGATCAACGATCTCGTGTCCTACCGCAACATCAAGAAGCAGTGAGCGCGGTCACGTTCATCGAGCGCGTGCGTGCGATGAGCGCGCATCGGGGCGGCGTGCGTATCGGGCTTGCGCTCGCGCACTGGATCGCGATGCTCGTCATCACGTTCACGGGCCTGCTCGCGATCACGTTCTTCATCGGCCGCAAGATTCCGATCGACCCTGTGCTCGCGATTCTCGGCGACCGCGCGTCCGCGAGCGCGTACGCCGCCGCGCGTCTCAAGCTCGGGCTCGACAAGCCGCTCATCGATCAATTCGTGATCTACGCGCGCGACGTGCTGCACGGCAATCTCGGCATCTCGCTGCTGACGGCCAATCCGGTGATCGACGACATCAAACGCGTCTTTCCCGCTACGCTCGAACTCGCGACGCTCTCGACGTTCATCGGCATCGCGATCGGCGTGCCGCTCGGCGTCGCGGCGGCGGTGAAACACAATCGCATCGTCGATCACATCGCGCGCGTGATCGGGCTCGCGGGCAGTTCGGTGCCCGTGTTCTGGCTCGCGCTGATGGGCCTTTTGCTGTTCTATGCGCGGCTGCACTGGGTGTCGGGGCCGGGGCGCATCGACCCCGTCTACGACGGCATGGTCGATACGCGCACGGGCAGCCTGCTCATCGATTCGATCATGGCCGGCGAATGGGACGTCTTCAAAAACGCGTTCTCGCATATCGCGCTGCCGGCGAGCGTGCTCGCGTTTTATTCGATCGCGTATCTGTCGCGCATGACGCGTTCGTTCATGCTCGAACAACTGAGTCAGGAATACGTGACGACCGCGCGCGCCAAAGGTCTGCCCGAGCGCCGCGTGATCTGGCGGCATGCGTTCGGCAATATCGCGGTGCCGCTTCTGACGGTGATCGCGCTCGCATACAGCTATCTGCTCGAAGGCTCGGTGCTGACCGAGATCGTGTTCGCGTGGCCGGGCATCGGCTCGTATCTGACGGGCGCGCTGCTCAACGCCGACATGAACGCCGTGCTCGGCAGCACGCTCGTGATCGGCGCGACGTTCATCGCGCTCAATCTCCTGACCGACGCGCTCTATCGCGTGTTCGACCCACGCACGCGCTGACATGGAGGATTTTGCGCAGATGAAACCGGCGCGAACGAGCTTGCGCACGTGGCTGCTCACCGATACGCCCGCGTCCCCGCGCCAGGCCGCGCTCGGCCGGGCGTACCGGCGCTGGCGGCGATTCTCGTCGAATCCGCTGAGCATGCTCGGCCTCGCGATTCTGCTGCTGCTCATCGTGGTCGCGGCGATCGGACCGATGCTCGTCGCGCAGGATCCGTTGCAGCAAGTGCTCGCCGAACGTCTCACGCCGCCCGGCGCGGCGCACTGGTTCGGCACCGATCAGCTCGGCCGCGACATTCTCTCGCGGCTCGCGTACGGCTCGCGTCTCACGCTGGCGATCGCCATGCTCGTCGTCGTGCTCGTCGTGCCGGTCGGCCTCGCGATCGGCACGGTGGCGGGCTACTGCGGCGGCATCGTCGACACGGCGCTGATGCGCGTGACCGATGTCGCGCTCGCGTTCCCGAAGATCGTGCTCGCGCTCGCGTTCGCCGCGGCGCTCGGGCCGGGCGTGCTCAACGCGGTCATCGCGCTATCGATCACCGCATGGCCGCCGTATGCGCGTCTCGCACGCGCGGAATCGCTGCGGCTCGCGCGGGCCGATTACATCCACGCGGCGCGTCTGCAAGGCGCATCGCATCCGCGCATTCTGCTGCGCTATATCGTGCCGCTGTGTTCGTCGTCGGTGATCGTGCGCGCGACGCTCGACATGGCCGGCATCATTCTCGCCGTCGCGGGTCTCGGGTTTCTCGGACTGGGCGCGCAGCCGCCGAGCCCGGAATGGGGCTACATGGTGGCGTCGGGCCGCAACGTGCTGCTCGATGCATGGTGGGTCGCGACGATCCCCGGTCTCGCGATTCTCGCGGTGAGCCTCGCCTTCAATCTGCTCGGCGACGGTCTGCGCGACGTCTTCGATCCGCGTCATGGAGGCTGACGTGTCCGATGTGCTGGCGCAGATCGACGGGCTGGAAGTGGCTTTCGCGGGCCACGACGGCGCGCTCATGCCCGCGGTGCGCGGCGTGTCGCTGACGGTGCGGCGGGGCGAGCGGCTCGGGATCGTCGGGGAATCGGGATCGGGCAAATCGCTGACGGGGCGCGCGCTGCTCGGGCTCCTGCCGCCCGAGGCGAAATGGTCGGCGAAGGCGCTGCGCTTCGAAGGCCGGGATCTGCTCGCGATGCGCCCGCAAGAGCGCCGGCGGCTGTGCGGCACACGCATGAGCATGATCCTGCAAGACCCGAAGTTTTCGCTCAATCCGGTGATGACCGTCGCGCAGCAGATGCGCGAAACCTTCGTGCGGCAAGGCGTGAAGGAAAGCCAGCGCGCGCTGCGCGAACGCATCGTCGCGGCGCTGGAAGCGGTGCATATCCGCGATCCGCAGCGCGTCGCCGATGCGTATCCGCACGAACTTTCGGGCGGCATGGGCCAGCGCGTGATGATCGCGATGATGGTCTCCGCCGGTCCGCGCCTCCTGATCGCCGACGAACCCACGAGCGCGCTCGACGTGCTCGTGTCGATGCAGGTGCTCGCCGTGCTCGACGAGATGATCGAGCGCCACGACACCGGGCTCGTGTTCATCAGCCACGATCTGCCGCTCGTGATGTCGTTTTGTGATCGCGTCGCGGTGATGTATGGCGGACGCGTCGTCGAGACATGCGCGGCGCGCGATCTCGCGCACGCGACGCATCCGTACACGCGCGGGCTGCTCGAAGCGAATCCGCCGCTCGACAATCCGCCCGACGAATTGCCGACCCTGCGCCGGGATCCGGCGTGGCTCGACGAAGGGACCACGCGATGATCGACATCGAGCGCGCGCACATCCGCTTCAAGACGAAGACCGGCCACGTCGATGCCGTGCGCGACGTTTCCTTGCGCGTGGAGGAGGGCGAAGTCTTCGGGCTGGTCGGCGAATCGGGCAGCGGCAAGTCTACTTTGCTGCGCGCGCTCGCCGGACTGACGCCGCTCGCGGACGGCAGCATACGCATTGGTTCGCGTCCCGTGAGGCGCGACGTGCAGATGGTGTTCCAGGACCCGTATGGCGCGCTGCATCCGCGCTTCACCGTCGATAAGACCTTGCGCGAGCCGCTCGCGATCAACGGCATCGGCGACGAAGATACGCGCATTCTCGATGCGCTCGCCGAAGTCGGCCTCGGCCCGGCGTTCCGCTTTCGCTATCCGCATCAGTTGTCGGGCGGGCAGCGCCAGCGCGTGTCGATCGCGCGGGCGCTGATCGTCGAGCCACGCGTCCTGCTGCTCGACGAGCCGACGTCCGCGCTCGACGTCTCCGTGCAGGCCGAGATTCTGAACCTGCTGCGACGTCTGCATCGCGAGCGCAAGCTGACGATGATTCTCGTGAGCCATAACCTCGCCGTGATCGGCTTTCTCTGTCAGCGCGTCGCGGTGATGCGCAATGGCGAGATCGTCGAGCAACTGGGCGTGGAAGCGGTGCGCTCGCGCAACGTCGAGCACGAATACACGCGACGGCTGCTGCTCGCGACGCAAGGCTACACGCGCGATAGCGCGACGCGTCTGGAGCGCGGGCCAGGCGGTTAGTCATCGTACAAGCACAGTTGCCGTGAGGCAGTCAATGCATGTTGCGCAAACGACGCATAAGAGCCGCAATAAGCCCGGTATACGGCGACGCGCCGCGAACAGGCGCGTGATGCGCGAAAACCTCTCGGCGGGCGCTGATAGAATAGGACCTGGATTGTCGAGACGTGCCGAACAACGCGCGAGCGTGGTTTTCCGGCTGCCTTCCGACTTCGAGCTAACCAACGGAAATCGTGACAGACCGCGCCCGTTCGCGGGTGAAAGCCGGTCGTAATCCCCGATGAAATTGCTAGATGCTTTGGTCGAACAGCGGATCAACGAAGCCGCTACGCGTGGCGAGTTCAACAACTTGCCGGGCGCGGGCGCTCCGCTCCACTTCGACGACGACGTCCTCGTGCCCGAGGAAGTGCGCGTCGCCAATCGAATCCTCAAGAATGCGGGCTTCGTCCCGCCCGCCGTCGAACAGCTTCGCGCGCTGCGTGGGCTACAGGAAGAGTTCGACAAGGTGACGGACCCCGCGGCCCGTTGCCAGTTGCAAGCGCGGATGCTCGCGCTCGACATGGCGCTCGAATCGCTGCGTGGCGGCGGCTGCGTGCCGCACGAGTACCGTCGGCGCATCGCCGAGCGGCTCTCCGAGCGCGCACAGTCGCGCGTGGCGGTGGAAGCCAAGTGACCGGGATGCCGGACGCGCCCGATCCCGCGCCGAACGCTTCCATCGCAGATTCATCCAGCGAACGCGATCGCCGCTTCATGGCGCTCGCGCAACTCGCCGCCGACGAAGCCCGTCGCGCGGGCGAAGTCCCCGTGGGCGCGGTGATCGTGCTCGGCGATGAGATCATCGCCACCGGCTTCAATCATCCGATTCGCGGCCACGATCCGTCCGCGCATGCCGAAATGGCCGCGCTGCGTGCCGCCGCCCACAAACTCCAGAACTACCGCCTGCCGGGCTGTGAACTCTATGTGACGCTCGAGCCGTGCCTGATGTGCGCGGGCGCGATCATGCACGCGCGGATCGCGCGCGTCGTCTATGGCGCCACGGACCCGAAAACGGGCGCGTGCGGCAGTGTCGTCGACATGTTCGCGAATACACAACTCAATCATCACACCACGGTGACGGGCGGCGTACTGGCCGACGAATGCGGGCACGCGCTCAAGAATTTCTTCGCCGAGCGGCGTCGCCTCGCGCGTGAAGAACGCGACGCACGTCGAGCGCGTGAAGCCGGCTCCATAACGAATCCAACGACAATATCGTGAAATCACGCACCATCGACCTCGTCGCGCCCTCTGGCTATCCGCACGATCCGGCGTCTGTGGAGCGCGCTCTCGGGCGATTGCGCAGGGAGGGGCATCGCCTCGAAAACGTCGATGCGACGCGGCGGCGTTTCCAGCGCTTCGGCGGCACCGATGCCGAGCGCGCGGCCGACCTCAACCGCCTCGCGGACGCATCGCGGCCGTTGCCTGACATCGTACTTGCGGTGCGCGGCGGTTATGGGGCATCGCGCATCCTGCACGGTCTCGACTATCTCGGTTTGCGCAGACTCGCCGATCAGCCGGTCGCGATCGTCGGCCACAGCGATTTCACGGCGATCCAGTGCGCGCTCTTCGCGCACGCTGGCGTGAAAAGCTTCGGCGGGCCCATGTTCGCGGGCGATTTCGGCGCCGAACAGACGAGTTCGTTCACGATGCAGCACTTCTGGAACGCGATCTCCCATTCGAGTTTCACGGTGACGAGCAAAGCGCCGCAGCGTCAGACCGTGGATGCGACCGGCATGCTGTGGGGCGGCAATCTCGCGATTCTGGCGTCGCTGGTCGGCACGCCGTATATGCCGCCGATCGAGGGCGGGATTCTCTACATCGAAGATGTGAACGAGCATCCGTTCCGGATCGAGCGGATGATTTATCAGTTGCATCAGTCGGGCATGCTCGGCCGTCAGCAGGCGATCGTGATGGGTGTATTCTCGGGCGGCCGGCTTTCGGATTACGACAACGGCTATTCGCTCGACGCGATGATCGAGCAGGTCAGATCCGTGATCGGCATTCCGGTGGTGACGGGATTGCAGTTCGGACACGTGGAGAATCTTCTGACGCTTCCTTTCGGTGCGACGGCTCACCTCGTGGCGACCGAGCGCGGATTTACGTTGAAGCTGTCCGACTATCCGCATCTGGCGTGACCCGGGTGGAACAGGGCGCTCCAGCGAGCGCCTTATTTTTAACTCTAATAAGCAACTAACGGTCTTGTTTTGCACCATCCAAGGTTTAGGCGTGCACCAAACACGACGGATAGATTGTCGACAAAAAAGTGCTGGCAATGCTGACAAAAACTTGGTGAATTCGCTATGAGGCCCGTCTGTATTGGAGTAGAGCCGGATTCGGCACGGGAGAAAACAGCTTAACGCGCCGAAGCTCAAAATGAATTGTTGACAATCTTTATGTCGATTCTAAGATGCTTAACATGCAAGCGAGCACATCATGTCCGACACCAACCGTAGTGCTGAATCGAATGCTTCACCGGCCGCGCCGAACGGGGCGAATGCCGAGTCGATCGCCGAAAATATTCGCGCCGCGATCCTCGAGCATCGCCTGGCGCCGGGCGCGAAGCTGACCGAAGCGCAGTTGTGCGAGGTGTTCGCGGTGAAGCGCGGCACGGTCCGTCAGGCGCTTGCGCAACTGTCGAACGAACGGCTCGTCGATCTGGAGCCGAATCGCGGCGCGTTTGTCGCGAGTCCGTCGCTGCAGGAAGTGCATGAAGTGTTCGAGATGCGCCGCATCATCGAGCTGGCGGTGGTGGAGCGGATCGCGCAGGGCCACGGCATGCGTCGGCTGAAGTCGATCAGCGCCACCATCGGCAAAGAGCGCCGCGCATTCGAGAGCCACGATTTTTCCTCGTGGATCCGGCTTTCCGGCGAGTTCCACACCGAACTCGCGGCGCTGACCGGCAATACGGTGTTGTGCGAATGTCTGTCGGGACTCGTCGCGCGCTCGACGCTGATCTCGGCGTTGTACGAGTCGCTCGGAAAGAGCTCGTGCTCGTTCGAGGATCACGAAGAGATTCTCGCCGCGCTCGATGCCGGCGACGCCACGAAAGCGGCCGTCCTGATGGCGCAGCATCTGCGCGATGTCGAGTTGAAGATGCTGGAGCGGCCGGCACGCGGCGCGGTCGATCTGAAGGAAGTATTCACGAGGCCCGCCGAGCGCGAAAGGGCGCTCGATACGTAAGCGCAATGACGAGGCAGATCGGAGAATCTGCCATCGGCTGAATATAGCAGGACTAAATAATTGGAGACCGTGCCCCGCGCGCCGCGCCGGGCACGCGGAGAGTCGCACGCGCAAAAAATCCGCAGCGTGGGCCGCATCGAACAGGACGCTCATGTGAGCGTGAAATGAAAGTCGCCGCAGGGCGAAAACGCAAATCCGAAGAATGCCGCGCCGATCCGATATCAGCGAAGGCATCAGATCGAAGCTCGTCACATCAGCATTTGCATCTTTTCACTACGCAAGCAGCCAATGAAGGAGACGTCATGGCCCAGTTCAGTGCACCCGGCAGCTCAGCCCTGCCGCAATACGAAGAGCAGACAGCAGGACACGATCCGAATCTGCCCGCAGGTTACAGCGATCGCCTTTACAACGAGGACCTCGCCCCGCTCAAGAACCAGACCTGGGACGCGTACAACATCTTCGCGTTCTGGATGTCGGACGTGCATAGCGTCGGTGGCTATGTGTTCGCGGGGAGTCTCTTCGCGCTCGGCCTGACGAGCTGGCAAGTGCTGGTGTCATTGCTGATCGGCATCGGCTTGGTGAACGCGCTGTGCAACATGATCGCGAAGCCGAGCCAGGTGGCCGGCGTGCCGTATCCGGTCGCGTGCCGCGCCACCTTCGGCGTGCTCGGCGCGAACATTCCGGCCGTGATTCGCGGGCTCATCGCGGTCGCGTGGTACGGGATTCAGACGTATCTGGCTTCGAGCGCGCTCGTCATCGTCGTGCTGAAGTTCGTGCCGTCGCTGATGCCTTACGCCGACGTGCACAAGTACGGCTTCGTCGGACTGTCGGCGCTCGGCTGGGCGGGCTTCATGCTGCTCTGGGTGCTGCAGGCCATCGTGTTCTGGCGCGGCATGGAGATGATCAAGAAGTTCATCGACTTCGCCGGTCCCGCCGTCTATGTCGTGATGTTCATGCTCGCCGGTTACATGGTGTGGCGCGCGGGCATCAAGAACATCGGCCTGAATCTGGGCGGCGTGAAGTATCACGGCATGGAAGTGATTCCCGTGATGATTACCGCGATCTCGCTCGTCGTATCGTACTTCTCCGGGCCGATGCTCAACTTCGGCGACTTCTCGCGCTACTGCAAGAGCTTCCGCAGCGTGAAGCGCGGCAACTTCTGGGGTCTGCCGGTCAACTTCCTGGCGTTCTCGCTGGTGACCGTCATCACGACCGCGGCGACGCTGCCCGTGTTCGGCCAACTGATCACCGATCCGGTTGAAACCGTCGGCCGCATCGATCATCCGACCGCCGTGATTCTCGGCGCGCTGACCTTCACGATCGCGACCATCGGCATCAATATCGTGGCCAACTTCGTGTCGCCGGCCTTCGATTTCTCCAACGTCGCACCGAAGCTCATCAGCTGGCGTATGGGCGGCATGATGGCCGCGACCGCGTCGATCTTCATCACGCCGTGGAACCTGTTCAACAACCCGGCCGTCATCCACTACACGCTGGATATTCTCGGCAGCTTCATCGGACCGTTGTACGGCGTGCTGATCCTCGACTTCTATCTCGTGAAGCGCGGCAAGCTCGCAGTGGACGATCTCTACTCGGTGTCCGAGGAAGGCAAGTACTGGTACACGAAGGGCGTGAACCGCCGTGCGGTGATGGCGCTCCTGCCGGCCGCCGTGATCGCGATTCTCTGCGTGATGCTGCCGTCGCTCGAAGGCGCCGCGAATTTCTCGTGGTTCATCGGTGCGGGCCTGGCTGCGGTGTTCTACCTTTTCCTCGCGGATCGCAAGCGCCCGGTGTGAAGCTTGACCTATAACGAACGATAGAACCTGAGAGAACCTTCCAAAGCAGTGTGGAGAACAGAAATGCGCATCAAACTGATCAACCCGAACACGACGCAGCGCATGACCGACTCGATGGGCCGCTGCGCCCGCGAGGTCGCCGCGCCCGGCACGGAGATCGTCGCCGTCAGCCCGACGATGGGCCCGGCGTCCATCGAAGGCTATTACGACGAGGCGATCGCGTCGCTCGGACTTCTGGCCGAAGTGGAAGCCGGAGAGAAACAGGGCTTCGACGGCTACGTGATCGCCTGCTTCGGCGATCCGGCCCTTTACGCCGCGCGTGAGTTGGCGCGCGGTCCGGTGATCGGCATCGCGGAAGCGGCGATGCACGCGGCGAGCGTGATCGCGCCGGGCTTTTCCGTCGTGACCACGTTGCAGCGCACGGTCGGCATGGCCTGGCATCTCGCGGAGCGCTACGGCATGACGCGCTTCTGCAAGAACGTGCGCGCAACCGACGTCCCCGTGCTCGAACTCGACGTGCCGGGCTCGCCCGCGCGTCAGACGATCATCGACGAATGCCGGCGCGCGCTCGACGAGGACGGCTCCGACGCCATCGTGCTCGGCTGCGCGGGCATGGCGGAGTTCTGCCGCGAGGTGGAAGACGCGATCGGCGCGCCGGTGGTGGAGGGGGTGACGGCCGCGGTGAAATGGGCGGAGGCGCTGATCGCGCTGAAGCTCCACACCGCGAAACGCGGCGACTATGCGCGTCCGCTCGCGAAACGCTACGACGGCGTGCTGTCGGATTTCAGCCCGCGCTGATGACGCTTCGGACCGACACATACGGACGACGTGACCCGGAATATCTGACCTGATGTATGGGCGGGCCCGGGTCTTTTAGCTACACTGAATCGTCGACAATCCCGCTTTTTTCAACGCTTGAGTTCAACGCCCGCCATGTCACTCGATCCGAAATACCCACGCGACCTGATCGGCTACGGCCGCCACCCGGTGCAGGCGAACTGGCCGGGACGCGCGCGCGTCGCCGTGCAGTTCGTGCTCAATTACGAAGAGGGCGGCGAGAATTGCGTGCTGCACGGCGATCCGGGCTCGGAGCAGTTTCTGTCGGAAATCGTGGGCGCGGCGGCGTATCCCTCGCGGCACATGAGCATGGAGTCGATTTACGAATACGGCTCGCGTGCAGGCGTGTGGCGCATCCTGCGCGAATTCGAAAAGCGCGGCATGCCGCTGACGATTTTCGGCGTCGGCATGGCGATCGAGCGGCATCCGGAACTGGCGAAGGCGTTCGTCGAACTGGGGCATGAAATCGCGTGTCACGGGTATCGCTGGATTCACTATCAGGACATGTCGCCGGAGCGCGAGGCGGAGCACATGCGTCTCGGCATGGAAGCGATCGAGCGCGTGACGGGCGTGCGTCCGCTCGGCTGGTACACCGGGCGCGACAGTCCGAATACGCATCGGCTGGTCGCGGAATACGGCGGCTTCCTCTACGACTCGGACAACTACGGCGACGACCTGCCGTTCTGGACCGAAGTGGAGGTGACGGGCGGCGAGACGAAGCCGCATCTGATCGTGCCGTACACGCTCGACACGAACGACATGCGCTTCGCGACGCCCCAGGGTTTCAACACGGGCGAACACTTCTTCACGTATCTGAAAGACGCGTTCGACGTGCTCTACGAAGAAGGCGACGAAGCGCCGAAGATGCTGTCCATCGGCATGCACTGTCGTCTGCTCGGACGTCCCGGGCGTTTCCGCGGCCTGCAGAAATTCCTCGATCACATCGAGAAGCACGATCGCGTGTGGGTCACGCGGCGTGTCGACATCGCGCGTCACTGGCGCGAGCAACATCCTTTCGAGAAAACCAACAACGGGACGGCGGCATGAAGGCGATGCAATACACACTCGACCAACTCAATACCATGCCCGCCGACACGTTCGTGACGGTGCTCGCGGGCATCTTCGAACATTCGCCGTGGGTGCCGGAAGCGGCGGCGCAACAGCGTCCGTTCAAGGACATCGACACGCTGCACGCGGCGATGTCGCATATCGTCGAAACTGCGGGCGAAGAGAAGCAGCTTGCGCTCATCAACGCTCACCCGGAGCTTGCGGGCAAGGCGGCGGTGCGCGGCGAACTGACGGCTGAATCGACGCGCGAGCAAAGCGGCGCGGGCCTCGATCTCTGCACGCAGGAAGAGTTCGACAGGCTGCAATCGCTCAACACGCAATATCGCGAAAAATTCGGCTTTCCGTTCATTCTCGCCGTGCGCGGGTATGACCGACACGGCATCATCGCGAACTTCGAAAAGCGCGTGAATCACGACCGCGCCGAAGAACTGCGCACGAGTCTCGACCAGATTTACCGGATCGCGCGTTTCAGGCTGAACGACCTGATCCAGGCCGCGTAATCCGCATCAACCGTCACAACCGAACGAAAAGCAAGGAAGCAGACAAATGGCAATCCCGACACTCGATCCCAACGCGCCCGAATTCACGCGCCGCTATGTGAACCTCGCGGATCCGCGTCTGGGCGCGCAGGCACTCGAGGCGAGCGACGATTTCTTCGCGCCGAAGGACCGCATGCTGAACCCGGAGCCGGCGGTGTTCATTCCCGGCAAGTACGACGATCACGGCAAGTGGATGGACGGCTGGGAAACGCGCCGCAAGCGCACGACGGGCTACGACTGGTGCATCGTCAAGCTGGCGCGTCCGGGCGTGATCAAGGGCATCGACGTCGACACGAGCCACTTCACCGGAAACTTCCCGCCGGCGGCGTCGATCGAAGGCGCGCATGTCATCGACGGTTCGCCGAATCAGTCGACGCAATGGACGGAAATCGTGCCGTCGACGACGCTTCAGGGCAACCATCACCACTATCTCGAAGTCAAGGCCGAGCAGCCGTTCACGCATCTTCGCGTGAACATCTATCCGGACGGCGGCATCGCGCGTCTGCGCGTGTACGGCCAGCCGCAGCTCGACTGGAGCAACGCGGACCGCAACCAGCTCGTCGATCTCGGCGCGATGGAAAACGGCGCGTACATGGTGGGCACGAACAACCAGCACTTCGGTCTCGCATCGACGCTGCTGATGCCGGGGCGCGGCGTGAACATGGGCGACGGCTGGGAAACGCGTCGTCGTCGCGAGCCGGGCAACGACTGGTGTATCGTCGCGCTGGCGCAGCCGGGCATCATCAAGAAGGTCGAAGTGGATACCGCGCACTTCAAGGGCAATTTCCCGGATCGCTGCTCGCTTCAGGCGGCATACGTGAAAGGCGGCACGGACAGTTCCCTCGTGACGCAGGCCATGTTCTGGCCGGTGCTGCTCGGCGAGCAGAAGCTGCAGATGGACAAGCAGCATTTCTTCGAGTCGGAAGTGGCGGCGCTCGGCCCGGTGACGCATGTGCGCTTCAATATTTATCCCGACGGCGGCGTGTCGCGTCTTCGTCTCTTCGGAACCCTCGCATAATGAAAAAACTCGCTATCGAACCGTTGACGCGCGCTGCGTTCAAGCCTTATGGCGATGTCATCGAACTCGATGGCGCGAAGCAGATCCCGATCAACCTCGGCACCACGATCCGCTTTCACGATCTGTGCAACGTGGACGTGACGGATCAGGGCGGCCACGCGATCGTCAATCTCTTTCGCGGCCAGCCGCGCACGCTGCCGTTCGAATGCAAGATGATGGAACGGCATCCGCTCGGCAGCCAGGCGTTCATTCCGCTCGATGACCGGCCGTATCTCGTCGTCGTCGCGCCTGCCGGCGATCTCGACGAGTCGAAAATCCGCGCGTTCGTCACGAGCGGCTGGCAGGGCGTGAACTACGCGAAGGGCGTGTGGCACCATCCGCTGCTCGCGCTGGGGAAGGTGAGCGATTACATCGTCGTCGATCGCGGCGGTGGCGAAGGGCACAACCTCAACGAGCTGGATCTGAAGGAATCGCTGTGGCTGACGGAAGAGGCGATGCGCTAAGTCGCTTTTTTCGGGCAAGGGAAGGACCGGTGCGGTAAGGCCGGTCCTTTTGCTTTTGGGGCGTTAAGATAAGCAGTTCATTTCCGACGACCCCCAACCCACGATGATCGACCTTCGCAGCGATACCGTCACCCGTCCCAGGCAGTCCATGCTCGCCGCCATGTCGGCCGCCGAAGTCGGCGACGATGTCTGGGGCGACGATCCCACTGTCATCCGCCTTCAGGCCGCGCTTGCCGAACGCACGGGCAAGGAAGCCGGCCTGTTCTTCCCGAGCGGTACCCAAAGCAATCTCGCCGCGTTGATGGCGCATTGCGCGCGCGGCGACGAGTACATCGTCGGGCAGTCCGCGCACACGTACAAATACGAAGGCGGCGGCGCGGCGGTGCTCGGCAGCATTCAGCCGCAGCCGATCGAAAACGCGCCCGACGGCTCCTTGCCGCTCGACAAGATCGCGGCGGCGATCAAGCCGATCGACAACCACTTCGCGCGAACGCGTCTGCTGGCGCTGGAGAACACCATCGGCGGAAAGGTGCTGCCTGCCGATTACGTGGCGAAGGCGACGCAGCTCGCACGCGATCGCGGTTTGTCCACGCATCTCGACGGCGCGCGCGTGTTCAATGCGGCGGTGGCGTCGGACAAGCCGGTCAGGGATCTGTGCGCGCCGTTCGACAGCGTGTCGGTCTGCTTCTCGAAGGGTCTGGGCGCGCCGGTCGGTTCGGTGCTGGTCGGATCGAAGGCGTTGATCGATGTCGCGAGCCGCTGGCGCAAGGTGCTCGGCGGCGGCATGCGTCAGTCGGGCCTGCTCGCCGCCGCGTGTCTGTATGCGCTCGATCATCACGTCGACGCGCTCGCGCAGGATCACGACAACGCCGCGCATCTCGCCGCCGGCCTCGCGCAGATCGATGGAATCGAGGTGCAATCGCACGCGACGAACATGGTCTTCGCGCAGATTCCCGAAGCGCATTGCGCACCGCTCGAAGCCTTTCTGAAGGAGCGCGGCATTCTCATGCAGATGCTCTATGCGTCGCGCTTCGTCACCCATCGCGATGTGTCGCGCGCGGATATCGATACCGTCATTCGCGCGGTGAAGGACTATTTCTCGCGCTGAATGAAAAATGCCCCGCTCGAAACGTGAGCGGGGCATTTCGCGACTCGGAATGGCAAACTTATTCGACGGCGCCGCCTGCAAACCAGGCCGCCACCTTCTGACGCTCGGCATCGGTCATCTGCGTGACATTGCCGAGCGGCATCGCCTTCAGCGTCACGGCTTGCTGATGCACGCGCTGGGCGTTCTGCTTGATCTCGGCGGGCGTATCGAGCAACACGCCGGCGGGCGCGCTGCCCATCATCGTCGGATGCGCGGAGTGGCAGGTCGCGCAACGCTGCTGGATGATCGGCTGAATGTCGGAAACCTTGATCGTCGGCGCGCCGGCGGCTTGTGCGACCGCCACGGTCGGCGCGGGCATCGTCCATGCGAACGCGCCGAGCACCAGCACCAGACCCGCGACCGGCATGTACCACAGCACCTGGCCGCGATGGCGCATCACGAAGAACTGGCGAATGAGCGCGCCCGCCAGCATGATCAGCACGAGAATCAGCCAGTTGAACTTGTGCGTGTAGGTCATCGCATAGTGGTTCGACAGCATCGCGAACACGACCGGCAGCGTGAAATACGTGTTGTGCACGGAGCGCTGCTTGCCGCGCTTGCCGTAGATCGCGTTCGGCGTTTCGCCCTTGAGCATCGCAGCGACCATCTTGCGCTGGCCCGGAATGATCACGAAGAACACGTTCGCCGACATGATCGTCGCGATCATCGCGCCGGTGATCAGATAGGCGGCGCGGCCCGCGAACACGTGGCACGCGATGAACGCCGCGACCAGCACGTAGATGCCGACGCAGATGCCGAGCAGCTTGTCGTTGGTGCCGAGCACGCGGCACAGCGTGTCGTACACGATCCAGCCGGCCATCAGGAAGCCGAGCGCGGCCGATACGGCGACGACCGGGCCCATGTCGAGCACGCTCTTGTCGATGAGATAAGTGCTCGGCGACAGCAGATACAGCACGAAGAAGAGGCCGAAGCCCGACATCCACGTGGTGTACGACGGCCAGAACGACCAGTGCAGATTTTCCGGCATGTCCTGCGGCGCGACGGAATACTTCTGCATGTGATAGAAGCCGCCGCCGTGGACGTGCCAGAAATCTCCGAACACGCCGCGACGGCGCGCGTTCGGGTCCGTGGGCGGTTTCAGACTGTTATCGAGCGCAACGAAGTAGAACGATTCGCCGATCCATGCGATCGCGACGATGACGTGCAGACAGCGCAATACGAGATTGAGCCAGTCGGTGACAAAGCCTTCCATGTACTCCTCCACTACCGATTCGTTATGCGCACATCGTCAGATTGATGGGGACGGGCGCGATATATATATGTTTTTAGCTGCCGCGATACGTGCTGTACGCCCACGGCGATACGAGCAGCGGCACGTGATAGTGCGCGCCGGAATCCGCGATGCCGAAGCGCAACACGACGCGATCGACGAAGCGCGGCTCGGGCACCTTCACGCCGATCGTGGCGAAATAGTCGCCCGCGTGGAACACCAGTTCGTATTCGCCGGTTTCGAGATCGGCGCCTTCGAGCAGCGGCGCATCGGCGCGGCCGTCGTCGTTGGTGTGGATGGTCTTGATCGCGCGGCGGGCGTCGCCGTTGAGCGCGAACAGCTCGACTTTGATGTTTG
This sequence comes from Caballeronia sp. LZ029, assembly GCF_031451275.1. Taxonomy (NCBI): domain Bacteria; kingdom Pseudomonadati; phylum Pseudomonadota; class Betaproteobacteria; order Burkholderiales; family Burkholderiaceae; genus Caballeronia; species Caballeronia sp. LZ029. The sequence goes on from NZ_JARUXO010000001.1 coordinate 1,304,666, forward strand.
CGCCCGGGCGGCCGTGCGCGGTGTCGAGGACGTGGGTGGTGAGCTTGCCCATTCGCAGTTTCCTTGAGTTGTGCGAGATCCGGCTTTGCGCATCGATCCGAAATTCGGCACCTTGAAACGTCAGTGCGTCTGCGGCGGATCGAGGCTCCACGTCAGTGGCTACATACCCGTCGGCGTTTCAGATGCGCGCCGTGTACAGCATTGTAGGAATTTGAGACGCGCTGTGCGCCCGCGATAGGAAAGATAATGCCCAACGCATGACAGCGGCGCGTAAGCCTTGCCGCAAAGGGTTCGACGACGTTCCCGACGGCTCTTCCGGCGATGCTACCCGCGCCAAAAATCGGGAATATATCGCCGCCGTGAAGACGACTATGACGGCAGTCTGATTGCGTCCGATTTTTTGATTGCGGACAGTGGCGGTGCGCGCAGTATCGATGGATATTTGCCGCGTCCCGAAGACGGCGGCCGACGCTGGGTAACCGGGGCTTTTCACTGGTTCCCTTAACGTCTCTGGAGATAACGCAGATGCCACGCAGTCTTTTGGTCAAAAACGCCCACATGCTCGTCACGATGGACGAGCAGCGCCGTGAAATTCGCGACGGCGGCATGTATATCGAAGACAACCGGATCGTGCAGGCGGGACCGACGAGCGAACTGCCGCAAACCGCCGACGAGGTGCTCGACATGCGCGGCCATCTCGTGATTCCGGGCCTCGTCAACACGCACCATCACATGTATCAGAGCCTGACGCGGGCGATTCCCGCGGCGCAGAACGCCGAGCTTTTCGGCTGGCTCACGAATCTCTACAAGATCTGGGCGCATCTCACGCCCGACATGATCGACATCTCGACCAAGACCGCGATGGCCGAGCTGCTGCTTTCCGGCTGCACGACGTCGAGCGACCATTTGTATATCTATCCGAACGGCAGCCGGCTCGATGACAGCATCGCGGCGGCGCGCGAAATCGGCATGCGTTTTCATGCGGCGCGCGGCAGCATGAGCGTCGGGCAGAGGGACGGCGGTTTGCCGCCCGATTCGGTCGTCGAAAAGGAGGACGCGATCCTGAAGGACTCGCAGCGCCTGATCGAGACGTATCACGACGAAGGCCGCTACGCGATGCTGCGCGTGGTCGTCGCGCCTTGCTCGCCGTTTTCGGTGAGCCGCGAATTGATGCGCGACGCGGCGCTGCTTGCGCGCGAATACGGCGTGTCGCTGCACACGCATCTGGCCGAGAACGTGAACGATGTCGCGTACAGCCGCGAGAAATTCGGCATGACGCCCGCGGAATATGCCGAGGACCTCGGCTGGGTCGGGCATGACGTGTGGCATGCGCACTGCGTGCAACTGGACAGGGCGGGCATCGAATTGTTCGCGCGCACGGGAACGGGCGTCGCGCATTGTCCCTGCTCGAACATGCGGCTGGCGTCCGGCATCGCGCCGATCCGCGCGATGCGCGATGCGGGTGTGCCAGTGGGTATCGGCGTGGACGGATCGGCGTCGAACGATGGCGCGCAGATGGTCGCCGAAGTGCGGCAGGCGTTGCTTTTGCAGCGTGTCGGGTTTGGTCCGGATGCGATGACGGCGCGTGAGGCGCTTGAAATCGCGACGCTCGGTGGAGCGAAAGTGCTCAATCGCGATGATATCGGCGCGCTCGCGCCTGGGATGGCGGCGGATTTCGTGTCGTTCGATCTTTCGCAGACGGCGTTTGCGGGCGCGTTGCATGATCCTGTGGCCGCGCTGGTGTTCTGCGCGCCGTCGCAGGTTTCGACGAGTGTTATCGATGGGAAGATTGTGGTGAAGGATGGGCGCTTGATGACCGTCGATTTGGGGGCTGTGGTGGAGCGCCATAATCGCCTGGCGCGGGGGCTGGTTGAGGCTTCGGGTTTGTGAGGGTTTGGTTTGGGCGGGGGGGCTTGCTTCGGCTTTTGTGGATGGCCTGATTTCGTGGTGGTCTATTGGCACTGCCCCTCCCCGGGGCGGGGGTCACTTTCTTTGCTGCTGCAAAGAAAGTAACCAAAGAAAGCAGCTCGTCACCGCCCGCGGTCACACGCACGTTGGCCATGCTTGCCAGCCGCAGGCGGCCCTCGCCTAAGTGTCGCCCTCGAAGGCCCAATTGGGCTTGGCTCGCGCACGGTCTGACGCGCTAGAAGCTTTAGGGCGCTGGTTCAGCACCAAATAGCTTCGGCACCCCGCTACGCGCTGCCGTTGGGTATGCGAGGGAAACCGAAGAGGGAGCGCGCGCACCCGATTGACCCATCGGCCGCGAAGCGGGCCGGAGCTATTTGGTGCTGAACCAGTTTGGTGTGTGGCGCGATGAGGCAGACCGTGCGCGGTCCAAGCCCTTGTCTGCTTGCGGGGGCACTCGCTACTGCCGGGCCATTCAGCCAATCGTCTGTGCCGCGGCCGGTGTGAAGTGCTTAGGCTGGGGATAGCTGTTTCTTTGGTTACTTTCTTTGCAGCAGCAAAGAAAGTGACCCCCGCCCCGGGGAGGGGCAGAGCAAATAGACCGACGCGAAAACAGGCTTCACGAACGAACCATCGAACCATCGAACCAACGAAAGGACGAAGGCAACCTCAAGGCTGATCGATCAACGACCGCGTCGCCTCGGCCACGAGCCCTCGCAGCCAGCGAACCTCATCGGAATAATGACACCGCTCATGCCACAACTGGTAATACTGCATCGGCGGAAAATCGAGCGGCGCGGGCACGACCGCGAGCGGCAGAAACCGCGCGTAATGGTCCGCAAAAAGCCGCGTCGTCGTAAAGACGAGATCCGACTTGATCAACACGTAGGGCGCGAGATTGAAGTACGGCAACGTAACGACGACATGACGCTTCAAACGCTCCCGCGCCAGATGCACGTCGATCGCACCGCGCTGCCCGACGGAATAGGGCGTCGGCGCGAGATGCGGCGCGTTCAGGTACTGATCGAGCGTGAGCCCGCCGCGCTTGGCGAACGGATGCTGATTGCTGACGAGACACACGATCTTGTCGACGAACAGATTGGAAAGATGCAATTGTTCGGGCGGCTCGGGCCAGTTGCCCACGACGATATCGAGCTTGCCGTCTTCGAGCGCCAGCTCGTAATCGAACGCGGGGCCGAGCGAATGGAACTCGAGCGTCGCGTCGGGCGCAGCCTGCCGGAATCGTTCGACGACGGTCGGCACGAACAGCACGTTCAGATAGTCGGGACAGCCGATGCGATAGCACCGCACCGACGTCGAAGGATCGAAGTTGTGCTGCTGGACCTTGATGCGCTCGATTTCGCGCAGCGCGTTCTGCGTAGGTTCGAGCAGGCGCAGACCATACTCGGTCGGCACCATGCCGGACTTGCCGCGCACGAGCAACGGGTCGCCGGTGATATCGCGCAACCGGCGCAAAGCGGCGCTGATGGCGGGTTGCGACTGATTGAGCTTGACGGCCGCACGCGTCACGCTGCGTTCCATCAAGAGGGTATGCAAGACGCGTAACAGATACGTATCGATCGCCTCGCGTTGCTGACTCATGTTATCTCCACTATATGTTCTGGCTGATCGATGCGGGGGTGCAACATATCATTTTTAATATGACGTAAAAATTTCGTCAAGGTGTGGCTTACCCGCAAACACTGGCTTTAGCGGTACGCAACACATAATTTTGAGTTATCGACTTAGCGTTCCGAATTCTGTAAATTCTGCCCGCGATATGAGTTTGCGCGACACCGCCGTGTCACGCGCTCGTGAGCGGTAACTTTTCCAGCCCGGTCTGCTCGGTGACCAGGCGCATTTCTGGATTTCAATGGGCGACGCCATTTCCACGTCGATGACGCCACCGCGCCTGGCGTTGTCGGGTATCAGCAAACAGTATCCGTCCGTCAAGGCGAACGACGGCGTGAATCTCGTCGTCATGCCGGGGGAAATTCACGCCGTGCTCGGCGAGAACGGCGCGGGCAAATCCACGCTGATGAAGATCATCTACGGCGCGGTGCGCCCGGATGAAGGCGAAATCCGCTGGCAGGGCGACACGGTCGAGATCGGCAGCCCGGCCGCCGCGCGCAAGCTCGGCATCGGCATGGTGTTCCAGCACTTCTCGCTGTTCGAGACGCTGACGGTCGGCGAGAACATCGCGCTCGCGCTCGACGAAAAGTTCGACATGAAGGCGCTCGGCAAACGCATCCGCGAAGTGTCGAAGGACTACGGCCTCGATGTCGATCCGCAGCGGCACGTGCACAGCCTCACGGTCGGCGAGCGACAACGCGTGGAAATCGTGCGCTGCCTGCTGCAGAATCCGCGTCTGCTCATCATGGACGAGCCAACCTCCGTGCTCACGCCGCAGGCCGTGCAGAAGCTCTTCAAGGTCCTGCGACGCCTCGCCTCCGAAGGTTGCAGCATTCTCTACATCAGCCACAAGCTCGACGAAATCCAGTCGCTCTGCGAAAACGCCACCGTGATGCGAGGCGGGCGCGTAACCGGCAACGTCGATCCGCGCAAGGAAACGCAGGCATCGCTCGCGCAACTGATGGTCGGCCATTCGCTACCCGACTACACGCGCCGCGAGCACAATCCGGGCGAGGTGCGGCTCGCGGTGAAGAACCTGTCGGTGGCGAGTCCCGATCCGTTCGGCACATCGTTGGAGAACGTCTCGTTTTCCGTGCACGCGGGTGAGATCTTCGGCATCGCGGGCGTGTCGGGCAACGGACAGGCGGAACTGCTCGCGGCGCTCTCGGGCGAAATCCGCGACCGGCACGTCGCGCCCGATGCGGTCTCGATCTGCGGCAAGCCCGCCGCGCGTCTGACCGCGGGCGGACGGCGCCGGCGCGGCTTCGCGTTCGTGCCCGAAGAACGCCTCGGGCGCGGCGCGGTTCCGGCGATGTCCCTCGCCGATAACGGCCTGCTCACCGCGCATCGCGAAAACATGGTGCGCGGCGGCTGGATCAGATCCGGCACGGTGAAATCGTTCGCCGAGCGCTGCATCAAGTCGTTCGACGTGCGCTGCGGCGGCAGCGATGCGCTCGCGCAGAGCCTCTCGGGCGGCAACCTGCAGAAGTTCATCGTCGGACGCGAGATTCTTCAGGAGCCGGAGGTGCTCGTGGTCGCGCAGCCGACCTGGGGCGTCGATGTCGGCGCGGCGGGCTTCATCCGCCAGCAACTGCTCGATCTGTCGGCGCGCGGCGTGGCCATCCTCGTCATTTCCGAGGAGCTCGAAGAACTCTTCGACATCTGCGACCGGCTCGCCGTGATCGCGCGCGGCAAGCTCTCGCCGGTGCGCAAGACGAGCGAAACCAACGCGGAGGAAGTCGGCCTCTTCATGGCCGGTCTTTTCGAAGGCAAGTCCGCGCCCGCCGCCGAACCCGACTCTCTCTTGAAGCATTAAGCACGATGATCTTCCCCTATCGACTCGAAGCGCGCCCGACGCCCTCGCGCGCCATGCAGCTCGCGGTGCCGGTGGTCGCCGCCGTCGCGACGCTCGTCATCGGCTTTCTGATTTTCAGTCTCGTCGGCCAGGACCCGTTGCGCGCGATGCACGCGTTCTTCATCGAGCCGCTGTCGAGCGTCAACGGCTGGTCCGAACTCGTGCTGAAAGCGTCGCCGTTGTGCCTGATCGGACTCGGGCTCGCGGTCGGCTATCGCGCGAACGTGTGGAACATCGGTGCGGAAGGGCAGATGCTGCTCGGCGGCATCGTCGCGGGCGGCATCGCGATCCATGTCGGCGATGCGTCCGGCTGGTGGACGCTGCCCCTGATGATGGCGGGCGGCGTCATCGGCGGCATGGTGTGGGCGGGGATTCCCGCGCTGCTGAAGAGCCGCTTCAACACCAACGAAATCCTGACGAGCCTGATGCTTACCTACGTCGCGGCGCAATTGCTGATCTATCTGGTGAGCGGCCCGTGGCGCGACCCGGAAGGCATGAACTTCCCGATCTCGGCGATGTTCGGCGATGATGCGCTGTTCCCGCGCCTCTATGGCGACTGGCACTGGGCGTGGCTCAAGGGCACGCGCATCAACGCGTCGGTGTTTCTGACGGCGATCGCGATTCCGTGCGTGTGGCTCTTCATGCGCAAGAGTTTCGCGGGCTTCCGGATGAACGTCGGCGGCCTTGCACCGCTCGCCGCGCGCTACGCCGGTTTCTCCGACAAGAAAACGATCTGGACATCGCTGCTCTTGTCCGGCGGCCTCGCGGGCCTCGCCGGCATGGGCGAAGTGGCCGGTCCGATCGGCCAGCTTCAGGCGGGCTGGTCGCCGGGCTACGGCTTCACGGCGATCATCGTCGTGTTCGTGGGACGTCTGCATCCGGTTGGCATCGTGCTCGCGAGCCTGCTGATGGCGCTCCTGTATCTCGGCGGCGAAGCCGTGCAGACCTCGCTGCAGTTGCCGCAAGCGCTCGCGGGCGTGTTCCAGGGCTTGCTGCTCTTTTGCCTGCTCGGCTGCGATCTGTTCGTGAATTACCGCATCAAGCGCAGGACGCCTGCGCATCACGCCGCATGACGAGGCAATAAAAATGGACATCAATCAGGCCAGCAACCTCGCGTCGAGCGCCGTGATCGCCGCCATTCCGCTGATGTACGCGGGCGCGGGCGAACTCGTCGCGGAAAAATCGGGCGTCCTGAATCTCGGCGTCGAAGGGATGATGCTGATGGGCGCCGTCACCGGCTACGCCGTCACCGCGATCACCGGAAGTCCGTGGCTCGGCATCGTCGCGTCCGTGTTCGCGGGACTCGCGATGGCGCTGCTGTTCGGCTTTCTCACCATCACGATGCTCGCCAATCAGGTCGCGACGGGCCTCTCGCTGACGATCTTCGGCATCGGCTTTTCGGCGTATGTCGGCAAGCCGTATACGTCGGCGGCGGTGCGCGCGAGCATCGACGTGATGCCGCTTCCCGGCCTCGCGAACATTCCCGTGCTCGGCCCCGCGATCTTCTCGCTCACGCCGCTCGGCTATCTCGCGTTCATCATGTTCGGCGTGATCGGCTGGTTCCTCTACAAGACGCGCGCGGGGCTCGTTTTGCGCTCGGTCGGCGAATCGCCTGCGGTCGCACATGCGGTGGGCTTTCCGGTCGTCGGCGTGCGTTATGGCGCGACGCTCTTCGGCGGCGCGATGGCCGGCATCGCGGGCGGCTATTACTCGATCGTCTATCTACATGTTTGGCAGGAACAGTTGACTTCAGGCCGCGGCTGGATCGCGCTTGCGCTCGTCGTGTTCGCGACCTGGCGGCCGGGCCGACTGTTGATCGGCGCGCTGCTCTTCGGCGCGGTGATGGCGCTGCAGTTCTACGCGCAGGCGATCGGCGTGCCCGTACCGACGCAGTTCCTCGCGATGCTGCCGTATATCGCAACGATCGTCGTGCTCGTGATCATTTCGCGCAACCCGAACACGATCAAGCTCAACGCGCCCGCATCGCTCGGCAAGCCGTTTTTCGCGGCTAGCTGATGCTGTTGTTCTCGCGCAGCATCGCGGTTTCGCTCTCATTTTTGACCGACCAAACTGATGCGGGGCTGCATGACCGCTTCACACAACATCGACCAGGAGAATCACAATGAATAAACCATGGCTGAAGGCGATCACCGCGACGGTCGCATTGTCCGCCACCGTCGCGGCCCTGAGCGCGCGGGCGGCGGATGCACCGGGCGTCGCGTTCGTCTATCTCGGCAATCCGGGCGATGCGGGCTGGACCTTCGCGCACGATGCGGGCAGCAAGGAAGCCGAAGCGAAGTTCGGCAGCAAGATCAAGATCACGCGCGTGGAGAACGTGCCGGAGTCGGCGGACTCGGAGCGCGTGTTCCGCGATCTCGCGAACAAGGGCAACAAGGTCATCTTCGCGACGAGCTTCGGCTATCAGGATTTCGCGTTGAAGGTCGCGAAGGATTTCCCGGACACCATCTTCCTGACGGCAACGGGCTTCAAGAAGGCGAAGAACTTCGGCACCTATGACGTGCGCATGTATCAGGGCGCGTATCTGGCGGGCGTCGCCGCGGGCTACGTGACGAAGACCAACACGCTCGGCTTTGTCGCGTCGGTGCCGATTCCGGAAGTCGTGCGCAACATCAACGCGTACACGATGGGCGCGCGCTCCGTGAACCCGAAGGTCCATACGAAGGTCATCTGGATCAATAGCTGGTTCGATCCGGGCAAGGAAAAGCAGGCTGCCGAAACGCTGATCGGGCAGGGCGCCGACGTGCTGCTGCAGAACACGGATTCGAATGCGACGCTCAATACCGCTGCTGAGAAGAAAGTGTTCGCTTTCGGCTGGGATTCGAACATGAAGAAGTTCGGCCCGAGCGCGCATCTGGGCTCGGTGGTCGCGCACTGGGGCGTGTACTACAACACGGTGATCCAGCAAGTGCTCGACGGCAAGTGGAAGAACGATCCGGTGTGGCTCGGCATTCCGCAGAAGGCTGTCGATCTCGAAGATCTGAACACGGGCGTGATTCCCGCGAAGGCGGTGCAGGCGGTGTCCGCGAAGCGCGACGAGCTGCATGCGGGCAAGTGGGATGTGTTCAGTGGTCCGATCAAGGATCAGTCAGGCGCGGAGAAGGTGCCGGCGGGCAAGACGCTTTCGGATCCGGAACTGCAGCGGATCAACTGGTATGTCGAGGGGGTGGACGGGGCGTTGCCGAAGTAGGTTTTTTTTGCGATAAGCTCGGGAGGTTGCCGGATCCCGTTTTCGTGTCGGTCTATTGGCGCTGCCCCTGTGCGGGGCGGCAGTCACTTTCTTTGCTGCTGTGTATAGACCGGGGACATAGCTGACAGATCCGCGGGGACATGGTTGACACTTTCAGGCATCTCGATGCCTGGACCCGACCATGCCTTGGAACCCGCAGGACACCATGCAACTTCGCCTTGAATTCGTGACCCTGGCCATGCAACAAGAGATTGCGTTCAGCGAGCTGTGCCAACGCTTTGGCATCAGCCGGCAGACCGGATACAAGTGGGTCGAGCGCTATCAGGCCGGGGGCCGCGAGGCGCTGGGCGATCTCTCCAGACGCCCGCACAGCAGCCCGAATCGAACCTGCAACGAACTCGAAGCGCGGGTGCTCGAGGTGCGAAGCCAGCATCCGGCCTGGAGCGCGCACAAGATCAGCCGACGCCTGAAGGATCAGGGCCTGCAAGGCGTGCCTTCGCACAGCACGGTCAATGCCATTTTGCAGCGCCATGGATGCATCGGCGAGAAGGCGTCGGCGGCGGCCACCGCCTGGACCCGTTTCGAGCGCGCCGAGCCTAACGAGCTATGGCAAATCGATTTCAAGGGCCACTTCGGCATGCTCGATCAAAGGCGCTG